>NZ_JACLAF010000001.1 GCF_015355625.1 Tamlana sp. I1
CATAAACGTAAGAATAAGAAAACCCCGTTTTTGGCTCTGATCAGCCTTTTTCGGGGTTTTTATGTACTTAAATTTACGTAAAAATACTTGTATTTACAAGGGATAACGCGTTTTCTGAATGTGCCTATATAGGTTTAATTTTGACATAAAAAAACGCTCCAATCCCGATTGCTATAGGATTGAAGCGTTTTTGTAAAATTTATCTATGGCGATTCGCCATTACATCATGCCTGGCATTCCGCCTCCGCCCATAGGCATTGCAGGAGCATCTTCTTTAATATCAATTAAAGCACATTCTGTTGTTAAAATCATTCCAGAAACTGAAGCAGCGTTTTCTAAAGCGATACGCGTTACTTTTTTCGGGTCGATAATTCCAGCTTCAAGCATGTTTACATAAGTATCAGATTTAGCATCGTAACCAAAGTCTTTTTTACCTTCTAAAACTTTATTGATAACTACAGAACCTTCGCCTCCAGCATTTTCAACAATTGTTCTAAGAGGTGCTTCAATGGCTTTGTTTACAATTTGAACTCCTGTAGTTTCATCTAAATTATCGGTTGTTAATTTTGCTAAAACAGCTTTTGCTCTTACTAAAGCAACACCACCACCAGCAACAATACCTTCTTCTACAGCAGCTCTTGTTGCGTGTAAAGCATCATCAACACGGTCCTTTTTCTCTTTCATTTCAACTTCACTAGCAGCACCAACGTAAAGTACAGCAACCCCACCAGCTAATTTAGCTAAGCGCTCTTGAAGTTTTTCTTTATCGTAATCTGAAGTTGTTGTTTCAATTTGCGCTTTAATTTGATTAACACGCGCTTTAATAGTTTCGCTATCGCCAGAACCGTTTACAATGGTTGTATTGTCTTTGTCTACAGTTACGGTTTCAGCAGTACCTAACATGCTTAAATCGGCGTTTTCTAAAGTAAATCCGCGTTCTTCAGAAATCACAGTTCCACCAGTTAAAATAGCGATATCTTCAAGCATAGCTTTACGTCTGTCTCCAAATCCTGGCGCTTTTACAGCAGCAATTTTTAATCCACCACGTAATTTATTAACCACTAAAGTAGCAAGTGCTTGTCCGTCTACATCTTCAGCAATAATTAATAAAGGACGACCAGATTGTGCAACAGGCTCTAAAATTGGAAGAATCTCTTGTAAGTTAGAGATTTTCTTATCGAATAATAAAATGTATGGATTTTCTAAATCGGCAACCATTTTATCAGAATCGGTTACAAAGTAAGGTGATAAATAGCCTCTATCAAATTGCATTCCTTCAACGACGTCTACATAAGTATCCATTCCTTTCGCTTCTTCAACCGTAATTACACCTTCTTTTCCAACTTTAGAGAAAGCAGTAGCAATTAATTCGCCAATTGTATCATCGTTATTTGCAGAAATAGCAGCAACTTGTTTTATTTTTTCTGAAGAGTTCCCAACTTTTTGAGCTTGAGCTTCAAGATCTTTAACAATGGCTTCAACAGCTTTGTCGATACCACGTTTTAAATCCATAGGATTTGCACCAGAAGCCACGTTTTTTAAACCTTCTTTCACGATTGCTTGTGCTAAAACAGTAGCGGTAGTGGTACCATCACCAGCTAAATCGTTGGTTTTAGAAGCCACTTCTTTAACCATTTGTGCACCCATATTTTCGTGTGCATCTTCTAATTCAATTTCTTTAGCTACAGAAACACCATCTTTAGTTACAGAAGGCGCTCCAAAACTTTTACTAATAATTACGTTACGTCCTTTAGGACCTAAAGTTACTTTAACCGCATTTGCTAATGCATCAACACCACGTTTTAAACCGTCGCGTGCTTCAATATCAAATTTTATATTTTTTGCCATTTTTTTAAATTTTTAGCTTTTGGCCTTTAGCTGTTCGCTATTGGCAAAGCTTGTGTTGTTAATTTATTAAAGCTAAAAGCGAAGGGCTAATAGCTAAGAACTAGTTTTTACTAAATTAAATTTTGTTGGTTTTAGCTAAAGGCAAACCGCCAATAGCCAAAGGCTAATTTACACTATCGCAAGAATATCGCTCTCACGCATAATTAAATAATCTGAGCCTTCAAGTTTTAGTTCTGTTCCAGCGTATTTGCCATATAAAACAGTGTCGCCAACTTTAACAGTAATTGGCTCGTCTTTGGTTCCTGGTCCAGCAGCAACTACAGTGCCTTTTTGAGGTTTTTCTTTAGCATTGTCTGGAATAATAATTCCTGAAGCTGTTTTGGTTTCAGCTGCAGCAGGCTCGATAAGTACGCGATCTGCTAATGGTTTAATGTTTACTCCCATTTGTTTTATATTTTTAATTATTTAAGTGTTAATTTATTGGCTAGTAGCCTACGAAAAATGTGCCAATGACATATAACTGACAAACTTGCAGATGGTCTTGCAGGATGGCTTAAAAACGAAAAATGCCAACTTAAAAAGCTGGCATTTTTGTCTTTATTTTATGTTGTAAAAACTATTCTGCTTCTTTCGCAGGAGTTGTGTCATTAGATTGTGCTGGTGCGTCTGGTAAAGCAACAGGAGCAGATGTTGGTGCATCTAAATCTAAAGCTTTAGATTCTGCATTTCCTGGCCCTCTGTTTATCGCTACATTAGATACTAAAATTAATACCAAAAGTAAAGTTGATAAGGTCCAAGTACTTTTATCTAAGAAATCCGTGGTTTTCTTAACACCTCCTAATTGTTGTGTGCCACCACCACCGAAAGATGATGATAATCCGCCTCCTTTAGGGTTTTGAACCATGATTACTACGATAAGTAAAAACGCTACCACTACGATAAGGACTAAAAATATTGTAAACGTACTCATTATTTTTTATTATTTTGTTCTTGTAAATGCTCTACTGCTCTAATTTGGTTTGCAAAGAAACTACTTTTTTCTGGATATTTCAAACTTAAAATTTTATAAGATTGAATTGCTTTACTGTAGTTTTTTTGTTCTACATAAATACGTGCTAAAGTCTCAGTCATTAAAGCTTCAGGTTGTATCATTTGTGCTTTTGCCAAGTTTCCTTTTTGCGACAAGGGTTTTGTTGGACTTATCTTGGGGTTTTCGGCAATAAATTTATCGATAAGTTTAAACTTTTCTTTTCTTTCTAAACCGCTAGAATCTAATTTTTTAGTGTCTTTTTTTAGTTTTTTTTCTTTCTTTATTTTTACCGAATCACGTTCAATAGGATCAAAACGGGTAAGTTTTAGCCATTCATTAAAGGAATGCGATTCTTTGTTGTTAAATTGAAGTGGCTCCCCCAACTTTAAAACAGCTTCGGCAGTGGTTTCTTGTTCTTTTGCTTTTTCGGGGTTTATCTCTGGTTTTTCTTCAGTGGTTTCTGAAGTTTCTACAAGAAAAGGTGCTTTTGGTGTTTGGAGTGCTTTGGGTTCAAAAAGAGCGGGGTCTAGAACACCATCGGTATCTTTAATTTGTTGTTTTAAATGATCATCAATAGTAACGTTTTTATGTACTGAAATGTCTTCAGCTTCAACTTGAATATCATTTAAATGCGAACTATTGTTTTTGATGGTTTCTGAAATTTCATTCTGAACAAAAACTTCAGAAGTAATAAAATCAAATAAAATACTTCTATCGGTGGTGTAAGACGCTGTTGTTTTAAGTTCCTGATTGTATTGAAGGCTGCTTTGGTCTTTTAAACCTTTTAAATATATGGCACGCGCCGATTGAAAATAGGGGTATTTGGCAATAATAGACTTTAGTCCATCGGTTTGCGCGTTAGTTAAAACTTGCGGTTTTTGAAGGATTTGTATAAAATCTGATTGGTTCATTGTTTGTGCCAAAATTAATGTGTTGTTACCACTTCGCTAAGGTGGCGTTAAAAATATCTTGCGTAATACGTGCAAATATTTCTTCTACTGCTGTTGTTTTTATGTCGCCTATAAGTTGGTCTGTCCCTGGGTAATCGTAAAAAAACGAGAAACTTTGTTCTAAATCATCTTCCTCTTTTTTGGTGTTATAAAAACGCACTTTTACGGTAATTGTTAATCGGTTTTGTGCTGCGGTTTGTTCGGCAGTTGCAGTAGTTGGCGAAATTCGATATTCTGTAATTTCACCTTCGTAAATTAAATCGCCACCGTTTGGAACTAAATTTAAGTTGGTTTGGTTTTGTATTAAATCCTCTAAAGCAATTTTAAAATCTCGCTCTAAGCCAGGTTCTATAAGTAAAGCGGTGTTTTCAAAATGATTTACTTGATAGGTTTTTACATTTGCAGGAATAGAAGCGCCTGTAAACGAATAAAAACCACAGCTTGTAAATGAAAAGCTTAAGGCTAGGAGTGAAAAGTATAAGACGTATTTTTTCATGGTTTTATGTGATGCTGTGAATTTTAAAGTTTTAACAAGGAAACTGTTTTGTAAAGGGCAAAAATACTATTAAATATGTGTTTTTATTGTTGTGGCAATGCTTCTTTTTTATGAGAATCTATTAAAGCAATAAGTTTTGTTAGCGATGCTTTAATTTTGTCAGATTCACTTTTTTTGAACAATAATTCAGCTTTCTTTTTCATTTTACTATAATCACCATCAGGGTATAGGGTAATCAGCTTCGAAAAGTATTTATCGATACCTTCAGCTAATTTTATTTTTCCTTCATTTGAAAAAGCGTTTTCATTATTTATCTCATCTAAATAATAAGTGTAATTATTAATCAAAATTTTAATATTAGAATTAATATTTCTTTTTACTTTTTGTGCATTTGGGTCGTCTGCACTTTCTTGTATTTCGTCGTTTCCTAATTTAAAATAATCAAGCTGTAAACCTAATCCAAATTGCCATACAGCTAACATTTCTATGTCATAGATATATTGGTCTTTACGGTCGGTTGCAGGGTAGATGTCTTGCATGTCTTTCCAATGCTTAAAGAATTCTTGAGCAACAGTATTTCGATGTTTTAAACCTAATTCATTATCATTTAATACAATTTTGTAGTTCTGTTCGTCAGTTAGTTTTTTAACTATGATACTTTGTTCAGGATTATCAAAGGTTGGTTTTTTCTCATCGTTAGTGTAGCCAAATCTCAGTTCAAGAACTGCTGCGTCGTAATCGTTAAGATCCCAATACCTTTTATTTAAAGGGTATTCGTGTTCTTCTTCGTTTTTACAGTTGCTTAATATTAATACGGTGAAGGCTAGAAGGATGTACTTAAATTTTGGCATCAATTATTATTTTTGGTTTTTTAAATTCTGAAAGTAAAGTTAATAAACTGTCAACTTGTTTCTCGTATCTTTTTTGTTCACTAAATACATAGGAATGAAAAGTGTTGTAATCGTATTCTTTTTGAAACGCCCTTTCTTCTGTTTTTGTGTTTTGAATAATATTTTCAATTTGTTCTTTATTGAAGGCTTTAAGATTGGCTATTTTTTGTTTTGCTTTTCGAGCGAATAGTTCTGTGATTTTGATATGGTATTTTTCGTGTTTTAAAAGGTCTTTACTATAGGTTTTTGTATTGTAGACAAATGACCGTGATGGGTGAAATAAAGATTTAACTTCAACCGAATTTTCTTGAATATCACTTTCAATTGTGGTTACTACATATGCGAATTTTTCATTACCATACAGTGATTTTCTAAAAAACTCTAAGCCTCTAAAATTTTCGAATGTAATTTGTTCATATTTATCAAATGTAAGAGGCTTTTCATAATTCAAATAGTTTGTATGAATAAGCGCCGCAAATAGAAGGAGAATTGGGGTTAATACAAGTAAAGAGTATTTTGTGAACTTTAGAAGCTTCTTTAAAGGAATAAGATTTCCTCGTTTTCTTTCTTTTATAACTTGAATTAGTTGATAAAAAACAGGCGAGAAATATAGCAGTAATATTAAAGTTGCTATTAAATTTTCATTCATTTGAAAACTTTTCTAATTAATGACATAACTTCACTAAAGATCATACTGTTTAATTTTTCGGTATAAAGTACGTTCGCTAATGCCTAATTCGGCGGCAGCTAGTTTACGTTTGCCTTGATGGCGCTCGAGCGATTTTTTAATAAGTTCGAGTTCTTTATGTTGTAGTGAAAGTGTTTCTTCTTCTTCAATTTCTTCAGCAAAATGATATTTATCTGTAGTTGGTGCGATATCGTCTTTTTCAATAGTATGCTCCGGAATAGAAAGCACTTCGGTGTCTGTGTCTAATGATTCTTCATAATCGGTATCTTCATTAGAATCATCACCATAAATTTTCTGAATTAAGCTTTCATTCTTTTTCTCAACATCTTTGGTGTTGCCGTTTTTCATCAATTCCAAAGTCAGCTTTTTTAAATCGTTCAAATCACTTTTCATATCAAAAAGCACTTTGTACAGAATTTCACGTTCGCTGCTAAAATCACTTTCAGATTTTGATGTTTTTATAACGGCAGGCAGATTTGTTCGAACAGAATCTGGTAGATAACTTCTTAAAATTTCGGAAGTAATGGTTCTGTTTTGTTCCAATACTGAAAGCTGCTCGGCGATGTTTCGTAACTGACGAATATTACCGCTCCATCTGTATTTTAAAAGCAATTGAATGGCATTGTCGCTAAGTTTTACCGTGGGCATTTTATATTTTAAAGCGAAATCGCTAGCAAATTTTCTAAACAATAAATGGATGTCTTCTTGGCGCTCGCGTAACGGCGGTAAATTGATGTCTACCGTGCTTAATCTGTAAAATAAATCTTCACGAAATTTTTCTTTTTCAATAGCTTCAAACATGTTTACGTTTGTTGCAGCAACGATGCGTACATTGGTTTTTTGTACTTTACTAGAACCTACTTTTAGGAATTCGCCATTTTCTAAAACACGTAATAAACGCACTTGTGTGGTAAGTGGTAATTCGCCAACTTCATCTAAAAAAATAGTTCCGCCATCGGCAACTTCAAAATAGCCTGCACGGGTTTGCGATGCACCTGTAAATGCGCCTTTTTCGTGACCAAATAATTCACTGTCAATCGTGCCTTCGGGAATGGCGCCACAGTTTACAGCAATGTATTTATTGTGTTTTCTGTGCGATAATTGGTGAATTATTTTAGGAATACTTTCTTTACCAACACCACTTTCTCCTGTAACTAAAACCGAAATATCTGTAGGCGCTACTTGAATGGCTTTTTCGATAGCACGGTTTAAGGCAGGAGCATTTCCAATAATACCAAAACGTTGTTTAATTGCTTGAACTGATTCCATAATTAGCCCCCTAGCCCCAAAAAGGGGAATTTAAAAAGTGAATATTTTGATTCTTTCTATTTTGAGTCATACTTATATTTATTCATTTGGGTAAGAATTCCTCCCCTTAGGGGAGGTTAGGAGGGGCTTATTCCCTCTCCTATAAGGGTAGCACTCGTACAATCTGTAACCTTAACATTTACAAAATCACCAATGTTATAGTCGCCTTTTGGAAACACGCAAACAATGTTTTGTGAGGTTCTTCCAGACCATTTTTCGCTCGATTTTTTAGATTCTTTTTCAACCAAAACTTCTACAACGCTGTTTAAGTATTCTTTGGTTCTAATTTCACTATGTATACGTTGTAAATCAACAATATCTTGAAGTCTTCGTTTTTTAGTTTCTTCAGGAACGTCGTCTTCCATATTTCGTCCCGCCATGGTTCCTGGGCGCTCCGAATAGGTAAACATATACCCAAAATTGTATTTTACGTATTCCATTAAAGAAATGGTGTCTTGAAAATCGGCTTCGGTTTCGGTAGGAAATCCAACAATCATATCTTGACTGATGGCACATTCTGGTAGAATACGACGAATATTATCTATTAATTCGAAATACTCTTCACGAGTGTGTAAACGATTCATCGCTTTTAAAATACGGTTGCTTCCGCTTTGTACAGGCAAATGAATGTGATTACATATATTATCGTATTTCGCCATGGTTTCAATCACATCAAGCGTTAAATCTTGAGGGTTTGATGTTGAAAAACGAATGCGCATTTTAGGTTGTGCTTTGGCGCAAAGCTCTAAAAGTTTAGAGAAGTTTACCGCCGTAGCTTTTTGCATCGCGCTAGCTTTTACAAAGTCTTTTTTTAATCCACCACCATACCAAAGGTAGCTGTCTACGTTCTGTCCTAATAAAGTGATTTCCCTGTAGCCACGATTCCATAAATCGTTCACTTCCTCAAGAATACTTTGGGGTTCTCTACTGCGTTCACGACCACGAGTAAACGGTACGACACAAAACGTACACATATTATCGCAACCACGTGTAATGGACACAAAAGCGGTAACGCCGTTAGAATTTAAACGCACTGGCGACACATCGCCGTAGGTTTCATCTTTAGAAAGAATTACGTTTATGGCGTCTCTACCTTCATCAACTTCTGCTAAAAGATTTGGTAAGTCTTTATAAGCGTCGGGGCCAACAACAAGGTCAACTATTTTCTCTTCTTCAAGAAATTTAGTTTTTAAACGCTCGGCCATACAGCCTAAAACCCCCACTTTCATTTTTGGGTTTTGGTCGCGTTTTACAGCATTATATTTTTCTAAACGTTTGCGAACGGTTTGTTCGGCTTTATCTCTAATCGAGCAGGTATTTACTAAAACTAAATCCGCTTCTTCAAGGTTTTGCGTTGTGTTAAAACCTTGGTCGGCCATAATGGAAGCCACAATTTCGCTGTCGCTAAAATTCATGGAACAGCCATAACTCTCAATAAAAAGTTTGCGTTTATTTTCTTTTTTTTGTTCTAAAACTAAAGCGTCTCCTTGTTTGTTTTCGTCTATAATCTTCTCCATAATATAAAGAAACCGTTATCGGTCAATTAGCTTGCAAAGATACAATATTTTAATGATTTGTGACAAAGTGACAGTTTGAAAAATAATGCAGTTTACATTGTTTTAACGAAAATTTTAGGATTCATTTTATTTTGTGTTATAATCGTCTATTTTTATCGAACCAAATTAAACCAATATAAAAATATGAATACAGTTACCGATTTATTGAAAAAAATAGAGCAAGCCAAATCACTAGACTTTGGAGAAATTTTTGGCGAATCCATAGAGTTGTTTAAAAAGACTTGGCTTAAAGGCTTTATTCTTTTTTTAATGACGCTGGTTATCATGCTTCCGTTAATAATTATTTTGTACATCCCGCTTATAGGTATGATTATCGCGCAAGGCGAAAACGGACAGATAGACGATAGTGCTATGACCAATTTTTTTGGTAGCATGTCCATATTATATATCCTTTTTGTAGTTGTGGGTATTTTTGTTTTAGGATCGATCACTTTCGTTCTTAATGCGGGGTTTTATCGAATTATGAAAAAAATAGACGATAATGAGCAGGTAGATACTAAAGATTATTTCTATTTTGTTAAAATGCAATATTTAAGCAAGGGGCTACTAATTTTACTAATTTCTATAGTAATAACTATTGTGTCTATGATGCTTTGTTATATTCCATTTATATATGCTATTGTGCCATTAAGTTTTTTCGTGGTTGTTTTTGCATTCAACCCAGAATTATCCACGGGAGAAATTATTAAGCTAAGCGTTAAACTGGCGAATAAAAACTGGTTAGTCGCTTTCGGGCTTATTGTTGTTAGCACTATTTTATCGCAAATTGTGGGCTATTTGGCTTGTGGTATAGGGCTTTTGTTTACAGCAACTTTTGTTTATCATCCTATTTATTTAATATATAAAAAGGTGTTTGGTTTTAATCAAATAGATGTTATTGATGAAATAGGCGCAACAATTGAATAAGATTTTATTAAATAGAAAAACCTGTTTTTAAAGTAGTAAAAGCAGGCTTTTTTATTTAAAATTTCTACAGATAATTGCTAACATACTGTAGATATACTTTTTTTCATATACATTTGTAGCTTCAAAAAATGAAGTATGGCGAAGAATTTAGTAATCGTAGAGTCACCTGCTAAGGCAAAAACCATTGAGAAATTTTTAGGTAAAGATTTTAAAGTTGAATCTAGTTTCGGACATATTTCCGATTTACCTTCAAAAGAATTAGGGGTTGATGTTGAAGGGGATTTCAAACCCAAATACGAAGTTTCAAAAGATAAAAAAGCAGTTGTAAAAAAACTGAAGGATTTAGCTAAAAAAGCAGAAATGGTTTGGTTGGCTAGTGATGAGGATCGCGAGGGAGAGGCTATAGCATGGCATTTAGCAGAAACTTTAAAATTGGATAAAGACAAGACGAAACGTATTGTTTTTCATGAGATTACTAAGTCTGCAATTCAAAAAGCCATTGAAAACCCAAGAGGTATCGATTACGATTTAGTCGATGCGCAACAAGCGCGTCGTGTATTAGATAGAATTGTAGGTTACGAGTTATCGCCCGTACTTTGGAGAAAAGTAAAAGGCGGTCTTTCAGCAGGTCGTGTGCAGTCGGTTTCAGTGCGTTTAATTGTTGAAAAAGAACGTGAAATTGAAGGCTTTACACCTGTAGCATCTTACCGTATTGATGCCGAATTTTCTAATGAAGACGGACAAACCTTTAAGGCGAAGCTTCCGAAGAATTTTTCATCAAAAGAAGAAGCTCAGAAATTCTTAGAACAAAACGCAGCAGCCGATTTTAAAGTAGCCGATTTACAAAAAAAACCAGCTAAAAAATCGCCAGCAGCACCATTTACAACATCAACGCTTCAACAAGAAGCATCGCGTAAATTATATTTTTCAGTAAGTAAAACCATGACAATGGCGCAACGCCTTTATGAAGCTGGTTTAATTACTTATATGAGAACCGATAGCGTAAATTTATCTGACGAAGCACGAAAAGGTGCCGAAGCAGAAATTAAAAACGCTTACGGTAACGAATACAGCAAACCAAGAAATTATACAGGAAAATCAAAAGGAGCACAGGAGGCGCACGAGGCTATTCGTCCAACCAATTTTGCAACTCATTCTGTAGATATCGATAGAGATCAAGCGCGTTTATACGATTTAATTTGGAAACGTGCCATTGCCTCACAAATGAGTGAAGCAGAATTAGAGCGTACCAATGTTAAAATTAGTGCCTCGACTCATAATGAAACTTTCACAGCAAATGGAGAGGTTATTACTTTTGAAGGCTTTTTAAAAGTTTATTTAGAAGGTACCGATGATGAAGATGTAGAGCACGATGGTATGCTACCAGCTATGCGCACAAACGAAACCTTACTTAATAATTTTATTACTGCTACCGAACGTTATACGCGTCCGCCATCAAGATACACCGAGGCTTCTTTGGTTAAGAAATTAGAGGAATTAGGTATTGGTAGACCATCAACGTATGCCCCGACAATTTCAACCATTCAAAACAGAAATTATGTTGAAAAGGGTACGGTTGAAGGTGTAGAGCGTAGTTATACACAACTTGTTTTAAGTGAAGGCAGCGTTAAAGATAATTTATTGACTGAAAAAGTAGGTTCCGATAAAGGGAAACTTGTGCCAACTGATATTGGTATGATTGTAACCGACTTTTTAGTGAATCATTTTGATGCCATTTTAGATTACAATTTCACAGCAAAAGTGGAAGCCGATTTTGATGAAATTGCTGAAGGCAACGAAAATTGGATTGAAATGATGAAGACTTTCTATAAAGGTTTTCATCCTGTTGTTGAAGATGTTAAAGAAAATGCCGACAGAGAATCTGGTGAACGTATTTTAGGAACAGATCCTAAAACAGGTAAGCAAGTAAGTGTGCGTTTAGGGCGTTTTGGGCCTATGGTACAAATAGGAACAGTTGATGACGAAGAAAAACCACAGTTTGCTAGTTTAAGTCCAGACCAGCAATTAACCACAATTACTTACGAGGAAGCCATGGATTTGTTTCAGCTTCCTAAAACTTTAGGTAATTATGAAGGTGAAGAAGTACTTGTAAATAATGGGCGTTTTGGGCCTTATGTAAAGTTTGGTGAAGCTTATGTGTCGCTTCCAAAAGGTACCGACCCATTAAGTGTGGAGTTAGATGATGCTATTGTTTTAATAAAAGAGAAGCAAAAAGCAGATGCTCCTATATATATGTATCAAGATTTGCCTGTGCAAAAAGGTAAAGGACGTTTTGGGCCATATATTAAATGGAACAACATGTTCATTAATGTGAACAAAAAATACGATTGGGACGAGTTATCCGATGAAGATATTGTTGAGTTAATTGAAACAAAAATTCAGAAGGAAATCGACAAGGTTATTCATAACTGGGAAGATGAAGGCATTCGTGTTGAAAAAGCACGATGGGGCAGACATAACGTATTAAAAGGAAAGATAAAGGTAGAATTACCTAAAACTGTTGATGTTTCTGAAATGACTTTAGAAGAAGCTAAAGGTATTATTGAAGCAGCTACACCTAAGAAAAAAGCAACCAAAAGAAAACCTGCGGCTAAAAAGAAGGCGGCGCCAAAAAAGAAATAAAACCTTATGAATTTTAATTTCCTTTCTCCTGTTTCAGATTTAGTATTGGCTCATAACGAGTTACTTTCAACACAAGCATTAGGAAGAAAACTTAAAATACACTCGGCGCAGCACGGCATGCCGGATTTGGATGACGTGAAAATCGCAATAATTGGGGTTTTAGAAAACAGGAACGATGTTAATTATATAGGTGAAGAGTTTCAGTTAAATGAAATTAGAAAAAGCTTTTATAGTTTGTTTCCTGGAAGTTGGAATACGACTGTTGCCGATTTGGGCGATATTCATAAAGGTGAAAGCGTAGAAGATACTTATTTCGCTTTGCGTGAAGCGATAAGTGTGTTGGTTAAAAAAAATGTAATTCCTATTATTTTAGGGGGTTCACAGGATCTAACTTATGCTAATTATCGCGCTTATGATGATATTGTACCTATGGTAAATATCGTAAATGTAGATGCGCAGTTTAATCTAGGCGATTCTTCAAAACCTATAAAAAATAACAGTTTTGTTGGTAAAATCATATTAGATCAGCCTTATAATCTTTTTAATTACGCCACTATTGGCTATCAAACTTATTTTAATTCTCAAGAAGAATTGGATTTAATGGATAGTCTCTATTTTGAATCCTATCGATTAGGGCAAGTGTCCCACGACATCAAATCTGTTGAACCAGCTTTGCGTGATGCCAATATTGTAACGGTAGATTTAAACGCAGTAAAAGGCTCCGAATTAGGCTTGAATCAACGGTACTCTCCAAATGGTTTAGATGGAAAAGAAATTTGTGCCATTGCGCGTTATGCAGGCATAAGTAATAAAGTGAGTTCTTTTGGGATTTACGAATACAAACCATCAAAGGACGACGATATGACGTCCATGTTAATTTCTCAAATGCTTTGGTATTTTATTGAGGGGGTAAATTATCGCGTTCTAGATGATGATTTTTCAGATGAAAGAAGTTATCAAAAGTTTACTGTTCTTATTGAAGAGGAAGAATTAGTCTTCTATAAGAGCAATAAAACAGGCCGTTGGTGGATAGAAATTCCATTTTTATCCGAAGTCAATAATAAATTGAAACGTCATACGTTATTACCATGCATGCACCAAGATTATTTGGATGCTTGTAATAATTTGGTTCCAGAGCGTTGGTACAAAGCATTTCAGAAAAATTGCGTTTGACAGATAAAGATTAGTTAAATGGATTTAACCACCGTTTAAGTGTTATTTTTTTACGATGAAACGTTATTTTTTTAGATAAAAAGTTGTTTTTTAAATAATATATAAATATGTTTACGCTCTCGTAATCGAAAAAGCTAAATAAATTAACCTCGAGTTTACTATGGATATGAAGAAGTTTTTATTATTAACCGCAGTATTAGTAGTTCTTGCCAGTTGTGGCTCTAAAGACAGGGGCGAGCTAGTTGGTGTGAAAGGGAAAAAATGGCATCCTGAAAAGCCTTATGGGATGGAACTTATTCCTGGGGGCGCTTTTATTATGGGTAAAGCCGATGACGATCTAGCTGGAGTTCATGATGCACCTGCAAAAACTGTAACTGTAAGATCGTTTTATATGGACGCCACTGAAATAACCAATAGTGAATACCGTCAGTTTGTTAATTGGGTAAGAGATTCAATCGTAAGAATGAAACTTGCTGTTTTAGCTGATGAAGTAGGTTTAACTCCTGAAGATGGTGGCATTGGAGAATTTGCGTTTAAAGATGCAGATACTGCAAACATGTCGGTTTACGAGAAGTATATGTTCGAAAACTATACGGGTCTTGGTCCAACAGGTTATGAAGGCCGAAAAATAAATAAAGACGTAGATTTAATTTACAATACCGAAGAGTATCCAGACGAATACTATACTGAAGTTATGGATACCATGTATTTACCTAAAGAAGAATCATATAACGGAAAACGTACTTGGGATGTAACGAAATTTAAATTTCAATACAACCACATGGACATCCAAGAAGCCGCAAGAAACAGAGGTGTTAAGCGTAAAGATGTTATTATAAAAGAAGAGATTGAAATTTATCCAGATACAACAGTATGGATTAGAGATTTTGCTTATTCTTACAACGAACCAATGCACAACGATTATTTCTGGCATGATGCTTACAGTGATTATCCTGTAGTTGGAGTAACTTGGAAACAAGCCAAAGCATTTTGCGAGTGGAGAACACTTTGGAAGAATACTTACCAAAATTCTAAAGCTGGTGCAGCTGCTGTAAATACATTCAGATTACCGTCTGAGGCAGAATGGGAGTATGCCGCTAGAGGTGGGTTGCAAGCAGCAACATTCCCTTGGGGAGGACCTTACACGAAAAACGATAGAGGTTGTTTTATGGCAAACTTTAAACCTGTACGTGGGGATTATGCAGCCGATCAAGCTTTATATACTGTTGAAGCACAGTCTTACGAGCCAAACGATTATAACTTATACAACATGGCTGGTAACGTATCAGAATGGGTAAATGCATCTTATGATCCTTCTGCATATCAATATACATCTACTATCAACCCAAGTGTGAACGATGTAGATAACCAACGTAAAATTGTAAGAGGTGGTTCATGGAAAGATGTAGCTTACTTTTTACAAGTTAGTTCAAGAGATTACGAGTATGCAGATTCTGCAAGAAGTTATATAGGATTCAGAACCGTTCAAGATTACATGGGGACACAAGTAACCAAAAACGGTCAGTAATTCTAAAATCAATCTAATCAATAACAATAATAATAAATTAACCTACTAAATTTTTTAAAACCGAATATTATGGCAAAGTCAAAAGCAAGTAAAAAGTTCATGAATATGGCGTACGGATTAGGAGCAGCAATCGTAATTGTTGGTGCACTATTCAAAATTATTCACTTTGAAATCGGACCACTAACAGGTAACGTGATGTTAACTATAGGTCTTGTAACAGAAGCAATTATTTTTGCATTATCAGCATTCGAACCTGTTGATGAGGATTTAGATTGGTCTTTAGTATACCCAGAATTAGCTGGTGGAGCACAATCAGGAAAGAGAGAAGAAAAGCAAGATGCACAAGGATTATTATCTAAAAAGTTAGATGATTTATTAAAAGAAGCTAAAGTTGATGCTGAATTAATGTCAAGCTTAGGAACAAGCATTAGAAACTTTGAAGGTGCTGCTAAAAACATCGGTTCTACTGTAGATTCAATTGAAGCTACTAAGAAATATGGTGAAGAGCTTACTTTAGCTGCTGCTCAAATGGAATCATTAAACAGCTTATATAAAGTACAATTAGAAAGCGTAAGCAAACAAGCGTCTGTTAATGCAGAGTCTGCTGATAATGCTGCTAAATTAGAGGAGCAAATGAAAGCATTAGCTTCAAACTTATCTTCTTTAAATGGTGTATACGGCGGTATGTTATCTGCAATGAATAAATAATTAGGAGCGTTAATCCCAAATTACTATTAATTAACCAAAAACCTAATTACAAAACATGGCAGGAGGAAATTTATCACCAAGACAGAAAATGATTAATCTGATGTATTTAATATTTATCGCGATGCTCGCTTTAAATATGTCGAAAGAAGTACTTTCAGCCTTCGGATTAATGAACGAAAAGCTTACTAAATCTAACGCTACAAGCACTGTTCAAAACAACAGTTTTATGGCGAATTTAGATCAGAAAGCTACAGATCAACCTGAAAAATACGAGCCTTTAAAGCAAAAAGCAGCAAAAATTGATGCTTTAGCTAAAGAGTTTGATGCTTATTTAGATAAATTAAAAGGTGATATGACCGCTAAAATTGATGATCCTACGGATTATGAAATTATGGACAAAGGCGATTACCTTGATCAATATTTCTTTAAAGGCGGAAAAATTAGTGAAGGCGGACAAGAGTTTTTAGCACAAATCTCTACTTTTAGAGATGGCGTTGTTAATCTTTTATCTGATGAAAAAGGTATGGAGTCTGTAATTAAAGATGTACAAGCAGAATTTAGTACTGATGAAGTTACAAATAGAGATGGCATCAAAGTTGATTGGCTAGATTACCATTATAAAGGATTTCCTTTAGTAGCTTCATTAACTAAAATGACACAACTTCAAGCAGATATTAAAACGACTGAATCTGAAGTTTTATCAACAATGTTACAAGGAACACTTTCTAGCGAGGTGTCTATGACAAACTATACCACTTTAATGGAAACTTCAAAATCGGCTTACTTTAATGGTGAGCAGTTTGATGGACAAATTGTTTTAGGTCGTAAAGATGCTTCAACAAAACCATCACGAGTTGAATTAACTTTAGACGGTAGAGCACTTACTGAAGAGCAATACGTTATTGAAGAAGGTAAAGTGAAATTAAAAATTGGAACAGGCAGTGTTGGAGAACACAAAATTGAAGGAAAATTAATTTTTGCTCAAGATGGAGAAGAAGTTGAGGTTCCTGTAAATTCATCTTTCGCTACTGTAGCAAAGCCAAATTCAGCAACCATTTCTGCTGATAAAATGAATGTGGTTTACCGTGGTGTTAAAAACCCAATGACCATTTCTTTTGCAGGTATTCCTGATAATAAAGTGAGCGCTAGTGCTCAAGGTTTATCTAGAAAATCTGGTAGCAGTTACGTAATGGATGCAACAAGAATTCAAGGTAGAGAGGTTACTATTAACGTATCTGGTACATTACCTGATGGCGGTAGAGTAAGTGATAAAGCTAAATTCAGAATTAAAGATTTACCAAAACCAACTGGAACAGTTAGAGGTGAAGACGGCGCATTAAAAATGCAACGTAATAGTCTTAAAATCTCAACTATTGGTGCTAAATTTGACGATTTCGATTTCGAATTACCATTACGTGTAACAGGATTTAAATTTAAAGTTCCTGGGCAGCCTACAATAAATGTTAATGGAAATAAGTTAGATAGTAGAGCACAACAAGCTTTATTAAAAGCAAAACGTGGTTCTGGTGTTCAAATATTTGATATTGAAGCTAAAGCTAGCGGTGTTAGTGTGATACTTAAAAAAGTATCTCCAGTTTTTATCGAGCTTACAAACTAAGCTTGAGTTTATAAAATAAAAGCGATTGTTAATACTATAAAGTATTAAAAGGTAAAAAATACAACATGAAACATCCATATCATGTGAGGTTGAATTTCAACTTGAAATTATATGGATGTTACATAATACCATTGAAAAACAATAAATATAAACACATGAATTTAAAAAGTTTTTTATTAACCGTTGTTACTGTTGTTACAGCTTCTAGTATGTTTGCTCAAGCGAATATATTAAATGCAAAAAGTCCAGATGAAATTGGTGTTAGAACAGCAGATCAAAAGGCAGTAGACAATGATAAACCTTTAGAATATGGTTATGTTGATGATAGAGATATCTTGTTTTCTAAAATGGTTTGGGAAAAAGTAGTGCTTGATGAGCGTGCAAACTTCCCATTGTATTACCCAATAGATACCAATAATATTGGTAGCGATAGACGCTCACTTTATGATGTTCTTATGAAAAACATTAGGAATGGAAAAATAGAGAACATCTATGACGATTCTTATTTTACTTCTAAAAGAACGCTTAAAGATATCCAATTTGCTTTAATGAAAGTTGATACTACCGAGTTAGGTATCGAGCAATTAAATGCGGGTGAAACTTTATCGGCAGAGTATATTAACAGAAGAGAAATTACAGGAGCCGATATTAAAGCATATCACATTAAAGGATTATGGTATTTTGATAAGCGTCAAGCAGAAATGAAATACCGTTTACTTGGTATTGCGCCAGTTGCTCCCGATGTTAACTTTATAGATGACGAACAACCAGATTTAGTTGAATTATTTTGGGTGTTTTTCCCAGATGCTAGAGAAGTGTTACATGAAGCAAAATCTTTTAATAACGTAAACAGCTCGATGCCATTCTCATACGACCACGTATTAAATGCAAGACGTTTCCATGGTTATATTTACAGAGAAGAAAATGTTCAAGGAGATAGAGCTATTTCAGAATATGTTTCGCAAAATGCTTTAATGCAACTTCTAGAATCGCAAAGAATTAAAGATAAAATTAGAGATTTTGAACTTGATATGTGGACATACTAAGTTTTAAAGATTTAAAATGATATGAAACGCCTGCTTTTTAAGTAGGCGTTTTTTTTGGACTCTTTTGTCTTTAAAATTTTGCTTAAAACAGCGTATCTTCGCGCTATTATGAAAGTAGATTATATCGTTGTAGGTACAGGTATTGCTGGTATTAGTTTTTGCGAGCAATTAAAAGCGAATAACAAATCGTTTGTGGTGTTTGATAATGCGTCACAGCAATCTTCAACTGTAGCAGGAGGTTTGTATAATCCTGTAGTTTTAAAACGCTTTACATCCGTTTGGAAAAGTGATGAGCAACTCGACTTAGCTTTACCCCTTTATGCCAAAATTGAAAGCGAACTCAATGTAAAACTAGATTATAAAATTCCTGTTTACAGAAAATTTGCTTCTTTAGAAGAGCAAAATGATTGGTTTTCGGCTTCCGATAAACCACTACTTTCTAAATGGCTTTCAGCAAAAATCATTAAAAATGATAACGCCGCTATCGATGCGCCTTTTGGTTTTGGAGAAGTTTTAGAAACGGGTCGTATTGATGTGAAAACCATGATTGAGGCATATAAATCTGATTTAAATAGTAAAAATCTACTTTTTGAAGATGCTTTTGAGTATGATTTGATTGAAGAAACTAATAATGGTATTCAATATAAAAACATATCAGCAGCACAAGTTGTTTTTGCTGAAGGCTACGGTATAAAGCAAAATCCGTTTTTTAAGCACTTACCATTAGTTCCTGCTAAAGGCGAATTGTTAATTATTCATACCCCAGAACTACAAATCGATTTTGTGTTAAAAGCCGGCGTGTTTTTAATTCCGCTAGGCGATGATACTTACATTGTTGGCGCAACTTACGAGTGGAAAGATTTAACTAATAATGTTTCAATTAAAGCTAAAGACGAACTTGCAGCCAAGTTAACCAAGCTAATAAGTTGTCCTTATAAAATCGTTAATCAAGTGGCAGGGATTCGTCCCACTGTAAAAGACAGACGTCCTTTGGTTGGACAGCATGACAAACATAAAAATTTATTTGTTTTGAATGGTTTAGGGACTCGTGGTGTGATGATTGGGCCTTATGTAGCCAAACAACTTTACGATTTTATTGAAAATAACAAACCGCTTGAAAAGGCGATTGATATTAAAAGATTTGAGCATTAAATTACTACTGTTTTAATGCTGAACAATGCTTTATTAGGTAAGGAACAGGCTTATTTCTTTGCTAATTTTTTGTCGTAACTCATAAAAAAGTTAATCCAAATATTTCTTGAAACCCTTAAAATTATAGGCATAAAAATTATTAATGTTAGGACTATTGAAATAAATACAGCATTAATTCCGGCTTTAAAAATAAAAAAGGAAATAATAAATGCAGCAACAGCAAAAGCGATACCAACTGCATAACTTACGTACATAGAACCATAAAAAAAGGAGGGTTCAATTTTGTATTTCGTACCACAATTAGAGCATTTTTCATGCATGTCTAAGGCTTGAGAAAGGATGTAGGGATTCTTGTTTTTAAACATAGATTCTTCATGGCATTTCGGACAAACACCCATGAAAATACTATATAATTTACTTCCTTTTTTAAACATATAATTTAACGTATTTTTGCAACCGCAATTACGGTACAAAAATAAGACTTAAAACATTAAACGTCCGTGATAAAAGTTACATTTCTATGATGAACATTCATAATTTATCGATTTCATTTCAAGGGGAATACCTGTTTGAAGATATTACTTTCAAATTAGGTAATGGTGATCGGATCGGGTTAATAGGGAAAAATGGTGCCGGTAAATCAACCATGTTAAAAATTTTATCGAAGGAAATGGAACCCGATACGGGACAAATTGCAGCTGATAAAGACCTTAAAATTGGTTTTTTAAAGCAAGACATCGATTTTATTTTGGGGCGTACTGTTTTAGAAGAATCTTACGAAGCCTTTACCGAAATTAAGGCCTTGGAAGCTAAAATGGAGTTGGTAAATAATCAAATGGCAGAACGAACTGATTATGAAAGTGAAGGCTACCATCAATTAATGATTGATATTAATGAATTGCAACACCAATATGAGATTTTAGGGGGGTATAATTATCAAGGCGATACAGAAAAGATTCTTCAAGGTTTAGGGTTTAAACGCGAAGATTTTAATAAGCTTACCGATACTTTTTCTGGGGGATGGCGTATGCGTATTGAGTTAGCCAAATTGCTGCTTCAAAACAATGATATTTTACTTTTAGATGAGCCAACCAACCACTTAGATATCGAATCGATAATCTGGCTTGAAGGTTTTTTAAAGAATTATTCCGGAGCTGTGGCCATTGTATCGCACGATAAAATGTTTTTAGATAATGTAACCAATCGTACCATAGAAATTTCGTTAGGACGTATTTACGATTATCCGAAGCCTTATTCACAGTTTTTAGTGTTACGCGAAGAATTGAGAACCCAGCAGTTGGCTTCACAAAAAAATCAGCAAAAACAAATCGAGCAAACTGAAAAGCTTATTGAAAAATTTCGAGCCAAAGCCTCTAAAGCAACCATGGCACAATCGCTTATTAAAAAGCTTGATAAAATTGATAGAATTGAGGTTGATGAAGATGATAATAGTGTGATGACTCTTAATTTTCCGGTTTCAATTACGCCTGGAAAAGTGGTTGTTGAAGCTGAAGCGATTTCTAAAAGCTATGGTGATAATCACGTTTTACAGGATATCGATTTATTAATTGAACGCGATGGGAAAACGGCTTTTGTTGGACAAAACGGACAAGGAAAATCTACGCTAGCAAAAATTATCGTTGGCGATGTTAAATATGAGGGGCACTTAAAACTGGGGCATAATGTTCAGATAGGTTATTTTGCTCAAAATCAAGCTGAATATCTCGATGGTAATAAAACGGTATACGACACCATGGTTGATGCCGCAAATGAAACCAACAGAAGTAAAGTTCGTGATATTTTAGGCTCTTTTTTATTTAGAGGCGATGAAGCCGATAAATATGTTCGAGTGCTTTCGGGAGGGGAACGTAACCGTTTGGCTTTGGCTAAATTAATGTTGCAGCCTTTTAATGTGCTTATTATGGATGAGCCTACCAATCACTTGGATATTAAATCTAAAAATGTTCTAAAGGAAGCTCTAAAACGTTTTGAAGGGACATTGATTTTAGTTTCACATGATCGTGATTTTTTACAAGGCCTAACCAATAAAGTATACGAGTTTAAAGATCATAAACTGAAAGAATATTTAGGTGATATCGATTTTTACCTAGAACAGCGTCAAGTTGAAAATTTAAGAGAAGTTGAAAAGCGTACTGTGGTTAAGGAAACCCCTAAGGTTAAAACTCAACATTCTTATGAAGACCAGAAGAAGCTGAAGTCTTTAAATAATAAACTAAGTAATGTGGAGTCTAAAATTAATCAGTTAGAACGCGATTTAAAGGCGATTGATTTGGAACTAGAAGTTAATTATGAAGAAACCACATCCAAGCCCAATTTCTTTGATAACTATCAGAAGAAGAAAAAGGATTTAGAAGCTTTTATGGAGCAATGGGAAACCATTCAAATGGATATTGATGCTTTTAGCGAATAAGGGATTTAAATAAGAAGCATTTGATATTTTGGTTAATGCTTTTAATCTATTATAAAAACGCTTCAAAAGGATTTTCTATGTAGGTTAATAAAGCATCGGGTTTAAGGTAGTTAAATTTGTTGTAGAAGTTTTGCCTTATTTGGTTTACTTCTTCGACTGAAATCTCTAGTGATTTAGAAATTTGGTTTACATTATACCCAATTTTTTCTAAGATTATAACCATTTCATCTTGGTTAGAAAGTGTAATCCCATAAAGTTTTATCTTATAAAGAAATAAGGGAAATAGTTTGTTGAATAATAGTTTTAACACATCACTGTCTTTTTTAGAATTTATTTTATTTGCTGTTAAAAAGTCTATTAATTGTAAAGTTCTTTTTCTTTTAGAGCTGTTAAATATCACCATGGTCTATTTGTTTAAAATCGATAAACAAATAGACGATTTAGATTAGGTTTTTGCTAAAATAGTGGCTAGACAAAATTCTAGACAAAATTATAACACATTATATTTCAATAACTTCTAGTAAGGTTTTTTCTTTTGGAGCATCTAGCTTTTTTCGAAGGCGGTATCGAGAGGTATTAACACTATCAGGAGAAATTCCTAACATCGATGCAATTTCAGATGTGTTTAAATTTAGTTTTTCAAGAGCAAGCAGACGCTCTTCCGAATTCGTTAACTTTTGATGGTTATTTTTAAGGTTGATAAAAAAGTGTGGATAAACTTCATTAAATCTTTCTTTAAAGAGGCTCCAGTCATCAGCAGTTAAAATTTTCGATTCCGTAAGCTGTTTTAGTTCGGTAAGTTCTTCATGATCGCCAAAAGTATTTTTTAGATTTTGAAATTCAACTTCCAAGGCCTTTTGTTCTTCACTTTTATTAAGCAGGGCTTTAGTGAAGCTATTAAGCTCTTTTTCTTTTTCTTCTAACTGTGCTAGCAGGTTTTTTCTTTTTTGTTTAGAATTTAGGTGAAAGAGATAAAAGATGGCAGATAAAATGATAAGTATTGTACACCCCAACACTAGGTATAAATAAAACCTTGTACTGGCTAATTTTTTTTGATCTTCAAGAATTTTAATGTCGGCATTTTGTTTTATAATTTGTTTTTCTTTTTCAGAGGTTTCAAACCGCGTTTGATAGAAAGCATAAGAATTGGCGACAAATTTATTATATAGAGAATCTCGTAAAGTTAGATACTTTTGTAAAAAGGTGTTTGCAAGCTTATTATCGCCTTGGCTAAGGTATAAATCAGCTAATATTTTTTGAGCCTCGATAATTTCAATGTTTAAAGGCGTATCTTTTAATTTTTGTAAATAGCTTTTAATACTTTTTATAGCCAGGTTGGTTTTTCCTGTAAGTTGATAATATTTAGCTTTTGGTTTTAGGGAATATGCTTCTTCATAATTATTTTTTAGCTGCTTTTCCAATGCCATCATTTTATTAAAAGAGGCATGGGCTTTTGCTTTATTTTTTTTATCAGCGTAATATGCCGTTCTATGGGCTTCTAAATAGTAAGTAAAGCGTTCTTTGAAGTAAGGGTTGTCGCAGTTAGAAATCATTTTTTCTACCAAATCAAATTCTTTTTCAAAGTCCATATTCCCTCCTCCTTTCAATACAGATGCTGCTGTTTGTAAAGTAATTAAGGCTTGAGTACATGGCGATTTATGTTTCTCGGTTAGTTTTTTTAGCTCCTTACGCTGTTCTAATGCTAGATCCTTAAGTCCGTTTATATTATAAAGACTAGTAAGTTCGTAGGTCGCATTTATAGTATATTCAAGATCACCCAGTTTGTCATATAAGCCTTTTGCTTTTTCGAACATTTGTACCGCTTGCGGGAAGTTGTTGCTTCTAAAACTAGCTTGTCCTGAAAAAAAGTAAGCATCTGCAGCATAAATAGAGTCCTTTTCTTTAAGAAACAACGGGATACTTGCTTTGTAATCTTTTAAAGCTAATTGGTAATTCGTATTAACAAAATGGTATCCAGCTCTTTTTAATAAAATATGCGCTTTAGTATTTGGTTTTTTAAACTTATTGGCAAAACCTAACATGGAATCGATCCACTTTTTCTGAGATTTTAAATCATTGGTGTCATTATAATACTGCATTAAAAATCGAGATTTTAATGCGGCTTGGTCAAACTCATTATTTTTAAGGGCTATATCGATATATGTTTTAATATGGGCGACTTGTTTAGGGCTGTTTTCTCTAATGAAATGCTTTGTAATTGTATCCAAATACTGAAGTTTCTCTGTATCGCTTTTAGAGTTTTCAGCGAAACTAATAAGGCTATCTATGGGAGTTTGTGCCGTTGAATAAGAAATAGTTAGAATAAAAAAAAGCGTACTTATTTTTTTAAGAAGTATCATTTTAAGTGGTTCTTGAGGTGCTTTTCGATAAATTCAAAAAAAATGTTAATTGATTTTCTAAGAGCTAAAATATAGAATTCTATTCTTACTTCTTACTAATGTTATACTTACAGTGATGTTTTTAAATAAATTGATAAGAGAAACTATTATTACTACGAAAATGGAAAAAAGATAGGCGTAATTTAGGCATTTCTTTAAGGTTTGCTAAAAGGCTTTTGTTTAAGTTTTTTGACTTTTATTAATAATACTAAACTACAAAACCGCTGTTGAATTATAAATTCAACAGCGGTTTTGCTTTAATTTATTAAGAGTAGTACGAGTTCAGCTTACATAATAGGTGTGAATTTTATAGCAGTACCACCTCCCGCAGCTAATTTTAAATCTAATACCGTTTGGTTATCTACAGTTTGTTTAGAAATATTAACAGGGTAGGGGTTTAATTTGTAATTGGCAACATCGCCATCGGCATAAATTATGGCGGTATATTTTTTATTTGCGTTTAAAAACGATAAGTCTACTTTCAGGTTACGCGGTTCTTTATTCGTGATACTTCCCAAATACCAATTGTCTCCATCCCAATCTTTACGAACTATAGTTGTATAATCGCCTATTTTTGAATCCAATACTTTGGTGTCAGACCAAATAGAAGGCACTTCTTTTATAAATTCAAATTCTGGTTTTCCTTCATAATTTTCAGGCAAATCGGAAGCCATTTGTAAGGGGCTAAAAATAACGACATACAAAGCCAATTGCTTTGCCAAGGTAGTTTGAACCATGGCATTATTTGGTGTTTTATAATCAAAATTGAAGTTTCCAGGAGTAAAATCGAAAGGTCCAGATAACATTCTGGTAAAAGGCATAACGGTGGTATGTTCTGGCGTATTTCCCCCATCGGCCGACCAAGCGTTATATTCTTGTCCGCGGCCACCTTCTTGAGTCATTAAATTAGGATATGTACGTTGTAATCCTGTTCCTTTTACAGGTTCATGATTATCAATCATAATATGGTATTTAGCGGCCGTTTCAATAACTTTTCTGTAATGTCTTACGCCGTATTGGCCATCATGCCATTCTTTTTTATCTAAAAATTTATTTACATAACCTGTTTTTACAGCATTGACACCTAGTTTGTTATACAGAGCAAAAGCATCTTCTAGCTGATTTTCATAATGTTTAGAAGCTCCAGCCGTTTCATGGTGTCCAATTAAGCGCACATTATTTTTAGCGGCATATTTACTTATTTCCTCTAAGTCAAAATCTGGATACGATTGGGTGAAACTAAAAGCAGTACCATCGGCAGTCCAATCGCCATCCCAGCCTACATTCCAACCTTCAACAAGCACGCCATCTAAACCGTTTTTAGCTGCAAAATCGATATAATGCTTTGTGTTTTCGGTTGTGGCGCCGTGTTTTTCGCCTTGTCCCCAGGTGTATTTTTCTAAATGCATACCCCACCAAATTCCAATGTATTTTGAAGGCTCTATCCAAGAAACATCATCAATTTTTGAAGGCTCGTTAAGATTTAACATGAGTGTTGAAGTCACCAAATCGCCAGGCGTATCACCTACAATAATGGTTCTCCAAGGGGTACTAAAAGGTGTTTCAGCATAAACTTTTACGCCATCTGCCCAAGGTACTAAATTGCTCTCATATTGGTTGTTATTGGTTTTAAGTAATGTCATGGAAGCAAAATCGGTTAAATTAGCTTCATGAATGGCTACAAATAAACTGTCTTTAGTTTCAAAAGTTGCTGGTGTGTTTATGGTATCTGTTTTGCTTATTGGGGTTTTTCTGTAGAAACTCTCGTAGTAACTATTTTCAGCATGTACAGGAATCCACCAAACATCATTATCGAAAGGAAAGGTGAATTCTGTAATTTCATTCGATATTTTTACCTTATTAAGGTTATCTTGTTTTGGGAATGCATAGCGAAACCCTAATCCGTCATTAAAAACTCTAAAAACAAGATTAACTAAACGGTTGTTTCCTTTAGTTTCTTTTAAATGAACAATAAGTTCATTGTGGTTATCGGTAATGGTTTTAAATTCTCCCCAAGGCTGTTCCCAATTGGTATTTACTGTGTTTTTTTCAACATTTAAAACCTCAAAACCAGAGGTCATGGCCTTAACATCTTCAAATTCAATGCCTAGAAATGAAGGTTTAATGACTGTTTTACCGTTATGTGATAAATTATACTGCGGTTCGCCTTTTTCAGTCAAACTAAATGTTAAGATGTTATTGTGGTTAGGCGACTCTATTTGATAGGTTTTATTAGTTGAATTGCAGGACAGCAATCCGAAGCTTAATAAAAGAATGAAATAGAAAGTGTATCGTGAATTTTTCATTATGATGTTGTAATGATTGGTTATATTTTATAGGGTTTCCAGAAGTTCGGTAGCTTTATTGGTTTGCAGGGAAACATAATAATAGAATACTTGGTCTAGCTTTTTTTGAATCGCTGCATTGTCGCTAAATTCTTTTCTTAAATTATACAGGTTGCTTATGTTGCTAAACACATTACCTGTGTTTTCTACACCTGCAAAAGCTTTTACTTTTTCTATATAGGAATAGCCAAACTCTTGAGTAGGCTCGAACATGGTGCCTTCGCCAAAATCATTCCAGGTGATGAGTTGTAAATATTTTAGATTGGCATTTTTTGCCATAGATAAAGTTTCATCTAAAGTAGCGCCGTTATTGTGTGCTATGGTCCATCCAATATCGGTAGATGTACCACCTTCTTTATAAAAATCATGAAAGCCAGGGTAGGCACTTCCTATGCCAACTTGAAGGTTTGGAAGCACATTGCTGTAAAAATTTGATAGATATGAATTGTCTTTATATACCCAAGCATATTCACCTTGCGCATTATCTCCCGCTTCTGAAGATTCGTTCCATAAGGTTAAAAATGTTGGTTTCGGATTTAAAGCACTAAATACTTGAGTCCATTGATCTGGAGTGCTTAGTGTAATAGGACCGAAATTTAAAAGTAAAGGTTGATTATTTATTTTTATGTAATTGGCATCGTTAAAGTAATTATTTTGCATGTATGCCATATCTTTTTTTGCTGCACTTTCTACGTTTGGTGCTAAATTGGCATCTACAATTTGGGGTAAAAATCGGTCTTCGTATACAATAGCGTATTCCAGTCCTACATCTTCCAACATAGCAATAAGTTGTTCGGCATTGTCTTTTACAATTTTATAATCATTTAAATTGTAAGCACCATACCAATCAATTAAAACGCCATCGATACCTGCATACTTCATGAGTAATAAATGATTTTCAATAACATCTTTATCTCCGGAGTGATACGGACCTATTAAAGGGTAATAATGTGAAGCAATTTCTCGTTTTCCTGAGGCATCTGTAATGTCTGGGTTTTTGTTACTCATGGTCCAGTGGTAGCCCCATTGATTATTTGCACTACTTGCCTTAGTTTCAAACCAAGGCATATAGTGCATATAAACTTTTGTGTTATTAGTTTTATTTATAGGAACAGCATCAAAAACCTCTAATTTAAAAGAAGGTTCTTTTTCATCTTTCATAGTATCAGAATCGGAATCACAACCTGAAATTTGTAAGCAGAAAAGTAGGATGCTTAAATTTGAAATGAACTTAGTCATGGTTAAAATATGTATTAAAAAAGATGATTTATGTGATGATTAAAAAATGTTAGCCTTCTAAAAAACTAACTAAAAAAAATAGAAGGCTAACTGAAAACAAACTCAAACAATTAATTAATTTGGATACCCAGGATTCTGGGTAAGGTTTGTATTGGCACTTAAAACAGTTGTTGGAATTGGGAATATAGCTCTATAAGCTTCTGTAGGTCCTTTTTCCCACCAAGGCTGAAAAAATGTTCCAAACCTAATGTTATCTGTTCTTCGGTGTCCTTCAAAAATAAATTCACGAAGTAGTTCTTTGTCTAAGTAAGCCAAATCGATAGTACTTGGCGTTGTCATGCCTGCTCTTGTGTTAATCTGATCAAGAAAAGGACGTGCTAGATCTGGTGATCCTAAACGTACGTAACATTCGGCTTGCATCATTAAAATTTCAGCATATCTAATAAGTACAAAATCGTTATCGCGTTCCCATTGGTCGCCCGCGTTAATTTGGTATTTATTTAAACGTACCCCTTCATTTTGTTTGGCATCTTCAAAGTTAGAGATGTCTTCGGTGTAATTTAGAGGTTGACCACTATCCATAATAATTACAGATCCTGTAGATAAATTAATTTGTTCGCCTGCTAACATAGAAGCTTTACGACGATCTAAATCATCAAAATCGGAGTAAACTCCTGGTTGCGCGCACATACCATTTGCAGACCATGGGTAGTCTCCAGTTGGAGAAACTGCAAAACGTTGTAAATAATGATAGGACATCGAACTCATATAGTTTCCTATAGTACCAGCATCATTATCGTAAGGAATGGCAAGAATGATTTCGGTAGAGTTTTCATTTTGAGTTGCAAAATTGGCAAAGTAATCAGGTTCTAACGCGTATCCAGAAATATTCTGACACATATCAATACAATCTTGCCAACGTGGTTGACCTATAAAGGCTTCAGAGTTTAAATATAATCTAGCTAAAAGCGCGTAGGCTACATTTTTAGTAAATTTTGAGTACGCAATATCAGCTCTTAAGTAAGGTAGAGCTTCTGTTAATTCGCTTTCAACAAAATCGTAAACTTCTTTTCTTGATGAATTTGCAGGCAATCCTAAATCTTCAAAATCTGTTACAATTGGCACATTACCAAATAAATCTAAAAGCATGTAATAGTAATAGGCTCTAACAGATTTTAATTCAGCAAAAATGGGTTTTTTAGCATCTTCTGTTAATCCAGATTGATCAATTTGATAAATAATTGAGTTTATTTTTGCAATCCCGGCGTAGCAGTATCTCCAAGCAGATAAAATCATGCCGTTATCTGGTGTCCAGGTATGTCTTTGTGCATTTTGATATTGACCACCATCATACCAATCGGTACCTCTTGTTGGAATGTTAGCTTCATCTGAAACGACTTCATTTAAGAAAAATACATATTCTGAAGCCGGAAAAGCATTAGAGATATCGTCTTGAAAACCTCTTAAAGAGGAGTAGGCTCCTCCTGCAAGGGCTTCAATTTCTTTTGGTGTTTTACCAAAATCTTCATCTTTAACTTTATCAAATAACTCTTCTTCCAAATTTGTACAAGCAAATATGGATAGCGCCGTGCATACTATTAAGGTTATATTTTTTATTTTCATTATAATTCGTTTTATCGTTATTATTGATTAATACCCTAAGCTTAGATTCAATCCTAAAGAAACCGTAGTAGGTCTTGGATAATTGTTAAATCTGTCGATACCAGGGTTGTCTAATCCTGTTAAGTTTACTTCAGGGTCTACACCTTCATAATTTGTAAATACTGCTAAGTTTTCTCCTAATACATAGAATCTAATTTTAGAAGTTGAATTTTTAAACGGAATGGTATATCCTAAAGTCACGGTCTGTAATCTGAAGAAAGAAGCATCTTCAATCCAATAACTAGAGAAAGTTGGCGCCGAGTTGATGCCACTATCCAAATAGGCATCAGGCACATTATAAGCAGGCAATCTGTTTGGGTCGTAAAGCATCATGTTTGTTGCATTTAAAACATCTTGTCCGAAGCTGCCGTAACTTGTAAATCCAAAATCAAAGTTGTTATAGGTGAAATTCATTCCGAAACCTATTGTGAAATCAGGTTGAACATTGCCAATTGCGGTTTTTTCATCACTTAAAATAAACTCGCCATTTTCATCTAGACCAGAACTCTCATAGCCCCAAAATGTACCTACAGGATACCCTTCTTTAATCACTTGCGAAAACTGGTTAGACATGCCAGATAAGCCATGAAGCGAACCGCTATAAATAACATCAGTTTCGTAAATTTGATTGGATAATTTTACAATTTCTTGAGTGTTTTTAGCAAAAGTAAAATTGGTGTCCCAGTTAAAATTATCATTTTGAATGATGTTCGCATTTAAAGTAAGCTCTAAACCTTGGTTGGTTAGCTCACCCACATTGGCGAGAATGGTACCCACTAAGTAAGGTGGTTGTGGTACTTCGTAAGTGTATAATAAATCTTCTGTTTTTTTATTGTACCAATCTAAGGACCCAGAAATTCTATTGAATAAGCTAAAATCTAAACCAATGTTAACTTGGGTTGTAGATTCCCATTTTAAATCAGGATTTGGGTTTTGTGCAGGCGAGTAGGCTAAACTCCAAGAGTCTGTAGCAGGATCGTAATAACTATCGCCACCAACACCTAAAATTGATAATGATTTATATTCGCCAATGCCATCTTGATTACCTGTAACACCATAACTCGCTCTTAATTTTAAGCTTGTAAGCCAATCTTCAGAAGCTTGCATAAAATCTTCTCCTGTTACGTTCCAAGCTACAGAGCCCGAAGGGAAGATTCCCCATTTGTTGTTTTCACCAAAACGGCTAGAACCATCTTTTCTTATGGTAGCTGTAAACATATATCTGCTATCGTAAGCGTAGTTTGCTCTAGCAAATAGTGACACTAAATTCGATTTTCCTTTATAAGAATACACATCACCTAAGCGGTAGTTTTGTCCGGCTCCTAAATTGTTGTATTCAAATAAATCGGTAACAAAACCACTACGTTGTGCTCCAAACCCTTCATAAATATTGTTAAGGTATGAATATCCAGCCATGGCATTTAAAGTGCTTTTCCCAAACTCTTTGTTGTAATTTAAATAGGCTTCAAGTTGCATGGTGGTGTATTCACCATAAGTTTTTTGTCCGTAACCATTTTCACTTCGCCCTTCCATAACAGCATAAGTTGGCTTGTAGGTGTTTCCTGTGTTGGCATTATGCTCTACAGATAGGTTTAAAATGGCTTGAAAGTCATTTAAGAAATTAGCTTCCGTTTTAAAGTATCCTAAAAGTCTGTTGCGTTTGCTGTCTGCATTTCTGTTGGTTAATATTTCAACAGGGTTTTCGTAAAGAGTTCCTCCAACTTCAGTAAAGTTACCATCAGCATCATAAACTGGAATGGTTGGATTTAAGTTAAAAGCACGTTCGAAAATTCTGTAGTCTAAAGGATGCCATTTATCAATATTAGCAAATAAACCAGCATCAAATTTAATGGCTTTATCAAGTATGTATTGGTGGGTGTTTAAACTCGCGTTTAAGCGTTCCATGCCTGTGGTTTTAATAATACCTTCTTTATTTAAGTATGAAATAGAAGCTCTTAAACCACCAGTTTCGGTTCCAGATGCCATGTTTATAACATGCGATTGTGTAGACGCCATATTTCTTTCTAATTCTGACTGCCAATCTGTATCGGCGCCAAAATCGATAGCATCGGTTAAGTTATTGTCTCTTACATAGCCTCTCCATTGGTTTGCAGAAAGCATATCTAAATGATTTGAAGCTTGACTTATACCTGTGAAACCGTTATAATTAAAAGACAATCCTTTTTTCTTGCTTTTGGTTGTAATAATAATTACACCATTGGCACCACGCGATCCGTAAATAGCGGTAGCAGAGGCATCTTTTAAAACATCTACAGACTCAATGTCGGCAGGCTGTACCACGTTAATATCAACACCAGAAACACCATCAACAACAATTAAAGGATTGTTACTAGCGGTTAAAGATGTACCACCTCTTAAACGTAATGACGAACCACTACTTGGGTCTCCCGTGTCTTGTGTAACCACTAAACCAGCAACTTTTCCTTGTAATACTTGCTCGGTTGAGGTTATGGTACCTTGTACTAATTCTTTAGAAGATACGGTTGAAATTGCTCCTGTTAAATCAGATTTTTTCATTGTTCCATAACCTACAGAAACAATTTTTACAGCATCAAGAGCAAATGCATCCTCTTTTAAAGTAATTGTTAGAGGCGCGTTTGTGTTTGCTGTTATTTGTATTTGTTGTGAAGTGTACCCAATATAGGAGATTTCTAAAGTGCCTCCCACGGCTACTTCTAATTCAAATTTACCGTCAAAGTTAGTGGTTGTCCCGTTTATTGTTTTAGATTCTAGGATGGTAGCACCAGCTAATGTTATTCCTGTTTCGTCTAGAACGGTACCAGTAACTATTTTTTTCTCTTGCGCGTTTATTGTTAATGTTAAGAAGAATAACACAACAATTAAAACAAAAGACTTTCTTGTCTTTCCTTTCGGAAAGTTTATGTGTGAATATTTGTTATTCATTAGAATTTATATTTTTAGTTATTTGTTAGTCTAAAGTTTTTAAAGGAATGGTTGTTTCCGATATCGTTCTATCTTTATTATCCTTAACCAATACATGAATGTCGTTAATGTTATTCATGCCTTGAAGCGCCGTTGGTAAATCAACAAAACCTTTAATTTCGCTTACACCTCCGCTAAATTCACCTGTAATTACTTTGCTTCCAGCAGTAATAGTGTAAATAAGTTTAGTGGTACCTACTTCGTTATAGATCCTTGAAATTCCTAAAAAGTCTTTTTTGCTTATTTGTAAAGGAAAAAAGCGAAACACAGGTGGTGGTGGCGGTATGTATTCTGCGGCATTTATAACTTGGTCGCCAGAATTAACAGCCCAATCGGTTCCTACCATTAAAAAGTTAATGTTTTCCATAACAAAGCCATCAGGGATACCTTCGTAATATTCAGATGGAATGAAATCCATTTTATAAAAACCATTTCCTAAATCTTTAAGCTTTGTTTTTTCTACGACTTCTGGTACCCAAGTTTGGTATTCTTGCAAAATCGCCCAGTTGTTTAATCCGCTGTGCATGTGTACACTCGCTACGTTTTCAAACCCTGGAACTAAGTTGGAGTTAAATAAAATACTTAGCGGGCTGTTTAAAGATGGTGCCTCAGGATAAGCACGAATCAGTTCATCAGCCGTATAAAAGGAATCAAATGGGGTATATGTTACATTGGAAACATCGGTTTGTTTGGATCCTGTTTTATCTTTTAAACGAAACCAAAAACCAGCACTTGCAGCAATATCTTCGGCGCTCATCGAGAAATAATCTGTAGGAGTTAAAGTAAAACTCCATACCATTTCGCCTTCATTGGTTAAATGAGCAAATTCAGATGAGTTTTCCCAGTTTCCTGCATCAGGTTCAGAAGGTGACCAAATCCAGATGTAAATTTCTTCATCTGGAGCAAAAGATGTTGTCGATAAATCGAAATACCAAGTCACTTCCTCGTCGTAATTGTATACCACAGGATTGGACCAAATTTTATTTGCACCTCCAACTTCCTCTTGGGCTTGCGCGAAATTGGTTGCTACAAATAAAGCTATTAATATAAAATGTATAATTTTTTTCATTTGTTTATAGTTATTAAGTTTATTGGTACATGTTGCTTTCATTTCAATATTTTCTTGAGAACAGAAAATATGGAATGAAAGTTTTATGTATTAATTTTTAGTTGTTTGAAGTCAAACTAAATACATAGGAAATAAATGGTGTGCCTCCCGAGGTTCTTACCAATTGTACTTCCATTTCTTCATTGCTTCCAGGAACCGATGTTAATAACAAAGAGTCTGTTATTTTAGATTTTTCAGCATCGCTATACAAATGAATTTGGATGGCTCCAGAGTTGGCTTGCTGAAATGCATTGCTTAACCCCCAATAGCCTTTTAATTGAAATATTGGTGGTACATTTCCAGAGATTTCATAGCTTGTAGGCTCCATGTTTGCATCTACATTAAATGCCATGGTGCATACATCATAATTAAATAATGTGCTAAGGTTCTGTTCGCTTGGTTCAATGGCGTTGGCTTTTGCGAATTGGTCGACCATTTTCAGGTTCAATAAGCTCCAATTGCCTTGCATTTTTTCATAAATAGTAATAGGTTCTACATAAGAACCATCGTCTGATTTGTTACAGCCTAAGGCTAATAAACCAAAAAAAACGAATACTAATACTTTAATGGATTTCATAGATTAAATTAGTTTAGTTAAATGATTAGTTAATAATTATTATCCTTGAGTTAATTAGGATAAAGCCAAATTAGAAACTAGAGTTTCTTAAAAAAAAATATTGAGGAAAAATCAAGATGATTTTAGATTGAATTTTAATTCAAATCACTGATTAACAGTTGTTTGTGATTTTTGTGTATTTGAAAAAATCGAGATAGAATTGAGAAATTTACAGCGTTTTTTTAACGTTTTTATAACATTTATTGTGTTAATTCTTGCAGTTTTTTGCTTTAAACGTATTATGTCTTGTTGTTTTTTGCATAATGTGTAGTATTTTGTCTTTATATTAAATAAATCTTATTTTCGCCTCAAAATGAATTGAGCAATAAGTTTTAAATTAGCTTTTGTGCCATTATTTATACCAACACTAACCGACTACTAAAAAAAGATGCGTAACCTACTTGTTATATTTTTTGTTTTTTCATCTTTATATACTTTTTCCCAAAATATAAATCATGTTCTAGATAGTTTAGATAGCGAATTGAATCATAAAAAACGCTATTTAAAAATTAAATATGATTCGATACAGGAGCTAAAAAATAATGCCAAGAAGTTTACTTTAAGTAAAGACAACAAGAATCTTTATAAAAACTATTTGTTGCTTTTTGATGAGTATCGATCGTTTAAATACGATTCGGCCTATTATTATTTAGAATTGGCAAAAGATAAAGCAAAAGTGCTGAATGATCCAGATTTGCTTTCTAGTATAAAAACAAAGGAAGGCTTTGTTTTGCTTTCTTCGGGTTTGTTTAAAGAAGCTCTCGATACTTTAAATAGTATAAATGTTGAAATCTTACACAATAAAACCAAGTTTGAGTATTATACAGTGCTCGCTAGAACGTATTATGATTTTGCCGATTATAATAAAGACGAACGTTTTAATATTCAATACATACAAAAAGGGAACGATTATTTAGAAAAAGCTTTGGAGTATGTGGAGCCTGATTCCAATGAATATTGGGCTACCGAAAGTTTAAAACGTATGAAACAGCAAGACTGGAAAGGGGCTGAATTCGCATTTAGATATTGGATTAATAATTTTGATTTACCTCAAGAATATTACGGGATTGCCACATCAAGTCTAGGCTATTTGTATTCGCAACGTGGTTTTGATGAAAAAGCCATTGAATACCTTGCTTATGCAGCTATTGCAGACATAAGGAACGCCACTAAAGAAACGGTTGCATTACGAAACCTAGCGAATGAAATTTACAAATTAGGGTATTTAGAAAAGGCGAATACCTATGTGAGTTTGGCTATGGATGATGCCACATTTTATAACGCGCGCCACAGGAAAATTGAAATATCTTCCATACTTCCTATTATTGAGCAAGCACAGCTTAAGAAGGTAGAAAGGCAAAATGATAGGTTAGAAAAAATCGTCATCTTATTAGTTGTTTTAGCCATTGGTTTTATTGTTTTTCTAATCATTATTTTCAAACAGCTAAAAACAAGAAATGCCGCTAGAAAAGAAATGGCCGCTTCTTATTTACAACTTCAGGAAATGAATAAGAAGTTAAGTGAGTCTGATGCGATAAAGCAGGAATATATCACTTATTTTATTAATGCGACTTCCGAGTTAATTAATAAAATGGATCAGTTTCAAAAAAATGCCATTCAAAAAACAGTAGCTAAACGTTATGATGATTTAATTACAAATTTAAAACGCTATAATGTTAAAAAGGAACGTGAAGATTTATTTCTTCAGTTTGATACCATTTTTTTAAAATTATTCCCTTCTTACATAAAAGAGTTTAATGCGCTTTTTCCAGAGGATCAAAAAGCAGATTTTAAAAAAGGCGAATTGTTAAATACCGAATTAAGACTTTTTGCATTATACCGTTTAGGCATACAGGACAGTAATCAAATTGCTGCCTTTTTAGAGCTGTCTGTGGCTACAATCTACACCTATAAAACCCGAATAAAAAGTAAGTCAAATTTTAAAGATTCTTTTGAAGAACGCGTTATGGCTATTGAATCTATTTAAAGAGGTATGTTTTAATTAAATTGCCTCATATTTATGGCCTCACATCACGAATAAAGTCTCCTCCTAGCATTGGTTTTTATAAAGCATTCTTTTTTATTTATTAGTTTGTTTTTTTCATTTTCAAATGGCTCTGAACGCTGAATAAAAGGAATTAAAAGTACTGTTTTATCTTTTGTAATATTTAATTCATAATGTCAAGGTTAGCCTTTCATTTATCTGTTTTTTTACTGAAAAATTTCGGCATAAAACAAATCTCCTTTAAAAGCATAACATTAAGTTTTTAAAGGATTCATGTTTGCATATCTGTTTACCTTTTCAAATAAAAACCTTAAATTTATCATAAAGAATAGAAACGTAAATATAATCTTGCTTTTTGCTAGCTGATTATAATCGCTCTTAAATTTTAATACATGAAGAACAGCTACTTAACCAACACAACCACAAATACGCAAAATTTAATTAGACTTGCTCTTTTAATATTTGTTTTTTCTTTAACATTTACCTCAGTAGATGCTCAGTCATGTACCTTAAATGCAGGACTTGATCAAACTATTTGCGATTCGGATGTATTTCAATTAGATGGTACTACGCCAGACACCTACACTGAAGGGCCTATTTGGACCCAAATTAGTGGGCCATCCGTAATTATTAGCGACCCGACTATTGATGATCCTATTATTACGGGGTTTTCAGGAGGAAATACTTATGTTTTTCAGTTGTCAGCAACCTGTCCCAATGGATTAAAGCCTAAACAAACGGTATCTGTTACCGTAGAGGCAGTAACCATCGCTAATGCAGGAGTTGATTTGGCTTCGTGTCCCGATGATTCAGGGGCATTAATAATTAACGGAAACACACCAAGTAACCCAGGAGAAATAGGCCAGTGGTCTATTGAGGGAAACAATGGTGGCGGCGTTGTTATTAATCAGCCAGATTCGCCAACTTCAACCATTACATTGCCTGAAACTAGTGCAGGGACTACGGTGTTGCGATGGACAATTACAGGTCCAGAATATGCCCCTGGACAATTTTGTGAATCGACATCTGAAATTACCATTACCAATTATGGCGGTGTAGATCCTGTAGATGCTGGTCCCGATCAAACCTTATCCAATTGTTATACCGTAAGTGAAAGTACAAATCTAGATGCTTCTTTTGGAGGTGATGGCACAAATGGTCAACAAGGTACTTGGACGTTTGTAAGCGGGCCTTCAAACCCCAATATAGCCGATGTGCACAATAATTCTACTAATGTAAGCGGACTTGTAGAAGGGGTGTATGTATTTAGATGGGATGTTACAGGGCCTTGTGTTTCCGGGAGTGATACCGTAACCATTACAGTTCCTGCAGCGACTCAAGATGTTACAACAGCAGTTGTTACAAATGGGAATCAACATTTTTGCGACCCAAATGCGACAGAAGCAACTTTATCTGGTTCGACACCAAATTTTACCAATGAAACCGTTTTATGGGAACAGATTTCAGGCCCAGCAGGTGCTGTAATTCAAAACCCAACTAGCAGTACAACTTTAGTAACTGGGCTTGTAGCTCCAAATAGTTATCAGTTTAGATACACTATTATCAATAATGTTACTAATTGTACAACAGAGGATGAGGTTAATATTAGATATAACGATGATCCTGTTAGTATAACAGTGAACTCTGGCGATGATTTTGTTGGTGCTTGTGAAGACAAATCTATAGAAATACCCTATCAATCTACTGGTGGTAATAAAACAGAATATAGCATTGAAAGTGGTCCAGCTGATTCTGCGCTCAGTTTTCCTACACCTTACGTTAACTTAGGGTCGGCAGATAGTGGTACAGTATCTATTGATGATTTTGACGTTGCTGGGGCTTATAGTGTAAACTTTAGAAGGTCTACTTCTGGAAATATTTTACAAGGTTGTGGTGTAGCAAATGCATCTATTACCATTTATATATCTACCACACCTTCTGGTTCGAGTGCTGGCGCTAGACAGCTATTTAATTGTGGTGCTACTTCTGGTTCTTTGGCAGGAAGTGCTATTCAGCCAGGAGAAACATCGGAGTGGTCTCAAGTTTCAGGACCTAATACTGCGGTTATAGCAGATCCTTATGCGCAAACAACAGGTATTTCAGGCTTAGTTCCAGGTTTGTACTTGTTTAGATATATTGTTTCGGCTGGTCCTGCATGTCAACCATTTGCTTCATCAACCACACTTGCCGTGGTATCGCCAGTAGATAACGGTACAGCTGATGCGGGTTCACCGCAAACCGTTTGTGTTGATGCGCCTGTACAGCTGGCAGCAAATACACCTAATATCGTTTTAACAGGAACATGGACAGCTTCAGATCCTGGAATTGTTTTTTCAGATGTTAATGATCCTAATGCAATAGCAACAGGGTTTTCATTACCATCTACAGATTATACGCTTACTTGGACTATAGAAAATACATATACAAATTGTGGTCCCCCTGCAGAAAGTACTGTTATAATCAGTACAACCAATGAAAGTGCACCAACAGTAGCCAATGCAGGTGCTGATTTTTGTTTGCCTTCTGGTACAACAACTATCCCGAATCTTGATGGCAATACAACTGAAGTAGACGAAATTGGAACTTGGACACAAATTTCAGGGCCTTCAACAGCTGTTTTTGCAGATGTAAATAACCCAACTACTGCCGTTTCAGGTTTAGTAAACGGAAATTACGAGTTTCAATGGGAGATTGCTTTTAGACCTTTTGTAACAAATGCTTGCTCAACGACAACTGATACAGTAAATGTAGTTATTGCAGATACAGGTGCTAGTGTTGCGGCTGGTCCCGATCAGAGCCTGTGTTTAGATCCAACACTTTTATCTTTTACAATGGCAGCCGATGCCCCACAAGATGACGGCGTAGGGACATGGGTTTTAGTGTCTGGAGCAGGTGGTTATAATGTAGATGATATCCATAGCCCGACCGCTACTTTTTCTAATCTATCAAATGGCACCTATATTTTTGCGTGGTACATAGATTATGGAGGTTGTGTGACCTCAGTAACCCCAGATCAAGTTACTATACAAGTCGGCATACCACCAACCCCTGCAGTTATTCAAGGAGGAGATCAAGTGCTTTGTGGTACAACTACAACTACTATAACGGCAGACCCAATACAAAACCCAAATGTAGAAACTGGTAGTTGGACTGTAGTGTCAGGCCCAAACACTCCAACCATAAGCGATACAAGCAGTAATACCATTACTGTTACAGGAATGACAACGGGGTCTTATGTGTTTAGATGGACTACAGTAAGCGGTTCTTTGCTTTGTCCGAATTCGACAGCCGATGTGACGGTTGATGTCTATGCGCACTCAGAGTCAATTCCAAATCAGCAATTATGTGATGTTACAAGTGTTTTTCTTGAAGCGACCCCTGGAACTACAGGAACTTGGACTATTATTTCGGTTGATGGGGCAACCGATGCAGGCATTATTGCACCTTTCGCACCAACTCAATCTCCCAACAATAGCAATACTGCAAATGCGCCGGTTGATGCGACTCAAGCAACAACTTATGTTTATGAGTATACTACAGATTATACAGGTTCAGGGGCTGCATGTAACAATACCGTACAAACAACCGTTGAAGTTTCTAACGGCCCAAGTATAGCACCTCTTGCAGGACCAGATCAAACACTTTGTGAAACAGATATTACAGTAGCTAATCCTGTTCAGTTACAGTCAGGGAATACATCGCCATTACCAAGTGATATAACTTCAGAATGGCGTTTGTTATCACAACCAAACGGAGCTAATACCGTAATTGTTTCGCCTGGCGCTTTAACAACAGATGTCACTGGATTAGATGTACAAGGGGTATATGTTTTTGAGTTAAATTTTGCTAGTAATTTTTGTACCGATGAAGCCGATGTGGTTAGGGTTGAAATTTTTGATGAACCTAGTGATGCAGATGCAGGACCAGATCAAGACCTAGCCTGCCAAGATAATACCCAACTTGATGCCACAGCGCCAACAGTAGGAATTGGAACTTGGTCTTTTGCAAATCCTAGCGATGACCCCTCTGGTGGTGTTGCAGTAATTGATAGTCCAAATAACCCAAAAACCACCCTATCCAATATACCAGATGATGCAGGAAATGATGGCTTAGATGATGTGTATATTTTAACATGGACGGTTTCTAACGGTTCTATGGCTTCACCTGCAGTATGTGCGCCTAAAACGGATACAGTAACTCTTACCTACACAGGAGCACCACCATCGCCAGCTGTTGCGGGACCAGACCAAGAATATTGTGATGTCACTCAAGCGACTTTAGCAGCTACCGCACCAACAGTGGGTATAGGTACATGGACACAAACCGCAGGAAATGCAGCAAATATTACAGCCCCTAACAATCCTAACACTTTAGTTTTAGGGCTTACTGCTGGTACTTACGAATTTACATGGACTGTAAATGACGGTGGTTGCTCGTCATTTGATACGATGAATATTGAGATTTATTCCGATCCACTTACCGCAAATGCAGGGCCAGATCAATTGATGCCAGAGTTCTCTATTGTTAATTTAGATGCGACACCTGCAACGGTTGGTCAACGGATGTGGACTCAAATTTCTGGGCCTACAAATGCAACTTTTGTTGATGAATTAGATCCGAAAACACAGGTAACCGGAACTACTGTTGGCGATTATGTTTTTCAGTGGACGGTTTCCAATGGCATATGTAATGCTGTTTCAGATCAAGTTATCATAACAATTCAAGCGATTTCAGATTTAGAATTAACAAAAAGTGTAACACCTTCTAGTGTTAATATTGGCGACACAGTTACATTTACATTGGCTGTGTACAATAATAATGATGACGCTGCTAATGCAGATGCAACAGGCGTTTCTGTACAAGATGTCTTGCCTTTAGGCTATACATTAGTGCCTGGAACAGTTTCTAATAATGGAAGCTTCGATCTAGCAACTCAAACCATTACATGGACCAACTTAAGCATTACTAACGGTTCAACTATAAATTTAACATTTGATGCCACCGTTAATGGTTCAGGAACTTATGTGAATGTTGCTCAAATTACTGCAAGTGCAAATTTTGATCCAGACAGTACACCTAATAACGATGATGGTGACCAAAGTGAGGATGATGAAGCTAATGCACAAATTTCATTGCAATCTGCAGATTTGTCTCTTGATAAATCAGTTTCAGTAACCGATGCAAGTGTTGGAGATACTGTTGTTTTTACCCTTACGGTTTCAAATGATGGACCCGATGAAGCAACCCATGTAGCGGTTTCAGATCAACTTCCAAATGGGTATACTTATCAAAGTGATGATTCTAGCGGTTCATATAATGTCACTTCAGGAATATGGACGGTTGGCACGGTAGCCGTTGGAACGCCAGAAGTTTTAAACATTACGGCAACTGTAAATGCGCCATCAACAAGTTCAAACAATTACTTAAATAGCGCTCAGGTTATCGCAAGCGATCAAGCCGATCCTGATAGTACCCCAGATAATGATGATGGCGACCAAAGTGAGGATGATGAAGACAATGCCACAGTAACGCTTCAATTGGCCGATCTTGAAGTTACAAAATCATTATTGCTAATTTCAGGTTCTGTAGGAGAAACGGTAACTTTTAGCGTATTGGTAGAAAATAAAGGGCCAGGAAACGCCACAGGGGTTGATATTCAAGATTTATTACCAAACGGCTTTGATTTAGTGCCTGGAACTGTTTCAAATGGAGGGGTTTATCAGCTTGGAAATAATTCAATAGTTTGGAACGATTTAACCATTGCAAACACAACTTCTGTAACGTTAACTTATGATGCTGTGGTGAACGATTCAGGGAATTATACGAACACTGTTCAAATTACAGCAAGTGATTTACAAGATCCAGATTCTACGCCTAATAACGATGATGGTGATCAAAGTGAAGATGATGAAGATGCTGCAACTTTTGTTATTGAAGAAGCCGATTTAGAATTAACGAAAGCCATCAGTACAACAAGTAGCACCACACCAAACATAGGAGATACGGTTACTTTCGAGCTAACGCTTTTAAATAACGGTCCTAATGATGCTTCTGGAATTACTATTGAAGATGTGTTGCCAACGGGTTATACGCTAACTTCGGGAACAATAAGTAACGGCGGAACACTTATAGGCAACCAAATTAACTGGACAGGTTTAAGTTTAGTTAATAGAGCAAACATGACTTTAAGTTATGATGTGGTTGTAAATATGCCAACAGGCAATGTTGGTGAATACACAAATTTAGCTCAAATTACGGCAAGCAATCAGTTTGATCCAGATAGTGATCCCAATACAGGGCCAAATGTAGACGACCTTAATGATGGTATTGCAGATGATGATGAAACTGAATTTACTATTACTCCTCAAACAGCCGATTTATCAATTAATAAAACGGTAAGTAACAATAATCCTAATGTTGGCGATGTTGTCACTTTCACAATAGCGCTTAGCAATGCAGGAAGTGTTGATGCAACAGGTGTTTCTGTACAAGATATGGTACCAGTAGGCTATTCTAATATTACCAATATTAGTAACTCTGGTGTTGCAGCAGGAAACCAAATCGATTGGACTGGATTTGCAGTGCCTGTAGGTATAGAGACCGTCATTTTAACTTTTGATGCTACTGTTAATGCACCAACAGGAGCTTCAGACGAATATTTAAATACCACTCAAATAACGGCAAGCGATCAATACGATCCAGATTCTACTCCAAATAATGATGATGGCGACCAAAGTGAAGATGATGAGGACGCAGAAGGAATAACCATTAAGCAGGCCGATTTAAGTATCACAAAAAGTATTGATAACCTACATCCTAATAGTGGCGACACGGTAATTTATACTTTAGTGGTTACCAATTCAGGGCCAGATACAGCAACAAATGTAGCTGTTGAGGATGTTTTACCAGTAGGTTTAACTTTAACAGCAGTCAATAATTCGGGCACACAAACTGGAAATACGGCAAATTGGTCGGGATTAACGGTTTTAGCAAATAATGGTAGTGTCACCTTAACCTATGAAGCAACTGTAAACACACCAACGGGTGCCAATGGCGAATATACAAACGTTGCTCAAATAATTGCTAGCGATCAATACGACCCAGATAGTGACCCTAGTACAGACGAAACTGTAGATGAAGATGGTGATGGAAATGGTTTTGATGATGATGAAGCGACCTTGACAATTACAATAACAGAAGCCGATTTATCTTTAACTAAAACGGTAGTAAATAATGATACAGCACCACTCGAAGGTTCTCAGATCACATTCGAAATTAGAGTAACTAATGATGGTCCAGACCTTGCAACAGGAGTTGCTGTAACCGATTTAGTGCCTTCAGGATTTGATTATGTTTCTTATAGTTCTACCAAGGGAATTTATAATGAACTCACAGGCGTTTGGTCTGTTGAAAATGTTGTAGCAGGAGCAACCGAAGTTCTTTTATTAGATGTTATAGTAAATGACTCAGGCGATTACTTAAACATTGCTCAGGTTACAGCTTCAGATCAAATTGATCCAGATTCAACACCAAATAATGATGATGCTACCGAAGACGATCAAGACAGTGTGCTTGTAACACCAGTTGCACCAATGGCTGACTTATCATTAACAAAAGCAGTCGTAGGCGGAAACACTTCACCATTACAAGGCGATCCAATTAGTTTTGAAATTACAGTCACTAATGCAGGTCCTCAAGATGCGACAGGCGTAACGGTAACCGATTTGTTGCCAACAGGATTTACTTATGTGTCTTTTAATACGTCTTCAGGAACCTACAATTCTACAACAGGAATTTGGACAGTAGGTACTGTAATCAATGGCGCTTCAGAAACTTTAGCAATAACCGCTCTTGTAAATGCTACTGGCGATTACTTGAATATAGCGCAGGTTACAGCATCAGATATAGGCGATGCAGATTCAACACCAAATAATGATGTTACTACCGAAGACGATCAAGACAGTGTACAGATAACACCAGTTGCACCATTGGCTGATTTATCATTAACAAAAACAGTTGTGGGTGGAAACACTTCACCATTACAAGGCGATCCAATTAGTTTTGAAATTACAGTCACTAATGCAGGCCCTCAAGATGCGACAGGCGTAACGGTAACCGATTTATTGCCAACAGGATTTACTTATGTGTCTTTTAATACGTCTTCAGGAACCTACAATTCTACAACAGGAATTTGGACAGTAGGTACTGTAATCAATGGCGCTTCAGAAACTTTAGCAATAACCGCTCTTGTAAATGCTACTGGCGATTACTTGAATATAGCGCAGGTTACAGCATCAGATATAGGCGATCCAGATTCAACACCAAATAATGATGATGCTACCGAAGATGATCAAGACAGCGTCCAGATTACACCAGTTACACCAATGGCTGACTTATCATTGACAAAAACCATTGCCAACGGAAACACATCGCCTATTCAAGGGTCGGTTGTTACTTTCGAAATTACTGTGACAAACGATGGTCCTCAGGATGCTACAGGGGTAGAAATAACTGACTTATTGCCATCAGGATTTAATTATATTTCGTTCAGTACTTCTACAGGAAGCTATAATCATGTAACTGGAATTTGGACGGCAGGAACGATAGCTAATGGCGCTTCAGAAACCTTATTAATTGATGCTCGAATAAATGGTTTTGGCGATTATTTAAATAGTGCTCAAGTTTCAGCATCAGATTTAGCCGACCCAGATTCAACACCAAATAATGATGACGCTACAGAAGATGATCAAGATAGTATTCAATTATCTCCAGTGGTTGCTTTGGCCGATTTATCATTAACAAAAGAAGTTGTAGGCGGAAATACTTCACCATTAATAGGCTCGCAAATCACTTTTCAAATTACAGTAAGTAACGATGGGCCAAATATTGCTACGGGCGTAGAAGTGACCGATGTATTACCTCCTGGTTTCGATTACGTATTGTTTAGCGCAACCTCAGGAAGTTATAATCAAGCAACTGGGGTATGGACCGTTGGATTAATCCCTAATGGTAGTTCACAAACCTTATTAATAGATGCCTTGGTGAATGCGCCAACAGGAGCCACAGATGAACATCTTAATAATGCAGAAGTTACCGGTAGTACTATTAACGATCCAGATTCGACACCAAACAATAACGACCCAAGTGAAGATGATCAGGACAGTATATTAATAACACCAGTAAATGCTTTGGCTGATTTATCGCTATCAAAACAAGTGGTTAACGGAAATACATCACCATTGGTTGGTTCGCAAATTACATTTGAAATTAGTGTAGCAAACGACGGCCCAAATGTGGCAACAGGAGTTGCTGTTATTGACATGTTACCAGTAGGCTTCGAGTATGTTTCATTTAGTGCGACATCTGGCGTTTACAATCAGGGAACAGGTTTATGGACGGTTGGTATCGTTCCAACAGGAGGAACTCAAACCTTGTTAATCGATGCGATTGTAAAAGTACCTACAGGAGCTGCCGATGAATATACAAACACGGCACAAGTTTCAGCATCAGATTTAATAGATCCAGATTCAACTCCGAATAATGACGATGGAGATCAAAGTGAAGATGATGAAGACAATGTTGTTGTTACGCCGTTGGCAATTGTAGCCGATTTATCTCTTACAAAAACAGTGGTTAATAATAACTTAGCACCTAATGTTGGTGATCAAATTACATTCGAGATTTCAGTAACCAACAGCGGGCCTAATACGGCTACGGGAGTAGAAGTAACCGATGTGCTACCTGCTGGATTTAACTATGTGTTGTACAGTTCAACTTCAGGAACCTATAACCAAGCCACAGGTTTATGGCGAACAGGAACCATAATGAGTGGCGATACACAAACCTTATTGGTAGACGTTACAGTAAATGCGCCAACAGGAACAGCTAACGAGTTTTTGAATAGCGCTGAAGTTTCTGCTAGTGATGTTTTTGATCCAGATTCAACTCCAAACAATAACGATCCAAGTGAAGACGATCAAGATAGTATTTTGATTATGACTGAAACGGCCGATTTAAGTTTAGATAAATCTGTTAGTAATGTTAATGCCAATGTGGGCGAGGTTGTAACCTTCACTTTACAAATAGATAATGCAGGTCCTAATGAAGGGACAGGCGTAGCTGTTGAAGATGTATTACCAATAGGATACAGTAATATTACCAATATTTCAAATGGAGGTTTATGGGCTAATAATGTTATCAATTGGACCAACTTAAATGTGCCATTATCTGGGTTAACATTAACTTTTGAAGCTACGGTGAATATGCCAACACTTCAAGATAATGAGTATTTTAATAAAGCTCAAATTACCGCAAGCGATCAGTTTGATACAGATAGTACACCAAATAACGATGATGGTGACCAAAGTGAAGATGACGAGTCCAGCGTAACTATAAACACTCCAATAACAGATATTGAAGTTGTTAAAGAGGTTGATTTTGAAACCCCAAGTATTGGTGATGATATTACCTTTACAATCACTGCAACTAACTTAGGTAGTATAAATGCAACAACCGTTGAAATTGTAGACGCCCTGCCAACTGGATATCAATTTGTGTCTTACACAGCAACATCTGGAACTTATGATGATGCAACTGGTTCATGGTTAATTCCTGAAATTGCAGGCGGCGCTAAGACAACTTTAAGCCTATTGGTAACCGTTAAAGATGTTAACGATTATTTAAATACTGCAACGCTTCAGTTCTTAGATCAAATAGATGCTAATAGCGATAATGATACTAGCGAGACAAGCATTACGCCATCGTGTTTAACCATCTACAATGAGTTTTCGCCTAACGGAAATGGGAAAAACGAATTCTTTTACATCGATTGTATAAATAATTATCCTAATAATGCTTTAGAAATTTATAACAGATGGGGAAATCTGGTGTATAGCAAAGCAGGATATGATAATACATTTAACGGCGAATCAAACGGCGGTTCAATGTTTAAGAAGGGTGAAGAATTGCCAGCAGGAACATACTATTACATTCTTGATTTAGGCGATGGTTCCGATAGAAAATCAGGTTGGTTGTATTTAGCACGCTAGTAGTTGTATTATAGAATAAGGTTATGCCTCAAACAAATAAAATGAAAATGAAATTAAAAAATAAAGTATCAACATACATCATGTGCTTATTAATGTTTGCTTTAACATTAATAAGCTATGGGCAACAAGATCCTCAGTACACCGATTATATGTTTAATCCGCTAAGCGTAAACTCAGCTTACGCAGGGTCTAGAGGACATTTGGCAATAATAGGGCTTTACAGGTCGCAATGGCTTGGTTTTGAAGGCGCACCAAGAACACAATCCTTTAGTGTCGATTCGCCAATAGGAAAACATGTCGGTTTGGGCGTTTCTTTAGTCAATGATGAATTAGGACCTTCTGAAGAGTTTTATTTTGATGCCGATTTCTCGTATACCATTCCCATGTCAGGAAGTCAACGACTGTCTTTTGGGGTAAAAGGAGGTGGAAAATTTCTTAATATCGATTGGAGTAAGGGCGCGCATCAAGAAGATGAAGATGTATTTCGAAACAATGTAAATAACAAGTTTTTACCCACAGTAGGAGCAGGTATTTATTATCACAGTGATAAAAGTTATGTTGGTTTATCGGTTCCTAACTTTTTAACCAATCAATATTACGATGGCGTTCAAAATGCTGTTGATACAGAAAAACTACACTTTTATTTAATAGGGGGTTATGTTTTTGATGTTAATTCCAACGTCAAATTTAAACCAGCATTTTTAGCTAAATATGTTAAGGGCGCACCGTTAATTGTAGACTTATCGGCTAATTTTATGTTCCATGATGTGTTGAGGTTAGGAGCAGCTTACCGTTGGGACGATTCGGTAAGTGGTTTAATAGGATTGCAAATTACACCAAAATTTATGGTTGGTTATGCTTATGATTATACTACAACACCTTTAAAATATTTTAATTCGGGAACACATGAATTAATGCTTCGTTTTGAATTAATCTCTAAAGAAAAGCAATTAAAATCCCCTCGTTTCTTCTAAACTAAAGCTACATGAAAAATATAATTACACTATTAATATTATGCGGAATAACCTTTGTTTATGGACAGCAAAGCACCACCAAACGTGCAGACCGATTGTTCGATCGTATGTGGTATAAGGAAGCTGCTGTTTTGTATGAAAACGAGGTGCGAAAGCTTGAAAAACATATGCCAAATCTAAATACAGCACAGCAAAAAGAATACTTTAGGGTGTTACAACGCGCTGGTGATGCTTATTTTTTTAATACGGATATGGAAAATGCTTACCGTTTTTATGATGCATTAATTTCAAAATTCAACACCCAAGTTAATCCCGAATATTTATTTAGATACGTACACACGCTTGAAGGCACAGGAAAGTATAGAGAGTCTAAATATTGGATGAAAGAATTCTCGAAACGAACTGAAAATACAGACGATCGTTCTAAAGAGTTCAGTCAGGAAAAATTAAAAATTGAAGACGTTTTAGATATATCACCTAAGTTCATGCTTAAAAACGTGTCTGTAAACACAGCGTATTCCGATTTTGGAGCTATGTATTTTAATGAGCAGTTGGTGTATTCATCAGTCGATTCCTCTAATTTTCATACCCGATTATATGAATGGAATAAGCAGCCTTACTTAAATATGTTTATTGGTGAATTAGACGGTATTGAATCCGATTTAACCAGAATTGGCGAGTTTTCAAAAAACCTAAATACCAAATACCATGAAGCGACATTAGCTTTTTCGCCAGATGAATCGGTTGTCTATTTTACTCGAAATAATTATAACGGAAGCCTAGGTCGCGACTCAAAAGGCACAAACCATTTAAAATTGTATAGAGCAGAACGCAAAAAGGCTAAAGACAGTACGTTTTCGTGGCATAATATAAAAGAACTGCCTTTTAATAGTGAAAATTATTCTGTTGGGCATCCAACGGTAAGCCCAGATGGTAAACGTTTGTATTTTGTATCGGACATGCCTGGTGCCATAGGTGGAACCGATATTTTTGTTGTTGATATTTTAGAAGGACATAGTACAGAGAGTGGTTCTAATACAAATGAAAGTTACTCCAAACCACGAAACCTAGGCGAGAATGTGAATACTGCTGGTCGTGAAATGTTTCCTTTTGTAAGCGATAAGGCACTTTATTTTGCTTCAGACGGGCATCTAGGTCTGGGAGGGTTGGATGTTTTTCAAAGTAAAATTAAAGACAGCGTTTTTCAAAAAGCAACAAATTTAGGAGCGCCTTTAAATAGCGATTTAGACGATTTCGGATTTATTGTAAATGAAGAAAAAAATCGAGGATTTGTAAGTTCAAACAGGTTAACCGGAAAGGGCGATGATGATATATATTCCTTTATTAGAGAAGCACCTATTTGTAAGCAGCTGATTTATGGAACGGTTTCAGATACGATCTCTGGAGAACCAATCGCTGAGGTTAAACTTATTTTACAAGGCGAAAAAGGTATTGCAATAGATTCAACTTTAACCAATTTAACTGGAGATTATAAATTTAAATCATCATTAAGTTGTGCTACAAATTATAATGTGATTGCTTCAAAAGAAAAATATAACCCCAAAGAAAAACCCGTAATTACTTTAAGTGAATCCGGAGAAACATTTGTGCCTATCACATTAAAACATGAACTTATTGTAAAAGAAGGTGGTTTGCTTAAAATTAAAATAGGTATTATTTATTTTGATTTAGATAAATCGAATATTCGTCCAAGCGACGCTGCTGTAGAGCTTAATAAAGTGGTGCTGTTAATGAAAGAATATCCAGAAATGGTTATTAAAATAGAATCGCATACCGATTCGAGAGGACGCGATGCTTATAATTTAGCCCTTTCAGATCGTAGAGCTAAATCCACTAGAGATTATATTATTTCTCAGGGTATAGCGCCGGAGCGTATTGAAAGCGCTATAGGTTATGGTGAAACGCAACTTTTAAATAAATGTTCTAATGGTGTGCCATGTACCGAAGCAGAACATCAAATGAATAGAAGATCTGAGTTTATAATTTTGAATATGTAATATACATTTTAAGAATTCAAATTTTAAAAACAGGGTTGAGTTAGAAATAACTTAGCCCTTTTTTTTTACTTAAAATGATTTCTGTTCAAAGTAATGTTGTTGTTCATTTTTTCATTGATGAAAAAACGAACCAAAAAAATCTAGGCTTACGAATCTTTATCTAAATTTTTCGTTCGACACCTAAATTTAAGGAACTCGCTATGATATTTATATATGAATTTTAAAATACGTTTAGCTCAAACAGCCTTAAATTTTACGGTGTTTTCACTTCAAATTTCACGATAAATTTTCGATATGCCATTTAAAAACCCGTTTCAATAAAAGATATCAAAATCAATAATCCTATTGTTTTATATTAAATAAAGATTTTAATGAATTTTTATAAAAACGTATTGGACGAAATTGGTGTTAAACAGTTTTCAAGACAGTTTTCCTTTAAAAAAAGTTAAAACGATAATGGCTAAAAAAATGAAATTACAAATCATGATTTTTTGTAATAATGCATTGGTATAGCTGATGTTGTTATTCATATTAACATCAATTTGTTTTTGAAGCTTATTTAGTTTGAAGATGTGTTGTTTTTGTAAGCTGTCAATGGTTTTACTCATGTTATGTATGGCTTCACTAACATTTTTATTATTGCTATTTTGTCTTGAAAAAGAATAGGCAACATCATTAAATTTTTGCTCCCAATTTTTTTCATCTTCCACCTCTGATAAATAGAGGTTTTTTACAGGTATATCTGGACTTAAAGTAGATGAGGTTGTGATTTCTTTTGAAGAATGCACATAACTTCTATTCATTTTATTGAATAAATACGTCATATAGAGAAGCGCTAATATTCCTGAACATAAAATTATTTTATTTCTAAGCCCTCGTGTTTTTTTTCGAGGTGGGTTGATATAAAAGGTGGTGTTTGGTTCTAAGCCTTCATCAGCATCATCAGTTTCTTCTTCATGTTTTGCTTTCTGATCTAGAAATTCATAGCGATCTAAACTATACTTATCAAGGTATAGTTTTACTCTTTTTTCACGAACTAACCAATCGAGTACTTCTCGAATATGGCGTTCGGAAACTTCAGGGTTATCAATTTTCCAAAGTACATCGCTTGCCGATAAACCCATGGGTTTTTCTCTGTCGGCGTTAAACATGATTTTTACAATCACTTCATGAATTGGTAACTCAGTCGCTTTACTCATGTGTTATAAAATATAATTATCGGTAATTAGGTAATAGTTCGCGCCACTTCCATCGGTGTAAAACGTGGCATCTGCATTTAAAATGATTTGTTCTAAAACATCAATTTTTTCTCTTAAAGCTTTCATTGTTTTTGTGAAGTCTAAGTGTGATGTTCTTCGTTTTCTTTTAACATGTTTAATTTTCGTGTTTTTCAAATATTTGTCTTTTACGGGCAGCCCCGTTTTCATAAAGAATAAATCAGCGATGGCGTCACTTTTTCGCAGTGTTTTTCTGTGGATTTTTTTATTAATGCCCTTACTCGTTTTTCTGTAGTTTTTATACAATTGAACACGATCTCGTCTTTTTGCAATTTTCCGTAATAACGGAATCAAAGATTTATAGGCTTCTACAAGTGTAACAAGTTCTTTTTTGCTCATTAAAAAAGCCGTATTCGTTTTAAGGTTGTCTCGTGGTGCGTATATTTTATCCAGATAATATTTTTCATGCATATCATTTCTAGGCACTTCTCCCAATTGATTTGCATAATCAGGATTTTCAAGAATTAAATCGGATATGGTTTTTGAGGGTTTACTTCGTAGAAAGCCTAATTTGCTAGCGTTGTATTCCAATGAATTAACCAACTCTGAATTAAATTTTAAGGAAGCACTTAAAACGCTAGAAATCGTCGTGTCGAGCGAGGTTGCTAACAAAGCTTTGTTGATTTTAGGAAATGCAATACCGCCTTGATAGCTGCTGTTTTTAGGGGCGTCGTATACGTAGATATTATCAACAGACGGAATATTGCTAAATACATTTTCGTTTTTTATTAAAGCGTTATCAACGATATAAGCTCTTATAAAATCAGCATGATGCTTGCTCACCCTGTTTAAAATGTCTTTGGATTGCAAAGTAAATTCTTGATGTTTATCGTTGGCTTTATTTTCTAATTGATAAAAAATTAATCGTGACGATGTTTGAGCGAGCTTCGTGGTGATGCGTTTAACATCTGGCAAATTGAAAAACTTAGTTTCGCCAGCAACTAATATGATATTGTTGGTAAAACTTTGTTGTGGTAATTCTTTTATGGCATTTTCAAAGCACTGCTGCAAGCCTTCGGTGTTGGGAATAGAAGTTGTTACCAAGCCGTTATCCATAAAAATATTATGAAGAAAATCTATCCAAGCCGAGAAGGATTTGCTTTTTGGAAATGCATAAAACTGCCCACAGCCGTATGAACTGGCACTAAAACTGATTTCAAAATCATTATATTTTTTGTTGGTGCTGAGTAAAATCCAAATTTGTTGCAACGAACTCATTAGCTTAAGGTGTTTCTGCTTTAAGTCTGCATTGCAATCAAAAACATAATGGAAATTAATTATTTTATTCTCTTGTTTAATGAGTTCTAAATTTGCCAACAATACGTTTTCGCCATCAACATTTATAAGTTTGTTTCCAGAATGGTCCCAAACATCAAATGGTTGAACGACTTGCAGGGTATCATTTAATGTCACCTGATTTTTTCGATGTGCGCTAAGATCAAAGATAAGGTTGGCGCCTATGTCTTTTTTTTGCACATATTCAACCGATTTGTAGTCCTCATTTAAAAATCCAATAGAGTCCGCATCAGCAAGAGCATAAACCCTTTGTTGTCCAACTTTTTTCATGAAATCTTTAGGAATCCAACCCATTGTTCTAGTTGTAGAATCCTCAGGTTTCATATTGTCCAAGTTGGAGACCAACACCGCTTTTTCATCAACACTGTGTTTATACAAATACACGAATTGATCTAGGTGCAATGCTTTAGTGTTTTTTGTTTGAAAATTTGGGTCTTTAAAAAGAAAAACACTATCGTTTTTTACATGGTTTTCAATGTTATAAAGTGTTTTTAAATCGTGTACTCCAACAACATATCTAATGGGTTTGTAGTTGTACGGACTTAATTTAGGATGCGCATATTCTAGGACAAAATCTTTATGAATCCAACCAATGTATTTAGCCGCTTTGTGTTTAGAGAAGGTGTATTTATCGCCATAGAAAAGTGAAAAAAGCCCTTTGGGCTTGCCTATAATATCGGGGTTTTTGGCCACCAATTCTAAATAATCATCTTTTTGATTAACGACATAATACGGGGTTAAAAACTGTTGTTTATCGCCTTCAATTTGAGCATAAGCACTAAAATAAACTTTATTATCAGCCCGATCTGAAAACACGGTGTAAAGTCCTTTGTCTTTTTTTTGCTTGATTTCTTTATTAGAAATGGTTTCAAAGTTGAAACTGTGCTTTTCTAGTTTATCAATTTTAGAGTAGCGTCCTATTTGTGCTTCTAAAGTATAATTAAAGCGCGGTAAAGTGCTTAGTAGTAGCATTAAAAAGATACTAATCTTACGCCGTTGGTATGCTGGGGTACATGGTATAAGATGAATCATTTATTTATAATGCTTTGGGTGACTTGTATTTTTTTCAAACAATTAAAAGTATCAATGGCCACTTCGTTTATAACTACTGTTTTTGTGCCTTTTCCTTCTAAAAAATGCAAGCCTTGGCAATAGCTGTATAAATCATTATATCTAGCGCCATTAACGACCACAACCACATCATCAGCTTGGTTACACGTGTATCGGTTTTCTATATGTTTTAAGCTTTTGTAATAATCGTTTGTGTTTTTGGTAGAAGCATCGGCTATAACTTGCAGATTAGTTTTAATATCTTCCTGCGCAAGCGATAAGGAATCTAAACGCCCAGATTCTTCAATAGCTTCAAACAGTGGTAAAATTTTAATTTGATGGTAAACAGGATATTTAGATGTGTTTGTTTTTAGTTTAACATTATAAGTGCCTTCATTTTTATAAACATAAACCACTTGGCCTTCATAAGCATCGACAGTGCCAGACTCACCAAATTCCCAAAACCAAGATTCTACGCCTGGACTGTAAGATGAAAAAACGAGTTCTTCACCTACGTAACCCACATCTATACCATAAATTCTAGGAACAGAATCGATGGCTTTTTTCTTAGGAAGTGAAATGACTTCAATTAATTTCGAGACTTTGTATTTGGAGTCGACCTCTAGGGTAACCATATATTTCCCTTTTTTCTTATAGCTGTAATTAATGTCGTGAGTACGCATTAATGTATCGCCATTCCCCAAATGCCAAATCATTTTTCGGTCACTGTAAGCATTACCATCGTTAACCAAAAACGCGAGTTCTTCATTAACTTCATAGTTGTAGTTTTTGTTAAAATCGGCTATGGTAAAATCGAGATTACTAATAGGCGTTTTAAAGGGCATTTTAATAGCGGTGATTAGGGCTATACTAATTAAAATGGCAAATAGAATTAGAACAAAAAGTCGTTTATTTAGCTTCATAATGATTAAATATTTGCTTTACATTCTTTAAGATTTTCAACAATGATTTTTTTGTTCTTGATTAATGAACTGTGTTCTTCGCGTGTATCAAAATAGATTTGTAAAATATTAGCAGCTTGAACACCAAAGAAGTATTTAGAATTCATTTTGTTTTCTTTGAAGATGGATCGGATACTGAAAATTTTTTGATTGATTTCATCTTGCTTTTGAACCTGATGAATATCAAAATCCATAGCGGTTACTTCTTCATGAATGGTTTTTATTTGCGTTGCATATTCGGTTTGTTTTTCTATGATAGTTTCATAGCTACTAATGGCTTCAAGGAGTTCGGTGTTATCCATAACCGGAACTCTTATAATGAATTTTGTTTGAAGAATGTACAAGAGCACCATTGATAAAATAAATAACAAGACGTATTTAATTTTTCTCCAAAATTTTTCGCTTAAATCTTCTATTTTCATTTACTGTTTTTTATCTCTAAATTGAATTCTGTTTATTTTTTACCACCATCTTCGCGGTATTTTTCACGACATTTTTCTAATAATTCTTTGTCGTAGATGTATTCTTCAGATTCGTTTTCATAATCATCAATAATAGCTTGAATGGATTTTATTTGAAATAAAAGCTCATTGTATAACTGAAATTGATTGGTTGTGATGGATGCGGTATTGGCGATTTCATTTTCAATATTTATTCTAAGCTGAGAGATTAAACTTTGAAATTGTTTATGCTCGCCCAAGGTTCTTTTTTTGTTTTTTAGCTTATAGACTAATTTGGTAATTTCATCTATTGAAAAAGTAATGTTTGCTTGTTTTTCAAAAACCGAATTGTATTCCGCATGCTTACTTTCTAAAACACTTATGCCTTGTTTTCCGGCATAAAGGGCGAAAAAACTACTGCAAAATATAACCACAAGCGTGATTGAAAAAACCACGGCAAATTGCAGTTGAGCCGCGACTCTTTTTTTATGATTTAATGGCTTCACTTAATAGATGTTATGGATTGGTAGATTGCTTTAATTTTGAGGGATTGCTATCAAAGTTTTAATCGATTATCGACCACGAATTATTTTTTGATAAGGGTTTTATGGTATGGCTTTCTTCACTAATTACAATATTATCTTTGCGCTGCCCGATGTATTCCAAATCACTTAATCGTTTCCATAATTTTTCTAATACACTCATAAAATAGTCTACTTTATTAAGGGTGTCATTAATATCTTGGTGGTTGTACTTAATCGCGATTACATCGCCTAAAGTGGCTTCGAAAACCGATGGCTTAACATCGATCCACTCGTAGTAATATTGAAGTAGTTTTTCTTTTTCATGGTCTTCCATAATGGCTAATTCATTCAGTAAATAATTCGCTAAAACCGATATTTTCTGACCGATATAAATTGGCGATTGTTCTTCGCCAATTTGGTTAAATTCATAGCTATGCTGACTCACAAAATCTAGAATTTTGTTGCTTAATAAAAAGGTGTTTCGCACAAGGGCATTACTTTGCCATTTGTCTTTATTTTTCTTGTTAATAAGCACTGAATAATTGCGTAATCTCAGCAGTATTTGGGCAATTTTTTTATAAAATCCGTGCAGTGTTTTATGATAGATAATACGAGCCACAGGCGGTGTGTAGTCATGGTCTATAATAAAGCTGCCATCGCGCCATTCTACTTTGCCTACCAGTAAGAAATGTTTTTCTAGAAAATTACTATTGAATTGACTTTTAGATATAATTTCGAAATGCACCTTAGGAAGCACGTAGGGGTGATGCAGGGGTGTAACCTCTGGGTCTGGTTCGCCAACAGGTACTAAATCAAAAGGATTAACAGTAACAATTAAATAAAATTGAAGATTATTATTTGTGTCTATATCCTTCGATTTAATTGTGGCTGTTGGTACTTCGCCGCCATACATTTCGGTACTAAAATCTATTTTACATCCGCCTATAGTTAGGGCAGTACAACTGTGTAATTCTAGAACTAAGCGTTCTTCGGTATGGGTTTTGGTTTCAATCTCTAATGCGGAAAGCGCTCCTTTTTTTGCTTTTAATAAACCATAATCATAACTATGGATGTTTGTTTCTACGGCATCTCTTAGTGCGTTAACCGAATTAAAATAACTTTCGGTGAAATGATCTTTATTTATTTTTACGCCGTCTGTCCAATTGACTGCGTAATGGTTGTTGTTTTTCATAGTACTGATAATTCTATTTTTAACCTTCATGTGCTTCTAGTTTAAAACTGTAGAATTTCATGAAGTTTGTTTTATGTTTTAGTTGATGCTAGCAGTTCGTTTTTCAACTCTTAATCTTCTTGACCTTGAGAAACACGACGCACATACAACACTTTCTTGTTTTTTATTTTATTATGAATAACATCTTCATCAAAATCGAGCATTCTTGTAAAAATGGGAATAGGCAGCCATTTGTTGGTGTATAAAATCCAACCATAAGCCCCGTTTTCGTCTTCTAACTCTATAATGTTATTAGGAAAACGTATGTTTTGATCGCTTACAAAACGGTTAAACCATCGGCCAAGCGTAACATCTTCAGGAAGTTTTACCGAAAAGGAAGAATATTCTAAGGCATTAGAAGCACGTTTTATTTTTACGGTGACTTGCATTAATCTAAAGGTGTCTACATTATTCCAGTATTCCTCGTCGTTTGCATCGGTATCCATAATCCAAAGTTTGTAAAACGGACTCGGGATTTTTAAAAACAAGGCTCTTGAAAACACATAAAAAGGAGGGACTAAAAACCAAAATATAGAAAGCGTCGCCCAAATGGCGTAACCCAAAGGATTTACCCAAGAAAACACTAAATAGTAAATCCACGCAGCTAAAATAACGGTAATGAGTAAACCAAGTAGGACGAGCCATTTGTTGTCTTTAAAACCGATACTCTCGAAAGCTTTAGATCGAGAAAACCAATTAAAAAGAGCTCCTATAGCTAGATAGTAGCCTATGGAGATTAATAAACCACCCCAAATAAATTCATATTTAAGCCATCCCAATAAACTTGGTAATGCCAGTATTATAGATAAAAGCAGGATAAAAACAACGAGCTTTTTTAATTTAAGTACCGCTTTTCCTTTAGCAATAGTGCTAAGTAAAAATCCCGCGGCAATGAGTAGGAGTGGGGCCAATAAATATTTTAAAAAAAACAATAATAATACATTCATAAAAGGGATGTTGTAGGTTTAAGCGCTTGTTTTTAAGGTGTTTGTTTTATTTGTGTTTTGTGTTGAAAGTAGCCTTGTGTTATAACCTAATGATGTTGTGCCAAGTTCAAATCCATTGGTTTTAGGAAATTGATATGCAACCTTTACCGCTCGATTAGCGCTTATGAAAAACGCTAATATTTTTTCGATAATTTCTCGGTGTTTTTCTAAGGTTTTATAGTCTAATGATTCTTCAAGTAATAAGGTGGCATAAATATCATCTTGCTCACTAGTTACTGGGCCTTGTGTTCCAAGATTATAGCCTAAAACACCTTGTCCTAAAACTTCAAAAGGACTTTCTTCTAAAACACAAGGTTTGTATTCTAAAAGCACATCAAAACCTAAAATAGATCGGAATAAGGTTTCTAATTCAGGTAGGTTTTCTTTTAATTGTTCAGAATTACAAAGGTTTAAAAACAGTTTGTAAAGCTGTTCTTTACTAAGCGGAATGTCTTTTTTAATAATCGCTGTTGCAAAAGCGAATAAGTTTTGCTTGGCGTAATCATCAGTGAAAATATTAATATACCGATTAGTAAGCTTTAGTTTTTCATCAAATAAGGCCGTGTCGAAAGGCGTAAAGAAATGGAGATTTTCTTCTTCTTTTTTCCTGTTTTCACGCATGGCTTCTACAACCTCGCGATTACTCATGGAAGCATTACTAATAACTAACGGATGAAAAATAATTTCGGGTAATTGATGATAAATGCTATTACGACTTAAATGAATAAATATATTATCCTGTTGTAATTGCATGCTTTGCGGCGTGTAACTGGTAATATCGAGCACGTCTTTGGAAAAAGCTCTGGAATTCATGCCGTGATTTTTAATCCAAAAATCTTTACCATTAGTATTGCCTAGCACAAATTTTAATTCTTCATAGAATACCTCTGCTTTAAAAGCGGTAATCTCACTTTTTCTAATGTCGTTTAAATCTGTAAACATTGGCTTATTGTTTTTCCCAGATTAAATTTTCATCCTTATAATCTACAAGCACATGATCGCCTGAAATCACACTTTCTGAAACAATCATTCTAGAGATGGCCTTCTTTAGGTAAGAACGAATGACGCCTGAAATTGGTCGTGCACCATAAGTTTTTGAATAGCCTTTATCAGCGAGATGTTTTGTAGCTTCTTCAGATAATGTGAGTGAAATATTTTTTTGCTTTTCTAATTGCTGTTGAAGGTTTTTAAACTGAAGCTCAAATATAAGTTGTGCAATTTCTGCATTAATTGGAGCAAAAGGTACCACTTCGGTAATACGACCTAAAAATTCTGGTCTAAAATGAGCGCTCATCACATCGATTAACTGGTTGGATGCAGGGATTTTATCTGCTTGAAATTGTTCGGAAATCCATGCGCTCCCAATATTAGAAGTGAAAATAATTATCGCATTTGAAAAATCGCCCTCGCGTCCTAATTTATCGTGAATCACGCCTTCATCCATAATTTGTAGAAACACATCATAAACAGAGCTATGCGCTTTTTCTATTTCATCAAAAAGAATAATGGAATAGGGTTTTTCTCTAATTTTATTAACCAACATACCGCCTTCTTCATAGCCCACATAGCCAGGAGGCGCACCGTATAATAAAGCTGCAGAATGTTCTTCTTTAAACTCCGACATATCAAAACGGACCATGGCGTTTTCATCATCAAAAAGTAAACCAGCAAGCGATTTTGTGAGTTCTGTTTTTCCTGTTCCGGTAGGGCCTAAAAAGAAAAATGAGCCTATAGGTTGTTTCGGATTACTTAAACCACTTCTTGATTCTATAATGGCATCCGATAAGGTTGTAATGGCATGATTTTGACCTTTTACGCGTTGTTGTAAACGGGTTTCAATATTAAGAAGCCGCTCTTTTTCTTCAGACTGAATTTTCCCTATTGGAATTCCTGTCATGCTTGCCACTAAAGCCGAAACTTCGTGTGCAGTTACTTCTTTTATAGGTTTTAGGGCGATGTTTTTAGCTTCTTTTAAATAGTCGGTTAGCTTTAAGATGAGTGCTTCTTCATATTCAATGTCTAAAATATTATACTTGGTCGCGATGTTGTTTAATACCACAGGACTGATTCTATCGGTGGCCAAACGGAATAAAAATTTTAGCTCTGAAACCGATTTTTTTTCACCTAACTTAATAGATTTTAGCTGAGTTTCTATAGCTTCAATTTCTTTTAAAGCGTTGGTGTTACTCATGTAAACCGCAGCTAGGGTTCGGTCTAACAAATCAATCGCGCCGTAGGGTAGCTTATTTTTTTTAAAATACCGTTTGGAATAAATTACCGATTCTGTAATGGCTTCTTCAGCAATTTTTAATTGGTAATAAGCCGTGAGTTTGTATTTATGGTTTTCTAAGCATTTTAATAAGACCAATGGCTCTAATTCCTCCAACTGTATAACCTCCAATTTTCTATTTATAGAATGCTTTTCGATGGTTTTTCGGTAGGCATCAGGATTAATAGTGGCTATAAGATTGACTTTACCTTCATTAAGTTGTGCTGAAATTAAGTTTGTAACGGTTCCAGAGTTGCCTTGAGCTCCTTCCGTTAGAATTTGGATGTCATCAATAATAAGTAAACTGTTTTCTAACTTTTCAATTTTATCGAAAATAGCACTCAGCTTTTTAGATACTTCATTTTCATTAGCACTATTTGCCAATAATTTTGAGGCGTTTAGCCCTATAATTTGTTTTTCGGCTAATAAGGGATTTGTAGATTCGGCGATGTGTTTAATTAAACCTTTTACAATGCCAGTTTTTCCAACGCCAGAGTCGCCAACCAAAAGAATGCCTCGGTTTTCTTGGCGTTCTAAACTTTCTAAAATGCTTCGAATTTCCTTATCGCGGCCTAAAATTAAAGCGCCTTCATCACAGTTTTTTTGATTGATGAGGTTGGTGCAATGGGGGATAGACTGCAATAATTCGGCATGTTCGTTATCGGTAAGTTGTTTTGTTGCATGGGTTGGCGATTCATAAAGTTTATAGAATTCGTCTTCAGTCACCGAAATGGTTTCCAACTGTTTGTCGTTGTAAACCACGCCTTTTCTTATAATAGCCGTAAACATGCAAACCCCATCAATGTAATCGGTGCCCAGTCGTAGTTTGGAGCGTTCGGATTCTTCAAAAACCTTTTCTATTTCAACATCAGGCATCGGTTCTCCGGTTTCACCATCTTGAGATTCATACATTTCTTTTCGCATCTCAAACCACTCTTTAAGGTAGTCTGTGTCTTTGCCCATGCTAGACAAAATATCGCTTACACCTGTAGTTTCCATGAGTAAGGACAAAGCCAAGTGTGCTACACCGTAGGTGGCATGTTTGTCTTTTGAAGCAAAAGATATTGCTAATCTTACAGCAGATACTAAACTGGGGCTGAAATTATTTTCAATCATTAATCTTAAATTATATTTACACGATAGGGGGTGTTGTGAACCGATTTGTTCTGTAATTCGAGTTGTAAAAAATGGCTTAAACGTTTTTTGTTTTCATGATTTAAATGGCCACTTTCAAGCAAGCCTACATCAACATTTATGGTTCTAACTAGACCTTGTTTTTTATGAGATGATATGCCTACTCCCGATTTTACAGCTACACTTTTTATAGTGTTTCCAACTGTCATTGACACAAATTCTTTAATGTCTTCATTCGAAACAATTCTGTTTTTTGATAGCAATCCGTACCTAAAGCTGCTTATTTTTTCTTTAGTTCCGTTTTTTACCATGCCACCAACCGTGTCGGTTTGAAGCAAGATGCTATCCGATTCTAATCCAATGGTTTGATATTGGCAAAGTAATGTGCCTTTTTTTATACCATTCGCTAAGTTGGCATTGGTGGTCCAGTAGGCACACTCGTAGGTATTTGATGTTTCGTGAGGCATGGTTAGTAGATATACTTTTTCATTATTATCACTAACATTTTTGTATTTGTAGTTTACTTTTTTCTCGAGTACATTTAGTTTGTCGTTCAAATCTTCTAAATAGGCGTTCAATAAATCGTAACCAATAGCTGAAAATGAGCTGCCTTCTTCTCGAACGGTTTGTATCACCTGATTTAGAATAAATTTAGCGTTGCGCTCGTCAAATTGTTCGATATCTCCAAAATAGAGAGAAAAAGAACCTGCTAAATTATTAATGTCATTTTTCAATGCGCTTTTGTAAGCGATGCCGTTATCATCAATAAGCGATTCTGTGTTTAGAAAAAACTCATCATCAAGAGAAAACAAGGAAATAATTTTTCCGTTTCTTTTAATGTTGTGTTGTCGGTATGAGAACTTCCTGTTAACAATGGGGAAGGTGTTTAAAGAAATGCTAATTTTCTCTAATTCTTCTTTTACAAAGGCGACTGGAAATACAATTTTTAACCAAAAAAGATTTTTATTATTGGCTTCCAAATCGTCACTATTAAAGGTTTCTTTACAACGCTCTACTAAAGTGTGTTTCTTTTTGTTACTGTTTGAAAGGTCTAGAGTATATAGGTAATCTTGGTAATACCTATGGATGGCATCGTAGTAATGTTCCTTTTTGAGGGATTGTTTTTTTTCTTTTTGAAAGATGTGGATTTCGTTTTCATCAAAATCATAAACTTTAGCCATTTTTAAATAAGAATTCAGGTTTGAATCTTTTAGTAATAAACTAATGGAGAGATTATTAAGGCTGTCTAACAAAGGTTCATCAATATCAATGCCTACCCACATGCTGTATTCAGAAACGGAGGTTTCTTTATAGGATGTTATAGCTGGTTTAGAGCTGCTTTTATCATTAAAAGTAAGCTGATTCCCGAAGGCTGTGCAATAGATTTTTGCTTTGATTAATTCTTGGTTATCTAAAGGTGTGAAAAAAATATCGGTAAAATCTCCTTTTGAAATTTTCTGAAAATAAAGCTGTGTTTTTTTACTTATTTCTCCTGTATCTTCGGAAGGTTGTAAACTTATTAATGCATGCGCAGGAATGGGTAAAGACCAGTTTTCATTAACCAATATTTTCGAGATACGCTCTAATAATTTGGCATCAGATATTTTTACATCTTGATATACCTTTGATAATTCAAAAGAAAACACATCCAAAAACATTTCAATTAAAGGGTCTAAGATTTGATTTTTATCTATGCCCCATAATTCCATAGCTCGCATTTTCATGCGTGCTTTTATTTCTTCATAATTGCTGTTAACCATACTTATGCCTTAATTATTGAGATAATGGACTAACATATATTGAGGTGTCAAAATTGAAAGGCATCCCTGTATTTACAATGGTTCCTGTAACCCCAATTATGGCTTTGCGTCTTACTTGGGAGTATGTTTTGGAGTCTAAATCGGTATCTATATCGCTTAGCGCCACAATAACTTTGGTGTTTAAAAGTCGCTTTTCATATTTGGCTATGGCGTTAACAAGAGATACTCTTACTTTTTCTTCCCACTCATAAACCTTAACCAATTGATTGAATTCGAGTTCCCAGATATCAGATCCAAAGTCATTTTTTCCTGCAACTTCGCCATATCTGCTAGTTATAAGCATCATTAAATATTGAGCTATAGATTCTTCTAAAGAACATACCTTTTTCCCATTGAGCAGATTTGAAAAATCCATGGGTAACTTTATATATTTCATGTAAAATATTGAGTTGTCTACCTCGATTTAATACCTGAAGAGATTTTATGAAATTTATAGGATTTGTGCTTTTGTGATAAAAAACAGCATATGAAACTTTAAGAGTTTAATTACTCTTAAAATGAAGTTCCCATAGAATTAACTGTTTTTATGTATTTCAACCTTTAGCCAAACAAATTAGAAATGTTTAATACCAGAAAGTATGATATTAAACATCTCTATTCATAAACTCAACAAGTATATTATGGTTATACTTGTTTGTATTCACTTTGCCATTCTGCATTTTCTGGACCATCACCTTTGTGTCCGTCTAGTTGAATTACAAAACTTTTAGCTGGAAAATAAGGGGTGATATGAATATCTAACAAAACGCGGTCTTTTTGATTTTGGTCTTGCTCGATTTTCATGACTTTAAAGCGTTCAATTAAATTTGAAGGTCCTTGAATACCGTCTAAAAATTTAACGATTTGACTTCTAAGGTCGGCTTCTGTACGTGTAGTCCAATTTTCAAAAGCTCTTCGGTTTAAGAAATCAAAAAGAACCTTAGTAATGTGGTCAAATACGCGAACTACCGAGTAGGTTTGTAAGCCTAAGTTGTCGCCATTAAATAAGGTTTTTGCTGAGAATGCCATAACCTTGCTATACTCATTAACCATAGGCACTAATCCCATTTTTTCTAGTTCGGAGATTTCACCTTTTTTAAGGTCAAAACGCACGCTTTCCACGTCGTTAATACCTCCAAATTTCTTTCCTGCAACCACTTGCGACATTAAGGTGCTGTATATTTTTCCTGCCAAAGCGGTAGATGGTGGTACGTATAAATTTTCCTCTTCGCCTACAACATCATCTTTTTTTCTTCCTAATAACCAGTTGCACGACATTACGGTATTCGATTTAAAAATGTCTCCGCCCGTATGGTTTGCGTTAAAAAAGATATCGACCACATCATCGGCAGATTCTAAATCTTGAAAATCGGTAACCAAAATAGCTTTATTGTCGTATGCTATTTTAGACCACTTATCTAAAACAGGATTCGATCCTAAATAGCCTGGAATACTAAGAATACCATAGTTTTCTCTAAGGTCTAAACGGTCGAAATTTTGATTTAATTCGTTAGCGACATAATCAATAAATAGCGTGTTGTCTAAATCTTTTATCTGATCTAAATCGGCATTTAGAATTGTTACATTTTTTACTTTGTCAGATTCTGTGTTCTTATAAAAGAAAGCGACAGATCGGTAAGCTCTTTCTAAATCTTCAGAAGCTTTAAGGGCCGTTTTTAGGTTGCTGTTTAAAGTTTTGTCTGCCTTAGCAGCGTTGTCTTTTGCAACATCCAGCATGTTTTCAATGTCTTTGCCATCTTTTAATAAATCTAGCCAAACGTTTAATCTGCTAGAAAGGTTTTTTCGTTCAGCTTGCCATTGTTCATCGTTAAGAAAGATGTTTCTTCTTGCTTTTCTTTTAGGGTTTAAATTAGAAAATCCATCTATGATGTTTTCTAAAAATGAAAATCCGCCATATTCTGCTAAGGCATCTATTGAGGTATTTGATATTTGTGTGCTTTGCTTTTGTTTTGGAGCCGCTTTTATTTCTTGTGCTTTTACTTCCATGGTTTTGTTTTAAATTAAAAGTGTGAATACTAAACTAATTGCTATCTGTTTCATTAATTTCTTTTAATGAGTCTTCTAACAGCTCGATAATTGCGGCTCTAGTTTCTGGATTTTCTAAAGCTTTTTTCAGACCTCTATTTGAGGCTAATTGACGTGTGATTTTAGTGTTCTGCTCTTTTTCAATGTTCAGCTGACTTAAAAATTGGCTATTTTCTTTTATCGATTTAGCACCAAAGTCACCTAAGTTTTTAAAAGCCATGGTTTCTTTTATGTCGGTTCCATTTTCATCTTGAAATTCAAGATTTAACGAAGGTTGAAATTTTTCGAAAACCTCTTCTACGGTTTGTAGATTGTAAACCGCTTCTGGACTTACAGGAGGTTCGTGGGTTAGTTTCTGGATTAATAAAGTTTTGTTTGAAGGAATGTTAGCGATAGCTTCACTGGTGTCAACTTTTACTTCGTTTCCACCAATTCCATAATTGTACATTGACATATTGTAAGGGTTTTATTTATTTTAAAATTCATAAGTTTTTCTAGGGCATTTTCAAAAGCAATCCAACCTAAAAATGATAGTTTGATTCTCTTTTTTAACGAAAATTCGCTCTAAATAAAATGAATTTATATCAATAAATAAATCTTTTTCTTATAAAATAAGTAAGAAAAAACATAAATCAATGAAGCGCAACTACTTACGAAATGTTAAAATTTTTGTAGGAAAGGTTATATTTAAATATTCGTGCTATTGGAGGCTTTTTTTCCCTTTTAGATTAAAATGGGTTTCAAATGTTAAAAAAACATCAGAAAAAACAGGCAAAAAAATACGATGAAAGCCTTTGTTTAAGCGAAAAGACGACAAATAAAAGTTGTAATTCTTTCATTTTAAGTAGTCCTTTATTTGTTAAAGTTTTGTTAACAAATACTAATATGCGATTTTTTAATGCCTAGTTTAGCGCTGTAAATGACAATTTAGAATTCTCTTTTTCTTTATAAAATAAACTGTCAAATATCCTACCTAGAATGTCTTCCAATGATATTCTTAAGATATCCCCGACAAGATTTTTTGTATCAATTAGAAATTTTTTAAAGTTATTTTAAAAAGTTCAAGATTTTAATACTAGTAAAAAAATCAAGGCTAAATTAATTTAATTAACAATTTAAAAAGAACACATTATGGGATCATTCAGAGCATCATTAGAAATTGGTGGAAAAGAATTTGATGTATTAAATTCAGATTACTCCTTCAGTAGAGATACTGATAAAAAAGGAAAAATTTCTTCAAACGTTTATGGCGGAAGAATTTCGCTTACCATCGAATCTACAGAAGACACGTCGTTAATCGAAGCGATGTTAAATAGTCAATTTAAATCTGTAGAAGGTAAAATTGTTTACAAGAAAACAGACGAAGATGCAAAAATGAAAGAAATAGAATTTAAAAATGCATACATCGTGTATTATAAAGAAGCATTAGACGTAAATGGAGATGTTCCAATGACCATTTCTTTTACAGTGTCGGCTGAACAAATTAGTGTTGGTAATGCTGCCATCGACAACCGTTGGCCAGTTGCCTAATCACATTTTAAAAGAGCAGGCTTAGTTTGGCTTGCTCTTTTATTTTGATATAAATAAAGGGCAACTTTTAGTGCGCTGCAAACCATAATAGTCAATAAAGTAGCACAGCTTCAAAGTCTTAATTTATATAAACTGTTTATCGTTATTTCGTTGAAAAGTTAGATAGCCTTAAACGAAAGTTCTTTTGATATTTACCCCAAACCTACCATGATAAAGCCAAAAACTACGCTTAGTATAGATGGAGAATTTCTATTTAATTTCGAGAAAATAAATTTGAAGCAATCCATTAATGAACACCATACTTTTACCATTACCGTCGATTATGATACGGTAGAAAATGTAGGTACATACACCCTCGATAAATCTAAAAAATGGCTAGGAAAATCGGTTGTAATTAATTTTAATGACACGGAGTTTTTAGGGGTAATTACCAATGTTAAGCTTGTACACGATCATGGTTTTAATGGAAAACTGGAGGTTAGTGGTTTTTCTAAAACGATTTTACTAGAAAACGGAACACATATGCATTCCTGGTTGAATAAAAACCTGAATACCATTATCAATGATACCGTAAACACCGTGGGCATACCGGCTCAAATAAATCCTGTTTTTACAAATCCTATTGAATACCAAACTCAATACAGAGAGCATCATTTTCAATTTATACAACGTCTGGCTAAGCAATATAATGAATGGTTGTACTACGACGGGTTGCAACTTGTTTTTGGAAAACCAACGCTAGAACGCCCTATAACTATAGAGTACGGTGCCGATATGGATACCATTCATATTGATATAAAAGCCATTACAAGCGAAAGTACTACGTTTTCCTATCATGCATTAGATGATGTAGAAATTGAATCGAAAACTAGAGGTGAAGCCCAAGGCCTTAACGAATTGGGTAATTATGCTTTTGAAACTTCTAAAAAACTGTTCCCTTTAAATGCCACGGATTATACCTCTGCACGAGCAAAAGATAAAAGTGAAATAGATCTTTATGTTAAAAATAAACAAGGCAGTAAAGTGGCCACAGCCAATGTGCTAAGTGGTACAAGTACCAAGCAGGGTCTTACCATAGGTTCGGTCATTAAAGTGACAGCCGCGCAACGGGGTATTGGCGCTTTTGATGTTAAAAACTATGGAGAATATATTATTACCAAAATTGAACATGAAGCTTCAGGACTAAGTGAATATGCCAATGCTTTTGAAGCGATTTCAGCTGGTATTAATATTTTACCAGAACCCGAAGTTGCATTACCACAAGCTACTGCGCAAATAGCTACGGTATTGTCCAATGAAGATCCCAACCAAAAAGGGCGCGTACAGGTTAAATTTCAATGGCAAAAAGGAGAAATGAAAACCTCATGGCTGCGCGTTATGTCTCCCGATGCAGGCAGTAGCGCTAATCATTTGCAAAACAGAGGACAGGTTTTTATTCCAGAAGCGGGCGACCAAGTTATGGTTGGTTTTCGCTATAACGACCCAAACCGTCCATTTGTAATGGGAAGCCTATTTAATGGCAGTACAGGAGCCGGCGGAAAAGACCAAAATAATTACAAAAGCATCATTACCAAAAGCGGGCATACCATTGAATTTAACGATACCGAAAAAGCAGAATCTATTACGATTACCGATAAGCATAGTAATATTATTTTTATTGATACGGCGAACAAGAACATAAGAATATCAGCTCCTGAGACCATAGATATTGAGGCTAAGAATATTAATATAAGGGCTTCAGAAATGATTACCCATCAGGCCAAGAATATGGATGTTCAATTAAGTGAAGATTTGGTAATAGGAGTAGGTAATAACATGAGTACAGTGGTAGAGCAAAATTATACGGTGCAAACCACAGAATTAACCGAAACTATTGAAGGTAATAAAATTGTTGATATTCAAAGTAGTTTAAGTGTTAATGCTGCAGAAGTCGATCTTATAGCAGGTAATGGCGATATCAATGTGCAAGGAGCTGGAGTTGCAACTTTTCAAGGAGGCTCAGATGTAAAAGTTAGCAAAGGGTAAGTTTATGTTAATTGTACAAAACAAGAAATCGCCTTACGTGTATGAAAGGTTAAAAAAAGCTGTTCAATATCATTTTAATATTGAGGAATATACTGAATTCCATGAGCAGCGTATTACAAATAGATATCGTCAAGATATAGAAGTTGATTTAATATCTGAATACAGTAAAAGTGCTTTTGTTTTTAAATTAATTACTAGTAATCAGCAATATGAATTAGCCCCGAGTCTTAAAAAGCAAGAAGCTTTAATACGACAGTTAACCAGTATTACTGAAAAAGTAGAGTTAGGTGTTAATACTTCAGGAGATATTGAAAGACTTATAAATCACGATGAAATTAAAGAAAAATGGAATTTGCTGTCACCAAAACTTAAACGAACTCATCAAGGTGTGTTAGCGCATGGGTACTTAGATGCTATTGCAGAAAAAATTGCAGATAAAAAACGTTTTATAGCAGATTTAAAACAGTACCGTTTATTCGGTATGTTATTTAATAGCTTATTACGGATTCCTTTTGATGACAAGACAACCCAAACACGATTGCGTACATTTAATAATATAATCCATTGTTTACCGGTTAGTATTTTAGAGCAATTAACATTGGTAAGTGAAGATGTCGTTACAAGCCAACTCACGTATGCTGTAACTGGTACATTACAACCTATTGATGACGATACCAAAAGCAGAATAGAAAAGTATCTTAAGTATTATGAAGCAGGGGAAGAAGCGGTGTATTTAGAAAGTTATACTGGAAATTATGTTATTAATAAATATACGGCTTGGACCAAAAGTGCATATATCTCAATAACCTTAAGTAACGGTAGAGGTTATCGACGATACATGCAATTTACATTAGAAAAACAAGATCTATGAGTAAAAACTATGTCTGCGATGGCGCAAAAATCGAATGTCAGTTATGTACAAAACCAGAAGGCACATTAAAGGTTAGCTCTAATCAGATAAAAATACAAGGGCAACTTTTTGCGAATGCCAATGATAAAGAGAAAACCAACCTTGTTTTTCAGGGTAACTGTAAAGCGAGTCCTTACCAAGCCTCGCCTTGTCAAGGAGTCATTGTTCCAATAATGTGGCAAGGTACAGCGGATACCACTATACAGGATGCTAAGGCGCTTCTAGAAGATTCTACTATTATTTGTGGTTTTGGAGGATCTACTATAAAAATCACAGATCATTTACAGGTTAATGCGCCTACAGAGCTACAACCGCTTATGGCTCCAGTAGTATTGCCGGTGGAGGAGGCTAAAATTATTAAAGTAGAATGGAAGAATAATAAAATCGTAAAATAATGAGTAATGCACCAGATAAAACGATTGAAAAATCTTCTACCAACAATACTAAAGTTTGGTTAGAAGTAACCACTCTAAATATATTACCAGGAGAAGAGGTTCTTATTGAGTTAGAAAACAATGATGAAACAAAAGAAATACAAAAAGGAGAAAAGAAAATAAAGCTTTCATCTTATGTTGACCATTCAGGGAAATCATCTGTACTACTTTCTTCTGATGTTCCTAATGAGAATATCACTTCTGATCAAAATACAGGTGCATCACAACAAATAGCAATAACTAATATAGACGAAGCCAAATATATTAAAGAGGGCTGGTGGTCTATAGATGCCGCAGGAGAAAAACCGATTACCAGAGCAGTGCCAGGAATGCTTGTTTATTTTCATGTAAATACTACAATTTTAGATGGAGAAGTAGTCCATATAGAATTGTATGAAGACGATAATAATGAAAAAGAAGAAACAGGAACAGGCGATAAAGATGAGCATCAACCTTTGGTAAGTTCCGTGACTAAAGAACCTTCGACTCATGAAACTGTAACAGATGGAAAACTAGTTAAATCCATACGTTTAGATAATTTAGATGGATTAATTAAAAATGATGTAAATAAGCAGATAAAACTATATTTTAGGTGTAGTTATAATGATGAACATGTTGAGTTACCTACAACTCCAAAGGATTATTTGGTAGTAGGTACGTTGGTTATCGATCGTTATAAAATGCCAGGACTAAATGCATCGGGAACAGACATTGCGGATGATCTTACTTATGGTACTGGAAACCCACAAAAAGAAATAATTTATACAGCACAACAGCTTATTGCATATAAAGATGCTTATGCCGTATCTGGGTTTAATGAAGAAAAACATGGGATATTTATTAATAAAGAAGGTTTATATCCTAAATTACCTGACATTCAGAGACTACAAGAAGAAGAGGGCATAACAACAGCAGATAATAACAAAGCATCATTACTTACAGAAAAAAATAAAATTGAAATAGATAAAACTTATGTAACTACCCAAAATCGTATAGATCCTTATTTACTTGTTAGACAAAACGCAATAGAATTATTAGTAAATCAAAAAGCTAAGTATAATAAAAAAGAAATGTATGCGGTAAAAACAAGCAGCGATTATGAATCTGGAAAAGATCTTAAAGATTTTCATGAAGGAAAATCACCTTTAACAGGAAAATGGAGAGACGATGATTCTCTTTTTTGGAATTTTAAGAACACTGCCGAGTTATATTTCGCAAGAGGAGAATTACAAACGAACTTAGATGGAATGATTGAGAAATTTAAAAGCAATACAGGAGGCATCTATGAAAATGATATTCTAACTAAATATGTGAACAATCATCCTAATACAGACGAATATTGTTTAGCTATTGAGGATTATTTAGCAGAGAGGTTAAAACAGGAGTTTGAAACCAATATTGGTGAAATTGAAGATAAACAACCTTATTTTTTATATGAGGTAGGAGAAAAACCTGAATTTAAAAATTCTAAAGGAAATAGAAAAAACGTAGATAAGGACTTTTCTAAACCTAAATATTCTTATGATAAAGGTTATTGGGATGCTACAAAGGGATTGACTATAGCATTAAATGATATTTGGGCAACCGAGGTAATATTAACTCAACTTAAAAATAAAGAAGAAAATTATACTATAAAATACCAAATAACCCTTTGGGATCATTTTGGACTAGACCTTCCCGATATGCGAAAAAGATTTAATAGTTATTTTAGTGTGAAAGAAGCTTTTATTTGTTGGTTTGTATTACAACATTTAAGAGGTTACAAACCTTTTGTAACTAAAATGACTTTTGAAAGAGAGTTTAAAGGTAATCTTAATACTGGAAAGTCAGAACGTATAAAACAAAGAGAAACTGAAGCATTGCAACGTAAAATAGCGGCAAAAAGAATGGAAGAATTACGACAAATAGGGCGTAGAAAACCAGGGGAAATGTGATATGAAAACAAAAATATTTATACAAGTATTATTTTTTTTGATTGTATGCAATTCATGTCATACATCAAAAGAGACTAAAGACAAACCTTTGAGATTTACTTATTTAAGTAAACATCTGGAGGATACCAATACTAGAGTCAAAGAAGTTGTATTAGTAGAAAATCCTTCCAAAAATTCCGATAGCTTGAAATTACAATTACTAAATTATCAAGAAAAATTTGGAAGACAGAAGATTAAAACAATAATAGAGAACAGAACTAAAAATTATACAATGCAGTTCTATTATAAAACGACAAACACAACGCCTTTTATTAATGGAACAAAGCATCCAGACTTTTTAAGCAATATATATATATATGATTATGCGGATTCTGATTATTTAGGAACTATTTATTTTAAAAAGTGTGATAAATTGATCGATAAATGGGTTGGAGGTATATATATAGAAATACGAGATGATAAAGGAGGACTACTTAATGTGAAAAAATATTCTTTAATAAATGAATGTGAATAAAGATTGAGACGAGAAAAACAGAATATCACAGGACTATAAGACCTCTATATGACAAAATAACTTTTGAAGAAGAATTTAAATGTAATATCAACGAAGGTAGAGAAGAGCGTAGAGCGTATCTAAAAGCTAAAGAAGCAACTCTTAAAAAAGCAGAGATAGAAGTAAGAAATAAACAGGCATTCAATAGAGCGACTAACCCATGGCCAATAGGACCAAAATTGTAAAGATGAAGAAACATATTATCTTAATTATAGGATTAATATTATTTGGATGTAAAACAAAAAATCCCACCATAAAGTTTATTTATCTCGACAAATCGAGTGATAAGGTTTTTGATTCTGATAGAGGTAATTCTGGTTATGGAGAAGTCATACTCATAGATAATTTACCTACACAAAAGGATACAATATTATCTATTCAAAAAGCTTATTTTAATTCTAAAAATAAAATATGTTTATTAAGCGAAACTAAAGATTATTACAGTATGACGTTTTACAAAAAGACAAGCTGTACTGAGTATTTCATTGATAGAGAAAATGATTTTGGAGGATTTTCTAGAACAGTAATTTTTGAAGATTGTAAAAGTGATGAGTTATTTTCTTTTTATTACGAAAGAGATAAAAAAAATCCAAATTTATGGGTTGCTAATATGAAAGAAGAGTTGTTTGGTTATGAATATCATGACACCATTTACTGTGAGCTAAACCATAAAAAAGTAAAGTTACCAGATATGCCACAACACTAAATAAACCGAAACCGAATAAATGTCTGAAAACAAAATTATAAAACTAAAAGCAACGGTAAGTTACGAAGGTTCCTCGCAAACAGCAATAGTAGATTTATTGCCTCGTCCAGATATAGAGATATTTGCAAATGACTCCCAACTTAATAGTAAGGATGAAACAACAGAAAGGTTTGTACGCATTACAACAGAACCTAGTATGCCTTATATTACTATTGCTAATAATTCGAGTGAAGATATTAAAGTTAGACTTAAAATTGATTATACTAAAGAGTCTGGAGGGAATATAGTTCGTAAGTGGTTAAATTATTATCCTGCTGAGGAAAATGACACAGTTCAAACGCAAACAATAAAGCCACATGAAAATTGGAATGTTGATTTTGGAGACGATATACGTGGTGGTAAAGTAACTGTAGAATATATTACAGGAGTAGATGAATGGAATGAGGATAACATAGAAACTTTTGTTTTTTATCTACGAGGCTTAAATCCATCACAAGATGAGGTGGTGGCCTATATTGAAGAACAAGGTTATGATAACCAATATTGGTTTTTAATTAGGCTAATTAGACATGAGTCGGGTACTGGAAATGATGATGTTTTCAGACATTTTAATCAGGGCACTGATTTTACTATTGATGCTTTAGATGGCTTACCTAATTTAGGTTTGCCAAGAGGTTTCGGAATAGGTCAAATTGATAACTTTGGAAGGTTAGTTTCTGGATATTCAATGTTGACAACCTCTCAAAGAGAAGAATTAGGGTTGATTGATGTAGAAAGAGGTGAGACCATTTTGGATGATGAAAATAGGACCATAGACTGGCAAGGGTATATTGTAGCATCTGATAATCAGGTTTGGAATTGGAAAGAAAATCTAGATACTGTTATTGAGTTTTTGAATATCAAAAAGCAAACCATCAATAATAAATATAATCAATGGGTAAATATTGCAAATACTTGGAATAGAGCACATCCTCTTGATTTAGTTGAACAGTATGAAGACCAAGTAGAAGGTAGTATTACATTTAGTAGTATTGAAAGCTATATCGATGATATTTCTGAGACTATAAACGATTACTTTAATGATTCTGAAGATTATGATACAACCAAGTCTTTTATAGACGCTTGCTTAATAAGGTATTATAATGGTGGGTATTATCATAGGTTAAGAGTAAATGAAAATCAAAAACCCTATTGGGAAATAGACCGAGATTCAGAGCAATCAGGATTTTATGTTCAGCATATTTGTAATCAAGATGAATAAACCTATAGTTATGAAAAATCTTTTATATTACATATTCTTAATCACTTTATTAAGTTGTAATACAGTTGGTAAAAAAAATATTGAGATCTTAGTAGAAAATAATGATACTTTAATTTCTCAAACAACTTCGGGGTCAAATAAACCTGAGTTAAAAAATATAGACAGTTTAATATGGAGAGATAAGACCGTTAAAATTTTTGCCCAACATAAAATAATTGAAGAAGGAGAAGAGCAGCTTATTATTACTAATCAAAATAAGGATACCTTATTGATATTTAATCATGAAGACGGCGGTAGATTAACATTTCCATTTATTTTAAAAAACAACAATCAATTATTTTTAATTTTTTTTGAATTTTGGCCAGGTAGTGGTTTTTTAAGCAAAAAAAGATTTTACCATTTGAGTAGCGACGGGAAATCAGTTAATACAATTCAAATAATAAACCATTCTAATCTTTTAAAAAAAGTACAACAAAAGTTTTCTATTAAAGATAGTATTTATACCAGAAAAGGTGAATTTTATAAAGATTTTGCATTTGATAAAACAATCTTTATTCAAGACGCAAATTTACCTTTTTCTTTTAGTTTATTTAATTATACAAATGATAGTTTAAATAGAGGGTTGGCAGGTTACAAATTAGTTAAAGGCAAATATCTATTTGTAAAAGAACAAGGAACATATAAACTCGTTGTTGGTGATTTAGAATTAACCGACCCTCAATAGGTCTATCTTAATCTAAGACATCTATTGCTAACATGAATATTTTATAACAATGGTTCTAAAAAACAAAATCAGCATTTTATATACAGGAGCGATTAATTATGACAACCAATGTATAAACAAAGAACAGTTTTATTAATAATATCATCGCTATTAGTTTCTTGTAGCAACTCAAAGAAAGTAAGCGCTCAAAGAGATTTAAGTAGTCGAAAAAATGATACAATATACGTTTACAAGGATAGTAATCAATTAACAACACTGTTAAATAATACAATTGGCGATTGTGAGACTTGTTATGTGTATGAAACGGTATTACTGTTAAATAAAAAAATAACATTTATTATTTCTCTTGAGGTGATTAGCAATGGTAAAAGGTTTGATAAATTATTTTCTGTCAAGACGAAGACTATAGCTGATGAGCATATTATCGAACTAAAAAGAAAATCAACATATATTAATAGGATTCTGTTAAAAATCACTGATGCTAAAAAATATTTGAGAATCAATTCGTTCATTACTTATCAAAATGAATCTTATAAGAAAAACTGGGAGAAAATGATTTCGAGCATGTTCCAGCAGTAAAAATATGTACGGTTTCCAATTATAATGATGTCATTAAAGATACCCTAAACACGCTCACTCATCCTATATTTAATAAATCTGAAGAAGAAGAAAGCAATTGTGTATACTGTGAAAATAAAAGTAACGATTTTAAAAAATGTATAGAAAACATCAAATAATATGGTAATGGGAGATCTTAACATTAAAATATTACAGAAAAACCCAGCTACCTATGCCGAGAGGGTTGCTCAGCTAGAAAAGCAAGCCCGTACAGGAACAGGTAATTTCACTACTTTGGTAAATAATGGAACTACTGATGTAGAAACAAAAGCAAAAAACAAGATTAAAACTTTCGAAACAAAGACAAAAATTATAATTCCAGACGATGTAGTCACGTATACCGTAAAACTAGACGGAGACTATGAAGATACTCTAGATAAAGACCTAGGGATGGTTAAATTTTGTTTTTGGCTGCAAGACAAAGATAAAAAAGATGTAAAGTTAGAACTTGGTGTTGGCAAGGCCGTCAAAACCCAAAAGGCTTCACGTAATGCGATACAAATTGTAAAAAAAGGAAACAAGGCTTCCACCGGATACCAATCTGATTTTTTAGAAATAAAAGCAGGTGAGAATTTTACTAAGAATGTAGCAGACCACAGTTATTATTATGCCATTATAACTGTAGACAAGGAAAAGAAAGAAGTTAAACTACAGGTGAAATTCTCCAAATGGATGGACACCTATAAAATACGTGTAGAGTCCTACTTATTAGGCGATCCTATAAAAGGCGATGGAGCAGCGACTACGCTCTCACGTACTGTGCAGGCAAATCCAGAGCTCGTTGAGAGTTATTGGCTTAATGCAGAAGGTAAAAAGATTCTACAAACAGGCTTTGTTCAAGATGTTTATTTGTACCTAAAAACACTAGGGCTAAACAATAAGGAATTAGAAGTAAATGTTTATGATAAAGACTATTACCCTACACCTCTCGAACCCGCTATTTTTTATGGGAGTACTCCGCAAGACGATCTTATTGTATGGGAAAATAATACCATAAAAATAGAAGATCGAAACACCATAAAACAATTTAAAGTAGGCGATAAAGAACGGTATGAGAATGCTGCTGCAGACGAGGATGGGGAATACAAAACTTGGTATGATACTGCGATTTCTCAAGATAACTTTTTTACTATAATTGATTCAACCGAAAAAAACAATGAAGACCTAGAGTTATACATCCATTTTCCCGATTGGAAAACCCTAAAACTACCTGAAGATAATGCGTATGCCAATTTAAAACTGACTACCAAAGAGCTTATTTCTAATGCCTTTTTTGCAGAAATAGAGAAGGAAGAAGTACAAGCCGATGCACCCAAAATTAAAGATAAAAAAACAGGAGATACCAGGCTGTCTCCAAAAGCCAAGGTAAACTATTATAAAAAAATAGACAATGGTGTGCTGGGGCAAAAAGTAAACCTTGTAGCAGCCTGTGCTAATCTGGAAGGCAAAAAAGTAAGCTTTCAAGTGTTTGATAAAACAGGATTGTTAGGAGAAAAAGATGAAGCCCTACATTTTATATATGAAGAAACCCCTGTTTGCCGTATAGAGGCCAAGGTTACTGAAGGTTTTGCCGTTGCAGAGATAAAATTACTAAAGGATAACACAGAAGAAGGCTTAAAAAAATGGAAAAACATTTTAAGAGAAGATTCCAACTCTTATAAAACAGCACAATTATATCTAAAAGTAGAAGCAAAAGAGAATGTATTTATTGTAAAAAGTAAAGGCGAGTTTTTAAAAGATAGCGCATTCAAGCTAGAAGCTTGCAAATGGCATGATCCATTAGATGCTATGGCATATAGAGGTTGGTATGGTGTTGGAGCAGATAAATGGCACCCTGAAAGAAGTGAATACTTGCCGTCTACAATATATAGAGGAAGTGGTAAGCACGAAGGGTTAGATTTATATGCACCAGTAGGTACTACTGTTTATGCTTGTATGGATGGAGAAGTTTATATGAATTATAAATCGGATACTTATGGTAACACATTTGGAATAAAAGCAAATTATTATGGTAACACATATTATTTTTTCTATGCACATTTAAGAGACCCTGCTCTTTTTAACAAAAAAATGAAGGTGAAGGCAGGAGATGTTATTGGATATGCAGGTATTACAGGAAACGCAAGTACTCAGTCTAGAAAAAATCACCTGCATTTTGAGGTAAGAAATATAGATACTAAAACAGGAGGACGATTAGCTGTTTTAGCAACAATACCAGAAATTGAAGAAAATTTAGATAAAACACCTTTAGAAAGCACACAACCTTAAAAATATTTCAGATGAGGATATTATTTATATTACTATTATTTGTTTTTTCGTGTAAGGAAAATAAAAAACAAGAAGAGAGAGTAGCAAAAAAACAGATAGAAGACAAATTAATAAAAACTAAAGACTCTTTGTCTAGGGTTGAATATGAAAGTAAGATAAAAGTTAAAGTGATAAGTGATACTTTCATACTAGAAAATAAATTTTTGCGAAAGACTAAGTATATAAAAACTCCAAAAGAAATATCTAATCTAATAAAAGGAGCTTCAGAGACCTTTATTGTTGATGTTGTTGGCAATAATGGTTTAAGATACATTACAAGAGTTGAAGATATCCAAGAAGGGAAAAAACCAATCATAGAATACTGGATAACAAAGGATTTAGAAATAATACGTTCTTATAGGACAAACGCTTATTCCTATATTTTCGGGTTTTTAAATATAGACAATGATACTGAGTTAGAATATATCCGCATTGATGGAGAAGAAATTGTTGATTATGTTTTGTGTGATGTAAATAATTTAAGGGAAAAAGAATTATTTTACTTTTTGCCAGTCATAGAGTATGACGGTAATTATTATTTGGGTTATCAACATTTAATAGAGGACATTATATATAAAAAAGAGAAAAATAATATTGTTTTTAAATGTATTGAAAATTATACGTTTATTAATGATGATAGAGAAGGAAGGTATCCCAAATGGCAAAAACAATTACCTGTGTTATTGTTTAAAGGTAATAAAGAAAGTTTCTATAAAATTGAAGATTTAAAAAGCTTCCAGTTTTATAAAATTGAAGATTTAAGAAATAAGGTTTTACAACGTTAAAAGAGCGATTTATAGCCTAATACCCCAACTTAGAAGGTAAAAAGGTAAGCTTTCAAGTGTTTGATAAATCAGGATTATTAGCAAAAAAAGATGAAGCTCTACATTTTATATATGAAGAAACCCCTGTTTGTCGTATGGAAGTTGAGGTTACTGAAGGTTTTGCTGTTGCCGAAGTAAAATTACAAAACTGTAAAGAGGACACAGATAATACAGATTGGGAAAATAGACTAGACCCAGACAAGGGCGAGTTAAAAACAGCTGAATTGTTTATAAAAGTAGAGGTTGCTGAAAATGGGTTGAAGGTAGTAAACGACGGGGTGTTTTTGGAGGGTAAGCCTTTTAATATGAATGGTACTACAGTAGTTCAGGATATTTATCATGATGGCAAAATAGGAAGAGTAGAATATCAAGTAGGTGAAGTAAAAATGAAAAAAGTAAAATTCATTTACCACGATTCCTCTAAAAAGAAGCATAAACTAGGAAAGTTTAATATTGTTTGGGCGCAGAAATGGAAAGATGCTACTAAACATAGTTGGAAAGGAGGGGATTTGGGATGGAAAAAAGTAACTGTTGGAGGTCAAACAAGGTATTATCAGTATGATGAAAAAAGGAAAACTCCCTTAGTAACACCATTTAATAACTTAGGAGAAGATAAATTATTTTCATATTCTCATGAAGGAATTAATATTGAACTTTATGAAAAGACAGATAGAGAGTACCACAACCCGATTGCTATGGCTACGATATTCGGAGCTTTAGCAGAAGTTGGTTTTAGTGATGTTGTGTGTAATGGTTCTGTTGGGATAGATGCCACAGGCGCTTATAGTCTTACACATTATAATGGAATTAGTACTGATTTTAAATTTTTAAGAAAAGATAAGAAAAAAGCCAAAATTGATAAGGATGCTAATGGAGCTTTAATCCCCATAATTCTCTCTAATGATTCAGAACTGGATATAGATAGACAAAATACTTTTATTGACGCCTTACATAAATTTGGTTGGGGAGTAACAGAAAAGAATCTTGCAAATAAAACTTCTGAAAATAAAAAATTTAACCATTGTAAAAATGATTCTCATCACTGGAATCATCTACATATTCAAGGGATTAAGCCTAATTATAAAAATTAACAAAATAAAATGAAACAAATATTATATTATTTAATAACTCTCATTTTCCTTTTCAGTTGTCATTTAAATATTAAAGAGGAAAAGAAGTCAGCATATTCGCAGAGTAGTCATAAAAAAGATAGTATATCGCAAATAAAATATAGTAGTCAAGAAAACGATATAAGGTACGTAAATGCTGAAAATGGATTAAATTACAGAGACACACCAAAGGGAAACGTAATTGGTAAATTACCATATAATACAAAACTTAATATAATTGGAACTACTGGTGTCTATAAAGAAATATTAGATGAAGGTGAAATTTTGAAAGGAGAATGGGTTTCTATATTAGTTAAAAAAGATACGGTATATGTGTTTAGTGCATTTTTATCGTTAAATAAAGATGTAAGTGATTTACAAGAAGAGAATGAGTTTTTTATAAAAAAAACAGATGACTTATTCAAAACAAATCCATACGTAAGTAAGCTTGTTAATGATTCGGTTATTATTAAAGAGATTCCTGTTAATTCTTTTATGAGTGTTCGTAAAATACAAAAAGATGGGTATAAAACTGTCTCTAAAGAATATAAAAACCTTAGTAATAAAGAACAGATAAAAAAAATAGATAGTGTCATTACCTTAAAATGCCTTAACAACAAAATTTTAATGTATAAGGATACGAACCCAGATGATGATTGGGAGATTGAAACATATTATTATTTAGGGACATTTGAAAATATTAATTCATATTTGATAGAGAAGAATGGTTATGAATGGAGTTCTTATCTTTTAATAAATAAGAATTCATGCGAATTTGTTGAATATTTGGGATATCCTGTATTCAATTCTGATAATTCAAAAATAATTACTGTAGATACTGATAGTTATAAGGTTTCCGAATTTGTGATTTATTCTTTAGATAATAAAGAGTATAAATTAACGCATACTTTTACCTTAGACATAGAAGTAAGTGATTTTGTTTTTAATGATGATAATCTTTATATAGAATATGGGGTAGAGTGGAGCGATGGGAAAACACAAAAAAAATCATTTCAATATTTTATATTAAAATTCCTTTGATATAAAATGGACAAGCAAGACAAAAAGTGGTTATGGTCACAATATAACTTTAAAAGTAAAAAATCCTCAAGAATTAAGAAATAGAAAAAGAGAATACACAAAAGCATTTTCAACGGATTTAGATAAGAAATCAAGCTTTGATGAGAATTCGGATGTTTTTTATTTACGCTATGCTCACTTAGAGGATATATTAGTTAAAAAGGGTGATAATATAAAAGTAGGAGATGTTATCGGTAAATCTGGCGTTTCTGGAATTGCTTTGGGTACACATGATCCTCACTTACACTTTAATATTTATAGTACTAAAAAGCAAGAGAATTATCTAGTTAATCCAGCCTATTATGTGAACTGGAAAGAATTGGAAGATTTAACGGAATCCGACAAGAAAATACAACTAGATAGAAAAAATAAAAAATATAAACATAACCCTGTACCAAAACTTTCTATACTAAATTAAAGAATGAAATATTTTATATATCCTTTTGTATGCTTCTTTATCTGCTTCTGTAAGCCTGATGTAAAAAACACTGTAGACAATATAAATAATAAACAGAAAAAAAAAGATTTAAACTTAAATAATGAAGATTTAAAGGAAAAATATCTCGTAACCGCTTCAAATGGTCTTTTTGTTAGAATTAACTCAAGCATTAATGCTGAAAAGGCTAATTTACTACCTTATGGAACAGAGGTTACAGTTATAAATCAAACATATGATTCATTAACAATTACAGAAAATGGCTTTAAAATTAAAGGACATTGGGTTCGGATTGAGAATGATTCAATTAATAATGAATCTTACGTTTTTAACGGTTTCTTAAAAACTATTAGACAAATAGAGGAAGCTTGTGAAAGACCAATGTATGTTTATAAAGAAAAAAAATGGAAAGATTTTTATGGAGTCTATCAATTTAGTAATAATGTCATTGGAATAGCTTTATTAGAAAGTGATGAAGAAGGCAATGACGCAAAACTTGATTTTAATAAAACAAATGAAAATTATTTTAATGAGCTTATAGATTCAGTAAATAGTCATTCTTTGTATAAAGATACTTTTGTTAGGTTATTTAAGAATAAATTGGTTACGTCAAAGTATAACTCAATGGTTGGGGAAGATTTTTATATTTATTGTTATAATAAAATTGTAAAGGCTAAAGTTGAAGATGTGTTTTTTCATACTGACGAATGCTCAGTATCTTTTATTATGTTAAAACTTGATGAAAAATTATTTAATGAAACTACAGGTATACCTCTTTTTGCTTCAAAAAGAAGATTAGAAAATATTGAATTTAATTCTTTTAAAAAGGAAACAACACATTTTAACTACAAAACGGATATATGCCATTTATGGGCAGACTGTTTATTTGAAAATGACAATGAGCATATTACTTTTTTTTTGAAACACGAAAATTATTTTTTTGGATATAGGAACGACTCTAATTATAGCGATCATAACAGTATAGAGCCTTATAGATATATAGTTAGTTTTGACGATAATAAAATATATTATCACTTATCGAGTCATTTGGATCTATTTGGGTGTCCATGTTTGTGACAACTTTGCAGTTCTCGAACTAAAATAATAGCATTGTAAATAATATTAAGGTCGATAGATCTAGCTAAGTAAATTGAAAAAGGGATATAGCGACTGTGAGTGTAAAATCACTTAATTAATAAAAAGTGAAACTATTGAAAACTTGTTTCTTGTAAAATGCAAATGTTTTTTTTAGAGGATGATTCTTTTGATATACATGATGCTGTAGGCTTCCCCATATTAGAACAACTTACATCTCTAAGACAGGTTTAAAGTTATTGTATTTAGTTAAATTGTTAAATAAGTGTAGGATTGTTTTATAAAGTTCATAATTAACGGTTATTAAATTTTATCTCACCTAAAAAACTAATTGTAAATTTGGACATTGAAATTGACAACAACAACTATTTAAAAAATCAAAATGACCAAATTATTTTCACTTAAAGGAAAAATTCAAAATTATGCATGGGGAGGGACGCAATTTATATCACATTTGTTAGGGGAGGAACCCACTACCCAAAAATGTGCAGAATATTGGCTGGGCGCTCATGCTAATGCCCCATCTGTATTAAAAACTAATGACGGGGAGCAAAATTTAAACAGCTTTTTGGACTCCGATTTAACTGCAAAATTAGGAGCGGATATCGCCAACAAATTTGGAAGACTACCATTTCTGTTCAAGGTTTTAGACGTACATGATATGCTGTCCATTCAAGTACACCCTACTAAAATTGAAGCGGAAAAAGGCTTTAAAAAAGAAAACGAATTAGGAATACCGCTTACTGCTGCAAATAGAAATTATAAAGACGATAACCATAAACCAGAAATCATGGTCGCGCTTAGCGAGTTTTGGTTGTTGCATGGTTTTTTACCAAAAGCTAATCTTACTGGCATTCTAAAAAACACCCCAGAATTCACTTCATTACTTCCAATTTTTGAAACCGCCGGATATTACGGACTTTACAAAACAGTAATGGAGCAGTCGGTAGAGGAAAGTAACCACATGTTGCAGCCGCTTGTCGATCGAATTTTGCCCTTGTACAAAGCAGGAAAACTTGATAAATCTAGTCCAGATTATTGGGCTGCAAAAGCGGTAGATTCAGCTGAGGATACTTCTGTTTTAGATAAAGGTATTTATTCCATATATTTTTTCAACATCGTTAAGGCCAATAAAGGAGAAGCTGTTTTTCAAGATGCCGGAATTCCTCATGCCTATTTAGAAGGGCAGAATATGGAGCTTATGGCAAATTCAGATAATGTATTGCGTGGCGGATTAACACCAAAACATATTGATGTGCCAGAATTATTAAAACATGTTGCTTTTGAAGCTACGCATCCCAATATCATGCAAGGCGAATTGCAAGCCGATGGGTTAGAACGCATTTATAAAAGTCCAGCGCCAGATTTTGAATTGAGTCAGATTATTTTAAATAATTCCGATATTTATAACTCGAAATCTAAAACTGCTCAAATCCTAATTGTTGTAGATGGTGGAGCAAAAGTTAGTGAAGGCGATACCGTTATAACCGTTAAAAAAGGTGAATCAGTTATTTTGTTGGCAAATAGTAGCTATCAAATAACATCTCCAGCTTCAGCGGTACTCTATAAAGCTACAGCACCTTAATTTTGTAGCTGATTGAATTATAATTGAAATTCCTTCCGAATTTTTTCTTTTCAGAAATAAAAATCAGTCCAAAAGAAACTTTGTAGGATTCATAAATTTATTGAAAACGCATCTTGTAAAATGCAGATAGAAATTTTAAAAATCTTTCTTTCTGCATTTTCTATACATATTAAATACAGGGAGAAGTACCCAAACCGACAATGCGCTAGTTGAAAGTAAAAGGCCAAAACCCGTGCCGAAAAACTTTTGAAACACCGCCCCTGTATACCCTAATAATGCTGAAATATCTAGTTTTAATAAGATTAAAATTCGAGATAAATCGATGGGGTTAAACATGGTTGCTGTTATTGAAAAGGAGTCTAAAGGATACGACTGAAACGCAATTAGCGACATTAAAAACAAGCCATCATAAATCACAGCCATAAAAAGCCATGCTAAAATGGCGTAACTAAAACCTTTAATTCTGTTTTCATTATAAAGCGCAATATTAAATGCTAGTGCCGTAAATATTAAGGTGAGAAATAATCCGGTTATAAGTAATAAAACAAAATCCCATATCTCATTCGATTGGAATAATCCATAAAGTACAAACGGAATACCTAATCCGATAATAAGACTTAACGAGAGGGATAAGGCGACCCCTAAATATTGCCCAATAAAAATAGTGGATCGCTTAATGGGTTGAGCGAGTAGGAGTTCAGTAAATTCTTTGGAATTGTAATAATACATCACCCCAAAAATGGTTCCTATTAATGGGACTAAAATAATAATCACATTCATTAGTGTGATGACTGCTTTTGAAAGGTCGTTATTCAAAAAAAGTAAAACCGAGCCTAACATAAGATAGAATAGTAAGTAAACGAAACTCCATCGGCTACGAATTAAATCGTAAAAACTATATTTTAATATTTTAAACATGGTCTTGAGTTAAAAGGTTGGCAATGGCTTGTTCAAAATTTGATGCTTTGGTTTGTAATTTAAGGGCTTCAATATGGCCTTTAAAATAGATTTTGCCTTCAAGTAGAAACACAATTTCGTCGGCCATTTCTTCAACAAAACTCATAATATGCGAGGTAATCAAAATAATTTTCCCTTTGTCCTTTTCGGCTTTAATAATGGCTTTTAAATGTAATAAAGCGATGGGGTCTAGTCCTGTTGTGGGCTCGTCTAGAATAATAATAGGACTATCAAACATCAGGGTGAGTACCAGATTAACTTTTTGTTTAGTTCCTCCAGAAAGGTTACTTAGTTTTTTGTTTAAAAAGGGTTCGAGCTTAAACAAAGTAATTAATCTTTCATCTTCTACAGGACGATTGCGTAAGTCTTTAATCATAGCAATAAGTTCTTGCACGGTAAGATTTTCGGGAAAGTTTGCTATTTGTGGCAGATAATCTATTTGATTTCTATATTTCCAGTTGTTTTTAATTGACTTGCCATCCACAGATAAATTGCCCCGATCTGGAATCACCATGCCTAGTAGGGTTTTAATTAATGTAGTTTTTCCAGAACCATTGGGGCCTAAAACGGCAAACACACCTTGTTGAGAAATGTCTAAATCAATGCCTTTAAGCACCTGGTTTTTGCCAAATTTTTTATGTAATTGCTCTATTTTAATCATTCGTACCGTTTTATTTGTGGCGACATATCCAATAAATTATCAGGTGTAAAAACAGGTGATACTTTTTCAGAAAAATCTATAATACCTATAAACAAACTTCGCATTAATATGATGGTTTCTGGGGTTTGGTTTACGATATAAGAAAACAGTTTTACAGGTCGGTAAGGCACATCGCCTACGCCATCATTATCAAGGTCGTATCCCGTGTAACTGCTCCAATAATTGTTTTTAAAAACGTTGTCGTTAATTTTACTGTTATAAGAAACGGCGAATGAATTGTGCGCGAAATTATTTTTTTCATAAACATTCGCATAACAAGCACCATGTACTTTTAAAGCATAGCCATTACGGGTAAAATTGTTTCCAGAATAAGTGACTCTGTTAGAACCTTCAATATGAATGGCGGTGGTGTTTTCTTCAAAAACATTGTTATATATTTCGGCGTCGTTTATTTCTTTAAGTAGTAAGCCGTAGGCTGCAGGTCCCCAATTATTCCTAAAGGTATTTTGATTCATTTTAATGCGTTTTGAAAACATAACAGCTACACCGGCACCGTTGTTTTCAAATGTATTGTTGGTGTAAACATCATCATTAGAAAACATAAAATGCAGGCCGTATCTTAGGTTTTTAGTGCTGATATTATCTTTTATTAAAATATGATCTGAAAATTCTAAATAGATACCATCACGTACTTTTTGAACAATGTTTTTTTCAACGACCACATTTTTTGAATACCATAACTGTATGCCGTTCCCCGAATTGTATTCGTTTTGGGCATCGCCAATTATTTTATTGTGATAAATTTTTCCGTGGTTAGATTTTTCAATATAAATTCCAAAAAAGAGTTTCTCTAGAACCACATTTTGTATCAAGAAATTTTTACTTCTTACAACACGAATGGCGGCGTGGTCGCTCGTGTAACTCGTGCCTACGTTAATTATGAATAAGCCGTCTATGGTTACATAATCTGATACAATTCGTATAATTTCGCCTTGGTCTTCACCGTCTATAACCGGGAAATTTTCGCCTATAATAGTAAGCGGCTTATCTACGACAATGTTGTACTCTTTGTAGGTGCCTTTTTTCACTAAAATGGTATCGCCCGCATGCGCAACAGCAATGGCTTCTTTTAATGATTTTAGCTCACAGGTGTTGCATACCGTTTTCGCTTTCGCGGAAGAGAACTGCGATACAAACAGTATAAGAATAAATAGGACCTTATGTAGGGTGAATGTTTTCAAAAGGATTATTGCGCTTTATTTATGAGGTGCGCTTTTAAACTTTCCCAAGTGTAGAGTTTTCCACCGTGTTCCTTCTGGGCTTGATCTGAAGCTTTCTTGGTTTTAAACGCCGTTAAATATGCGCCCATTGGGCTGGGTAAGTTCTTGCTTATTAAAAAAATGGCTTCTTTTGCGTTAATAAATGCAGTAGGCGCTTCATAATAATTTGTCAAAAATTCTTTTACGGAAAGGGTATTGTTTTCTTCTACAAAATTTAGCATGCATTCGGTTGCATCAAATTTTAAAACTTTGCCTTTATCGGTTATAAGTTCGGAAGCATGAATTTTATCTACAATGGTCATTTTACAAAAATGACAACCATCATTGCCATAGTCTATGGCTTGTGGGCCACTATTGCAGCTGCATAAAACCACCAGCGCTATTAAGGTTAAAGTTGTTTTTAATATTGTTTTCATGAGTTTGTGGTTTTAGAGTGTTTTCCAATTACAAAGGCTAGAAGCGTAAAAAACATGCCTAATCCCATTAAATAACCGCCAAATCTGGGGTAAGAATAAGCATCGAAATTAAGCAGCTTTTCATGTCCGAATAACGGGGGCTTGTAAGTCATAGGTGTACCATCAGGTTTTTCTAGTTTTATAATGGCATTCGGATTAAGGTTGGTGCCATAATCTAGCATCCAGGCATTAAAATCGTACATGCCTAAAACGCCTAATATGGTCATTAAAACGAGCCAGCCTAAGAACCAGTGATAGCTTATTTTCCCTAAAAAGCCTAAGATTCCAATGAGTAGTCCTAAAGCCACCATGCTACCAATTACTATAGGAAACACTTTAAATTCCCACATATCTTCATTTTTAGGAATAATTTTCATTCCAATATAATGATTCAGGCCATCAATGTTTTGAATATCAAACTCGTGCATGCCTTTAATACCATTAATATGGATGTTCATGCCTAATGGTTCTGGATATTGCGGCGCTCCCAGTGTAATATTCCATAAAGGAAATTTAAACAAGCCGGTTAACAGCAGCGCTCCAATAATCATTAGAATACTTGCCTTTTTCATAATAGTTAGTTTAGTTTGGTTGTGCTTCAATAGTAAATTTGGGGCAGTTTATATTATTTCCATCGAAACCATACTATTTAACACAGGCAGCACTTTTTGGGTACTGCCTGTATAAAATTGTTTGTTAATCTTCACCTAGTGAATAGCTTATTTCTATATTAGAATTTTCAGGAGAAACTCTTATATAACCTTGCATTTCTTGGTGCAGTGCGCTACAGAAATCGGTACAATAAAACGGCCAAACACCAACTTGTTTTGGGTACCAAACCGAGGTTTTAGTTTGCCCAGGCATAACTAATAATTCTGAAGTTTGTTGTCCTATCATTGCAAAACCATGAGGAACATCAAAATCTTGCTCGTGGTTTGTAATGTGGAAGTAAACTTTGTCGCCAACTTTAATGCCTTCAATATTATCTGGTGTAAAGTGACTGCGAATGGTAGACATATAAATATGAACTTCTTTGCCTTCTCGTACAACTTTAGCTTGATCTGGACTGCTTACCGCATACGGGTGTTTATTTTCGTCTAGTCGGTATATTTTTTTAGATTTTGGCGCTAAGATGCTTGCAGGAATACCAGCGGCATAATGCGGTTCGCCATGAGTTGGGAAATCATAAATAAGCTCCATTTTATCACCAGAAATATCATAAATCTGTGCAGAGTGTTCCATCTCAGGACCTGTTGGTAAGTATCTGTCTTTTGTGATTTTGTTTAAAGCTACCACATATTTACCAAATGGTTTTCTTGAATTTCCGCCAGGAATCATTAAGTGACCAACTGAGTAGTAGGTTGGTTTTCTGTCTAAAACCTCCCAAGTTCCTAGTTTCCATTTTACCACTTCCGAAGAAATAAAGAATGTGGTATACGCATTGCCTTTATCATCAAACTCGGTGTGTAATGGGCCTAAACCACTACTTTTTACAGTTCCAGCAAGGACATCTTCAAATTTTAAAATTGGAATTCCGTAAGCTTCACCATCAAATTTTTTAGCTTCAATAGCGGCAATCATATTATCAAATGAATGTACTGTTAAATCCGCAGATAATTTTCCGTTTCCAATAATGTATTGCCCTGTAGGATCGACATCACAACCGTGTGGCGATTTTGGAGTTGGTAAGAAATAAATAGCGCCAGGAACTTTAAGCGGATCTACGGTAAGCACTTCCTTTTTCATGGTAGTAGTACCTGTATGTGTAGATTCATCATAAATATTATGCGCATAATTTGCAGGCATTTTAGTACCACCACCATTATTTACATAGTCTTCTATTTTCTTCCAGTTTATGGCTGCTATAAAATCTTTATCATTTTGTGATGCATTTACTTCTAATAAACTGTGTGCTTCTTCGGTGTTATATGTTGTAAAGAAGAACCATCCGTGAGATTTTCCGCGACCAGGATGCGATAAATCATAATTAAACCCGGGCATTATAAGTTGGAATTTAATATCCATATGGCCATGTTCAGGATCGACACTTATAAATGAAAGCGCACCTTTAAATTCACTTTTGTATTCTTTTATAGGCATATCACGTTGCGGAACTGGTACCGAGAATCGGGTTCCTGCTACCACGTATTCTGTGTTTTCGGTAACGAAAGATGAACTGTGGTTACCAGCACTGTTTGGAACCTCTATAATTTCTTCAGTTTCGAATGTGGTTAGACTTATTCTTGCTATTCTAGGGGTGTTATTCCCGTTTATAAAAATCCAACGTCCGTCTAATTCGCCATTAGTTTGAGAAATATCGGGGTGGTGGGCATCATCCCAAGGCACAAAACCATGAGAAGTTTCTAACATAGGTTTGGTTTCTTCAGAATAACCATAACCAGAGGTAGGGAATTGAGAAAAAACAGGAATTTCCTTAAACATTCTACCAGACGGTAAGCCGTAAACGGTAACGTTGCCACTGTAACCACCAGACATAAACGCATAAAATTCGTCATGTTCTCCTGGTGCTACATATACTTTTTCGGCGGCACTAGACCTTAATGCGCCACTTGATTTGTTTTGGTTATTGTTATTGCCACAACTTGTAAGTAGCATTAACGCACCAAATAGGGTAAGTAATTGTAATTTATGTTTTTTCATGGGATATATAGTTTGAAAGATTTTTAGGTTACTTGGTTTCTGGTAAAATCACTTTATCCACAACGTGAATAATGCCATTGCCTGCTTTTATGCTCGCTATTATTTTTGCACCACCTACATACACATCGTCTCCTTTAACTTCAACGGTAGTACTGGTATCGTCTGCCTGACCTAATTTTTTAAATTTCTTTAAAAAGTCTTTGCTGTAATTGGCAGCAGTAACGTGGTGTTTTAAAATGGCAGCTAATTTCTCCTTGTTTTCTGGTTTTAATAAGGTTTCTACCGTTCCAGCTGGTAAAGCATCAAAGGCTTCGTTAGTAGGAGCGAAAACCATTAAAGGCCCTGCATTTACTAACACATTTTCTAAATTTGCAGCCTGAACCGCAGCAACCAATGTGGTATGATCTGGCGATTGCATGGCTATTTGTAAAATGTTTGGCGTGGAGCTGCTGTCGTCTATAAAGGCCTGACCTTTTTGACTGTTTGAAGTAGCCTCGGAACTTGTTTGTACAGGTGTATTGTCTTGTTTTACCTCATTTTTACAGTTGTAAAAAAGGACTAAAAACACTAGTAAAGTGCCTATTTTAAAAAATGGAAAACTCTTCATAATGGAATTATTTAAGTGTTCTAAAATATTCTAAAATGTCGCGAGCTTGAGCTTCGGTAAGGTTTTGATTGGCCATGGCAGCACCATTAAATTCAACCAATAATGCTTTTGCAATGGGGTCTTGTTCGGTCATTAATTTGGGGTCTAGAATCATGTTCATAACCCATTCAGGTGTTCTAAGTTCTAGTATTCCTGCAGGACTCGGACCAATAAAACGCTTGTTTGGTTTATGGCAAGCCGTACAATTGGTTTTAAAAAGCTCGGCGCCTCTTGCAGCCATAGCTTCGTCTATGGTTGGATTTAATTCTACATGTTTTACTTTTCCAACCCCTTTGTTATCCAATGAAGCTCTTTTTGAAGCAGGAAGTTCAGAGGCTGCAGCGGGTTGCTCAACTGTTTTTTCTGTTGCTGGTTGTTGGTTGTATTCAAATTTTTTGGTCTTTTTTTCTTCTTTTCCGCCACAACTTATTAGAATGCCTGCTGTGATGAGAAATACAAATTTGATTAGTGCTTTCATTGATTTTTGATTTTTTAGTTACTGAAATTAAGTTGAGATTATTATATATAAGCGCTAAAAAAGACAGCCCTTTTTAACATCATAAAAATATAGGAAGCATTTAATTGAAAAGATGACATTTGTCATAAAAAGACCTTTTTGTCCTAGATGAGGTAAGAAAAAGGATTTTTCAATATAAAAAAGGAAACACTTGTGGGGTTTAATATTTTGTTATTTAATGTTTTGTGGTTTTAGTTTTGTGTTTTCGATGTTAGAAAATGTTGTAAAAAAAACATCCCTTCTTCACGTTGTGAGAAAGGGATGCTTTATAAAAGGCTAGTTTTAATTATAATCGAGTTTTAAAACTCAAAATCGAAGTATAAGCTACTTTCAATGTTTTCTTCGGTAACATCTTCACCTTTTAATACATCGCCATCTTCATTAAGTAGTTTCAAATTCATTTTCCAATAGCCTGTCATGGTTAAGGATAGTTTTCCGTCGTACATGTTAGAGGCTGCATTATATGTTAAGTCCTCGTTATTTGGCGAACTGTGATTTCCCATGCCTGGCATTCTTGGGTCTACCGTAACAGTAAAATCTTCAACTACAGAGAAAGTCATCATGTCTTCCATTTTGTATAAAACTGCAGTAAAATCGTTTACTTTAACTTCTGGATTTACTGGCGTTACCATAGCAAGAACATATCTTGAATTATCACTCCCCATAAAGGAACTTACACTGCGCATATCATCTTCATCAGCAATGACTTCAATGTTTTTTGAAGCTTCAAAAGATTCGTCATCTATGCTGTAGTTTAGTTTTAAATTCCAATACTCCGTATCGTTTCCTGGCATTTGAAAAACGATAAAGCCGTTTGAAACCGTTGTGTTTTCAGTAAGTGAAACTTCCGAAGTAGGACAAGAGTGCATCATGCTTGTCATGTGCATAACAGGTGTCCAGCTTATTTCTGCATTAGAAATGTATGTGTTTGTAGCTTGATCTTTAATTCTGATGGAAATATCATTGTATCCAATCATGAAGCTTTTGTTTGCTGAATATAATTCAATATCATGATGATCTGTTTCAATGGTTTCTACCAAGTTTAAACCTTCAACAGGGTTTTCTTCTTTAAGATCGTCGGAATCATCTGATGAACATGAAACGAAACTTGTAAAAAGAATAGTGATTGCGAATAGGTACTTAATTGTTTTCATTGTATATGGTTTAAAAGGTTTTTATTAATTGATTTTATAAGAAAGTGAGACATAGATATTACGTCCCATTCTTGGAATATTATTCCAATCGGAATAGGTTGAATAATAGGTGTCAAAAATATTTTCAACACCAGTTTTTAGATACAATTGATTTTTTGAAACATAAAATGTTTTACCTAATGCTAATGAAAAAATGGTGTAGGCATCAGATTGGTCTTCACCAAAATCGGGGTTGTAATGGATTTGTTTTCCTGCGCCACGCATGGCCAATTCGCCGTTAAATGTTTTTTTATGATATTTAAGCGTTGCGCCGTAAGCCAAAGGACTAATAAAAGGTAAGTTGCGTTGGTCGTTATCTATCCCGCGATGGTATGAAATTACCCCGTTTAAGTTTAGCGTTTTCGATATTTTATACGCCGAACTTAACGCCACATTAGTAATCACTGCGTAATCAAGGTTTTGATATACTTTAACACCTTCGGCACCAATGGTCATGGGGCTTAAATTTGTATCCACTTCTCCAATAATATAATTGGGCATTTTAAAAGCATTGGCGTCCAAACTTATATTAAAGGTCTTCTTATTTAAAGCCACCGAACCATTTAACTCTAGCGCTTGCTCGTTTTTAAGATTAGGATTTCCTATATAATCATGATTGTCTGAACTGTTATACAAGTAAAAACCATAACCTTCGGAAACCGATGGAGCACGTGTAGCATACGATAGGCCTGCAGCAACATCAAACGCATTTATTTTTTTGTGATACTGCGCTGCCATGCTTGTTAAAAAACGATTTTGTGAGGCTTCCATGTCTGGATAAAAAATCTTTAAACTGTTTAAGCCAAACTCATCGGCGACACGGTTGTTTTGAAACGAAAGTCGTGTAGATACTTTTAAATCTGATTGCGCAAAAGTGATCTGATCCTGAACATAAATTCCCGAATTTAAAGTATGTACATCTGGCCAAGTGAGCATAAACATGGCAGATTGATTCGGGTCGTTAGGGTACATGGTCATTTCTGCTAAAGCGCGATTGTAATACCCATCTACTTTGAACAAAACATTGTGCTTTTGCTTATTTAATTGGGCTTGCGAGTAAAAGCCGTAAGTGTCGCTCCAACCTGGCATATCCATGCGAATAGGCACATCTGGACGTTTGGAATCGTCCATAATATGTGTTATCGAATTGGCATACAGTTTAGATTCCCAATGCGTAAGTTGGCCTAAATGTAACTGCTCATAACTTACCGAGCCAATAAAAGCACGCGCCAACGAAACATCCATGGGCAGAGCAGGGTAGCCTACGTTTCTAGCTTCATCAAAAATAAAACTCGTAGTTAATTTACTTTCATTTTTCAATAATACACCGCCGTTAAAGGACAGGTTGTACTTTTCAAATTGCGAGTAAAGCACTTCTTCGCCACCTCCAGCAAAATAATTATCTGCGTTTCGGTAAATAACATCGGCATCGACGTAGAAATTTGTGTCTGCAAAGTTGAGGTCGGCACCAATTATTTTTTGCTTGTTATTGCTTTCAAAACCGCTTTCTATGTTTACTTTAAAATAATCTTCTTTAAAACCCGTTTTATCGAGCTCCAAATCGATGGCGCCACCTACACAAACACCGTGTTCACTGCCTTCTTGACCAGAAGCCACCGTGATTTTAGAAAGATTCGACACATCGACATACGATGTAATTGGGTCCATTTTATCGGTACAAGCAGCAAAAATACGCATGCCATCAATAGTAACCGATAAGCGTTCTGAAACCATATTATTTACGGCGGGTTCCCAAGCATAAGCGCCTCTTTTTATCATGTTAACTTTTTGAGCGCTATCTAAAAATTCATCAACCGATGCCAATGGTTTAGGTTCTTGCTGATAAAAAAGTTTTTTCTTAGAAGCGATTAACACCACTTCCTTAAGAATGTTTGTTTTAACAGAATCGACTTCTGTTTGTGCATGTTTTTTATGATTTTCTTGCTGACTGTAGCTCCATAAGGGAAGTGTTAGTGCCACAAGAAAACATACCCGTTTTAGCTTGTTAATAGCTTGATTTGGGTATAGCATTATGCCCATAGCTTTAATATGTTGCATGCTATAGTTTTTGATAGTTATGTAATACAGTAGATTACCGTAGCTTGTTTTTTAACTACAGTATTCGGTGTTTAACTATGCAATTTGTGGCGGCGGAGAAATGGTCGTGATAAATACCTTAGAGTATAATTCTTGCGAAGTACTAAAAGTGTGTTTTACCAGACTAGGTATAGGTTGAGCTAAGTTGTAGTTTGCCTCAAAGTCTTGAAACAGAATGTTATGAGATTCTATTTTATTTTGTGATTTATTAGGCGTTTCTTCCGATTCTTGTGCTTCTTTAGCAAGTTGTTTGGTGAGGTAACATTTTCCATTACAAGCTAATTCTGGCTTATCTGTGTTTTCACAAAGCACGGTAGCAATATAGTCGTAATTTGAAACATACTCAAGCACAGGCCATAAAGGCTTTAAAAGTATGGTAAAGGCTAAAATTACAGGAATGATGCTTTTCATTTGTAACGCTACAGCTTGTGCTAACTTAGTTTGTGGTTTCAAATTTAAAGCGCAAAAGTACTAAAAAAGATGACAAAAGTCATATTGAGGATATTTTTGTCTTTTATGTTTGAATGTTCTTGAATTTTAACTAATAAATCACGAATTGATGTGCTTGTTTTGAAAATAGTGTGCTTGTTGAAGCTTGTTTTTCTAAATTTTAATCTAGATTTCTAATCCATATATTTCTAAAACTCACAGCACAATGATGGTCTTGCAAAAATAGAGGTGCTTTGCCGTGTTTGATGTTTTTTGGAAAGCCGATATATTCAGTTGTGCCTTTTATTTCAAAATGATCTTGAATTAAAACACCATTATGAAGTACAGTAATGGTTGCCGATTTTGTTTTTTCTCCTGATTTATTGAAGATTGGTTCATGATAAATAATATCATAAGTATTCCATGCGCCAGTGGGAACAGAAGCTTTTGCTAATGGAATGGCTTGTTTGTATATCGCACCTACTTGACCATTTACATAAGTTTCGTTATTGTTATTATCTAATATTTGAACCTCGTATTTACTTTGAAGAAATACACCGCTATTGCCTCGGTTTTGTCCGTCGCCATCAATAATAGATGGCGATTTCCACTCTAAATGCAGTTGTACGCTTCCAAAATCACGTTTGGTTTTAATGCTGCCAGAACTACTATCTGGAATAATGGTCATGCTTTTTTCGGCTTGGTTAATTTTCCAATTAATCGCTTCGCTGCCTTCGGCGGAAACCCATTCATCAAAATTGGTTCCGTCAAAAAGAACAATAGCATCACTAGGCGCGCCATTTTGGCTAACAGGATTTACCGTAGGGGGTGCAGGACTCCAAATTTCTGTGTCTTTGGGGTCGGTTGGTTCCTTTAACGGGATGGTGTTTTCTTTTTTTACAGAGCCTGAACAGGCCATTAAAATGAAGCAGATTAAAAGACTAAGACTGAATTTCTTCATGAGTTATAAACCTAAAATGGATTTTAAATGCTTGCTGTCTGTTTCGCCACCAGCAAAATCATCAAAACTGCGTTCTGCGGCTTCAATAATATGATTTTGAATAAAAGGAGCGCCTTCTCTAGCTCCTTGTTCCGAAGATTTTATACAGCATTCCCATTCCATAACTGCCCAAACATCGCAGTTGTAAGTTGTTAGTTTAGAAAAAATACTTTTAAAATCAACTTGCCCATCCCCTAAGGATCTAAAGCGTCCTGCGCGGTCTTTCCAATTGGAATATCCGCCGTAAACCCCTTGTTTTCCTGTGGGATTAAATTCTGCATCTTTAACATGAAAGGCTTTAATACGTTCGTGATAATGGTCGATAAACGCTAAGTAATCGAGTTGTTGCAATACAAAATGACTCGGGTCGTACAATATATTGGCGCGTTTATGATTATTGGTAGCTTCCAAAAAACGTTCGAATGATACGCCGTCGTGCAAATCTTCTCCCGGATGAAGTTCGTAACAAACATCTACACCATGTTCGTCAAAATGATTCAGAATTGGTAACCAACGCTCCGCTAAAGCTTCGAAGCCCATTTCTACCAAGCCATTCGGGCGTTGTGGCCAGGGGTAAACCGTATGCCATAATAAAGCTCCCGAAAATGTTGCATGCGATTTTAGTCCCAATCGTCCGCTTGCGGTTCCTGCCTTTTTTAGGGTATCAATAGCCCATTTTGTGCGTGCTTTGGGATTATTTTTAACGGCATCTGGAGCGAAACCATCAAACAGAGTGTCGTAAGCAGGGTTTACGGCAACTAACTGACCTTGTAAATGAGTGGATAATTCGGTGATTTCTAATCCGTATGCATGCACTCTGGCTTTTAAATCCTCGCAATAAGTCTGACTTTCGGCAGCGGTGTCAATATCGATTAATCTAGATTCCCAAGTAGGAATTTGAATGCCTTTATAGCCCAGATCTGCAGCCCATTTACACATGCCTTCAAGGCTATTAAATGGGGCATCGCTTCCTGCAAATTGCGCTAAAAATAGGGCTGGTCCTTTTATTGTTTTCATAAGCTATCTCTTTTGTGCTAGTCTAATTTTGTCCATGCTGCGTTATGGCGGTCGCTATCTACGGCTGCATAAATAAATTGCATGCCACGAATACCATCTTTAACCGTTGGGTAATCTGGTTTTTTTATGTTTTTGCCATCTAAAACCGCCATAAGATGTGTGGCGAAATTTTTATAAATGGTAGCGAATGCTTCCAAATACCCTTCGGGATGCCCGGCTGGAATTCGGCATACTTGCACTGCTTCAGGATACAAATCAGGGCCGTTTGTGGTGAATATTTTTATTGGCGCATTCAGTTTATGTGTTATTAATTGATTGGGGTTTTCTTGGCGCCATTCTAGGCTGCCTTTGTCTCCATAAACTTTAATGGCTAAATTGTTTTCTTCGCCCAAAGCGATTTGCGAAATAGACATGGTACCCTTGGCGCCGTTTTCCATGCGAAGCAGCATATTGCCATCGTCGTCTAAAACACGTCCGTCACCAAATTTGCCTAAATCGGCAGCGAGTTCTTTAATTTTTAAACCTGTAATATATTCCACTAAATTTTCGGCATGGGTGCCAATATCGCCTAAAGCGCCTCCAATACCAGAGCGTTTTGGATCGACGCGCCAAGAGGCCTGTTTTTGCCCTGTTTTTTCAACCGAAGTGGCCAACCAGCCTTGTAAATACTGTACTTGTATTTTTCTAATATTTCCTAAATCGCCTTGAGCAACCATAGCTTTAGCTTGTTTTACTAAAGGATGTCCTGTGTAATTGTGGGTTAAGGCAAATAGTTTTCCGCTTTTCGCGATAATTTTTTCTAAAGTGATGGCTTCATCTAAGGTTAAACTTATTGGCTTGTCGCAAACGACATGAAAACCATTTTCTAAAGCCATTTTAGCAGGCGGAAAATGCATGTGATTGGGCGTAACAATGGCAACAAAATCCATGCGATCCTGTTCTGGACGTTCTTTTTCTTTTAAAATCATCTCTTCAAAACTTCCGTAACAGCGTTCTGTAGGTAGAAATAAAGCTTTGCCAGAGGCGATCGATTTTTCAGGGTTACTGCTAAACGCACCACAAACCAATTCAATCATGCCATCTATTGCCGATGCTTTTCGGTGTACATCGCCAATAAAGGAATCGGCACCACCGCCAACCATTCCCATTCTTAATTTTCTTTCCATATTGTTTATTCTAATACAGTTTCTGCTTCTGCTTCTGCTTGGTTTCTTTTATTCATATAAATATTCAGTCCTAAAAAAGCTAAAATTAATAGAGCTGGTAAAATAGACATGGTGCGTAGGGCTTCGGTAGCACTGGCGTTGTCCATAAGATTTCCCATAACGGGAAGTACAAGTGATACCGAAAACATGCCAGCTCCGCCCATGATGGATAGGCCAAGAGCGCCTGTTTCTGGTAAATATTCGGCAACAAAACCCAACATGGTTGGCCAGAAAAAGGTAACTCCTACGGCAAAAACAGCAGCAGCAATAAAAGTCATGCCCCCGCTAGTAACGGTGAGTAGCCACAAACCAATAAAAGTGAAAATTGCAGAAAACAGCAACATACCTGCAGGTTTTAATTTATGAACTATAGGGCCTGCAAACAAACGGCCTAAAGCCATAATACCGTTGATAAACGCTAAAACAAGTAACGGAACTTCTACCGATTGTTTTAATAAAGATTCAATGCGTTGTGTGGTGCCTAATTCGGATGCAGCGGTTAAAAACATGCAACATACCATAAATATGAATAATGGTTTTCCTAAGCTTTGAAACATGCTTTTTGTGCTTATGCCTAGTTTAACGCGTTCTGTAACAGGGAATTTTTGATTAAAAAATAGAAGCCCATACATAATGGTTGGTATAAATAAAGTGGCCACCATAATCTGCCAACTTAAGCCTAGAACGTCCATAACCAACCAACCTACAAGCGATCCAATAACGATGCCTCCAGGAAACCAAACGTGAAACCGGTTTAACATTTTAGTTTTTTTATCGGAATACATCGAGGCAACAAGAGGATTTAAAGCAGCCTCAACCATACCGTTTCCTATGCCAACAAATAGGGTGGCAAGAAATAAAGAGGTCATGGAACTTGCCATAATGGTCCAGATTATCCCAATTATATGTGTAAAAAAGGCAATCCATGTAATTTTTTTAATGCCTAAAAAATCTACTAAAGGACCTCCAAATAGCATGGCCAAAGTAAAACCAAAAAAGGCCGGCGTAAAGGCGTATCCAATTTGTTCTAAAGTTAAACCAACGCCTTCTGGTCCGAAAACCGTTTCTAGACGGGCGCGTATTGCAAAGGTCATGGCGGTGGTAATTAAAGCAAGGCAACTTGCTATAAAAAGGTGTTTTTTATTAATATCCTGCATATGTAGTGGTTTAGTTTGGTTTTGTATTGGTTAGGAAACCTGTGTTCCTGCGCGTATTAGCAAATCTCTAGTAAGTATGATGCCTTTTTCTTCTGAAGTGTTTTTGCCTTCATATTCAACACCAATAAATCCATTGTAGCCCGAGTCTTTAATTAGTTTGATGGTTTTATAATAATCGATTTGTGTTTCATCACCTTCATCATTAAAATCGTATGACTTTGCGCTTATGGCTTTGGCGTAAGGCAGTAAATCTTTAATGCCTTGAAATTTATCGTAGGCTTCAATACAATGCCCATTGTTATCTTTTTCAATACAGAAGTTTCCAAAGTCTGGAAGTGTGCCGCAGTTTTTGTTTTTAACTTTTGAAAAAACCTGATCCATCCAAGCGCCGTTAGACGAAAAACCACCGTGGTTTTCAACCAAAATATTAATATTTGAACCTGCTGCGAAATCTGAAAGTTTTGATAAAGAATCTAGACTTGCTTTAGCAGCTTCATCAGCATGTACACCTCCGGCAAGATTAACGCGAATGGCATGGCAGCCTAAATAATGAGCAGCTTCCACCCATTTATAATGATTTTCTATGGCTTGAAGTCGTTTTGCGTTGTCTTGATCGGCTAAAGCACCTTCACCATCAATCATGATTAATACATTTTGTAAGCCTTCAGAGTTTGCTCGCGAGTTCATTTCACTTAGAAAAGCTTTATCATTCGCTTTATCGTGAAAAAAGGCATTCACATATTCTAAACCTTCAAAATTAAATTGTCTTGCTTTGGCAGCGAAATCTAAATGCTGCATCTCCTTGTTAAATAATGCACGGTGCAGAGACCATTGCGCTAAGGAAAGTTTAAAAAATAAGGGGTTGGTTTTACTGTGATTTATGTTTTGGGAATCACTTTTTGTATTGGATTTATCTTTGCATGCGCTTAAACCCAGTAGCGTTAAGGCAGTGGCTGCTCCAACAGATTTTGAAATAAAGTTACGGCGTTTCATAATATCTTGTTTAGTAGTCAAATAGACCGTCAGATATTGTGAAAATAAAAAAATGATTTTTTAAAACTGTGTATAATTATTCAGTGAAAGAATTTATACAAAATAGAGTTTGTTTCAATTTATAATTACAAAAACTGAAAATTTTCAATATTATGTTTCATTCGATATGCATTTGGTGTACATTTTTCATGTTTTTTAAATATCGTAGAGTAATATTGACTGGTTGTAAAACCACACATATAGGCGACTTCAGCAATAGAAAGTGTCGGGTCTTTAATTAAAATGTCTTTAGACATTTCTAGACGTTTCATGGTTAAATAGCGCATGGGGGTTAAGTTGGTTAGTTGTTTACAGTGGTGGGTAAAACGAGTAAGGCCAACGCCTGAAGACTGTGCCATACGATCGATAGTCCAATTTTCAGAAAGTTTTTTTTCTAATTCTTTTAAAAAGAAAGCGACGCTTCTGGAGCTATCTGTTAAGGATTCATTTAAAACAATGTCATTAGTATCTAATAAATCTAATAATAAAATGAGGAGGTAGTTAATTTGGAGTCTAATTTTGGAAGCGTTACTGCCATTTATATCGGTATCTACAATTTTTTGTATGCGCGCAAAACAATCTCGAACACGTAGATTGGTTTTTAATATGGATTTTTCATTTTTCCTTAAAATAGCAGTTAGCCTGTCTAAATCTTTGTCGGTTAAGGTAATCCAGTCTGGCCAAACCCAGTTTTGGTGTGGTCGGCGAACGCCTAAATCGATTATAACCCAATAAAATTTACCCATGCCAATATTGGGATTTCCAACTTTATGGGCTTCCCATGGGCGTGTAATGGTAAGTTGGTTGGGTGTTAAGATGGTCTCTTTGTTTTCTTGAGAATATGGCATGGTACCAGACTCTAAAAAATGAAATTCAATGCCTTCATTTCTATGCCAATCAAGACCCCAATCTTGTGGTTCGTTGGCATCCCAATAGCCTATGCTGTTAAGGCCTAAAGTGTGTTCGTCCAAACGGTCTCCAGGGTAAGTGTGTCGTGCTAATGCTTTAAATTTCACTTTATTGCGTTTAGCGGCGTCTATAAGTGGTATGCAAGTGTCTGCTTGATACGTAATGCCATCTGCTTTATAGGGTTGGATTTTATGTGTGTTTATTTTCACTGAAATAATTTAAACATGATTATTCTGCAAAATAATTATTTTTCCATTAATTATGAGTTTATTTAGTAATTTAATAAGTTTTTGCAGGATGTTTTGTTGATTATTTAATTTCCTGTAGTAAGCCATAACAATAAATAATTAAAATGAAAGAAGCTGGGATTACCGAGTACCCGACAGTTTATGATGCCATTGTAATTGGTACGGGGATAAGCGGCGGCTGGGCTGCTAAGGAATTATGCGAAAACGGCTTGAAAACATTGGTTTTAGATCGTGGTCGCATGGTGAAGCATATTGAAGATTATCCAACCATGTATATGGATCCTTGGGATTTGAAGCATAGAGGTATGCAGTCGGATAAAGAATTGGCTAATCAAAAGGTGCAAAGCAGACTTTGGGGTGGTGGTTTAACCAAGCCAGAGAGTAGGCATTGGTTTGTTGATGATTTAAAACATCCTTATAATGAGGTGAAACCTTTCGATTGGTTACGGGGGTACCATGTTGGCGGACGCTCAATTATGTGGGGAAAACAAACTTATCGATTAAGTGATTTAGATTTTGAAGCGAATAAAAAAGATGGACATGGCGTTGATTGGCCCATTCGCTATAAAGATATTTCGCCTTGGTACGACAAAGTTGAAACTTTTATAGGAGTATCGGGCAAAAACTTAGGGCTTCCGCATTTGCCCGATGGTCAGTTTTCCGAACCTATGGAGCTTAATTGTGTCGAGGAAGAATTTCAGAAAACCCTACCTAAAAATTTTAAAGACAACAGGTTATTAACCATTGGTCGTGTGGCGCATCTTACCGGAAACGCCATGCACGAAGGGCGTTCCAATTGCCAGTATCGAAATAGATGCATTCGTGGTTGTCCCTTTGGAGGGTATTTTAGTAGTAATTCATCAACTTTACCCGCTGCCGAACGTACAGGAAATTTGCATTTACGACCTAATTCTATAGCCTACGAAATTGTGTACGATGAAAGCACCGGATTGGCTTCAGGCGTAAAAGTTATTGATTCTGAAACGCATGAAAAATTCTTTTTTAAAGCTTCAATCATTTTTAATTGTGCTTCAACATTAGCAACAGGATCCATCCTTTTACAATCTAAATCCAAACGATTTCCAAATGGTTTGGGGAATGATAGCGGAGAACTCGGACATAATCTTATGGATCATCATTATCAGGTAGGTGCTTCGGCACAAGTAGATGGTTTTGAAGATAAATATTATAAGGGACGTCGTCCAAATGGATTTTATATTCCGCGTTTTCAAAATTTAGGCGATGCTGCTACGGCTAAGAAAAATTATATCAGAGGTTTTGGGTATCAAGGCGGTGCTAGTCGTACCGATTGGACCCATTTAATTTCCGAATTAAGTTATGGTAAAAAATTAAAGGAAGAGGCGTTAAAACCAGGACCTTGGTTCATTGGTATGAGCGGTTTTGGCGAATGCTTGCCGTATCACGATAATAAAATAACTTTAAATTATGAAAAATTAGACCAATGGGGCTTACCAACCATTGATGTTGATGCCGAGTTTAAAGAAAACGAAGAAAACATGCGACAAGATATGATGGATCAGGCAGTTGCTATGCTTAAAGCGGCGGGTTATAAAAATGTGCATGGGCATATGGGAAAAGCAGTTCCTGGTGCTTGTATTCATGAAATGGGTACAGCAAGAATGGGGCGTGACCCTAAGACTTCGGTGTTAAATGAAAATAATCAAATTCATGCCGTACCTAATGTTTATGTTACCGATGGAGCATGTATGACCTCTTCGGCATGCCAAAATCCGTCTTTAACCTATATGGCAATAACAGCAAGAGCAGCAAATCATGCTGCAGAAGCTTTTAAAAAGAATAAAATGAGTTAAGATTATGGATAGAAGAATCGCATTAAAAAATTTGTGTATGGGGCTTGGTTATACGGTAGCCATGCCAACCATTTTAAATATGGTTAGTTCGTGCTCATCAAAACCAGATTCGACCTGGACCCCTTTGTTTTTGTCCGATGAAGAAAAATATATGGTAACACAATTGCTAGACATCATTTTGCCAGCAACCGAAATCCCTGGGGCTTTGGCTGTAAATGTGCCTCAGTTTTTAGACATGATGTATGCAGAAATTGAAGAAGATCACATTAAGCAGTCGTTTAAAAAAGGTGCTATGGTTTTTGCTGAAAAATTTAAAACAGAGTTTAATACGGAAGTTTTAAATGGAGAAAAGAAAGATTTTGAAAAGCTATTAGAGTCTTATTTCAACCTTCCTGAAGCTGAAGAACACTTGGTGCTGCAAGAGCAAAAAGCTTCGGTTGATACTATTGATGCCAAAAATACAGATCGTTATATGGTATATAATTTTTTACTAGCTGTACGCTATTATGCCCTGTTTGGCTATTGTACTTCAGAAGAAGTTGGTGAAAATATTTTGACGTACGATCCTATTCCGGGCGTTTATCGTGGTTGTATTTCTGTGGAAGAAGCTTCAAAAGGAAAAGCGTGGTCGTTATGATGAAGATTTCAAAATACATTGTTTTTTTATTGTTGATTTTTTGCTTCACTAACTGTAAAAATCAGACGGAAGAAAAAAGGTTTCAGAATCCGGTTGGGTGAATTTATTGCAAGATTCAACTTTAAAAAATTGGACCGTTAAAATAAAAGGACATCCTGCTGGCGAAAATTATAAAAACACCTTTAGGTTGGAAAACGGAGTGCTTAAGGTAAATTATGATTTATATGAATCGTTTAATGATGCCTTCGGACATATTTTTTATAATCAAGAATTTTCTAATTATAAACTCAGACTTCAATATCAATTTACTGGCAATCAGATTGAAGGTGGGGCGGACTGGGCAACCCGAAATAGTGGGGTGATGATTCACTGTGAAAACCCGAAAAACATGGGGTTAAATCAAAATTTCCCTGTGTGCTTAGAAGTACAGTTGTTAGGTGGTTTAAGTTCAGGAGAACGGCCAACAGGAAATTTATGCACACCAGGAACAGATGTGGTAATTGATGAAAAACGGGTTACCGACCATTGTGTCAATTCAAGTTCAGAAACATATAACGGCAATCAATGGGTAACTTTAGAAATTACGGTTCTAAACGATTCTTTAATAACTCATAAAATTAATGGAAAAACGGTCATGTCATACACTAAACCACAAATTGGCGGTGGTGGCGTAGCAGATTCTGGAAGAGCTGATTATTGGGAACAACAACAAGGAAAATCGCTTAAAAAGGGCTTTATTTCTTTACAAAGTGAAAGTCATCCTGTAGCCTTTAGAAATATTGAAATTTTAGAGTTGTAGGTTTTTTTTGAGACGGGAGTTGGGAGTTGAGAGTCAAGAGTTATGAGTTATGAGTTATGACCGCTTTGCTTTAGTTTCAAGATGGCTTCGCTTTTGGAATTAAGTGTTAAGGTTTGATTGAATAATTCGAGCTTAAATTTATTTACAGGCCCAGCGAAAACCACGAATTAATAACTGTCTTGTTTCGTAAGTGTCTAAATCGGAAGGTTGGTGGCCTATCGATAAATAGAACACCTTTCCTTTTCCGTATTGGGTGGTCCAACAAACGGGCATGACAACACCTTTTATCCAACTATCATGTGCGCCCGAAAATGTGGTAGTTGCCAATACATTCACTTTAGGGTCCATGTGCATATAGTATTGCTCGGTATGCGAAACTTTAAAGTCTTTAAGGCCTTTGGTAATTGGATTAATGTTATCAGCAATTGTTACTTTGTAATCAACTTTACCGCCTGGGTGTTTTACAAACTGGCCTCCAATCATATATTGGTATTCTGTATTGTTTCTAAACGCATCGCCCAATCCGCCGTGAAAACCAGCTAAACCAACACCGTTTTTAACAGCATTTTCAAGCGCTTTAATTTGAGTGTTTGAAATTTCGCCCATGGTCCAATGCTGAATAATCAAATCGGCATGTTTCATAATTTCGGTTTGTGTATAAACTCCCAAAGAATCACTTAAAGTCACTTGAGCGCCTTCCTTTAAAAGCCATTCTTGAATTTTTTCTGCTGAAGCTTTTGGCTGATGGCCTTCCCAACCACCATAAACTAAAATGACATGTTTGTTTTTAAGTGAAGGTAATTCAGCTGAAGCCTTTTCTTGAGCGTTTGAAGACAGTGTAACAATGAAACAAAAAACAGGAATTAATAATCGGAGCGTAGCAGTTTTCATTAAAAAAATATTTAGCTTTAAATATAGTTAATTGTATTGTAATGAAATAAGGAATTTGAATTGAAACAGTAAGTTATCAGCCTCGTAAAATAAACATTGCGATTTATGAGCTAGATTTTCCGCAGGAAAATCAGCATAAATAAGAAGTTACGTCCATTGCTGTTTATGCTAAAGTAACAATGTTTATTATAAGAATCTGGTTAAACAATAAATATGTTTAATTTACTTTTAAATATATTGTATATCAATTTATTGTCTGGTTTCTCAATGATTAAGTTTTTATTCTTTAAGTAATGGTAATGAGAATGAAAACCTTGCTGTGTATAATTATTTTAAAGTAAACCCTCTTTTGTCCGAATACTTTCTTACCGACAGATACTCTTTATAAAGTAAGTATTCTGCGTCATTATGAAATTGAATTCCAGTAGAATTATTATTTAAGTCTTTAAAAGTGTTTATTACGGTAAAAAACCAGGATTCACGTATTTCAATAAGCGATTTGATAAAGTCATCATTTTGACTTGAAATAGTAGGGTTATTTAATATACTGTCTATTGATTTTACAATTTGTTCTATTTCGTTTGTTAAGTACTTTTTGAGGTATATGGCTCCAGTGCTAATTCCATTCCATTCTCCTGAGTCACGTTCTCTTTGACAAACAAAGTTCATTGGTTAATTGGGGTAGATTACGGTTTTTCCAAAAGTTGAAATTGAAAATTTTTCGATATGTAGTTCTTCAATTTTATTGTTGTTCTTTTTATACAAGTAGAGGAAAATAACTGTAAGTTTATCCGTAATTAAATTGATATGTCTTTGAATGACTAGTTTAGTTGTTTTTTTACGTTTTTGATTAGGAATAAGAACGACAATTATATAAAATATGGTACTGGTGATTATCCCATAAGATAATGTAAGCACAATATTATTTATGCCATTGACATCAAACCTCTCATTTGAAACTTCGATTAGAGGAAATAGTTTTAATTGTATCCAACAAACTAAAATTAAGCTTATGATATTTAATAAACTAAGCATTTTTTTCTCCATATTTTTACATAAATGTGTTTAAGATTCGTATGATTTTGTTGTGACGAATAAGTGTGAATATACTTCTGAACGTAGTTTAAATCAGAAAAAAAACGCCTAAACTATTTGTGCTAAAGTAGCAATATTTTATAAATATTGTTAACGACTTAAAATTCATAAAAATTAAATCAATCAATCTATAATCAACTAATTTATGAATTCTGTTTCTGCATTTAAAGAGCTTTCTTTATTTAACTATCAATTTAAATACCACAAGTCCTTGATTTACTAAATATAAACCGCTAGGTAGAAAACTAATATTAGCTGTTTTGTCACGACCTCTTAAAACCTTTTTTTCTATAATATTGGTAATTTCCCATGCTTCTGTTTAGCTAAAATGTATGTTGTTATCGGAAGGGTTTGGGTAAATAAATGACTTTACTTCATTAGGAGAATCGACACTTAATGCGCTTGTTTTTGTTGCGCAAAGGCTTGAAAAGACGCTAATATACAGTATAAACCTACAGTGATTTTAATAAGAGTTCTCATTTAGTTGAAGTTAAAAAGTAATCTTCAAAGTAGCAAAATTAACGACAATTTTCTCTAAAAGGACTTACCCAATATTAGTTGTATTTTACCTTTTGAGAGTGATTGTACTGTATTGATTTCTTCTTTCTTCAAAAACAGATTTGAAATTAAATTATAATAAGGTTTTTTTTGTGAAATGACTTCTGTAGAAGTAAATATTTAAAAATTTACGTAAAGGTTTGTGTAGCTTCATTTCTGTTTAAATTTAATTTTTTTGAAAAGCCTATAAGGTCAAGCTATGTCTGTGTTTATCAGTATTTGGACTTGATGTTTTACGGCTTGTTTTGTTAATCTTTTTGTTTGGTTAAAAAATTGCGTGTTTGTGAAATTTTTTAGGGAATACTCGAATAAAAGGTAGTTTTGTTTCAACTAATTTGTTGATAAAATAAAATACTTGGTGTTTTATTGATAAACATTCAAACTAACTAAACTATGAAGAACTATTTGTTTAAAATCGTGTTATCGGCAACGTTCTTGTTTGCTGCTAATGCTTTTTCCCAGACACTTTCTGGAACAATTACAAGCGATTCTCAACCACTGCCTGGTGTTAATATTGTAATTAAAGGCACTTTACAGGGTACTCAAACAGATTTTGAGGGACAGTACATTCTTGAAAACGTACCACCCAATGCTGTGATTACTTGCAGTTATTTGGGATTTAAAACTCAAGAGTTTATGGTAAATGGGAGAGATAAAGTAGATGTTGTTTTGGTTGAAGACGCCGCAACTCTAGATGAAGTCGTAATTATTGGTCTTGGTCAAACCCAAAACAAGCGTACAGTCTCTACCGCTATAGCTAAAGTGTCCTCTGAGGAAATTAAGGAATTATCTATTACAAGACCAGAAGCAGCCTTACAAGGTACCATGCCTGGGGTTGTAGTTGCTCAAAATTCAGGGTCACCAGGAGCGCCATTAGCTGTTCGAGTAAGAGGGGTGTCTACGCCAAATAGTGCAGACCCCTTGTATTTAGTCGATGGGTTTCAGGTACCAAATCTTCAGCATCTAAATGCAGGAGATATTGCAACCATTAATATTCTTAAAGATGCAGCAGCAGTTGCTGTTTATGGAGCGCGTGGTGGTAGTGGAGTCGTACTCGTAGAAACGAAAAAAGGGGTTCGTAATATGGATCGCTTTAAGGCAACTATAGAAGGTTATTACGGTTTTCAAAATGTGAGAAGAGAATCCGATTTAATGAATAGAGATGAATACACATTCTTTTATAAGAGCGCGTTACAGTACGCTAATACATTTGGAGAACAGTACCGTCCAGCGGTTTTTAATACGATTGGAGAGGTAACAGCTTTCCAAGATGCTTTGCCGGATACAGATTGGCAAGATTTAATTTTTGCTGATAATGCACCTATTCAAAATTTACATGCTTCTGTATCAGATGGTGGCGAGACCTATTCGTGGGGTGTTTCAGCAGGCTTTTTTGAGCAAGGCGGTGTTGTTGGCGGTCCCGATAAATCTAATTTTGAAAGGAAGAACATTCATTTAAATTTAGATTTCGACATCCTTAAAAACCTAACTGTTAGCGCGAATGCAGACCTTGTAGGTATGGATCAGAAAAGGGTTTTAGAAAATGAAAACAACGAAACAAATGGTATTGGAATTGTTACAGCGGCCAATGCTGTAGCTCCTATTTATCAAGCCTATGATGATAAGGGCGTGCCAATAAATCCGAGTTTTGGAACAGGTGGACCAAATGCAAATAATCAAGTCTATTCGAATGGTGTTTTATTAAACTCAATGAATATTTATACATCGCCGTTGTTTATGTTAATGGCAGCCGATCAATTACAAACCACAGATGTTCAACAATACGGCGGTAATATTAAATGGGATCCTCTTGATAATTTAAGGGTTGTTGGTTCGTATTCTCGGTTTTCTTCAAAAGCAACATTTAAAGCGTTTCAGCCAGATTTCGCAGGAACACCTATTACCGATGAGCAGTATTATTTTGTTTTAATTGGCAATCAGTTAAATCAAAATGAATGGACAAGAGATATCGATAATTTTGATGCCAACGCAGAGTATACTTTTAAAAATATAGGCAAAAACCATTTAAGAGGATTGATTGGTACTTCCTACCAACACGATCAAGGGACTGCTTTGTTTAGACAGGGGAATAACTTAACAGAGAATACTTTCGATAAGGCTTCTTTAGATCAAGCCAGTGTTGTTACCATTTTAAATCCAGCAGATCAAACAAACGGATTTACAACATCGAGTAATGAATCAAAATTATTCTCAATCTATGCAAGAGCAATTTACGATTTCGATGAAAAGTATTTATTCACAGCTTCTATTCGAGCTGATAAATCTTCAAAATTTGGACCAAATAACCAAACTGGATATTTTCCAGCAGTATCTGCAGGATGGGTTATTTCTCAGGAATCATTTTTAAAAGATTCTGATGCTATTAACCTATTAAAATTACGAGCAAGTTGGGGTATTAATGGAGTAGATAATATACGAGAGGACGAATACAATACCGTTTATAATGATGATTTTGAAATTTCACGATTGGGGAATCCAGACATAAAATGGGAGGAAATCGAACAAACTAATATAGGATTGGATTTAAATGCTTTCAATAATAAATTGGGATTAACCTTAGATTATTACATTAAAAACACAAATGATATTTTATTAGAATTGCCACCTCAATTAAGTTCTGGTGCACCAGGAGAAACATTTCAAAATGCTGGAGGGGTGAAAAATGAAGGTTTTGAAGCCTTATTAAGTTTCCGTTCTATTGCGAAAGAAGTTGGTGGTTTTTCATGGAGCGCAAGTGCTAATGTTGGTTTTAACAAAAACACATTCGAGGCAGATCCTAGTATTCCACCGGGGTCGTTAACGGGAGGTAATTTACGACAGTTTGGAACCCCTGTAACCAATACTTTAGGCGGTTATGGAATCTCTTCTTTTTATGGTTATAAAGTCGATTATATTAATAATCGCGGCGAATTAATTTTTAAAGATTTAGATGGTGATGGCGTTGTTAATAGCGTTGGAAGTAATGGTGCTTCAATTACAGATTTAGACGACCGAACTATTATTGGAAATCCTTACCCCGATGTTACCTATGGTTTGCTAATTAGCGCATCGTATCGAGGATTCGATTTAAACGCAAATTTATATGGCGCGACAGGAAATGATATTTTCGATGCTCGTTATAATTCAGCGGTACCATTTTCTAACCGTTCTAGAGATTATTTAACCTATGGTTTAAGACCTGTATTATCTGGTTTAGCTGGCTCGCAAGGCGAAGTGTCCGATTTTTATGTAAAAGATGGGTCTTTCGCTAAATTAAAAAATGTAACGCTTGGCTACTCTTTTAAACAAGCTGCCGAACAGGTTGGATTAGAGCAATTGCGCATTTTTATTCAAGGTCAAAACCTTTGGACAATAACGAATTATAAAGGTGGTGATCCTGAAATTGGCCCAGCTTCAGATAATCCTAACTCGGCCTTAGATGTCGGAATTGATAGAGGATTTTATCCACAACCAACAACGTTTATGTTGGGTTTTCAATTTGAATACTAATAAAATATAAGATATGAGAAAAGTAAATTATAACCGATTATTCATTACTGCATTATTTAGTATTAGCGCAATTACTATGGGATCTTGCGATGTGGATGTTGTACAAAAAGACTCTACAACAACCTTAGATTTATCAGAAAATGATGTGATTGAAATAGCATATAATGTAAAAGATGTTTTAAAATGGCAAAGTTCTAATAGTCCGTCTGCCAATTCGCATACGTTTGGAATCATGTTTCAAGATATACGCGGCGGAAATGCGGTTTCAGAAAAAAATCCTGTAAACTGGATTTCGGGTCGAGATTTTAATCAATTTTCAACCATAACACCTAGTCAGCCTAGCGTGTATGCCTTTTGGTCTAAGTGGTTTAAAGGGATAAATAGAGCAAATGCTTCCATTGAAAATTTAACTAATTATCAAGGATTTTCTAATGAAACATTGCGGAAAAACCTAATTGCACAATCAAAATTTTTTAGAGCCTATTTTTATTTTGAATTAGCCAAAAATTTCGGAGCAGTTCCAATTCGATTAGAAGCTGTAACCAATTTAAATCAGGCAACGGCCTTGCCAAGACCAGATTCTGTTAATGTGGTTTACGATCAAATTATTTCAGATTTGTTAGAGGCTGTTTCAGATTTAGATAACAATCCTTCAGAAAAATATGAGGCAACTCAAGGAGCAGCTTACGCTTTACTTGCAAAAGTATCCCTTTATAAAAAGGATTATAGTAAGGCTATAGATTATGCTAATATGGTTAGCGGTTATACTCTAGAAAGCGAGTTTGTAGATAATTTTAGATTATCAACAGAAGGACACCGAAATGAAACCATTCTGGAAGTGCCTTATACTCAGGGATTATCTGGATTAGGGTTCGAGTCTGCCGCAGAAACTTCAGAAATGCAAGGTTCTGGAATTTACCAAATGGCAGGAGGAATTGGTGGTGTTAATTCTACTTGGAATAACATGTTGCCTACCAAAGAGTTTGTCGATTTTTTTGTAGCAAATGATAAACGTAAACTGGGAACTCTAGTTGTTGGCGGTGAACCTCAAGAGGGTCTTACAGGAGCTCAAACCCAAATTATAGCAGTGTCGTTTCCTAATGTGGGCGCTATTCAGCGTAAATATTATTTAACACCTGATGAAATAGCGCGATTAAATGCTACCGGAAATACACAGCAATGTGATATAAACGATTTGATTTTGCGCTTTGCCGATGTGTTATTAATTAAAGCGGAAGCTCAAATCATGTTAAATGGTCCAGGCGCAGGAGATGCCGCTTTAGGTCAAGTTATTTCTCGAGCAGGATTACCATTATCTAGTGGTTATACCATGAACGATATTAAGTATAACCGTAGAGCAGAGTTATCTTTTGAAGGCCTAGATCGATTTTCAGATTTAGTACGTTGGGGTGATGCTTCAACAGTATTATCCGAAAAAGGATTTACTACAGGTCGAGATGAATTATTACCCATTCCACAACTGGAAATCGATCAGAGTGTTGGTGTAATAACACAAAACCCAGGCTATTAACTAAACAAATACTAATAATGAAACCATTCAGAATTATGAAAAATACAATAACAAAAATTAAGTATGCTTTTGCAGTTATCCTATTGGTAGGGGCTATGGGGCTAATGCAATCGTGTGTAGACGACGATATTAATAAATTACCAGAAACTTGTTTTGATGGTGCCATGAATGGTATAGAAACAGGTGTGGATTGCGGTGGCGATTGTCAGCCATGTGCCACTTGCGATGATGGTATTCAAAATGGAAATGAAACAGGTGTAGATTGCGGTGGACCAGATTGTGATGCATGTCCAGAAACCTGTGACGATGGTATTAAAAATAATGGTGAAACCGAAGTCGATTGTGGCGGGCCAAATTGCGAGCCTTGTGCTGTTGCTGTAGATCAAGCAATAGTAAGTTACCATAATTATATGGCACTAGGTAACCCGATGTTCCACACATTTGAGTCTGAAGATACTAGTGTGGGTGTTATTGATGGTGATCCTGGAAATAATGTTAATGTAGATCAAGGTGCCGCTTTACCAATGATGACGTTTGGTGTTGCAGATCCTGTAGATGCTACTAGAATGGTAGGACGTTATAATAGACCAGAGGGTTTAATTTCTGATGGCTTTTCAGATTACAAATTCGCGATAAGCGAAACAGGTAAGTATAACTTCGATAATTTAAACCAGTTTGAAGTTTCTGTATTCACACCTTCAGAAGTAATAACTGGTGATGTAACCGCTCAAGTTGAACTCATCTTTTTAGATAGAGATAATCCTGCTTTTTGGGAAACCTGGACGATTTTATCTGGTGTGTTAACCAAAACTGGAGAATGGGAAACAATTATGTTTGATGGTTCTAGCTTAGTAGGAAAAACAGATTACGACCAAATTGCCATACGAATTGGTGGTTCGAATCATCAAACAGGAGCGACTTTCTTTGTAAAAGATTTCGCTGTAGTTAGTCAAGACGTATTTATGCAAGCATTATTCAATAATGATATGGGCTATAACTTAGATTTAACAAGCGATCCAGGAAATAATGTAGATGTAGATCAGGGTGCCGCTTTACCTATGATGAGTTTTGGTGTAGCAGGACCTAAAGAAGGTATTGTTAGTCGTTATAACCGTCCAGAAGGTTTAATTTCTGATGGATTTTCAGATTATAAATTTGGTGTAAACGATGCCAAATATAATTTTGAGTCAGGAACCAATTTTGTTATTGAAGTGTTTACACCCGAGGGCACAATTCATGGTGATGTAACGCCAACAGTCGAGTTGATTTTTCTAGATAAAAGCAACTCTGCATTCTGGGAAACTTGGACAATTTTAACAGGCGTATTAACTAAAACAGGCGAATGGGAAACTATTCAGTTTGATGGAACTCCAGTTGTTGGTACTTCAATTTACGATCAAATTGGAATCAGGTTAGGAGGATCAAATCATCAAGATGCAGCGACTTTTTATGTTAGAAGTTTTAATGGATTTGTTTCAAAATAAGTCATTATGATTGTTAATTAGTTTTAGTTTATAGAGGCTGTTACATTGTTGAATAGCCTCTATTTTTAATAATAAATTCTAGATTACATGAAGTTTACTGTTTTTTATAGTGTTCTATTGCTGTTTCTCTGCTCTTGTTCCTCTTCAAATGAAGATCATTACGAAATAAAAGCCTCTTGTATTGACGGGGTTAAAAACGGAACAGAAACAGGAGTAGATTGTGGTGGCGATTGCGAACCTTGCGCCACTTGCGATGATGGAATTATGAATGGCGATGAAACTGGAATTGATTGTGGCGGCAATTGCGATGCTTGTATTCCGCAGTTAAATATTCCGAAAATAGGCTATGATGCCCCAAAGAACTACAGTGGTTATTCTCTAAAATGGAATGACGAATTTGAATCCAATGATTTGGATACTAATAAATGGGGATTTCATTTAGGAAATGGTTGTCCGAGTTTATGTTACTGGGGGAATAGCGAATTGCAATATTTTACCAACCGGAAAGACAATGTGTATTTCGATGCGGGAAACCTTATTATTGAAGCCAAAAATGAAAACATTGAAGGACATAAATATACATCATCAAGAATTCATACCGATGATTTATATGAATTTCAGTATGGACGTGTAGATATTCGTGCAGCTATGCCAAATCCTGTTGGTACATGGACGGCTTTATTTATGATGAATAAAAATTACGATATCCAAAATCCAGGGGCGTATTGGCCAAGTGGTGGTGAAATCGATATTATGGAATATTTAGGGGAAGATCATAACGATATTATGGGTACAGGACATTACGGTACCGATTTTCCAGATAATCATCGTTACAATTCTAAACATTATAAGTCGCAAAATGGCGAACCTTTTAACGAAGCCTATTATGTGTATTCTATTGTTTGGGAAGAAGATAAAATAACCTGGTTGGTTAACGATGTGCCTTACCATACTTTAACACCAAGCATTACTGAAGCAAACGGGCAACCATATCCGTTTAATGATAAATTCTATTTTGTATTGGCATTATCTGTTGGCGGAAATCTTCCAACTGTTAATCCAATTCCAGAAGAATTTCCAGCATTTTTAATTGTCGATTATATTCGAGTTTATCAAAAAGAGTAACGTTCAAAAATTAAAATTATGGACATTGAAAACGCAATAAAATCCTTTTGGGAAGAAGGTTATATCATTTTGGAGCATTTTTTTGAAGATGCGCTTATGGATGAATATAATGCCTTAATTCAAGCTCATTTTGGTGTAAATCCTAATTGGGAACACACCAACGAGTTTATTAGTAAATCGGCTGTAGAAGTTATTCCGTGGTTTCCATACCGTGAGGGTCAACCGTATTTTGATGGTATTGATAAAAACGAAAAATTTAATGCTATTACAGATGCTGTATTAAAAGACGGTTGGGATAATTTGTATTGTATGATGATGTTCTCTAAAGCGGGAAGTAAAGGTCAGGCGTGGCATCAAGATTGTCCGCCAGAAGACAAAACCAAGTTTAATTTAAACCGTTTGGTTTATACACACGATATAAATGATGAAACAGGAGGCGCTATTGTAATCATGCCTAAATCGCATAAAGCAGGCGTATTGCCTGTTGGAGTTCCTAATGAAGATCTTGATGGACAGATTGTTTTTCAGCCTAAAAAAGGAACCGTGATTTTACTTCATGGTCATTGTTTTCATCGCGTCATGCCAGTTAAAAAAGACCGTATTTCATCTAATTTTAGAGCGGTTCCAAAAGGCGTGCCAGAGGATATTACCGATGTTTGCGTGTATAGAAATATGCGTTATAAATTTTCTACGGAAGAAGTTATTGAAGAACGAAAATAATGAAGAATATCATATTAATAGTATTTATAATTTTAACGTTTATAAGCTGTAAATATCAATCAGAAAAGGTTGAGAATGGAAGTCAGTCTTCTAAAGTTGAAGTGAAATCGGTTAACGGTCAAAGTCATTTTTATGTTAATGATTCCCTTTTTCAACTTAAGGGTATAGGCTTTAATTTTGAGTATAATTCCAATTTAGAAAGCCTTAAAAAAACAGGTGCAAACGCAATTAGAACTTGGTCTACTAAATATGCAGATACCATTTTAAAGGCTGCTAGAAAACAGGGAGTCATGGTGGCTTTAGGCATTAGTATGGGCAAGGAACTCTGGGGATTTAATTATGAAGATTCGTTAGCTGTGGCTAATCAATTTGAAAAAGTGAAAAGCATTGTTGAAACCTATAAAAGCCACCCCAATTTATTGTGTTGGGTGGTGGGAAATGAACTGAATTTGCTATTTGAAGCTGATGGTGAAACCTTAAAAACAGTAAACCCTAAAGTATATGATGCCATATCTGATATCGTAGATTATATTCATGAAACAGATATAAATCATCCTGTTACTATGACATTCGCAGGTGTCATTCCAGAACATTTACAAACAGCATTGGAACGTGTACCTCAATTAGATATCGTTTCGGTTCAAGTATATGCCGATTTAGAAAATGTTGAAGCACGTATGAAGGAGGTAGATGTAGAAAAACCATATATGATTACAGAATTTGGACCAAAAGGATTCTGGGAAATGCCTAAAACTGAATGGAATCGGGAAATTGAAGAAGCTAGTGGTCCTAAAGCCGATGGTATAAAACACCGCATGAAGGTGGGGTTAGCAAACAATACTTCGGGGAAATGTCTAGGTGGTTTTGCATTTGTTTGGGGACAAAAACATGAGCGCACCCCAACATGGTATGGGATGCATCATGCCGACGGAAAACAAACAGAATATATAGATATCCTCACAAAACTTTGGACAGGAAATTATCCTGAAAATAGAGCTCCACGTGTGGATAGTCTGCTTTTAAATAGTTTACACGCTGTAGATAACGTGTACTTGAAACCAAATACAGAATACACGGCACAAGTATTCGCTTCAGACCCTAATAAGGACACATTAAACTACTCCTGGGAAGTGGCTCAAGAAGTCGATAAACGTAGTCAAGGTGGCGAAAAAGAAGTCCAGCCACCTCGTATTGCTGTGAAAATAGTATCTTCAGAAGAAGGTTATTTTACATTCATAACACCAAAAGAAACAGGAGCATACCGCATTTTATCGTATGTATACGATTCTAAAAATAAAGCAGGAAATGCAAACATACCGTTTTATATAAAAAATTAAGCATTGAAACAGGATAAAAAAATAAAATGGGGTATCATCGGTCTAGGCAATATAGCGCATCAGTTTTGTGCTGATTTGCTATTAGTTGAGCAAGCCGAACTTTATGCAGTTGCTTCAAGAAGTTTAGAAAAGGCCAAAGCTTTCGCTGAAATTTTTCAAGCCCAAAATTATTATGGGAATTATGAAGATTTGTTTAATAATGATGACATTGATATTATTTACATAGCAACACCCCATGACTCTCATGCTGTTTTAAGCATTCAAGCGATGCAACACGGAAAACATGTTCTTTGTGAAAAGCCAATAGCTTTAAATGCCAATGAAGCAAATGCGATGGTTGCTGTTTCAAAAGCCCAAAAGGTGTTTTTTATGGAAGCTTTCTGGACACGATTTAACCCATCGATATCCGAAGCGCTTTTTAAAGTCAAACAACAAGAATTAGGAGAAATAAAATATGTAAATGCCGATTTTGCTTTTCATGTTCCTATGCCAACACCACGAATGATAGAGCTAAAACATGGCGGAGGGTCATTGTTAGAAATGGGTGTATACCCTTTGTTTTTAGCCTATGCCATTCTAGGAAAGCCTAAACAGGTTCTGGCTGCTGGAAATTTTTACGAAAATGGTGCCGATAAACAAACTTCAATAGTTTTACAATACAACAATGCACAGGCCATTTTACATAGTAGTTTTGTGTCGCCTTCAAATATGGTAGCAACAATTAGTGGTACAGAAGGGCGAATTAATTTGAATGCCATTTGGCATGAAGCACAAAGTTATTCCCTAATAAAAAATAATCATAAAGTAGATTATGCTTTGCCAACGTTAGGAAAAGGATTTACATATGAAATTGAAGAGTGTCATAAGTGTATCTGGAATAATCAAATTGAAAGTGCCTTGTGGTCGCACCAAAATAGTTTAGATTTAATTGAAATTGTTGATGCCGTAAGGGAACAAACGGGATTGAAATTTCCATCAGAATAATTAATTAAAGCGTTTAGAAATTTAATATTTATGTCGAGAAAACACATTTTTATTGCTTTTGTAGTATCTATAGGCGGCTTCCTTTTTGGGTTTGATGCTTCAGTAGTTTCAGGAGTTATAAAGTTTATTGTACCACAATTTAACTTAACAGATGTACAATTAGGTTGGGTGGTTAGTTCGCCTTCATTTGCATCCATGTTTGCCATGCTTTTAGCGGGTAGCTTAAGTGATTTGATGGGGAGAAAACGCATTTTACTTGGTGTGGCATTTTTGTATGCCTTATCAGCTTTATTATCGGCTTTTGCAACAAGTTATCTCATGTTGGTTATTGCAAGAATGATTGGTGGTGCAGCTTTTGGTGCAGCATTAGTTTTAGCGCCAGTTTATATTGCTGAGGTTTCACCTGCAAAAAGTAGAGGGAAATTAGTGTCTATTCAGCAACTTAATATTGTACTAGGGTTTTCAGCAGCATATTTCTGTAATTATTTTTTATTGAAGCAGGTTGGTGTTTCTCAATTTATAAACGAAACGAATGCATGGCGCTGGATGTTGGGGATTGAGTTGGTGCCTGCCATTTTATACTTTTTCTTACTGTTTATGGTGCCTAAAAGTCCACGTTGGCTTTTTACCCAAAAACGTGATGCGGAAGCAAATGAAGTATTAAAATCTATTTACGGTGCAGCCGAAGCAAAAAAAGAATCTGAGGTTATATTAAATAATCTCGGACAATGTGAAACCAAATCTTCCCTTCGGTTTAAAGATTTACTTAAACCAGCACTGTTATATGTAATGACTATTGGAATTATAATTGGTGTATTGCAACAAATAACAGGGGTTAATGCCATTTATTTTTATGCGACTACCATTTTCGAACAATCGGGTGTAGGCTCTAACGCAGCTTTTGCTCAGGCTATTTGGATTGGAATTATCAACGTTGTTTTCACCTTAGTAGCCATGTTTTTAATAGATAAAGCTGGCCGAAAACCATTAATGTTATTTGGTGTTGCTGGTGTTGCTATTAGTATGTGTGTGGCGGGTTACGGGTTTAGTCAAGCAACTTACAAACTAACAGAAGCTAATATTTCGGCATTTTCCGAGGATATTGAACCTTCAAAACTCACGTCCGTTTTAAATAAAACATACCATAGTGATGTAGTTTTTAAAAACGATATCAAACAGGCTTTAGGTTCTAAAATTTACGCCAAACACGAAGGCGATATTCTAAAGTCGGCCATTAATATGAATTCCATTCTGGTTTTACTTGCTATTCTTGGTTTTGTAGCCTCTTTTGCCATATCCCTAGGCCCTGTGATGTGGGTATTACTATCAGAGTTGTTTCCAAATTGGGTGCGTGGTATGGCCATTTCGGTAGTTGGTTTTATAAATTCATTAGTAAGTTGGGGGGTTCAATTCGTATTCCCCATAGAACTTGCTAATTTAGGAAGTGCAGCAACATTTTACATTTTTGGTGCTTTTGCAGTAATAGGATTTCTGTTACTCTTAAAATTACTTCCCGAAACCAAAGGAAAATCCTTAGAACAAATAGAGAATGATTTAGTAAAAAATATATAAATATGATTAAAAATCCCATATTAAAAGGATTTAATCCAGACCCTTCTATAATACGTGTTGGCTCCGATTACTATATCGCAACCTCTACTTTTGAGTGGTTTCCCGGAGTGCAAATTCATCATTCAAAAGACCTTGTAAATTGGAAATTAGTAGCACGGCCTTTAAACCGCGTGTCGCAATTAGATATGCGAGGAAATCCCGATTCTTGTGGTGTTTGGGCTCCTTGTTTGTCGTATAACGACGGGGTGTTTTATTTGGTGTATAGCAATGTGCGATCGTTTGATGGTATTTGTAAAGACACGCCAAATTATTTGGTAACAACCACAGATATTCTTGGAGATTGGAGCGAACCTATTTATTTGTCGTCGCGAGGTTTCGATGGGTCGTTGTTTCATGAACCCAAGGGTAAAAAATGGTATTTAAATATGCTTGTAGACCATAGAAAGGGAAAGTTTTTTGGAGGCATAGAAATGCAAGAATATTGTCCAGCGCAACAAATGCTTGTTGGAGATGTGTATTACTTAACCGAAGGAAGTAGTTTGGGTTTGTCAGAAGGGCCTCATATTTTTTTTAAAGACGGTTTTTACTATATGATTATGGCCGAAGGCGGTACCGAATATGGGCATGCCATGACTATTGCAAGAAGTTCTTCCATTTACGGCCCTTATGAAATGCATCCAAATAATCCTCTGGTGTCTTCTCGAAATCATCCAGATAACGAATTGCAAAAGGCAGGTCATGGCGATATTTTTCAAACGCAGCATGGCGATTGGTATGCCGTGTTTTTAATTGGACGCCCTATTTCTAAATTGGGAAAATGTACTTTAGGACGTGAAACAGCTATTGAAGAAGTGATTTGGGAAAACCAATGGCCCTATTTAAAACAAGGAGGTTGTGTGCCTAGAACCTATATTCCAACTCCTAATTTAAAGCTGCAACCGTTTAAAAAAGAAGAAGACATGATACGATTTAATATATTGGAGTTACCAATCGATTTTCAGTCTTTACGTATCCCTGTTTCCGAAGAATGGTGTTCATTACAGGCGCGACCTGGATATTTAAGGTTGTATGGGAAAGAATCCTTAGCATCGCAATTTCAACAAAGTTTAATCGCCAGACGTGTACAAGATTTTCACGTTGAGGTAACAACAGCCATAGTGTTTCAGTCACAAAACTTACAGCAAATGGCAGGTTTGGTGTTTTATTATAATACAGATCATTCGCATTATGCTTGTATTACTGCAAATTATGATGGCTCTGAAAATCATCTTTCTATTTTTTCAGCAAACAATGGCGAATCATCTTCACAAGAAGAATTAATTGATGTTACCGGGCAAGAGAAAATTTATTTAAAGGGTATTATGCATTTGGAAGACCTGCAGTTTTATTATAGTTTCGATAATAGAACCTATCAAAAATTGGGAGAACTTTTAGATGCTAGTATTTTGTCCGACGACCACGTGCGGGATGGTAGCGATCGTTACCGTCCTGCATTTACGGGGAGTTTTGTAGGGATGTGTTGTCAAGATTTAGCACAAAATAAAAACTACGCCGATTTTGAGTGGTTTGAATATAAAGCACTTCCGCTTAAATAAAATGTTATAAACTATTAAATTGAATGACTTCGGAAATGGATACATTAAAATGTTTAAAATTGAAATCAAAATACATCATCATTTCACTAGCACTCCTGGTTTTAAGTTGTGCTGATGCTGAAAAGAAATCGAATACTTTAGAGATAACAGAACAAGCAGTACAACCTAAACGACCACTTGCTAAATTTGAACCTGAAGATGGCGAAGTATTGCTTTTTGCAGGACAAGAATTAGAAGCCGTAGGTGGGTTATCCGATTATAATGATGGGTATTTAGATTATTTTGAACGCCCTGCAGGATGGACCACCTATACTAATATTAATCCAGGCGAAACGTCCTTTGGCCGTACTCAAGAAGGGTTGGATGGGATTTATGAAACCAATGATTGGGGTGATAACGATTATAATGCGACGCTTCAATTGAATGATCCTGATTTTGAAAACATGATTTTAGCCATAGGCTTACAATTTGTAAATCATGAAGAAAAAGTGGCCAATGGCACCCATGATGCATATATTGATAAACTTGCTAATTTTTTACTGTCCTTAGGGAAACGTCCTGTGTTTTTACGTATTGCGTATGAGTTTGATGGCGATCCATGGAATCATTACGATAGAAAATTAACCATAAAAGCCTATCAACGTATCGTAGATAAGTTACGCGAAAAAGGAGTTACAAACACTGCTTATGTATGGCAATCTACAGGTTTTGTGTCTAATCAAGAGCAGTTAGAAGCTTGGTATCCAGGTGATGCTTATGTGGATTGGTGTTCGTTTTCGTTTTTTAACCGATGGAAAGAACAAGAAATGATTGAGTTTGCTCGAAAGAAAGGAAAACCTGTTTTTATTGCGGAAGCGGCACCAACTATTTCAGATTTCAATACTAAATTTACTGGACAAACAAAGGAAACTAAATTGGGGAATCCAGAACAAGCAGAAGAAGCTTGGCAAAAATGGTTTCTTCCGTTGTTTAAAACCATCGACGATAATCCTGATGTTGTAAAAGCGGTAAGTTATATTAATTGTTATTGGGAGTCGCATCCTATGTGGAAAGACAATCCTACTTTTCAGTATGTCGATTCTCGTTTGCAATTAAGCGATACCTTAAGTAAGCGTTGGAAAAAAATTACGAGTCAACCTAAGTATATTAAATCCTCAGAAAACTTGTATGATGTGTTGTATCGTGATTAATTTTTAAAAAACAGAAGTTTAATTAAGTCCTTTACTTTAATCTAAAGGTCGTGTAGATTCACGTTCTAAAAGACTTGTTTTTATAACTTTAGTTTCAAAAGTAGATTTATCTATGTCTTTTTGTTCAATACGTTCAATAAGTTTTTCAGCAGCATTTTTTCCCATGTATACACCGTGTTGACTAATACATGTGATAGACGGATTGGTGTAACGAAACAACTCGCTACTCGTAAAACCAATTACCGAAATATCTTCAGGAATTTTATAACCTCTTTTTTTAGCGATTAGCATGGATTCGGCAGTAGAGAATTCTTCAAGACCTATAATAGCATCAATTTTTTGATAGTCTAACATGGTTTTTATCTCTGTTTCAAAATCGTAGTCTTTTTTTATTAATGTAATTATTTTTTCATTTATAGGAATGTTATAATCTTCTAAAGCTTTTTTATAACCTTCAATGCGTAGTTTTATAATGCCTAAATTATCTAAAACAGAAACAATGGCAATGCGTTTACATCCTGTTTTTATAAGATGTTCGGTGGTTTTATAAGCACAATTAAAGTCGTCTACAATGATTTTGTCAGTCTCAACCGAATCTGAAACTCTATCGAACATAACTACAGGCCCTGCATTATTTATAAAACCCTCAATATGTTTAAAATGTTGTTTGGATTGCGTTTCTTCACTTAAAGAAATGAGTAAACCATCAATAAAACCATTTTCTAACATGTCTAAAGATGCGATTTCCTTTTCAAGTTTTCCGTTAGAAATAATTGTAATTAAATTATAGCCTTTTTCATTGGCTACTTGTTCAATGCCATTAAAAATTTTAACAAAAAAATGGTTGAGAATTGTAGGCATAACTACACCAATGGTTTTAGTTTTTTTATTGAGTAGGCTTAAAGCAATACTATTGGGTTTGTAGTTATGATGTTTAGCATATTCTTGAATTTTTTCTCTTGTAGCTTCACCAATTTCATAACTGTTTTTAAGAGCTCTAGAAACAGTCGCAATGGAGACATTAAATTCTTTAGCAATATGTTTTAATGTAATTCTTTCTTTCATTTATACATAGAGTGTTAATGCTTCAGGGGAGATAAAAAAATATGTGTTACGCTTTGTATGCATTAAAATTAGTAATGAGAGCGTTGGTTTTTTAGAAATTTTAACACATCCGAAAGTAGTAAAAATATCAATCAAATCCTTCTTTCATTTTAATGAATTTAAAGTGTCTTTTAAAAGAACCTTACGGGTTCCAAAAATTGAAAATGTGGTATTATAAAATTTTATTCCATTTTATTCAACGTTCACTTGCGGACTATTTATTCTGAATTTCTTGATTAAGCAACGGTATTCTCCGGTAAAAGAAATATTAGAATTTTAGGTTTTAAAGTTTAAAAAACTCTTAAAAAAGACATAAATAGGTCCTAAATAATTCATAAAATGCAACCCTGTATAGTTCTTGTCTAGTGATAAAACATATGGTTTATGTATAAGTGGCCTAATTTTGATTTTTCAATATAAAATGATAAAAATGACTCAAAACACAAGCGTTTTAAACAAAAAAGTAAACTTGATAGTATTGGTTTGCTTATGCTTTACCCTTTTTAATTGCAACGATTCAGATTCTAATCCAGAAAACCATAAACCCACTGCAGTTGACGATGTACTTACTGTTGAAGAAAATAGCAGTGCAGGAGAAGCCAATCAAGTTGATGTTTCTGAAAATGATACTGTTGGAAAAGATGGCGGTGATGACGATAATTACAGTTTGTTTGCCAACGCTAAAAATGGCGATGTAAATGAAGTTAGTGATGGCGTTTTTGAATTCATTCCTGATGTCGATTTTAATGGAGCAGACAGCTTTACCTATACTTTAAAGGATAAAGATGGCGATTCAGACACAGCGACAGTTCATGTTACAGTAAACCCAGCTGGTGGACTAACAGCTGAAGATTTTGAAAACATAGACCCCAATTTTCCGTCTTTTGTGTCTATTAATAACACCACGCCAGAAGGTAAAAAATGGGTGAAAAATGAAGCTATGTCTGATGAATTTGATGCTTGGGACAACAGCAAATGGTTTAAATCGACTTGGAATTACGGCGTACCTGTACTCATGACAACGGCTAATACAAACTCTGGAGTTGCAGATGGAAATTTATGGATTAAAGCCACTTTAAACGAAACCAATGTGGATGGTCGATGGTTTCAAACAGCTAGAATTCACTCTAGAACAAAAGCGAATTACCCAATGTATACCGAAGCACGTATAAAAGCAGCGCACATTTCAGCTTATAATACTTATTGGTTGAATAATGGCGATTCGGCAAACCGTGATGAAATTGATATTATAGAAAACAATTCGAAACCATCTTGTGGTTGTCAACCAGATTTTCCTATGCAAATGAATTCGCAATACTTCCAAGCCGATTCAAACAAAACACCTGGGGTTATACGTGATGAAGATAATTTTAATCAAAGTAATTTATCAGATGTTAACCCAAGTAAAGGTATTAAGTGGAATGAAGGCTACCATACGTTTGGTGTGTGGTGGATAGACTCGAAACACATTCAGTTTTATTTAGATGGCGAGCCTGCAGGTCGTGTTGAAGTAGGGCATGACCGTTCTGGTAATGTGTACACCGATCGTGAGTTTACAAGAGATTTAGAGATTATTTTTGATTTATGGACCGCAGATGAAAGTTGGTTAGGTGGTTTGCCACCAAAATCCGATTTAAATGATAACAGTATAAATACTATGAAGGTGGATTGGGTAAGAACCTGGACCTTAGAACAGGAGTAATTTCCTAAGTTTTAAATAGCCACGAGTACACAGTAGACTAAATAAAAACAGAGTTAAAAATTTGTGTATTCGTGGCGTGTTTTATAGCCTATGATTTTCTCTAAATCAATTAGGCATTTGCAATATTTATTAGGCTAGAATTCATTGATAAAATCGGTTAAGTTATCATTGCGTTCTAAGCCTAATTTTTTGCGTAAACGGTAACGCGATGTGTGTACACTTTCTACGCTTATTCCTAAAATGGATGCCATTTCCTTGCTTGAAAAATTCAACTTTATTAAAGCGCATAACTTTTGGTCGGTCTGACTAAGTTTTGGGAATTTTTCTGTGATGTTAGCGTAAAAGCTCTGATTAATATTTGTAAATCTAGCTTCAAATTCCTTCCAGTTACTCGCCGTATTACCTTGAATACTTTTTACCATACGCTTTATAATCGTGGTATCAATTTGGTTATTCTGTTTAGATAATTTTGAGTTTATAGACTCTAAAAATTCATCTTTTTCAATAAGTTGTAATGCAGAAGACGCTAATTGTTTGTTTTTTAATTCAAGAATATCATTTTGCCTTTTACGCTCAATTTCTTGTTGCTTTTTAATGTATTGTTTTTCCGATTTATGCTTTATCCTTAAGTTTCTTATAAAAACTGTGGCAAACAAAGAGATAAATAAAACAACCACCACTAAAAGAATGGTTTTAAGCAGCCAGATTTTGTCTTCATGCTCTAGTTCAGCTAGTCGCTTTTCTTTTAATAAAGCCTCTTGTTTTTGTTTTTCAACCCTAAAATCATCTTTAATCTCTAATAAATGCTGATTGTTTTTACTACGACCACCAAAAATATTATTGTTTAGCTCGTTAGCATGCAAAAGCGCTTGGTAAGCTTCTTTGTATTTGTTATTTGCTTGATATAATTCTGACAATGACTCGTAGTTTCTAGGTGCGTAATTGCTATGCGTATGGTATTTTTCGCCCAATTCTAGCGATTTTTTAAAATAGCTTTCACTCAATTCAAAATCATTTAAATCGCGATATACTTCACCAAATAAATAGTAAATAATGGTCAGGTAGGAGGGGTCAACTCTTTTAAAATAAGCTTCAGATTCTTTTAACATGTCAATGCCTTCCTTACAGCTGCCTTCTTTACATTGGATGTATCCAAGTTCGGAAGCTGCAAAATATGGCGGATTATCGGTTAATTTGCTATGATACACGTTACTACTATCAAGATATTTACGAGCCAAATCAAATTCCTCTTTATTTCTGTAGAAAACAGCAATCGAAAAATAATCGCTTCTTAAATTAGTGTTGTAATCAACAGGATCTAATCGTAGTGTTTTATCTATTGCAATAGATTTATTAAAATATTTTAAGGCTTCATCATCTCTTTTATAATAACTATAAAGCCATCCTAATTCGTTGTAAATACTGGCTATAGAAACTGAGTCCTTAGACTTGTCAGCTAAAAGAAGGGCGTTCCAATAACCATCATAAGATTTTCCATAATTAACGTTATGAGCATATAAAAAAGATAAATCTGTTAAACTGTTTATGGCTGCTAATGTGTCTTTTACTTTCAGTTGAAAATCGACACTTTTTTGAAAGTAAACTGCAGCGCTATCTGGTTTGTCGTATTTTAATTTTTCTGCTTTCTGATAGAATGAATCACGTTCAGCTGGATTTTGACTGCATAGCATCTGAACATGAAAAAGCGCTAAAAAAATAAGTAGGAAGAATTTTAATGGCTTCATAATAATTAATTGTTAGTTTAATTTATTCGTTTAGTTAGTTGTGGTAGTGGTAGTTCTGGTTTTCAAATGTAAAGAAAAAATATAGGTGCACAAGGTGTTATTGGAAGGTGGTTTTTCTTCAATTGTCTAGTTTAATTTATTTATTTTTCAGTTTTTACACTTTAAAAATATATTTAATTCACTGGTAATCAAGATTTTGTACAATCGTATTGTTTTTATCGTGTTGTGTTTGTATTTGTTTGATTTTTTTTAAATGTTCAGTTGTTGTCTAGTATTAAATTGTCAATAAATTTAATTTATAGTACGAAATAGTTAAAAATTATTAAGTTTTACAGAGAAATTCTTAGTTGTTTTTTTATTGAATGACGGGTGTGTCCGTTGTGAATTTGATGTGTTGTGTGTACTTTTTGTTTGTTAGTTGAGTAGCGTATTGTGTGTCAAGTTTGTAGTGTTTTTTATTTTTTGCTTGTGTTTTTCTAAATTTTAATGAACAATTTCTGAAGCGTCTACTTGGTTTTTAGTGCTAACAATTGTATTAATAGTTTTTTGATTATGATACAGCTTGTGTAAATAGTTAGCTTCTTGTTTGCTTTGTAAGGGATGTATGGTGGTGTTGTCTAGTGAGGTAAAACCTATTTGTAGTATGTTTATATAATGCAAAGTAGGTGTCTAGGGCTTAAATGTACTGTTAAAGATTAGTCTTGCTTTTGGGTTTTTGCTTCCGTCGATTTTTAAAGACATTAATTATTAAAGTAAAATATTTTTACTCATACTGAATCTTAGGTTTCATAAAATGGTTAATTAATTGCAACACAACCTTGGTTTCAAATGATCTAATCAGTCTGCTTTAAATGGCATCAAAATAAATGATGTCGTTTCAATTTGTTTTAATTGCTTTTCTTGAAAATTAAAAAAAGGCGTTTTTGGGCTCTTATTATTTTTGAAATATTCAATTCATCAATTCGATAATTAAGCTGAAAAACATGACTTATTAACAGCTTGTTGAGTGTTTTTGTAGTTAAAAATCGAGGTATGCTAACTATTGTACAGTTCTAGTCTAGTGCTAATTCCCTGTTGATCTAATATTATAAACCATTTTTGTATTCTAATAATTTATTAAAAATGAAGAATCTATTTTGTGTTGTTTTTATTATTTGTGTTCAATTTTTATCTTATTCTCAAAATAATAGTGAATTTGATAGAGAATTGGACTTTAATTTAGATTGGAACTTTTATTTAAGCGATTCCGATGTAGATTATAAAACTATAAACAAATCTAAATTCAAAAAAGTTAATCTGCCTCATGATTGGGTTGTAGAAAATGGTTTTGATGAATCTTTAGGCGATGATGCTAAAGCTACTGGTTTTATTCCAAGTGTGGGCTATGGCTATTATAAAAAGGAATTTAGTTTAAAAACTGAATCAAATGAATTAACCTATATTCTTTTTGATGGGGTATATAATAATTCAGAGGTATATATAAATGGTCACAAATTAGGATTTCACCCTTATGGTTATTCACCTTTCTATTACAATTTAATACCGCATTTAAATACAAATGGTAAACCTAATACTATTATAGTAAAGGTAGATCATAGCCGCTTTGCCGATAGCCGTTGGTACACTGGAGCAGGAATTTACAGGAACGTTAAATTAGTTACTACCAATAAACTTCATATTCCTATTTGGGGGACTTTTGTTACAACGCCTTCTGTTTCCAAAGATCTTGCAAAGGTTAAAATGGATTTGAGTTTTTCTAATGCATATAATTCAGATGAAAAAGTTTTTGTTACCACTAAGATTTTTGACGCCAACCAAAATGAAATCGCAAAAACAAGTACTGAATTAGCTATCAAAGCGCAATCAAATGCTGAAATCACTCAGGATTTAAATGTGAACCATCCTCAACTTTGGGATGTTAACTCTCCATATTTATACAAAGCAGTAACAACTATTAGTAAAAACAATACGGTTATCGATGTGGTTGAAACCCCATTCGGAATCCGCACGATTAAGTTTGATACCAATAAAGGTTTCTTTTTAAATGGTGTAAACATGAAGATTAAAGGGGTGTGTTTACATCATGATGGCGGACTCGTAGGAGCTGCAGTACCAAAAGATGTTTGGGAAAGACGCCTTAAAATTCTTAAAGATGGTGGTGTGAATGCCATAAGAATTTCTCATAATCCAGCTTCAAAGGAATTTTTAGAATTATGTGATGAAATGGGCTTTTTGGTGCAAGATGAGTTTTTTGATGAATGGGATAACCCTAAAGATAAACGTTTAAACACTAACGAAAAAAGTGTCGATTACGTTACTCGTGGTTATCAAGAACATTTTCAAGAATGGGCAAAGAAAGATTTAACAGCAATCATGTTAAGTCATCGTAACCATCCTTCAATCTTTCAGTGGAGTATTGGTAATGAAATCGAGTGGACCTACCCAAGAAATGCCGATGCAACCGGTTTTTTTGGAAACATGAACTGGAACGGAAATTACTTTTGGGATCAGCCGCCATATTCTCCAGAAAAAATCAAGGAACAGCTAGAAACCCTACCAAGAGGTAAATACGATATTGGTGAAACGGCTCAAAAGTTATCACGTTGGACAAAAGCTTTAGATACAACACGTCCTGTTACAGCAAATTTAATTTTACCGTCGGTAAGTCATTTGTCTGGTTACACCGATGCTTTAGATGTAGTTGGGTATAGCTACCGCCGTATTTTATATGATTACGGACACACAAACTACCCAGATAAACCAATCATGGGAACCGAAAATTTAGCGCAGTATCACGAATGGAAAGCTATTATGGAGCGTCCGTTTATTTCTGGAACTTTTCTTTGGACAGGTATCGATTATATGGGTGAAATTAGAGAACCTTGGCCAGTGCGCGTGCAACCTTCAGGCTTGTTAACATCAGCTGGTTTTCCTAAAGGGTCGTATTATATGATGCAATCCTTATGGACCGAAAAACCAATGATTCATATTGCGACACAAACCATTGAAAAGTCATTAAATAAAATTGATGACAACGGCAATATCGTGGCTAAAAACCCGAATAAATGGAAGCACGCCCTTTGGGAATGGCAAGATGTTAATGACTATTGGAACTATGAAAAAGGGGAAATGATTGCTGTTGAAATCTACTCAAATTGCGATGAAATTGAATTGTTTTTAAATGGCAAATCTCTAGGTAAAAAATATTTAAAAGATTTCGAAGATCATATCTATAAGTGGGGTGTGCCTTTCACTAAAGGAACTTTACTTGCTAAAGGCTCTAAAGATGGTGTTGTAACAGAATCGAAAATTGTTACGGCTACCAAATCTTCTGAAATCGAATTAATTGCTGATGATTTAACACTTGATGCAGATCATTACGACGTATCAAATATTGTGTTGCAATTGGAAGATAAACATGGAAATCCTGTTGCTACAGACGATCGTGAAATTCATTTTGAAATTTCTGGACCTGCCAAATTATTAGGTGTCGATAACGGTTGGAAAAAGAGTGTACAACCTTTTCAGTCTAACAAAAACACCACGCATAACGGTAAAACCTTATTAGTTATTCAGGCTACAGGAACACCAGGAACCATTCATGTTAAGGCTAAAGGTCGCGGATTAAAAACGGAAACGATTTCTATAAAAAGTAAATAAAAAATTTAAAACGATATGAAAGCAACACGTTACGAAGGGGATAAAACCTTCAAAGTAATTGAAAAAGAAATGGCAGATCCAGCTGCTGGCGAAGTTAGAATTAAAGTCGCTTATGTTGGTGTTTGCGGAACCGATGTTCATATTTACCACGGTATGATGGACAAACGTGTAAACATTCCTGTAACCATCGGGCATGAAATGTCTGGGGTTATTGATGCTGTTGGCGATGGTGTTTCCGATTATGCTGTTGGCGATAAAGTTGTAGTTCGTCCGTTGGATGATAGAAAAGTAAAAGCTTCCGATAAAGGTTTCAATCACATTTGTGAAGAATTAAAATTTATTGGAATCGATAGTGAAGGGGCAATGCAACAATATTGGAACGTTCCAACATTTACTTTACACAAATTAAAAGAATCAACCGATTTAAAACTGGCTGCTTTAATTGAACCTTTATCGGTGGCAACACACGATGTACGTAGAAGTGGTTTAGTAAAAGGTGAAACTGCTGTAGTTTTAGGTGGTGGTCCAATTGGTTTATTAGTGGCTATGGTGGCTAAAGAAGTTGGCGCACAAGTAATTATTTCTGAAGTGAACCCGAAGCGTATTGAAAAAGCAAAAGCTCTTGGTTTTGATGCTGTGAGTCCGATTGATGTCGATTTAGTGGAATACGTAAAAAGTAAAACAGAAAACCGTAGAGCCGATGTGGTTTTTGAAGTGGCTGGCGTACAACCTGCATTAGATATTATGTGTGAAGTTGCTGGAATTCGCGGTCGTATCGTGATGGTGGCTATTCACGGAGAGAAAAAACCAGTGGATTTATTTAAATTTTTCTGGAAGGAACTAAGCTTAATAGGGGCTCGAGTTTATGAGAAGGAAGATTACGAAAAATCTATCGAACTGATCACAGCTAACGAATTACCGTTTGAAGAGATGATTACCGATGTACAGCCTTTAAGTAACATTCAACAAGTTTTCGAAAACATAGACAGAAATCCTGATGGCTTAAAAGTATTAATGGATTGTCAGTTATAAATTCTAAAAAATAAATAAAAATGAGCATTTTAAATACATTCAGTTTAGAAGGAAAAACAGCTTTAGTTACAGGTTGTAAAAGAGGAATTGGTAAAGCTATGGCTATTGGTTTGGCCGAAGCTGGTGCAAATATTATTGGTGTTTCGGCATCTTTAGAATTATCGGGAAGTGATGTCGCTAAAGAAGTGGAAGCTAGAGGAAAAAAATTCTCGGCATACCAATGTGACTTTTCAGATAGAAAATCGCTTTATAAATTTATTGAAGCTGCTAAAGCCGATCATCCACAAATTGACATTTTAGTAAACAATGCAGGAACTATTTTAAGAACGCCAGCTGCAGAACATCCAGATGAGATGTGGGATAAAGTGATTGAGGTAAATCAAAATGCACAATTCATTTTAACTCGCGAAATCGGTAAAGAAATGGTAGCTAGAGGTGCTGGAAAAATCATTTTCACAGCTTCATTATTAACCTTCCAAGGTGGGATTACCGTACCAGGATATGCGGCTAGTAAAGGTGCCATTGGTCAGTTAACCATGGCTTTTGCTAACGAATGGGCAGGAAAAGGTGTGAATGTAAACGCTATTGCTCCAGGATATATCGCTACAGATAATACTGAAGCTTTAAGAAACGATCCAGCGCGTGCAGAGTCCATTTTATCACGTATTCCAGCGGGACGTTGGGGGAAACCAGAAGATTTTGCTGGTCCAACCGTATTCCTAGCTTCAGAAGCTGCTAGCTACATGAACGGTTCTATCGTATTGGTAGACGGCGGTTGGATGGGACGCTAATGGATTCCACAATTAAATAAATATGAAAAACACTCTAAACATAATACCTTATAAATTTCCAATTTTAACAGCGTTTATTTTTGGAGTGTTTTCATTTGTATATGGTCAAAATCAGCCTAATATCATATTCATCTTATCTGATGATGCGGGTTATGCCGATTTTGGTTTTCAAGGCAGTAAGGAATTCAAAACTCCAAACTTAGATAAGCTGGCTGAACAAAGCATTCGCTTTACCCAAGCTTACGTATCTGCTGCGGTTTGCGGTCCTTCAAGAGCCGGGATTTTAACCGGGAAATACCAACAACGTTTTGGTTACGAAGAAAACAATGTGCCTGGCTACATGAGTGCTTCTGGAACTACAGGCGATGATATGGGCTTACCACTTGATCAAAAATTAATTTCAGAATACCTTAAGGAACAAGGTTATAAAACGGCTTTATTCGGAAAATGGCACATGGGCAACGCCGACCGTTTTCATCCAACAAAACGCGGTTTCGATACCTTTTACGGATTTAGGGGTGGCGCGAGAAGTTATTACGCGTTTGACGAGAATAATAAAAACTCTAGAAAAGAAGACCGCATGGAACGTGGTTTTGGCACTTTTGAAGAGTCTAAACAGTATCTAACCGATGCCTTGGCTCATGAAACGGTTCAATTTATTGAAGAAAACAAAGCACAACCATTTTTTGTCTATTTGTCTTTTAATGCGGTGCATACACCCATGGAAGCGCATCCAGACGATTTAAAAAAGTTTCCAAAGTTAAAAGGCAAACGAAAAACTTTAGCAGCTATGACCTTGGCTTTAGATCGTGCCTGCGGAAAAGTATTCGATAAATTAGACGAGCTAGGTTTACGAGATAACACCATTATTGTTTTTACCAATGATAATGGCGGTCCTTCAGATACCAATGCGTCTTTAAATAAACCTTTAGGCGGTACAAAAGCCAATCATTTGGAAGGCGGTATTCGCGTACCATTTTTAATGGCCTTACCAAATCAACAACACAAGCATACAATTTTCCAATACCCAATAAGCACCTTAGATTTATTTCCTACGTTTTACAATCTAGCAGGAGGAAATGAGAAGCAAATTGCAGGTTTAGATGGTGTTAATCTGTTGCCTTTCGTAACAGGGGAAAACAAATCGAGACCACACGAAACATTGTATTGGAAGAAAGAGGTTAGAGGAGCCATTAGACATCAGGATTGGAAATTAATTCGTTATCCAGATCGCCCTGTAGAATTGTACAATTTAGCTGAAGATGAATCGGAAGTTAACAATTTAGCGACAACGCATCCAGACATTGTAAACGACTTATATAAACAATTTTTTGAATGGGAAGTGTCTTTGGAACGCCCACGTTGGATGCTAAAACATCAATATGAAAAAGACGCCATAGAGCGATTAGATAAATACAGAAACTAATAATTAAAACGGTTAATTATGACAAAAATAAAAGACTATCAGTTATTCATTAACGGAGAATGGAGAACATCAACATCAGGAGAAACGATTGATATTGTAAGCCCATCAACTGAAGAAGTTGTTGCGCGCGTACAAAACGGGACTGCCGAAGAAGCTAATGAAGCTTTAGAAGCTGCCGATAAAGCTCAAAAAGAGTGGAAAAAATTACCAGCGCGTAAGCGTGCTGAATTATTATATAAATTGGCGGATGAAATAGACGCTAATAACGAATATTTAGCCAATTTATTAACTAAAGAGCAAGGAAAACTTCTAAAGGTAGCCCGTTTTGAAGTTTCTGTTACGGCTTCATTTATTAGATATGCTTGTGAAGGTGCACGTCGTATTGAAGGGGATATCATTCCTTCAGACAACCCTAATGAGCAAATTTGGATTCAAAAAGTACCTCGTGGTGTGGTTGTTGCCATTACCGCTTGGAATTTCCCATTAGCTCTAGCTGGTCGTAAATTAGGTCCTGCTTTAGTGGCAGGAAATACGATTGTTATTAAGCCAACTTCCGAAACGCCTTTAGCAACTTTAGAATTAGGAACTTTAGCTAACAAAGTAGGGATTCCAGCTGGTGTTATCAACATCCTTACCGGCCCAGGTCGTGTTATGGGGAATGCTTTAGTGGAAAATCCAATTACCAAAATGGTAACCATGACAGGGTCTACGCCTGTAGGACAGCAAATCGCAAGATTAGCAGCGAATAACTTAACACATGTTCAATTAGAATTGGGTGGAAAAGCACCATTTATCGTGTTTGAAGATGCCGATATCGATGCAGCAGTTGAAGCGGCTTTACATTCTCGTTTTGATAACTGCGGACAAGTATGTACCTGTAACGAACGTATGTATGTGTATGAAGGTATTTACGATGTGTTTATGGAAAAATTCATTGCTAAAGTGAAAACTTTAAAAGTGGGAGATCCGATGCTAGAAGAAACCGATATGGGGCCAAAAGTAAACGGTTCAGAATTAAAGCACATGGAGCATTTAGTGGCCGTTTCTATTGAAGAAGGCGCTACAGTAGCAACAGGAGGAAAACGTCCTGAAGGCGCTCAATTTGAAAAAGGTTTCTGGTTCGAACCAACGGTTTTAACCAATGTAACACAGGATATGACGATTGTTCATGAAGAGTCATTCGGACCTATTTTACCAGTACTTAAATTCGCTTCTTTTGAAGAAGTTATTGGTTATGCAAACGACTGTGAATACGGTTTAGCAGCCATGGTTTTCACTAACGATATGAACACCATTATGAAGTGTAATGATGAGTTAGAATACGGTGAAATCTATGTAAATAGAGGACATGGTGAACAACATCAAGGTTTCCATAACGGATATAAATTATCAGGTTCTGGTGGTGAAGATGGTAAATACGGTTTCGAACAGTATTTAGAAAAGAAAACATTCTACATTAAACATAAAGCTTAATTAAAACGTCAATATTATGATTTTCCCTAATCCGAATAAATTCAAATACCTCCTTTTAGCGGTGTTAAGCATCACTTTTATACATTGTAAAAGCGATAAAAAACAAGCTGAAATTAAAGCTGAAAAAACCATAACACAACCTAATGTGGTGGTTATTTATTTAGACGATTTAGGGTATGGCGATTTAAGTTGCTACGGTGCAACGGCTTTACAAACACCAAATATAGATAAATTGGCTAACGGTGGTGTACGCTTTACTAATGGTTATGCAACCTCTGCAACGTGTACACCAAGCCGTTATGGCATATTAACTGGGGTGTATCCTTGGCGTAATAAGGATGCTAAAATCCTTCCGGGAACGGCACCTTTATTAATTTCGACTACTCAGGAAACACTTCCAAAACTTTTTAAATCTAAAGGTTATGAAACAGCCGTTGTAGGGAAATGGCATTTAGGTTTAGGTTCTGGGCATGTCGATTGGAATAAACACATTTCACCGAGTCCTAACGAAGTAGGATTTGATTATTCATACATTATGGCAGCGACTCAAGACCGCGTACCAACGGTGTATATTGAAAACGGTGATGTGATTGGATTAGATCCAAACGATCCTATTGAAGTGAATTATAATAAAAACTTTGAAGGCGAGCCAACAGCAATTTCAAACCCTGAAATGCTTAAAATGAAATGGCATCATGGACATAACAACAGCCTCGTAAACGGTATTCCTAGAATTGGTTATATGAAAGGTGGTGAAGCAGCCAAGTGGAAAGATATCGATATGGCCGATCACTTTTTAGAGAAGGCACAGACCTACGTGAAAAACCATAAAGATCAACCTTTTTTCTTGTATTACGCCCTACAACAACCGCATGTGCCTAGAACGCCTCATCCGCGTTTTGAAGGAAAATCTGGTTTAGGGCCTCGCGGCGATGTGATTTTAGAAGCGGATTGGGTTATTGGTGAATTTATAAATACCCTTAAATCTGAAGGACTTTTAGAAAACACTTTAATCGTTTTTTCAAGTGATAATGGCCCTGTTTTAAATGATGGCTATGAAGATGATGCGGTTGAAAAACTAGGAGATCACGATCCAAAAGGTGGCTTACGTGGCGGAAAATACAGTTTGTTTGAAGCAGGTACGCATGTACCATTCATTACCTATTGGGAAGGAAAAATTAAACCACAAGTGTCTGATGCTTTAGTATGTCAGGTGGATTTAATGGCCTCTTTTGCAACATTAATCCATGGAGAGATGAAACCTTCAGATAGCGAAGATATTTTAAAAGCATTTTTAGGCGAAAGTCAAAAGGGACGTGAGTCTTTAATTTTAGAAGCGAATACTAGAACTGCGTATCGTGAAGGCGATTGGATTATGATACCTCCATACGAAGGCAAAAGTTATTATGAAGATGTTCAAATAGAAATCGGGATTGCTCCAGAATATCAATTGTATAATCTGAAAACAGATTCTGGTCAGCAAAAAAACCTAGCAGAATCCAACCCAGAACAGTTAAAACTGATGGTTGAGCATTTCAATGCAAAGCGTGGCAATGCCTATTCAAACATTGAAGATTTAGAATTAAAATAAAATTTATGCGTAAATCTGTCTTCATTTTAAGTCTTTTTATAAGTCTGTTTCAAGCAAATAGCCAGCAATCTTTTGTTTGGTTTGATGAAGCGCTTCCTTTTGATAAAAGGGTAGACGCCTTGCTTGATGCTATGACTTTAGAGGAGAAATGCAGTCAATTTATGTCAGACTCTCCAGCCATAACACGTTTAGGAATTCCTGAATATAACTGGTGGAATGAAGCCTTACATGGGGTTGCCCGAAACGGAAAAGCTACTATTTTTCCACAAGGGATTGCCATGGGCGCCACGTTTAACCCAGAATTAATTAAGGAAGTTGCTAATGCGATTTCAGATGAAGGTCGGGCAAAATTTCAAGTATCAAAATCGATTGGTAATCGTGGTATGTATGCCGGTTTAACCTATTGGTCGCCAAATGTGAATATTTTTAGAGATCCGCGTTGGGGTCGCGGACAAGAAACCTATGGTGAAGATCCGTTTTTAACTTCTAAAATAGGCGTAGCCTTTGTTGAAGGTTTACAAGGCGATAATGAGAAGTATTTTAAATCGACCGCTTGTGCTAAACATTTTGCAGTGCATTCTGGTCCGGAAGCTTTACGTCATAGTTTCAATGCCAATCCTTCCAAATTAGATTTGTATGAAACCTATTTCCCTGCCTTTGAAGCTTTGGTGAAAGAAGGTCATGTACAAGGGGTTATGGGCGCTTACAACGCTGTTTACGGCGAGCCTTCAACAAGTAGTACGTTTTTATTGGATGAAACCTTGAAGAAAGCTTGGGGTTTCAACGGTTATATTGTTTCCGATTGTGGGGCTTTGGGCGATATTATGAAAGGTCATAAAAAAGCAAAAACTCAAGAAGAAGCAGCTGCACTTGCCATGTTGGCTGGGGTGAATTTAAACTGCGGATGGGTTTACCAAAAGTTAGCAACTGCCGTTAAAAAAGGACTTATCTCTGAAGATTTGATTGATGAGCGTTTACGAAAATTATTCTTAATCCGTTTTAAACTAGGCTTTTTTGATTCTGATGCTAGTAACCCGTATACCAAACTGGGAACGGAAGTTATCAACTCCGAAAAGCATAAAAATATCGCGCGTAAAGCGTCTCAACAATCAATCGTTTTATTGAAAAATGAGAACAACGTTTTACCATTAGATAAAAATATAAAATCCCTGTATGTTACAGGATCATTCGCAGCTTCAACCGAAATTTTAATCGCGAATTATTACGGGATGTCTCCAAATATGGTAACCGTTTTAGAAGGTGTTGCCGATAAGGTGTCACTAGGCACTTCCGTAGAATACCGTCTTGGTGTTTTACCTTTTCAAAATAATTTAAACCCTTTAAATTGGGCAGTTCAAGTACCAAAAACCGTTGATGCTACCATTTTAGTTGCTGGAATTTCAAACGAAATTGAAGGCGAAGAAGTCGATGCTATTGCCTCGCAACATAAAGGCGATCGGCAAGATTTAAAATTACCGCAAAGTCAAATCGACTACATAAAAGATGTCAGTAAAAACAAAAAGGGACCGTTAATTCTTGTTCTAGGTACAGGAAGTCCGGTGTCTTTAGAAGAAGTAGAGCCTTATGTAGATGCCATAGTTTTAATGTGGTACCCTGGCGAACAAGGCGGAAACGCGGTGGCCGATGTTATTTTTGGAGATGTATCACCTTCAGGGCATTTACCTATTACATTTCCTAAAAACGTGGAGCAATTACCGCCTTTCGATGATTATAGCATGAAAGGACGTACGTATAAATACATGGAAAAAGAACCGATGTATCCTTTTGGTTTTGGATTGAGTTATGGTAAAATTTCATTTGAAGCCGTTTCGCCAAAGTCTAAAACGATTAAAAAAGGGGAAGAGGTTTCATTTTCAATTAACGTAAAAAATCAAAGTGATATCTATTTAGAAGATGTAGTACAGGTTTATTTAATTCCTGAAGACGACAATGGTTTTCTTCCAAAATATGCCTTAAAAGCCTTCAAAAGAATTGCCTTGAAACCTAATGCGTCACAAGAATTGACATTTACTTTAACCGATAAAGATTTTTATCAAACCGATTTAGAAGGCAAAAAAGCATGGCTAAAAGGACGGCATAAAATTGCGATTTCTAATGCCTTGCCAAGCGAGCGTAGTGCTAAGCTAGGCGCTTCAAAACCGGTTGAATTTGGGATTAAATTACATTAAAAAAGCATAAAATTATGAGTACAAAAATAGCAACCATAAAAACAAGATTATTCACTGTGCCTTTGCCAGAGGTAATGTCCGACGCTAAACATGGGGATCACTACCATTTTGAATTGGTAACCGTTACCATCACTTTAGAAGATGGTACTGAGGGCACAGGATATACTTACACCGGCGGAAAAGGCGGATTTGCCATTAAGGCCATGGTAGAACACGATTTTACTGAAGCTTTAATTGGTAAAGATGGTACCGATGTAGAAGGTATTTACGATTTCTTAGAATGGCACATTCATTATGTAGGTCGTGGTGGGATCGCTTCTTTTGCGATTTCAGCAGTGGATATTGCTTTATGGGATATTCGTTGTAAAAAAGCAGGACAACCACTTTGGAAAATGGCTGGTGGCGCTGGAAATACTTGTAAAGCCTATTGCGGTGGTATCGATTTAATGTTTCCAATTGAGAAGCTTTTAAGTAATATGAAAGGTTATTTGGAAAGCGGATTTAATGCCGTAAAAATTAAAATCGGACGTGAAAATTTAGAGGAAGATTTAGAGCGTATCAAAGCGGTTCGCGAATATATTGGACCAGATGTAACCTTTATGGTAGATGCGAATTATTCGATGACCGTAGAGCAAGCTATTAAAGCTATTGAAGGATTTAAAGACCAAAATATTACTTGGTTTGAAGAGCCTATTATTCCAGATAACTATAAAGGCTACGCCGAAATTGTTGATGCTACAGGATTTCCTTTAGCTATGGGTGAAAATTTACATACCATTCACGAGTTTGAGTATGCTATGGAGCAATCAAAACTATCTTTTGTACAACCCGATGCTTCCAATTGTGGTGGGGTTACGGGATGGTTAGCAGCAGCTAGATTAGCCGATAAACATGGTATTCCAGCTTGCTCGCATGGGATGCAAGAATTACATGTAAGTTTAGTTTCTGCACAACCAAATTCAGGTTGGTTAGAAGTGCATAGTTTCCCGATAGACCAATATACTACTAGACCTTTAGTGGTGGAGAATCACCGTGCCGTAGCACCAGATTATCCAGGTGTTGGTGTTGTTTTCAACTGGGAAAAGTTAAGTCCGTACGAACAAAACTAAACCCTACTTATGAAGATATCAAAAACGAATTTCGGACAATTAAAAGATCAAGATATTGCGTTGTTTACTTTATCAAACGCCAATGGTGTTGAAGTAAAAATAACCAATTACGGCGCGACAATCACTTCTATAAAAGTGCCTAAAGCTAACGGAACCATTGAAACCATCACTTGTGGTTTTGATACTTTAGAGAGTTATTTTTCTGAAGCTTATAAAAACAATTCGCCTTATTTTGGAGGCACTGTTGGACGTTATTGCTCACAAATAAAAAATGCTGAATTTTCCTTAAACGGAAAAACATTTCAGTTGGCAAAAAACGCAGGCGATAATAATTTACATGGTGGTGTTGAAGGCTTCGATAAAAAAATATGGGAGGCTTCCTTAGTCGATACTAAAGATGCTTCAGCCATTAAAATGACTTTGTTAAGTCAGGATTTAGAAGAAGGGTTTCCGGGGAATGTAAATGTTTCAGTAAGCTTTACACTTAATAACAATAACGAATTAACGATTCAGTATGAAGGAACGCCAGATCAAGACACACCATTGTCGTTAACCAATCATACCTACTTTAACTTATCTGGTTTTTCAGAAAATATAGAAAATCATATCGCCAAAGTGTTTTCCGATAAACGCTTGGCAACCGATGAAACTGGAGCTGCTACAGGCGAGATTTTAAATGTAGAAGGTGAAGCCGACGATTTAAGAGACGGAAAAGTTATTGGCGATGTGCATAAACAAATGAACGATGGTTTCGAGCATTTTTACATTTTTGATGCCGACGATTCTAAGTTAAAACACACGGCATCTATAACAGATCCAAATACAAAAAGACGTTTAGATGTGTACACCACCGAGCCTTGTATGCTACTGTACACGGGCAAATACACATCAGACGATTTACAACGTGAAAACGGTCAGAAATTTGGAAAATACCGCGGATTTTGTTGCGAAACACACCGCTATCCAAACGGACCAAACATTGAGGGGGCTCCAAAGTCTGTAACCAAGGCTGGCGACACCTTTAAAAGTACCACCATTTTTAAATTTGGGTGGTAGAAACAAGAACCAATTAAACCATTAACTTAATAAATTAAACTATGGGAATTTTATTAGCGATTACCGCGGGCATTATGCTCGGCTTTTGGGCCATGCCTGAAAAATACATAAAAAACTATGCCTTCGAAAATGCATGGGGCTTATGTTACTTATTTATGTTATGGGTTATACCATTTGTGGTAGCCTTTTCTATGATTAATAACTTTAGTCAAGTGCTAACCGATGTGGGAGCTCCAGTACTCCTAAAAATGTTAATTCCAGGATTCTTATGGGGTGTAGGTATGATGCTTTGGGGAAAGGCCATCAACTATATAGGAATGTCATTGGGTTTTTCCATTTTTATAGGCACTATTATCGTTGTTGGTTCCTTATTACCATGGGGACTGTCTGGTCTTCCAGAGTTAGAAACCGGAGGTATCAATAGAACGAAAATCATAACCATTTTAGTAGGCATCCTCATCATTTTTACTGGTATCATGTTAAACGGTAGAGCAGGAATATTGCGTTCGGCTAAAGAGAATACCGATGGCAATAAAACTTATGATGGTTCCATGCTTACAGGTATTATAATTGCCATAATTGGTGGTGTTCTATGTACTGGTTTTAATGTGGCTTTAGAAATTACACACGAAGGTGAAGTGGCTAAAAATATTATTAGCGACATGGTTGTAGCCCAAGGCAATGCGGCTTGGTTAACATCTGTAGCTTCTATGTTTATCGTGTATGTATCTGGTGGTGTTTTTGTGGTACCGTACTTCGTTATTATGTTAAGCAAAAAGAAACTGTGGGGCAGTTTTAAAGTACCAGAAGCTGGAAAAAACATCAGTTTAACCGGGCTTATGGCAGCCTTAAATTTTGCGGCCTCAATCGTATTTGCCTATTCTTCCTTTGTTTTAGGTAGTGAAGGCGGGTCTATTGGTTATGCTATTTTCAATACCTTGTCGGTAGTAACAGCAGTAACCGCAGGGGTATTTGCTCACGAATGGAAAGGGGCACCCGTAAAAGCAAAATCAGCTTTATATTTGGGATTAGCAGCCATGATAATTGGTGTATTAATCATTGCTTTTTTATAAATTTAAAAACTATATATTAACATGAGACATAAAATAAATTTAACCGTATTAGCTTTAATACTTATGATGAGTGCTTGTAATCAGAAACCAGAGAACCATCAAAAAACTGAAGAAACCAAAGCAGCAGACACAACGCCAACAGAGGCACAAATTGACTTTTTAGGAATCACCGATGCCAATCACCTTAGTGCTGCTTCAAAAAGAGCTTTACAATGGCCAACCGATTTAGGCAATGAATGGTTTATTGAGTTTTCACCATTAAAACCTTTAAAAGGAGATTTAGCATATGAAGAAGGTGTGGTGCGTCGTGACCCAAGTGCGATGATTAAGCATGACGGGAAATACTATGTGTGGTATTCAAAATCTACAGGAAAAACAGATGGTTTTGCGGGAGATATTGAAAATGATAAAGTATTCCCATGGGATCGATGTGATATTTGGTATGCCACTTCAGAAGATGGTTGGACATGGAAAGAAGAAGGTATGGCAGTATCAAGAGGAGAAAAAGGTAGTTACGACGACCGTTCGGTATTTACTGTAGAAATTATGGAACACGATGGTATGTACTACTTATGTTACCAGACCGTGAAGTCACCTTACAATGTGCGTGTTAAAAATCAAGTAGGTTTAGCTTGGTCGAATTCACCAAATGGGCCTTGGACCAAAAGTGAAGAGCCAATTTTAAGTCCTGCAGATAATGGGGTTTGGAAAGGAACTGAGCAAAACAGATTTTTAGTAGAGAAAAAAGGAGATTTCGATAGTCATAAAGTACACGATCCTTGTATTATTCCTTACAAAGGGAAATTCTACTTGTATTATAAAGGTGAACAAATGGGTGAAGCGATTACTTTTGGCGGACGTCAAATTCGTCATGGTGTGGCTATTGCCGATAATCCTAAAGGACCTTATGTAAAATCACCGTATAACCCAATTAGTAATAGTGGTCATGAAATTTGTGTATGGCCTTACAATGGCGGTATTGCTTCATTAATTACAACCGATGGTCCTGAGAAAAATACCATTCAATGGGCGGAAGATGGTATAAACTTCGAAATTATGTCGGTAATTCCAGGAGTAAATGCACACGCTATTGGATTAAATAGAACGGCAGAAGTAGAAAAAGAACCAACAGAAATTTTACGTTGGGGCTTATCACATATTTATAATTCTTACGATTATCAAAGTATTATGCGTTTTGAGTCGCATAGAAAAACAACTCATGTTGCTAAAGGAGAAAGTAGTAGTAAATAGTTATAATTAACACTTGATTAAAGGCCTTCTAATTCATTTTAGAAGGTTTTTTTTTATTTAAAAAAGTGACCTGTATAGATAATAATCCCTCTTAATTTTTATATACTTTGGTTGTTTTTTTATCTTTTGAAATACTGTTTGTAGTGTGTTCTTCATTTCATCGAAATTTAAATTAATGATAAAACGACAGTGTAGAAATAACATAGTCTTATATACAGTATTGCTTTTCTGAGGTTTTTACATGATCTTCTCTCAACCTCAATAGCGTCAAAATATTCAACAGATTTTATTCTTAGTTCTATATATGCGGACTAATCACTTTTTTTAGATGTCATGTTGTTTTCATTCAGAATGAATTTCAGTATTGTATCCTTTAAGCATGCTATATAGCGTTACAAATTATATTTTACCTGTTAAATGTAAGTTTTTACATATAATTTTTATATACCTTATTGTTTCCATATTACTTTGAATTACCAAACAAGCTATCATGAAGCAGTACTTTATTTCTTAATTAGGATAATAATAGAAACTGAACATGATATAGATGGTTTTTTAAATCTTCAATAACCATTAGCATGGTCTATTAGCAGTTTTTGTTAAAATTTATTAAATTTAAAGGACTGTGGTTTTATGATTTTACTATAAATCGAGAGCTATTTTGTTGAATTTGTTAAATTGTTGTTATTGTTTATGTGTATATGATTGAAAATTAAAAAATAAAGTGTAAAAAAATGTGTGTGGTTAGGGGTTGCTTAAAAATATTCCCAGAATTTTTGTTCATTTTAATAGATTTTCACTCGATATAACTGTACATATCGGCTTAAATACACGATATAAACCCTTGTATATCAGTCTTTTTAGTGTTTGTCTAGTTTAAGTCTAGTATCAATTTAATGTGTCCTATTGATGTATTTATAAATTAGCATCAGTTAATTTAAAGAATTGTTAACAAACCGCATTAGTAATTATCAATTAGGTAAAATCTAATGTTTCAATTCTAAAAGAGAAACAATAACTAACTATTCTAATTAAATCAATATGAAACAAAAACAAAAACTTTGGAGGAACAGATTTTTACTGGTTTGTTCGTTCTTGCTACTAACAATGACTAATGCTTTCGCTCAAGAAGGTGTTAGCGGAAAAGTATTAGACGAAAATGGCGTGCCTTTGCCAGGTGTTGCCATTATAATTAAAGGCACAAATACGGGAGCTGCTACAGATTTCGATGGTGTTTTTACAATAGATGCGAGTTCTGGTAATACACTAGTATTTTCATTTTTAGGTTACAAAGCTCAAGAAATCACATTAACTAATCAAACATTCTTAAATGTAAGCTTAGAGCCAGATGCACAAAGCTTAGAAGAAGTTGTCGTAGTTGGTTACGGTACACAAAAGAAGAAAGAAGTAACAGGAGCTGTTGGTTTAGTAACTTCAGATGTTATTGCTAAAGCACCAGTAGCCGATTTGGGAGAATCTATTCAAGGACAAGTAGCTGGTGTAAATGTGCAATCTAGTAGTGGTAGACCAGGTGAGGCTGCAAACATCCAAATTAGAGGTTTAGGATCTGTTAGTAATACCGCTTTAGGACCTTTATATGTAGTTGATGGTGTGCCTTTTCAAGGAAACCCGAACATTCCAACAGAGCAAATTGAGAAAATAGACATCTTAAAAGATGGTGCTGCAGCTGCGGTTTACGGGACAAGAGCTTCCAATGGTGTAATTATCATTACGACTAAAAAAGGTTCGAAGGGTGAGTTAAAAGTAAACTTTAGTACTTATGGAGGTATTCAAAACATTACTTCTGGTACCCCTTTAATGAATACAAAACAACAAATGTATGCCGAGAAAGTAAAGCTTGAAGCATTAGGTAGAGAGCCTTTAATCTTTTTCTTTAATCCAGACGCATTGGATTATGATACTGATTTTGTTGGCGATGTTCAAAATAACAATGCTGGTATTCAAAATTATAGTTTAGGTGTTTCTGGCGGATCGGATAACTTAACTATGAATTTAAGTGCCGATTATTTTAATCAAGATGGTGTTTTAATTAATTCGGGCTTCAACCGTTTAAGTACACGTTTAAATGGGCAGTTCACTAAAGGTAAATTTAGAGCTTTTGCTAGTTTGGCAATCTCGCAAGAAAATAGAGAACAAGAACCATGGGCCTTATACGAGTATGCGATTTCTCAAAGACCTTGGCAGCCTGCAATCAATCAAATTAAAAGTTCAGGGGAAAATACAGTAGATATTCCTGTTCGTAATGCTATTCTTTACAGTTATTTATCAAGAGAGTTGCAGAATCAAGACGATCGTGAAGTAAATAGCACCAACATTGCTGTGAACTTAGAGTATGAATTTTTTGACGGCTTTAGTTATCAAGCTAATTTAGGTATGAATACCTGGAATTATGCACGTAAATTTTTTAGGCCACAGTATTTGGTGAATGATTATCAGGGTAATTATAACCCAACTGCTTCTAGACCAGATGCTATGCTAGATGAAGATTTTATTTTTACTCAGCGTCGTGTTTTAGAAAACTTATTTAAATACAACAAAAGTTTCGGAAAACATAATATCAACTTATTAGGGGTATTAAGTTATGAGGAATTTACATCCAAAACATTAAGTACAGGCGTAATAGGCTTGTTAAGTAACGATACGCCAGTTCTAGGAGCGGGAGTCGAGGCTACTAAGCCAAGTAGTTACGATTTTGTAAACAACTTAACTGGTAAGTTAGTAAGATTACAATACAACTACGACGAGCGTTATTTATTCTCTGCAAGTTACAGACGTGATGGATCTTCAAATTTTGCGCCATCTAACCGTTATGGTGACTTTATGGGATTCTCTGCAGGTTGGAACATTAGTGAAGAAAATTTCTTTAATGTTGATGCGATTAGCAGCTTAAAGTTAAGAGCCAGTTGGGCTGAAGTTGGTAACCAAAGTATACCACCGTATTCATATTCTTCACAAATAGAAAGTGGTATTAATTATCCGTTTGGACCTAACGAGGAATTAGCTGTTGGTGCCATCCAAAGACGTTATGCTGATCCTAACATCAAATGGGAAACAAGTATTTCTTCAAACATCGGTATCGATTTAAACATGTTTAAAAACCGTTTAAGCTTTACTGCTGATATTTATGAAACTAAGAAAGAAGATATGCTTATTGAAGAGCGTTTACCACCATCATCTGGAACTTATCACACAAGAGCTTTAGGAGTTTACGATGTACGTACAACCAATGCTGGTGATATGGTAAACCGTGGTGTGGAGTTAGCGATGTCTTATAAAAATGAAACTTCTGGAGGCTTAAAATATAATTTAGCCGCTACGTTTACTAAAAATAAAAACGAAGTAACCGACTTAAACGGTGTTGAACGTGGTTACGGTAATGGTCGTCCTGTAGTGTCGTTAGGTGAAAATATTGATTACACAACTTATTTAGCGAAAGGCTACGAAGCAGGTGCATTTTTCTTAGTACAGCATGCAGGTATTATTAAAACCGATGAGCAATTAGCAGAGTATAGAAAAATTGAAGCAAGTGCTCAAATTGGAGATATGATGTATGTTGATGAAAATGGTGATGGTGTAATTAATGATAATGACCGTGTATATTCTGGTTCAGGACAAGCAGAGTACGAAATGGGTTTCAACTTTAACCTAGATTACAAAGGTTTCGATTTATATGCGCAAACCTATTTCTCTCAAGGAGCAGAAATATATAACGGGGCACGTTTATATGCTTATACACAAGGTAGACATCAGGAACAATACTATATGTGGTCGCCTCAAAATGCCGGTTCTAATGTGCCTACAGATAGAGAAAGTGCATATCATAACAACGTAAGAGCAAGATCAGATTACTTTTTAGAAGATGGTTCTTATTTCAGAATTAGAAACATCACTTTAGGTTATACAGTACCACTACAAGATACCAATATCTTAAAGCGTGCTAGAGTTTATTTTACAGCAATGAACCCATTTACATTCACAAACTATACAGGGTACGATCCGGAAGTTGGTGGAGATGGAATATTTACACGTGGTGTAGATCGTGGAAATTACCCAGTAACACGTCGATTTATTCTTGGTGTACAATTTAACTTTTAATGTGAAAAAGATTATAAACATGAAAAATACTATAAAAAAATATATGCTACTTCCTATGGTTGGCTTTTCAATGCTATTAGGTTGTAACGAAGATTCATTTCTAGATCAAACCAATCCGAATACCATTACAACGGAAACGTTTTGGAAAACTTCAAATCAATTTCAAACAGGTCTAAATACCGTGTATGGCGCTTTACAGTTTCAAAGTGTTAGCGGTACTGGGTTAGTTTCAGAAATGATTATGGGAGATATTGGAGGTACAGAATCATGGTACCGTCCGTTTGCCTTCAGAAACTTAACATATAATGACGGTAGTGATTATGTTAGAGAAAAGTGGAACGAGCTTTATATTGGAATTTTTAGAGCCAATCAAGTAATTCAAAAACTTCATACAGAAGATGTTCAGTTTGAAGATGGTGAAAAGGTAAGTATTGAAGCCCAAGCACGTTGCTTAAGAGCCTTTTTTTACTTTCAGTTGGCGCATTCTTATGGAGGTGCTGTAATTCATACCAATATCGCTGAAACACAAGAAGATTTTCAAAAACCTTTTAGTTCTATTGATGAAGTTACAAATCAAATTATTATTCCAGATTTAAACTTTGCAAAAGCAAACTTACCAGAAAGTTGGCCAACTGGAAGTTCAGGGAGAATGACTTGGGGTACTGCAACAAGTTTATTAGGAAAAGTGTATTTATATGATGAAAAATATATCGAAGCAGCTTCATTCTTTAAAGAAGTTATCGATTCTGGTATCTATGCTTTAACACCAGATATTATGGATAATTTTACTGATGTGAATGAGTTTAATGAAGAGTCTATTTTAGAAGTAGCTTATAATGCTGATGCAAACCCAGGAGCAAACGGTGCAATTGTAGATGATAATGTGAATGAAACAGGTGCTGAAGCTACAGCTATTGCTACGGCATTAGGACAACTAAGTTTTGGTGCTTACAATACGCTTTTACCTTCTTATTATTTACATGAATTGTACGTGAATGATGAAGTGGATGATCAAAACTCTATTAATAATGGAAATATGCATTCTAAGCGTTTATCGTCTAGTATAGCACCTATAAACGGAGAAACCGATTATTATTTATTACCTATTGGAGACCGTGGTGGATGGGCTTTTGGACAAAGTGCCTACATTAAAAAGCATACCAATTGGTATCATTTACCTCAGGAAGATGCTAATAGCCGTTCTGGTATTAACTTCAGACACATACGTTTAGCCGATGTTTATTTAATGTATGCAGAAGCTGTGCTACAAAGTACGGGTGATGTTAATGAAGCGATTAAATATATAGATATGGTAAGAGCACGTGCTGGTGTTATTACGTTGCAACAATATATGACTTTATATGCTGGAGAATTTCCACAATTACATATTAGTAAGCAAGTGCATACAACACAGCCATTAGTAGCGCCTACTAAAGAAAACGTGTTAACTCACATTCAACGTGTTGAACGTCCATTAGAATTAGCTTTCGAAGGGCACCGTTGGAAGGATCTTGTACGTTGGGGAATTGTAAAACAAGTGTTTGATGAATTGCGGGCCGACGAAGTATGGAGACAAGAAAATACCGCTGCCTTAGAAATCTCAACAGGAGGAATAGCACCTTTGTTTATAGCAGAACGTATAAGACCAGATTTTAACTTGTCTAGTGTGAATTATCAATCATCAGTACATGATTATTTCCCTATACCTGCACAAGAAGTAGAAATTAACGACATGTTAAACAACTAAACCAAAAATTATGAAATTAAATAAAAATATAGCGAAATACTTATTTCTTGCTGTCTTAGGTTTTACAGCATGTAATGAGGATGATGAATTAAATTTGCAGGAGCCAAGCCAAAGGGTGATTTATACAAGCCAAATGGATTTTGATAATCAAATCGAGGTTGGTAATTATATTACATTCGGAGATGTTTCACCAGGAGTAAGCTCACGTACTTGGACGTTTCCTGAAAACATTACTAGTGTAAAAAATGGAACTTCTAGTGACGATATTGTTAAAGCCTACTTTAATAAATCTGGACAATATGATGTTAAACTACATCAAGTCTTTAAAAAGGATGCTTATGTAGATGAGACTTTAATGGGAAAAGAACTGGATACTACTATTGTAGTTACTGTATTTGAACCATTGAATATTTCTATAAAAGCAAATTATATTAATCCAGATGGTACATTAGGTGCAGACTTAAACATTTCAGATAAAGCGGAAAATGTTTTAGAAGCTAGTCGTTCTGTGCGATATACCTATGCTATTGCTGGTGGTCCACAAAATACGCTTTGGACTTTCGACGGTGGAACTCCTGAGACAGTAGAGAATACAGAGACTATCGATGTGAAGTATAAAAAAATGGGGACTTTTAATCTAGAACTTTCTGCAGGTAGAGAACGTCCATTTGGAGAGGCTTTATTAAGCTTAGAGAACTTTATTAAAGTAGTGCCTTCTACAGACCCTGTAACTTTAGATGGTGTTTTTAATGATGGTGAGTCAATAGCTTTAGATTTTAGTAGAGAAATGGATCCTGCTACTTTAAATGCTGCAGATTTTAGTGTAACTATTGATAACAAAGGAACGATTTTAACACCTTCTGTGGCTACGGCAACTATTAACGAAAGTGAAGGTACACGTGTGTTATTAACTTTAGATAACGAAGCTATCTATAATGATGATACGATAACCGTGTCTTACACACCAGGTAATTTAACCACTTTAGATGGTGTTAAAGCAGAAGCTTTAATAGACGAACCATTAGTTTTTGTAGGAAAAAATATATTTGACAATGGTGTTTTCGATTATGGGTTTGAAACAACTATGGATACCGATTGGAAATACAGAGGATGGGGAGCACCTTGGGATAATTATACGTTAAACATTAGTGAAGCACAGGCCTACGATGGCGATAAAAGTGCTTATGTGGTAGTTAATCCAGGTGGTGGTATGATTGTAGGTCAGAATGATGCTGCCGGTATTCCAGCAAAGTTTAACGTTGAAGCTGGGAAATCTTACGAGTTAGGGGTTTGGATTTATGTAGAATCTCTAGGAACTATACTTGATGGTGTTAACCCTCCAGATGTGCGTTTTTATTGGAACCCAGGTACCGATTGGTCTGTAGGAGGGAACCCTACATTTACTGTAGATTACCAAGTAGGTCAATGGGTATACAGCTCACAAATTGTATCGTTTTTTGACTCTGGAGAGAAAGCTATAAATATTAGAGGGGACAACCAAAATAACCCTCAAGCGCTTAAGTTTTACATGGATAATTTAACTTTAATTGAAGCGAATTTAAGACCTTAATTTAGTTTAGTTTATTAAGAAAATGTTTGTTTTAAAATCCCAAGAGACTTAGGTTTCTTGGGATTATTTTTTTGTTGATTTTTGATGTTCGTTTAAATAAGAAAATCATGTTATGCTTTAAAAGGGTAGTTGTTTATTTTTAAAGAAAGCTATCTTTGTACGATGAAATTTAATGTCCTTTTAATCACACCACCGTTTACGCAATTAAACACTGCTTATCCAGCAACAGCCTATCTTAAAGGTTTTTTGGAAGCACATGAAATTTCTGCGACACATTGCGATTTAAGCATTGAGTTATTTACCGCTGTTTTTAAAAGTGATTTTTTATCTGATGTTTTTCAGGAAGCTGAAGATTTAAAGAATTTCCAATACCCTGAAGTTAGTAAAATGAAGTCCTTGTATATATCTAGGGTTGATTTGGTTATAAGTTTTCTTCAGAAATACGATATTAAAACCGCAAGAAAAATTTTAGAACCCAATTTTTTACCGCAGGGGCACCGATTAAAAAAGGTTAATACGCAAATAGAATGGGCTACGGGCGATATGGGGGTTATCGATAAAGCCAAGCATTATACCACTTTGTTTATTGAAGAAATTGGCGATTTTATTCAAGCCAATGTCGATGAGTTTTTTGCGTTTACTAAATATGCTGAACAAATTGCAACTTCAGCTAGTAGTTTCGATGAAATTGATTCGTTTTTAAGTTATCAACCAACACTTATTGAAGAAAAAATGTTGGACTTATTGGTTGAGCAAATTGAAAAGATTCAGCCAAAATTAGTATGTTTTACCATTCCTTTTCCAGGGAATTTATTCGCAGCCTTAAGATGTGCGCAATTTATAAAACAACTTTTTCCAGATATTCATGTGGCTTTTGGTGGCGGTTATTGTAATACCGAGCTACGTTCGCTTGAAGATCCTAGAATTTTTGAATTTGTCGATTTTATTTCATTAGACGATGGGGAAGGGCCTTTACTAAAAATAGTGCGTTATCTTGAAGGTAAAATTGAAAGTGATGACTTGGAAAGAACCTTCGTTTTAGAAAGCGATAAAGTGGTTTACAAAAATAAAACATCCAATACGATTTTTCATCACAGGAACTTACCTGCACCAAATTATTCAGGCTTGCCTTTCCATAAATATGTGTCTTTTTTAGATGTTGTAAACCCCATGCATCGGATGTGGACAGATGCTCGGTGGAATAAATTAACCATTTCTCATGGGTGCTATTGGAAACAATGCTCGTTTTGCGATGTGAATTTGGATTACATTGCCAATTATCAAAATACAACAGCAGATGATTTAGTTGATAAAATTGAAAAAATAGTTAAAGATACAGGAATAACAGGGTTTCATTTTGTTGATGAAGCTGCGCCACCGAAAATGTTACGAGCTTTATCCAATAAACTGTTAGAAAGACGTGTAAATATCACATGGTGGACAAACATTCGATTTGAAAAAACATTCGATTTCGAATTATGTGAACTCATGGCTAAATCGGGGTGTATTGCCGTAACAGGAGGTTTAGAAGTTGCTTCAGATAGATTGTTAGCTAAAATGAAAAAGGGAGTAGATATCGCGCAGGTAACACGAGTTACTCATAATTTTTCTAAAAACAACATCATGGTTCATGCTTACCTTATGTATGGATTTCCAACGCAAACTGAACAAGAAACCATCGATTCCCTAGAAATTGTTAGACAATTATTTGAAAGAAACTGTATTCAATCAGCATATTGGCATCAATTTACAACAACGATTCATAGTCCTATTGGTAAGAATCCTCAGGATTTTGGAATAACAATTACAGGGCCTAAATTTAAAGGCTTTGCCCAAAACGATTTATATCACAAAGATGTTCAGGGCGCCAACCACCCTAAATACACCAAAGGATTAAACCTGGCCTTACATAATTATTTAAACAAAGCCGGATTTAACGAAAACTTACAAAATTGGTTTGAGTTTCCAGTAAGCCAAACCAGCCACCCAGAGGGTTTAATTGATGGTTTTTTGTTGTAAAACCGAGTGGGAATTATATCAAAGTATAATGTGTTATTTTCAAGACATGTTAGTTCATTTGTGAAAATAATCTTATTATTGGTGTTTAAGTAATAATGGTATGAACTTACTTTTAGTCATAGAAACCGATAATTTTATGAGCCAAATTATTTTAGGGGGAATATTCGCCATATTGTTTTATATGATATTGCATTTTTTCTTCAAGACTCTAGAAATGGGTTATGTTTTAAGAAGGCGTAAACCTTGGTATACACATTTTTATTTATTTCCGAAGAAGCTTAACGCTTCTCAAAAATCTATTTTAAGAGCAAGTTTTCCGTTTTATAATAAATTAGATCCAAAACATCAAGGTTATTTTGAGCATCGTGTGGCTTCTTTTATTAAGGATAAAGATTTTATTGCAAGAAATGGTTTTGTAATTACCGACGAGGTTAAAGTGTTAATCTCGGCAACAGCTGTTATGCTTACTTTTGGTTTTAGAGATTATTATATTGGTATTATTTCTAAAATTGTGGTTTATCCAGAAGTGTATTATTCTAATTTAAATAAAACCTATCATAAAGGTGAGTTTAATCCAAAATTACACGCTTTGGTGTTAAGCTGGAGCGATTTTAAAACAGGTCTAGATATCAGAAATGATAATTTAAATTTAGGCATTCATGAGTTTACGCATGCCATTCATATAAATAGTATTAAAGAACGCGACATAAGCGCCACCATATTTAGCGACTCTTTTAATGAATTAACGGAGCTTTTACAAAACACGCCAGGTTTACGAGACAAGTTGGTAGATTCACATTATTTTAGAAAATATGCGTTTACCAATCAATTTGAGTTTTTAGCCGTAATTATGGAAACTTTTATCGAAACACCTTTAGAGTTTAGAACAAAATTCCCTGAGGTGTACAATAAAACTAAGCAAATGCTTAATTTTAATTTTGCTGGGTATTAGCGTGTTTTATTAGGCGAGGCTAACATCAAATATGCTTCTCTGTCAGCCGCGTCTAATAATTATAAATTTGAGTATTAAGAATTAGCAAGAGCTTTTAAATCCTTAATAGTTTCAATTTGTGTATTGCTTTTAAAAACATAGCTGCCTGCTACCAATACATCTGCACCAGCATCTGTGAGTTGCTTGGCGTTTTTATTCGTTACACCACCATCAATTTCAATTAAAGTATTTGCACCTTTGGTTACAATTAATTCTTTAAGTTGTCTTACTTTTTTAAAGGTGTTATCAATAAAACTTTGACCTCCAAAACCAGGATTCACACTCATAATACAAACCAAATCAATATCGTTGATTGTATCTTCTAAAACATTAACGTTGGTATGTGGGTTAAGTGCAACACCAGCTTTCATGCCTTCTGCTTTAATCGCTTGAAGTGTTCTATGCAAATGTGTACAGGCTTCGTAGTGTACCGTTAAAACATCGCTTCCTAATTCAGCGAAAGTTTTAATGTATCTGTCAGGATCAACAATCATTAAATGAACATCAATGGTTTTTTTAGCGTGTTTAGCAATAGCTTCTAAAACAGGCATTCCAAAAGAGATGTTTGGAACAAAAATACCATCCATGATATCGATATGAAACCAATCGGCTTCACTGTTGTTAACCATTTCTATATCACGTTGAAGGTTTGCGAAATCTGCCGCTAAAACCGATGGAGCAATTAATTTTGAACTCATTAGATTGTGTCTTATAATTTTGTGCAAAAATAAAGGTTTTGATTTAGGAATGATATTAGTTTTCAATAAAATTTTCTACCATTCCAATAACTTCATTCGCTAGCTTGTTATGTCCTAGTTTGAGCCATTTTAAATAGTCGTGTAGGTTATTAATTTCCGTTTTGTCGTCAATTACGGTAAAGCCAAAATTATAATCTTCAAAAATACGGGATTCTATACTTGTGTTAATAACTTTGAAAATATTACCATGTCTAGGGTCGCTACTAATTCTTTTATATGTGGCATCGACCATATCTTTAGGGCCTTCTAAAACCTGTAAAAAATTATAGTTTTTGTAGATAAGAACACCTGTAATATGATTTTTTGAGTTGTTTATTTTAGCTTTTTTGTAAATGTCCTTTTGAACATCAAAAGTAAGATTTCTAGAGGAATCGCTAATGTAACAAATGGTTTTTAGCATGATTGTTTTTTGAGGGCTTGTTTATAGTTGACTATAAAGATAGTTATATTATAGTTGAAAAACACCTAAAAAGTAAACCCCCGGTAATCAGCCGAGGGTTCTTTCATCAATCAAAAAACGAACAGTTATGATGTAACTGTTTGTTGTTGTATATAGGTCGTAATTTTAAGTAATTACTATCCTAAATAGGTTTTTAATATTTTGCTTCTAGAGGTGTGTTTTAACCTACGAATTGCTTTTTCTTTAATTTGTCTAACACGTTCACGTGTTAAATCGAAAGTTTCACCAATTTCTTCTAAAGTCATTGGGTGTTGGTTTCCTAAACCAAAGTATAAACGAATAACGTCTGCCTCACGAGGCGTAAGCGTTTCTAAAGCACGTTCGATTTCAGTGCGTAAAGACTCGTGTAATAATTCGCGATCTGGATTTGGAGATTCACCACTGTTTAATACATCGTATAAGTTAGAGTCTTCACCTTCAACTAAAGGGGCATCCATACTTACATGGCGACCAGAATTTTTCATAGACTCTTTAACATCGTTAATCGTCATGTCCAATTCTTTTGCAATTTCTTCAGCAGAAGGCGGACGCTCATGACTTTGCTCTAAAAAGGCAAATGTTTTATTAATTTTGTTAATCGAGCCAATTTTGTTTAAAGGTAAACGTACAATACGAGATTGTTCAGCTAAGGCTTGAAGAATCGATTGACGAATCCACCAAACGGCATAAGAAATGAACTTAAAACCACGGGTTTCATCAAAACGTTGTGCCGCTTTAATTAAACCTAAGTTTCCTTCGTTAATTAAATCGGGTAGGGTTAAACCTTGATTTTGGTATTGTTTTGCTACCGATACAACGAAACGTAAATTAGCCTTTGTTAATTTCTCTAAAGCAATTTGATCTCCTGCTTTAATACGTTGTGCTAATTCTACTTCTTCGTCTGCAGTAATTAAATCAACTTTTCCAATTTCTTGCAAATATTTGTCTAACGAAGCGGTTTCTCTGTTGGTTACCTGCTTCGTAATTTTTAGCTGTCTCATTTAATATTCTCCTGTAATTTTAGATGTGAATAAATAGGGCATTCAATAGTTATACGTGAACATAACAGATTTTGTTACAAAAAGTGTAATCTATTTTTGTAAATTATTTTTGAATACCTAAAAGTAACTTCAGTTTTAGGAGAAGTAAATCTATTTTTTTACAGGGATATCACGGGTTAACCAACCTCTTTTACTAGCTGTTACAATGGCATAAGGCGTAATCCAGAATAAACCGAATGTGTATAAAATACTGTAGGTGTAGGCCCAAAAAGATTCGGATACTTTATATCGGTTTGCGTAAAATATTACAGAAAATGTTGAGATTACCAAGATACTTAATAACGTTGAACTTATAAAAAGTAAAGGGTGTGTGTAAACGAAAAATAACATGAAAATTAAAAACGGATAAGTCATGATAATTTCAAGTGACTGACTTAAAAATAAAAGACGAGTTCCTGTTTTCGATTCTTTTTTGAAATTTGTAAACACGTATTTAGACATTTCAAGATTTTCACGAACATTGCTGCGTCCCCATCTAATAAACATTTTATATAACCCTTTATATTGTTCAGGTACATTGGTATAGGCGTAGGCGTTACGTTGAAACAATACGTGAAGTCCTTGTTTTAAAATCATGTTGGTCATGGCGCGATCTTCACCAATATCAGAAGGTTGTCCCATAAATGTTTGATTAATCCAAGCTGGAAGACAAGCAAAAACAGCAGTTCTTCTGTAAGCGGCTAAGGCACCAGGCGTACAAAGTACCGAGTTAAGGGTGCTTTCGGCAGAACGTACAAACTCGAAACTTAAAACAAAACTGACGTCTAACATTTTAGGAAGTAAGGCTTTTTTGTTGTTTAAAACACGAATATTTCCTGCAACAGCACCACATTTTTCATTGTTTACAAACGGACTTACCAAATTTCTTAAGGTATCTGTGTTTACTACAGAATCGCTATCTACCGTTACAAATATTTCGCCTGAACCTTCGTTAAATCCACGGTATAAAGCATGACGCTTTCCTTTGTTTTCAGGTTGTTGACAAATTTCTAATCGGTTTCCTAATTGTTGCTTAGCTTTAAGCATCCATTGCCATGTATCATCTTTACTACCATCATCAATGGCTAAAATTTGTAGTTTTTCTTCAGGATATTCGCTGTTAGCTAAACTTATTAAGGTATCCCAAACCAATTTACCTTCGTTGTAAGCAGGGACAATTACGGTGCAGGTTGGTAATTCTTCATCTGAAACCGACTCGACAGCCTTATAGCAAAAATATTTATACAGAGTGTACATGAAAAAACTGGTTTTAAAAAGAAGTAAACCAGCACCAATCATCATAAAAATAGAACCAAAAATAGATTGAGATTGTTCTAAATTAAAATCGTAAAAATCATTCTGAAGTAAGTAAAAGAGATATACCGCATCAATCATCAATAAAAAGGTGCAAACTAAAACCAAAATGCCCCATGCGCTTCCGGTTTTGTTCGTTGAAAGGTTTTTAATTTTATTGAAATAACTCTGGAATTGACTTGTTTTTTTTGAAGGAGGTGTAGGATTTTGATCTTGAATTTTTGCTTTTTTTGTTTTCATATTCTTATCGAATGGGTTTGTACTTTATACGGGCTTATGTGGTGTTTAGATGCTTTTTTTGAAAAATTTAACGTTATGTGAAGTTGTTTCAGCTGTGTTGAATAAAGGGATTTCACTAAATCCGATTAAATTTTGTAACTTTAGTGGTGAGATTTTATCTTGTTTGTGTTTGATAATTAATTCTTTACACTGTTTAAAATGAAAACAGTTTTTGGGACATATAAATTATTTGCGATTGTAATCTCCTTGGGGATTTTATTTCAATCTTGTAAGGTGTATTATAAAACAAATACAGCGTTAAGTGATGCCGTTTTAAGTGGAAGTCCTGCTAAATTATACACATCTTCAGATACTGTTTTTAAATTTAAGCGCATCGTTCAAGAAGATGAGGTGTTTTATGGTTTGATTAAATCGAATGGGCAACTAGAAAAAGTTAAAATTGTTGAGGATGATGTTAAACGTATACGTTTACAAAATAAAACAATGTCTACCGTTTATAATGTACTTATTCCTTTAGCTGTTGTAGGTGGGCTTATTGCTGTTTTTGCAAAACCAAATTTTGATTCTGGAATTGAATTTTAATTAAGGCATTAAAAAAGAGCCAATTTTGAATTTCAAAATTGGCTCTAAATATGATTAAAAGATTAGTAATTAATCTTATTTATCTTCTCTAGGTTTTCTATCGTCACGACGGTTGTCACGTCCACGATTATCTCTACCTCTGTTATCGCGTCCACCGCGATCATTATTTTCTCTAGGTGGTCTTGCTACATAACCTTCTGGTTTTGGTAAAATGGCTTTACGAGATACCTTCTCTTTACGAGTTCTTGGATCAACTCCAAAGTACTTCACATCAAAAACATCACCCATGTTAACTACGTCGCTAACGTTTTCAGTACGTTCCCAAGCTAATTCACTTACGTGTAATAATACTTCGTTTCCTGGTGCGTCAAGATATTCTACAACAGCACCAAAATCAAGCATTTTAATAACTTTTACTTTGTAAATGCTACCTACTTCAGGTTTAAATAATAAAGAGTCTATTTTTGCTTGAACCGCAGCAATACCTTCGTTACCTACACCTAAAATTTCAACGATACCTTCTTCTGTAACAGGATCTTCATTAATAACAATAGTAGTGTTGGTTTCTTTTTGTAATTCCTGAATTACTTTTCCACCAGGACCAATTAATGCACCAATAAATTCGTTAGGAATTCTACGGGTTATCATTTTTGGTGAATGTGCTTTAACATCTGCATTCGGAGCAGCAATCGTATCGGTAATCTTACCTAAAATATGTAAACGTCCGTCACGAGCTTGTTTTAAAGCATTTACAAGAATTTCATAAGAAAGTCCTTTTACTTTAATATCCATTTGGCAAGCTGTAATACCATCGGCAGTACCAGTTACTTTAAAGTCCATATCACCTAAGTGATCTTCATCACCTAAAATATCAGAAAGTACTGCGTATTTTCCAGATTCAGCATCAGAAATTAATCCCATAGCGATACCAGAAACAGGTTTTTTCAATTGAACACCAGCATCCATAAGCGCCATTGTTCCAGAACAAACCGTTGCCATAGAAGAAGAACCATTAGATTCTAAAACTTCTGAAACAACTCTTACTGTATATGGGCAATCTTCAGGCACCATACCTTTTAAGGCACGTTGTGCTAAGTTACCATGACCTACTTCACGACGTGATGTTCCACGAATAGGACGTGCTTCACCAGTTGAAAAAGGAGGGAAGTTATAGTGTAAGTAGAAGCGTTCTTCACCTTCAAAAGATGGCATATCTACTTGGTTTGCTTCTCTAGAAGTACCTAAAGTTACAGTTGCTAATGCTTGAGTTTCGCCACGTGTAAAGATTGCCGAACCATGAGTTGATGGTAAGTAATCTACCTCACACCAAATTGGTCTGATTTCGTCGGTTTTTCTACCGTCTAAACGTAAACCTTCATTTAAAGTTAAATCTCTAACTGCAGCTTTTTCAGCTTTGTAGAAATATTTAGAAATTAAACCACCAAAATCTTCTAATTCTTCTTCAGAAAATGAAGCGATAATTTCTTCTTTAATGGCTTCAAAAGCCGCACTTCTTTCGTGCTTTGCAGAAGCTGCTCTTGCTACAGCATATACTTTATCGTATGCCATATCGTGAATTTTTTGTGCTAAATCAGCATCTTCACGTTCTGGTTCGTACTCACGAGTTTCTTTTTTACCAAATGCTTCGGCTAATTTTACCTGAGCAGCACATTGTACTTTAATGGCTTCGTGTGCAAATTTGATTGCTTCGGTCATTTCTTCTTCAGAAATCTCATCCATTTCACCTTCAACCATCATCACAGAATCAGCAGATGCTCCAATCATCATATCGATGTCAGATTCTTCTAATTGTGCTCTTGTTGGGTTGATGATAAATTCACCGTTAATACGACCAACTCTAGCTTCAGAAATTGGACATTCAAAAGGGAAATCAGATAATTGAATCGCTGCAGAAGCGGCTAATCCAGCCATAGCATCTGGCATAACGTTTTCGTCGTGCGACATTAACTGAATCATTACCTGAGTTTCTGAATGGTAATCTTTTGGGAATAACGGACGTAAAACACGGTCTACTAAACGCATGGTTAAAACCTCCCCGTCACTTGGTCTTGCTTCTCTTTTGAAGAAACCACCTGGGTAACGTCCTGCCGCTGCAAATTTTTCTCTATAATCTACCGTTAATGGTAAAAAATCAACATCAGCTTGTTTGTAGTTGGAAACGACTGTACATAATAACATACATTTTCCTGATTGAACAACAACAGAACCATGTGCCTGTTTTGCTAACTTTCCAGTTTCAATAGAAATTTCTCTACCGTCACCTAGGTCTATGACCTCTCTAAAAACTTTTGGAATCATAAATTTTTTTAATTCTAAATTAAACAATGGTCGTTGTGTTGTTGTGTGTAGTTGTTGTGTTTGACCAATGAAAAACTGTAATTTAGCTTCTTCAATGCGTAGTTTAAACTCTTACGCACGAGTTATATTTGTGCTTTAACCTTGAAAAATAAGGTTAAAAGATTTGATGCTAAGATAAAAAAAAGAGGCTAATTAAAGCCTCGATTTTTCTTATTTTCTTAATCCTAATTCTTTTACTATGGCACGATATCTTAAGATATCTTTCTTAGTTAAGTAATCTAGTAAAGCTCTACGCTTTCCTACTAATTTTACTAACGAACGCTCAGTATTAAAATCTTTACGATTCTTTTTTAAGTGCTCTGTTAAGTGATTAATTCTGTGCGTAAATAACGCGATTTGACCTTCTGCTGAACCGGTATCGTTTTTTCCTTTACCGTGTTTTGCGAAAAGTTCTTCTTTTGCTTCTTTTGCTAAATACATGCTAATATTATTATAAATGATTTTTATGTATACGAAAGGTTTTCTTTCGAGCGGCAAATATACTAACTTTTTTGTGTTTGAAAGTTTTTTTCCGTAACTTTTACTAATTATTTCCCTAGAATTACGCTGTAGTCCAAGACCTTATTCATTGTTAATAACCAGAACAGTATATATATGAAAGCATTATTCTCTCAAAAAAACTTTCCTGATACTTATGATTCTCTAGAAAGCATTTTTAATAACACTTATAATGGGATTGCTATTTTAACCTTAGACGGCGATTGGATAAAGGTAAACGATAGTGTTTGTGAGCTATTTGGTTACACGCGACTCGAATTGTTTAATATGAATATTGAACATATTATTTTTAGAGAAGATTTAGGGGTACATCAAATAAAATATGAAAGGTTATTACAAGGAAAAATTAACCGCTACCGGGTCAGGCAGCGGTATTTTCATAAAGATGGCTCTATAATTTGGGTGCTTATTTCGGTATCGTTAATTGCAAATGCTGATGGAAGCCCTGGACAGATGATTTGGCAGTTTTCAGATATAACAAATCGAAAATTAAACCAAGACAAACTTAAATTAATGCTAAGCGTAGTGCGCGAACAAAACGAACGTTTAACCGCCTTTGCTGAAATTATTACACATAATTTACGGTCGCATTCAGGAAATTTATCCACTATAGAGGGGTTTTTAGCTGAAGAATTTCCGTGGTTAAAAGACAATGAAAATTTCACTTTACTAAACCATGCCATTGGAAATCTTGCCGAAACCGTTTCACATTTAACTGAAGTAGCTAAAATTAAACAAGTTGAAGCTTGTGAAGTTCAAAAACTAAATCTTTACGATTATGTTGAAAAAGCTATTTATACCGTGGCGGCATTTGCTAAAAACACGAAAACTGTAATAAAAAATGAGGTTGATGAAGATTTATTAATAAAAGGGATTCCTGCTTATTTGGATAGTATTATTTTGAATTTTTTAACCAATGCTATAAAGTATCGACATGAAGATCGCGTTGCTGAAGTAAAATTATCATCAGCTGAAGAAGGTAATTATATTATTTTAAAGATTGAGGATAATGGTCAAGGCATTGATTTAGAGAAATATGGTAAGAAACTTTTCCAAATGTATAAAACCTTTCATTTAAATAAAGATGCTATTGGCGTGGGTTTATTTATCACAAAAAATCATATCGAATCTATGGGCGGAAAAGTGAAAGTTTGTAGTGAGGTTGATGTGGGCACCACGTTTTCCATTTATTTTAAAGCGCATAAAAAAACCTGTCTGGAGTAGACAGGTTTAATATTTTGTTCAAAACTTAATTGATTAAGCTCTTAAAGGTTGATTTGTTATTAAATCGATATACTGATTAACTTTGTTTTTTAATTCTTTACGTTGTGTAATAAAATCTAAGAAACCGTGTTCCAATAAAAATTCTGAAGTTTGGAAACCGTCAGGTAAATCTTTTCCTGTAGTATCTTTTACAATTCTAGGTCCCGCAAAGCCAATTAATGCTCCTGGTTCGGCAATGTTAATATCTCCTAACATGGCAAAAGAAGCCGTGATACCTCCTGTTGTAGGATCTGTACAAAGCGAGATATATGGAATTCCAGCATCAGCCAATTGTGCTAATTTAACCGAAGTTTTTGCTAATTGCATTAACGATAGTGCAGCTTCCATCATACGTGCACCACCAGATTTTGAAATAACCATTAGTGGTATGTTGTTTTTAAGAGAATAATCTGCAGCTCTTGCAATTTTTTCACCAACAACACTTCCCATCGAACCTCCAATAAAGGCAAAATCCATACAAGCAACAACTAAATCTTTCCCTTTAGATTTTCCTATGGCTGTACGTACAGCATCTTTTAGGTTGGTTTTATTTTGTGCCGATTTTAAACGGTCTGGATATTTTTTGGTGTCTTCAAATTTTAAAGGGTCTTTAGACTCTAAATTAGCGTCTAACTCTTCAAAAGTGTTATCGTCAAAAAGGATTTCGAAATATTCTTTACTGCCTATTCTAACATGGTAACCATCTTCCGGACTTACATAAAAGTTTTTTTCTAGTTCTTCTGTATCAACAATTTTACCTGTTGGAGATTTGTACCACAAGCCTTTGGGCGTGTCTTTTTTCTCTTCAGTGGTTGTTGTAATTCCTGCTGTTTTTCTTTTAAACCAACTCATATTGATTAGTATATTTTTGTTTCTTTATTTAATTAAAGAACTCCGATTTCAGATTTAATATTATTTAAAATACACCTATTGTGTAGCAAACTTGTGCCTTGTCTTTTACATAACAACTAAAATGAATTAGTTATAATAAAAAGATTTAACATGAAGTCTGCCTACAAAATTAAGCATTTTTTAATTTTATAGTAGTCTCATTGGAATTTTATTGAAGCTACAATTGTAATTATCTGTAAAATAGCTGTGTAAATAAAAAGACCCTACTTAAAGCAGAGTCTTTTTGTTATCTATTTGTAGTAAAATTACCTTGTGATTATAAGGTGTTTACATTGTTTAAGTCTTCAAAAGCCTTTTTTAAACGTGCAACAAAAGTAGTTTCACCAGCACGTAACCAAACTCTTGGGTCGTAGTATTTCTTGTTTGGAGAATCATCACCTTCAGGGTTTCCAATTTGTGCTTTTAAGTACTCAGATTTTTCACCCATGTAATCTCTAATTCCAGTCATGAATGCATACTGTAAATCGGTATCAATGTTCATTTTGATAACACCGTAGCTAATACCTTCGCGAATTTCTTCAACAGTAGAACCTGAACCACCGTGGAATACGAAATCGATATGGTTGTGTTCTACACCATATTTTTTAGAAATATATTCTTGAGAATTCTTTAAAATTTTCGGCGTTAATTTAACGTTACCTGGTTTGTAAACCCCGTGAACGTTTCCAAAAGCAGCTGCAATAGTGAATTGCGGGCTTACTTTGCTTAATTCTTCATAAGCATAAGCAACTTCTTCTGGTTGTGTGTATAATTTAGAATCATCAACATCTGTATTATCAACACCATCTTCTTCACCACCTGTAATACCAAGTTCAATTTCTAAAGTCATTCCCATTTTGCTCATACGCTCTAAATACGTTTTGCAAATAGCAATGTTCTCTTCAAGAGGTTCTTCAGATAAATCAATCATATGAGAACTGAATAAAGGTTTTCCAGTTTCAGCGAAATGTTTTTCACTAGCATCTAATAAACCATCAATCCAAGGCAATAATTTCTTTGCACAGTGGTCTGTATGTAAAATTACAGGAACACCATAAGCTTCTGCTAAGGTATGAACATGTTTTGCACCTGCAACACCACCAGCAATAGCAGCTTTTTGTCCGTCGTTACTTAAACCTTTTCCGGCGTTAAATTGCGCACCACCATTAGAAAATTGAATAATAACAGGAGCATTTAAATCTCTTGCCGTTTCTAAAACACCATTTATAGTGTCTGAACCAATTACATTTACCGCTGGAAGCGCGTAATTATTATCTTTTGCATGTTTGAAAATCGCTTGAACTTCTTGTCCTGTAGCTACACCTGGTTTTATGTTGTGTCCCATTTTTAAATAAATTTTATTTCTAATTTAGTAAGGTATAAAAGTAATCATTTTTGAAGTAATGTTTGGTGGTTTTTTGCTGTGAAATCGTTAAAACAATACTAAAACGTTGTAGTAATTTAGGGAATCTAATGTGCTTAAAAAGGGTAGTTTATACCAATATTATAAACAGCGTTAGCGAAGTTATAGTCGTTAAACCATCTGTTTTCTTTGTCGTATGCAGGGTCGTGGGTTTTAAAACCAACATCTAAACGAAATACAAAGAAACTAAAGTCATATCTTAAACCAAATCCTGAACCTACAGCTAAATCTTCTAAAGATTTGAAACTTGTAAATGTGGCGTCTTCATCAGTTACGTTGTCGAAAACATTCCAAATGTTACCTGTGTCAATAAACACGGCGCCGTAGAATTCGTCGAAAATATTAAATCGCTGTTCAATATTAAACGCGATTTTTAGGTTGGCTTCATTAAACTCATCAGTAGTTTGCGAACTTCCTGGGCCTAAACTATATGCCGTCCATGCTCTATTATCGTTTGGACCACCAGCAAAGAAACTACTAGAAAAGGGGATACTGTTGGAGTTGCCATAAGGCACAGCGATACCTAAAAAACTACGCATGGCAAAAATGTTTTTTTTGCCAAAGTCCCAATGTTTGGTGTATTCAATTTCAGTTTTTATAAATTGAGAATAGGCTACGTTAAAGAGCGTGTTACGTCCTTCACTGTCTTTTTTCATATTGAAAATCTTAGAGCCTAAGGATAGTAAGTTCCCTGCAGGTTCTAGTTTAAAACGAAAAATTGAATAGTCTTCATCAAAAAGACTGGTGCGTTCATTAACAATAACACTCCAACTTGTAGAGAATATTAAGTTGTTTTCGGTTAATCTGCTTTTACGTTCGCCAATGCTATTTACGGTTTCAAATTCGTTTAATGTAATGCCAGGTGGCGGTGGAATTGTTGTGGCGTAATCAATAAATTCATCTGCCTGGGTTGGTATTTCTAAATAATCATCAGGTCCTATATAATTAATGTCTCTTGCGATATCATTTAACGTGTTATAGGAATCTTGATAAACATCAAAATAGGCATCTACATTTAAGTTTTGAACATATTGAACATTAAATAAATCCAATCTATTGGTAACCGTTTTGTTGGGCGACCAATTGTAATTAAAAATACCGCTAAACGCTTGTTTATCTAACCCGATATTAGTTTGGCTGGTCATAGATAAACTAATATTGGTGGTTGGCGACATGTATTTTGGGATTAAATGCTTGGTGTAAAATGGCGAGAAAAACCTAGGAAAGGTGAGACGGAAATCGACGCCATATTCAATAATATCAAAAAATGAGGTTTTCGAGTTGTTTTTTTCTTTTGAAGCACCTATAGATCCTTTTCCTGAAATTTCAAGAGTTTCGGCACCTCTAAAAATATTTCTAACAAGCAAACTTGGGCTTAAAGATAAACCTAAGGTTTGAATGTTGTTTTGAGACACATCGGCATTAAGACCAAGACTGAATTTTTTCAGTGGGGTTAATAAAATAGTGTCTGTTATCGTGTTATTCGAATGCTCAGTTAATTCAATATTAGGATACCTAAAAGTACGTAATTCTTTTAAGTGCCTATAGGTGTTTACCATGTCGCGGTCTCTAAAAACATCGCCTGGTTTTATAAAAACAGCATCTGCAATGGCTTTTGGTTTGTGCCTCATTTTGCCATAACTGTAAAATTTATATCCGTTAAAACTTACTGAGTCTTGAAATGGCTTGCCTCTATTTTCAAAAGTATAATCGGTAATAATATTAACATCGCTAATATGATAGACTTCAAAAGGTTCTCGGCGTATGGAGTCTGGAGTTCTTATAGCTCGATCCTGAATGGTTAATCCAACATTAACTTTGCTATTGGTGCCAATGGTGTCAATTTCAAAAGTGATGTAATCTTGATTGAAATGATAAATCCCAGAATTTCTTAAACTTGCGGAAATTCTTTTACGTTCTTCATCAAAATTACTTGTTTTGTATTGCTCGTTTGATTTGATGAAGGATTCCGGTTTGTATTTTTGATATAGGTCTGTTACTATAGGCGATTTAATGGTTTCTGAAATGGAATCGATTAGAAAACCTGTGCCAGTTTTAACTTGAAACTCTATTTCACCGCGTTTATCTTCTAGATTGACGATGTTGTAGTTGGCATTAACATTAAACCAACCGTTATTGATGTAATAGTCTTCTAAACGCTTAACCGATTTTTTTGCCTTTTTTTCATCTATAATAATAGGAGCTTCACCAGTTTCTTTAAGCCAATTATTAAAGCCAATAGCCGAATTTTTTAAATTGTCAACCTGCTTTTGTGAGTATCTTCTTTTTAATCGTTCTCGACGCTTCGGGTTTTTATCCAACCATGCTTCAAAAATGGAGTCTCTATTTGGGCGTGCAGTGTTATATATATGAAGGCGTAAAGGGAGGCCTGCAATTTTTTTATTAGGGTGTTGGTATAATAGTTTTTCAGTGGCTTCGGATTTATCTTTTTTGTCGTTAATATATACCGAATTTTCAGTTAATAACAACTCATTTTCCTTAACTCTTTTCACCGTATCACATGAGAAAAGTTGTCCTGCGAATAATACTAAAATGACTATTTTTAAGAGTTGTTTTTTCAAATGAAATCGAAGTTATTCAGGGTTTAAAAGGTGTTTTTTGTTTTCCGAATTTGCCTTATAAGCGTATTAAGATTCAAAAATACGGTATTTAAGCTAAAAAAAGTATTTAATTAATTCGTGTCTAAGCAAATCTTATAATTATTTTCTTTTCTTTATAAAAATTTAATAAACGTACATGCTTTCTAAGAGTCAGATAAAATTAATAACGAGTTTAAAGCAAAAAAAATATAGACAACAGCACGGATTTTTTGTTGTTGAAGGATTAAAAACGATTAAAGAACTTTTAGAGTCTAGTTTAGAACTTTATGCTCTTTATACCACAGAATCTTTTGATGCTAATTTAAGTGCAGAAGTTTTAATTTCGGAAACCGATTTAAAACGAATTAGTTTTTTAACTACGCCAAATAAAGCATTAGCAATTTTTAGAATGCCAACTCCCAAAGCAGTAGATTACAACGGATTTATTGTTGCGCTCGATGATGTACGTGATCCTGGTAATTTAGGAACCATTATAAGACTTTGCGATTGGTTTGGAATTAAAGATTTGGTTTGTAGTACGGCCACGGTAGATTGTTTTAATCCAAAAGTTATCCAAGCTACAATGGGGTCTATAACCCGTGTTAACATTAGTTATTTGGATTTAGAATCTTTTCTAAAAAATCAAAACCAACCTGTTTTTGGAGCATTTATGGAAGGTGAAAATGTTTATAAAAATGCGCTTCCAGATCAAGGAGTTTTAGTAATGGGGAACGAGGCTAACGGAATTTCTGAAGCTGTTGAAAACTTAATAACCAAAAAAGTATCTATTCCTAGATTTGGTGAGTTACAAGCAACCGAAAGTTTAAACGTCGCCACTGCAACCGCCATTTTACTAAGCGAATTTAAGCGCGGTTGAGAACGTTTGTAGAAAGTTTTTTAAGGTGTGATTTTCTGAATTAAAGTTGATGGTTAATTAAAAAGTAAGACTATTATTTTAACCAACAACCAACAACCAACAACCAACAACAATATATCCTACTGAAAAGTAAAGTTTATAAAAACACCTCGCGTTTTCATGCTTGAAATATTGCTTGTCCACGGACTATCAGGGTCGTTGTCTCTAACCAGTTCGTCACTAATCGCGAAAATGCCTCGAATAGAAGGGGTAAACTTAAAGTTGTATAAATAAAAATCGATACCAAAACCGAGTTCGTAAAACAAAGGACTTGTTTTGGTTCTAAACTGTCCGTTGTCATTATCTTCAGGGTTGTTTTCGTTACTCGATAAGTTTATAGCTGTAGAAAAACCACCTACAATAAACGGTTTAAAATTATTAACACGTTTGGCGGAAATTTTCAGTAATAAAGGAACGTGTATATAAGTCGATTTAACTTCTCTTATCAAGTCGGCTTCGGTATAAGGATATCCGTCAAAGTAGGTTTTGCTGTAGCGTAATTCTCTTGTGGTAATGTTTAATCCGGGTTCTAAACGTAAATCTATAAAGTTATTTATACGTAAGTTTCCTATTAAACCAACACTAAAACCTGGGTTTCGTTTTACGTAAATATCACGTAAATCGGTGTTGTAGTCAAAATTAAAATCGTAAACGTTTACTCCTAAATAATAGCCCCAACGGAATAAATTATAGTCGGTTGTTCCTCTCCCTTGATTGGCATCATAAATCACTTTTTCTTTATTAAAGAGTTGAGCGTGTGTGGTTTGGAAAAGAAAAAGAAATACGATTAGTGCAAAAAAATGCTTCATATGTTTACTTAGATGATTTGTAAATAGTTGCCACACCCAAAGTTTGTGGAAAATCTTCAACATTAATAAACCCAATTTTTCGTAAAATATTGTTTAAAGCTTCACCATAAGGAAAAACAGAAGCCGATTCCGATAAATATTTGTAGGCACTTCGGTCTTTAGAAAAGATTTTACCAATAAGCGGTAATATATTTTTAGAATAGAAATTATAACCTTGTTTAAACGGCGTTTTTGTTGGGATAGAAGTTTCAAGAATTACAAAAGTACCGTTTGGTTTAAGTACTCTATAGATTTCTTTCAAACCGTTTTCTAAAGTTTCAAAATTTCTAACACCAAAAGCTACAGTAATTGCATCGAAGGTATTGTCTTCAAAAGGCATATTTTCACTATCGCCTAAAATCATTTCAATTTTAGACTCTAATCCTTTCTTTTTAATTTTTTCTTTGCCAATTTCAAGCATACCGCTACTAATGTCTAAACCTACAATTTTTGTAGCATCAGTTTCAGCAAGATTAATAGCTAAGTCGCCTGTTCCGGTGGCAATATCTAAAATAGTTTGGGGATTGCTTTCTTTTATGATTTTAACAACATTTTGTCGCCATTTAATATCAATTCCAAAAGAAATCACGCGATTTAAACCGTCATAATCACCAGAAATGTTATCAAACATTTTAGTAACCTGTTCCTTTTTGCCTAATTCGCTGTTTTTGTATGGTTTTACTTTTGACAAGTTTTCGATTTTTTGACAAATATAAACTTTTAAAAAAGCTTTACATAATTAGGTTTCTAAATAATTATATTGATTCAATTTAATGAAGCGCCCTCTATTTTATATTATATTTGTGCTACTTTTATGATTATAGAAAAATGAAAATAATAATTGCAGGAGCTGGTGAGGTTGGATTTCATTTGGCAAAATTATTGTCTTACGAATCTCAGGAGATAACATTAATAGACCCCAATAAAAAAAGTTTAGCGTATGCAGACACCCATTTAGACATTCGTGTTGTTAAAGGTGATGCCACTTCTATAGCTATTTTAAAAGAAGCTCGAATTGATACTTGCGACTTGTTTATTGCGGTAACTTCAAGCGAAACTACTAACATTACTATTTGTGTTTTAGCCAAGCAACTAGGTGCAAAAAGAACCATTGCCAGAATATCCAATACCGAATTTATTCGTCATAAAGATGAAGTTGGTTTTACCAAATTTGGTATCGATGAGTTAATTTCTCCCGAAGCTTTAGCGGCTGCAGAGATTGAATTGTCCTTAAAGCAATCCTCATTCAATGAAACTTACGAGTTTGAGCAAGGTGCTTTAACCATGGCAGGATTAACACTTTCTAGATCGGCTTCTTTTGTTGGCAAAACTGTAAAAGAAGCTGCCGAAATTTTCCCAGAAATACATTTTGTACCTATTGCTATTCAGCGTTTTGGTACACAGTTTACAACCATTCCTAGAGGTGATACCAAGTTTAAACGCGGCGATAGCGTGGTTTTTATAACTTCTGAAGGTGGTGCCGATGAGCTTTGTAAACTTACAGGGAAGGTTAATAGAGAAATTAAAAACGTCATGATTTTAGGTGGCGGACAAATAGGTTTTAAAACAGCACGCGATTTAAGTAATAAAGGTTTTAATGTGAAACTTTTAGAGGGAAATAGAGATCGTGCTTTCGATATTGCAGATGAGTTAACTAAAGTTTTGGTTATTAATAGCGATGGTAGAAACGTCGATTTATTGGATGAAGAAAATATTGGTGATATGGATGCTTTTATTGCTGTTGGGCCAAACTCTGAAACCAATATCATGTCTTGCTTAGTAGCGAAAACTAAAGGCGTTAAAAAAACTATTGCCTTGGTTGAAAACATGGATTATTTCGATTTGTCGCATTCCATTGGAATTGATACTTTAATTAATAAAAAGTTACTTGCCGCAAATAATATTTTTAGATACATCCGTAGGGGTGAAGTGGTTGCCATGACTAAGCTTAGCAATTTAAATGCAGAATTGTTAGAGTTTGAAGTTAAAGGCTCGTCGGCAGTTTGTAATAAAACCATTAAATCTATCGATTTTCCAAGAAGTGCTATTATTGGTGGTGTTATACGAAATGGAGTAGGTATGATTGCTTTAGGAAGCTTCAAAATTCGAGAAGGCGATCGTGTGGTGGTTTGTTGTTTACTGAAATCGATAAAACGAGTTGAAAAACTATTCATTTAAACTTACTTAATTAACCATTTTGAAACTCAATTTTAAAATAATTTTTCACTTCTTAGGATTACTATTATTATTTAATGGTGGTTTTATGCTTTTATCTGCCTTGGTGAGTTTAATTTATCAAGACGGGGTTACGCTTCAAATTGCAATCGCAGGATTATTAACCATGTTGGTTGGTGTTATTGCCATGGTGTTTACAAGAAAACACGAAAAGGAAATGAACAAGCGTGAAGGTTACATTGTGGTGACTTTTGGTTGGATTTTCATGTCGCTTTCAGGAGCCTTGCCCTATGTAATAACAGAAAGCATACCCAGTTTTACAGATGCTTTTTTCGAGACCATGTCTGGTTATACCACAACGGGAGCTTCTATTTTAAATGATATAGAAATTGTTCCAAAAGGAGTTTTATTTTGGAGAAGTTTAACGCACTGGATTGGCGGTATGGGAATTATCGTTTTGGCCATTGCTATTTTACCATTATTAGGTATTGGTGGGATGGAACTTTTTGCTGCTGAAGCGCCAGGGCCTAGTGCCGATAAATTGCACCCTAGAATAACAGATACAGCCAAGCGTTTATGGCTTATTTATTTCGGGTTTACAGCTGCCGAAACCTTGCTTTTAAATGTTGCGGGCATGTCTTTTTTCGATGCGATAAATCATGCCATGTGTACATTATCTACGGGAGGATTTTCAACTAAAAATGCAAGTGTTGCTTATTGGAATCATCAACCAATTATTCAATACATTATTTGTTTGTTTATGTTTTTAGCAGGCGCGAATTTTGTATTGAGTTATTTTGCTTTCAAAGGAAAATTTCAAAAAATATTACATGATGAAGAGTTTAGATTGTACTTTAAATTCATCGCTGTATTTACGGCAATTGCGGCTTTAATTATTTATTTTCAAGCTGATTTAAATACTTCGACCATTCATCATCCTATGGTTTGGGGAAAAGGGGAAAGTGCTTTTAGGCATGCTTTATTTCAAGTTTTATCTGTTATAACAACGACAGGATTTGTTTCGGCAGATTATACTTTATGGACGCCCTTTTTGGTGGTTTTCTTCTTCGGATTGATGTTTTTGGGAGGTTCGGCAGGAAGTACTTCAGGAGGTGTTAAAGTGGTACGTCATTTAATTTTGATAAAAAATGGTTTTTTAGAGTTTAAACGTACACTGCACCCTAATGCTATTATTCCTGTGCGATATAATAAAAAAGCAATTAATAGATTTATCGTTTTTAATGTTTTGGCTTTCTTTATCCTGTACATGTTGTCTTTTATTATAGGATCTTTAGTGTTCTCTATGTTTGGATTAGAATTTCATTCATCTGTAGGCTTAGCTGCTTCAACTTTAGGGAATGTGGGACCTGCTTTTGGCGATTTCGGACCAGTTAACAATTACGCTGCCTTGCCTGCTTTAGGAAAATGGTGGGCTTCGTTTTTAATGTTAATTGGGCGTTTGGAGTTGTTTACCGTACTTATTTTATTTACACCTTTCTTTTGGCGTAATAGATAGGTTTTATACACTGGGATTTTTTATTTGAGTTAGTGTTTTTTGATTTGAAGTTGCTGAATTTTAGTATTTACATTACTGTTGACTAATTTAACTTATTTCATAACCAATTTTTAGGTTATGTCTAAATTAGATATTTTTTTATATTTGACCGAAAATATATCTTTTTATGTAGTGTTTACATGCTTATTTACCATTAATGAAAGAAAAATATTAATAATTCCCTGTTTTTCAAGATTTTATAAAATTAAGTATGCCACTTTTTGTAAGAAGCTATGTAAAACCAAATCTAAAACCCTGAATTTTAAACTATTACAATGAAGTGCATTTTATCAGTTACATTTTTTATGCTTTTTGGACTAAATTTAATTGGCCAAACTAAAATATTTTCGACTACTGAGTATAAAACAGGAATTTATAAAACCTACCAGGAGTTTCTTAATAATAGTCCTTCTATTCCTTTTGATTATGAATTTAAAGAAAAGAATATGAAATATGGTCTTTTTGGTTTTGGAGGAAGTGTTCCTGTAAATTATGTGAAAGTGAAAAACAAAAAAGGTAAAGAAATAGGGCATGTATTTGGTTTTTCTGATGGAAAAAAAGTGTTTATTAACCCTGGCTCCCCCATATTAAGTTCTAATGCCCGTTTTTATAATTGTCAGTTCATTTATAACTTTTGTTACTTTAAGTATTTAAGTACACTCACGACTTCTGTAGGGTCTCAATCATCTAGTTCGCATTCGCTTGGTCAAGGGTTGATTGATATGGAAAATAATAAAGCAGTTGAATTAGATAAGGATAGTTTAAGAGAACTTATCTCAAGTGACAAAGAGCTACTTGCAGCCTTTGAAGCAGAATCAAATAAGAACACTACTTTGTTTGATTATTTTAAGAAATTTTTAAATCGTCAACAAGCAGATCAGGAAGTTACTCCTTAGATTTTCCTCTTTAGTTAATTGTAAAAATATATAGATTAATTATTTATCTATAAACAAAAAAATAAAACCTATTTTTTCTAGTCTACAATGAGAATTAAATTTATTATTTGTTTTTTAATATATGTAAACCTACTACCATTACAAGCTTTTGCGCAAAATAAGAATACTCAGCGCTCTTTTCGAGCGTTGATTGATTTTACAGCCGAGTTTGGAGGAGACCCAATTGCAGAGGTGTACTTTACAAACGGAGAAGATCAATCGGTTAAAGCAGGACAGGGGGTTGCTATTGCAATAGGAGGAGAATATATAGTTCCTAGTTTAGAGAAACTTAAATTTAGAGGTTGGATTGGTTATAAGTTTTTAACAACACAGGCTGATAATGCCCATATTACTTTGACTAGAATCCCTGTTAATCTAACTGCGAACTGGATGATTACAAGAAACATTCGTGTGGGGTCTGGGGTCGCATTTCAAACTGGTGTTAAGTTTAGAGCTGATGGATTGGGCGAAGACATCAAATTTGAAAATGCAAAAGGCGCTATGTTTGAATTAGCTTGGAGATGGGTAGGTTTACGATATACACTTATGGAGTATAAAGATGAATTGGGTAAAACATACAATGCAAATAATTTTGGAGTAGCACTCAGTTTTGTTTTTCCTAAGTAGCTTTAAGTACATTCCTAAAACTAAATTAGATTTATCCTTTTACAGTTATTAACTTAGTATGTCGTGCTTTCTGATATTTATCAGTTGATATTTCTAGTTCCTGTTATTCTTTGTTTAGGCTTGCTTTTGTAATTGCCTTAAGATCTGTATCCATTTCATAATACAATTTAAAGGCATTATCTACACGATCGGCGTCGGTGATGTTAGGGAATTTACTATAAGATGTGCCTACTCCTGGAGGCCAAGCGGCTGTACTAGCTGTAAAAGCTAGCATGTTATTGTTCATTCCAAAACTCTTTATTGTAAAACCATTTGTTTTTCCATCATTTTTTTTAGCAACAACAAACGACCCTTTGATAATTTTACCGTTTTCAGGATTTAATTGAGCGATAATTGAAACTTTGGGACCACCACCATTACCATAACTAGGCGCATAAACATTTTTAAATGAATCTGAATTGGCAATTTCGCGTTTGGTAAGATATTCTTCATTATAACTTCCACCAACAAGTGTAAAAACAACCCATGGAATATCTTCATTATCTATAAAAATTAGTGTTGCTCTACCATCAACTTCAGATTTTTCATGCTCAATATACCAGATGCTTTCGCCTTTTGCATTTTTCTTTCTTACATAAGGGTCTTGGTTAATGGCACTTACTTGATTAAAACCAACCTCATAGGAATTTCCGTTAGAGTCTGTTGCAGTAGTGCTAGTTGATAAGTCTTCAATTGGCTCGTTTTCTAAAACTTTATCTTGGTTATCTTCCGATCTACAAGCTAGTAAAAAGGGGAAGTAACATAAACTGATAAGTAGGATTTTCAAATTAAACATAATGAGGTTTTTAATATTGGGCAGGTCAATATAAGGATTAATTAAAGAATAATATTTGTTCTTTATAACAAAAAAAGCTGCCTTCACAGACAGCTTTTTTTAATTAATATATTATAAGTGTAAGTTTTATTCGCTTACAGCTGCTTTAATACGTTTAATCGCTTCAATAATTTGTTCTTGAGAAGCGGCGTAAGAAATACGAATACAATCAGGGTTTCCAAAAGCTTCACCAGTAACGGTTGCTACTAAGGCTTCCTCCAATAAGTATAAAGAAAAATCTGTTGCATTGTTTATCTTTTTTCCTCTTAAGGTTTTTCCAAAATAATGTGTCACATTAGGGAACACGTAAAAAGCACCATCAGGAACGTTTGTTTTAAAACCTTCCACATCGTTTAATAAATCTAGAATTAAATCACGACGTACTTTAAACTCATCAATCATGTATTGTACACGAGCAGGTGGTTCGTTTAAAGCTGTAATAACGGCACGTTGTGCGATACAGTTTGTACCACTTGTAATTTGACCTTGAAGTTTGTTACATGCACGTGCAATTTTTTCTGGAGCACCAATGTAACCAACACGCCAACCAGTCATTGCAAAGGCTTTAGAAACACCGTTTACAGTAATTGTGTTGTTGTACATATCTTCAAATTCAGCGATACTTGTGTGTTTTTCACCATAGTTTATGTGTTCGTAAATTTCATCTGAAACTACATAAATATTAGGGTGTTTTACCAATACATCGGCAATAGCTCTTAATTCAGATGCACTATAAACCGATCCACTTGGGTTACAAGGCGAGCTAAACCAAAGCATTTTTGTTTTTGGAGTAATCGCTGCTTCTAGTTGTGCTGGTGTCATTTTAAAATCAGTGTCAATAGTCGTTTTCACTTCTACAGGAACACCGTCGTGTAATTTCACAATATCAGCATAACTTACCCAGTAAGGGCATGGTAAAATAACTTCATCACCATTGTTAATCATCACTCCAGCAATATTTGCTAAAGCTTGTTTTGCTCCTGTTGAAACAACAATTTGAGCAGGCGAATAGGTTAAGTTATTATCACGTTTAAATTTTGTGATGATAGCTTCTTTTAATTCAGGATAGCCATCAACTGGCGAATATGAATTGTAATTGTCGTTAATAGCTTGAATAGCGGCTTCTTTAATAAAATCTGGCGTATTAAAGTCTGGCTCACCAAGACTTAGTCCAATAATATCTTTTCCTTCGCCTCTAAGTTCTCTTGCTTTAGCAGCCATGGCTAACGTTGCAGAGGTAGCCATGTTTAAAATTCTATCAGATAGTAATTGCATTTAAAAATATTTGTTATATGGTAAGTTTAAAATTTATGCGAAATTAGGTTTTTTTCCTAATACTTTTAGTTGTCTGTAATGTTCTGAAACAGCTTGCCAAAATGTAGAATATTCATTGTAAGGTAAACGGTGTTCTTTGGCAGTTTCTTTAACAATTTTAGCTATTTTGCTGTAGTGAATATGACTAATATTAGAAAATAAATGATGTTCCACTTGTCTGTTTAATCCGCCAGTATAAAATTCGGCAAACCAACTTTTAGGTGAAAAATTTGATGTTGTAAATAATTGATGAATGGCCCATGTGTTTTTCATGTTGCCATTTTCATCGGGTGTAGGCATTTCTGTGTTAGGCATAACATGCGCCAGCTGGAAAATAACACTTAATATGATGCCTGCCGTGTAATGCATCACTAAAAAGCCTATTAAAACTTGCCACCATGCAAACCCTAGTGATAGCGGTAAAACAATCCAGATTAAGTAATATACTATTTTTCCAATAATAAGTTTGGTCCATTGTGTTGCAGGACTAGGAAGTTTACCGTAGGCTAATTTTCTTTTTAAGTATTTGGCGGTTTGAATAAAATCGGTTGTTATCGCCCAATTTGCAGTTAGCAATCCGTATAAAAAGAAAGCGTAAAAACGTTGGTATTTGTGAATTCTAAGCCATTTGGTATGCTTTGAAAAACGAATAATTCTTCCGGCATCAATATCTTCATCATGACCTTGAATATTCGTGTAAGTATGGTGTAAAACATTGTGCTGCACTTTCCAATTGTAGTCGTTTCCGGCTAAAATATAAATGCTACTTCCCATTAATTTGTTTACCCACTTTTTGCTAGAAAACGATCCGTGATTGGCATCATGCATCACATTCATACCAACACCAGCCATACCTATGCCGGTGATTATCATGCATAATATTTGTGCCCACCATGGCATATCTACCGTTAATACTAAAGCGACAGGGGTAATGAGTAAAGCAAACATGATTACTGCTTTTACATAGAGTTTCCAGTTCCCGGTGCGTTTAATGTTATTTTCTTTAAAATAATCATTAACACGCTTATTTAGTGTTCGAAAAAATTTTGCAGAATCTGTTCTTGAAAAGGATAATGTTTGTTTAGTCATACTATAAAAATTATTAATACGGCATAGAAATGAATTCGTTTTGCCATATTCTGCGCAAAGATAGTCATAATCAATTTTAAGTAATCCCAATTTTATGTAAAAAAATGGGTTTAAAAAGTATATTTTTGTTGAAAATTTAACAATAATGGAGCTCATCTTAAAATACTTTCCTGACCTTACCGAAGATCAGATTAACAAATTCAAACAGTTAGAATCGTTATATCAGGATTGGAATCTTAAAATAAATGTCGTGTCTAGAAAAGATATAGATGAACTTTATCTACGTCATGTTTTACATTCTTTAGGTATTGCTAAAGTGATGACTTTTAATGATGGAAGCAAAATTTTAGATGTTGGAACAGGTGGTGGGTTTCCTGGAATTCCTTTAGCTATTATGTTTCCAGAATGCTCTTTTCACTTGGTTGATAGTATCGCGAAAAAATTGAAAGTGGTTAATGAAGTGGTTGAAGGTTTAGGTTTAACTAACGTAAAAACAACCCACAGTAGAGTAGAAGCGATTGATGATCAGTTTGATTTTATTGTAAGTCGAGCTGTGGCCATTATGCCAACTTTTGTGCATTGGGTAAAGGGTAAAATTGCTAGAACCCAAAATAACGACTTAAAAAATGGGATCCTTTATTTAAAAGGTGGCGATTTAACCGAAGAGCTTAAAGATTACAGAACTACAACTATTTATAATTTATCCGATTATTTTTCGGAAGATTTTTATGAAACTAAAAAAGTGGTTCATCTGCCTTTAAAATACCGTGGTTAAATTTTAAAGCTTCACTAGTTTAGAAACTTCGATGTTTAAATAGTGATATTGATTTTCAAACCAATAGGTGTTACTATACTGCGCAATATTTGTTATTTCGTGTAGGTTTAAAATAGCATTAGCACGGTCAAAATGTTGTTTAGCTTTAGCAGTATCGTTCAATTTATTGTACGCCATGGCTAAGCCAAGGTTGGCATCAAAATCGTTCGAATCAAAATTTAATACTGTTGAAAAATCTGAAACAGCATCTTTGTATTTTGATAAAAGTAAATTAGAAACCCCTCTATAAAAATAAGCAAAGGCATTATTTTTATTGAGAATTATGGCGTTTGTAAGATCGATATTTGCGTTTTGGTATTGTTTAATTTCCATGAAGAATTCTCCTCTACTGAAATAATTATCAGAGCTAGCTTCAATTAAAATGGCTGTAGAATAATCTTCAAGAGCTTTTTGATAATTTTCTAAAGCTTTATATGCTGAAGCTCTTAAAATATAAGTTTTTGGTTGTGACGGTACCGCTTTTATAACTTTATTGAAATCAATTATGGCTTTTTCATATTCGCCTAAATCAAATCGAACACAGGCTAGACTATACAGCGCATCAATAAAATTTTCATCTAAAATATAAGCTTTAGCATAATCTTCTTTAGCTTCCTTGAAATCTTTCATGCTATATCTAGAATTTCCGCGGTTGTAGTAGGTGTCTGCATCAGGTTGTTCAACTATAACTTTGGAATAATCTACAATGGCTCCAGAATAATCGCCAGAATCATTTTTTGCAAGTCCTCTTTGAAAATAAGCATCAAGATTTTTAGGCTCTAAATCTATAACTTCATTTAATAATGCTATTTTTTTATTTAAATCGGTAGTCTTTAATGCTTGTCTGTAAAGCTTATTAGCTTGCCCGATAGAAATTAGTGGCATGATAACGAGTAGGGTAAAAAAAAGTTTTTTCATAAGGATTTATATGAGCAATAAATGTGCCGTTTTAGAAAAATAAAGTTAATGATTATTTTAGATATAAATACAATGGGGTATGTTTTCTAATCAAAATATAAAAAAAGAAGAGGCTGTCTAAAAAGTATACCTGATGTCATATTGAGCTTGTCGAAATATTTCTAACTGATTGCTAATCAATATCGGTTTCGACAAGCTCAACCTGACAAATCAAATTTTACTTACTTTTTAAACAGCCTCTTGCTAATTGGTGTTATTTTATGTTTTATTCGCCTAAAAACGGATATCTGTAATCTAACGGCGTTACGAATGTTTCTTTAATCATTCTAGGAGATACCCAACGTAATAAGTTTTGAGGGCTTCCTGCTTTGTCGTTTGTTCCAGATGCTCTTGCGCCTCCAAAAGGTTGCTGCCCTACAACAGCTCCTGTAGGTTTGTCATTAATATAAAAGTTTCCTGCGCAGTTTTGTAAAGCTTCAGTTGCTTGTGTAATAGCATAACGGTCTTTAGAAATAATGGCGCCTGTTAAAGCATATTCGCTAGTTTCGTCTACCAGTTTTAAGGTTTCCGCGTAAGCGTTATCTTCATAAACATAAATGGTAATTACAGGGCCAAATAATTCGGTACACATGGTTGTATATTTCGGGTCTTTGGTTACAATTACAGTAGGTTCTATAAAATAACCCTTGCTTTTGTCATGTCCACCACCTGCAATAATTTCAACTTCTGAATCCTTTTTAGCTTGATCTATATATTTAGCCAATTTATCGAAAGAACCTTCGTGGATTACAGCAGTAATAAAGTTGCTCATGTCTTCTGGAGAACCCATTTTAAAGGATTTTACATCTTCCAAGACCAATGCTTTTACTTCTGCCCAGATGCTTTTTGGAATGTAAGCTCTAGAAGCGGCACTACATTTTTGTCCTTGAAACTCGAAAGCGCCACGAGCAATAGCCGTAGCCACGTGTTTTGGGTTGGCTGATTTGTGAGCGACGATAAAATCTTTCCCACCAGTTTCGCCAACAATTCTAGGGTAAGTTTTATAGTTATGAATGTTGTTTCCTATTTGTTTCCAAAGTTCTTTAAAGATAAATGTAGAACCCGTAAAGTGTAAGCCAGAGAAATCTGGACTCGCTAATACGGTGTTTGAAATCATTACAGGATCTCCAAAAACCACATTAATTACCCCTGGAGGAACACCTGCTTCTTCAAAAATATCCATAATAACTTTAGCTGAATACACTTGGCTATCGCTAGGTTTCCAAACCACAACATTGCCCATTAAAGCCATACAAGCCGGAAGATTTCCAGCAATTGCTGTAAAATTAAATGGCGATACGGCATAGGTGAAACCCTCTAAAGGACGGTATTCAATACGATTCCAAGCATCACTTGTGCTTTCAGGTTGCTCGTGATAAATGTCCGTCATGTACTGAACATTAAAACGTAAGAAATCAACCAATTCACAAGCTGAATCAATTTCAGCTTGATAAATGTTTTTAGATTGCCCAATCATGGTTGCAGCATTTATTTTTGCTCTGTATGGACCTGCAACTAGTTCGGCAGCTTTTAAAAAGATACCTGCACGTTGCTCCCAAGGCATTAAACTCCACGTTTTTCTAGCTTCTAAAGCCGTAGAAATGGCTTCGTCAATATGCGATTGTTCAGCTAAGTGATACGTGCCAACAATATGTTGGTGATCATGGGGAGGCGAAATCGTTCTTGTATTTCCAGTTGTTATATTTTGACCATTAATATATAATGGTACATCAATTTTGCTGTTAAACATGGTTTTGTAAGCCTCTAAAACCTCTTTGCGTTCAGGACTTCCTGGAGCGTAAGATTTTACAGGTTCGTTAATAGCAATTGGTACATTGAAAAAGCCTTTTCCCATAATTTTCGGATTTTTGTTATTGATTTTTCACTAGTTATTGAACAAATCTAATAATTTTCAAATGAGAAATAGCACCTATGCTCTTAAATACACGTTAAAATTTAATAAAATGTATTAAATTTTTAAGTTGATTTTGGTGTTTGCTTTCAGATGAAAATTACAAATAAACAGAAAGCGTAAGAAAACCTATTGTGGTGAAAAATAAAATTAGTAGTAGCGGTGTTACAAACTTTAGCCATTTGTTAAAACCAATTTTTACAATGGCTAAAGCAGCTAAAATCAAACCAGTTGGACTAATTAAATAAAGTAATCCCATGCCGTATTGGTAGGTGTTTACTATAAGTTCTCTGCCTAGGTTAACTGTATCGGCAAGTGGTGCCATTATAGGCATGGTTAATACCGCCATGCCAGATGATGATGGCATAAAAAAGGATAATCCTGCATAAATTATTAGCATAAAATTGGCAAATACACCTTTGTGCATGCCTTGGGTTATGGTGCTCGCATGATATAATAATGTGTCGCTAATTAGACCATCTTCCATTAAAATAGTCACGCCTCTAGCAATACCAACTATAAACGCAACGCTTAGCAAATCGGCAGCGCCTTTAGCAAAAGTTTCAATAAAAAGCCCTTCTTTAATTTTAGCAATAAAACCTATAATAATGGCTGCAATTAGAAATGTGGTTGTCATTTCTACAAACCACCAACTGAAAAAAGAAACACCAATAATCATAACTACAAATGCTAACGAAAACACAAAAGTGATCAGTTTTAATCTAGGGGTGAATTTAGTTGTCGTGTTAGTATTTAATTTGAATAACTGCTCTATAGTTTCCTTCTGATCATAAATAAGTGATTTTGAAGGATTGTTTTTTACACGTTTAGCATATCTAAGAATGTATAAAATGGTGATAGTTAAACAAATTACTAACATAATAATACGGCTTTGTAAACCAGTTGTCCAACTAATTCCGGCTGCATCAGAAGCAATAATGGTAGAAAACGGATTTGTAGTCGAACACATCGTACCCACCGCTGAGCCTAAGAAAATACAGCTAACACCAACCATGGCGTCGTATTTTGCAGCAAGAAAAACAGGAATTAAAATGGGGTAGAAGGCCATGGTTTCTTCAGCGAGCCCAAATGTAGTGCCGCCTGCGGCAATGAGTGTGGTAACTACAATAATTAAAAGGTATTCTCGGCCTTTTAAGGTTTCAGCCATCCAAGAAATTCCAGCATCAAAAGCTCCTGTAAGATTCATAATGCCAATTAGTCCTCCAATGATAAGGATTAGAAAAATGATATCGGAAGCTGCAATAATGCCTTTAATAGGCGATTTGGCTAAATCTGAAATGCCTTGAGGATTTGGTTCAAGTTCTTTGTAGGTATTTGGGATGCCAATAGGTTTGTAAATCGCACCGCTTGTAAAATTTTCAATAGGGATTTTTATGTTTAATGAATTTAGTGTTTCTTGAGTTGCAGGTAACTCTTCAAATTCATTTAAACTCGTTTTTATAAAAGTGTTTTTTGAAGCATCATAACTTAGGGTGTCATATTTTCCAGCAGGAATAATCCATGTTAGGAGAGCAACAAAACCTGCGATGATGATTAAAATGGTTTGTGCTGATGGAAATTTAAGTTTTTTCATACGCTGCACAAATCTGAAAAAAGAATTATTACAAAAGATTAAAACGTTTAGTTGATGGCAAATGGGGCACTCAATTTAAAAGCAGGTATGGCCACTTGAAACTTTCTTGTGGTTGTAAAATTTACCATACTATAATAGCCTTGCATAGCACCAAATGGCGATGTTAGTAAACAGCCCGAAGTATAGGTGTGTGATTCGCCTGGTTTTAAAACGGGTTTTTTGCCGATAACACCTTCACCAGAAACAGTTTCAATGTTATTTAAAGCATCTAGAATTTCCCAATGGCGTGCATAAAGCTGTACGGAATCTTTGCTTTGGTTTTCAATAGTTATCGTATATCCAAAGGCATAGTGTATCTTATAGTTTTTATAAAATGAGCCTTCGTAAGTGGTTTTTACGGAAATTTTTATGCCTTTTGTAACCTGTTGAACCATGTTAACTGTTGATTTGCAATATGTTTACAGTTGCTAAAATAGCAAATATTACGGGTCTAGCGCAAATTTTAACGTGATTGACGTTAAAATCGACTAAAAGATGAATTTTAATTGGTAATTGTTATGGAATTTCCTTCACTAACACCAATTATTCTGTCGTATCGCCCGCCTAAGTGTCGGTAATAAACTAAAACTTTGTAGCTGTTTTCTGTTTGCCAAAAATCACCGCTAATAAATCCTTCGTTAATCATGCCATTAGGTTCTTCAACAACATATTTATAATTGTAAAACCCTTGTTTTAGTAATAAACTGGCTGTGTATCTGTTTTTTTCTACATCATAAGTCATCAATGTGCTGTCGTCTATCGCATAATTATTGAAACTTCCATACACATGAATTTTTTTGTCTATCAGATTATTATCTGCAGCTAACGAAAAATGCATCCATACATAATCGGCTTCGATATCTGGGTTTGATCCGTCTATGTTGCCAATAACATAATTGCCGTTTATATCAGGGTTGTATGTGTAGGGGCGAAATGCTCGACGGATGTTTGTATATAAATAATTGTGATATAAATCTTTTAAATCGATGTATTGAATGTTGTTGTTTGCGCCACGAACATCTTTATTTTCAAAATAAAAATATTCATTACCACCCCAGAAACTGGTTTCTGTGTCATATTTATAAATCAATTGTTTGCCAAGAATGTATTGTGGTTTTAAATTGGTTATGGCTGTTTTTAAGTTGTTATTTTGAATGATAACCGTTTTAATAGTTTGATCGGGGTTATTAAAAGGGATTTTGTTTGAAGAAATAACAAGTTCTACGCGTTGTTTTTCTTCAATATTAGCGATGTCTCTAGCGCGTTTTATAAGCACGCCAATATCGGCATTGTTTTCATAAAGCATGAATTTTCTTGAAAAAACAAGTTCGCTATCGCTATTATAAATGAATAACATATAGTTTCCTGAAACTTTTAAAGCCCTAGTTTGTGCGTTCGGAATGGTGAGTTTATAATGCGAAAATATTTGAAAGGTATTAAATGAGTTTTCGTATTCGCGAATGCGTTGGTTGTCGAAACCTTCCATGTATTCCGATTGTACTAATACAGAAGGTGTCCAATTGGCATTGTAATATTTAATTTTATAGTAAAAATCAGCTTCATCGCCGTTAAGAGCATCAAATTCCAAAGTAACTTCATCATTAACTCTTATAATAGGCAGTTGGTTTTCGTTGGTTTCGCCTTTAAAATTTATGGTTTTTATATATTCTGGCGGATTTGTTTCATCAACTTGACAAAAAAGGATTATAGGAAATAATAATAAGCAAAATGAAAGCAGATATTTATGGGGCATTGTGTCGTGTTTTTTGGTAAATATAATCAAATTTTGTGCCTATAATCTTATGATTTCGAATTGAGTAAAATTCTATATGTTTTTTTGTGAAATCTGTATTTTTAATTTGTATTTTTGCATCGATTTTTAGACAACTAATTTCAATAAATATAAATATGTCAAACGACATTCGTATTAAAAAAGGTCTGGACATTAAACTTAAAGGTGAGGCTGAGAAAACTGTTGAACAGGCAGTTATCAGTACGTACTGCACCATAAGGCCAGAAGATTTCCACGGGGTTATCCCTAAACTTATTGCTAAAGAAGGTGCTACAGTCGAGGCTGGAAGTACTTTGTTTTATGACAAGACTAATGAAAATATTAGGTTTTCATCTCCTGTTTCTGGAAAAGTCATAGAGGTGGTTCGTGGACCAAAAAGGCGCATTGATGCCATTAAAATTCAAGCTGATAAATCGCAAACTTTTGTCGATTTTGGAACGCTAAATGTTGAAACCGCTCAACCAGATGAAGTTAAAGCACATTTACTTGCTTCGGGATGTTGGCCATTTGTAAAACAACGTCCTTATGATGTTGTTGCAAACCCAGATAAAACGCCAAAAGCGATCTTTATTTCTGGATACGCCAGTGCTCCTTTAGCTGCAGATTTAGATTTTACTTTAAAAGGTAAAGAAGCCGAATTACAAGCTGCAGTTACCGCTTTAGGTAAACTTACAGCGGGTAAAGTACATGTTTCGGTTGGTAAAAATGCCAATTCACCGCTTTCAGGTTTACAAGGCATTACTTTACACAAAGTATCTGGGCCGCACCCTTCTGGGAATGTGGGAACGCTAATCAATAAAATAGATCCGGTTAATAAAGGAGAAACTGTTTGGACAGTTAATCCTCAAGACTTGGTGATTATTGGTGAGTTGTTGTTAACTGGGAAATTCAACGCCGAGCGTATTGTGGCTTTGGTGGGGTCTTCAGTACAAAAACCTAGATATTTTAAAACACGTATTGGAAGCGAAGTAGCGACTATGATTTACGACAAAGGTGTCGATAAAGCAGGTCATGATCGTATTATTTCAGGAAATGTTTTAAGCGGAAAAGAAATTAAACCAGACGGAAGTTTAGATTATTACAGCAATGTAATTTCTGTGATTCCAGAAGGTGATGATTATGAGTTTTTCGGATGGACTAAACCTATCTTTAATAAGGTGTCTACTTCTAGAGCATTAACCTTTTCTTGGTTAGCGCCAAATAAAGTTTACGATTTAAATACCAATACAAACGGCGAGCATAGAGCATTTGTAACAACAGGAACTTACGAGGAAGTTTTTCCTTTAGATATTTTCCCATTACAAATTTTAAAAGCCTGTTTGTATAAAGATTTAGATGAAATGGAAGCTTTAGGGATGTACGAAGTAGCTCCAGAAGATTTTGCTTTAACAGAGTTTGTATGTGTGTCAAAACAACCGCATCAAAAAATAATAAGAGATGGTTTAGACTTAATGCTTAAAGAGATAGGATAATGGGTTTAAAAAAGAATTTACACGATTTTAAAGTAAAAAATAAGGATAAAAAGTGGTTGCCTGCGTTTTCAGCAATTCACACATTCTTATTTTTACCAGATGAGACCACACATAACGGGACTCATATAAAAGTAGCCGACGATTTAAAACGTACCATGAATACCGTAATTATGGCTATGGTACCATGTTTAATCTTTGGTATGTTTAACGCTGGTTATCAGCATCATTTAGCTTTTGATGGTATTCAAGCCGTTTCAGGAGGTTTTTTTAGTGCCGAGTTCTGGACGCTAGATAACTTTTTAGTTGGTTTTTGGAAAATATTACCATTAGTTATAGTGTCTTACGGTGTTGGTTTAGGTATTGAATTTATTTTCGCCATCATAAAAGGTCATGAAGTTGAAGAAGGTTACTTAGTAACAGGAATGTTAGTGCCACTTATTGTGCCAATCGATATTCCGTTATGGATGTTAGCTGTAGCCGTAGTTTTTGGTGTTGTAATTGGTAAAGAAGTTTTTGGAGGAACAGGAATGAATATTCTAAACCCTGCATTAACTATTAGAGCCTTTTTATTCTTCGCTTATCCAACATGGATGTCTGGAGATAAAGTATGGGTTCAAGGTGCCGTTGGAAGAGACCAAGCTATTGCAGCAGGACAAAATCTAGATGCCGTGTCAGGTGAAACCATTTTAGGTACTTTAGCACAAGGTAAAGAGGTTATGCATTCTGTAGCCGATATGTTCTACGGATTTATTCCTGGTTCGATAGGAGAAACCTCTACACTTTTAATTGTATTAGGTGGGTTATTTTTAATCTTCGCTAAAATTGGAAGTTGGAGAATTATGTTGTCTTCAGCAATAGGAGCCATCGTAATGGGATTAATTTTTAACCAGGTTGTTGATGCTGGAATTGTAACAGAAAGCAGCAAGTTTTACGGATTAATGAGTACGCCGTTTTGGCACCACTTACTAATTGGAGGTTTTGCCTTCGGTACGGTGTTTATGGCTACAGATCCTGTAACAGCCTCTCAAACTAATAAAGGAAAATGGTATTACGGTTTCTTAGTAGGATTTATTTCTATTTTGATTCGCGTATTTAATCCAGCATACCCAGAAGGTGTGATGTTAGCGATTCTATTAATGAATGTGTTTGCACCAACCATCGATCATTATGTAGTTCAGGGTAATGTGAAGAAAAGAAGGAAACGTTTAAAAGTAAAAACGGCTTAACCATGGAAAATAGAACGGATAAAAATTCATATACTATATTATTTGCCATTGCCATGGTAGTAATTGTAGGAGCGGTATTAGCATTTACGGCGTCTTCATTAAGTCCGAAGATTTCAGAAAATCAGCGTATAGAAAAACAACAAAACATTCTATATGCTATGGGCGTAAATCAAAATGATGAATCTAGTGCTGTATTTGTATCAACTAAAGAAGCTCAAGAGTTATTTGATAAATACATCACGAAGCAATTAGTGATTAAAAACGGACAAGCTTCAGAAGATGAAGAAGCTTATTTAATAGATCTTAAAAAGGATAAAGCGGCAGCAGCAGGCGATGCTTCAAAGCGTAATTTACCTTTATTTATAGGAGAAAAGGATGGCACTACATTTCATATCATTCCAATTTATGGAAAAGGTTTATGGGATGCTATCTGGGGTTATGTTTCTTTAGATGATAACATGGTGATTCAAGGTGCCTATTTCGATCATAAAGGTGAAACTCCAGGATTAGGAGCTAACATTAAGCAACGTTACTTTATGGATGATTTTATTGGAGAACATCTTTTAGATGCCAACGGAAACTTTAAAGGTGTTGAAGTTGCTAAAGGAAATGCCGATCCAACAAACGAAGACAAAACAGATAACGCGGTGGATGCCATTGCAGGAGCGACTATTACAGGTGATGGCGTAACAGCAATGATTAAAAGCGATTTAAAGCTTTACAAACCTTATTTCGATAATTTAAAAAATAATTAATTTATGGGACTTTTATCAAAAAAAGACACAAAGTTAATCACAGACCCATTAGCGGATAATAACCCTATTACTATTCAAGTATTAGGTATTTGTTCGGCATTAGCCATTACAGCAGAGTTGAAAGCTTCAATTGTAATGTCTATTTCGGTAATGTTCGTTTTAGGTTTAGGAAACGTTGTTATTTCATTAATGCGTAACATCATACCTTCTAAAATTAGAATTATCGTACAATTAACGGTAGTTGCTGCTTTAGTAATTATAGTAGATCAGGTGCTTAAAGCTTTTGCTTACGAGTTAAGTAAAACCTTATCGGTTTTCGTAGGATTAATTATTACCAACTGTATTATCATGGGACGTTTTGAAGCTTTCGCTCTAGCAAACGGACCTTGGAAATCTTTCCTAGATGGTATTGGAAACTCTTTAGGGTATGGCGTAATTCTTATCATTGTAGGATTCTTTAGAGAATTACTTGGATCTGGTACTTTATTAGGCTTTCCTGTATTAGGAGACCCTATTGCTAAAACAGGATTATATGCTTTTGGTTACGAAAACAATGGTTTTATGTTGTTATCGCCAATGGCTTTAATTGTGGTAGGTATTATTATTTGGGTACAACGTACAAGAAATAAAGCTTTAGTAGAAGATCATTAAATAGTTGATAGTTGATAGTTATTGGTTGATAGTCATTTACCACTAACTAAAAACAAAAAACTAAAAACTAAAAAATATGGAACATTTAGAATTATTTTTAAAATCAATATTTATAGATAACATGGTATTTGCCACGTTCTTAGGGATGTGTTCTTACCTTGCGGTATCTAAAAAAGTTAGTACGGCTGTTGGTCTTGGTGCTGCAGTTATATTTGTACTTGCTATTACCGTGCCTTTAAACTGGTTATTAGATCAGTATCTTTTACAACCAGGAGCATTAAAATGGTTAGGTGCAGAGTATGCCGATTACGATTTAAGCTTCTTATCATTTATCATGTTTATTGCAACGATTGCAACCATGGTACAATTGGTAGAAATTGTAGTAGAGAAATTTTCGCCATCATTATATAATTCATTAGGTATCTTTTTACCGCTTATTGCTGTAAACTGTGCTATTTTAGGGGGCTCTTTATTCATGCAGTCTCGTGAAATTCCTTCTTTAGGATTGGCAACAACTTACGGTATCGGTTCAGGAATTGGTTGGTTTTTAGCCATTCTTGCTATTGCTGCCATTCGTGAAAAAATTAGATATTCTAACGTACCACCAGCTTTAAGAGGCTTAGGTATTACATTCATCATTACAGGATTAATGGCCATTGGTTTCATGAGTTTTGGTGGAATGTTAACAGGAGGTGATGATGAAGCGCCAAAAGAAGAAAAAACAGCTCAAGTTGAAACTTCTAAGGACGGTTCAGAAAACATAAAAGTGATCGCTAACAACATAAATGTAAATGAGTAATATGATTTTAGCTGCAAGTACAACAGGAACTATCGTAGTAACAGTAATAGCGTTTTTAATTATTACCCTTTTACTAGTTACCTTATTATTAGTTGTAAAACAGAAACTTTCACCATCAGGACCTGTAAAAATTACAATCAATGGTGAAAAAGAAATAGAAGTAGCTTCAGGAGGAAGTTTACTTTCTACTTTAGGAAATTCAAAAATATTCTTACCATCGGCTTGTGGTGGAGGAGGAACTTGTATTCAATGTGAATGTCATGTTTTAGAAGGTGGTGGAGAAGCACTTCCAACTGAGGTGCCTCATTTTACAAGAAAAGAATTACAGCATGGCGCACGTTTAGCTTGTCAAGTTAAAGTTAAGCAAGACATGAATATTACCATTCCTGAAGAGGTTTTTGGTATTAAAAAATGGGAAGCTACTGTTGTTCGTAATTATAACGTTGCCTCTTTTATCAAGGAATTCGTTGTTGAAATTCCAGAAGATATGGGCTACAAAGCTGGTGGGTATATTCAAATTGAAATTCCTCCATGTGAAGTGAAATATTCAGATATGGATATTACTGCGCATCCAGAAGAACATGATACCCCAGATAAATTTCAAGCGGAATGGGATAAATTTAACCTTTGGCCTCTAGTTATGAAAAATAGCGAAACGGTTGAAAGAGCTTATTCTATGGCTTCTTACCCTGCTGAAGGACGTGAAATTATGTTGAACGTTCGTGTTGCTTGTCCGCCATGGGATCGTGCTAAAAACGGTTGGATGGATGTAAACCCAGGGGTTGCTTCATCTTTTATTTTTAACCAAAAACCAGGAGATAAAGTTACCATTTCAGGACCTTACGGTGAGTTCTTTATCAATGAATCGGATAGCGAAATGCTTTACGTAGGTGGTGGGGCTGGTATGGCACCAATGCGTTCACACTTATACCACTTATTTAAAACTTTAAAAACAGGACGTAAAGTAACGTATTGGTACGGTGGACGTTCAAAACGTGAGTTATTCTACTTAGAGCACTTCCGTGATTTAGAAAAAGAGTTCCCTAACTTCAGATTCTTCTTAGCATTATCTGAGCCTTTACCAGAAGATAACTGGCAAGTTAAAGCCGATATTGATTCTCCAGGTGATGGGTTTGTTGGATTTATTCACAATTGTGTAATAGATAATTACTTAAGCAAACACGACGCTCCAGAAGATATCGAATTGTATTTCTGTGGACCACCATTAATGAACAATGCGGTTCAGAAAATGGGAGAAGATTTTGGAATCCCAGATGAGCATATTCGATTTGATGACTTTGGAGGATAAGTCGCTACGTGATTTAATCAAAATGAAGTTTTATGCTGATTTAAATTCAGCAAATCATTATAAAAAGAAAGCCCAGCATGTGATGTTGGGCTTTTGTTATTATAAGAACTTTAATTAAGCTTGTTAATATATTTCTAATTCGTGTTTTACAGCACTATCATTATTTTTAAATAGTTTTTTGTAGCTCATTACATTAGGAATATTATCCATTTCACAAAGCAAAGTAATCACGGCTGATAACCCTTCAAATAAAACATTTTTATCTGTTGGGTTTTTAGGTTTGAAATTTGTGTGATGTAGCGGGGTTTTAAATCCGCAGGCCTCTAAAAAAGTATGTTCTATTTGTAGTAATTCAATAGGGGAATAGCCGTTAAATTTTCTGTTTAATGTTTGATTAACTTTGCCAACGTAATTTAAATCTAGACTGCCATGATGGTCTGAAAGGTGTTTCCAGCCATCCGAATTATCCAATATATTTCCAACGGCACATTGCTTACAACATTCTGGATTTAGGGTGTTGTTATGAAAGGCGCTATATAATTTTTTTATGGTGGATTCAAACCTAAAACTCGTTTTCATAATGAAATTTTTTTATGTATTAAGATAAGAAAAAATCATCAAACGGAAATAATCCTGCTGTCAACGAAGTAAATCATCCTGATTGTAAGCTATCGTCTTCCGAAGAAAAAAAGGACGAAAATTTGATTTTCATCATAACTATTGCTATTCAAAAGCTATTGTATACTGCGTGATATTTAAAATATTCTTAAGTTTGTCAAGAGATTATATTTTGATACTATGAGTATACCCCTTTCGGAACAAGAACTACATAATTTGGCTATGAATCACGTTGGTAAAGATTTGGAAGAACGTGGTTTCGAATTCATCGCGATAAATAGTAAACTTAAAAAACATCCGCAATTTGTGTGTATGGATAAAAATAAACAGTACTTTTTTGTGATTGTACGTGCTGTAATTCTTCCTGAAAACCCTAATAATTACGATGTGGTTTGGATGGAATCTTTTAAAAATCACGCTAGAGAACAAGATGCCAAAGTACTTTATGCAGGCGTAGGGATAGGTAGTTTAGAAGGCGAAAAAGAACCTATTTATTTGAATAAGGATTATTTGCTAGAGTATAACGGGATTCAATTTTTGGAAACCAATCTAAATTAAACCGATTGTATCATGAAGCATTTAGCTCTATTTGTTTTACTTGTTTCGTTTTTTTCTTGCGAAACAGAAGTTAAAAATTCTAAACTTTCAGGAGACGTTTTTGGAACTACGTATTCTATTATTTACAATTCTGAAGTGTCATATAAAACACAATTTGACAGCTTGTTTACGGTTATTAATAATTCGATGTCTACCTATCAAGACCATTCAATTATTTCAAAATTGAACAGAAATGAGTTGAATGTAGTTGATGCGCATTTTATTAAGGTTTTTGAAGCTTCAAAAGAAATTTATAAAGAAACTAAAGGAGCTTTCGATCCCACTATTGGCGCTGTTGTTAATGCTTGGGATTTTGGTCCTGAAGGTAAAATTGTGAATTTGGATAGTCTTAAAATCGATTCTTTAATGGTTTCGGTTGGCTTGTCTAAAGTTTCTAGAAATCAAGATCAAATTTTGAAGCCTCAGGGCACTTTTATAGATTTTAATGCCATTGCAAAAGGTTATGGCGTCGATGTGATTGGAGCATTTTTAGAATCGCAGAATATTTCAAATTATCTAGTTGAAATAGGCGGAGAGATTCGTACAAGAGGCGTGAATGCTGAAAAGAAATCGCATTGGAAAGTAGGCGTAGAGCGTCCTAATTTTGAAGGTGAACAGTCTATTTTTGAAGTGGTAACCTTAAATAACGAAGCGATGGCTACTTCAGGAACTTATAGAAAGTTTAAAGTTGATGAAAACGGCAATCGCTACGCGCATATTATCGATACGAAAACGGGCTATCCTAGCAAGACGAATTTGTTAAGTATATCTGTAATTGCAGAAGATTGTATGACTGCTGATGCCTATGCCACTGCTTTTAAAGCAATGGGCTTGGAGAATGTAAAATCGTTTTTAAAGTCGCACCCAGAGCTTAAAGTATTTTTAATTTTTGAAAATGACAATCAGGAATTAGAAACTTTAGCTTTAAATGGATTTCCTGAAAAATAATTCCGTTTAATTAAAATACGTGAATAATTAGCAATAACCAACCCGTTACTAAAAGTAGTCCGCCTAACGGGGTTACAGGGCCTAAAAATTTAAGTTTTTTGCCTTTGGCGTCGGATAAAACTAATCCGTATATACTAGATGAAAATAGTAAGATGCCTATGCTGAAACACCAGTATACCGCTTCAGGAATACTAATGCTTGTGCTAAAACCAAGTGCCAATAAAACGATGGCATGATACATTTGATATTTTACACCCGTTTCAAAACTTTGTAATTGTGAAGTTGATAATTTCTTTTTTAAAGCATGTGCACCAAAAGCACCGAAAATAACAGCTAACATTCCATATAAAGCGCCTGTTGCTATAATTATTTGTGGAGTCATATAGTATTTAAATGTTTTTGTAAACTATGGGGATAATTTCTCCCTTTGCTAAGCAGTATTTTGTTATTTCTTCTTCAGTGAATTTTGAAGTATAATCAACTTCATCAACAGTAAAACCGATGCTTCTAAGCTTATCAAAATAATCACGACCATAAACGCGAACATGATCGTATTGTCCGAATATTTTAGCGCGTTCTTTTTTATCGGTTATCGTATCGTCTTCAAAAGTAACAGCACGATTTAAATCTTGAGGAATCTGAAAAATGCCCATTCCTCCTTTTTTTAAAACCCTAAAAAGTTCTTGCATGGCTTTGGTATCATCTGGAATATGCTCTAAAACGTGATTGCATAAAATAACATCAAATTCGTCATCTTCAAAAGGAAGGTTACAGATATCGGCTTTTACATCAGCTAAAGGCGAATTTAAATCTGTAGTAACATATTCTAAGTTTTTCATCTTTCTGAAGCGCTTATAAAAGGCTTGTTCGGGAGCAAAATGTAAAACTTTGAGTTGGTCTGTAAAGAAATTGGTTTCGTTTTTAAGAAACATCCAAAGCAATCTGTGGCGTTCTAAAGATAGCGTGGAAGGCGATAATACGTTGTTACGTTGGTTGCCATAGCCATAAGGTAAAAAACTTTTGAAGCTTTTATTATCTATAGGGTCTGTGAAAGAGCTTCCTTTTAGATATAATGCTAAAGCAGGGCGAATAACATAGCTCAGCCTTATTAATAAAGGCCTTGGGATGGTGTTTAAAATGAATTTGAAAGTTTTTTTCATAGGTGTTACACCGAGATTCTTAGAGAGACACAGAGTCTCTCAGAGGTTTTACTCGGTAGTGTTTATGAATCTTTTAATACCGTTTTTTAAAAGTTTTGTATGCAAGTTAATTAACAAGCTTAATGGGAAATCGTCCAGCTTCATATAAGTTAGAATTTGTGTAGAATGTACATCTGTAAAATTTTCAACAGTTTTTAACTCATAAAAAAGGTATTCTTGACAAGCAGATTCCAATAAGCGAGGACCAAGAGCTTTATGCACTTCAAGAGCTACGCCAATAATATTTTCTGAAATCTTATTAACAATGAGGTTTAGTTTTTTATAAAAGCAATGAACGCTCCGTGTATCTCTGTGTCTCTCTGCTAATCTCAGTGTAGCAATTATAACACTAAAGCTTCACGACGAAACTCATCTTCTTCGTTACTTTCAATACCTAAAGCCTCATAGATATAAGCAAAAGTAGAAAGCAATTCTGGTTTGCCATCAACTAAAGCCACATCATGTTCAAAATGCGCCGAAGGTTTATTGTCTATTGTAGTGATAGTCCAGCCATCACGATGTTGTTTGATGCGTTGGGTACCTAAATTTATCATAGGCTCGATAGCCACTACCATACCTTCAACAAATTTCTTTCCGCGTCCGCGTTTTCCGTAGTTTGGCATTTCTGGATCTTCGTGCATTTTGCTTCCTAATCCGTGTCCTACTAGTTCGCGAACAACGCCATAATCATGATCTTCGCAATATTTTTGAATGGCATAGCCAACGTCGCCAACACGATTATTGGCTTTAAATTCTCTGATGCCTTCATACAACGATTCTTTAGTAATCTGAAGTAGTTTTTTAGTTTCAGGAGCAATTTCTCCAACAGCAAAAGTATAGGCGTGGTCGCCGTAAAATCCATTTTTTAAGGCACCACAGTCTACCGAAATAATATCGCCTTCTTTTAAGGGCTCGCCATTAGGAATACCGTGAACGACTTGTGAATTCGGACTCACACAAAGCGTGTTAGGGAAATCGTATAACCCTAAAAAGCCAGGAATGGCACCGTTATCTCTAATATATTCTTCAGCAATTTTATCTAATTGAAGTGTGGTTACCCCAGGCTTAATAGCTTTAGCCAATTCACCTAAAGTTCTTGAAACGATTAAAGCACTTTCGCGCATTAATTCTATCTCTTCTCGTGTTTTAACAATAATCATAATTATAAATATAGGCTGCAAAGATACTTAAAAACAGAAATGTATCTTAGCTTAAGACGTTAACATAATAAGTAATGCTGCATTTTATGATTTATTTGAACCAATCAAAAATGCTTTTTTTCCTTTCAGGAAATGGCGGCTCTGTATTCGTGAGTTTTTGATACACTTCACCCCAGCCTATAAAACCACCAACATTTCTGTCGTCTATAAATAAATCGGCATTTATTTTTCGGCTTACGGTATGATCAAATACTTCTTCAGGAAAACTTTGGTTTACGGCATAAAAGTGGATGCCATTATCTTCACAAAACTTAACAGCTTCATCTAATTTTTCACCAGACCTGTAGGTCCATAAAATTAGGCGATGACCATCTTCTTCAAGTTTTTTAAGTGTTTCAAACGCAAAAATCATGGGTTTTCCAATGTTCGGATAAGCATCTTCAACTATAGTTCCATCAAAATCGACTGCAATAATTAACTGTTGGTTAAAGGTCATAAATAAATACTAGGATAGGGTTTGTAGCAAAAATACAATAATTTTTAGGCAATTTTTATTAACAATTGTGTTCTATTGGCCTGTTAAACGACAAAACCCCACTAATGTAGGGTTTTGCAATTTGTATATAATAAAGTGAATTAAACTAATGCATGACGCGTCATTGCCTCTGGCTGTGGTACATTCATTAATTTTAAAATGGTAGGTGCTACATCACCTAAAACACCATCTTTAATTTCTTTCAATTCGTTATCTATTAAAATAACAGGCACAGGGTTTGTGGTATGTGCTGTATTTGGTGAACCGTCTGGGTTTATCATGGTTTCACAGTTACCATGGTCGGCAATTAATAGCGTAGTGTAGCCGTTTTCTAAAGCTGTAGTAACTACAGATTTCACACATTCGTCTACGGTTTCGCAAGCTTTAATTGCAGCATCCATAACACCGGTATGTCCTACCATATCGCCATTTGCAAAGTTTAAGCAAACAAAATCGACATCACCTTTTTCAAGTTCGGGCACTAAAGCATCACGTAATTCGTAAGCGCTCATTTCTGGTTTTAAATCGTATGTGGCAACTTTTGGTGAGTTTCTTAAAATACGACTTTCACCTTCGAACTCTTGTTCTCTTCCGCCAGAGAAAAAGAAGGTTACGTGTGGATATTTTTCAGTTTCAGCAATTCTAATTTGCTTTTTGTTATGTTTTTCTAAGACTTCACCTAAGGTTTCAGTTAGGTTTTCTTTGTTGAAAATGACATTGATGTTTTTATATGTATCGTTATAATTGGTAAGCGTTACATAATACAAATCAAGTTTATGCATGTTTTGCTCATGAAAATCGGTTTGCGATAAAGCTTCGGTTAATTCACGGCCTCTGTCGGTTCTAAAGTTGAAAAAGATAACCACATCACCTTCTTTAATTTTGGTGATTGGTTCGTTATTATCATCAACAGCAATAATAGGTTTGATGAACTCATCGGTCACATCATTCGCGTAATTGGCTTCAATATTTTCTGTGATATTGGTAGATTTTTCACCTTCGCCATTAACTACAGCATCGTAAACTAATTTAATACGTTCCCAACGTTTGTCTCTATCCATGGCATAGTAACGCCCAGAAATAGTTGCAATTTCGGTATTTGTGCCTTCAATATGCGATTCTAATTGTTTTACAAATCCAGCACCAGATTTAGGGTCGACATCACGACCATCGGTAAATCCGTGGATGTAGGTGTTTTTTAAGCCATAATCATTGGCAGCATCAACCAAACCAAATAAATGGTTGATGTGTGAATGCACACCACCGTCGCTTAATAATCCTAAAAAATGAACGTCTTTATTGTTAGTTTTAGCATATTCAAAAGCGTCAACAAGTACTTTTTCTTTGTTAAGTGTTTTGTTTTCAACAGCTAAATTTACTTTCACTAAGTCTTGGTACACAATACGGCCTGCACCTAAATTCATATGTCCTACTTCGCTATTACCCATTTGGCCTTCAGGTAAACCAACGTGTAAACCATCGGTACGCAATGTCGCGTAAGGGTATTTTTTATATAAAGAATCAATAAATGGAATGTTTGCATGATCGATAGCAGAAACTTTTGGATCTGGAGAGTTTCCCCATCCGTCAAGAATCATTAAGATAACTTTTTTGTTCATTTTTTATAAATTTTAAAACGTCGCAAAGATACGGAAGTTTGTTAAAATATGGTTTATAAAATCACTCGAAAAGTATTGAGAATTAAGAGGTTTAGGTGTTTTTTTTATGAAGTGTTTATTTGTTAAGAGATTGTAAGTCAGGTGTTAAAAATTTATTATTAATTATTTTTTAGTGTAACAAATTAAAATTTTAGTCGTCTCTTTAGTATATCAAAAAACATAATTAATTAAATCACACTTAAAATCTTTCATCATGAAAAAATCAATCATTATTTCAACCATGGCATTATGCTTATCTGTGGGGAGTATTTATGCAACCCCTGAACATTTAACGTTTAAAGATTATAAAATCGAAGCAATTTATAAAGTGAATTCCTTTTGTGTTTCTATTGCAAAAGGCGATTTTGAAACCGTTAAAATATTAATTGAACGCGGTGCCGATGTAAATGCTAAATCTGCAGGAATGACACCAGCTATGTATGCGGCTAAATATAATCGTGTCGAAATTTTAAATTTATTAATTGAAAATGGCGCAGATTTAAAAACCAAATGCGATAAAGGTAACACGGCTGCAAAATATGCTGAAATGCATGGTGCTCACGATGCAAAAGCTGTTATTGACACGCATTTAGCATCAAAAAAATAAAAGTAGTTATTATAATTATTTTTTGAGTTAGTCCTTAGAAGAAACGCCTTGTAAAATGGGCGTTTTTTTATTGTAATTGTTTAGACATACTATAATGTTTCCCAATGGTTGGAATATCAAAGGGTTCTCCGAAAATATGATAACCACTTTTTTTGTAAAAAGTTAAAGCGACTTCTCGGGCATTACACCAAACCATTGTTGTTTTTTTTGATTTTAATATAGCTTCACCATAATTTAGAAGCTGTTTGCCAAGCTGCTTTCCTTGATAATCAGATAAAACGGCCATGCCTCGAAGTTGGTATTGTTTAGCATCACTTTTTTCGGGATGGTTGTTTTTGAAAAAGGAACAAACACCTACAAGCGTATCGTTAAAGTAAATGCCTAAATGAAAGGTTGTACTTAAATCATCTCCTTCAAAAACGCAAGTTTCAATTGGTTTTCCTGGTCTTAAAACCGCATGTCGCACTTTAAATGTTTCAGCGGAAGTGATTGTTTTTATATGAAAATGGTGTGTATTAATCTGTTTTGATGTTTAGTGTTTATTCAAACTTAAATAAAAAAATGGTAGATATTAATTATCTTCATACAAAAAAAATCATGGCTTTAGTTTTTAAAATTTTAGAACGTAAACACATTGAATTGATTGTGCCTTTGGTAAGCGTGTTGAATGATTATAAAATTTCGGATGAATTGCTTACTACGCGTTTTACCGAAATGTTTAGTCAGAATTATGAATGCGCTGGCGTGTTTGATGGTACTGATTTAGTTGGTGTTTGCGGATTGTGGTTTTGTACCCGACATTACTCTGGGAAAAGCGTGGAACCCGATCATGTGTTTATTGAAGAATCGTATAGAAATAGTGGTTTAGGTAAGCAGTTTTTTGGTTGGATTTCCAATTATGTTAAGGAAAAAGGCTTTGAATCGATGGAATTAAATACTTATGTGAATAATTTTTCGTCGCATAAGTTTTATTATAATCAGGGGTTTAGGATTCTTGGCTATCATTTTTTTAAAAAGTTGTAAATTTTTCTTGGAAAAAATGATTGGGTTTCTCTATATTTGCAACCGGAATAATGCGAGAGTAGCTCAGTTGGTAGAGCGTCAGCCTTCCAAGCTGAATGTCGCCGGTTCGAACCCGGTCTCTCGCTCGAAAAGCTTCATCAAAAACGATGGAGCTTTTTTTATGCTCAAAATTTGAATTTGTCTAAAAATTAGGGTGAGAAGTTTATGCTGAGCGCAGCCGAAGTAAACCCGGTCTCTCGCTCGAAAAGCTTCATCAAAAACGATGGAGCTTTTTTTATGCCCAAAATTTGAATATGTCTAAAAATTAGGGTGAGAAGTTTATGCTGAGCGTAGCCGAAGTAAACCCGGTCTCTCGCTCGAAAAGCTTCATCAGAACGATGGAGCTTTTTTTTATGCACATTTTTTTTAGATTTTTAGACAATAAGAGTCAAGAGTCAGGAGTGAAAAAAGGGGTGAGAAGTTTATGGAGTTTTTATATTGAGAAATCATCAAAACGCTAGCCTATTCATGGTCGCATTTCGTAGATCCTTCAGGTTTTTAAAGCACTACTGTTCGGAAGTTGAAAACCTTTATATTTTTTTATAATTTAACCCTCCTAATTTCGATGAAATCGAAATTTTTCTCCCTTCAAAACGAAGTGAGGAGCAAGTTTTATTAATGTTTTATAGAACAGATTAAAGCTAATTGATCTATTTTAATTAAAATTTTGTGTTCCGAACCCTAGCAGGTAGATGCGGGAGCGATAGAAGAGGATAGCTTTTGTAAAACTACCATCTATGGTTTTACAAAACTAGTAACGGATAGCGCGGTTTTTATTTTTCTTAAAAACCCGCCTAAAAACTTGTATTTTAAAACAGTTTATTTAATTCTGTGCCTGTTTCAATTTCGTAGGGTGGTTTGTTGTATTCAAAAATTCTAGCGTCTAAATCACCTTTTAAAATAATGGAATTGCCCTTAACCTGTAGCCAACTGCCTTCTCTTAAGCCAATTACAGGTGGTGTGTTGTAATGATGAAATTCTTTAATGCGCATTTCTCGAGTTTCGCCCATGTGTTTGCTTTTGGGGTCGGGGTCTAAATAATGCGGATTAATATTAAACGGTACAAACCCTAATGCGTTAAAACTTGGTGGGTAAACAATGGGCATATCGTTTGTGGTTTTTATGGTTAGGCCACAAATGTTGCTTCCGGCGCTTGTTCCTAAATAAGGGGTGCTGTTTTTAACCGAGTTTTGCACAGCTTCAATAAGTTTGTTCTTGTACAATTGGTAGGTTAAAACAAAGGTGTTACCGCCGCCAACAAAAATACCTTCAGCATTTTTTATGGCCTCAGCGGGGTTTTCAAATTCATGAATCCCTTTTACTTTTTTGTTAATTTTTGCGAATGCGGTACGGGCAAGTTTTGTATAATCATCGTGTGAAATTCCGCTAGGTCTTGCATAGGGAATAAATATAATGGTATTAGCAGTTTTAAAAAATACGTTTAGTTCGTCTATAATATAGTCTAAATAACCACCGCCATGTAGGGTGGAAGTACTTGCAATAATTATATTTTTCATGAAAAATTTATTTGAAGATAAAGCTAGTTAAAATTAATTTTTAATAAAACTTTAATCAATTTTACTTTAAGGACAGGATTAAAATTGGTAAATTGAAGTAAAAATTTTATATGAAAAAAATACTACTTTTTGTTGTTGTTTTAGCGTCCTTACATGTTTATGCTCAGGATGTTAAAAGGGTTTTGGTTCAGGGTAGAATTATTGTTGAAGGCAACGATATTTCGGGAATAACGGTGTATAATAAATCGGCAAAGGATGGCACAGTTACTAACGATTTGGGTGAGTTTGAAATGCCTGTTACTTTAAATGATACTATTGAAGTGAGCGCATTGCAATATCAAAATATTAGTTTTCAAGTTAATGATGCTATTATGGCTTCTAAAAGAATGCATGTTTTCTTAATTGAAGAAATTAATAAGTTGGAAGAGGTTGTTGTTGAAACCAAGCATTTAACGGGGAATTTAGCTGTAGATGTTGAAGAAGCTGAAACTTTTAACCCCAAATTAGATGCTTTGTATTTTGGAATTAAGCATAATATGGAGCATGAATTTACAGCCGATAATAAATCTGGAGTAAGTAATTTAGGGATGAATTACCAACAGCAACACATGATAAATGGGTTAAATATTGTAAATGTAGTCGATCAATTATTACTGCCATTATTCCGTTCGAGTGTTGTAGATAAAAAGAAAGCGGGTGTGCCAGATGTGCCAATAGAATCGGTTAAACATTATTTTGGTTCCGATTTTTTAGTTACTAATTTTAATATTCCAGAGCATCGTGTGCATGAATTTATTCAATATGTTGAAGCAGACGATTTCGATTTTACATTATTAAACTACGGTAAGGAAATGGAGTTTCTTGAGCTTTTAAATAAAAAAAGTATTGCATTTTTGAAGGGTGAATAATAGATATAACCGCCAAAAATATTAGCAATATTTATTTTTTAATTGAGGTTTAAGAATACTTTTGTTTTGTATTAACAAAACATTACCATCTGTTTAATAGTCTTTTAAGAGTTTATCTGCGTTTTTTGTAAACTAATCTTACAAGCTTGAAACGTAAATTCATTTTTATAATAGCCATTTGTTGGACAGGTTTAATGTCTGGACAATCTGTTGAATTATCAGGAAAAGTGATAAGTACTGCAAATATTGAAAACATTCATGTTGTTAATGCAACTCAGCAGCTTTTCACGATAACAAATACGCATGGCGAATTTCATATTTTGGTAAAATTAAATGATACTTTACGTTTTACTTCCATTCAGCATATACCCAAAACGCTTATTATTTCAGAAGAGATTTTAACTCGAAAAACCGTAATTGTAACTTTAGAAGAGCAAGTTAATCAGCTTGAAGAAGTTCGTGTTGGTAAAGTTTTAACGGGTGATTTAATGGCTGATATCAAAAACACTACAGGAAAAGCACCTTTAAATTTTTTCGACCTTGGCATTCCAGGTTATACAGGCAAAATTGCAACGCAAAGCGAACGCCGATTAGATCAGGCTAATGGAGAGGGCGTTGCTTTTAAAACCTTATTACTTCAAGCATTAACTTTAAATGTTGCTGTAGATCCAATAATTAATGCGATTTCTGGTAGAACTAAAACTTTAAAGAGTCATGTTGAAATAGAAAGGAAAGCCAATTTAATGCGTCGTATAAAAGTGACATTTTCAAAAACTTTTTTTGAATCTAATCCGCTAGCTGAAGAAAAGAGAATCGACTTTTTTTATTTCTGTGAAGAAGACATCCATTTTCTTGAAGCTTGTGAAAACAAAAGCGATTTTGAAGTTTTACTTTTTTTAGAGAAAAAGTATGTAGAATACATTGAAAATCAAAAGCAGTGATGTTTATAAAGACAAATTGCCGCAGTTTATGGTTTTAAAATAATTATTTTTGCAAAAACAAATTCAATGAAATTAAACAGGTTATTTCTGCTATTGTTTATTATTCCGCTTTGCGCATTTACGGGCGTACACAAATATTATGTAAGTGTGACTCAAATAGATTATGTTGAAGACAAGCAAGCGGTACAGATAATTTCTAGAATTTTTATCGATGACTTTGAACGCTTATTACGAGAGCGTTATGATGAAAATATTACCCTAGCTGGCGATAATGAAACCGAAAATGTCGATTTGTATATTGCCCGTTATTTAAGTGATAAATTGAAGATTAAAATTAACGGTAAGCCTGTTGAGCTTCAATTTATAGGGAAAGCCTATGATGCCGATATTATGAAATGTTATATAGAAATAGAACAAGTTAATGCTATAAAGTCTATTGAAATAAGCAATAGAGTGTTGTTTGATTTGTTTGAAGATCAGCAAAATATCGTTAAAACTAACATAAATTCGAAGCAGAAAAGTTTTATGTTTTACCCTCAAAAAGATCATGCGGTGTTAAAATTTGATTAATTTTGAGGTATTGCTTTTAAATTTTAGTAATTTCGTGCGTTTTTGATGTTATTTTTTCAATAAAATTAATCAAAATCAATTATTTTTAAAACTGAAAAATAAGAGTTCATATGAGAAAAATCGCTTATTTCTGTCTTTCATTGGTATTTTTTACTTCTGGAGTGTTTGCCCAAACCCAGGAAAAAGAACAGGAAAAGGAACAACCTAAAGTCGGACACACAAACACCAATAAGTTTAAGCAGTTGTACGATGAGTTTTCAACACCCAACATGTATAGGGCGGCTTCTGGAGCACCAGGATCTGCATATTATCAGCAGCAAGCCGATTACAAAATGGATATTGTTTTAGATGATAAAAATGCTAAGCTTTCTGGTTTTGAAACGATAACGTATACCAATAATTCTCCCGATAATCTTAAATATTTATGGGTTCAGCTAGACCAGAATGTTAGAGCCAAAGATTCAAAATCACCTTTAATAGAATCTAGTGCCTTAGCACCTGTTTTTCAACCAGACGATTTTGCTTCAAAATATTTAACTGATGGACCTAACTTCGGATTTAATATTCAGGAAGTTAGCGTAAACGGTAAGCCACTTAGTTATATGATTAATAGAACCATGATGCGTGTAGAGCTTCCTAAGGTTTTAAAGTCTGGTGACAAGTTTTCATTTTCAATAAAATGGTGGTATAACATCAATAATCACGTTGAAGATGGTGGCCGTTCGGGTTACGAGTTTTTCCCAAAAGATGGTAATAGAGCCTACGTTATTGCTCAGTTTTTTCCAAGAATGGCTGTGTATAGCGATGTTGAAGGTTGGCAAAATTCTCAATTTTGGGGACGCGATGAGTTTGCTTTACCATTTGGAGATTATGAGGTGAATATTACAGTTCCTGCCGATCATATTTTAGATGGCACAGGAGTTTTAACAAATAGAAAAGAGGTATATTCAAAAGATATGATGCAGCGTTATGAAGCTGCTAAAAAATCTTTTGATAAGCCTGTAATTATAGCCAATCAAGCTGAAGCTGAAGTACGTGAGAAGTCATTTTCTGAAGACACAAAAACATGGAAATTAAAGGCTGAAAACGTACGCGATTTTGGATTTGCAACTTCTAGAAAATATATCCTAGATATGATGGCTGTAAAAATTGGCGAAAAAAATGTTATGGCTGTTTCGCTTTACGCTAAAGAGGGGAACCCACTTTGGGAAGAATGGTCTACCAGAGCCGTTGGAAGTACTTTGGAATCGTACTCGCGTATGACTTTCGATTATCCTTACCATAAGGCGATTTCAGTACATGCACAGCGTCAAGGGATGGAATATCCTATGATTTGCTGGAACTATGGGCGCCCAAAAGAAGATGGTACTTACAGCGATCGTGTAAAATATGGTATGATGGGCGTTATTATTCATGAGGTTGGACATAACTTTTTTCCAATGATTGTAAATAGTGATGAGCGTCAATGGACTTGGATGGACGAGGGATTAAATACCTTCGTACAATACATTGCCGAACAAGATTTTGGTAAAAAGTACCCGGCAGCTTTATCGGCCAACGATAAACATTTCCCATCCGATCGTGGTCCAGCAAAAATGATTGTGCCATACATGGGCGGTAATCAAGATTTTATTGCACCAATAATGACAAAAGGTTTAAATACCTACCAATTTGGTAATAATGCCTACGGAAAACCAGCAACTGCTTTAAATATTTTAAGAGAAACGGTTATGGGACACGAGTTGTTCGATTATGCTTTTAAAGAATATGCAAACCGTTGGAAATTTAAACACCCAACTCCAGAAGACTTTTTTAGAACCATGGAAGATGCTTCAGCATTCGATTTAGATTGGTATTGGAGAGGTTGGTTTTACACCACCGATTGGGTTGATATAGGCATTAAAGACGTAAAGAAATTATATGTTACTTCAGAGCCAAACACCTATATTAAAGATATCGCTAAGAAAAACGGATTTGATGTTAAAGATTTACGTCCTTTAGTTTTTATTGTTGAAGAAGGTAGTGAAGATTATAAAGAAGAACTTAAATCTGGAACGGTTATAGAAAATAGTATACCTTTAAAGGAATATATTATGGATAATTTTACGCCGGAAGAGCGTAAAAATTTAAAGACGCCAAAATTTTTCTATAACATCACTTTCAATAAGCCAGGAGGTCTAGTTATGCCAATTATCGTGAAATACAATTATGTAGATGGTACTTCAAAAACGGAAACTTATCCGGCACAAATTTGGAGGTTAAACGATAAGGAAGTTACTAAGGCTATTGCTTCCGAAAAGGAGATTAAATCAATTCAAATCGATCCAAACGAAGAAACGGCCGATATAGATACAAGTAATAATTCATGGCCAAAACAAGCTCAAGAAAGTGAATTCGATCAGTTTAAAGACAATAAATTAAAAAGCTAAAAGACAGCCGTAAAATAAGGCTTTAGAATAATTAAAAGAAAGTCGATTTTTAAAATCGGCTTTTTTTTATTCTTATCAAACAACTTAGTATATTTGTATTGTGATACAGCAAGCAACATTTTTATTTATTAGCGGAGCAGAAATAGCGTTTATCCTATTTATTGCTATCATGATTTTTGGAGCAGATAAGCTTCCGGAAATAGCTAGGGGCTTAGGGCAAGGCATGCGTACACTTAAAGATGCCACAAACGACATTAAGCAAGAAATCACCAAAACTGCCGAAAATAGTGGTATAGATACTAGCATTACTACCGATGTTAAAAAAGAACTCGACAAAGTTAAAGACGACTTAAACGAGTTTACAGGTTCTGTACGCCGAAAATTCTAAGCATAATATTTCTGCAGTTACTTTTTACTAGGCATTCTAACAGTACTTCAATTCATAACGAGAGATACAACAACTAAATGTAGACTTATAAAGTTTAAGTTTACTTTTTCAATGTTTGTTCATTAGAATCCTTAATAAAATTATAGCCACTTTATTTCTTGTATGAACTATGTTTTATACCTTTAAAACTGAGTTTCAAATTATAAAACAAAAATGAAGAAAGCAGGCCTTTTATTTTTCGGAATATTTATTCTTATTTCATGTGGAAATACGAGTAAGAGCAAAGACAGTGATATTAATACACAAAAAATTGTTGGTAACGATAAAGATGAGCATGATTGTGTTGGCTCTGCAGGATATACATGGAGCGAATTGAAACAAGATTGTGTACGCCTATTTGAAGCAGGACAACGGTTAAATTCAGTTATTGATGAGACTGAAAAACCGGTGTTTGTTTTGTTTAATGATGACCAGTCTAAACTTGAATTATTCTTACCTAATGAAAAATCGACGGTTATTTTAAGTGCATTAGAAAAGGGCAAATACACTTCAGGAAATTATAACTACATCATTAACACCAAGACATTAATGATAAATGGAAAGCCAGCCTATAAATCCTCTAAATAAAGCGTGATTAACTCAAAACTAATAATATATAGTTGCCTTATTTTAACACTATCAGTCGCTTTTGGGCAGTCAAAAAAAGATTTTTCTTGGCCAAATGGAGCAAAAGCAGCCGTTTGTTTAACTTACGACGACGGACTTCCCAGTCATATAAAAACTGTAGTACCTGCACTTAAAAAATACAATTTTAAAGGCACTTTTTATCCAACATTGGCTTCATCTTCAATTTATGAAGACATGGATAAGTGGAAAGCGCTTGCTAACAACGGCCATGAATTGGGAAATCATACCGTTTATCATCCGTGTCAGAAATCTGCAGCAGGGATGGATTGGGTAAAACCTTATCATGATTTAGACAACTATACATTAGATCAAATATCTGAAGAAATTAAATTGGCAAATACCATGTTAATGGCAATCGATGGAGAAAAAGACCGTACTTTTGCTTATCCATGTGCGCATCATATAGCCAGTGGAAAAAGTTATAGACCATTTGTAGCATCGCAATTTTTGTCGGCAAGAGATAGTTCGGAAGCACGTGAAGCCTTATTAGAGCTATTAGATATCGATTTGAATAAGGTGCCATCTTGGGCGCCAAACGGCCATAATGCAGAAGCGCTTATTGGTTATATTCAAAATATTATCGAAAATGAAACTTTTAGCACCTTTACATTTCATGGTATTGGCGCGGAATATTTAAGCGTATCAAAAGAAGATCACGAAAAAATGTTGAAATTTTTAGATGCTAACCGCGATAAAATTTGGGTAGCAACATTTAAACAAACCACAGATTATTTAGCCTCCTACAAAAATAGTTTTCCTAAGAAACGTGAGTAAACTTACTTTAGTTATAAGATTAGTTTGAATATTTATCAATTTTTTTAGCTCACTAAAACTTTTAATTTAGTATTTTTAAAATTGTGCTTTTGTTTTTTTTTGAACTTTTATTAACTATTTTTTTCAGAAAAACAGGCCATCAAATTTTGAAAATTATTTAAACCACCAATTAACCAACTAAATTTAACCTATGATTATTTTTGGAACCAGAGGCGTAAAATCTACCATTAAAACAGGAGATTTTAATTGTCCGCAATGCAATCAAATTAAACCATTTAGACACCGTAAAGTTACCAAGTTTTTTACACTTTATTTTATCCCGATTATTCCTTTGGGTAATAAAGGCGAGTATGTAGAATGTAAGGGATGCAATAACACATACATTGCAAGAGTACTTGAAAACAACACTGCTGAGAATAAAGAAATTTTTCAAGTATTACACGAAAAAGCAATAAAACATTCCATGGTTTTAACCATGCTTGCCGATGGTGAAATTGATGCCAATGAAAAGCAACAAGTTTTAGAGATTATTAATAAGTTTTGCCAACATAAGCTAGATATGCACCAGTTAACTAGTTATATACAGGAAGTGCAAAGAGACCGTGAGGATGTATCAACTTATTTAAAGAAAATTGGTTCGATGTTAAATTTTCAAGGGAAAGAACTGATTTTGAGATGTGCTTTTTTAGTAGCTGCTTCTGATGGAAATGTAGATAAATCAGAAATTAAACTCATGAAAAAAATGGCAAAAGCATTGGATTTAACTTCAAGTCAATATGATGCATTATTAGCTAAATATACGAGTGAAATCGCTAAAAAACCACAAACAGTTATTTCGAATACCGAAACACCTGCACCTGTTGTTACCGAAGATCATAGTCGATTTATGCCTAATTAAATAAGCGCTATTTTTCAATTTAAAACCTAAAAAGGAGGCTTTCTAAGAAGGGTATTTGATGTCATATTGCTTGTCAAAAACATTTTTAACTGCTTGTTAATCAATTATGGTTTTGATAAGCTGAACCTGACAAATTAAATTTAACTAGCTTTTCAGACAGCTTCCTTTTATTTTTTTTAAGCCCTGAGTATTTCCAGTAAGCAGATTATAATTTTCTGCTAATTGTTAATCCATCTCGAATAGGCAATAGCACAGTTTCAATGCGTGAATCTTCTTTTAATAGCGAATTGTATTCTAAAAGGGCTTTTGTTGAAGCATCATCGGGTTTTAAAGGTTCTAACACTTTACCACTCCAAAGCACGTTATCCGATAAAATAATACCGCCTACATTAAGTTTATCTATAATCAGATTGAAATAATTGGGGTAGTTTTCTTTATCGGCATCAATAAAAATTAAGTCGAAGGTTTTATCAAGCTCAGGAATAATGTCTAATGCATTGCCTAAATGCTGAAAAATTTGATGACCATATTCGGATTTATCAAAATATTTTCGCTGAAAATCAAACAGTTCTTCATTCACATCCATAGTGTGAAATTCTCCTGAATCTTGCATGCCTTCCGCTAAACAAAGCGCTGAATATCCTGTGTATGTACCTATTTCTAAAATGTTTTTTGGATTAACGAGTTTAGAAATCATACTTAAAACACGTCCTTGGTAATGCCCACTAAGCATACGGGGTTGCAATATTTTTTGATAAGTTTCTCGGGTTAATTGTTGTAATAATTCTGGTTCATTTTCAGAATGGGCTACAACATAATCATCTAGTTTTTCAGGAATAAAATGCATGCTTTTTTCGTTTATTGCGTATTTGATGTTTTACGCTAAGACACTTCAAAATTAACTTAAAATTCTATTAATTAAATTTTCTTTAGCTAATTTATCATCACCACATAACCATTGAATCACGTTATTTTCCCAAATAGCGTCGTATTCAATTTCGGTTATTATTTTTCGTTCTTTGGCTAAGTCTAATATTTTACCGGGGTAGGATGATTGTTTTTCGCTCTCCATTTCGCCTAAAGGGTAGGGGTCGTCTAAGCCCATAATTACTTGTTTCGATCCTTGATTTTTAATAAGCAATTCCAAACTTCCTGTATCGTGAACCAAAGTATCAAAAAAGATGTTTTTATGTCCAACAGCTTTTCTGGGGTGGTGCTTGCCTTCAAATAAATCGGGTCTGCCATCAAAACCTTGAATACGTCTTCCTAAATTAATTTGTGCCAATTGTCCGCCATGCGCAAAACAAGTTCTCATATTGGGATATTTTTCTTGGTAACCATTTAAGGTTAAAAAATGATAGGCATCGGCGCACTGAGCAAGCATCCAAATAAGATGAAAACGCCAAGATGTGTTTTCTAATTTTATAAATTTTTCGCCATCATAAGGATGAATTTCAACCGCTAAATTATACTTATTAGCCAATTCAAAAATGGGCTCGTTTTCTTCATCAAAAATACAGCGCCAAGTTCCTATGGTATCCATATAATGCGTTGGTAGGCAAAGTAATTGCAGACCAAGAGTTTCCACACAACGTTCAATTTCCCAACAGGCACTATTTACAAATCCGGGATGAACTACAAACCCACAAGTAAATTTAGACGGATGTTCCTGCTGAATTTTTGCATTAAAATCGTTTTGAAAGCGCAGGGCTTTTTTCATCTCTTCAACCCGTAAACCATTGCCGTATAATTGCGAAAGATTTAAAACTACAGCATGATCAAGTTGGTTATGCGCCATCCATTCTAATTTCTCGTCTAGAAAAAAACTAGAGTGTGTTACGGGGCGGCTCCAATCTTTTTGAAGCATGAATTTACGTTCTTTATCTACCCAAAAAATTTCCTTTTCTCTCATGAAATCAGGAATGTCTTCTGGGTAAGGCAGTAAATGCGAATGGCCGTTTATGCGTAGTTTACGTTTTGTCATGATGTTATCTGAAAAACAAATTTCAGGATATTCGAGAGGTTAATCTATTTTAACTTTTTGGGGCGCTTGCATAATTTCACCACAGTTTGGGCAGCTACGTTTAGCTTTATCTCCATAAAATTTATCGAAAATTTTAGGCATGTCGGTTTCAATATTTTCTAGGGTAAAATCTTCTTCATAAAGTTTGGTGACACAGTTTTCGCAAAACCATAAAAGCGCATCGCGAGTGCCTTCGGGGCGTTTGTATTCAATAACTAAACCAACAGTGTTAGCGCCACGTTGCGGAGAGTGCGGTACTTTAGGCGGCAGTAAATAAATATCGCCTTCTTTTATATTAACGTCTTTAGGCGTGCCATTATCAATAATTTTTAAAATGATATCGCCTTCAATTTGATAGAAAAATTCGGGAGTTTCATTGTAATGATAGTCTTTTCTGCTGTTTGGCCCACCAACTACCATGACGATAAAATCGCCATCTTTCCAAACCACTTTATTGCCAACCGGGGGCTTAAGTAGGTGTCTGTTTTCCTCTATCCAAGCTTTAAAATTTATAGGTGAAGTTAAATGACTCATAGGAAAGTCCCTTTTAATCTCCCAAAAAGAGAGCTACTCAAAACGGGAAGTTTGAGTAAATATTAAACATGTGGTTGAAATTTAGTTTAAAGATAAAAAACATCTTAGGATTACGCTAATTTCGATTTTCTTTTGAAAGCTTAAAACAGCTTTTACAATGATTTTGTGCGTCCGCCATCCACAGGAATATTAACCCCATTAACATAGCTTGCAGCTTCACTAGCAAGAAACGTAATCACATTAGCAGTTTCTTCGGGTTGTGCAAAACGTTTGGCTGGAGTGTAATTTTTCATAGTTTCTGCCATAGCTTCAACCGTAGTTTCTTCATTTTTTGCTTTAATTTTTATAATTTCAGCTAAGCGTTCGGTGTCTGTAAAACCTGGGAGTACATTATTCACAGTAATACCAAATGCGCCCACTTCAACCGAAAGTGTTTTACTCCAATTGCCAATGGCGCCACGAATGGTATTGCTTACACCCAAACCAGGAATGGGCTCTTTTACCGAAGTAGAAATAACATTAATAACACGCCCAAAACCTTCAGATTTCATAAAAGGAATTGTGGCTTGAGCCAGCACATGATTGCATTTTAGGTGCATGGTGAAGGCATTTTCGAATTCCTCTAAACTCGCTGTTAAAATCGCTCCACTTCGTGGCCCTCCTGTGTTGTTAATAACAATATGGAAACCATGATTTTTCTCTATAAATTTGATGACTTGTTCTTGTAATTCTCTAGGGTTAGAAAAATCGGCAACAATATAACTGTGGTTTCTGTGTTGAGGTAATTCAGCCAAAACGGCTTTAAGTTTTTCTCTATTTCTCGCGACGAGGGTAACGTTAACACCCTCTTCAGCAAGCGCTATAGCCGTTGCTTTTCCAATGCCTTGTGTGCTTCCGCAAACTAGAGCGTTTTTGTTGTTTAGTTTTAAATCCATAATTTTTATTTTTTATAATTTCAAAGATTACAGAATCTAGGAATTAATATTTTATACAAACATTTTTAGTTTTCGTGAAAAAACGTAACGATTCTAAACCGCCTTCGCGCCCCATTCCTGATGATTTTACACCTCCAAACGGGGTTCTTAAATCGCGTAACATCCAAGAATTTACCCAAATTATGCCAGCTTCTAGCTGTTGCGTAAATTGCATACTGCGTTTTAAATTGTTAGTCCATAAGGTGGCAGATAAGCCATATTCCGATTGATTTGCCATTTCTAATACATTGTTTTCAGTTTCAAAAGGCATTATGGTTACTACGGGACCAAATATTTCTTCTTGATTGATGCGGCAGTTGTTATTGTCTATTTCAATAATTGTAGGTTCTAAATAATAGCCATTTTTAAAACTTGGAATAATAACTTGATTTCCGCCACACAAAATTTTGCCTTCTGTTTTTGCGATTTCAATATAATTTAAAACTTTTTCTAAATGTGTTTTTGAAACGAGGGCGCCAATATCTGTTGAATTTTGCGACGGATGTCCAACTTTGAGTTGTTGTGTTTTTGCAATGAAATCGGTTTTGAACTTTTCATAAATGGAAGCTTCAACAAAGATGCGGCTTCCACACAAGCAAATCTGACCTTGGTTTGAAAATGAAGAACGCAGCGTTGTTTCTAACATGGTTTCATAATCGCAATCGGCAAAAATAATATTGGGGTTTTTTCCACCTAATTCTAATGATAATTTTTTAAATAAAGGGGCTGCTATTTTAGCAATGGCTGCTCCTGTTTTTGTGCCTCCTGTAAACGAAATGGCTTTAATTTCGGGGTGTTCAACAATGGCTTGTCCGGCGGTTGTGCCTAAACCGTGAACAATATTTAAAACGCCTTTTGGGAGTCCTGCTTCGTTACAAATCTCACCTAATAAAAAAGCGGTTACAGGTGTAATTTCGCTAGGTTTTGCTACAACGCAATTGCCTGATGCTAATGCTGGAGCAATTTTCCATGTGAATAAATATAGCGGAAGATTCCATGGCGAAATACAACCAACAACGCCGATGGGTTGACGTAATGTATAGTTTATGGCGTTTTCGCCAATACTTTCATGACTTTCGCTTGAAAACTGTGTTATGGCATTTCCAAAAAAACGAAAGTTGCTTGCAGCTCTAGGAATATCGATGCTTTTGGCCAAATGTAGCGGTTTGCCATTATCTTTACTTTCGGCTTCTGCGAAGCGTTGTAAATGGGTTTCTAATAATTCTGAAATTTTAATTAGAATTTTGCTGCGTGTGTCTACAGATGTTTGCGACCAACTTGGAAAAGCGTTTTTAGCAGCTTGAAACGCTAATTCAACATCGGTTTTTGAAGAGTTTGGCGTTTGTCCATAAACTTTTCCATAAGCAGGGTTGTAATTGTCTAACCACTCATTAGCTACAGGATTTTGAAAGCTGCCATTTATGAAGTTTTTAATTTTCATGATTGTTTTTTATAAGCCATCACTTTAATTTCGATAAGCAAATCGGGGTGAGGCAATTGATGAACAGCAACTGTAGTTCTAGTTGGGCCTGTTTCAGCTTCAAAAAATTCAGCATAGGTTTTATTGTAACCAGCAAAATCGTTCATATTCACTAAAAAGGTCGTAACGTCAACAATATCTGATAAAGCAGCACCTTCTTTATTTAAATTTCGTTCAATATTTTTTAAAACTTCACGAGTTTGCACTTCAATATTTAATTGTTTGGTGCCCAAGTTGTCAATAATATCAACGCCAGCAATAGAGTTGTCTGGGCGTCTAGAACTTGTTCCAGAAACAAAAATGAAATCGCCTACTCGTTTGGTATGTGGGTATGCGCCGCGAGGTGTTACAGATGTTTTCATAAATTATTGTTTTAAACCAGCAATTCTATCGTCTTCAAGAATACGATGGGTTTCCTGTTTAATTTTATTTAAAATTGTTTTTAAAGCCGTCTTATTCAAATCGACCGTAGTTGAAATTTCACCATCGGAAAGCAAATTTAAAAGGGCTTTATCTTGGGCGCGCCCTTGTAACATGGCTGTTTTGTAGCCTATGTTTTCGTTAAATGTTACTAAAGCATATTTAGAGGCATATTCTTCAGGAAACTCTTTTTCTAAAAGCATTTCTAACTTGCGTTTTTCTTGAAATATGGGGTTGGAAACATGGTCTTTCATTTCATGAAAATTATCGATAGCCAAATCAGCAATAGCGTCTGTGTCTTTTTTTCGCTGTGCTTCAAAGGCTTTAAAAGTGGCTTCCCAGTTTTCTAAATTCAAGTTTAAAATATTATCTAGCTCAACTACATCTTCAAAAGCCGCGTTCATACCTTGTCCGTAAAACGGAACAATAGCATGCGCGGCATCGCCCATTAAAAGGGTGTTTCCTTTGTAATGCCATGGCGCACATTTTATGGTGCCGAGTGGTGAGGTTGGGTTTTTAAAAAAATCGGCAACCAAATTGGGCATGATTTCTAAAGCATCTGGGAATTCTTTTTTGAAAAAATCCAGTACTTTTTCTTCAGAAGTTAAATTATTGAAATTGTAGGTGCCTTCATCATAACTTAGAAATAAAGTAACGGTAAAACTGCCATTTAAATTGGGTAATGCAATTAGCATAAAACTTTTTCGAGGCCAAATATGAAGGGCATTTTTATAGGCTTGAAAACCACCGTTAGAATCTGGTAGAATACTAAGTTCTTTGTAGCCGTGTGTTAAATAGTTTTGGGAAAAGCTGAACAGAAATTTTTTGCCCAGCGCATAACTCTGACGTAAAACAGAGCCTGCACCGTCTGTGGCGAAAATAACATCGGCATCTTCTACAAATTCTTTTTTAGTTTCGTAATCATGAAATAGGGCTGTTGTTTTTTCAAAATTGACCGATTTACATTTTTTATTGAAATAAATCTGAACGTTTTCATGGTTTTCAGCTTCATTTAAAAGTAGTCCGTTTAAATCGCTTCGAGATATAGAGTTGATGTACTCAAAACCTTTACCACTGTAATTGGATTGTTTGGTATGGCCATTTTTATCATGAATCATGCGGCCGTACATGGGGATGCAAAGGGCTTTAACCTGCTCTTCTAAACCCACGAGTTTTATGGCTTTATTGCCACGATTTGAAAATGCTAAATTAATGGAGCGTCCAGCACTAAGGTTTACTTTTCGTAAATCTGGACGTTTTTCGTAAACGGAAACTTTAAAACCACGTTGTCCCAAACGTAAAGCGAGTAGGGCACCGCATAAGCCTGCGCCAATAATTAATATGTTTTGTGGCTTGTTTTGCATTACTTTATTAAATAGGCTTTAATGAAGCGTTTACTATTTTTTTTAATTTTTCAACCAAAAGGTAAACATCCTCAAACGAATTGTAAAAAGGTGTTGGCGCACATCGAATCACATCAGGTTCGCGCCAGTCGCTTATTACGCCAGCTTCAGTTAATTGATCGTGTAATTTTTTGTTACCGTTTTTTACTTGTATGGATAATTGGCAGCCGCGTTCTTCAGGATTGTTTGGTGTTATAATTCTAATGGTTTCGTCACCTAATTGTTTCAGCAAAAATTCAAAATAACCAGTTAGTTTTTTAGATTTTTCGCTGAGTTTATCCATGCCAACGTCTTCAAATAAATCTAAAGATGCTTTTATAGCAGCCATGGATAAAATAGGCGGATTGCTTAATTGCCAGCCTTCGGCTCCTGGAAGTTGGTCAAATTCATCACGCATATTAAAACGTGTTTTTTTATTATGGCTCCACCATCCTGTAAAACGGTTGAGGTTTTTGTCGTGTGCATGGCGCTCGTGAATAAAACATCCTGCTAAACTCCCTGGACCAGAATTTAAATATTTATAGGTACACCAAACTGCAAAATCGGCTCCAGAGTCATGTAATTTTAAAGCGACATTTCCTGCAGCATGGGCACAATCGAAACCTACTTTACAGCCATAACGATGTCCTATTTTGGTAATGCGTTTAAAATCGAAGAACTGCCCTGTGTAATAATTTATCCCACCAATAAGGATTAGTGCAATGGTTTCACCTTCATTTTCTAGGATGTTTTCTAAATCGTCATATCGCAATAATTCTTCATTTGTTCTAGGTTTCCAAAGGATTAAACCTTCTTTATCATCAAAACCATGATGTCTTAATTGCGACTCTACGGCATATTTATCCGAAGGGAAAGCATCACTTTCAATAAGGATTTTATAGCGTTTTTTTGTGGGTTTGTAAAAAGACACCATCATAAAATGAAGGTTTACCGTGAGGGTATTCATCACAATCACTTCAATGGGTTTTGCACCTACAACTTTTGCCATGTTTTCGGTTAAAAATTCATGATAAGGTAGCCAAGGTGTTTTTCCAGTCGTGTGTCCTTCTACACCTAATTGTGCCCAGTCGTCAAGTTCTTGGTTAACGTAAGCCTTGGTGTGTTTGGGTTGTAAACCAAGGGAATTGCCCGTCATATAAATTAATTCATTACCAGCAGCGTTTTTTGGTATGTGAAATTGGCTTCGATATGAATTTAATGGGTCGTTTTGATCTTGCTCTAAGGCATATTCAAGCCCCGTTTTGTATGTGGACAAAGTGTACGTGTTTAGGGTTTCTAACAAAAATAAGCATTATAATTTTAGAAATCATAACTCTAAACAAGGCATTGATTGTAGTATTTAAGAGTCTTTTAAAAAGGAAAAGCGCTTAAACCATTGGTTTAAGCGCTTTAATATATATAGACGCATAACGCGGAAAAATAATATATTTTATATACGTTGAGGTCTTTGTTCTTGGATGTTTTTATCCTAAAAATTAGTTGGTAATCACTTTAACATTTGTGAAATTAAGATTCCAGCTCCCTTCTGCCTTCTTATGTTCTAAGCCCAGTTTTAGGCCTTTAAAATCTTGATAATCTTCAAAAGTTGTTATCATAGAAGGTTCTATTTGATTGGCTTTTCTATAAATCCATTCTTGAATGATATAATTGTTGTTGAAAAAAATATCATAAGCATCGCCAGGGGTGTAACCACCTTTTGCAGGATAGGTTATCGTGAACTTATTTAGTTGAAGTTTGCTAATAGGTGCTTCTGCTTTTGTAATTTCTGAAAAAGTAATGTTGTGGTCCCAAACTAATTGAAACGGGAAAAGTAGCCAAAATTTATCGTTTATAAACGCGCGGTCGGTTTGTGCGAAGGTAGAATCTATTTTGGTTCTAAGGTATTGAATGGTGTCACGTCTGCGATAATGTGTAACCTGATTTGCCTTTGGTTTCCAGCTCCAAATGCGTTGAAAGTGCATGCTGTCTTTATCGACATTAAAAGTAAATTCGATTTCAGATACATTTTTCCAGTTTTCAAAACCGTGTGCTTGCGCAATTTTTTCGGCAACAGCTTCGGGTGTTAGCGGTTTGTCGTTTTTGCAAGCCATTAGCAATAAGGCTAAACATGTAATACGAATGCAATTTTTCATAGGTTTAGAATTTCAGCAAAGATACGTTAGTGATCATATTTTGCAGAAATTATAAGAAGAGATTTTTTTATGCTTTGAGTTTTGTATTAATGAGTGGCTTTAAGTAGTGCTTCAGGAAAGTTGGCTTTAAATCTATTAAGTCGCGGTATCGAAACATTTTTTATATAACTGTTATTAGGATGGCGTTTTTCATAATCTTGATGGTAATCTTCAGCAATCCAAAATTTTTGAAACGGATAAACTTCAGCAGCAATTTTAACGCCTAATTTTTCAGCTAGGGCGTTTTTCTTGTTTAAAATAATTTGCTTCTGCGCTTCATTTTGATAAAAAATAATTGAACGGTATTGCGAGCCTCTGTCGTTTCCTTGTCCGTTTACTTGTGTAACATCTTGAGAAGCAAAATAAACATCAACTAAGGTCTCAAAACTCACATTTTTAGGGTCGTAAATTACTTCAACAGCTTCGGCATGACCAGTTTTACCAGTGTTACTTTCGGCATAGGTTGGGTTTTTGGTATGACCTCCAGAATATCCCGAAATAACTTCTTCAACGCCTTTAACGTTTTCATAAATGGCTTCAACACACCAAAAGCAGCCGCTTGCAAAATAGGCCTTGGCTTTGCCTTTTACAAGAGGGACTTCTACAGGTTTTGCATTTATAACGGCTTGTTGTGCGGTTTTAGACTGTGCATTATTCTGGCAACTAAAAAATAAAGTAATCGCTAAAAGAGGAAGTATCTGTTTCATAAAGTTTAAATTTCTGTATAAATAGACGAAATAATATGTAAAACCTTAATGTCTTAAAGCAAAAAAGCCTTCATAAGTTTATGAAGGCTTTAAAATATGGTTTAAAATGGATTATAGTTTTGAAAACATTTTCTCCATTTTTTCTCTTTGTTCTTCAGCTAAAACAGCATCAACTAAAATACGTCCACTGTGCTCGTCTGTAATTACTTTTTTACGAGAAGCAATTTCAACTTGTACTTGTGGTGGAATAGTAAAGAAAGATCCTCCTGAAGCACCTCTTTCAATTGGCACAACGGCTAATCCGTTTTTTACATTAGTTCTAATTCTTGTATAAGCTGCAACTAATCTAGCATCAATTTGTTGCTTGTAATCCTCAGATTTTTGAATTAAAGCTTGCTCTTCTTTTTCAGTTTCAGCTAAAATCGCGTCTAATTCGTTCTTTTTATGCTTTAAGTGATTTTCACGTTCTTTTAAACGCTCTTTAGTTTCAGCGATTACTTCTTTTTTCTGTTCGATTTGAGCTTTAAATTCTTTAATGTGTTTTTCAGCCAGTTCAATTTCTAATTCTTGAAATTCAACTTCTTTAGTTAAAGAATTAAATTCTCTGTTATTTCTAACATTTTTTTGTTGTTCGCTATATTTTTTGATTAAAGATTTAGACTCTTCAATTAAATTTTTCTTTCCTGCGATATCGTTGTCTATTACTTCTAAATTAGAAACAAGTTTATCTAATCTAATGTTTAATCCAGCAACTTCATCTTCTAAATCACGAACTTCTAAAGGAAGTTCCCCACGAACATTTCTTATTTCGTCTACACGAGAATCTATGAGTTGTAAATCGTATAGAGCTCTTAAGCGCTCTTCAACAGTTACTTCTTTCTTTTTAGCCATACTTTAAAAATACTTAACGGGATTGGTTTTTGTCTTCGATAAAATGATTGCAAAATTAGTAATTTTTTTCTTAAGATGTGCAACTAAAAGGCTTTTTGTGTACTGCTCGCTTTCATAATGCCCAATATCTGCTAAAAGAATGTTGTTTTCGGCCATAAAAAAGTCGTGGTATTTTAAATCGGCAGTGATAAATACATCAGCACCAGCAGCCTTAGCAGCTTGAATTGCGAAGCTTCCAGAGCCTCCTAAAACGGCAATTCTTTTTACGTTTTTGTTTAAAAAAGCAGAATGACGAATGCACTCTGTATTCATTTTGGATTTTAAATAACTTAGGAAACTCAATTCGTCCATAGGCTGTTCCAATTCGGCAATCATGCCTATGCCAATATGCTGATTTTTGTTTTCTAGCGTGGTGATTTCGTACGCGACTTCTTCGTAAGAATGTGTTTTAAAAAGGGTTTGAAGCACCTTAGATTCTAAATGTTTGGCATAGGTAATGCTAATTTTAGTTTCTTCCTCGGTGTGTGTTTGCCCTTTTTCGCCAAGGCTTGGGTTCGAGTTTTCATTACCGTTATAAGTGCCATAACCTTCTACGTTAAAACTGCATTCGTTATAGTTGCCAATACTGCCAGCACCTACTTGAAACAAGGCGTTTCTTAACAGTGTGGCTTCGTATTTTGGCACATAGGTGGTAAGTTTTTTTATGGTACTACTTTGCGGAATTAAAATGCGCTTATTAATTAATTCTAACTGCGTGCAAATTCTATCATTCACCCCTTGTAAGGCATTGTCTAACGCAGTGTGCATGGTGTAAATGGCAATGTCGTTTTTAATCGCTTTTAAAACCACACGTTCTACATATGTTTTTCCTGTAATTTTTTTAAGACCTTTAAAAATGATGGGATGAAAGCTAACTATAAGGTTGCAGTTTTCTAAAATCGCTTCATCAACAACGGCTTCTAGGGTGTCTAAACTCACTAAAACGCCTGTTACTTTAGCGTTTTTATCGCCAACTAAAAGACCTACATTGTCAAAATCTTCTGCGTAAGCTAAAGGCGCTAATTCTTCTAAATGATTTATAACCTCTTGAACGATCATTTAATTTTAGGGTATTGGTTTAAAACAAATATAAATATTATATTTTCGTTGTCATGAAAATTTTAAGATACCTATTATTTCCAATAGTGCCCATTTATTTTATGGTGACTTGGCTGCGGAATAAATTATACGATTTAGGGATTAAAAAATCTAAATCTTATGATTTTCCTGTGATTTGTGTTGGAAATTTAAGTGCTGGTGGAACAGGAAAAACACCTATGATAGAGTACTTGGTAACGCTTTTGAAGATTGATTATAAAGTGGCTACTTTGAGCCGTGGATATAAACGAAAAACGGAAGGTTTTGTGTTGGCTGATGAAAATGCTGCAGCCGATTCTATTGGTGATGAGCCGTTTCAGTTTTATAATAAATTCAAAAAAGACATAGCAGTTGCAGTAGATTCTAACCGGCAACACGGAATTTCGAAACTGCAAGAATTGCAACCAAAACCAGAAGTTGTTTTATTGGATGATGCCTATCAGCATAGAAAAGTAAAAGCAGGTTTTAATGTGCTTTTAACTACGTTTTCTAATCCTTATTTTAAAGATATAGTTTTACCAACTGGCGATTTAAGAGAGCCAAGAGCAGGAGCCAAGCGCGCGAATGTTATAGTGGTAACTAAATGTCCTTCGGATTTAAATTCGATTCAAAAAGAAGTGTTTATAAACCGAATAAATCCTGAAAAACATCAGCATGTTTTTTTTAGCAGCATTGCTTATTCTGAAACTTTATATTCTGAAACTAAAACCAAAACTTTTGATGATTTAAAAAGCTTTACACTGGTTACAGGTATTGCCAACGCGACGCCTTTAGTACAGTTTTTAAATGAACAAGGTTTGAGTTTTGAACATTTAAATTTTAGCGATCATCATGATTTTACAGCTCAAGAAATTGAGCAACTTAGTAAAAAGCAACACATTGTTACCACCGAAAAAGATTTTATGCGATTAAAGCAATATGAAGTTTTAAAAGATAAACTTTACTATTTGCCAATTCATGTAAAGATAGATGATGCCCAAAAGTTTAATAAGCTCATTGAAGCTTTTGTTAAGCGTTAGACGAGGCGTTTTTCTTTTTCGCTAAAGCGTTGTAAAGTTTTTTCTCAAACTCGTCTTGTTTAAAAGGTTTCGGGATGATGTCCGTAAATCCAGCCTCTTCAAACTCGTGCATTTTATCTTCAATAGTAACGGCAGTAAGTGCGAAAATAGTTAGTGTTTTATCGAAACTTCTTATTTGTTTTGTGGCTTCAATACCGCTTATTCCAGGCATGTGAATATCCATTAAAATAATGTTATAATTGTTTTCACGAATCATTTTAACAGCTTCTTCACCGTTATCAATAATATCACACTGAAGATCCATTTTGCTTAGAATCTTCTTGGTTATCATTTGATTGATTTTATTGTCTTCAACAACCAAAATTTTAACATTAGATAGGTCTAAATCGGTTTTGTCAATATTAAAATAATTGTTTTGTGTTTCTTGGGCTTCTTCCACAGAAGTGTATTCCAGAGGGATTTCAAAATAAAAAGTTGTGCCTTTGTTTAATTCACTTTTTACGTAAATTTTCCCTTTTAAAATGTCGATAAGCCCTTTTACAATGGACAAGCCTAAACCAGTTCCTCCATATTTTCGGTTAATTTGAATGGAACCTTGTGAGAAACTTTCAAACATATGGTCTTGTTTCTCCTGGCTAATGCCAATGCCGTTATCTTCAATTTCAAAACGTAGGGTGTAAATTTTACCAGCTTCGTTTATTTTATAAACGCGAATCCAGATATCGCCGCCTTTGGTAAACTTTATAGAGTTTCCAATTAAATTGATTAAAATTTGAGAAATTTTTAATTGATCGGCAATAAAGTTTTCGGTGAGTTCTTGGTCGTATTCAAAGTGAATTTTAATGTCATTGTCTTCTGCCGAATTATTTAAAGCCAAAATAATATTGTTAATTTTCTTTTTTAAATTAAACGGTTCGGGCTCGATATCCACTTTGTTTGCTTCAATTTTGTTAATTTGAAGAATGTCGTTTATAAAGGTTAAAAGGTAATCGCCAGAAAACTTTAACGATTTTAAATGCTGTACTTGTTCTGGTTTTGGGTCTTCTTCCAAAAGCATGTTACTTAATCCTGTAACGGCATAAAGCGGTGTTCGAAGCTCGTGGGTTACAGTAGATAAAAAGTTGGCTTTTGTTTTAGAGGCTAATTCGGCTTTTTCTTTGGCAATAATTAATTCTCCATTTTTTTTATGAAGCATATTATTGGTTTTTAGCCTAATATTATTGTTTTTATAGAGCGATAGGGTAAGTAGTGATAATATGGTGATTAAAGCCACACTTAAAATTGAAATTAAAGTACCTAAACTTTTATCGTCTTCGGCTTTTTCTAATTTTTCTACAATTTCATTATTCTTTTCGATTTCTTCGTTAAGTAAATACTGTGTTTCTTGGTTGTTTGAAGCATATATTCGATTTAACCCTCTAATGGAGTCCGAAAGTTTTAAATGGTCTTTTAAATATTTTAACGACAGTTTGTAGTTGCCAATATTACTGTATAGATCGCTAATAATTAGGTAATTATCATTGGTGATATTTGTGAAGTTATGTTTGTTTGCAATGTTTAAACCTTCTAAAGCAGCAACTATAGCTTTTTCGGTATTTCCTAATTTACTATATACAATGGCTTGATTATTTAAGGCTTCGCTTTGTATTTTGTAATAATCATATTTTTTTGAAATCGCTAAAGCTTGCTCGATTACATCTCTCGATTTTTTATAATTTCTTAATTGATAATAGGCTTTTCCTTCGCGTAGTAAAGTTTCGGCAAGAGATTCGTTTAGGTTCTCTTCTTCAAATTTAGATTTCGCTGCGGTATACGAGTCTAAAGCGGCGAAGTAATCTTGTTTTGCAACATATACATCGCCATAGGTTTTATAAGAGTGCCCTAGGTTCTTATTGTCGTTGATAATACGTTGAATTTCAATGGCTTTGTTAAGCGATTTTATAGCTTTATCTTCCTGCTGGATGATGAGTTGCAAGCGTCCTTTTAAAGCATAAATAACACCAATACTTTTTTTGTTTCCTACTTTTTCGGCAAGTTCTAAAGCTTCATCAAGATTTTTTTGAGCATTATAATAATGGTAATTTTCAAGCTCTGTTTGAGATTGGGTAATGCGATAATTGATGTTGTTTTGAACAATTTCTGGATCTTCTTCAAGCGTTCTTTGAGCTGAAACAGTTGAAGTTAAGAGCAATAATATAATAAATAGGTGGGGTTTAATTTTTGCCATATTTGTAATACTAACAATCAAATATAATCTTTTTGACGTTTAAGCGTGTTTTTTTTCCGACATAAACAGCATTAAATCAATTATTCTTTTTGAATACCCAGTTTCATTATCATACCAACCAATAATTTTAACCATATTTCCGATTACCGAAGTCATTTGTGCATCAAAAACACAAGAATGGGTGTTACCAACAATGTCGATAGAAACAATAGGGTCTTCTGTATATTCTAGAATATGTTTGTATTGATGTTGTGCAGCTTCCTTAAAAGCTTGGTTTATATCTTCGGTTGAAACCGTTTTTTTTACATTAAACGTAATATCTGTTAACGAGCCATTTATTACGGGAACGCGTATGCCACAACCTCCAATAACATCAGAAAGGTCAGGAAAAATTTTTGTTAATGCTTTTGCAGCGCCTGTAGTTGTTGGAACTATAGATTGTCCAGCAGCTCTAGAACGGCGTAAGTCCCGATGCGGTTGGTCGTGTAAACTTTGGTCGGTGGTATAGGAGTGCACTGTAGTAATATAAGCTTGATCGATGCCGCAAAGTTTGTTAATAATATCAATCATTGGTGCGGCATTATTTGTAGTACAAGAAGCGTTTGAAACAATAGTTTCCGAACCATTAAGCATGCTATCATTAACTCCTAAAACAATTGTTTTTATGTCTTCATCAATTGAAGGCACGCTTAAAACAACTTGTGATGCACCGTTTTTTATATGATGATTTAATTCGGAACGCTTTTTAAATTTTCCTGTTGATTCAATTACAAAATCAACTTTATAAGGCGCCCAATCGATATCTTTTGGATGTTTTTTGTTGAATAAAGGAATTTTTCTACCATTGAAAATAATATGATTGTCATCTGAAGAAAAATCACCTTTTAAAATACCGTGTACACTATCGTATTTTAGTAAATGGGCTAAAGTTTTAGCATCGGCTAAATCGTTTATAGCAACTACTTGGATGTTTGAATAATCCTGAAGCAACCTAAAAACGCGCCTGCCAATTCTACCAAAACCATTGATAGCAACCTGAATCATGACTAATTAATGTGTTTTTGAGCTTTATAAGATGATCTTACAAGCGCACTACTTTCTACGTGACGGAAACCTAATTCTAATCCGATGTTTTCAAATTCTTTAAATTCGTCTGGATTTATAAATTTTTTCACAGGAAGATGTTTTTTACTAGGCTGAAGGTATTGCCCAATTGTAACCACATCAACATCATGAGCTTTTAAATCGTGAAGCGTTTGTATAACTTCTTCGCGCGTTTCACCTAAACCAAGCATAATTCCCGATTTAGTTCGACGTTGTCCTTGTTGTTTTAAATATTTTAAAACCCCCATACTACGGTCGTACTGTGCTTGAATTCTAACATCACGCGTTAAACGACGAACGGTTTCAATATTATGCGAAACCACTTCGGGAGCCACATCAATAATTCTATCGATGTGTTTTTCAATGCCTTGAAAATCTGGGATTAAGGTTTCTAGAGTTGTTTCTGGGTTCATGCGTCTTACTGCTTTTACAGTCTCAGACCACATGATGCTTCCCATGTCTTTTAAGTCATCACGATCTACACTCGTTAACACCGCGTGTTTAATATTCATAATTTTTATAGAACGGGCTACTTTTTCAGGCTCATCCCAATCAACAGTTTCAGGTCGGCCGGTTTTTACGCCACAAAAACCACAAGAGCGCGTGCAAACATTCCCTAAAATCATAAAAGTTGCTGTGCCTTCACCCCAGCATTCGCCCATGTTTGGACAACTTCCAGAGGTGCAAATGGTGTTTAATTTATATTTATCAACTAAACCTCTTAATTCGGTGTATTTTTTTCCTGTTGGTAATTTAACACGAAGCCATTTAGGTTTTGCTTGTCTTTCTGGTAATATATTTGACGCAGTTTCGCTGTTCATAGTATAAAAAATATGACTGCAAAGATACAAAGTATTCTTTTAAATGTGCTTATAAGGTGAAGAGATACCAAGCACAAAAACCGATTAAAAATAGAATGCCTAGCCAGCTTAATATATGAAAGGCTAGGGAAGGGCGCCACGCTTTAGGAGTATGCTTGCTTGAAATTAGTTTATAGTTGATAATCGCAAAGAAAGGCGCGGTTATAAACGATAAAATGGTAGCTATTTTTATTAAAAACCCCATTTCTGAAGCTAGATATAAAAAGATTAAAATAGACCCTATAAAAAGTATGGCCATCCAAAAATTATAATTGAGAGCTGTTTTTTTATTGAATAACAACTGTGTAGTTTTAGTCATTGCCCGAGGAGATGCATCTAAGGTTGTTAATGTGGTGCTAAACATGGTAGTAAAAGCCGCTAAGCCAATTACAACATAAGCCCAATTACCCAAATTGGAGGTGTACATATTTATTAATTGCTTAGAAAATACACTGGCCGAATTACTAAAGGTTTCACCGCTATTAAACATGACTAAAGTCCCTAACAGTACAAAGCCGATTCCTAAAAAAATAGTTCCGATATATCCTATATTGAAATCGAATAATGCTGTTTTGGTATCGTATTTTTTAACGGTTTTATTTTTTTCAATAGTCCATAATGATTGCCAAACTGCAACGTCTAAAGGCGCGGGCATCCAACCCATAAAAGCGATTAAAAAAGCAATTTCTAATTGGTTTTTGGGGAGTATTTGCAGCACGGAAATTTCAGTTGTGTTTTTTGAAAACGCGATTGAAACAGCAATTAATGTGCTTAATGTTAATGTGATTACGATAATTTTCATCATGCGATCCAACAATTTGTAGCGTCCTAAAAGTAAAAGACTCACACAAATAATAAGGATGATAATCGTCCAGAGTTCAAGACTTATAAAATCGCCAAATAAAGAACTTGCTAATCCTGCTGTAACAATGGTTACGGCAGTTTGTATGGTAAACATGGTGGCTAGATTTACCACAAAATAAATTAGTAAAACACCTTTTCCTAATTTTTTATAACTATCTAAAAGGCTTTCTCCGGTTGCTGTTGCATAGCGTGGGCCATACTGAAAAAAAGGATACTTGAATAGATTTACTAAAAGCAAAGCCCAAAGTAAGCCTAAGCCAAAATCGGCACCTGCACGCGTAGATTGAACTAAGTGTGAAACGCCTACTGCTGCACCAGCAAACAATAAACCCGGTCCTAAATTTTTAAGTCTAGAAAGCATTTATTTTTTTCGAATAATTTCAGCGAGTAGTTTTTTGGCGCGAAGAAGTTTCACTTTTACATTATTTATAGGATCGTTAAGTTCTTCCGAAATTTCCTTGTAACTCAATTCTTGAAAATAACGTAGGTTTATAACTTCCTGATAATGTGGTTTTAATTTCTTGATGTCTCGAAGCAGTTTGGCTAAATGTTGCTCGGTTATTAAGATGTCTTCAGGTGAAGGCGATTCATCTAAAACTTCAAAAACTTCACGATTATCTTTTGAGATGAATTGTGAAATAGAACGTTTTTCCTTCCGAAGTAAATCAATATGAATGTTTTTAGAAATAGTGATGAGCCAAGTTTTAAAAGTGTATTGCTCGTCGAATGTTTCAATTTTATCAAAGGCTTTAGAGAAGGTTTGAATGGTGATATCTTCAGCGTCATTTTCGTTTTGAGTACGTTTTAGTTGAAAACCATAAACGTCGTCCCAGAAAACATCTAACAAATAATTAAAGGCCTTTTGGTTGTTTGCTTTCGCACTTTTAATAGCTTTCTCTATTTCCAATGATTGGGTTTTGATATGAGGTTATTTATAAAGATAGTTAATTGTGCGATAATTAGAAAAATTTCTAAAAAAGGTAACAAAATGATTAAATCGGTTTCATTAAGTTTTTTTGAAGAACAGCCTATTATGATATATTGAAGGACTAAACGAAACACGAAAAGGCCTAAGATAATTTTCCATTGAAATTGGGTTGCTAATAAAATGAGCGCTAAAACCCAAAAAAGGAAGTTAGTTGCGAACAAGGTGGCCAGTAATATTTTATCCCTTTTTTTGTAGTGTTTTGCAGTTGAAACATGTCTTCTTTTTTGTTTGTACCAGTCTCTAAAAGTTGTTTTAGGAAGTGATTCTGTAAAACTACCTTGTGAAAAACAGGTTGCTGTATTTTTTGAAGTCGCGACTTGATTCACAAATAAATCGTCGTCGCCAGAACGAACTTTTATATGATTGATAAATCCGTTAGCTTTAAAAAACTCATCTTTTGTATATGCTAGATTTCGCCCAACACCCATGTAAGGCATGCCTGCCATGGCAAAAGAAAAATAGTTGGTAGCAGTGATTAGAGTCTCAAAACGGATGAGTTTGTTTAGTAACGAATTTTTAATTTTAGCATAGGCACCATAACCTAAAACAACGCTTTTTGTATTTGAAAAATGCGAACACATTTCGGTTATCCAGTTTTCCGATAGCGGTTTACAATCGGCGTCGGTAAATAATAAAAAGTTGTTTTTTGAAGCTTTAATCCCTAAAGTTAAGGCGTATTTTTTATTGCCCCAAAAGGCTTCAATACTTTTAACGTTCACAATTTTAATGTTGTTGTGAAGATTGGCAAAGTCTTCTATAACCTCTAGTGTATCATCAGTTGAAGCATCATTAATAAGCACAATTTCAAAATCGGAATAATTTTGAGAAATGACTGAAGGTAGAAATGTTTTTAAATTTTCAGCTTCATTTTTTGCACAAATGATAACAGAAACAGGGATGGTTTTTTCTTCGCTTTTATTTTGTTTAGAGAAGGCAAATTTTGCGAAGCATCCAAAATAAAATAAAATTTGAATACCAACTACGACATAAAACACGTAGCCCAAAACATAAAGACATGCCATATACTACTTAGGAATGTTTTGGTTCATTACAATCGCCAAATTGATCTGGTGTTTTTCCGCAAAACCCACAAGATTCACCTTCTTTATTAAGCATAGGGTTCTGGCTGGCGCAAGTGCCTGCAAATTTGCCGTCTTTTTTTGCCCAAATTTTTATTGCTATACCAGCAATACCTAGTCCTAACACGATGATGGTGATTATGAAAAGTTTCATTTTAAAAAAGTAATTATTTATGCAAAGATAAGGTTTTTAGATAAGTTTTTTTAATAGTTCTATGACTAAAAATGTTTGTGCGACAACGAAATAAGTAAGGTTTTGTATGTTAATTATTTGTACATTTAAATTACTAATCAATTTTAAATTAATTATGAAAAAATTATTTGCAGAGTTTTTTGGAACGTTTTGGCTTGTTTTTGGGGGCTGTGGTAGTGCTATTTTTGCTGCTGGATTTCCCGAATTAGGTATTGGGTTTGCTGGCGTAGCCTTGGCTTTTGGTTTAACAGTTTTAACTATGGCGTATGCTGTAGGGCATATTTCAGGTGGTCATTTTAATCCTGCTGTTTCATTTGGATTATGGGCAGGTGGTAAATTTGAAGGCAAAGACTTAGTAGGGTACATCATAGCTCAACTTATAGGTGCTTTTTTAGCAGCTGGAGCTTTGTACGTTATTGCATCAGGTAAAGCAGGTTTTATTATAGATAGTGCTCAGGCAGGCGCTTTTGCTGCGAATGGTTTTGGTGCGTTATCTCCAAATGGTTATTCTATGACTGCAGCCTTGATTGCAGAATTTTTACTCACTCTATTTTTCTTGCTTATTATCTTAAGAAGTACAAATGAAAGAGCTCCTAAAGGATTTGCTCCTATTGCTATTGGATTGGGATTAACTTTAATTCATTTAATTAGTATTCCAATTACAAATACATCGGTTAATCCAGCTCGTTCTACAAGTCAAGCCTTTTTTGCAGGAGGCGATTATCCTGCGCAGCTTTGGTTGTTTTGGATTGCTCCCATTGCAGGCGCTTTAGTTGCAGGATTTATTCATAAAGCTTTATTCGATAAAGAATAAGCTGAATTTAATCATATAAAAAAGCCTCGTTTTAAATTAAAACGAGGCTTTTTTGGTATTATAGTTCAACGGGATTAATGTAAAGTAATATTCGCAACCGAATTTTCTTTAGAGGCGATGTTGTTACCGCCTTTAGGTTCTATGGTAATACTTAAGCCTTGCACATCTTCCATGTAAGGAATGCTTCTAAGCTTTCGGTCTGCTTTATCTAGAATACCAAGGTTTACCATTTTACCTTGTAACTCTGCCCAAATTTGATAGCATTGTTCTTCTGGTAGTTGAGGAAGTGAAACAACATCTATCATCGATGTTTTTTCTTTGGCGTTAATATAAGCAACCGTTTTTAAGTTTTTAGCACGTTCGTTTCCTTTGATAATGTACTTTTCAGTTTCAGGGTTGTTAAGCTTTAACAGTTGTCGCATTACTTTGTCAAGCATCTCGTTGTGTTTGTCAATGTCGTTGCGCAAATCAAAAATTTCCTCAACAACCACTTGGTTTTCTTGCGCAAGTTTTTGATTCTGATTGTAAAAAATATAGGATGTCGCCGCAAAAAGTAAAGCAGTTATACTAGCTGCAATACTGTATTTGTACCATTTTCTATAATTTCTTTGAGGCTTTAATGCTATTACTGGTTTCTCGTCAAGTTCATCTAAAATATTATTTAAGATGCTTTTAGGGGCTTCAACAGCATTACTTTTAGCAACCACTTCTAGGTTAAATTGTAAAGTGTTGTAGGCATTCTGTACTTCTGGATATCTGGAAATGTGAGACTCCACCAGTTCTGTTTCTGCAGAAGTAGTTTCTCCTAATAGATATTTTTCTAATAGGCCAGAATTTAAAAAAGTATTTACTTTCTCATTCATGACTTCATTTTTTAAGGATTGTAAATTTTTTTCAATTCGCGTAATCCAATTTTTAATCTTGATTTTATAGTTCCTAATGGAATATCTAATTCTTCGCTTGCTTCTTGCTGCGTCATGCCCTCAAAAAAGAGCGCATTAATCACTATTTGATACTTTTCATCTAAACTGCTTAGATGTTTTTTGATATCTAAAACATCCTGATTTAGTTCGTTGGATGTTACTTTATATACGGTTGAAGTTTCTATCTGGACTTCATTGGTGTTTTTATTTTTAAGCGACCTAACTTTGTCTATCGCAGTGTTATACGCAATTCTGTAAAGCCAGGTGAATAGTTTTGCTTTACTAGAATCGTACTTTTTGGCGTATCTCCAGATTTTTACAAAAGTTTCTTGAAGCACATCTTGCGCAATGTCTTCGTCTATAATCACTTTTCGGATAACACCATACAACGCATCGGCATAGTTTTCATAAAGCAAACTTATGGCCCGTTTGTCTTCTTTCTTAAGAAGGGTAACTATTTCTTTTTCTATTGCTGAAATCAATTTATAATGCGTTTATAGATAAACTTATGGGAGTTGAAGCTCACAAAGTTAGAAATTTCTTTTTGATTATAAGATGTTTACTTCGGCTTCAATTGATATGCCGAAAAGACGCTTTACTGTTTTTTGAATTAATTCTGATAAATTATAAATATCGGTTCCTGAAGCGCCTCCATAATTAACTAAGACTAAGGCTTGATTTTTATGTACTCCATAATTGCCAAATTGCTTGCCCTTAAATCCTGCCTTTTCGATAAGCCAGCCTGCAGGAACTTTAACCGTATCATCTGAAACCGGATAATTGGGTATGTCGTTAAAGTTTTTAGTCAGTTTTTCGTATTCTTGGATAGAAATTACGGGGTTTTTAAAAAAACTTCCACAGTTTCCTATAAGCTTCGGATTTGGTAATTTACTCTCTCTAATTGTTATCACCGCTCTAGAAATATCTTGAATAGTTGGGGTTTTAATGCCTTCTTTTTCTAATTCAGAGCTTATAGCACCATAATGAATATTTAGTTTATGGTTGCTTTTCGTGAGTTTAAAATTAACACTTGTAATAATGTATTTCCCTTTGGCTTCTTGCTTAAAAATCGAGTTTCTGTAGTCAAAATTACAGTCGTTTTTTTCAAAAGTTTTTAGGGTTTTAGAATCTATAGCCATGGCTTCACAAGATTCAAATGTGTCCTTTAATTCAACACCGTAAGCACCAATATTCTGAATGGGTGCTGTGCCAACATTTCCAGGAATTAAAGATAAATTTTCAATACCTCCAAAATCATGCTTTATCGTCCAAAGTACAAAGTCATGCCAAACTTCGCCAGCTTGTGCTTTAACGGTAACAAAGGTTTCATCTTCTGAAACTATCTCAATGCCTTTTAAATTCATTTTAATCACTAAACCATCAAAATCTTTAGTGAGTAGCATGTTACTACCACCACCTAAAATGAGTTTGTTGGGGTAGTTTTTTAAAGTAAGAACCTGTTCTAACTCTGAAATATTTGCTACAGTAACAAAGTGTTTTGCTTTAGCATCAATACCAAAAGTATTATAAGGTTTTAGAGATATGTTTTCTTGAATTTGCATTAATCTTTATAAACTTTAAGAGCTTCTTTTAAAATATGAACCGCTTTTATCAAGCTTTCTTGGTTAAGCACGTAAGCAATTCTAATTTGATTGTAACCTTGACCAGGCGTAGAATAAAATCCTCCGGCTGGAGCAACCATAATGGTTTCGCCATTAATATCAAATTTTTCTAAAAGCCATTGTGCAAAATCATCGGTGTTTTTTACAGGCAATTCTACGATACAATAAAAAGCCCCTTTTGGTTTGGCAACTTTTACGCCTTCAATTTTACGTAACTCGGTAATTAAAGTATTTCTACGCTGTACATATTCGTTAATCACTTCATCAAAATAACTTTGAGGTGTTTCCAAAGCAGCTTCACTAGCGATTTGGGCGTATGTTGGCGGACTTAACCTGGCTTGAGCAAATTTAAGAACCGTTTGCATAACCACTTTGTTTTTTGAAACAAGACAGCCTACACGTGCACCACACATGCTATAGCGTTTAGAAACAGAATCGATAATAACGGCGTGTTCATCAATACCATCAACTTGCATAATCGAGTAGTGTTTATCGCCATCGTAAATAAACTCTCTATAAACTTCATCGGCCACTAAAAACAAATCGTGTTTTATGGCTAATGCGGCAAGTTGCTCAACTTCTTCTTTTGAATACAAGGCGCCCGTTGGGTTGCCTGGATTACAAATAAGAATGGCTTTAGTTTTAGGTGTAATTAATTTTTCAAAAGTTTCAACCGATGGTAAAGCAAAATTATCATCGATATTACAAATTGCAGGAACAACTTTCACGCCATTGGCCGTTGAAAAAGCAATGTAATTAGCATAAAATGGTTCCGAGATAATGACTTCATCATTAGGATCCATAATACTACTAAATAAAAACAGCAAAGCTTCACTAGCTCCAGTAGTTACAATAATATCTTCATGGGTAACCTTAATACCGTGTTTGTTGTAATAATGCGCTAATTTAAAACGGTATTCTTCAGAACCTTCAGATCTTGAATAAGAAAGGATGTCAATATCGTTGTTTTTTACCGCATTAAGGGCGACTTCTGGTGTTTTTATATCGGGTTGTCCTATGTTTAAATAGTAAATGTGTTTGCCGTCTTTAGTAGCTTGCTCAGCATAAGGAACAAGTTTTCTAATAGGTGAGGCAGGCATTTGGTGGCCTTTGTTTGATATGGTTGGCATTTATAAAAATTTAAGGTGCAAAGTTGCAAAAATATTATTGATATTTTTTTAAATCGTTAAGCAAAATCTAAAGAAATATGTAAGGAATGTTTTGGCTTGTTGCGAATTAGAACGAGTTTTTGTTAAAAACACAGTTTGGTTTAAGGTTAAATAAAAAGGCTTAAACATTTGTTTAAGCCTTTTTATTCTTTTTGGGTTGCAATCATTTAATTATTGCATAACACTTTTATCTTTTTTCTCAAGAATATTGGCTTTATCAGGGTCTACTACTAAACCTTTAATTTTTAAGGCGACCGTTGGTGTATCGGCGGCATTAGAAATTACAGTTATGGTTTTTCTAATAGGGTTTACTCTGTTAGTATCGTATTTTACTTCAATTTCGCCAGTTTTTCCAGGTAAAATAGGATCTTTTGGTTTTTTAGGAATTGTACATCCACAGCTTGAAGATACTTTAGAAATGATAAGTGGTTCGTCTCCTGTGTTGGTGAATTTAAAAACGCGAACACCGTTAGAACCTTTTTCTATAGTTCCATAATCTATGGTTTCAGATTCAAAATCAATTTTAGCCTGTGCATTTATCGAAAAACTTAGTAATCCGATAAATAAAATTGTTAATAATTGTTTCATGGTTTAAATTTTATGGTTTTAATGTGTCATTTAGGGTTTCTTCCTTTTTAAATAGCTATCAGTTAATTCCTAACAAATGGAATCAAACATACTTACTTTTTCTGCAATCTGCAAGAATTATAGTTGTAATACTTAGCTAGTAACAGAATTTTCAAACCAAATGTACGGATAGCTTCTAAATGATATTATATAAAAACTGTTAAAATATTAATTTCTTCCCTAGCATCAATCCATTTTATAGTTTCACAGAAAAAGAAATATAAGTACTTTTGCACTTCATTATTCAAAAATTATTCCAAAGCATGCAAATTCCATCACAATATGATGCAAGTCAGGTAGAAAGTAAGTGGTACAACTACTGGATGAAACACAATTATTTTCATTCAGAACCCGATGAAAGAGAGCCTTATACCATAGTTATCCCGCCACCAAACGTTACGGGAGTTTTACATATGGGACACATGCTTAATAATACCATTCAAGATGTATTAATTCGTCGTGCCAGATTATTAGGAAAAAATGCATGTTGGGTGCCAGGAACCGATCATGCTTCTATTGCAACTGAAGCTAAAGTTGTGGCACGATTAAAGGAGCAGGGCATCGATAAAAATGACCTGTCAAGAGATGAATTTTTGGCACATGCCTGGGATTGGACTCACGAATATGGCGGCGTAATTTTAGAGCAGTTGAAAAAATTAGGTTGTTCTTGCGATTGGGAACGTACTAAGTTTACCATGGACGATGAGATGAGTGAAGCCGTGATTAAGGTTTTTGTCGATTTATATGAAAAAGGTCTTATTTATCGTGGATACCGTATGGTTAACTGGGATCCAGAGGCAAAAACAACCTTGTCTGATGAAGAGGTTATCCATGAAGAACGTCAAGGAAATTTATATTATTTAAAGTATAAAATAGAAGGTAGCGAAGAAACGTTAACCATCGCCACTACGCGTCCTGAAACTATTTTTGGAGATACCGCAATTTGTATTAATCCAGAGGACGAGCGTTTTGCTCATTTACGAGGAAAAAAAGCTATCGTACCTATTTGTAACCGTGTGATTCCTATTATTGAAGACGACTATGTTGATGTTGAATTTGGTACAGGGTGTTTAAAAGTAACGCCTGCACACGATGAAAACGATAAAAATCTTGGCGATAAGCACAATTTAGAAGTTATCGATATTTTTCATGAAGATGCGTCTTTAAATACCTTCGGATTGCATTACGAAGGCAAAGATCGTTTTGTGGTTAGAAAAGAAATTGCCAAAGAATTAGAAGAAAAAGGTGTTTTGGTGAAAACGGAAACACATATTAATAAGGTAGGAACTTCTGAAAGAACAAAAGCTGTAATTGAACCACGTTTAAGTGATCAATGGTTTTTGAAGATGGAAGAACTTGTAAAACCTGCTATTGAAGCGGTTTTAGGAGAAGAATCAGAAATTAATTTATTTCCTAAAAAGTTTGAAAACACTTATCGTCATTGGATGGAGAATATTCGCGACTGGAATATTTCTCGTCAATTAATGTGGGGGCAACAAATTCCTGCTTATTATTATGGTGATGGAAAAACAGATTTTGTTGTAGCAGAAACTATCGAACAAGCTTTAGAAAAAGCAAAGCTGAAAACCAATAACCAAAAACTAACAATCAGTAACTTACGTCAAGATACCGATGCCTTAGATACTTGGTTTTCATCATGGCTGTGGCCTATGTCTGTTTTTGATGGTATAAGAAACCCTGAAAACGAAGACATTAAATATTATTACCCAACAAACGATTTAGTTACAGGGCCAGATATTTTATTCTTTTGGGTAGCTCGTATGATTATTGCTGGTTACGAATACAAAGATGAAAAACCGTTTAATAATGTGTATTTAACGGGCTTAGTACGCGATAAGCAACGCAGAAAAATGAGTAAATCGTTAGGGAATTCTCCTGATGCTTTAAAACTTATAGAAGAGTACAGCGCCGATGGCGTACGTGTTGGTTTATTATTAAGTTCTGCCGCTGGTAACGACTTAATGTTTGATGAAGCGCTTTGCCAACAAGGAAAAGGATTTGGAAACAAAATTTGGAATGCCTTCCGTTTAATTAAAGGTTGGGAGATTGATGCTGATATTCCACAACCAGAAACCTCTAAAATAGGTTTGGAATGGTATGAAGCAAAATTCCAAAAAGCATTGTTAGAAATTGAAGATCATTTTAGTAAATACAGATTAAGTGATGCTTTAATGGCTATTTATAAATTAATTATGGACGATTTTTCGTCTTGGTTATTAGAAATTATAAAACCAGCCTACCAAAAACCAATTGATGCAAAAACTTATAATGCGGTTATTGAAGCTTTTGAAAATAATTTAAAAGTTTTACATCCGTTTATGCCATTTTTATCGGAAGATATTTGGCAATATATTAAAGAAAGAACGCCAGAAGAGGCTTTAATCGTTGCTAAATGGCCAGAAAGTAAAGCGGTAAATCAAGCATTAATCAATGAATTTGAGTTTGCTTCGGAAGTTATTTCGGGTATTAGAAACATTAGAAAACAAAAAAATATTGCCTTTAAAGATGCTATAGATTTTTCAGTCATAAATAATGAAAATTCAAGTGCGACTTTTGACGGTGTGATTGCTAAATTAGGAAATCTTGAACGTATGGACTATACCAATGAAGCGGTTGAAGGCGCTTTAACTTTTAGGGTAAAATCGAATGAATATTTTATTCCTATGGTTGGCGCTATTGATGTTGAAGCCGAAATAACAAAACTAACCGAAGAGTTAAATTACACGGAAGGTTTCTTAAAATCGGTTCAAAAGAAATTAGCTAACGAACGTTTTGTGGCTGGTGCTCCTGAGCAAGTTGTGGCTAGCGAAAAGAAAAAAGAAGCAGATGCTTTAGCTAAAATAGAAACCTTAAAAGCGAGTTTAGCAAGTTTGGTGTAACACAATTTTTGCTATTTTGTTTAATAATATAAAAGCTTTTCAAAATGTGAGCATATCGCATTTGAAAAGCTTTTTTGTTTTATGAGTTTGTTTGCTGTTAAATTAACAAGAAGTAGTTATGTTACTTTTAAACCTTTAGAACGCCTCGAAAACCGCGGCCAGCGTAATAGGATTCTGCTCCGTTATGATAAATAAAAATAGTATCGAAACGGAAATCACCAAAAATGGCCCCACCAAGCTTTCTAATATTGTCTGGAGTTTTTAACCAACTGGAGGTTTTTGTATCAAAATTTCCTAGTTGTTGTAGTTCGCGATATTGAGCTTCGTTAAGCAGTTCAATGCCCATTTGTGAAGCCAGATTCATAGCGCTATTTTTAGGTTTGAATTTTTTTCGTGACTCAAGCGCTTCAGCATCGTAGCACATGCTTCTTCTTCCACTAGGACTTTCAGCAGAACAATCGAAAAATATATATTCAGAAGTGTTTTTATCGAAACCAACCACATCGGGTTCGCCGCCTGTTTGTTCCATTTCATTAAGCGACCAAAGTTTATTTGGTGCTGCTTTAAGTTTAGCTTCAATTGAATTCCAATCTAAACCTTCATGACGATTTGCGTTATTTTCAAAACGCGATTTTAAAATGTCAAGAATGGTTTCTTGCTGGTCTTGCGATAATGCCTTATTGTTTTTTGAAGCCATAAGTGTTTGAATTCAAATAATTAAAAGGGTTGGTTGCTAAGGTTGTTAAATTATTTTCTGTACAAGAAATATTTATTTACTAAATCGATGTACAATTGTTTCGCTTCATCTTCCGTAAGGCCTTTGGCTTGAAATAAAGCATTGGTTTTAAAAGCGTTTATAATGGGCTTTTTACTTTTCGGACGCCCGTAGTCGTTTGTAGCTTTTTTATAATAAGCGTAAAGTTTTAATAAAGTATCGGCAGGAAAAGGCTCGGTATAGGCATTAACGCGGTCTACCGCTTCATCAAATTCTATATCTAATTTGCTTTTACTCATTTCTTTAATTCGGCAATAATACTTTCGCCTCCACGAACTACTTGGTTCAATTCTACATTTATTTTAGTGTCTAAAGGCAAAAATAAATCGACTCTAGAGCCAAATTTTATAAATCCAGAATCGCTTCCTTGTACAGCTTTGTCGTTTAATTCAGCATAATTTACAATGCGTTTTGCTAAAGCACCAGCGATTTGTCTGTACAATACTTTACCGTAAGTTTCGTTTTCAACCACTACGGTTGTGCGTTCATTTTCTTCGCTTGCTTTAGGGTGCCATGCTACTAGAAACTTACCTGGGTGGTATTTACTAAAGATAACGTTCCCGCTAATAGGATAACGCGTGACATGTACATTTATTGGCGACATAAATACACTAACTTGAAGGCGATTTTCTTTGAAATATTCTTTTTCATAAACTTCTTCAATAACCACAACTTTACCATCTACAGGCGATAAAACTTGATTTTCATTTAAAACCGTGTGTCTTTTAGGGTTTCTAAAAAATTGAAGAATTAGAATCAAAAAGGCTATTAAAGCAAGTAAAATAATGGTTCTTAACCAGTTTATATCAATAAAATTATCAATCAGCAGCGCGCTACCTACAACAATAACAAATGTTATAAATATAATTTTATGGCCTTCTTTATGAAACATAATGTAAAATTCTTAAAAATAAATATATAAACGGAGCAGCAAAAATAATACTATCTAATCGATCTAACAATCCGCCGTGACCAGGCATGATAACACCACTGTCTTTTACGTTAGCTTGTCGTTTAAACTTAGATTCTATTAAATCTCCTAGCGTTCCAAAAACACTAATAATAATACTTAAAACCAGCCAATTTGTAGAGGTTAAAGTTGCTGTAAAGGTAGCAATAAAATAGCTTGCTACACAGGAAAAGAATAGGCCACCAAGAAAACCTTCAACGGTTTTTTTAGGTGAAATAGTTTCGAAAAGTTTTTGTTTTCCAAAATTCTTGCCTACTAAGTAAGCAAAAGTATCGTTCACCCAAATTAGTATAAAAGCGCCAAATAATATTTTAGGATTGTATTCTTTGTGATTGGTTGTGATAAGGATTAAAAATACAAAAGCACTAGACAGGTAGAAGGTGGTTAGTAAAAAGCGTTTGGTGCTAAAAAGGGGTATTGTTTTTTCTGAAAATAAATCTTTAATTAAAAACAGATTTACAAAAATGGTGAGCACCATAAGTATTTGAGTGGCTTCATCTAAACCTTCATTGGTGTTTAATACGGTTTGCCAATACCCAAAAATGCCATAGATCACTATAAATATGATATAAGGAATTTTACTTTTTAGTTGAATAAGTTTACTAAACTCAGCTAAGCAGATTAATCCGAATACACAAAAAAGCGCGATTAGTAGGTGTTCAAAAAACAAGGCAACAATTAAAATAGTTACATAGAGTAACCCGGAAAATGCTCGAACTAAAACTTCTTTCATTCTATAAATCTTCTAAAAGTAGGAGGTATAGGTTTTTGGCGCTGCTGCCATAACTCAAGAAGTCTTTGTCTTCTCCAGAGTTGAAATGTTTTATTGTCGTGATATTTGTAGGGATTTGTTTTTTGTTTTTAGCTTTAATTCCGCGTAAACCTTCGCCTATATTTTCAACAAGCTGACTAGTTGTTGCAAAAACAATAAAATTGAAAGGAAGTTCTATAAGTTTTTTTTCAAATATTTGTTTTGAAGAAATTAAAATAGAACCATCGTTGGCTATTAGATTCTCGCAGGTGGTTAAAAAATAAGGAGTTTGGTTTAGTTTTTTTGTAGCCTGTAAATTCAGGTTTTTAAATTTATCTTCTAAATTGGAGTCTAGTATTAAAACTTGTTCATCTTGCCACTTATTTTCATTAATGATAAGTCCTAAATTTTGATGTACTTCGTCCAAATTATCGCAATACAGGAACTTCCCGCCGTTAGCTTTAAAGTTTATGGTAAACCTTTCGTCTATGGGGAGTTTTACTTCAGGCATGTATTTGCCTCTGTTATCCGATTTTAGCTCCTCATCAGGTTGTTTAGATTTGGAACCAAATATTTTTCTAAAAAGACTCATTTAGTAGTCGCTATTGTCTGATTTTATCTAGAGGGTTATCAAATATAAAAAATCTTAAACTAATCAAATGATTAATTTAAGATTTTTAATTTGGGCTTAAAAATTTTTGTAAAATTAAGCTTGTTCTTCTGAGTCTTTAACCTCTGGTTTTGAAGCGGTAGCCTCTTCTTTTATAAAGGGACGTTTACCAAATATTTTTTCAAGGTTGTCTTTAAAAATAACTTCTTTTTCTAATAAAACTTCAGCCAATTCTGTTAGTTTATCTTTATTGGCTTCAAGCAGTTTTATAGCGCGTTGGTATTGTTCTTCTATAATTGCTGAAATTTCATTATCAATCAACTCAGCCGTTTGCTCACTATATGGTTTAGTGAATCCATATTCACTTTGTCCAGAATCGTAATAAGTTAAATTTCCAACTTTATCGCTTAAACCATAAATGGTAACCATGGCTCTAGCTTGTTTAGTCACTTTTTCTAAATCACTTAAGGCGCCTGTAGAAATTTTATCGAAAATCACTTTTTCTGCAGCACGACCACCAAGGGCAGCACACATTTCGTCTAGCATTTGCTCTGGGCGAACAATAAGTCTTTCCTCTGGTAAATACCAAGCAGCACCTAAAGAGCGACCACGAGGTACAATAGTAACTTTTACAAGTGGCGAGGCGTGTTCTAGCATCCAACTTACGGTTGCATGACCAGCTTCATGATAAGCAACAGCTTTTTTCTCGCTAGGTGTAATGATTTTATTTTTCTTTTCCAGACCACCAATAATTCTATCTACAGCATCAAGGAAATCTTGTTTATCAACAGCTTTTTTGTTGTTTCTTGCTGCAATTAAAGCGGCTTCGTTACAAACATTGGCAATATCTGCTCCAGAAAATCCTGGCGTTTGTTTCGATAAGAAGTCTAAATCTAGATTTGGAGCTTTTTTAAGTGGTCTTAAATGCACTTCAAAAATTTCTTCACGCTCTCTAACGTCTGGTAAATCAACAAAAATTTGTCTATCAAAACGTCCAGCACGCATAAGGGCTTTATCTAAAATATCAGCTCTATTGGTTGCTGCAATAACAATTACGTTTGTGTTCGTTCCAAAACCATCCATTTCGGTTAGTAACTGGTTAAGCGTATTTTCACGCTCGTCGTTACTTCCAGACATGGCGTTTTTTCCTCTGGCACGACCAATAGCATCAATTTCATCAATAAAAATGATTGAAGGTGATTTTTCTTTGGCTTGTTTAAATAAATCTCTAACACGAGAAGCACCAACACCTACAAACATTTCAACAAAATCTGAACCAGATAATGAAAAGAAAGGTACTTTAGCTTCGCCGGCTACAGCTTTTGCAAGCAAGGTTTTACCTGTTCCTGGAGGGCCTACAAGTAGAGCGCCTTTTGGAATTTTACCACCAAGGGTTGTGTATTTTTCAGGGAACTTTAGGAAGTCTACGATTTCCTGAACTTCTTCTTTAGCGCCTTCTAATCCGGCAACATCTTTAAAGGTTGTTTTAACTTCGGTTTTTTCATCAAAAAGTTTAGCTTTCGATTTTCCGATATTAAAAATTTGACCACCAGCACCGCCACCAGCACCGCCAGACATACGTCGCATGATAAAAATCCAAACCCCAATTAGTAAGATAAAAGGTAAGATACCCATTAATAGGTTTCCTAAATCGTTGGTTTCAGTATCAAAACTTACTTCAGCTTGCTTGTCTTTACCTAGAGTTTCATTAATCTCATTTAATTTATTTTCAAAATTCTGAAGATCACCAAATTCAAATCTATAATTTGGTAATTTGGTAGCAGATGGAATAAATGTTTTAGGGATAGAGTTTCTGTGTTCTTCTTTAGCTTCGGCATCGGGCGTTAAGTAAACTTTAGCAACACGGGTGTTTTTTACAATAAGCACACGTGATACATCTCCTTCTTGAAGATATTTAAAGAAATCTTGTGGCGTTGTTTTGTTGCCGCCTTCAGTACTTGTGCTACTAAATAATTGAAACCCTAAAAATAGGGCGATTAATATGCCGTAAATCCAGTACGGACTAAATTTTGGTTTATTTTCTTTTGGTTTTTTAGTATCCTTTGCCATCTGATATTTTTAGTAACTTGTTTCTATTACGGTTGTTTTTGCATCGCCCCAAAGACTTTCAATGTCGTAAAATTCTCTAATGTGTTTTTGGAAGACATGAACAACTACGTTAACGTAATCAATTAAAACCCACTCGGCGTTATCCATACCTTCAGTATGCCATGGGTTATCCTTAAGTTCTTTGCTTACTTTCTTCTGAATGGAGTTAACAATAGCGCTTACTTGTGTATTTGACGATCCTTCGCAAATAATAAAGTAGTCACAAACCGTATTTTCAATCTCTCTTAAATCTAGAATATTTATCTCTTTTCCTTTAACATCCTCTATACCACTTAAAATTACGGATATTAGTTGGTCTGCGCTTATATTTTCTTTCGCCATTAATTTGATTTAATTTGTGCAAAGTTATTATTTTTTTAGTTCTTTATACTTTAAAAATATGATAAGATTTAGTCCTGTATCAATAACTTCTTTATGTGTATTATCAAACTTAATGCCATCGATTCTACAAATAGCTATTTAAGAAGCCTTTATGCCTCTCAAACCGTTAAAGATTTCACTGCGGTTATTGCCGAAAAGCAAACCAATGGCCGGGGACAAATGGGCGCTAAATGGGCTTCTCAAGAGGCTAAAAACCTAACGTTTAGCGTTTTTAAAGATGCAGAGTCACTTCAAATAGAAAAGCCGTTTGCTATGAGTATGGTTACGGCTTTAGCTTTAAGAAAAGCATTACAAATTTTTGCTATTCCGCAATTAAGTGTCAAATGGCCTAACGACATTTTGTCAGCTAATAAGAAAATATGTGGTGTTTTAATTGAAAATGTCATAAAACAGAGCCAAATAGCAGCTTCCATTATTGGAATTGGCTTAAATGTGAATCAAATAAATTTTGAAAACCTACCAAAAGCTTCATCTTTAAAAAAAATAACAGGAACTACTTACGATTTAGATGAGTTGGCGCGTACCATCCTGAATTATCTAAAAGATTATTTTAAAGTTTTAAACAATGAAGGTTTTGAAGTGATAAAAGCAGAATACGAATCCTATTTATTCAGAAAAAATAAACCTTCAACATTTAAAGATGCTGAAGGTTTGTTATTTTCTGGATTTATAAAAGGAGTTTCAAATAATGGGCATCTTCAAATTTTATTAGAAGATAACATTATAAAAACTTTCGATTTAAAAGAAGTTACCCTGATGTATTAAACGGCGCTTGGAATATTTCCAGCCAAGGTTTCAATAAATTTACCAATAGGGCCTTTAATCATCATGGCCATCATTGGATTTATATCGCCATCAAATTTTAATTGTACATCGCTTGACGTTTCATCTATTTTATCTATCGCAACAACTAAAGCAAAATCAATTTTTCCACCTGCAGCACCAAGTACAATTTTGTTTGGCGGAATGACCTCTTTCTTTTTAAGTACAATTTCTGGCATCCCTTTTAAAGCAAAAAGAAATTTATCATCGTCTAGAATTTCAAATTTGCTAATGTTTTCAGGCATTAGAGCTTCAAAATTTTTAACATCGGATAAGAAATTATAAACTTCTTCTGGCGATTTACCTACTTTAACTTTTGGGGATTCTAAATTCATAATATAAAACTGTTATTTGTTGAACTGTTTAAACGGTCTGTTGATTTTCTATCAAATAGCATTCCATTCACTCGGATTGGTGTTCCATTCTGATAGCGTTTTTAGTTCTTTTTCAGAAATATAGTTGGTTTCCAAAGCCTGTTCTAACAAGTTTTCGTAATTACTTAAGGTATTTAAGTGGATGTTTTCTTTTTTGAAGTTTTCGGCAGCCACATCAAAACCATAAGTAAAAATAGCAATCATACCTTTTACATTTACATGTGCTTCTTTCAAAGCTTTTACGGCATTTAAGCTACTTTTTCCTGTGCTAATTAAATCTTCAACCACCACAACATTTTGTCCGCCTTCAATAAAACCTTCAATTTGGTTTTTTCGGCCATGACCTTTAGCATCGGGCCTAACATAAATAAAAGGAAGTCCCAAATATTCGGCAACCAACATACCAATTCCAATGGCGCCAGTGGCTACGCCAGCAATAACGTCGGGTTTTCCATATTCTTTTTCAATATGTTTCCCCATCGTTTCACGAATATAATTACGCACTGGAGGGAATGATAAAATAATGCGGTTATCGCAATAAATTGGCGATTTCCAGCCTGAAGCCCATGTGAAAGGGTCTTGAGGGCTAAGCTTAATTGCGTTTATTTGCAGTAAAACTTCAGCCGTTTTTTTAGCAGTGTCTTTGTTAAAAATCATGTTGGCAAAATTACGGATAAATTTAATTTTAAATCAAATCAGTTTATATTTAATGAAAATATTTTTAAACATGGTTTGCAATGTGAACAAAATTAATATTTTTACCTTAAAGAAATAGTTAATAAAGTAGAGCTATGTATAAAGTTTTTGTTGGTGACAAGCCAATAATTTTAACAACGCAAGTGGAGGAGGAAACGAACTTCAGGAATTATTTGTTAAACACAGTAAATCTTGTAAAGGTTATTCGTAAGTTGAACACGACGTCATTAAAGGAAGCCCGATTAATTCATAAGAACCCAGATAAATTACTTAAAAAGTTTTTGAAGAAATTGCCTAATGTAATTGCAGGTGGCGGAAAAGTATATAATGAAGATGGCGATATTTTATTCATTTATAGAAATGATAAATGGGATTTGCCAAAAGGGAAGGCAGAGCGACATGAAACTATTGAGCAAACTGCCATTAGAGAAGTGACCGAAGAAACAGGTGTGGCTGGTTTGCAAATAACCAAACCTTTAGATACGACTTACCATATTTTTAAACGCAATGGTCAATATAAAATTAAAATCACCCATTGGTTTGAAATGAAAACCAATTTTTCAGGAAATTTATATGCGCAAGAGGAGGAAGGTATCACTAAAGTTTCATGGCTAAATACTAATGAAACCCATGAAGCGCTTCAAAATTCTTATGCCAATATTAAATTGTTGGTGTAGGGAGTTAAAAAAGTTATGGTGTTAAGCCTTTGTGTTATTAAGTGGTTTATCTTAAAAATAGGCATTATTATTTAATAATGATATGAATTGTATTTATTCAGATCATACTGTTTTTGGATATGAAAATTAAAACATTATCGAAATTAAATGAAGATAACATTCACTCCGATAAAAATTACAGATAAGAATAAGGTTCTAAAACTATTCAAAGAAGCTGCTGAAAAAATTTCAAAAAAGAAAATTGACCATTGGCAGTATTGGAAAAATCCTCCCATTGACAAAATAAAATGGGTTGAAGCAGGTATTGTTAATAATGAATTTTTCTTTATTAAAAATACTAATGCTGAAACGATTGGAATGGTTAGGATTTTAGATGAAGACTTATTGTACTGGGGTAAGCAAGAAGATCAATCGAAATATATTCATTCTTTAGTGGTTATTGAAGAGTTTGAAGGCAAAGGAATTGGTAAACTGGTGCTTCAAAAAATTGAACATGAAGCCAAAGATAGTGGGTTTGAATACTTGCGATTAGATGCCGATTCTAAAAACCCAAAACTTTGTAATTATTACGAAAATCAAGGGTTTAAAAAGGTTGGAATTAAAGAATTACCGCTATCTATCTATAATTTATATCAAAAAGAAATACATTAAGATTAATTGGCTAAGCCCGATACAAATTTTAAATAATGAATTGGATTTTATTAATCATTGCGGGGTTGTTTGAAGTCGCTTTTGCTGCCTGCTTAGGGAAAGCCAAAACAGCAACAGGTGTAGAATCTACTTATTGGTATTTGGGTTTTTTAATCTGTTTATCTATCAGTATGTATTTGCTTGTAAAAGTGACTCAGGAATTACCAATTGGTACTGCTTATGCGGTTTGGACAGGCATTGGTGCCGTTGGAACCGTTCTAGTTGGTATCCTAGTTTTTAAAGAACCAGCCACCTTTTGGCGTTTATTTTTTATAACCACTCTTATCGCTTCAATTGTGGGTTTAAAGTTTGTTTCTAGTTAGAAGCGATACCTTTTTATGGTGTGTTTTTCATCACTTTTTTTCCTCAAATTTTATCAAATTATAGTTGTATCCATTTTCAATATTTTTTCTTTACTAAAGTCTAAAGTCTAAAGTCTAAAGTCTAAAGTCTAAAGTCTAAAGTCAAGAAAATCAAACGTTATAGTGTCTCTTAAAATCAATTTATTAGACTTCTACTTGCATGACAACATATTAAACTTAAATTTGCACCTCCAAAAAACGAACCATGACCGATTTTATTATTAAGCGTGCCGCAAACGCAAAAAACGATGTTTTAGCAGGAATTACAGTATCTTTAGCTATGGTTCCAGAAGTGGTAGCCTTTGCTTTTGTGGCGCAAATAGACCCTTTAATGGCGCTTTCTGGTGCTTTTATTATCGGATTAGTAGCTGCAATTTTTGGTGGCAGACCAGGCTTAATTTCAGGAGCAGCAGGAGCAGTTGCTGTTATTTTTGTGGGTATGATTGCTGAAGGACATACACGAGGGATGTTATTCGATCAGCCTATTGAAAATATGGGGTTTTTCTACTTAATGGCCTGTGTGATTTTAATGGGAATCATTCAAATATTTGCTGGTGTTTTTAAATTAGGACGCTTTGTGCGACTTATTCCGCATCCTGTTATGATGGGCTTTGTAAACGGTTTAGCCATTGTTATATTTTGGGCACAAGTAAAAATGTTTTCACACAAAACTTTACAGGTTTCGGCAGAAGGCGTTAACGAGTACGTGAATACGTTTATGCAAGGTACCGAGCTTTATATTATGATGGGCTTAGTAGCTTTAACCATGGGAATTATTTGGGTGTTACCAAAAATAACTACTAAAATCCCTGCAGCTTTAACGGCTATTTTAATTACCACTTTGGTTGTAGTTGGATTTGGCATGGACGTATCAACAGTAGGATCTTATATTATTGAAGGCGGAGGAACCGGATTAAAAGGCGAGTTACCAATGCCTAATTTAGAGCTTTGGCAAAAATTACCATTTAATTTAGATACGTTTAGTTTTATACTGCCTTATGCGTTTTTAGCGGCTTGTGTTGGTTTAATCGAGTCTTTAATGACCATGAATTTAGTCGATGAGCTTATTGATAGTCGTGGCGATGGAAATAAAGAATGTATCGCGCAAGGTGCAGGAAATATTATGTCGGGACTTTTTGGAGGTACTGGTGGTTGTGGTATGATTGGTCAGACTGTAATTAATATTAAAGCTGGCGGTCGCGGACGCTTGTCTGGGATTATGATGGCCGTTACTTTGCTTACATTTATTTTATTTACCGATAAGTTAATTGAACAAGTGCCTATTGCTGCTTTAATTGGTGTGATGTTTATGATGGTGATTGAAACTTTTGCTTGGTCTAGTTTCCGTATCATGCGTAAAATACCAAAATCGGATGCTGTGGTATTAATAGTTGTATCGGCAGTAACTGTAATTTTCGATTTAGCTATTGCAGTATTTGTTGGTGTTATTATTTCTGCTTTGGTTTTTGCATGGGAGAACGCTAAACGCATTCGTGCTAGAAAGCGTATGCGCGAAGATGGCACGAAAGTTTATGAAATATGGGGGCCTTTATTCTTCGGGTCAATTACGGCTTTTAATGAGAAATTTGACGTTAAAAATGATCCTGAAAAGGTTGAAATTGATTTTGTAGAATCTAGAGTTAGTGATCATTCGGCGATGGAAGCTATTTTCAATTTGGTGAACAAATATGAAGAAGCTGGAAAACAAATCAAACTGAAACACTTAAGTGAAGATTGTAAAATTCTTTTATACAAATCGAATCCTAAATTTAGAGAAGTTGTTATTGAAGATATTGACGACCCTAGATACCATTTAGCTGAAAACCCAGAGGCGTTTACAAAAGGCCTTTCGGAGTATAAGTTTTAGGGTTGTTGGCTGTTAGTTTTTGGTTGATGGTTTTTGGTTGTTAGTTTAAGATAACGGTTTTAGCTTTGTCTGAAATTAAGCTTATTTTCCATAACTCCATAACTCCATAACAATATTTCTACTTAACCCTAACATTCTTAGGGACCAACTTGGTATAATCCCCATTATTTCGAATTACATCACGCACAATATTTGATGCAATGTATGAGGTTTGGGCAGAGGTTAAAAGAAACACTGTTTCAATGGGTGCTAAATCGCGATTGGTGTGTGCTATGGCTTTTTCAAATTCAAAATCGGCAGGGTTTCTTAGGCCGCGTAAAATAAATTCCACATCTATTTTTTTGCAAAAATCGACGGTTAAACCTTCATAAGTTGCCACTTTTACTTTAGGTTCGTGTGCAAAGGTTTCTTCTATAAATTTTTTGCGTTCTTCTAAAGAGAACATGTATTTTTTGTCGGCATTAACGCCAATGGCTACGATAATTTCATCAAATAAGGTAACGCCACGGGTAATAATATCGTAGTGTCCTAATGTAATGGGGTCAAAAGATCCTGGAAATAATGCTCGTTTCATAGAAATGCCTTTTTTTCATTCCCGCAAAGGCGGAAATCGTATTTAATTTCTTTATTTTAAATGTCCTTATAACAATCTGTAGGAGATAGTAAATTGTTATAAAGATACAATTCTAATAGCTATTCACTTAGTGGTTTCGCTCGTTGCTTAGGAGAGATTAAGGATGGTGTTTTTAGAGAAATGTTAATCCGATTCGTTTATTTAATCCTTGTTCAAAAATCCGGATTAATGTAGAAAGCTGAATATTTCCTTTGGCATTTTCTAATTTGGAAATATAGCTTTTTTTCGTTCCTGCTTTTTCGGCTAACTGCTCTTGAGTCATGTTCGCAGCTTTTCGAGCGTCTTTAAGCATTTCGGAAATAATAAACATTTGGGCATTTTCCTCATATTTGTTTCTGCTTTCAGTCCCTATTTTTCCGTGCTCAACTTCAATTAGTTGATCGAAATCTGTTATGTTTTTATATTTATCCATTTTCATTAGCTTTTTTTTCAAAATACAATTTCATTAATTTTTGAGCCTTTTCAAGTTCCTTTTTCGGTGTTTTTTGCTTTTTCTTTTGGAAAGCATTGAGAAGTATTACTAATTTACCATCATCAAAACAGCAAAATATTCGGTATATATTTGATTGGTATTCAATTCGGATTTCATAAAGTCCGTTTGTTCCAGTTAAATGTTTTAGAAATTTTTCAGGCACACGTTCCACTTGTTTAAGTAGTTCAAATGTATATTGAATCTTTCCTTTTACCTTAATATTCTGTTTTTGATAAAACTCAATGAAATGATTTTCAAAGAAGATTATTTTTCTAATCATCAAACAAAGTTAACTTAAAAGATAACTTTTTCCAAATATGAAGTGTTTTATTATAGTATAACCTAAAGAAATTCAAATAGAATTAAGCTTATTTTTTCAAGGCCTCTTCAATAGCATTATCAAACAAATCAGCTAAAGAAATATTTGCAGCAGCGGCTTGTTGCGGTAAAATACTTTCTCGGGTTAAACCAGGAATGGTATTCATTTCTAACAAGTGCGGTTCACCGTCTTTAAAAATAAATTCGCTGCGACTAAACCCCTTCATTTTTAAAACTTCGTAAACTTTTTTGGCTTGTTGGCTTACATTTTCTTCTTGCGATTTTGTTAATCGGGCAGGGGTTATTTCTTGCGATTTTCCTAGGTATTTAGCTTCGTAATCGAAAAAATCATTTTCTGAAACTATTTCGGTTATGGGCAGTACTTTGGTTTCTCCTTTATAGGTAATCACGCCTACCGAAACTTCGGTGCCATCTAAAAAAGATTCAATAATAATTTCGTCGTCTTCCTTAAATGCCACATCGATTGCGTTTTGCAAATCTTCTTTTTTATGCACTTTACTCACACCAAAACTACTGCCTGCTTTATTGGCTTTTACAAAGCATGGTAAACCTACTTTTTCAATAATGGCATCTTCATTAAAGGTATCGCCTTGATTTAAGTAAAAAGATTCTGCAGTTTTTATGCCGTAGGGTTTTAATACGCTTAATAAATCACGTTTGTTATAGGTTAAACCAGCCTGATACATGTCGCAGCTGGTGTGTGGGATGTTTAATAATTTAAAATAGCCCTGCATATAACCGTCTTCACCTGGCGACCCGTGAATGGCGTTAAACACACAGTCGAATGTGATTTTTTCACCCTGTACGTTTACCGAAAAATCATTTCTATCCATAGGGAATTCATTGTCGCTTTTATCAACATATACCCATTTGTCTTTAAAGATATGAATGCGGTAGGCGGTATATTTATTAGGGTTTAAAGTTTCGTAAACAACGTTTCCGCTGGTAAGGGAGATTTTGTATTCGCTAGAATAACCGCCCATGATGATAGCAATATTTTTTTTCATCATTACTTTTATTTGGTGAATTCCGTTTGTAGGGAATATGATTAAAACCTGGTTTAAGACTATAAATGGCAATAAATCGACATTTATTTTAGTTAAGCTAAAATATCATATAAATGCCAAAAGAAAAAACAGTTCTGTTTTTATATATTTGTGCTACTGAAAAATCTATAAATGAGCTTAGTTAAATTTATTACCAGTAAAACATTTTTAAAGCAAATTGGGTTAGCTATTGTAGCTGTAGTTGTGCTTTGTTATATTATTTTAAAATGGTTGAATATTACAACCAATCATGGCGAATTTGAAACCGTTCCCGATTTAAAAGGCAAATCGATTCATGTGGCTCAAGTGATTTTAAAAGATAATAAATTAGAGATTAAAGTTCAGGATTCTGCCAATTACAACCCCGATTATCCTAAATATTCGGTAATTGATCAAGAACCTGTGTCGGGATCGAAAGTTAAGGAAGATCGAAAAATTTATGTTACCGTAAATCCTTCAGGATATCGAAAAATGACCATTCCAGATGGTTTAATTGATAAAACTTTCCGACAAGTAAAACCAACTTTAGAAGCTTTTGGTTTTAAAATTGGCAAAATTACCTATGTAGATAACATTGGTAAGGACATGGTTTTAAAATTATCAAACAAAGGAAACACACTTCATGCTGGCGATAAATTAGAAAAAACGTCTGTGATAGATTTACAACTAGGAAACGGCAACCGCCCTTAATTTATGGATGATTATACACCGCAATTACCAGACGAAGACAATTTGTTTGAGCATCATGCTTTTACAGTAGATAAAGGGCAAGCACCACTTAGAATAGATAAATATTTAATGAATTTTATTGAAAACGCCACGCGTAATAAAATTCAAGCTGCTGCCAAAAACGGTAGTATTTATGTGAATGATGAGCCTGTAAAATCGAATTACAAGGTGAAGCCTAACGATAAAATTAGGGTCTTGTTTTCGCATCCGCCCCATGAAAATTTATTGGTTGGTGAAGATATTCCAATTGATGTAGTTTATGAAGATGACGACCTTTTGGTTGTAAATAAACCTGCCGGAATGGTGGTGCATCCAGGTCATGGAAATTATTCGGGAACGCTTATTAATGCCTTGATTCACAGGTTTGAAAATTTGCCAAATAATTCTAGCGAACGCCCAGGTTTGGTACATCGAATTGATAAGGATACTAGTGGTTTACTTGTAATAGCCAAAACTGAAGAAGCAATGGCACATTTATCCTTACAATTTGCTAAAAAAACCAGCGAACGTGAATATGTAGCTTTAGTTTGGGGGAATATTGAAGAAGATGAAGGCACTATAGAAGGCAATATTGGACGTCATCCTAAAAACAGATTACAGAACACCGTGTTTTTAGACGATGAAGAAGATAAGGGCAAACCAGCAGTAACGCATTATAAAGTCTTAGAACGTTTAGGCTACGTCACTTTGGTGTCTTGTAAGCTTGAAACAGGACGTACACACCAAATTCGTGTACACATGAAGCATATTGGACACACCCTTTTTAACGATGAACGTTATGGTGGTGAAAAAATATTGAAAGGAACAACTTTTACAAAGTACAAGCAGTTTGTAGATAATTGTTTTAAAGTCCTGCCAAGACAGGCTTTACATGCCAAAACTTTAGGTTTTGTACACCCAAAAACATCAAAATTTATGAGTTTTGATACGCCAATTCCAGATGATATTCAGGAGTGTATTGAAAAATGGAGACATTATTCTAAACATCAAGATCTCTAATTTAGAGTTTGATTGTAAATTATATAAATTAAAAAAGGTAGCTGTTTTTAAATGGCTACCTTTTTTTATGATGTGTTTTGGGTATTCAAGCGGAGTCGAGAACAATAATTTTGTCAAAAAATCACTTCTCAACTGCGCTCCCTGAAAATATGGGATTAGAAACTTGTTTAATTTGATGCAGAAATAAATGTGCTCCACACAAAACTCCAACATGCTTTATCACTCTGAAGCTCTGAAGCTCTGAAACTTTGTGACTTTGAATCTTTGAAACTCTGTAACAATTTATCCAACTGAAAGGGTACTCGATTCCCCTCGAAGACCTTAATTACTAAACCAATTATTTAAACCAATTTTCGGTGATTGTTTTTTCTATGTCTAAGTCGTTTTTATGTGTAAACTCATTTTTGGTGGCGTTATACTCATAATCGTTTTCCCAAGTTTTATAGTTTTTAGCAACGTCTTCAATGGCATCACAAATAAAGTTGATTTCTTCGTTGGTCATGGTTGGGTGAATAGACATTCTAATCCAACCTGGACGTTCTATCAAACAACCATCTAATATTTTCTTTTCAATAGATCTTGATGTGGTTTCATCTACATTTAATAAGTAGTGACCATAGGTGCCGGCACATGAACAACCACCACGTGTTTGAATGCCAAACTGATCGTTTAAAAGTTTTACAATTAAATTGTAATGCACATTTTCTATGTAAAAAGAAAACACACCCAGACGGTCTTTATGCTTAGGTGCTAAAATATTTAAATTACTAATTTTAGAAAGTCTTTTAAAAACGATAGCATTTAATTCATGCTCGCGATCTAAAATATTTTGAACTCCCATTTTATCCTTCAACTGAATAGAAAGTGCAATTTTTATGGCTTGTAAAAAACCAGGAGTTCCGCCGTCTTCACGGGTTTCAATATCATCTATATAATCATGGTCGCCCCATGGGTTGGTGTAATTTACGGTACCGCCTCCAGGGTTATCGGGTACTAAATTTTTGTATAGTTTTTTATTGAATACTAAAACTCCAGAACTGCCAGGGCCACCTAAAAATTTATGTGGTGAAAAGGTGATGGCATCTAAATATTTGTCTTCATCTTTAGGATGCATGTCTATAGCTACATAAGGTGCAGAACAGGCAAAATCGACAAAACACAAACCATTGTTTTGGTGCATGATTTTGGCAATTTCGTAGTAATTTGTGCGAATACCAGTCACGTTTGAACAGCCCGTAACGGCAGCTATTTTAATAGGGGATTCTTGATGTTCTTTTAGAAGTGTTTTTAAACTTTTTAAACAAGGTAATCCTTCTTTATTTGAAGGAATGACTTTTACTCTAGCAATGGTTTCTAACCATGACGTTTGATTAGAATGATGCTCCATATGCGAAACGAAAATCACAGGGCGTTTGGCATCAGGAATCTCTACATGGTCTTTTAAATTTTCATTTAATTTGATGCCTAAAATACGTTGAAACTTGTTTATGGCACCCGTCATTCCTGTACCAACCGTAATTAAAACATCGTCTTTAGAAGCATTAACATGGTTTTTTATAATGTGTCTGGCATCATGATAAGCTCTCGTCATTGTCGAGCCTGTAATAGAGGTTTCGGTATGTGTGTTGGCTACAAAGGGACCAATTTCATTGAGTAGTTTTTCTTCAATAGGTCTGTATAATCGACCACTAGCCGTCCAATCGGCATAAATAATTTTTTTCTTTCCGTAAGGTGAAATAAAATAAGTGTCGTTACCAACAATATTTTCTCTAAATGGGGCAAAATGAGTTTCTAATTTAGATTGAGATGTTGTGTTTTTCGAACCAACAACACCTTTTATAAGATTACTTATTTTATTCATTTTTAATAGTTGTTTTAGTGAAGTACTTCACTCAATTTAAAAAGAAATAAAGGTAATTATTTTTTAATAATATTGAGTTTGTAGTTGTTAAAATTGTTGTTTATGGGTTTAAATGCTTACAAATTTAATTGATTTAGGCTATAATGTTTTATTTTGAAAACTTTAAAAGGGCTTGAAGAAGTTTCTATTTCAAATTAAAAAACAATTGTATGGCTTTAGGAGGTAAGTCTTTATTAGCATCGAAAACCACATAGTGTACGGCAGCATTTATTATTGAAATCTTTTTTTTAACCTTTCTTTTTTGTTTTGAAAATAATTTCAATCTTAAACAATTTAGGAGCTTATTGTTAACGCTTATTGTGGCTTTTTATACTGGTTAAATTGGTTTAAAAAGCGGCTGCTTTTAGATTAAAACAGCCGCTTTTTGCATCTTTAATTTTGACTAACTCAACTTTATAACATTAAAGTTTATAAAAGATGTTTTTATATTATTTTAAAGGTTGACCATTTTCGTCTAACGAACCAGATTTTATAATGATTAGTTTATCTAGATCAATATATTTTTTGATACTTGTATTAACGGCTTCTAAGGTTACCGCATCAATATCTTTAGGGTATTGGTCGATATAGCTAGGGTCTTGACCGCGTTCTAAAATATCTAATAAAGCACTCGATAAGCCGGTGGTTGTCGCTAAACTTACTTTATAACTCCCTTTTAGATTTGATTTATAAGAGGCTAATTCTTCAGCAGTAACGCCATCATTAACCCATTTGTTTATTTGAACCATAGTCGCATCCAATCCTTTTTGAAATAAGCTTGGGTTAAAAGAAGCATTTACCAACCAAAAACCACCTGTATTAACTTCACCTGAGTGTTGTGCGCGAATGCTATAGGTTAATCCGTCGTTGTCTCTTACGGTTTGCATTAATCTTCCAGAAAATCCGCCGCCTAAAATATTTGTCCCCATATAGAATGGTAAGTAGTCTTTATCCATTCTCTCAATGCCTGTATATTCACCAATAAACAATTCTGCACTTGGTTTTTCGGCAATGGTAATTACTTTTGTTAAGGCCTCAGATTTTGTTGGGTTTTTAAATTCTGCTTTGGTTTTAATACCGCCTTTCCAACCTTTAAAGGCTTTGTTTATCGCATGGTATAAGGTTTTGTTATCCACATCTCCAACAGCAACAAGGTGCATTCCTGCAGGACCAAAATAGGTTTTATGAAATGCTTTTACATCTGCTAAAGTAGCAGACTCTAAGGTTTTAATTACATCTTCAGTGCTTGATGTATAATTAGGATGCCCTTTAGGATATATGGCTTGAGAAAGTGCAGTTCTTCCTTGTGCAGCAGGACTTTCTAAGCTCTTTTTTATGTTTCCTAACATGCGTTCTTTTAACAAATCGAATTCCTTTTGGTCAAATAAAGGTTCTCTTAATTCTTCAGCAAGTAAGTTGATAACTTCAGTTAAGTCTTTTTTCAAACATTTAAAATTGATGTCAATAGTGTAAGTTCCAGCTCCTACAAATAGTCTTACCCCTAGTTTATCTAGTTTATTTGAAAATTGAAACTTATCATTTTTTAAAGTACCATTGCTTAACATTTGAGTAGTTAACCCAGGTATGCGTTCATTGCCGTTTGTGTTTAAATAGTTTCCAATAGGAAAGCTAGCATTTACTGTAAGGAAATCGTTTGCTCCAGTTTTAGCGGTTAAAACATCGATTCCAGCAACAGTTTTTCTTGTAAAACGGTCGTTGTTTGCAGTTGGCTGAATGCTCTCGTAAGCCGAAGTAATTTCAGTAAATTGTTTTTGTGAAACGTTTTCAGAATGATCATCGAAGCAGGAAGCATCATGATCGTGTTTTGGGTTTCTGAAGTAATTTTTGCTATCCGTATTTTGCATAAATTCTGAAGCTTCTTCAGTAGTTTCCTCGTTACTACCAGATGTTTTTGGAATAAAAAATCCAGTGGTACTTTGGTCTTCAACTAAATAGGTGTTGGCAACGCGTTTTACATCATCAGCATTTACTTTTTTAAGTCGTTCCACGCTGTTAACATAATCGGTCCAGTCGCCACCAGCAATGGCTTCTGTTAATTGCCCTGCAATGCTACCAGAACCATCACGAGATAAAATAGTTTGTGCTGAAATTTTAGCCACAATACGGTCTACATCTTCTTGCAGAACCCCTTCATCTTTCACTTTTTCAATCATGCTTAACATTTTAGCATTCATGTCTTCAAGATTTTTATCTGCAGCCAAACCAAGGCTCACACTAAAAAGACCAACATCTGCAAAATTGGATGCCCCTGCATAACCATAAAGAGCTAAACCAGTATCAACAAAAGTTTTGTTGATGGTAGATGAGGTTCCAGAGCCAATAATTTCGCCTAAAATATGTAATGCAGGTAAATCGTCATGCATACGACCAGGAATCTTGTAAGCAATAGAAATTAAGCCTTGCTGACCTGGTTTTTTGATAGTGATACGTCGTGGTCCTAATTGCTCAGGCTCTTCGGTATAAATTTCAGGAATGCTATTTGGTGCTTTGGATATTTTACTGAAATATTTATCAATTAGTGAGAATAATTGGTCTTTTTGAAAATCGCCAATAATCGTTAATGTGGCGTTATCTGGCCAATAGTAAGTGTTGTAAAAATCTTTTAAGGTTTCTATAGGCATGTTTTCAATATCCGAACGCCAACCAATAGTGTTATGGTGATATGGGTGCGCCATATAAGCTGTTGCCCAAATTTCTTTATCTAATAAGCGGTTTGGACTGTTTTCACCACGTTCAAATTCATTTCTAACCACAGTCATTTCAGAATCTTTATCTTCTTTTAGCAATAACGAATTACGCATACGGTCGGATTCTATATGAAGTGCCAATTCCAATTGATCGCTTGGAATGGTTTCATAGTAGTTGGTTCTATCTTTCCAAGTGGTAGCATTCATTTTTGCGCCAATACCTAGTAACACTTTAGATATTGAGTTGCCGTTACGTTTGTTAAAAGTAGGAGTGCCTTTAAAATTTAAATGTTCTAAAAGGTGTGTTGAACCTGTGTTTCCTGTTACTTCGTGTTTTGACCCTACGCGATATACTATTTGTACGGTAACAACGGGAGCCGAATTATCCTGTACCAACAAGATATTCATGTTGTTTGGTTTATACAGGTATTCTTCAATGCCTTGAAGTTCTTTTACTTTTGAAAAGTTTGCGTTGTTTTTTTGAGCATAGCCAAATAAGGATACTGCCATAAACAGTACAATTGCCGAAATAATTTTGAACTTTGGTTGTTGTATCATGGTGAGTTGTTTTATTATATAGAGGCATTAAATTGATTCTTCCCCTATTAAAGAAATGTTAAATTAATTTTTTAAGAACTATTTGTATGGTTTCTAATATCAAACAAAAAGGAATTAGAAAGGGTAAAAATAACTGTTGATATTTAGTTTTTATAGCGTTTAGGTTTTGTTGTGTCAATTCTGTGTTGAAATTACGGTTGTTTCAGTTTCGAATTATGGTTGATTTTTACTTGTGTACTTTTAATGCGGTAGTAAAGTTTTAGAACTATAATTTTTATGGTTTATAAACTGGAATCCTTAAATTGTTCCGCATATAAATTTTTTATGAAAGTTAAATTTAAAATATTCAAAGAAGTTGCTTTAAACCTGAGTTTTACTAAATCTGCCGAAATTTTAAATCTGTCGCAGCCTGCGGTGTCTAAAACCATTCGCAGCCTTGAAGACACTTATAAAAAGACTTTTTTTATTCGCTTAGGGAACAATATAGAACTCACGCCCGATGGACTTGAGTTTTTAGAATATGTTGAAAAAATCCTTGCCCTTTATGCCGATTTAGACAATCATTTTTTAACTCTAGATCAAGACGAGCAAAAGCATATAAAATTTGGGGCGAGTACGACTTTAGCCGATTTTATTTTACCGCAAATTTTAGCCAAATCAGAAAAAAACACGCCAAATACCAGCATTCAGTTAATTAGTGGGAACACCGAGCATATCGAACATTTAATAACAGGATTACAATTAGATTTTGGAATTATTGAAGGCAGCAGCCACAACAAACAATTGCAATACCAAAAATTTATAAAAGATGAAATTGTTTTGGTAACCAGCGCGAATAACCCCAAGTTTAAAACGGGCATGTTGCAATTAAGTGATATTGAACATTTACCAATGGTAGAGCGTGAACTTGGCTCTGGAACTCGCGAAATTATTTATAAAAAACTTAACGAATACGGTATAAAGCATTTAAATTCTAACGTAACGTTGCACAGTACCATTGCGATTAAAAATTATTTATACCATTCCAAAAGTTATGCTTTACTATCTATTCACTCTGTAAGCGACGATTTAATAAACAACAAACTTAAAATTATCGATATTCAGAATTTTAATCTTGAACGTTGGTTTTATTTTGTTTCCCGCCAAGGGTTTCAGTCGAAAACTAAAGATTTTTTCGAGAAATTAATCAAACTTAATCATAACTAAAAGTTATTACATATAACTTTTTTTATTTCATTTGTATTATAATGAAGGCTTACCTTTGTTTTAAAATTCACAAACAGTTCTCTGTAATTATGGAACGTAAAATGAAACGTCGTAAAACATATCGCAAAGCAAAAATTATGGTTTTAAAGCAAACCGTAATCGACCCTATCGATCATTTATGGTCTTTTATTGGTGCCTTTTTTGGAATTGCTTTAATAGGAAGTTTACAAAGTATAACCTTATCCTCTTTGGATAACATCTTCTTAATTGGTTCGTTTGGTGCTTCGGCAGTTCTAATTTATGGCGAGACTAGTAGTCCGTTATCACAACCAAGAAATTTGGTTGGCGGCCATCTGTTAAGTGCTTTTATAGGTGTACTTATTGCGAAGTTAATTCCAAATCCCGAGTTAAGTTGGTTGGCTTGCGCTTTAGCCGTTTCATTAGCTATTGTGGTTATGCAAATAACAAAAACCATGCATCCGCCAGGAGGCGCAACAGCGTTAATAGCCGTAATAGGAAGTGCTCAAATTAAAGATTTAGGATTTTTATACGTTATTAACCCAGTAGGGATTGGTGTTTTAATTTTACTAATAACGGCCTACATTACCAATAAATTTGCTCGCCATAGGCAATACCCTGTTAAGCAAAATAGAAAATAAAGCGCATAGAATTTTATTAAGCGCATACTATAGAGGTTATCTAAAAAGTATAATTGATATCATATTGAGTTTGTCGAAATATTTCTAACTGATTGCTAATCACTATCAGTTTTGACAAGCTCAACCTGACAAATCAAATTTACTTACTTTTTAGATGGCCTTTTTTTTATTTCTATTCAGAATTAAACCAATTGCTTATATTTCAGTCTAAAGTTTTAAATCTCCAAAGCTATGAAAACCAGACATCTTCAACATTTGTATTTTAGAGCCGGATTTGGTTTAGATTATAAGGCCATTCAGCAATTAAAAAAACAGTCTAAAAAAGAAATTGTTGCCAAGTTATTCGAAGCCTCTAAAAAAGTAGAACCGCTTAGTCTGGATCTTTCGGAGTTTGAATCGTATTTTAATTCAGATTACAAAAAGCCTTCAACAGTTGAAGAAAAAGCGGAACAACGAAAACTTCAAAAATTAGGTCGTGAAAAAACGATAGAATTCAATGCTGCATGGATTAATCGATTAACAACTTCAGAAGCTGTTTTAGCCGAAAAAATGACCTTGTTCTGGGCCAATGTTTTTGTTTGTCGCGATAATTCGGTGTATCACATGCAGCAGTATAACAATATGCTTAGGCGTTTTGCATTGGGTAATTTTGGCGATTTTGTGAAAGTAATGGCGCGTCAAGCTTCCATGAGTAAATACCTAAACAATAGGCAAAATGTAAAGGCGAGCCCAAACGAGAATTTTGCCAGAGAACTCATGGAATTATTCACTTTAGGGGTAGGAAATTATACTGAAGCCGATATTAAAGCATCGGCGCGTGCCTTTACAGGGTGGTCTTTTAAGCGCGATGGGTCTTTCTTTTTAAGAAAAAGGCATCATGATTTTGGTGAAAAAACTTTTTTTGGACAAACTGGTAATTTTGATGGTGATGCTATTATTGATATCATTTTACAACAAAAACAATGTGCACGATTTATTTGTGATAAAATTTACAGATATTTTGTAAATCCAGAGCCAGATACCATTCATATTGAAGCTTTAACCAATCAGTTTTATAAAAATTACAATATTAAAGATTTAATGCTTTATCTATTTAATTCCGATTGGTTTTACGATGAAAAAAATATTGGCTCCAAAATAAAATCACCCATGGAACTATTGGTAGGCATACAAAAAACCGTACCTATTACGTTTCAAAAAAAGAAGCAACTTCTATACATTCAACGGGTTATGGGACAAGTGCTTCTATATCCGCCCAATGTGGCTGGATGGAAAGGCGACAGAAACTGGATAGACAGTAACACACTTATGTTGCGACTAAAACTGCCAGCTATTTTGCTAAATAATGCCGTAATTAATATAGACGAAAAAGGCGAATTAGAAGATGATTTTGAAGCCTATTACGCTTCAAAAAACAATAAACAGCGGTTTATAAAAACAACTAAACATTGGGAAGTTTTTGAAAAAGAATACCATGATGTATCCCAAAAGGATATAAGGCAAACGCTTATTATTGCTAAAATAGATCCAGATACCGAAGCGCTTTTATCGCGTTTAAAGTTTGAAGATCAACGTAATTATTGTATTCAATTAATGTCTATTCCAGAATACCAACTGTGCTAAAATGTAAATTATGAAAAGACGCGATTTTATTAAACAGAGTACTTTAGCGAGTAGTTTATTTTTTGTGCCTAATTTTATTAGCGCCTTTCAAAAGGTAAATAAAGCTACTTTAGGTCATAAAAAATTAGTGGTTATTCAGTTGGCTGGCGGTAACGATGGACTAAACACCATTATACCTTATACCAATGATATTTACTACCAAAACAGACCAGAAATTAGCCTTTCTAAACCCGATCTTATCAAGGTGACTGATAATCTTGGGTTTCATAAAAATTTAGGTCCTTTAAAAAATTTGTTTGATAAAGGTTATTTGTCGGTTATTAATAACGTGGGGTATCCAAATCCTAATCGTTCTCATTTTAGATCGACAGATATTTGGCAAACAGCAAGTGCTTCAGATGAATTTTTAACTTCCGGATGGCTAGGTAGGTATGTAGAAGAATATATTAAAAAACCTTACGGTGGCATTGAAATAGACGATAGCTTGTCTTTAATATTAAAAGGAAAAAACTTAAACGGTATTGCTACAAAAGATCCTGCTATTTTAAATAGAAATATGCAAACACCGTATTTTAAAAAGGTGTTAGACACCCAAAGTGATGCGCATTTAAGTGAGCATAATTTGGGCTATTTATACCAAACTATGATTGAAGCTCAATCGTCGTCAAAATATATTTACGAAACCTCGAAAACGTTTAAAAGCAAGCAAGAATATCCTAACGATCCGTTTTCAAAACAGCTAAAAACAACAGCAGAATTTATTAACTCTCATTTAAGTACTAGCGTGTATTATGTGGCCATGGGCGGTTTCGATACGCATGCAGGACAGGCAAACAAGCAAGGAAAATTGTTAGATGTGTATGCAAATGCCATGGATGCTTTTGTAAAAGATTTAGAAGCCAACGATACCTTTAAAGATACTTTAATTCTAACTTTTTCTGAATTTGGCCGTCGATTAAAACAAAATGCAGCGCAAGGTACAGACCACGGTGCTGCAAATAATGTATTTCTAATTGGGAAAAATTTAAAAACGCCTGGTTTTTACAATGAAGTACCAGATTTAATGAATTTAGATAGCAATGGCGACTTAAAATATACGGTAGATTTTAGGTCTATTTACGCGACCATTTTAGATAAATGGCTGGCAGTAAACGATGAAACTATTTTAAACAAATCCTTCAGTAAAATGCATTTGGTTTAGTTTCAGCCTTCCATTTTTTTTAATTCATATTAACCAAATTCACTCTCAATAAACTAAGATTCTTTTTTCTGTTGTTTAAAGAGTAGATTTATAAAAAAAGGCAGTCTTAATTTCTTAAGACTGCCTTTTAAATTAAAAATATGTTACTCTTTTATTATTTTTTAATGATTTTATAAATCTTAACTTCAGTGTCTGTTTGAATTTTCAGAATGTAAACACCTTGATCCCAATGTGCTGTATTAACATCTAAAATAGAATTTTGTTTAGTATTAGAAATGATATTTTGAATCATTTGTCCTTTAGAATTAAAGATACTAACAGAATTTAAGGTGGTATTTTGGGCGTTAATTCTTAATGATGTTGTAACAGGGTTAGGGTATAGGCTTAAACCTGTTGACTTATTAATGGATTTGATATCTAAAGTTGTATCATCGGATTCGTCTTCAGAAAATTCTTCACCTCTAACTCTAATATCATCAATTTTATACTTCGAGCTCCCTTCAGCTGTAAATCGAATTCCAAAATTTGAAGTTTCTTCTATCATGACATCTGGTTTAATAAGGTACCAAAGCAATGCTGTGTCTGTCCCTTTTGGTAAAATAACATCTATTCTATTCCAATTTACGCCATCTGTAGTGATTTCTAATTTAAGATCTGAACCATCTTGATTGTTTCCGTTTTTCCTAACTGAAAACTGAAATGATGTTCCTGTATACCCTATTGTATTGATACCATTTATTTCAAAAGTTTGATCTACTTCAGTAAGGAAAATGTGATGTCCGTTTGAAGCCCCTTCATAGGTGCCGTCATTCGATTTATCATCAAATCCTGTATTCCCAGAATAATATGAAGTCGGGTTGTTATAGCATTCATAAGAATCTACAGTAGCATCATTGGAAGGTGAGCATCCTGTTTCGTCGAAAGTTTCACTAAAAACCGAGGATAATATAGGTTGTATAGGTGTTGTAAAATTATCACCATTTACCCAACTCGAAGTACCGGTAATGCAATTCTGGCGTACTCTCCATTCGTAAGTTGTTTCGGGAATTAAGTTGTCGAATTGATGATTAAGTTGATTTTGAATTTCGGCTGATTCCCAAACACCACTTCCTGTTTCTTTAATTTCAAGTTGAAACGTGTTTATGCCATCTAATTCAAAATCCCAAGATAAAATTACTGCAGAATACGTGATACTATCTACATTAAGCGCTGTTGGCGCATTACATACTTCGTCTTGACCAAAGTCGATTAAAAGATTGTCAATGGCGTGAAACGTACCTCCTCTGTCGTTAGAAATTTCAACAAGAACCTGAATAGAGTTGCCTTCTAAACCATTGGTAGACAATTCAACAAACATGTCGTCTTCAGGGCTATCGCCAACTAATTGATCTACGAGTTGTGGTTCACCGCCATCTAAAATGACATATAATTTAATGAAATTAGACTCTTCTTCTCTAAAATTGTCTCCTTTCTCCTTAGCGTCTAAGCGTACGCGTACTTTTGAAATTTGAGAAATGTCTATGACTTCGGTTTTAAAAATAGCAACGCCGTCTATATCTCTAGCTTCTAAAATACCATCGTCGGTTACTTTAACATAATCGTTTTCATCGGCTAAATCGGTGTTTCCAAAATCAATTGACCAGGCTGTGTACCCTAAGTCTTCAGTTGAATTTGGCACTAAATCAAAGGTTTCTAGCCAAGGTACATCAGGTCCATTTAGAGCGGCTGTACCCCAAGAAAAAGGATTGTTGTCAGTTAAGTTTACATCAGAAAACCATTGGTTTGCTTGATCGACATCACTTCCTTGTTGGTTATCTGCTATTTGAATTTCAAAGCCAAGTTCTGTTAAGTTAACCGGTATAGTACCTAAGTCATCCCAAGGAATGGCTATTTCATATACATAACCAGCTGCTATGGTTTTAGCTGCAGATTCGGTGTTGTTAAGCATACCTTGTAGGTTTATAACCGTATTGTCGCTTGTAATTACAAATTGATAATCGCTGTCGCCTATAATGCTTTTTTTATCATTATTGATATCTAAAGCCAATTGAATATGATCAGCCATCACATCCGAACCTTTGTTAATAGTCGCATCTTGAACTCTTACAAGTATATATAGTTTGTCTCTTGTATAGGCTAGTTTAAATTTATCTCTAGTATCTGTAGTTGTTCCAAAAAGGTTAGCATCTATGTTTTGCCATGTAATAGCATCCCATTGATCATCTTGAATTCCATCTATTCCTATTGGTGTATCCACAAAGTTTATTGGAATTGGCGTTCCTGTTTGTGTTACTAAAATTTCAATCTGTTTTGAGCCTGCATTTAACTTTACAGTAGCTATCCGATTTTGTGGTGATGTATTAGCTTCTGTTGTTGTAAATGTAATGGTTGCGTCTCCAGTTCCTGAAACTGTGTTACTAGATAACCAGCTAGGCAGGTTTGTTAAATTCCAGCTTGTTGTACTTTCAATAGTTAATGTGTTTTCACTATTGATTATTGAAGTAAACCTTAAGGCACTTTTGTCAACTTTTACCGCCGTTTCCATGACACCTGTGTCAATTAAACGTTTGTAAACTCCTGTTCCAAATGTAGGAATGTAATAATTTACATCACCATTAATTTCTTTAATTATTTTAGAATCGGAGCCGGCATCTCTAGAATAGATAAGATCATGACCTTGATCGTCTGTTGAAAAATCAACCCAATCAACTTGTGTTAAAGATGAAATGGTGCCTTTAAAAACCCCAAGTCCTTTTTTATGTTTTGAGTTTTCTGTACCTACAAAAATTTGATCTTTATAACCAGCCATTAAGCCAAAAGCAATCGTTTCATTGGGTTCTACCCAAACTTGCGGACGAATATTTAGTGTTTCTTCAATGGTTAATCCAGTTCCTATAAATCGAGATTCTGAATTCCAGCCAGCTTGATCTGGGTCTTGAAGTAGAAACACTTCTGTATTGCTAGAATTTGTTAGGGCAACAGCTACACGTGTGGTTCCATTATCATCCCAAACATACATGTCTTGAATCGTTGTATCATACATTTCCCAGCTCCATGTGTTTGGTGCTGTACGGGTTCCTTTGTATATATCTTTCCCTGAAGCCCAAATAACATTTGAATTGTTTGGATCGACAAAAATATCGTTAAACGAACTTATATTACGCATTCCAGGGGTTGAAATTTCAACCCAATTGGCCTCGTTATTGTATACGGCTTCAATATCTTCTGTAGCAAAAATGCCACCTACACTATAGGTTGATCTCAATCCTAAATACACACGACTAGGGTGTAATTCATCTAATGCAATCCCTTGAACTTGTCTATTAGGTAGTCCATTAATAATATTAGATTTATCTGATCCACCACCAATTAAACGCCAATCGCTACTTTCAGGTTGGGTGGTTAAATCGGTGAGTTTTCTAGCGTAGAATTTACCTATAGTTAAACTGGCTATACCGTAACCCGGACGTGTATCCATTAATACTATAGGTGTGCTTGTATGTGTAATAGCAACCGATTGAGCATTGGTAATACCTCTTGGTACGGTGTTTTTTGTCCAACTTTTACCATAATCCCAGCTTTCTAAAATACCTTGGTCGGCATTTCCTTGAATAGCATAATTACCATAAGAATCTACATCGTAGGATACTGTATTAGCGAAACCCGTAGAGTACCAGGTATGCTCTGGTCCAAAACTTTCGGTCGATTTTTTTGTGTAAATAGGTAACCAGCTATCTTCATTATATGGCCAGCCGCTAGCAGCAGGATCATTACTGTAAAAATAATTATTTCCTCCACCAGATATAATTCTTCTTTCTGGCCAGCTAACAGGAGTATATCCATAAGTTCTAGAAATAAGACTTGCATTTTCCCATCCTTCTTCGAATTTAAAATCGCCGCCTTTAGAGAGTACTTGCTGCCAGCTGTTTGTTGTTACATTTCCTGAAGCATCAAAATTTATAGTGCCTTCAAACAAGCCCACGCGATTTTCTCTGCCAAGAAATACTGTGCCAACCAACACTTTATGAGATGTTGCCGTAGAACGTGGGTCTACAGTTGGGTTAAACCACTGTGGTTTATCCGATAAATTATCACTTACCTTCACCCATTCTGGTGTAGATGCACTCATGTTAGATGTTTTTATGGTGTATATGGCCCAATTCCGATTTCCTGTTTGAAAAGTAGCATATAATCTTGAACCATCTGGAGAAGCACCAAGTCCTGAAAGACCGCCACTAAATTTATAGCCATTAGGATCTATTGTAATGCCATCACTTTTATAAACCGTCATGGTTTGAATTCCTGCATCTTCACCTAAATAAGCATCCGATGGGTTAGGAATACGATTAAATGCTGTTCCCGAAGCATCGGTTGATACATATAAACCAGATGCTGTTCCAAGGTAAATAAGTGATGTTACCGGGTGGATAAATGCGTTATAAACTTGATAGTATCCCGGCGTTGTTTCATATACTATTTTTGTGAATGTGCTCCCACCATCTTGTGATAAGTAAATATATCTTTCACCTGTAAGTTGTTGTAAAGGGTCGGAGATACTTGGTTGAATTTTTTGAGGATCTTTTGTGAGCCAACTCGGCCCTAAAACAATAGTACTACCGTCTGTATTAAAGGCAATAGTTGCAATAGCATCTGCTTTAGTTTCTGGTATGAGTGTCCAATTTTCCCCGTTATTAGTCGATATATGAGCTCCCCATAAACTACCTTGTAAAAGGTTTCCGTTTGGTGATTTTCGTATTTTGAAGGCCATACCATGGCTTAAGTCTCTTCCTATAAATTCCCAGGAATCGCCTAGGTTGTTAGACACATAACAGCCTTCCATATCACTAGATAGCCACAATTTATTTGGTGTATCTGGATCTAAATATATATCTTGTATTTGTCCGCCACCACCAGGGGCCATTGTTATCCAATTACTTTGCGAAAAAAGCAAAGGAGAACATGTAATAAAACAAATTATAAATAATTTGAATTTTAAAAGTTGTTTTTTACCCATAATTTCATTTTTAATAATTAATCTTAGTTTAGATTTTGAAATTACTTAATGGGTGGGCTGAGAATCGATTAATTTATAAATTAAAAGACTTTAATTTTTTGAAGACAGGTTAGCTTTATCAATAAAATTCTTATTGTGTCTAGGTTTTATGGTGTTTTTTCTCTTGATTAAAGGTGTTTTCTTTTTCTTGTTTTTTTTTACTGATTGCGCTTTTTGGGGCAAACTAAACCTCTTTGAATTTTTAATATAGAAGAATTTAAACTAATTAATTTGAATTCAACATGTTTGGTTTTTATGAATGTGTTGATTTTTAGTTTTTTAAACGATCCGTTTTAAATTAAAACTCACGCTTTCCAAATTCACTTTCTATAAACTTCGATTCGTTTTTCCTGTTGTTAAAGGAGTAGGTAAGGTTTAAAAATACGACATCTACTTCGTAAACATAATTAGTTGTGGTATAAAACGACCCCGGAACTTCTGTTGTAATACGCTGCTCGTTGGTGTGTAATAAGCCCATATCAATATTTTGCCATTGTACAGTGGCTACCAGTTTGTTATCAAAAAACGTCTTTTTAAACGCGAGGTTAGGGGAGTAAAAAGCAGAATCTTCCCCTTGTGCTGTGACACGTTTTGATAAATAATTAAAGGTAAATTGTAAAGATGTTGTTGGGTTAAAGGTGTAAGTTGAATTTGCATTTAAAGAATACACAAAACTACTGGTGTCAATTTTATTACCATCGTAGGCGCCATCAATAGCATAGGAATATAAATTAGCACCTAAAACATTTTTCCAATTTTTAGTGAATTTCACTTCCGAACCTAGTTCAAGTCCTAAAGAAGTTCCTTTTCCAACATTGGAATAAATACGATTTAAAATGGTGTCGTTGTAAATGGTATTTACACGATTTACCAAGTTTTGCACCGAACGGAAATAACCTGTTGCATAAACAGAATTACCGTTTTCAAAATCTTTAACTGCGCCAACTTCAACTAAATCTATAAATTCTGGTTTTAGTGTTGGGTCGCCTTGCTCTAAAGTTTCAGAGTGTTCGCGTTCTGGAAACGGATTCATTTTAAAAGAGGTGGTACGTTCCACACGTTTGCTGTAGGCTGCTTTCAACTTTAAATCATCATTGACTTTATATTGAATTGAAGCCGATGGAAACAGCTTCACATAATCGTAATAATACGTGGTATCTACAACGCCCACTTTATCCTTCAAAAATAAATCACGATTCATACTTTCTAAACGAAAACCAATGCTATAATCTATTTTTTCTGAACTGTGATCCAGTTGTGCATAACCAGAGTTAATAAGTCGTTTTAAATTAACTTCACTTGAAAATTCAGGAACCAATTCAAATTCGCCAGTTGTTAAATTTTTTCGTTCGTAAACAAAATCCCCTTTGTGGTCTAAATTTCTGTATTGATAGCCCATACTAATGGCGCCTAGATCTAATGGTTTCATTTCATAATCAATCTGCGCACGAACACCATTTAAAGGATTGTCGTTGGTGTTGTATTCCTCTTGAAGAATTTGGGAGGTATCGGGCCAACCTAGGTTTTCATTAGTTGTTGGTCCTCCCAACATGGTGTATTCATATAAAAAAGAGGTTGCTAATTTTGATTTATTATTGAAGGTATGGTCATAATCGAAACTCGCCACAAAGAAATCACTTTTTCGAATTCGTAAATTATCATTTAAATATTGGATGGTGTAAATACGGTCGTTAACATCATCACCATCAGCAGGTGTATTGGCATGGTTGTCGTAATATAAAATGTTAGCTCTTCGGTCTTTAGTTTGTTTTCCAGCATAAACACCTACCGAATAATTATTATTATCATTAGGGGTGAAATCGACCGTAAATCGACCAGAATAGTTAATACCATCAAAACTACGCTCACCATCCGAAGGAAACCGTGTTAAGGTATCGTTTATAATGGTATATACATCGCCTTCGCGTCGTCCTGCAATATCATTGCGTTGGTAACTGCCGCCTAGCGAGAAATTCCACTTGTCTTTTCTAAGGTTATAGGTAATATCGGCACCATAGCGTTGAGCGAATTCTTCATTGTCGTAATCTTCAATACTTGGTAGCCCTAGTTTAACACCAACCTGTGTAAAAGCCCCGTTTAAAGCGCCTTTTTTGGTAATTATATTTATAATTCCGGCTTTTCCTTCAGGATCGTATTTTGCAGATGGTGCGGTAATAACTTCCACGCGCTCGATGCCATTTGCAGGCAAATTCATTAAAATTTGAGTGGCGCTACTTTGTATAGGTTTGCCGTTTAAAAGCAAAACAAAATTGGTGCTCCCTCTTAAGGCAATTGCGCCTTCGCCATTAATGGTTATAGCGGGGACATTACTTAAAACATCAACGCCTGTACCGCCCACAGCATTTTGAAAATTTTTAGTAGCAAAAACCTGTCTGTCAGATTTATTAATTACCGTATTTGTATTCCCCGTAATAACCACTTCATTAAGCATTTCGTTACTTGGGTGAATTAAAATACGACCTAAATCTTTTAATTCGCCGTTTTTAGAAATACGAAAAGCGGCGGTTTTAGTAGATTGGTAACCAATAAAAGAAGCTTCTAAATAATAGTTTCCTTTTTTAATGTTTTCTAAAGAAAATCGCCCAGATTCTACACTAACAGCACCAGAAACTAAAGTGCTATCGGGTAATTGGTATAAGGCAACTGTGGCATAATCGATGCCTTTTTGGTCTTGAGAATCTATTACGCTTCCTGTAATTTGAGCTGTTGAAATAGAAGAAAACACTATGGCAAAACATAGTGAGAAATAAAATTTAAAAGTCATTTATCAAATATTGCTATTAACGGCTGCAAATGTACAGATTACCTAGGTTAACTTATGGTTTATTTGAAAAATTTATGGTGTTTTTTATAGGCTTGTTTTTCGAAAATGAAGCGGGGTTATTTGGTTGTTTTTTTTGAAGTATTTTACAAAATGAGAAACGTCTTTAAACTGAAGTTGATGTGCAATTTCGGTAATGTTTAAATCGGTGTATAAAAGTAAACGTTTGGCTTCCTTGTTTACATAAATAGCAATTACTTCTGAAGCCGATTTTAATACATGTTCTTTACATAAACCATTTAAGTGCTGTGGCGATATGTGCAATTGCTCGGCATAAAACGACACGCTATTTTGTGGGTTTTCGTTGAGTAAGTCCAGCAGCTGCTCCACTTTATTTTTAGGTGATTTTGTTTTCGATTTATTCGAACACAAAACAATTTTAGAAAGCAGCGCTTTTAAGAGACCTTCGGTAACATCTTTATTTCTGGCTGTTTTTTGTTCTAAACACAATAAATTAAAAAGTTGTTCGAAAATGCTAGCGTCTTCAATTTTTAAATGATTCCACTTCGATAATTGAATTAATAACGCATTAATTTGCTTGTCGGTTGTCTGTTCAATAAAAGCATTTTTAAAAATAATAACATAGCCTTTTGGTTCGCTATCAATTGCCCAATGGTGAACTTCTTCGCGTTTTACAAAATAAAAAACAGGCGGTTCAATGGTATAAACTTTAGAGTCGATAGTGTGTGTGCCAGAGCCTTCAGATAAATATACAATTTCGAAATATTTATTGTGTTTATGCGGTTTGGTATAACGCTTACTGGTGTCGAAAGGTTCTATTTTTATGGTAGAAATTTCAGCTATTTTATTTTTTATTTGAATCGAATCCGATTTCATTTTAATTCCTTTCTGTTTAGTTTTAGGGTAAATAAGTAGTCCTGCAAATATATTGGTTTTTGTTTGAAGCTTTTTTTGATTAATTCCTTTGAAGGCTAAAGTTTAGTTAAAAAAATAGATTAAAAATATACCCTTTAAAAATTTAAAATGGATGCGTTTATTTCCCTGCATTTTTTTCTATATCTTTTGATGAAATTAAACACATTAAATGAACTTTAATAAAGAAGCAACAGTATGGCAACTCGCAATTTTAGATCTTACCGAAAATAGAGTATGGTGTGGCGGACTTATTTTAAAGGGAAACCATGAGGTTAAGGATAGTAAAACCAATGCTTTTAAAAATGCCATTCATGTGGTGCAATCTTATTTTGTAAAGGTGTATGCGCATCAAAAAATTTGTATTCATTCAAATAATGAAATAATAGAAACGCAGACTGATGCCTATGGCAGGTTTCAAATTATAACAACTCAAGAATTGGATGCAAATCTCACTATAACTTTACCCGAAACAAATCTACCCTTAAAAATTGTACAGGAATATCCTATTAGTTTTAAAGAACCACAGCGCACATTAGATATTATTTCAGATATCGACGATACCATTATGGTATCTAATACAGCCCATTTCTATAAGCGCATTAAAACATTATTACTACTGGTTCCAGAAAAACGCGCGGTTATCGAATTTACCCAAAACATGTTTAAAGCTTGGAAAAGTGTAAACCCTAGAATTTTTTATGTTTCTAAAAGTGAAAGCAATTTGTTTATACGCTTAACTAAATTTATAAAGCATAATAATTTACCACAGGGCATGTTAACTTTAACACCCTACTTAAGTTTTTTTCAACTTATAAAAGGCGATAAACCTGTAGATTTTAAGCTGAACGCGATACGGTTTTTAATAGAGAATTCAAGAAGTAAGTATTATGTTTTGGTTGGAGACGATAGCCAAAAAGACATGGCTATTTATACCGAAATTGTTAAAGCCTATCCGCAATTAATTTTAAAGGTTTACATTCGACAAACCAGAGAAAAAGTTAACGAAACGCAACAGCTTATGTGGCAAAAGTTAAAAGCTACAGGCGTTTCAGCATCTTATTTTGTGCCAGAGCATGCCAACTCTGTTTTAAATGAAATTGAAGATTTAAAAAAAGAACTCGTATGAAATTACTTTTTGTAGTGAACCCCATATCAGGCGGTATTGATAAGCAACCTTTTTTAACAGAAGCCCAGCAAATTTGTAATTTATACGGAATAGACTACCATGTTTTTAAAACAACGGGAACTGATGATGCTGTTAAACTTGAAAAGGCGTTACAAGATTTTAAACCCGATAAAGTTGTTTCGGTTGGCGGCGACGGCACCACTTTGTTTACTGCAGTAGGAGTAAAAAACACCAATATTCCTATGGGTATTGTCCCTTTAGGTTCTGCAAATGGTATGGCGGTAGAATTGGGTGTAGCACAAAAACCTTTAGAGGCTTTGAAGGATATTTTAATGTCTCATATTTCTGGCGATTTGGATATGTTGGTTGTAAACGGAGAACATTATTCAATTCATATGGGCGATGTGGGAATTAATGCGAAAATTGTAAAAGCCTTTGAGAATGATGAAAAACGCGGCATGGTTACCTATGCTAAATATTTTATAGAAGAATTAAATAACGTTCAGCCTTTTAAAATGAAAGTGGATTGTAATGGGGAAACTTTAGATGCTGAAGGTGTTATGTTAGGTATTTGTAATTCTAGAAAATACGGCACAGGCGTCCCTTTAAATGTAAATGGCAATCCTATGGATGGCGTGTTTGAAATTGTTTTAATTGAAAAAATAAATGCCAATATGTTAATTAAAGCAGGGCTTTCTAGTTTTAATGAGAAGTTTTCCGATAGCCAAAATCAAACCACTATAAGCACTACACATGCTAAAATAGCATTTGATGAACCCAAAGTTTTACAACTGGATGGTGAGGTGATAGGCGATTTTAAATCATTAGAAATAGAACTTTTAAAAGGTGCGGTAAAATTAATCACCACCAAAAAGAATTCGTATTTATGATGGAGTAGGGCTTAATGCCGATTTTTCTCTTGTGATAAATTCGGCGAGAGTAGTAGATGTTTTTCCTGTTACTCCGGTTACTAGTACCTATTTCATCACTAATATTTTTTATTAAATTATTTCAAAGCTATTAATAATTGTTTTTCCATCAATCTTCATTATATATATCTTAAGACTTTTGTTGACCTACTAAATAAATTAACAAAAAGGTGTCATTATTACCTTCGTAAAATTCACTTACCTAATAATTAGATGCTTTTTAATGTCTAAATCATCATTTAAAAAAACTTACACCAATTTTTTGAAATTTTTCTCCATGATAATTAATCCAAATCATCAGCAATACGGCTATAAACATCAAAATTTTAACATATAGCTTAAATAAATTTTTTAGAACTATTTGATTTTCAGTTGCAAGATGTGGTTTTTTTATTTAATTTGGCCAAACCATAACTGGTTAACCAAAGTGATTAACCAGTTTAAAACCCCAATTAATCTATTAACCCTAAACTAAACTAAATTAAAATGAAAAATTATTTAATGAGTCGCATAAGCCGAATGGCATTATGCATCACAACTATGTTATGTGCTTTTTTTGCCCATGCAACAGACTATACTGTTAGTTCTGCAAGTCAGTTTAACAGTCTCAGTTTATCACCTGGCGATGTGGTAACCTGGATCGATGGTACTTACAGTAACGACCAAACCATTAGCTTCACTTCAAACGGTAGCGCATCAAACCCTATTATATTAAAAGCAGAAACCCCAGGAGGAGTTATTTTTACAGGACATACCAATATGGATATTTCTGGAGATTATGTTATTGTTGATGGCTTCTACTGGAATGGTGGAGGATCAAGTAACAACCATGTGCAATTTAGAAAAAGTAGCGCCTATGCGAACCACTCTACTATAAGAAATTGTGCTTTTAATAACCTAACGCCTAGCGGAACCGATAAACACCGTTGGGTGGTACTTTATGGTACAAATAATACGGTAGAAAACTGTTCTTTTCTTAATAAAAACAGTCCTGGAGCCTTGGTTTTAGTAGAATTAGAATACAATGATTATAACCCAGTAGGACATATTATTAGAAATAATTACTTCTATAATTTTATTAAAAGAGATCCTTCAACAACACACTCTGGCGATAGTGAAACCATTCGTGTAGGGACAAGCGAATTTCAAGATAAAAGTGCTAGTGTTACTGTGGAAGGGAATTATTTCTTTAAAGCCGATGGCGAGAATGAAATTATAACCAACAAAAGTGCCGATAATATTTATAAAAACAACACCTTTAGAAGATGTCGAGGGTCTTTAGTAATGCGTCATGGTGCACGTGCTACGGTACAAGGCAACTATTTTTTAGGTGAAAATGTTGAAGGTACAGGAGGTATTCGTATTACCGATAGTTACCACGTGATTACTAATAATTATTTCCAAGATTTAATTAGCTCTGGCGATAAATGGAATAACGGAATTACTTTAGTTGGTGGTTCTGATACTTCTGGAGGGATTACAAACGGCTACCAAAAAGTAGACGATATTGTCGTGGCGAATAATACTTTATATAATGTAGAATCGCCAATTTTTTATAACGACCGTTCAAGTTACGATCCAACAGGCGTTTTAGAAAACAATGTGATTTATACCACTTTATCTGATGTTGTTGGTGGTGATATCTCTGGAACAGGACAAGGGATGACTTACAACGGAAACATTTACTATGGTGCGACATTAGGAATTTCGGATAGCGGTTTTACAGAAGCCAATCCAGGTTTCTCTGCTAGTGGTGAGATTTTTAGAACAAACAGTTCAGGGCCAGCAGCAGGTAAAGGTTCTTCAATTTATAGTCCACATACAAATAGTATGGTAGGCGTATCAGTGGGTGCTAGTTTTATTGATGCTGAAGGTGGCGAGTCTACCGAAAACCCTGTAGATATAGATGTTACAGGTGTTTCTTTTTCTGTAAGTTCAGCAAGTTTAACGGTTGGCGATACCCAAACATTATCGGCAACAGTAAGTCCTTCAAACGCAACTAATAAAAATGTTAGTTTCAGCACTAATAATGCATCGGTAGCTACAGTTAATTCTAGCGGAAACGTTACAGCGGTTTCAGCTGGTTCTGCAACTATTACCGTTACAACATCTGATGGAGGTTTTACCGATACGGTTGCTGTTAAAGTTACAGCAGGTTCTACAGGTGGTGGCACAGCTCAAATTCCATCAGATTTAATGGAAAACTGTAACCAATGGAAAATTACATATCCAACTGGCGATGAAGATAAAACCTTATGTGGTGAAGCTAATAACGAATTCTTTTATGTGAATGATGATGGTGATGCCATTGTTTTTCGTGTGCCTATTAGAAGCAATAATGGTTCTACGCCGAATTCCGATTATATCCGTTCGGAACTTAGAGAGCGTGTAGAAACAGGAAGCTCTGATATTTATTGGACAACTGAAGGGTCTCACATGCTATATGTTAAGCAGGCCATTACACATTTACCTCTTGTAAAGTCACATTTAGTAGCGACACAAATTCATGGTAATAAAGCCGATGGGATTGATGATTCTATGGTAATGAGACTTGAAAATTCTCATTTATTTCTTTCGTTTAACGGTGGTAAATTAAGAGATGATGTTACCATTAAAACAGATTATGTTTTAGGAACTCCACATGAAGTTATTTTTCTAGTTGTTGATGGTAAGCACTATTGCTACTATGCTGAAGATGGTAACCTTTTTGAAGCTTATAACAATGGTAATGCTTCACAGTATTTGGTACAAGCAGATGGAAATGATTATGTAATGGACTTAAATTATGATCAATCGTATTTTAAAGTTGGTAACTACACGCAAAGTAATCCTGAAAAAGAAGGTGATGAAACAGATAACCCTGAAAACTATGGGGAAGTTTTAGTTTACGATTTTTCAGTGAGTCATGGTGATGGAGGTACAACAGAACCTGTTGATGTTACCGGAGTTAGTTTTTCTTCTAGCACAGAATCTTTAGGATTAGGCGCTTCAATTCAACTTTCTGCAACTGTATCGCCAAGTAATGCGACAAACCAAGCGGTTAGTTTTAGCAGTAGTAATTCATCGGTGGCCTCTGTAAATTCAAATGGTGTTGTTACAGCAAATTCAGAAGGAACAGCAACCATTACAGTAACCACTTCAGAAGGAAATTATACAGACACGGTATCTGTTACAGTAACAGCACCTTCAACGGGCGATAATTTAGCATTAAATAAATCGGTTTCAGGAACTGGAACTGCCGATGGCGATAATGTCTCTGCTAATTTAGTTGATGGAAATACGGGTAGCCGATGGTCGGTTTCAGGTTTCCCACAATCGGCGACTATCGATTTAGGTTCTAATTTCACTTTGGGTAGTACAGAATTAGTAACCTATAACGATCGTGCATACCAATACACTATTTCGGTGTCTTCATCAGAGAACGGTACTTATACAGAAGTTGTAGATAGAAGTAATAACGCAACACCAGGTTCTACTTCAAGTCCTATTATCGATACCTTCGATAGTATTGAAGCGCGATATGTAAAAATTACAGTAACTGGTGCCAATGATTATACAGGAAGCTGGATAAGTTTATTAGAACTTAGAGTTTTTGCAGGCGAAGGCGATGTGGTAGATCCAGAAGTTAATGTGACTTCGGTGTCTTTATCACCTTCTAGTGTAACTTTAAACGAAGATGAAACAGAACAACTTTCGGCAACAGTAAGTCCGAGTAACGCTGATAACCAAGCGGTAACTTATAGCAGTAGCAACACAACTGTAGCAACTGTGAATGGTAACGGATTAGTAACAGCAGTTTCAGCGGGTAACGCTACCATTACAGTAACAACTGCCGATGGGGCATTTACAGATACTGCAGAGGTTACAGTAACTTCTGAACCAGTAGTTTTAACGAATGTGGCTTTAGGAAAATCGGTTACCACCTCTAATGAGCAATCTTCAAACCCAGCATCTAATCTAGTTGATGGCGATGCAGATTCTAGATGGTCTGGAGAGTTTTATCCTAATTGGGTAACAGTTGATTTAGGTGGTCTTTATACTGTAAATAGTACCGAGGTTATTTGTTTTAAAGATCGTGCATACCAGTATACTATTGAAGTGTCTACCGATGGAAACACGTTCACTCAAGTAGTAGACAGATCGAATAATACAACTGGAGGTTCTAACGATTCGCCAATTGCAGATGCATTTTCAAATGTTGATGCGAGATATGTAAGAATCACTGTTTCTGGTGCAGCAAGCTACTCTGGAGATTGGATAAGTATAGAAGAGTTGCGCGTGTTTGGTTATGCAAACGGATCGACATCAAAAGCCAGTACATTAAAATCACAAGATGAGGTTGTTGCGGTGTCAATTTGGCCAAATCCAGCAGTAAACACTGTAAATATTAGTGGTGCTAGCGATTACGAAATGCTTACCGTTTACGATCAAGTTGGAAAAGTGGTTATTAATCAACCCATTCAAGGTGAAACTGTAGATATTTCAAATTTAAATTCTGGATTATATATTTTCAGACTTACAGGAAAGAACACAAGTATTACGAAGCGCGTTATTAAAAAATAACCGTTTCATAATGTTTGGTAAAAGGCAGCTGAAGTTTTCTTCATCTGCCTTTTTTACGTTTAAACTTTTATAAATAAATAGAACTATTAAAAAATTGTAATATGTGCGTAGTAAAATCATACAACTCATCTTAAAATCTTCCTAAATCACTCCTAAAATAATCCTAAAATATGTTCAACTCCAAAGTATTATGACTTTTGACATATAACGAGGCGCCACTTTTAATTAATTTTATATCACATGAAATATTCACTCTTTAGACAAATGAAAAAAACATCACTTTTTTTACTAATTTATTCATTCTTATTCATAAATCTGGTTACGGCACAGAACATTACCGTGTCCAATATCGCTGAATATAACGCAGCGCTTACTCAGGTAAGTTCGGGAGGTACCATTATTTTAAAAAATGGCGAATGGAAGGACGCTAATCTTTTAGCGCATGGTAACGGAACCAAGGAAAACCCTGTGGTTATTAAAGCAGAAACCGCAGGACAGGTTATGTTAACCGGAGATTCTAGCTTAAGTATTTATGGTAATTATGTTATTGTAAGTGGCCTTTGGTTTAAAGACGGAAAAACAAATTCTAAACATGTGGTTCAATTTAGAAAGGACTCTAAAACTTTTGCTAATAACTGTAGGTTCACCAATTCTACAATTTCATATTTTGATGTTGTAGATGAAAACAATAAAAACCATTGGGTTGATATCTGGGGAAAAAATAACCGTGTAGATCATAATAATTTCACAGGAAAAACATCGGCAGGTACTACACTTGTTGTTTGGTTAAAAGGGGATGAGCATATTGAAAATAACCATCAAATAGATCATAATTATTTTGGACCTCGACCAGAATTAGGCGAAAATGGGGGTGAAACTATTAGAATTGGTACCAGTGAAAATTCTAAGAAATCCTCTAAAACAATTGTTGAAAATAACACCTTCAAACAATGCGATGGTGAGATTGAAATTATCTCTAATAAATCTTGCGATAATATTTTTAGAAACAACCTTTTTATAGAAAGTAAAGGTACCATAACGTTAAGGCATGGTGATAATGCGCTTGTAGAAAACAACGTATTTTTAGGTAATAATGTGCCTAGTACTGGTGGTATTAGAATTATTAACGCAGGACATGTGGTTAGAAATAACTTGTTAATAGGTTTAACTGGCGATGATTACAGAGGCCCTATTGTAATTATGAATGGTGTTCCTAATTCACCTTTAAATCGATACGATCAGGTTAAAAATGTAGATATTCAAAATAATACCATAATTAACTGTGGTCCTATGACTTTTGGTGCTGGTAAAGATGAAGAAAAAAGTCTGGCTGCCATAAATACCGTTTTTGCGAATAATATTATAACCAATACCAATGGCGGTAAAATTCTTGAAATAGGGGATACTGTTGATGGTATAACTTTTTCAGGAAATATTGTAGATAGTGAAGCACAGGTTGATCCTAAATATTTTACTAAAACAAAAATAGATTGGGCGATTTTAAAATCGATGCCAATGCCTACCGACAATAACCCTGTATTGAAAGATGTTACTAAAACGCCTAAAAGTCCAGAAAATGATATGATAGGTGCAGCTAGAGAAACTTATGTGGCAGGTGCATTTAACCTTGATAACACAAAAATTCCTATGGCCATTTTGTCTAGAAATGGTCCGGGATGGAAACCTAATATTGTTGCTCCAGTTGTAAAAGCTGAAGATTTAGTGATCGAGCCAGGTGTTGGTACATTAACTAAAACACTAAGTAAAACCAAAGATGGCGATGTTATTATTTTAAAAGAAGGTGTTTATAGTTTTGATAAAAAATTAAAAGTTAAAAATAAGATTACCATTGTTGGAGCTGAAAATGGTGGTACCATAATTAACATGCAAGACGGCATTGAAAGCCCTTTTGATTATTTCTTTAGAGTAAGCGAAAACGCATCTTTAACCCTAAAAAATATCACTTTTGATGCGTCACATAAAAGTCCGCCTAAATATGCGATAGTATCACCAGACAAAATGGAATCTGGTAATTATGCGCTTAGTGCGGAAAATTGCAGTTTTAAAAACTTTACCAATGAAAATGGTGGTAGTATTTTTAAAGCCTATGAAGGTACCATAGCGCGTAGTTTAGTGTTTAAAAACTGTAAATTCTTAGACAGTTATAGAGGTTTAAATCTTTCTTATGATAAAGATAACTTTGGGAAATACAATGCTTTAGAAATTGTAATTGATAATTGTGTATTTGCTAACATAAAAGAATTCGCAATAAATTACATCCGATCTATTCCTGATGCCAATATTGAAGGCGGAAAATTAATCGTTACCAATAGTGTATTTGATAAGGTTTTTAATGAAGAGAAAGGTAAAATTATCAGATCTAACGGGATTCATGAAGTCGTAATAAAAAACTCGGTGTTTATGAACAGTTATAAAATTAAAACTCCCATGAGTATTGAAGGTTTTAAAGCTAGCATTCAAAATTGTTTAATTAACGATAGTGGTTTTCCTAAAGCTAGTAAAGGTGCTAAAATTGAAGATGTTATTTATAAAAACCCAAGATGGGAAGATAAAAATCTATACATTCCTAGTGAGAAATCGCCATTACTTAAAGATAATAATGGGCGTGATTTAATAGGATTACGTCAGGACTAATTTTGTGTTTAAATGCATTAAAAAGGCTTCTTAACTAGATGATTAAGAAGCCTTTTTTATGTTGTTATATTCTAAAAATGATTACTCTATGGTTAAATAAGTGCCTTTAAAACTTTGGTTTAAAACCATCATGATTAAAGGTTCATCTTTAGAATGACGTTTCACTTCAATAGATGCTTTTCCATTGGCCATTTCTAAAGCTTCACTACCTGTTGGCGTTCCCATACTTTTAAGGGTTTCTCCGCCAGATAAACATTGAAAGTAAACGCGTTTTTCATAGTCTAAACAGCGTAAACCTTGGTCGTCATAAGCAGTTGCTGTTAATAGATAATTGCCGCTATTCAAAAGCTTATAGTCTAATTTTAAACCTATGGCTTTGTTGTTTTTAGTATATCTGTAATTTATTTTTAATTCATCTTTTACTGTTTTGCCGTCTTTGGTTTTTCCAACCGAAACTAAGTTGTTTTCCCCTTCGTTAAAACTTAAATTCCAGTTTAGTCCTGCTGCAGGAAATGCTTTTATATTACGTTGCTTGGTGCCTAAACTTTTACCGTTTAAGAATAACTCTACTTCCGGACAATTACTATAAACGCTTACATCGCGATTTGTTCCTTTAGGCCCTTGACGCTCTGTCCACGTATGCGATTCTATGTATGTAAAAGAATCTGTTTTATTCCAGTAGCTTTTAAACACATAAAAGGCGTCTTTGGGGTTGTTGGCACGATCTACCAAGCCTTTTTGGTTCATGTAAGGAATAGCATTTTCAGGACGTAATGGTGTGCCAAAGTCTTTAAAAGCCCATTGTATGTTGCCTACAAAGGTGGAATCGTTTTCAGAAATACGTAAATGCCAATCGAATAAATCTACTATATAATTTTCGCTCCAATCGCCAATTTGCGCAATATTAGCCACATCGGTTTGCACAATAGCTTCTTCCCAGCCATCGGCTTGAATTTCGCCTTCACCTGTAATCGGGTTTTCGGTATGTCTGCCTAAGTGACTCGATCCGCCGTATTCGGCATGTAAAAAATGGCGGTATTCAGCTTTATAGAGATCGATGGCTTTTTGGTAACTTTTATAGCTTCCAGAATACCAACCCGACCAGATAGATGGAGAAAAAACATCTACAATATCTGCCCCTTCGTAATATTTTCTAATGCCTGTTTTTCTAGAGGGGTCTAATTGATGGGCATAGTCGTGCAGCTCTTGTAAATAGGCATTCATGTGCTCTGTATTATCGCCACCTTCAAAATCGGGTAACCAATACATTTCGTTTCCTAAAGACCAGATTATAACGCTAGGGTGGTTGTAGTTTTGTTCGATAATTTCTTTAAGCATTGTTTTTGTGTTCTTCTTCCACGCCGCATTACCTAAACCGCCTCGACACCAAGGTAGCTCGTCCCAAACCAACAAACCTAGCTCGTCGCAAGCTTTATAGATTTCTGGATCTTGAGGGTAATGAGCTAAACGTACAAAGTTGGTTCCCATCTCTTTTATAAGCTCCATATCGGCACGATGTTGGGCGTTACTCATGGCAGCGCCTACGCCTGCATGTTCTTCATGTCTGTGGGTGCCTCGTAGTAATAAACGTTTTCCGTTAAGGTAAAAGGCACCATGTTCTTTAAACTCAAACCATCTAAAACCTACACGATCTGAAATTTCATCTTTAATTACATCATTTTCTAACAAGGCAACTTTTAAGGTATATAGGTTAGGCTTTTTTGTGTCCCAAAGTTTCGGATTTACAATGTTTTTAAAATGTATTTCTGAAGTGTTTTCAGTAACATCAAATGTTTCTGTTTGAACTGTATTTCCTTCAGTATCCAATAAAGTGGCTTTAACTTTTAATGCTGAATGCTTTGGGTTAGAAACTGAAACTTCTGCTTTTATTTCGGCACTTGATACTGAAACCTGAGGTGTTGAGATTTTTAAATTAGACAAATGTTCGGCAGGTAAAGTTTCCAACCAAACATCTCTAGTAATGCCACCATAAATGAAGAAATCACTTTTTTGAGACGGAATAACTTCTGGGTTATAACCATTATCTACACGAACGAGTATGTTATTTTTTCCGGCAGAAATAGCTTGGGTAATATTTACATTAAACCCAATATAACCACCAATATGACCGCCTACTTTTTTGCCATTCATATAAACTTCGCTGGTAATGTTAACGCCTTCAAAATAAAGTTGATAGATTTGACCAGAAATAACAGCAGGGATGTGTAATTCTTTTTTATACCAACTACCTGTGCGTCTGTAGCCGGGCTCTAAATCTGTGGCATCTAAAGCATTCCAACTGTGTGGTAAATTAATGGGTTGCCAGGTTTCTTGTTTCAAAGCATCATCAATGTTTGGTGTATTATTTTCTAAATACAACCAATCGTTATTAATGTTCGTTTTATGGCGTTCTTGCTTGCTTTTTTCAGAGGGGTATTCGCAGGCAAGTATAATTACACTAAGGAAAAAAAAGACTGCAAGCTTGCTGATTGTAGATGATATTGTCATTTATTATAAAGCTTTTAATCTAAGTAAGGTCTCTAAAAAATAATAATCGGCATAGACAATGGGTTCATCTATCTCGTCGTTTTTTGGCCAATTTCCAGTACTGTGATTTAAAATAAATGGTGCTGGATTTTTTTCATCTAGAATATAATTTGAAGATTTTAGATTATCAATAACCTTTTTACTGTACTCTAGGTAGGTTTTATTATTGGTATAACCATATAATTCAACTAAAGCTGAAGCTACTACAGTACCTGCTGATACATCTCTAGGAGCATTTGGTATGGCAGGGTCGTTAAAATCCCAATAAGGGATACCATCTTCGGGTAAGTTTTTATGATTTAAGTAAAAGGCAGCAGTGGCTTTAGCTCGCTCTAAATATTTTGAATCTTTGGTGTAACGGTAAGCCATGGTATAACCATAAATCGCCCAACCTTGTCCGCGTGCCCAAGAAGAGGCATCGTTAAAGCCTTGGTGGGTCACTTTCAATCTAGGTTGGTTTGTAATGGTATCATAATCTATCACATGAAAACAACTGTTATCTGCTCTAAAATGATTTTTCAAGGTGGTATTGGCGTGAGTAACAGCTAGTTTATGAAACGTGCTATCGCCTGAAATTTTAGTTGCTTCAAATAACAATTCTAAATTCATCATATTATCAATAATCACAGGGAACTGCCATATGTCAGCATTAAAATCCCATGAACGAATGCTGCCAATATTTTCATTAAATCTGGTGCTTAAAGTTTCGGCACTTTCAACAATTATTTTTTTATAATTGGTGTTGTTTTCAACTTCTAAACTTTTACCAAAACTGCAAAACACTTTAAATCCCATATCGTGGGTTCTGTTGTTATGTTTCTCTTTTTCAATAAATGCAGTCCATTTTTTAGCTTGATTTTTATAAAGATCTTCTTTTGTAAGTTGATAAATTTGCCACAGGTTTCCCGCAAAGAAACCACTGGTCCAGTCACTAGAGGGTACCTTTTGTATGGTATTTGTTTTTAAGTTTAGGCTGCGTGGAAATGCTGTAGAATCGACTTGATATTCGGCTAATTTTTGGTAACGATTATCTAGTATAGCTTCAACTGTTTTAGCTGAATTATTGTTGGATTTTGTCTTGCTGCAAGATAGACTCAATAAAAGAACAATAAGGAGATAGTACGGAAGGTGTTTTTTTATCATGATTTCAATGCGCTTTTGTATTCGTGTTTCTAAAGATATAATAAACAAATTTAAAGACTAAATAATCCTGTAAATTTGAAATTGAAACAGCTTCTTTCATGGTCTTTTTAATTGGTATAAAGCTGTTTTTATATTCTAAATTAAAGTGCACTTCGTATAAATTTGTAAGGGCTTTTTATACAGAATACTTTATAAGTTTCATAAATAAAGATGTTGTGTATTATTTAGTTTTTGAAAAAGTTATTGTAATTTAATTTCCCAATTAAAATCAATAAAAGACTTAGTAGAAATCGTAAAAGCTACATGATTACTAAGCTTATTTACAGTTATGAAAACATCCACTATATTATTCGGTTTAGCTTTAATGAGCTCTACTTTTTTGTTTTCTCAAACAGTTTTAAATGCGAATGGAGTAGCAAGAGGGTAAGCCGCTGGCGCGGGATTATATAACTTTTATTTTACACAAAACGATAACAATCAGTTGTTTGTGTTTTTTACGATTGAATATTTGAACAAAAACTGATTTGTTTTTCACGAAAAAATAAGCTCAGGTCAATAAGAACGCTAATTAATTCACGGATAAGATGGATAAATATTTAGTTATCATTAAAATAAATTTAGAGAGTAGATATACTATCAAAAGGTTATTTTTTTACTCCGCCCCGCTTCAGTATACTGTATAGTAAATGCATGGTCTTTAAGATTAGCTTTTAAATGTGCTAAATCATTCTGATTTTTCCACAAAATATCAATTTCATTATCATTTGAATCGTTGATGGTTACTGTTCCTAAAAACGCCTTAGATGTATTTCTTAATCGTATTAAGTCAAGCTGATTACGCACAATATTTGTTTTAAGACCAGCGTCAACATCTTTTAGAGATAATGTAGTTCTATTAATTTCTTTATGTCCTGCACTACCGCCTTTATCGGCTGCTTCATAGTCATTTTTACCAGCAAAAATATCTAAATACCATACTTGTGGAATTCCAGGCATAAACATTTGTATGGCTCTGGCAAGCAATAGTTTTTGCTCATCTTCACCTAAAGCGCTAAAAAACGTAGAGTTTACTTGATAGTAAGAAATTTTATTACCAGATGGGTCGTATAGGTTCTTAACTCTACCTCCGCGCTCCATGATTTTATTCATAATGGATTCAATCTCGGTGTCTTCCAACAAGCCCTTGTTATACGTGCCATTTACTTCCTTTCCTTTTAAATCAAGTACCGGGATACCATCGTGACAACCAAGCATATTCACTGTTTGATAACCTTTTGCTATAATTTCATTAGCCCAAGTTACAAGTGCTTTACTGTTAGCGTTTTCAATGGCATGAATAGTTAAGCCAGGTAAGAAAAAATCGTAGATTTGATAACCTTCACTGGCGACTTCATCATGCAAATGCAATCCATATTCTGCGTGAATTTCTGGCAAGAGCGTTAAGTTGTTTTTATCTGCTATTTGTTTGATGCGCTCCAGATGCTCCCAGGTTCCTGGTTTGTTAAAAAAATTGGATTGTCCGATTTCTTTATGCAGATAAGCAAAAGCATCCAATCTTAAAATTTTACCGCCATAATTACTCACTTTTTGAAGCGTCTCAGCATAAAAATCCCATACTAATTCAGAATTGGCATTGACATCCATTTGCCCTAAATAATTGCGTTTTTTATTTATAATTTGCAATATCTCGCCTTTAACATCATTGCAATCTTCAAAATCTAGCTTTGTTAAATCTTGGTTTTCTTCAATAGCTTTATTTACTCTATCTGTAACAAACCTAGCTTCCTGGCTATTTAACCTGCTAACACTTAGCAAATCACTTTCTGCTATTTTATTATAAGATATTTGTTGATAGAAGGTATTCCAGTATGGTTTTTCAGTCCCATCTGGAAACATAACTTTTAATATAGGAAGACCAGATTTCCTCATAAATAGTTTGTTGAGAAATTCTTTGTTAGGAATTACAACACCATCAGCATCCATAGTACCATGTCCTTCCCAAAACTCGTTCCAGTTAATAAAAAAGTCTTTATATTTTGATTGATTTCCGTGTTCTAACAAATCTCTAAATTGAGGTGATGCTACCGATAAATGATTTAAAACGATATCGAATTTTAATTGAATATTGAGTTTATCTAAAGCCTTTAAATCTTCTTCTGAAACCAATTCTTTATTTAAGTTGTAATCAATAACCGAAAAACCTCTGTCTAAATCGCTATTAAAGAAGGTTGGCAATACATAAAATAACGAAAAGGCATCCTTAAATTCAGGCATTTTTAACATCGTTATTATATCACTTAAATTACATCCTATACTATCTGGATAGGCATTAAGCATAACACCTTTACTAATTTTATTCTCTTTTGACATGGCTTTTTAAGATTTACAAAAGTTCTGATAATATATTAATGTTATCTGGCAACCTACCTACATTTTGAAGTTTTAAAGCGGCAAGTTGCAAGGCTACCTCTAGGCATTTCTCAATAGGTTTTTCTTTGATATAAGCAAACAAAAACCCAGACCAAAACGCATCGCCAGCACCAGTTGCATCTTGCACTAGGTCTATAGGGATTGCTGGCAATTGAATGACTTCTTCACCCTTTTGAGATAATTTAACCCCCTTACTACCTAAAGTTAAACAAACAATATCCACTCCTTGGGAATGGAAGAATTCAAATATATCTTCATGTGGCAATTCTTTCTCGAAAAGTCTTAGCATGTCGTCTTCACTAACCTTTACCAATGGATTTAACTGGCAATATGCTTTAATTACACTTAGTGCTTCCTCTTGACTATCCCATATTTTTTTGGCGTAATTAATGTCAATGCTTAATTTGCAACCTAACCGATGTGCATCGCCAGCCTTTTTTATAATAGTGGTTTGAGCGGGTTTTTTACTTAATGCAAAACAAGTGGTATGGTATATATTCGTATTTGAAAGCGTTTTTTCTGATATTTGATCTTCTGTTATGCAAAAATCTGCTTTTCTATACGGTATAAAATCTGGAGTACTATCGGTTCTTGATACAAAAATGACACTTGTGGGTTCATTTTCAACCTGTTTAACAAAATCGGTTTTTACGCCTACCTCATTTAATCTTTCAAAGATATATTCACCAAAACCATCACTTCCAACCGTTGCCACCAAAACAGATTTCAATCCTAATCTGGCAGAATTCATGGCCACATTAGTAGGCGAGCCACCTAAATACCTGTGATAATCTCTTGTATTATTAATCTGTACTCCTGCTTGATGCCCAATAAAATCTACGAGCACTTCGCCAACACATAATATATCTATATCTTTTATTTTATTTTTCATCTCTTTTAATAATATTAATGTTCGTCTTCTGGTAAAATGATATTCAAACGCTCTGTTTCTACTTTAGGCTGTTTTAAACGTAAAGCCAAAACACCTGCTATAATAAAAAATACGCCTCCAAACAATATGGCATTAATAGCACTATTATTTAACAGGTTTTTCACTATAGGCCCAAAGGTTACTGTTTGGATCCCCATTGGAATAACAATCATCATATTTAAAATTCCCATGTATACACCTCGTCTCTTTTGAGGAACAATTTTAGAAACCATGGAGTATGGTATACCCATCATAGCTGCCCAACCTATTCCAAATAAAATCATAGGTAAAATAACCAAGAATGGATCTTGGATATATGGAATGGTAAGCATGGCAATTCCTGTTAAAAACAAACTGAGAACATATACTTTTTTACCACCAAATTTTAATGCTAATGGCACCAAGGCCAATGCAAAAACAATTGTAGAAACATTATAGGTCGTATTCATTTTTGCTGCCTGACTTAATGCCTGGGATTTATCAAAACCCATACTTTCTTCAAACATGGGAGAAATAAATTGCCAATACACAAATAACGCATACCATTGAAAAAGATAAACACCCGACAGTTTCCACATAAATTTGGGCATATCCTTTATGGCATGAACAATTTCAATAAACGGTGTTTTAATCCTATCTGAAACCGGTAAAGCATTGTGTTTTTTAATATCTTCTAATTCTTCATTGGAAGGTGGTATTTCGGGTGTTTTTAAAACAGACCACAATATGGTCCCTATTGATAATACAGCTCCAATAAAAAAGGAATAATACAACCATTTTGGAATAGCACTTACAGCCTCTGTAACTGTTTCTACACCACCAAACCAATCTTGAAAAAGGAAAATAGAAGCATTGGCTAATACAATCCCAGCACCTACAAACAAACTTTGCATTTGATATCCAAAACTTAACTGCTTATTAGGTAATTTATCGCCCACAAAGGCACGGTAAGGCTCCATGGCCATATTATTACCAACATCTAAAATCCATAGCAATCCAACGGCAAACCATAGTGTTGGACTAAAAGGAAAAGCGAATAAACATAAACTACCAATTAGTGCTCCAATTAAAAAATAGGGTTTACGTCTTCCCCAACGAGGCGACCACGTTTTATCTGAAATAGCTCCTATTATGGGTTGAATGATTAAACCTGTAACAGGACCTGCAAGATTAAGTAGGGGTAAATCTTCGTGATGTGCTCCTAAAAATGAAAATATAGGGTTAACTGCTGTTTGTTGCAAACCAAAACTGAATTGAATTCCTAAGAATCCTACATTCATATTGAAAATCTGCCAGAAACTTAAGTTTGGTTTTTTTAACATCTTCGTGGTGTTTTTATTCAGTTAGTCCTTTAAGAAAAGTATCGAAATTACCATTATTCATTAATAGTTCACCCTTTTTTTCTACTACCGGAAGTGACAAATTATCTAAAGATATACCTGCATTTTGTAGTTTTAAAACCATTTCTCTTTGCTTTGAAAGGTTTACATCAACATCATAGTAAACAAAATCGATTTGTTTTTCCTTTAAATAAGCCTTAGTATCGATACAATAATGACAAGTATCACTGCCATAAATTATTAGCTTTGGTGATTTTTTATCTGTATTAGATATACTTAAAACTTGTTCTTGAGCTTGACTATAGCCACTACATGTTATGGCAATAATTATAACAATAGAATAAATTAAACGTTTCATATGGGCATATTTAAAATTGAGTGAAAAGAGTTGGAGTACAGCATAAGCTCCAACTCTTTAATTAAAAAACCAAACTAAACTTAATTTTTAAAACTTGTACTGTAATGATAGTGTAGAAGAACGCCCGCTAATTGATCTAGCTCTTACTAAACGATTAGATCCAAATGCGCCATCACCATTTCCCTCAACCTCTGTAATACCTACAGTATCAAAAAAATTATTTATACTTAAAACTAAAGAAAGTCCATCAGTTAAACCGGCACGACCAATTAAATTAAAGTATGCGTACCCTGGCATTACTAAATCATTATCATCTTGAGCATATGACTTTGTTGTGCCTAAAACACTTAAAGCCACGTTATGTTGTCTAGATTTACCAAAGTTATAAGATGGAGATACATTGTATATCAAATCGGCTTGCCTTCTTGGGGTGTTTCCTTTATTATCACCTCCATTAATTTCTGCTTTAGTCCAAGTTAAGGAACCATTAAAAGAGAAGTGCTCTCCAAAAGACAGAGCTGTTTCCGCCTCTAAACCTATAGCTTTAAATGGGTTTCCTACTTCACGATTTAATTCGTTACTCAGTCCTTCATCAGTGTTACTCATAAACCCTGTTAGATTAAGCACCCCGTTATTTAATTTTTTCTTGTATCCAACTTCAAGTTGAGAAAGCTCATCAAATTGCACATCTCCTTTGCCATCTAAACCATAATTATTTCTATCTGCAGCTCTACCTGAAGCACCTGAACTATATCTAGCAAAAACAGCTGCACCTTGATTAAATTTATAGTTAAGTCCTAAAGAATAAGAAATAAAGTTATAATTATCGTTTACAATTTGACCATCTGCACCTGTAATAATTGGCACAACTTCTTCAATACCTTCAATAGTTCCGTTTCCGTTATAATCGAAATTATCTTGTGTAGTAGGACCTGCTGCAATGTTACCTGTAACTTTAACATTTTCAAAACGAACACTACCATCAAAATTCAATTTATCAGTAATATCAGCGTCAACACCAATATAAGGCGAATTCACATTATGTACTGTATTGTATTTACGTTGACAACAATTACCCCATACAGGTGTGCCATAGGAAAATTGCCCATTTCTTGAAAAACCATCAAAATCTGCTAATCTTGCTTGTCCGCCACCTTTTACCTCAGAAAGAAAAGAGTTCCATTGCCAACCAATTTTAGTGTTTTGCGTCGCAGTAAATATACCCGCTGTAACTCCAATGTTATCATTTATTTTTTTGCTTATTTTTACATCTCCAAAAAAGTTACTTAAATCTTCAATTGAAACATCAAACATGTGAATAATTTGAGCTAATCCATTTGACGGATTAAAAGCCTCCCTATCTCCATTAGTATACACTAAAGCTCCTGTAGCATTAGAAGCATCTCTTGCTGTGATTTCTATTTCTGAAACTGTTCCAACCACAGCTGAAAAAGGCGCAACCCATTCTCCACTATTATTAGAATATCTCGCTTTACCGCTTATTTTCCAGTCTTTTGGTAAACTAAAAGAAAACTCAGTCCCTAATGCCTTTGATACTGGATTATTACCATTTCTAACATCATTTACATGTCTTTCTCCTGTAAATGGAGAAGTGCCTGCACTTTGTTGTAAATAAGCAGATTGTAATGCATCTGTAGTTATATCAAAACCTGATAAGTTAGAATAGGTTGGATTTGAATTGTCTCCTTCTAACAACATAGGCATTGGTAAATACATTACAGATTTGTCATTTAAAAACTTAGCGTAAACCCTAACATATCCAGCTTCAAATCGCTTTGTAAGATTAGCTTTAAATTGCCCTCCTTTATTTCCTTCGTAACCAATTTCTCTAGGCCCTTCACCTGTTCTCATAAAGCCACCTAAGTGATAAGAAAATCCATTACCTAATGGTGAACCATATTCAAAATCTAATCTACTTGTTTGATAATCTAAACCAAACGTAGTTGCTATAGACCCACCTTCTGTTGTACCTGTTTTACTAATCATATTAATAATACCTGCTGGCCCATTAGAAGTTTGGGTTGATGCAGAACCACCCCTAATGGCCTCAACGCGTCCAACATTAGAATCTATACGTAAAAAATTATCTGGGTTTCCAAAAGAGGTGTCACCAAATAAATTTAATGGCAACCCATCTTCTTGAATTTGAAAATATCTTGACCCACCAGAAGAAATAGGCACACCACGAACGTTAAAGTTCGCATTACCTTCCCCTCCTGAAGATTCAGCGCGAATACCAGGTATATTTCTAAAAAGTTCTCCGGAACTTCTTGGAGAAGCTTGCTCTATAAGTTTAACATCCATTGTAGAAACAGAAACACTTGATTCTATCTTAGATTTAGGATTTACTACACCGGTTACAACAATTTCGTCTAAAGATTCTGCATCTTCAGTCATTGTAATATTTAGAGTAATATCAGCATCCTGCATAGTCACACTCTGAGAAGATTTTGCATACCCTAAATAGGTTGCAGACAACGTATAGGTTCCATTTTCTACACTACTAATAGAATAGTTTCCATCAAAATCAGAAACAGATCCTTTAGTAGTTCCGTCTAAAACAATGTTTACTCCACCTAATGGCATACCTGTTTGGTCTTTAACAGTTCCAGAAATCGTTGATTGTGCAAAAATTGTCGATACTGAAAACAACATTAGGAATAAACTCCATGTAAATTTTTTTGATTTCATTATGTCTTAAATTTAATTAGTTAATAAAAATTTAGCTATTATGTGATGCAATTTACATTTAAAGGCTACTAAAATTAAGATATTGATAACGAAATCGTTTTCGAAATAACCGAAAACGATTTCGTTTTTGATTTTTTAGTATATTTAATTTATTCAAATTGAAAAAAATAATGAAACCCGTAACCTTAAAACAAATTGCAGAACAATTAAAAATCTCTGTTACAACTGTTTCTAAAGCCCTGAAAGATTATCCTGATGTTAGCCCTAAAACAAAAGCTTTAGTTAAAGAATTGGCAAAAACACTAAACTACAAGCCCAATACTTTTGCGGTAAACCTTAGAACTAAAGAATCCAAAACGATAGGTTTAATAATTCCAGTAATTGTTCATCATTTTTTTTCCAATGTCATAAGAGGTATTGTTTCTCAAGCTGAAAAAAAAGGTTATTTAGTTATCATTCTTCAATCTAATGAATCGTATGAACTTGAAAAAAAACAAATAGACTTATTAATGAGCCAACGCGTTGATGGTATTTTAATATCACTCGCCAATGGCACTGCAAACTTTAGCCATCTCAATGATGTTATTGCCCAGGATAAACCATTAGTAATGTTCGATAAAATTGCAAAAATTGTTAAATGCTCCAAAATTATAATCGACGATAGAAAAGCAGCATATATGGCAACCCAGCATTTAATAGATACAGGCTGTAAACGTATTGCCCATTTTAGAGGTGCGCTTTTGCCTCAAAACTCTATAGATAGATTTCTTGGATACAAAAAAGCATTGATTGATAATAACATGCATTACGATCCATCATTAGTATACATCTGCGAATGTGACGATATGAGTTTTGAAGAAGGTAAAAAAAACGCACAACAACTATTAAAAGACCACAAAGATGTAGATGGTATTTTTATAAATACCGACTTGGTTGCCATTGGAGCTTTGACAGAATTTAATGCACAAGGTGTAAAAGTACCTGAAGATATCTCTATCGTTGGATTTAGCAATTGGTTTATGTCTTCTGTTATTTCGCCAACGTTAACCACCATTGACCAACCAGGATTTGAAATGGGAAAAGCAGCATTTAAACAACTCTATAAAGAAATGAAGGCTGTTAAAAAAAACAAACCTATTGACTATAAGGAAATTGTATTAGAAACTGCATTAGTAAAGAGGGAATCTACACGATAATGTTATTTTTGGTGTTTTTTAAAAGCTTCTATTTTGTAACCTCTAACCAATTTTAAACGGTCAAAATGTAATTCTTTAGTGTATAATTCATGTGCTTCATCAGCAGTTAAAAATTCTCGTTCAAGAAATTAAAAATATAAATATAAAATACTGATAATAAATGTTTTAGTTTCTATTGTCATCCTTTATTAAGTTTTAGTAGTGGATTGTAATACAAAGAAGGCCGGAAAAAAAGCATAATTCTCGTCAATGTAAAACTTACTCTTAAATGAGTCACCGAATTGGTCTCGATTGAGTTTTTTATATGATATTACACAAAATGAAAAACCCTGTAAATCATGTGATTACAGGGTTTTTGTTGGGTTTTAATACCCGAAAAGTGGAGCCGGAGAGAATCGAACTCTCGTCCAAACAAGTAACCAAAGGGCTTTCTACACGTTTATTCTTTTCTTGTTTTTTCGATTGCAAGCTGGTTAAAGACAACCCACTTACAACTTAGCTTCTTTAGTTTCGTAAAAGCATCAAAGCGCTGCTTAAACTATATTGACATTTACGATGCCTCAAAATGGAACGCCGTCAATCAAGGCTTTCCGGAGACATAAAGCTTTCCCGCCTTGCGGGACTAGGCCAATTCTACTATAATTCGAATTATGCAGCTAAAGCGTAGTTATTCTCGCCGTTTAAAATTTGGTCTAGCCTTTTACGTGTTTCAATGCCATTACACGACGTGCTTACCGTTCAATTAATCTCGCTGTCAAAACCAGTCGACCCCATTATTAATGAAATAGTAAAATTCTAATTTATCTAATCGAATTAATCCCGAATATGTTTGTGCTGATTTTAGTTCAGTATTTCGGGAACTCATCAATTAAATATTTTTTTCACTTCTATTAATTTCGATTTTTTTTGTCGAAATTGTATCAAGAAGTGGGCGTTACCCTAAAAAGGGTCAGGCTTTCGGCAGTCGCTTTTTTTGAGAAAAACAAAAAAGAGCTCCAACAATGCCTCAATCCTTAACGCGGCCTGCAAAGTTACCAAAAAACTTTGTATACCACTTCAAAACCTTTAAATTTAGTTCAAAACTTATGCCAATTCATTTTTAAAGCAAAACAAATCAACGTTTTCAAGAATAAACAACCAAAAACCAATAGCCAAAAACCAACAACCAAATGAAATTCGCCCTCATAAAAGAACGTAAAATTCCAGCAGACCCCCGAGTGGTATTTTCACCTTCAAAATTAGTGGAGGCAAAAAAAAGGTTTCCCAAAGCGATTTTTAGAGTAGAATCATCAGCAGTTCGTGTATTTCCAGACGAGGCTTATAGTGCATTAGGGTTCGAGGTAACTACTAATGTTTCCGATTGTGATGTGTTTATAGGCATTAAAGAAGTTCCCATCCAAGCCTTAATTCCAAATAAAAAATACATTTTCTTTTCACATACCATAAAAAAGCAACCCCATAATCGTGCTTTATTACAAGCCATAATCGAAAAAAACATCACCCTTTACGATCATGAAACCATGGTAAACCAAAACGGAAAACGCTTAATAGGTTTTGGTAAATATGCAGGCATTGTTGGGGTTTATAATGGATTTAGAACTTGGGGGTTAAAATATAATACCTGGCAACTGCCCAAAGCAAGTACATTATTAAATCAAGAAGCTTTATTAAACGCGTTAAAAAGCATTAAACTTCCAAACCTAAAAATTCTATTAACAGGAAACGGTAAAGTTGCCCATGCAGCAAAAAACATGTTGGATGCCATGGAGATTAGGGAGGTTTTGGTTAACGAGTATGTAAACGGTAGCTTCAACGAAAGTGTGTATTGTAAAATTCATGTATCAGATTATAATAAGCACAAAGGCCAAAAGCCATTCAGCAGTCAAGATTTTTATAAAAATCCAGAAAATTACGAGTCCAATTTTATGCGATTCGCTAAAGTAACCGATTTTTTTATTACAGGTCATTTTTATGCAGAAGGCGCTCCGTATTTGTATACGAAAGCCGATGTGAAGTCTGAAGATTTCAATATTAAAGTGGTTGCCGATATTAGCTGCGATGTTGCAGGGCCAATTGCAACAACCATTAGAGCTTCAGATATTATAAATCCTATTTATGGTTACGATAAACAAACCGGAGCCGAAACCAATTTTAAAGCTAAAAACGCCATAGCGGTCATGGCGGTAAATAATTTGCCTTGCGAAATTCCACAAGATGCCAGCGAAGGTTTTGGCGATATGTTTTTAGAACACATCATGCCTGCTTTTTTTAATCAGGATGCTAATGGTATTTTAGAACGTGCAAAAATTACCGAAAACGGAAAATTAACTAAGCGTTTTGCCTATTTACAAGCTTATGTAGATGGAAAAATACATTAGTTTTTTTGTTTTGTAATTAGTGAGTTTTATATTGTTTAGTAAGATTTTTGTTATTTTTTGTCATATATTTGTTACAGTATTTAAGGATACTGAATTGTTATATATCAAGTTTTGAGGATTAATTTTGCTTGAGGGATGTGATTTTTTAACCTTTTGGAGGTATATCGAATAGTGAATTACAATACATTATATTAACCTTTTTAAAAATTAATTTATGAAAAAAATTACTCTAAGTTTTCAACTCTGTATACTGTTTTTTGCTCAGTTGATTAGTGCGCAGGTTTCAAATTATCCTTACATTCAAAATTTTGATAGTTTTGTAGATTGTATAGATACCTGTGGGGAGCCTTGTGCTCTAAAAGAATCTTGGACCAATGTTTATACCGATCAAGATGAATGGATAACAAATAAAGCAGCCACCCCAACAGCAGATACAGGACCAACTGTTGACCATACTTTAGGAACCCAATTGGGTACATATCTTTATGTGGAAACTTCAGATCCGTGCCATCTAGTTAGTACAACTTCACACCTTTTGTCACCTGTTTTTGATCTCACATCACCATCTTTAACTCTTTCCGAGATGTCGTTCTGGTATCATATGATGGGAGTTGATATGGGAGATTTAACCGTAGATATTTCAACAGATGGCGGAGCGAACTGGGTTAACTTGGTTCCTCCATTTACAGATAATGTAGATATTTGGCAAGAAAAGGTTGTTGATATTTCGGCATATACTAATGAAGCTTCGGTGCAATTTAGATTTGATTATACTACTTCGGTTACTGGTTATCATGCAGATGTAGCTATTGACGACTTCTCTATTGGAGATATTACACTAGGGCTTGATTCGTTAAACTCAGATTTGAATTCGGTTACATTATACCCTAATCCAGCAAAGAAAGAGATATATTTAAGTAACCCTAAGTCTCTTAATCTATATAGTATTGAGATTTATGATTTTAATGGGCGTTTAGTAACGGTACAGGATTTAAAAGGCATGGGCGTTCAAAAACGTGTAGATATTTCAAAATTAGCGACTTCTGTTTATTTAGTGGTTATTGAAGGCGAAGAAGGTCGAATTACTCATAAGTTGATTAAGTAGTCTTTATATTAAGAATATTAAAAACCCTTTCTGTGATGTCATAGAAAGGGTTTTGTTTTTAATAGAAATTCCAAAATACTAGAAATTTAGAGAAAAAATTATTCCAAATAATGCTATATAAGCTAAAAATAATAGCTTTGCTTTTTTAGACTACCAAATTGGAACTTAAATCTATGACAAAAACGGCATTGATAACAGGAGCGGCATCAGGATTAGGCTACGAATTAGCGCTACTATTAGCCAAAGATCAATACAAATTAATTTTAGTAGATGTTAATGCCGAGAGTTTAGCAAAAGCTCAAGCAGAAATTACTCAAACCTATAACGTTCAAGTTATTGCTTTAGCTAAAGATTTAAGCCTGCCTAATATCTCCCAAGAAATTATGGACGATATTGACAACGCTCCAATCGATGTTTTAATAAACAATGCTGGTTTTGGGTTGTTTGGTTCGTTTGCTAACACCAATTGGGAACGCGAACTCGCCATGCTACACGTACATATTATTACCACAACACATTTAACCAAGTTGGTTTTAAAAGGCATGGTTAAACGCGGTTCTGGTAAAATTTTAAATATGTCGTCTTTGGCAGCTTTTCAACCAGGACCTTTAATGTCTATTTATTATGCTTCAAAAGGCTATATGCTCTCGTTTTCAGAGGCAATAGCAAACGAACTTAAAGGCACAGGAATTACCGTAACGGCATTATGCCCTGGACCAACAAAAACATCTTTTCAAGAAACGGTTTCTAAAAATACCACCGCCAACAAAATCAAATTTAATACGGCCTGCGCTAAAGAAGTTGCACTTTACGGTTATAAAGCCATGTTAAATGGAAAAACCTATGCAATTCCTGGAGGTTTTAATAAGTTTTTAGCAACAATTCCGCGTTTTATTACACGTAATGCAGCCACTAACATTGTTAGAAAAATACAGGCCAAAAATAGAAACGATTAAAATATTTAATCGAAATTCCCAAATCTGCCTAAAAAAGCGTTTTTAGGTTTTTTACAAACCAACCAAACCCCAAAAATCATGAAATTTCCACTTTTAGCATGCTTCGTTTTAGTATTATTGTTTAACTGTTCAAGTTCCGACGATTCCAGTTCAGGAAGCTCCATTTCTAATCAAAATTTAACAGGAACTGTAGAAGGTGAATCTTTTACTTTTGTTGCCGGTAAAGCTTTTGAAACCTCATTCAATAATGAAGATTTATATTCGGTTAACCTTACTAATGAAGTTGTTGGTTGTGAAGACTATGTTTTAGACTACGGACTTAAAATTAGTGCCACCGTACCAAAATCAGTTGGTGTTTATAACGATATTAATATTGTAACACAAAACGGAAATAATACCCCTGTAAATAATTTAAACCGTACCGTTGAAATTACTGCTGTAAGTGATACAGAAATCTCTGGAAAAATGAAACTTAACAAAGAGGAAAGTCCTGTTTCAGAAGAAAGTATTTTTGAAGGAGCGTTTACCGTTGCTATTTGCGATTAACTAAATTCTAAACTACCCCCAAAAGTAATCGCGCCCTACAATAAAGACTTGCTTTGATCTGCTTTTGGCTGTGTTAATTGCTTTTCTAATATCAGGCTATTAAAAATCTTCTTTTTAGCTGGGTATAGATTTTTTAAACTCACAATCAATACATAAAACAGTTAGTATGCCTAGCGTATAAGCAACTAAATCTGAAACATTAAATGTACTGCCTAATATAATTTTTATAAGGTTATTGTGTTGTAAATTAAGTGCTTGTAAGATATTGATAAGTTGTAGGAATTCTATAAAAAATGCAAATACCAATACAGAAATGGCTATTTTAAAGTCATATCCCTTTATAAAACTTTTAAAAAAGTAATACAGTAAAATAACAACTAAATAGTCGCCAAACGTGTGGCGTATAAATCCTGTTTTTATAAAGGTTGCGATTCCTACTTCTATTAAAAATAGGAGTATGGTGATTATGATATATGTTTTATTAAGGCTAAATGACATGAGAATAAGTTGTTTATTTAATATTTAACGGTTATAACAATATAAAAGTAATAGCACGCGATTGGAATATTTAGAAGCATAATCCCACATGTTTTTAATAATTCTACGCGGTGTTTATTATTAGCTATAAGTGCTATCAGGCTTATAATAAATACCATTAAGTTAAATGGTATGGCTATTAAAACATATTGAAATCCGATGTCTTCTATGAGGTTCGAATGGTCAAAATATAGGAACAAGGAAAGTATTGTTGTTCCTATGATAAAACTTAAAATAGCTGTAGTTTTTCCTAAGTATATGAGGTTTTTCATTGGGAGTTACTGTTTGCGTTAATGATTGTAGCGGCATCCTTTTTTGTGCTTAGTTTAAAATTTTAAATTATTTCGAACTTAGATCTGGGTCACTTATTTGATGTGATACTGAAACAAGTTCAGCACAAGAAAGATATAGCGGAAAGCATGACCCCCGATTTTTCTCGGGGGTAACGCCCAAATTGATTATCCGTTATTCCAATCAATACGTCTTGAAACGTACATAACACTTGCTAAAATTAGGAATAGACCAATGCTTCCTACAAGTAACGCGTAGTTTTCTAACTGAATGATAACATATATAAAGGTGTATAAAGCGGCTAAACTAACACTTATGAACAGTGGAAACTTATAGGTTTTTAAAATGGATTTAGCATATAACGTAATGAGTACAATTACCGAAGTGCCTGCGATAAGGTAGGCCTTTAAAAAGTTGCTGTGTTCTGATATGGAGACTAATAATGTGTAGAACATGGTTAGTGCAACTCCTATCATTAAATATTGAAAGGGGTGTATATTTATATTGCTTAAGGTTTGTATTAAAAAGAATATCAAAAAGGTTAGCCCAATAACCAGAAAACCATATTTAGCGGAGCGTTCACTTTTTTGATATTCATCAACCATAACCATAAATTTAGTGCCAAAGGCAAATTGTTTTAAATTTGGGATGTTTTTTAAATGCTGTTGTGAAAATGCTCGGTTTATATGAAGTACCTTCCAGTCTGCCTTAAAGCCATCTTTAGAAATTTGTTTGGTTTCATCGTTAGGGAGGTAGTTACCTATAAAACTGGGGTCGGCCCAGTTGGAAACCATTTGCATTTGTGTTGTTTTTCCAATTGGAATGAGTTGTATTTGTTTACTACCATTAAAAGTTATTGAAAAACTAAATTCTGTATTGTTATTCTGTAAATAATTTTCTTGATTTATATAATTCGATTCTAAAACGTCTAAATTGGTGTTTTTTCTTTCGTTTAGATTGGTTTCAAAGTTGTAGGTTTTGTTATTAAATTTTAATTGTATTTCGCTTTTAATGCCTTTTAAGTTGGAGGTTTCAATAATTACAGAGGCTTTATTCCAAATAATATCTTCGGGCTTAATGCCTTTGGACTCTAAATTAATGGGTGTATAATGTCCTGTAAAGTCCATTTTTGACGTAAAAACTGCCGACTCGAAATTGCCACGATTTAATGTTTTTGAATTTACGTTAACTGAAGTATTAAGTTTTTCAGGGAAAATATAAGCGTGTTTTATATGGGTTTGTGTTTCCTTGAAATAGGTTTTAGTTTTTTCATTGTATGTTTTAGTCTCGGTATAGGTTTTATAGGGCAGTTTAAGAATAGGACCGTATACCAAAACGTTGTTCCCCCATTTTTCGTTGATTTCATTAACCACATCTTTTTGTCTATAGGCTCTTTCTTCTATTAAATTTTTGATATATGATAAGGGAATTAATAGAATTATAACAAGGAAGCCTACCATAAGCATTCTTGCAGTAGCTGAATATTTTAACCAATTTCCAAATTTGTTGTTTTGAGATGTGTTTTCGGGTGTTTCCATAATTGTAAAATGTAAAGTACTTTGAAATTCAAAGTAAGTTGATAAATTTTTTTGTTATTGTTTATTTATTAATTTTTCAAGCGCTTCAATATGTTTTTTAAATGCCATGCTGCCTAGTTCGGTGGTAGAGTAACGGGTGTTTGGCTTTCTACCAATAAATTGTTTTTCCACTTTGATATAATCTGCTTTTTCTAAAGCTTTGGTGTGACTTGCAAGATTACCATCTGTGGCTTCTAATAATTCTTTCAGCATATTAAAATCGGCATACTCATTAACCATTAAAATTGACATGATGCCCAATCTAATTCTATGATCGAATACTTTATTTATGTTGGTTATTATGCTCATTTTTATGTTTTCGGTCTGAAGCTAGGGTGTTTACTGCTAGGTTTCGTGTTTTGGGCTTTAGATGAAATTAATTTTTATCATATTTAAAATGCATCCATGTGCCGTAAATTATATGGGCTACTCCAAAACCTAATATCCACAACCAGAAACCGTAACCAGGTAGTAATGCTGCGATTAGCCCTAAAATGATTTCGGTAAAACCTAAATATCTTATATTTCCAATACTATATTTTGAGGCATTAATTAGCGCTAAACCATAAAAAATAAGCATGAGTCCACCGGTATGCCCGTATTTTCCTTGCCCTAAAATAATTAAAATATAAAGTCCGCCTGCTAATAATGGAATTATAAAGTTTATGACTAATCTTTTTGAGGTATTATCCCAGATTTTTACACCGTTTCTTTTTGCTTTTTTTGTAGTAAGATATATCCCTGTAATAATGCTTAAAAAAGCAATTAAGAATAAATCAAGCATGGCCAAAGTAAATATTCTCCCATCAAGAATTAAATAGTCATTTCCTGAATTGTCAACTAACCAATATGCGATGGCGCCACCAATTAAAGCGTAAATACCAGCCATGATACCTGATAAACCACTTAGTGAAATAAAGCGAGAAGACTTATTCATTAAGTCTTTAATCTCACTTATGTTTTTTAGATAATCTTTTGATTCCATATTAAAGTACTTTGAATTGCAAAGTAAATAAAATGTTTTGATATAAACATTATTATTTTTTAATAAGTTAATAAAAATGGAGTGTGATTTTTATAAATACTTCAAATATAGTGTGTTTTAAGGAGGAAGGGCATTATGTGAATTAGTTGGGATTTTGAAATCAGTTATAATAATAAGTTCTCTAAACTTGATTGTTTTTTTTAACTAAATTCTAAAAATACCCCCAAAAGCAATTACACGCTGTATGTAAAAAAAGTGCTGCGAGGCACTTTCGGCTGTGTTGCTTGTGGTTCTTATGTCGGGCATATTAATAAAACCACCTTTTAAATCCAATTGCATAAAAAAGTATTTAAAAAAGGTGAAGTTAAGTCCGGCGTGAGCCGAAAATCCGTAACCTGCTACATGAAATTCATCATAGCGCTCCTTTTCTAGTAGTGTTGTATTGGTTTTAGGGTATAAGGCACCTCCAGCTAAACCTTCGGTGATATTAATTTGAAATTTATCGGTGTTTCTTATGTTGAAGAGTTTAGAAATATCATCATATCTAGCAAATTCAGCATAAACATAATTTAAACCGTTGGTGTGTTCAAACTTTAAAAAGTCTTCAGAAATAAAAACAGCTTCATTGCTATAAGTGCCATTAAATGCACTTCCTAGCTCGGTGTCTGGTAAGTTAATATAACCATCAACAGTTCGGGTTCTATTTCGGTACATTACATATTTCATATGGTCTACACCTATTGATACGGTGTAATTATCAGAAATAAAATAACCAACTTTAGCGTTGGTTTGCGGAATGGTTAATCGAACCGGATTTATATAGTCGATGTGCCAACCTTTGGGTTTGTCTTTAGCCGTAACATCCTTTATGGTGAAGTTGTAATCTTCACCTTTAAAAGTAATATCGGATTTGGAAAATGATTCTCGATTTCCTCCCCAGCTAAAAAATATCTTTCCCTTATTAGAGGCTGTGTATTTAATAGGCTTGGTATCTTGGCCAAATGTGTGCAATGAAAGCACTAAGAAGGCAAAGCCTAATAAGGGTTTATATGTCATGTAAAGGTTGTGAAGTTACAGGCTGTTTATGGTTTTTCTAATGGCTACTAAATTTGTTAAAAGTCCTTCTAAATTATTCAAATGAAGCATGTTGGCCCCATCGCTTTTAGCATTTTCAGGGTCGAAATGGGTTTCAATAAATAAACCATCAACGTTATTAACAATACCTGCGCGCGCAATGGTTTCTATCATATCGGGTCTGCCGCCTGTAACCCCAGCCGATTGATTAGGTTGTTGTAAAGAATGTGTAACATCTAAAACTGTTGGTGCAAATTTGCGCATGGTAGGAATCCCTCTAAAATCTACAATCATATCTTGGTAACCAAACATGGTGCCTCTATCGGTTATCCATGCTTTATTACTGCCAGCATCTTTTACTTTTTGCACGGCGTGTTTCATGGCTTCCGGACTCATAAATTGTCCTTTTTTCAAATTTACCACTTTGCCTGTTTTTGCAGCTGCAACTACCAAATCGGTTTGACGTACTAAAAAAGCTGGAATTTGTAAAACATCTACATATTCCGCAGCCATAGCAGCATCAGATATTTCATGAATATCAGTAACGGTAGGGACATCAAAAGTATCGGAAACTTTTTTAAGAATTTTTAATGCTTTTTCATCACCAATGCCTGTAAAACTATCAATTCTACTGCGGTTTGCTTTCTTAAAACTGCCCTTAAAAACATAAGGTATTTCTAATTTATTTGTGATGTTTATTACTTTTTCGGCAATTCTTAGTGCCATGTCTTCGCTTTCAATAGCGCATGGGCCACATAATAAAAAGAAATTATTAGAATTGAGATGTTTTATCTTAGGAACTTCGTTAAGGTTCATGTTGCTTAAAATTTAAGCTGCAAAGTTACGTATTAAATATGTCTCTTTAAACTATTTCTTATAATCCATAATGCCATTATGAAACTACCAAAAATAAACACGCCACCATTAATCCAGAGTGGTTCTAAGTGTTGTGAAACAGGTATAATTTTTAAAGCATTAGATATAAAAGCCAAAATTAAATATGAGGAAATGCAAACAAAAGTAATACCAAGAGTGAAATTTAATTTTTTGTTTGGCTTGATAATTTGCCATAAAAAAGGAATACCAAATAGTAAAATAGGGTAGGCAGAAAGGCCGTTTTCTCTATTAACCATAGTAAACCAATATGCGGTAATGGCAATAAAATAAAGGTAAGGGATGAGTTTTGTGTAATTGTGAGAGAGTTTCATAGCTATTAATTTTTTTTAAACACTTTTAGAATGTTTAAATTCTGTTCTTTTTCAATGTAACGTTGAAATTACAGTAAAAGTTTTTTCTATTTTCCATTATAACATATAATTAACTAAATTATAGTTTAAGTGTTAAAATATAGCGTACCTTTGCATGCTCAAAATAAGGCACTATTATGGCTAATATTAAAAACATTGCAATTATTGCACACGTAGATCATGGTAAAACTACGTTAGTTGATAAGATCATGTATCATTGTCAACTCTTTCGTGAAAACGAAAATACAGGTGATTTAATTCTTGATAACAACGATTTAGAACGTGAAAGAGGAATTACAATTACTTCTAAAAACGTTTCCGTAATTTATAAGGACACAAAAATTAATATTATTGATACACCAGGTCACGCCGATTTCGGAGGTGAGGTAGAACGTGTTTTAAACATGGCCGATGGTGTTCTTTTATTAGTTGATGCCTTTGAAGGACCAATGCCACAAACACGATTTGTACTTCAAAAAGCAATCGATTTAGGTTTAAAACCTTGTGTGGTTGTAAATAAAGTGGATAAAGAAAACTGTACGCCAGAGGAAGTACATGAAAAAGTTTTCGACTTAATGTTCGAATTAGGTGCCGAAGAATGGCAATTAGATTTTCCAACCGTTTATGGTTCTGCAAAGAACAACTGGATGAGCGACGATTGGCAAAAGCAAACTGAAAACATCGAACCATTATTAGATATGGTTATCGAACATATTCCTGCTCCAAAAATTCCTGAAGGGAATACACAAATGTTAATTACATCTTTAGACTTTTCTTCATTTACAGGAAGAATTGCTATTGGTCGTTTAACACGTGGCGGACTTAAAGTAGGACAAAATATTTCTTTAGTGAAACGCGACGGAAGTATTGTGAAAAATAAAATTAAAGAACTTCATGTTTTTGAAGGTTTAGGCCGTATAAAAGTAGACGAAGTTCAAACGGGTGATATTTGTGCGATTGTAGGATTAGAAGGTTTTGAGATTGGTGATACTGTTGCCGATTTTGAAAATCCAGAAGGTCTAAAAACAATTGCTATCGATGAGCCTACCATGAGTATGTTGTTTACAATTAACGATTCGCCTTTCTTTGGGAAAGATGGAAAGTTTGTAACATCGCGCCATATTAAAGACCGTTTAACAAAAGAACTTGAAAAAAACTTAGCCTTACGTGTTAATGAAACCGATAGTGCTGATAAATTTTTAGTTTTTGGTCGTGGTGTACTGCATTTATCAGTATTAATTGAAACCATGCGTCGTGAAGGTTACGAGCTTCAAATTGGTCAGCCACAAGTAATCATCAAAGAAATTGATGGTGTTAAATGTGAGCCTGTTGAAGAGATGACTATTGATTTGCCAGAAAATGTTTCGGGTAAAGCAGTAGAAATGGTTACCATGCGTAAAGGTGAAATGTTAAGTATGGAAGCTAAAGGTGAGCGTATGGTTTGCGAATTTTTAATTCCTTCAAGAGGAATTATTGGTTTAAGAAACCAATTACTTACAGCAACGGCTGGTGAAGCTATTATGGCACACCGTTTTAAAGAATACCAACCATTAAAAGGTGGTATTCCAGAACGTCAAAATGGTTCGTTAGTATCTATGGAAAAAGGTCAAGCAATTCCTTATTCTATTGATAAATTACAAGATAGAGGTAAGTTTTTCGTAGATCCAGGGGAAGATATTTATGAAGGTCAAGTTATTGGCGAAAATTCTCGTGGTGATGATATGACGGTTAACGTAACAAAAACTAAAAAGTTAAGTAACGTACGTTCTTCTGGAGCCGATGATAAAGCTAAAATTGTTCCTGCAATTAAATTTTCATTAGAAGAAGCTTTAGAGTATATCCAGAAAGATGAATATGTAGAGGTAACACCAAACTTTTTACGTCTGCGTAAAATTTATCTAACAGAGGTAGAGCGTAAAAGAAATAAATCTATGTAAGATGACGTTTTTAGGAATTTTATGGGTAGAATGGCTTGGTTATTTAGCTATGGCTATTGTTTTAATTTCCTTTTTAATGAAATCTTTAAATAAATTACGAATAGTAAATACCATTGGGTGTTTACTATTCGTGTTTTATGGCGTGGCGTTAAGTCCGTATTCACTTCCTATCATCATTACAAACTCAGCTATTGCGTGCATTAATGTATATTATTTACTTTTTAAAAAAGTATAGTTTGCTTTTTTTTTAAAATGATGTAAATCATCATGAATTTAAAAGCAGTGCATTAATTTAAATGATTTTGTATATTTGGTTTTATAGATGTTGATTAAAAACAAAAAGCTTTGTTTTTAATGGTAAAATAAATGAGGGTGTATTTTATCTAAAAGTCAATTAAACAACCAAACCAACATATTAATTGAAGAAATTAATAGACTTTATTAGGAGCAAGATTTTAAAAAAAGTAGCTTCTTTACAAATTGTCGCTGTATTAACTAGAATATTTGCAGGGCTGTTAACTTCTAAAGCTATTGCTGTTTTTATTGGTGCTGAAGGTCTAGCATTAATAGGTAATTTGCGAAATTTTGTAATTGCTTCTCAAACGGTTGCTTCTCTTGGCTTTTACAAAGGCATTGTAAAATATGTAGCCGAGGTAAAAGAAAGTACCTTAGAACTTAGTAAAGTCATCTCCTCGGTTTTCTACGCTGGGTTTATATCAACAGTACTCGTTTGTTTTTTCTGTTATTTTAAAGCCGAATGGATTAACGATCTTATTTTTCCAACTTACAATGATTACGCTTATGTAATTCGCATTTTTGCCATAGCACTGCCTTTCTATATTTTGAATATGTTTTCATTCTCGATAATGAACGGTTTTTCAAAGTATAAAATACTAATTGTAATTAATATTATTGGTCAGATTTTAGGGGTTTCTATCGCCTTAATTTTAATCTACCAAAACAAGATTGACGGGGCTTTAATAGCCGCGGTTATCACCGAAGCCTTAATATTTTTAATCACTTTAGTAGGTATTATTAATAGGCGTAGCTTAATGCCGTTAATAAAGGCAAGCACCTGTAGTTTTGGCTTTCTTAAAAAAATGAGTTTTTATTCGTTAATGGCGTTTTTTACGGCGGTTTTGTTACCACTTGTTACACTTTCTATTCGCTCCTATATTATTGAACACATAGGCTATAAGTATGCTGGTTTTTGGGAAGCGATGACACGAATTTCTAAGTATTACCTCATGTTTATTAGCGCTTTAATAGCCTTGTATTTATTGCCGCGTTTTTCAGAAATTAAAGATAATGCGATTTTTAAGAGAGAAGTTTTTACGTTTTATAAAATCATAATCCCTATACTTAGTGTTGGCCTTTTGCTAATTTATCTGTTACGAAAGTATATTGTTTTACTGGTTTTTTCTGAGGAGTTTCAACCCGTAGAAGATTTGTTTTTATGGCAACTGTTAGGCGATTTTATTAAAGTATTATCTATTGTTATTGCTTACCAGTTTCTAGCCAAAAAAATGTTTTGGCACTATGTTTTAACCGAAACTTTTTTAGTTATTACACTGTATACCACAAGCATCTATTTTATAGATTTATTTGATGGCATTCAGGGAGCTGTAATCGCACATTTTGTGAGTTATATAATGTATTTTGGCATTATTTTACTCACCTTTGGAGGGACTCTTTTTGGGGTGGAGGTTAGTGATAAAACGAATTTAAAGATTTAAAGGGAGATGGAAATGAATAACGAGATGCTTTGAAATAAAATACTTATTGAAGTGGTTTATAAATAACATTCCATGATTATTGAAGTATATGGAATATAAAAATAAGAATGGTCTATTGTACTTAATGTTTTAGAAAAACTAGTTTCAGTCAATTGTTCATAGTCCTTTTGATTTCTAATAAATTGTCCTCTATCTTTATCTAAAAAATACTTGGCTATCTTATTCTGATTTTTCACATAAACACCATCAAAGGAAACAAATTTTCCGCCGGGCTTCAAAGCTTTTTTTGTTATATTAAATAAGTTGATGCATTGATTGTCATCTAGGTGATGTAATACACCTGCAGCAATTACAATATCGAAAGTTTGCGAAGTTCCTAAAATAAAATCATCTACACTTTTGCAAATAAAATGGCCTTTGCTGCCGTATTTTTTTTTAGCTTGCTCGATGTAACTTTTATCTAAATCTATACCTGTGTATTCCACTTTTGGTAAAAAATCTAAAATATAACCAGGGCCACAACCAATGTCTAAAATTCGTTGACCAGTTTTGGCATTAACATTGTTTTTTACAAATAGTTGTCTTGCTCTATAGCCTCCCACCAGTTTCTGATACGTATTATAAATAATGGGATGTTTTAAAATAGCTCTTGCGTCCAATTTCTTAAGTGAATAATTGTTAGATTTCTAGCTGTAAAATTACTGGAATTAACTGTAAGATAATAGTATCTTTGGTTTTTCTTTTAACATTTATGTCAGAACAATTAAGCTATTATAATTTAAATTTCTTCGAATCTAAACAATTTGTATACATTAGTTTTTTAGTAATTATTGCTTTACAGGCATTGCTTATGTTTCAGGGTTTCGATGTTTGTGATGATGGTTTTGTACTTACATTTTATCAGCAAATATATCATAATCCTTCCACTGTGGAGTATAGCTTTGTGTATTGGTTTTCGGGTGTTATAGGTGGTATTTGGTACGAGCTGTATCCCAACGGAGGTATTTTGTGGTTTAAGATTTTTACTGTAATTATTAATACGTTAACCTTTGTTGTAGCTTATCATGTTTTTAAACCATTTGTATCCAAGTTTATTATTGTTTTAGGCTTATTTATGGCTCTATTTGCTAATGATTATGGGTTTTTAGTTTATTATCATAACCATATAACAGCATTACTAGCAGTAACTAGTGTTTACTTTTTATTAAAAGGTTTAACTAAAAATAGTTTGGTGTTAATATTAATTTCGGGATTTATAATCGGAGTTAATGTATTTTCAAGAATACCGAATCTCACTTTGTTTGTTTTTATTCTAGGTATTCCATTTTATTATTTCATATCAAATAAGGTTTTACACGAAGCTATTAAGCCATCTTTATATTTTATCTTAGGTATTATTTTAGGTTTTGGTTTTATAACTGGACTATTGTTGATTTTAGGACAGTTTGAAATTATGGTAAAAGCGATTTCTAGTCTGTTTGACTTAGGAGCAGCTAAAGACAGCTCTCATAACATAAGAGGGTTGATACTAGTTTATTTACGCGGGTACAAGACTTTGTTGGATGTGATGGGGCAACTTTCAATAATAACCATTTTGTTTTTACTTTTTTCTAGTTGTTTTAAAAAAAACTTATGGCTTAGAATGTTTTTTTTAGTTTTATTATTTTGCTATACTTTTTTGTGGTTTAAAAGTGGTGAAATTTATCCTATTTATGCTTTGAGTTATACAGGAACAATATTGATTTTGTTTACAAATCAAAGTTCAGGGGTAAAAACTTTGGCTTTTTTAGGAGGGCTTATGTTAACTTTTTTACCTCTGGGAAGTGGCGGTGCTATACATAGCAGTGGTTACATGTGTATTTGGTTGTCAATGCCGTTTTTCTTTACTTTTTTGTTTAATTTAAAAAACACTACTATTAATTTAAACAGACATGTTGCTTCTAGAAAAATAGTTTTATCAGAAAAAGGGTTTAAAAGATTTGTATTATTTATTTCAATAGCATTTCTATTTTCAAAGGGGTTTAATATTTCACAGCAAGCCTATTTTGACAATGGGAGCCGATTCGATAAAACATATACCATTAATAGTAAATTAGCCAAAGGGGTTTATACAACGGAAAGAAGAGCTGAAATAATTAATAATTTGTTGGTTAATTTGAAAGAATACGTAAAGCCTAATGATTATTTATTAGCTTATGATAAAATACCGATGATTAATTTTTTAACAGAAACTAGACCGTATATGTATAATTCATGGGTTTGGATTTATGATAGTCATACTTTTGAAAACAAGCTGAAACAGGCAGAAAAGGAAATTGAGGTATACCCAATTGTTGTAGCTCAAAAGTTTGAAACTATATTGGATTTTTCCAAACCGATACCTAATTATTTAGATTCAAATTTAACCAATACCCATGGAGTAATTAATGCCTATGACGGCAGAAAAAATGAATTTTTAAAAACCTTTTTAATTGATAATGATTACGAAATCGTTTGGAGTAACGCGTATTTTAATATTTATAAAACAGCAAGAATACATGAATAATTAGTTTAACTTTTTATATTGTGGTCTAGATATGAAAACAAGTAAAAAACTTTCAGTAATAATCCCCATTTATAATGAATCTGGAATCATAGATTTGCTTTACGAACGTTTGGTGAATTCGGTAACTAAAATTACAAATGATTACGAATTTATTTTTGTTAATGATTGTAGTAAAGACGATTCTATACAAAAAATTTTTGCTATTGCAGCAAAAGATGAAAAAGTACATTACCTAAGTTTTAGTAGGAATTTTGGGCATCAAATAGCGGTTACAGCAGGACTTAATCATGTGTCGGGAGATTGCACTGTAATCATTGACGGTGATTTACAAGACCCTCCAGAATTAATACCTGAATTGTACCTAAAGTATCAGGAAGGATTTGATGTCGTTTACGCAAAGCGAGAACAAAGAAAAGGAGAAACCATTTTGAAAAAGTTAACCTCTAAAATATTTTATAGAATTTTAAGAAAATTAACTTCTTTTGAAATTCCTCTGGATACAGGAGATTTCAGGCTGATTGATAAAAAAGTAGTACAGGCTTTGAAAAGCATGCCTGAACAAAATAAATTTTTAAGAGGTCAAATTGCTTGGTTAGGATTTAAGCAAACTCATGTGTTGTTTAATAGAGATGAACGTCAATATGGAAAATCTGGTTACTCCTATAGTAAAATGTTTCAACTAGCTATTGATGCTGTAACTAGTTTTTCAGATAAACCATTAGCATTAGTAAGCAGACTCGGTTTTATAATTTCAGTGTTTTCATTTTTTATTATTTTGTACACCATTTTTGCACATTTTGTTTTAAAAGAAACCGTTACGGGGTGGTCATCCCTAATTATAAGTTCCATGTTTATTGGTGGTATTCAATTATTTTCAATTGGTATTATAGGAGAATATATCAGCCGTATTAATAAAAATGTTATTGATAGACCGCTGTATATTATAGCAGATTCAAATATTGATTCAGTCAATAAATAATTTTTCATACTCTTTTAAATGATATTATTTAATCCTCATATTAGTATTTTAAATTCATAAAACCGTATTCGTTATTTATACCATTAAAACATATAATCCTAATCTTAAAAATGAATGGAATGTATTCATAGAGCAATCAAAAAATGCTACATTTCTTTTTAATAGAGATTTCATGGAGTATCATCAAGATCGATTTGAAGATTATTCATTACTTATTTTTAAAAAAGATAAACTCATTGCCGTTCTACCAGCTAATAAGTCGGGGGATACTGTTTATTCGCATCAAGGATTAACTTATGGAGGGCTCATTTTGTTACATACCATTAAGTTTGATAGTGTAATCGTAATTTTTAAAGAACTTCTTGAGTTCTTAAACAAAAACGGATTTGACACTCTTGTTATCAAGCAAATCCCTTCAATTTATAACACTTTTTTTACTGAAGAAGTTCAATATTTAATGTTTATTTTAAATGCTGATTTAATAAAAAGGGATACGCTTTCAGTTATTGATTTGAATAATAAATTGAAAATTTCAAACAATAGATTGGAAGGATTTAAACGAGGAAACAAGCACCAATTGCTTCTTAAAGAAGAAGATGATTTTGAATTATTTTGGAACAAGATTCTAATTAAAAACTTAAAAGAAAAGCACAATGCCAAACCAGTACATTCATTAGATGAAATAAGGATGTTGAAAAGCCGTTTTCCTAATAATATCAGACAATTTAATGTCTATAAAAACAACCAGATTGTTGCTGGTACAACAATTTTTGAATCTGAACATGTTGTGCATTCTCAATATATTTCAGGCAATGCAGATAATAATGAGTTAGGAAGTTTAGATTTTTTACATGTAACACTCATAAATGATATATTTAAACATAAGAAGTATTTTGATTTTGGGACTTCAAATGAAAATAAAGGTATGCAAATTAATAAGGGTTTACAGTTTTGGAAGGAGGGTTTTGGCGCAAGAACTGTAACCCAAGATTTTTATAAAGTTTCAACCTCAAGTTATAATTCTTTAAATGACGTCATGATATGATTAAGTTTTTAGACCTACACAAAGTGAATTCTAGATTTCATCAGGAGTATCATGAGGTCTTTAATTTATTTTTAGAATCTGCAAATTATGTATTGGGGAGCCAAGTTTCAAATTTTGAAGAAAATTTTGCAAACTATTGCGGTAGCAAGTATTGTGTTGGTGTAAGCAATGGACTTGATGCCCTCAGTTTAATTTTTAAAGGCTACTTAGAATTAGGAGTTTTAGCTGTGGGTGACGAGGTTATAGTTCCTGCAAATACTTTTATAGCAAGTGTTTTAGCTATTGGAGCAGTGGGTTTAAAACCTGTTTTAATTGATCCAGACATTGAAACTTATAATATTTCTGCTTTTAGTATTGAAAAGCATATAACTCCAAAAACAAAAGCAATTCTTGTAGTTCATCTTTACGGGTTGCTCGTTGATACGGAAGACATAAATAAACTGGCAAAAAAGCACAACCTAATTGTTGTTGAAGATGCTGCACAAGCACATGGAGCAATAAATAAAAATGGAGTTAAAGCGGGAAATTTAGGGGATGCAGCAGCATTTAGTTTTTATCCGAGTAAAAACCTTGGCGCATTAGGCGATGCCGGAGGCGTTGTTTCAAATAATAGCATTTTAATTAACACCATAAAAAAGCTTCGTAATTACGGCGGAACTACTAAATATAAATATGAAATTCAAGGTGTAAATAATCGGTTAGATGAAATTCAAGCAGCTTTTTTGAATATAAAATTGAAATTGTTAGATGCTGATAATAAAAAAAGACGTGAAATAGCTAAGCAATACCTTTTGGGAATTGATAATATGAAGGTAACACTTCCTTCTTATGATTTTACTAACAATCACGTTTTTTATGCTTTTGTGGTTTTAGTAGACCATAGGAGTGAATTTATAGCCTATATGCTTGAGAATAAAATAGAAACTTTAATACATTATCCTATTCCTCCGCATAAACAATTACCATTAGCGCATTTGCAAACTAGGCCTTTACCAATTACAGAAATGATTCATGATAAGGTGGTAAGTTTGCCTATAAGTCCAGTAATGGAAATTGATGAAGTACTTAAGGTTATTAAAATTATCAATCAATATTAACCATAAAATAGCTATTACTTGACTTGATGAATTTTAAATCAGTTATAAAAAACAACTTATTATTAAAGATAACTTCTTTAAATGCTATTGTAATAGTTTTTAGGTTAATAATATCTCTTTTTATTCAAAGGCTATTAGCAATAATGGTTGGAGAAGCTGGTATAGCTAAAATTGGTCAGCTTCGAAATTTAATTCAAATTATAACGAGTTCATCTACATTAGGCACGTTTAATGGAGTTATTAAATATGTCTCGGAATACAAGGAGAATAAAGAGAAAATTGATGGTTTGTTTTCAAGTATTTTTGGTTTTCTTTTTATAGGATCTGTAATTACATCAGGTGTTCTTTATTATAATGTGACTTTTATAACGACCGAGTTATTTGGTGACTTAGAGTTTGTTGATGTTATTAGGTGCTTAACCTTGCTACCTTTAATTATTGGTTTAAATAGAGTTTTTTATGGTATTGTAAATGGGCTAACCGAATATAAAACATTCGCTAAAATTGATTTGTTTAGTAATGTTTTGTCTGCTCTATTACTCGTAATTTGTCTATATCAATTTAATCTTAAAGGAGTACTATTCGCCATAATAATAGCTCCAATAATTCAATTGGTAATAATTCTCTACGTATTTGGAGCCACCTTAAATAAGTATTTTAAGCTTAAATCTTTAGATTTTAAAATACCTTTTGCTAAAGAATTATTGGCATTTACATTAATGTCTATAATTTCAACGGTATTATTAAATTATATCGAACTAGATTTAAGGATTATTATTACTGATAAAATTAACATTGATGAAGCAGGATATTGGACCGCCATGAATTTTATATCAAAAAACTACATGGCATTTTCATCAAGTTTATTTACACTTTATGTTATCCCAAAATTTGCACGAATTCACACGCTACCGCTTTTCAAAAAGGAAGTGATTAATATATATAAAACAATACTACCCTTATTTGGTATAGGAATGCTATTGGTTTATCTATTTAGAAGGGTGTTTATTGAGTTGATATACCCAGATTTTACTGGTTTAGAACCCTTGTTTAAATGGCAGTTATTAGGAGACTTTGTTAGGCTTGCAGCACTTGTTATATCTCATCAATTTTTAGCAAAGAAAATGGTAGGAAGTTTTGTTGTAACAGAGTTAATTTCATTAGGGGTGTTTTATTTCTTATCAAAAAACTTGGTTGTTTTATATGGTGCCGAAGGTGTGGTTATGGCACATTTTTATAGATGTTTAATTTATTTTATTATCATTATATGTACTATCTGGTTCTATTTTTTTAAGTTAGAAAAAAAGAAAACCAGTTAGTACTTTTCCCAACAGGATACATAGCGCTGTGCTATTTTTATAAAATCATGTTCTTTTTCAATAAAATGTCTAGCATTTTTAGAAATTTCAATTAGTTTTTCCGGATTTAATATGAGCCACTCTAGTTTTTTTGTTATGTCATCAGTATTTGGAAGCGCATTAATAGCCACCGTATTTTCTTTTAAATTATAATAATCTAACCATTCTTTTTCAGCACCAGTAAAAACAACTTTTCCTTTAGCCATAGCTTCAAGTGCATTGTAACCTTGATCAAACGAATAAACTTGGTCTAAAAGAATATGGCATTCATTATAGGATTTAATATAGTCGTTATACGGAACATCTTCAGTTGTTATGATTTTCACCTTGTCAGGGTGTTTTTTCTCAATGTTTTTTAGGGCTTCCGAAAAAAATAAATTCCCTTTTTTAAAAGCGTTTTCTGTATTAATGCCATGAAAAATAGTAATCTTATTTTTGATGTGCATTGGGGTGAATTTTAATTTATCACTATTTATAGGGTTAGGTATAAGGCCTAAATAAGCGGTGTTGTTTTCTAACGGAATATGGTAATCCATATCAGATGCAATAACTCCATTGATGTTTTTGTATAAAAAATCATGAAGTTTATAGTTTTGTTTAGAAATATATTTAAGAATACTATGTTTATACTTTTTTTTAAGTTTTGGGTTGCTGTGGAACGGGGTTAAAATTGAATATCTAATTTTTTTATCAAATGCGTATTTTACACTAACATAGTCTGTGCCACATGATAAAAGGAATAGTTTCTTGTTTTGTTCTTTTATTTTTTTTAGAAACCAAATTTCTGTTGATATAAAAGTTTTAATGGTGTTTTCATTAATAAGTTGTACGACATCAAAATCTTTAAGCTTTGGTAATAGTAAATAAAAACGTATAGCAACTTCAATTTTTGAGATGTCAAATCTTGTTAGTTTATGAATTAGCTTTGTAATTAAAAACAGTGCTCCAATTTTTTTTGTTTTAGCTGAGATATCGATATCAACAGGATAGTTTTTAAAGCCATCACCAGAACCTACTAAAAGTACTTCATGACCATTTTTTATTAATCCTTCTTTTAAAGAATTATGAAGCCTACTGTATTCACCTATTAATAAAATTTTCATTTATGTGCTTTTCAATTCATCAAATATATAAGTTTGTCTCAAACTATAAGGTTTTATTTAGTGATTCTATTTCAATAAATCATTCAAAAAAAACGCATATTGATTAATTATTAATTATTTTAGATGCCGCACTATTTCGATTTAAAACTTCTATCACAAAATGATGAACTTAACAGTAAGTGATTGCCCTATTATTGAAATTCCTAAGATAAAAGATTACCGTGGGAATTTAGCGGTAATTGAAAAAGAGGTGATTCCCTTTACTATTGCACGTGTTTACTATCTGTTCGATGTTCCCAGTGGTTCTGCTAGAGGTGGTCATGCTCATAAAAACTTAACTCAATTTCTTGTTGCTTTAAGTGGAAGTTTTGATGTTGTATTAAAGGATGGTAAAGATCAAAACAGGTTAACCCTTAATAACCCATCTAAAGGGTTATTAATAAAACCAGGGATATGGCGTGAGTTAGAAAATTTTTCTTCAGGAGCAGTTTGCCTTGTTTTAGCTTCGAATGTGTACGAAGAAGAAGATTATATTAGAGAGTTTGAAGCTTATCAAAGTTATAAACAGAGGTAATCTTGAATGATAACTTGAGTTTTAATTGGAGTATAATATGAAGAAAATTTGTGTAATAACAACTTCTTTAGGAAAGGGAGGTGCAGAGCGTTCTAGTGCTATGCTTTCACAAATGCTTTCAAATCTTGGCTTCGAGGTTCATATTTTAATGACCAAAAATGATATAGATTATGAGTTTGGCGGTTTTATGTTCAATTTGGAGCAGACCTATGGAAAAGATGTATCTAATTTCAAAAAAATAGTACTACTAAAATCATATTTTAAACAACAAAATTTTGATGTCATTATTGATAATCGTACTAGACCTGGGTTTTTAAAAGAATATATTTTATATCATCATGTTTTTAAAACCCAAAATATGATTTCGGTTGTTCGTAGTTATAATATTAATAATTATTTACCGAAAAATAAATTTCTAGCTTGTGTGCTTTATGGTAAGAATTCAAAAATTGTAGCCGTAAGTAAAGAAATTCAGAAATCACTTATTGAAAAGTATCATTTTAAAAATTGTGTGCAGATTTATAATCCAATAAATTTAAATGATATAAAATTAAAGGGAAGTGAAAAAATAGATATTGCTCCTAATGAACGATTTATTATCTTTTTTGGAAGAATAGAAGAAAAAGTTAAAAATTTTACTCTACTATTTAAATCATACAAAGAATCTAAGTTGCCAAGTATAGGTATTAAGCTTTATATCGTAGGAGATGGAAAAGATATTGGTTTTTTAAAACAATTAAGTAGTGAGTTGGAATTAGAAAACTTAGTTGTAATAAAGTCATTTACTAAAAATCCTTTCAAATATGTTAAAAAGGCTTTGTTTTCGGTTTTGACTAGTAGATATGAAGGTTTTCCAAGGGTGTTGATAGAATCTTTAGCCTGTGAAACTCCTGTGGTTTCTGTAGACTGTAAGTCGGGACCTAAAGAAATAATAAAAGATGAATTTAATGGGCTTTTGGTAGAAAATTATAATTCAAAAGCATTAGCAAATGCATTTGATTCTTTTATAGAAAACGAAGTGCTTTATAATTTTTGTAAATCAAATTGTAGACAAAGTGTTGAACGGTTTTCTATTAATGAAATAGCCTTAAAATGGAAAACTTTATTGGATTAATTGCCTGTTGTATTATTTAAAAGCAGTGAGGTAAAGTTTTCTTTTAACTAAAAACAACTGTGTTTTTTTTAATATTTCAAGTGCTTTTATAGGTAGGTTAATTAGTAACCTTTGTTTGAAATTTAAATTCTTTAGATCTATTTGTTGTTTTAATTTGTTATATAAATCTATTTCATCGTTCATTTTGCATCGTAATGCAACGGCAAACCGATTATAATCTAAATAGTGTTTCAAAGATTTATTTTGCTGTTCTTCTTTTGAATATTTATTTATAAAATCATATCGAATATGATTAAGTTCACTTTTCGATAAACTATCACCCACATATAAATTATAAGACATCGTGATTGCTGGATTAAATGCGACCTGGTATTGTAACGCGAACCTAATCCATAAATCTAAATCTTGTGCGGTTTTAAGATGTGTATTAAATCCTCCTAGAGAATCAAAATTATTTTTTGAAAACCCAACTGCCGAAGTCCAAGCGACACAATTAACCAAACTTGCTTTAAAAAAATCATCAACGATTACACAATCTTTATGGTATTTAAAATTAAATTTAGCAGGCGTATAAATGTTTTTGGTACGGAACACTTGATAGTTGTTACAGTATAATCCAGCTGCGGGAAATGTTTCAATAAGTTTTTTTAATTCTGATAAATGATTAGTATGCCATATGTCGTCTGCATCTAACAAGGCAATATATGTGGCGTTCGATTCTTCGATACCCCGATTTCTGGCAACAGATACTCCAGAGTTTTTTTGGCTAATTATTCTAGTTTTCTCATTTTTAAACGTTAAAGCGATATTAACGCCATTATCGGTACTGCCATCATTTACGATTATGATTTCGTAATTCTTAAAGGTTTGATTTAAGACACTTTTTATTGTATTTTCTATAAATTCTTCTTTGTTATATAGTGGGATAATAACAGAAAAAAAGGGTTTATTCGCTTGAGAATTCATCTTTTAGCTAATTGTTATGGTGTAAAATAACTTAAAAAGTTGAAATCTATAAATATTATTTGTTTTACAGGTTGTCTTTTCGAAGTAAGATGCCAAAATTTTTGAAACATATTTTATAGGTTTAAATTTTAAAATTTTGAATGTTTCAATTAGTGATAATAGCTTACTATGACTTATAAAATCAGGATATGTGTTTTTAAGTAGTACGAGGTTTTCAATGCCGTTTTTAGTTTTTTCAATAAATTCGTTACTGTTTTCAAGGTCTAAATGAATAACAGCGTTGTCGATGTGGATTATGCTAATATGGTTTTTATTTAATTCGTACCCAAAAAATGTGTCTTCATGTCCATATTTATTGAGTTTTTCATTGAATGGAATTGAAGCCATAATTTGTTTAGTAACAACAAAATTGTTGGTCATAAAACTTTTATAAGGTGCTTTATTTCTTTTTAAAGCTTTGGTGTCTTCAAATTTAACTCCATAACGATATCTTAATTTTTTTTCTGGATATGAAGTAAACAAATGAATCCTACCGCCACAGATAACCGAGTTTGGGTGCGCTGCAATGGTTTCAACGTAATTTTTAATAAAGTTATCTTGAATGCCAGAATCGCCATCTAAGAACAAAATAGAATTATAAATCGCAGCATTGGCTAATAAATTTCTAATTTTCGACCTTCCAACGTTTTGGGGTAGTTTTTTGTAGCTGTAATTTGGGTTTTTAAAACCAGATAAATCATTTAAATCGTGTGGAGAAGCATCGTCAAATACAATAATTTGAGAATTTATAGAAAGTTCTTCGATTTGCTTGCAGAGTATTTTTATAGTTTCAATACAGTTGTAATTGTAAACTGGAATGCAAATACTTAAACCTTTCATGGTGTTTAAATTTTTAACTATTTACTAGCAATTAAAACGGTTTCAGGAGATTTTAAACCAAAATAAAAATCATCCTGTTCTTTATTATAAGTTTTAACGTTTACTTTAAAGCCACTGTTTTCTAAACGATTTGTTAAGCCTTTAACTGAATATATTCTAACATGATCATTTTGCCCAAAATGTTTTTCCCGTTCTTCAGGAAGTACTATCGAAGCATCTTCATAAATTTCACCAGTTTTAAAAGGTGTCTGGATATAAATTGTTCCACCAGGCTTTAAAACTCTATAAAGTTCGTTCATAGCTTTTTGGTCATCTAATATATGCTCTAAAATATGATAGCAAATAATTAAATCGAATGTGTGATTTTCCTGATTAATTTGTGTAATATCGAATTTGTAATCTGCTATAAATTCAGATTCAAAGTCACTGCTAAAATAATTTGATTTATAGGCTTGTTTTAATTTTCTAAATAAACTTCTTGATGGTGAAAAATGTAATATTTTGCCGTTTATGTTAGCATCATTTTTAATTAACGCCCAAAGCCTTCTGTTTCTTGATAAGCTTCCACAGCACGGACAAATTAGATCATTCTCATTTAGAGGTACAAATGCTTTTAAAGTGTTGTTACAAATCTGACATTCGTGATTTTTCCCAATATAAAAAAAGCTAAAAACGTTCCTGAAAAGCAATTCGTTTTTAATTAGAAACTTATTAGGAATTAAAGCTTTAGCAATATTCTTTAATGTATTATACATACCTACCCCTTCCTCTGTACCACTTCATAAATCTGGCTATCGTCGCATTTTAGCGTTTTGCTAGGATATTTTAGTAGCAATGCATAATCGTGGGTTGCCATTAAAATGGTGTTGCCATTTTTGCTAATGTCCTGGAGTACTTCCATAACTTCTATACTAGTTTGTGGGTCCAAATTCCCTGTAGGCTCATCGGCTAGAATAAGTTCGGGGTTGTTTAGTAAAGCTCTGGCAATAGCAACACGTTGTTGTTCACCTCCAGAAAGTTCGTGCGGAAATTTAAAACCTTTCGTTTTCATAGCAACTTTGGTTAAAACTTCCTCAACGCGGGTATTCATTTCTGTTTTATCTTTCCAGCCTGTGGCTTTTAAAACAAATAACAGGTTGTCGTTAATCGTTCTATCGGTAAGTAATTTGAAATCTTGAAATACCACGCCTAGTTTTCGTCTTAAAAACGGAATATCCTTTTCTTTTAAGTTTTTTAAATCGAAATCTACAATATGGCCTTCACCTTTAGTAAGCGGTAAATCGCCGTAAAGGGTTTTCATAAAACTACTTTTACCTGTACCTGTTTTACCAATTAGGTAAACAAAATCACCTTTATTAATTTCCACATTAACATCAGAAAGGATAAGACTCTCTCCTTGAAATATAGATGCGTTTTTTAATTGTAAAATAGGATTCGACATGAAATAACGTGAGTTTTTAAGCGTTGTAAATGTATTACTAAAAAGTTAAATCTTAAAAGGTAACGCCTAAAACTTTGCTTTATTTCCTGCTAAGAATCTTATTTAGACTCTTGGTTTATAATTAAGGTTAGATAGTTACGTTATATATTTTATCTTTGAATTTAAATTAAAAACTAATCGTTAATGACTAAAAAAAATATGGTGTCACTTCTAGTGGCAATACCTTTTAGTTTACAAATTATAGCGCAGGAAACTGCCATTTACACAAGTCACTTAGCCGAATACCAAAAAGCTCTAACGCTTTACGACGATAAACAGTATGGGGCAGCACTCTTGCTTTTTCAAGATGCCAAAAAAGCGACTGATGAATATAATGTAGAATCCGATTGTTCCTATTATATAGCAAATTGTGCTATTCGATTAAATCAACGCAATGCCGAGCAATTGGTTGAAGATTTTGTTGCCGACTACCCAACAAGCACAAAAAGAAACACAGCTTATGTAGATGTTGGTAACTATTATTTTGAAAATGCAAAATACCCTTATGCGCGAAAATGGTATAGTAAGGTAAACGAAAGTGCATTAAGCCGTGACGAATTAGAGAAATATAACTTCAATAAAGGCTATTCTTTTTTTGTATCAAAACAATATAGCGAGGCTAAAAAATATTTCAATAAAATTGAAAGTTCTCAAGAATACGGTTCTCAAGCGAAGTATTATATAGGTTATATGGCTTATCAAGGTGATGATTACGATGCTGCCAACCAATATTTCGATCAAGTTAACGACCAAGAACGTTACAAAGAGAAAATGTCTTATTATCAGGCCGATTTAAATTTTAAACTTGGTAATTTCGAAAAAGCCATTACCCTTGCTAAAGAGCGAATAGATTCAAGCACCGATGAAGAGGTATCGCAACTTTCTAAAATTATAGGTGAAAGTTATTTTAATTTAGAAAAATACGCAGAAGCCATTCCTTATTTGAAAGCTTATGAAGGCACAGAAGGCAAATGGACGAATACCGATTTCTATCAATTAGGATACGCTTATTACAAGCAAGAAGATTATGAAAATGCCGTTTCAGAATTTAATAAAATTGTCGATGGCATCAATAATATTGCGCAAAACGCCTATTATCATTTAGGTGAAAGTTACATTCAATTAGATAAAAAACAAGAAGCCTTAAATGCTTTTGGTTATGCTTCTAAAATGGATTTCGATAAAAAAATTCAGGAAGATGCTTGGTTAAATTATGCCAGACTAAGTTACGAAATAGGAAATCCCTATCAATCGGCACCACAAGTTTTAAATAGTTATCTGGATGCTTATCCTAAATCGAGTCATACTACCGAGATTGAAACCCTTTTAATCGACTCGTATATCACCTCAAAAAACTATCAAGAAGCTTTAAATTTATTAAAAAACAAACATAGTTTTGACGATAAAGTAGCTTATCAAAAAGTGAGTTTTTACCGTGGATTAGAACTATATAACGACGGACAATACGCTGCTGCGAAAGATATGTTTGATGGTTCTTTAAAAGAGCCTAGAGACCCGAAATTTACAACAAGAGCAACTTTTTGGAAAGCGGAAACCGATTACGATTTAACACAATATGATGAAGCTTTAATAGGGTTTAAACAATTTGAACAGCAAACAGAAGCTTCTGAAACTCCAGAGTATAATAACATTAATTACAACATTGCTTACACGTATTTTAAGCTGAAAAACTATGAGAAATCTGCTGAGTATTTCACACGTTTTGTTGAAGGAAACACAGATGATTCGGTAAGATTAAACGATGCTTATTTACGTTTAGGCGATGCTTATTTTGTGTCTAGCGCTTATGAAAATGCCATTTTAGCTTATGAAAAAGCTATTAAATTAGACCAAATTGCATCCGATTATCCTGCTTTTCAAAAAGCAATGAGTGTAGGGTATACGGGGCAATCTTCAAAAAAAATAAAAGAATTAGAGCAGTTTATTAATCAATATCCAAATTCGAAATTGCGTGATGATGCGATGTACGAATTAGGTAATTCCTATGTTAAAGAAAACAATGTCGATAAGGCCATGGCAACCTACAATGCCTTGAGTACCGAATATAAAACCAGTTCGTTTGTTCCAAAAGCGTTACTACGTCAAGGTTTGGTTTACTATAATGCGAACGATAACATTAAGGCCTTAACCAAATTTAAAAAGGTGGCTAGCGATTATCCTGGAAGTCCAGAATCGGTTCAAGCCGTGGCTACAGCACGTTTAATTTATATCGATTTAGGCGAAGTAGATGCTTATGCCTCTTGGGTTAAAACTTTAGATTATGTTGAAGTTTCAGATTCCGATTTGGATAATACGACTTACGAAGCCGCAGAAAAACAATATTTAGATAACAATTCAGACAAGGCAATAAAGCAGTTTAATGGTTATTTAATTCAATTTCCAAACGGTTTACATGCTTTAAACGCCCATTTTTATGTGGCGCAACTTTACCATAAAGACGGTTTAACCGATAACGCTTCTAAGCACTATACCTTTGTTGTTCAAGCACCTCAAAGTCAGTTTACAGAAGAAGCCTTAATGCGATTATCACAATATTATTTAAATAAAAAAGATTGGGATGCCGCAACACCATTGCTTCAAAGATTAGAAAACGAAGCTAGTTTTCAACATAATGTGGTTTTTGCACAATCTAACTTAATGAAGGCTAACTACCAATTGAAGTCTTACGAAAAAGCTGTCGCTTATGCCGATAAAGTTTTGGCTAACCCGAAAATTGATAATAAAATTAAAGCCGATGCACACATTATTATTGCGCGTTCTGCCATGGGAACGGGTGATAAAAACAAAGCTAAAGCTGCGTATAAAAATGTAGAAAAAGTTGCTACTGGCGAAACAGCTGCCGAAGCTTTATATTACAACGCTTATTTTAAAAATCAAGACGGTGAATTTGAAGCTTCTAATCAAGCAGTTCAAAAATTAGCAAAAGATTATTCGGGCTATAAGTATTACAGTGCAAAAGGGTTGGTGCTTATGGCAAAGAATTATTATGCTTTAAAAGATGCTTTTCAGGCCACTTATATATTAGAAAGTGTCATTCAGAATTTTTCAGAATTTGACGATGTTGTAATTGAAGCAACAAACGAATTGGCTATTGTTAAAGGAGCCGAAGCTAAAACTAATGCATCAGTTCAATCCGAAGATTAAAATAATCATTCACAAAAGTAAATTTATACCAATGCGCAAGCACATTCAAAATATATTTTCAGTTGTTTTCTTATTAAGCGTAACCTTAGGTTTTTCCCAGCGAAAGCCAAACGATACCTTAAATACAGGTGTTATCGATGTAGTAAAACCTTATGTGCCTACTATTTCCGATGCTTTTAAAGTTAAAGAAACCCCATCTTTAGATGATGAAAACACCGATACCAAAAAGGAGATTAAATACAATATTTTTTCTTTTCCGGTAGCTTCAACTTTTACGCCTGCCAAAGGAAATCCTGCTTCAGTAGAAAAGGCAAAACGTGTTAGACTGTACGATAATTACGCTTCGTTTGGCATGGGGAGTTTCCGAACATTTTTAGGGGAGTTTTATGTCAATCATATGATAAGCCGTAGCGAAAGTGCTGGAGGTTACATCAGTCATCATTCCTCTAAAGGGGGGATTGAAGATGCGGTTGTTAATAATGGCTTTTCCAATTCAAAATTAAGAATGAATTACAGTTCAACTTTACGTGATTTAACATGGAAGGTTGATGGCGGATTTCAACATCAATTCTATAATTGGTACGGAATTCCAGAGCCTATTGCCAGCGATAATGTTTTAATTTATTATTTAGATGTGGGGCATTCCTATTTTGATATTGATTTAGGAAGTGAGTTTACGTTTGAAGATTCCTATGTGAATTCGGCAAGCGTACTACTTCGACGATTTTCAGATAGTCGTGATTCGGCTGAAAATAGAGCCTTAATAAAAGCAGATATGGAAGTGCCTATCAATGATTTTGAAATTTCAACAGCATTTAAATTGGATTATTTAAGCGGAAATTTTGATAGGTTATACGAAATTGATGAAGCTTATAAATACAGCAATTTTCAACTAGGTATTTCGCCTTCTTTTCAGTACATACAAGACGATGTAACGGTTAATTTAGGAGTGAATTTAGTCTATTTAAACGATATGGAAGCTGGCGAAAATAAATTTTATGTTTACCCAAATATTTCAGCCTCGTATAGATTTGTTGACGAATTATTAATTGCTTATGGTGGGGTTAAAGGGGATTTAGTTCAGAATACTTATCATGCATTTGCAAACGAAAATCCGTTTGTTTCTCCAACTTTAATTATTTCTCCAACCGATCAAACTTATAATGCTTTTGCTGGATTAAAAGGTAAAGCAACAAGCACGGTAAGTTATAATGTAGGAGGTCATTATACTGCCGAGAAGTATAAGCCTTTATATAAAGCGAATACGATTAAAGTGAATTCTGGTGAAAATGATTACGACTACGGAAATTCTTTCGGAATTGTTTATGATGATGTAACCACTTTTGGGGTTTCTGGCGAATTGAATGTAGATATTAATCGAAATTTTAAATTAGGGACGAAACTTGAGTATTTCGCATACAACACAGATAGAGAAGAAGAAGCTTGGAATTTACCAGATATTACAGGGTCTGTGTTTTTCGATTATCAAATTGATGAACAATGGTTTGCGGGCGCTAATTTATTTTATGTTGGAAAACGTAAAGACCAAAGAAGTTTAGAAACAGCGCTTGAACATGAAACCGTAACTTTAGATAGTTATTTTGATATTAACTTAAATGGCGGTTACCATGTTAATGAACAGTTTTCGGTTTTTATGAAAGCCAATAATATTGCAAATAATGCATACCAAAAATGGATGAATTATCCTGTGCAGACTTTTCAAATTATAGCAGGAGCAACGTATAAGTTTGATTTTTAAAAGATTATTTTTTCATTCCCGCGAAAGCGGGAATCTTTTTTAGTGATTAAGGCTAAAGTCAAGAAATTCTTTTCTAGGCATCAATAATACGAGCCAAATAATCAAAATGATCGCCTTCTTCAATTAATTCACATTTTAGTCCTACGGTTTCACAGGCTAATTTTAAAGTATCAAAGTCTAAGTAAAGCCATTTCATTGGGGTTTCTTTTTCGCCTTTATAGGATAAGAAATAATCCAATTCGCCGTAATAATTGGAATTCATATCCATCCAATAGCCACCATCTTCATCCTCGTACATGTATTTGATGTCCGATGAATCCACTAAAATTTGTCCCTTAGGTTTTAAAAGACTTTTTAAGTGTGTTAGATATTTGGAAACCTGACTGGTTTCTTGGAAAATTCCAGTACCATTCATAAGCAGTAAAACGGTATCAAATTGCTTCGTTTCATCTAGAAGAGAAATCACTTCAGCGGTTTTAATACCTCGTTGTTTTGAAACTTCAATAGCACCTTTCGATATGTCTATAGCTTTTAGTTCAAAACCTTTTTTTTGTAAATATAAACTATGGCTCCCAGCACCACAGCCAACATCTAAAACCCTGCCTTTACAAAGTTTTAAGGCCTTTTGTTCTAGTTTAGGCATCTCCTTGAAATCGCGAAATAAGTAGGGCAGTGGCAGGCTATCTTCATCAGAAATATTGGTTTCTGTAATAAGGTCTTCAGAATAATTTCCGTTTTGATAATCTAGTAAAGCTTTCCCGAAAAGGTCTTTCATAAATAATACTATTTTTCATTTCCGCGAAGGCGAAAATCTTTTCATAACTGTAATGACTAAAAATTATATTGTTTTAACACCGAAATGCACTGAGTAAATAAATATAAACTTAACAAAAGAACTCTGTGGTGCTTTGAGAAATTCTTCGTGAAACTCTGTGTAATATTTCACATAATAATTCATCTAATCATCAAAAGGACTATTTTTGCACCATGCAGGAAATTATAAACAACCTTCCAAAGCAGGCCAAAGATAAGCATAACGAGAATAAAAAATTCTTTGCAAAGCTAAAAAAGAAAGCGCCTAAAAACATGGATTATATCATGCAAGAATTGCATGACCAGGAGTTTAAAAATACAGATTGTTTAGAATGTGCAAATTGCTGTAAAACCACAGGGCCTTTGTTTACCGATAAAGATATAGACCGGATTTCTAAGTTTTTTAGAATGAAACCGCAGCAATTTATTAATCAATATTTACGTATTGATGAAGAGCAGGATTATGTCTTACAAGCTGTACCATGTACTTTTTTAGGTGCCGATAATTATTGTTCTATCTATGAAGTAAGGCCAAAAGCATGTCGCGAATTTCCGCATACCGATAGAAAGAAGTTTCAGCAAATATCCAATTTAACTTTAAAAAATGTGGCGATTTGCCCTGCCGCCTTTAATATTGTTGAAGCTATGAAAAAACGGATTAAATAAGTATATTTAGAACTAAAACCAATCTATTGGAAACACTTCTAAATTATTTTGAAACGATTCCGTCGCTTCACAGAGGATTAATTATTGTGGGAGGTTTAACCTTTTTTTGGTTGTTAGAAGGTGCTGTCCCGCTTTTTAATTTTAAATATAAAAAATGGCAACATGCCATTCCTAATATTTTCTTCACCATAACCACTATTCTTGTTAATCTGCCCATGGCTTTTTTATTGTTGCTTTCTGCCGATTGGGTGATGGCAAACCATTTCGGAGTTTTAAACTGGCTACCAGAAATGCAGCTTTGGTTGTACGTGATTGTTGGTATATTATTTATGGATTTTTTTGGAGCCTATTTACCGCATCTTATTGAACACAAAGTAAAACCGCTTTGGATGGTGCATTTGGTGCATCATTCCGATCATCATGTTGATGCAACAACGGCAAACAGGCATCATCCCATCGAGAGTGTTATTCGTTATGTTTTTACTTTAATGGGCGTTTTTGTTATTGGTACGCCAATTGGGATCGTATTATTATACCAATCGATGTCTGTTGTGGCAACCCAATTCACCCATTCCAATATTAAGCTTCCTGAAAAAGTAGATAAATGGCTTAGTTATTTCATCGTTTCTCCTAATATGCACAAAGTCCATCATCACTTTAAAATGCCTTATACCGATTCTAATTACGGTAATATTTTTTCGGTTTGGGATCGTTTATTTGGTACTTATAAGGAATTAGAACCCCATAAAATTGTGTATGGTGTTGATGTATTTCCCGATGAAAAAGAAAATAGTTCAATTAAAAATTTACTAAAACAACCATTTCAGAAGTATAGAAAACCAACTGAAAATTCTTAATATTTTTTGAAAACTATATTTGTAAATATATGATTTTTAGTATTTTTTGAAATATTTTTTTAACCAAAAACCAAAAACCAAAAACCAAAAACCAAAAACTAAGGATAAATAAGATAATTTCCTCTAGTTTTTTTAAAGGCTTCTAAACCGTCCTTCCAAGTCGCTCTAATTTCTTCCGCAGTTAAACCAGCTTCAATTTGTTGTTGTAATTTGTCTGTTCCTGCTAATTTGATGAAAAAGTTGTTGAAAAATTCTTTTTGATTTTTTGTGTTTTGATAAGCTTCAATAAGCCATGCTAAATTCAAGAAATCAATATTTTTTTCTTCAGATAAATTTTTGCCATAACATAATTTATTTTGATGTTTTGGGTATTTCGCTCCATCATTTGCTTGTGGTGTAAATTGAAACGAAAACAAGTCTTTATTTAAAAACGGACTTCCAAATATTTGAAATTGATGGTCGGTGCCTCTTCCTGCACTCACATTCGTACCTTCAAAAAAACATAAACTAGGGTATAAATTTATGGATTGGTCGTTTGGTAAATTCGGACTCGGTTTTATTGGTAAACTATAGCTTAATGTGTGATTGTAATTTTTATTCGGAATTACAATAAGTTCGCATTGCACGGCATTTTCTAACCATTTTTCACCATTAATCATGTTGGCATATTCACCAACCGTCATACCGTGAACCACAGGAATGGGATGCATGCCTACAAAACTTTTGTTTTCTTTTTTCAAAATTGGTCCGTCAATATATTGGCCGTTTGGGTTGGGGCGATCTAAAATAATAACAGGAATTTGTTGTTCTGCACATGCTTCCATCACATAATGTAAAGATGAAATGTAGGTGTAAAACCGCGCACCAACATCTTGAATATCAAAAATAACAACATCTAAACCTTTAAGTTGCTCAGCCGAGGGTTTTTTGTTTTTCCCATAAAGCGATACAATTGGTAATTTGGTTTTCGTGTCTATACCATCTTTTACAACTTCGCCCGCATCGGCGGTGCCTCTAAAACCATGTTCGGGAGCGAACACCTTCTGTACAGGAACCTTTAAAGCGACTAATGAATCTACAAGATGTGTGTATGTACCGTCGTTTTTAAAAATTACCGAGGTTTGATTGGCAACAATGCCAACACGTTTTCCGCTAATTAACGGCAAATATTTTTCTGTTTGATTAGCGCCAACTACAATTTTTTCGATGACTTGAAGTTTATTTGATGACTGATTTTGAGGGGCAATTTTACTTTGTGTTTCGGTCTTTTCATTTTTCACTTTAGACGCGCAAGAAATGATTACCAAAACAAATAATAAAACTGTATTTTTGAAAATATTAAACTTCATAAGATAATTTGAATTACGAATTTTTTATAGCTAAACGCATTATTGGCAGTAAAGCGTATAAAAGTAGCATTTCGGCACCAATAATAAAAATTGGCATCGCTGCAATTGCTATTGGTATTGTGGTGATGATGATTGCGATCGCCACAGGAATTGGTTTGCAACAAAAAATTCGTGATAAAGTTGTAGCATTTAATGGGCATGTTACCATTTCAAATTATGACAGCAACCATTCTAATGAAAGTAGTGTCCCAATCTCAAAAAATCAAGATTTTTATCCTGAATTTAAATCGGTTAGCGGCGTTAAACACGTGCAAGCAGTGGCATCAAAATTTGGAGTTATTAGAACGGAAACCGATTTTGAAGCCGCTTTTTTAAAAGGGGTTGGTAGTGATTTTGATTGGCGTTATTTTAAAGATTTTTTAGTTGAAGGCCACCTGCCAGACTATACAAATAAGCGTAATGAAGATATTTTAATATCAACCTATTTAGCAAACCGATTGAATTTTAAGGTGGGTGATAAGATGCAAATGGTTTTTGCAAAGGAAGATCCTGAGAAAATTCCAAACATCATCACTTTTAAAATTGTGGGTATTTATAATTCAGGATTTCAGGAGTTGGATGCGCAATATATTATTGGCGATATTCGGCATTTACAACGTATAAACCGTTGGGATGAAGATGAAATTGGGACTTTTGAAGTGTTTTTAGAAGATTACAATCAATTAGACGAAAAGAGTCGTGAAATTTATGAAAACACACCTTCAACATTTAATACCCAAAGCATCACCGATAGATATTATTCTGTTTTCGAATGGATAAAAATATTTGATAAAAATATTTATGGCATCATCGGGATTATGATTCTTATTGCAGGCATAAATATGATAACTGCTTTATTGGTTTTAATTTTAGAGCGTACCCAAATGATTGGTATTCTTAAAGCCTTAGGAAGTAACAATTGGAGCATTAGAAAACTGTTTTTGTTCAACGCCTCTTATTTAATTCTTTTAGGGTTATTCTGGGGAAATGTTATTGGTTTAGGATTACTTTTTCTTCAGAAGTATTTTAAATTATTACCCCTAGATCCTAGTGTGTATTATGTAACCGAAGCACCAGTTTATATAAACTTAGGCTATATTGTAGCTTTAAATATTGGCACTTTAGTACTGTGTTTGCTTATGCTTTTATTGCCTTCATACATCATCACAAAAATATCACCTGTAAAAGCGATGCGTTTTCAGTAGGTTGTGATTGAAAAGTGTTTTTATAGGCTTTTATTTCGATGACTCTTTTCAAACAAATGTTAGTTCGAGTGATTTTCAATAGAAAATGGTGTCGAGAACAGAAGTTCAAAATAGAGTACTAATTCTTCGTATTCTATGTTTGGATTATCCCCTAGAGGGATTATAGGGGTGTTTGTATGGTTTTGATAAAAATTCCCAATTAATTATTCTCAATATCGCTAATATGATGCTCTAAAGCTTTCACCGAAATTTGAATTTCCATTATCAATAAAGCCAACGAAAGAATTAATAGAAGTAAGGCAAAACCAAATACCCAAATGGCAATAGTGTTTTGTTCAATATAAATTAATAGCATGGTAAGCACGCAAAGCAGTAAACTTGAAATGCCTGCAATTTGCATGGCGCGCGTAAGGTACAAGCGTTTTTTTATATTTCTTATTTGTCTTATATAACGCTCGTCGGGATTTTTAAGGTACTTATCATGTAAATCTCTAACCACTGAAGCATAGGCTAAAAAACGGTTGGTGTAAGCTAACATTATTAGTGAAATAGCCGAAAATAATAGCGCTGGCGTGTTTAAAGTAAGTTCGTGCATGTACAAGTAATTTTAGGCAAATTTACTAAGTTCCTTGCTTCTAAAATAATAAGCTTTTAAAATTTGGTGTTTTTGTGTAGGAATTTTATATTTAATTTATGAAGGAAGATTTTCTACATTACATCTGGAAAAATAAAAAATTTGAAATTCATCATTTAAAAACTACTGAAGGTGAAGCTGTAACCATTGCTTCGGTAGGGCAACATAATTTTAATTCGGGGCCCGATTTTTTTAATTCAAAATTAAATATTGGTCAACAACTTTGGGCTGGAAATGTAGAAATTCATGTAAAGTCTTCCGATTGGTATGTGCATAATCATGAGCAAGATCTGGCTTACGATAATGTGATTCTACACGTCGTTTGGGAACACGACACTGATGTATTCCGCAAAGATAATAGCGTAATTCCAACCTTAGAGCTTAAAAAGTACATACATCTTGAAATTTTAAACAGTTACGAAGCGCTATTTTCTAAAACTAATAGATGGATTAATTGTGAAAACGATTTTGCTTCAACCCAACCATTTATTTTAACGAATTGGTTGGAGCGTTTGTATTTTGAACGATTAGAGCGAAAATCGAAAACCATAGAACAACTTTTAAAGGCTTCCAAAAACGATTGGGAAGCGGTTTTGTTTAAAATGTTGGCTAAAAATTTCGGACTCAAAGTTAATGGGGATGCGTTTTTTTCTTTGGCTCAATCCATAGATTTTTCAATAGTGAGGAAAACGCAAAACAATCAAAATAAACTAGAAGCTTTATTTTTCGGGCAATCTGGTTTATTAGAGCAGGACATTGAAGATGCTTATTATTTAAGTTTGGTTGAAGACTATCAGTTTTTAAAGCAAAAATTTAAATTAGAAAATCAGCAGGTGTTGCCTTTGAAATTCTTTAGATTACGACCGCCTAATTTTCCAACCATACGATTGTCGCAATTGGCAAGTTTGTATTTTAAACATCAAAATTTGTTTTCAAAAATTATAGCTTCAAACGAATTGCAGCATTTTTATGAGTTATTTCATGTGGAAACTTCAGCCTATTGGAAAAACCATTACACATTTCAAAAATCATCTAAACCTTCCGTGAAAACGCTTAGTAAATCATTTGTCGACTTACTGTTAATAAACACCATTTTGCCACTTAAGTTCTTGTATGCAAAACAACGTGGCGAAGAAATTTCATCCGATTTAATAGCTATTTCAAATAAAATAGCTTCTGAAAGCAACGGGATTATCACCGCTTTTAATGCTTTAAAAAAAGTATCTGTGTCGTCTCTAGAATCTCAGGCTTTAATTCAGCTTAAAACAGAATATTGCGATAAAAATTTATGTTTAAAATGCGCGGTTGGCAATCAACTTTTAAGTAAATAGCTTTTAAAGCATTAAAGGATGTCTTAAATTGCGGCATGAACAATATTTACAAACTCTTATTGTTTTTTCAAAAACGCGGCTATTATGTTTGTCAGCGAATCGCTGATAAATTTGGAATTCGCGCCAAAGTTGTACGTACTTCTTTTATGTACCTCACTTTTGTAACTGTTGGTTTTGGTTTTGCCTTGTATTTATTTTTAGCTTTTTGGATTCGCATAAAAGACTTAATTTATACAAAACGCTCATCGGTTTTTGACTTATAGCCTATGAATCCAGTTGTAAAATTTTTTAGAATTAGAATCTATAAGGCGGTATTATTACTTTTTATTATTTTAATTATAGGTGTTTTAGGGTATCGTTTTATTGCCGATTATCCTTGGATTGATGCTTTGTACATGACCGTTATAACCATGACAACCGTTGGTTTTAGCGAAGTGGTTCCGCTAGATGCGGAATCTAAAATTTTTACAATTTTTTTAATTTTAGCCAGTGTTGTTATTGTGGGGTATGCCCTTTCCATAATTACCGAGTATATCTTAAGTAAAAATGATGTTGAAGAATTAAAACAGAAAAGGATGCAAAAAATGATTGATAGTTTTAAAAACCACATCGTTATTTGTGGCTACGGAAGAAACGGAAAACAAGCAGCAAGAAAGTTAAAAGCCTATAATAAACAATTTGTTGTTATTGAAAAGAATAAGGAGATGACCGAGCGCATGCAAATTGATGACATCCCTTATGTTATTGGAAATGCCAATGAAGACGAAATTTTAATCGCAGCAGGCGTAAACCGCGCGGCTTGTTTTATTTCGGCTTTGCCAAACGATGCCGATAACTTGTTTGTGGTGCTATCGGCAAGACAATTAAATAGTGAAATAAATATTATTAGTCGGGCTTCCAACGAATCGTCTTACGATAAGTTAAAATTTGCAGGGGCTAATAATGTAATTTTACCAGATAAAATAGGAGGCGATCACATGGCATCTTTAGTGGTAGTTCCTGGTTTAATGGAATTTATTGATAATTTATCTATTGTTGGAAAATCGGATATTAATGTTGAAGAAATTGCCGTTGAAAAACTTTATAATACCAAAGATTTAAAAACGATAAAAGATTTAGATTTAAGACGAAAAACGGGCTGTACCGTTATTGGTTATAAAGATGAAAATGGCGATTATATTGTAAATCCAGAAGCTGAATTAACCTTGGTGCCAAGCTCAAAAATCATCGTTTTAGGAAGACCAGAACAAATAGCCGTTTTAAATTCGTTATATAATATAGATTAGTTTTTTAACAAGCTCAGTTTTAAAAAACCATTTTTTTTTAGCATCTTGCTAACTTTTAAAACGAAATTCTCAAAAAAAAGTTATAATTACTACCTTATGAAGAAATTTAAAGAGTATACAGGTTGGTTTGTAGAGGCAATTTTTTACGAAATACCATTCTCTGAAACTTATAAAATCCCTTGGGTTTTAATTGTTTTGATGGGTGGTGCAATATTTTTTACCATTTATTTCAGATTTATAAACTTCACAGGATTTAGATCGGCATTGCGTGTGGTACAAGGAAAATATGAAGATATTGAAAAGCATGGTGCCGATACCTTATATGGTGATCAAACTCCAAATGAAGACGAAAATATTATAGAAACATTAAGGGATGATAGTGCGCACGGCGAAGTATCGCATTTCCAAGCTTTAACAGCAGCATTATCGGCAACCGTTGGTTTAGGAAACATTGCAGGTGTAGCAGTAGCCTTGTCTATTGGAGGGCCTGGAGCAACTTTTTGGATGATTGTGGCAGGTTTGCTTGGTATGGCTTCAAAATTTGCCGAATGTACGCTTGGTGTAAAATACAGAGATGTAGGCGAAGATGGTACAGTGTACGGCGGCCCAATGTACTATTTAACTAAAGGGCTTAAAGAAAAAGGTATGAAAGGCTTTGGTAAAGTACTCGCAGTGCTTTTTGCCATATTTGTAATTGGAGGTTCTTTTGGTGGCGGAAACATGTTTCAAGCCAATCAAGCTGCAGCACAGTTTACTAAATTATTTGCTTTCGAAAATTCAAATGCAGGCATGTATTTTGGTTTTGTAATGGCTGCCATTGTAGCGGTTGTTATTATTGGAGGTATTAAAAGAATTGCTTCGGTAACCGAAAAAATAGTACCCTTTATGGCAGGAATTTATGTCTTGGCAGCTTTAATTATTTTAGGAGCAAATTGGCATTTAATTGATGATGCCTTTGCTTTAATTTATGAAGGTGCTTTTTCTGGTTTAGGAATTGCCGGAGGTCTTGTAGGTGTTATGATTCAGGGGATTCGTCGTGGGGCTTTTTCAAACGAAGCTGGTGTTGGTAGTGCGGCTATTGCACACTCGGCAGTACGTACAAAATACCCTGCCAGTGAAGGTATTGTAGCGCTTTTAGAACCGTTTGTAGATACCGTGGTTATTTGTACCATGACGGCTTTAGTGATTGTAATTACTAATTTTGATGGTGGTTTTATGGAATACGGGGTTCCTATTAAAGAGGGGGTTGAGTTAACGGCGATTGCTTTCGATTCTGTGATTCCGCATTTCTCGATCGTTTTAACCATTGCTGTTATTTTGTTTGCTTTTTCAACCATGATTTCTTGGTCGTACTACGGGATGCAAGGTTGGGTGTTCTTATTCGGAAAAGGAAAAGTAAGCGATTTAGTTTATAAGTTTTTATTCTTAATCTTTGTAGTAATTGGTTCATCAATAAGTCTTGGAGCAGTTATCGATTTCTCTGATGCCATGATTTTCGCTATGGTAGTGCCAAACATTATTGGTGTTGTTATTTTATCACCAGTTATTAATCGTGAGTTAAAAAAATACTTGAAGGCTATTAAGGTAAAAGAAGAAGCATTAGATGAAGGTGCCGAAGACTTAACTAAGCACATGTAATAGTTTAAATAATATACATTATACGATATGAAGTCCCATTTCACGTTTTCTAAAAATCAGCGAAATGGGATTTTTTTATTGGTTGTCCTTATTGTTGTTTTTCAAAGTATTTATGTTTTTGTTGATTTCTCTTCGGAAGACATAAAAGTTAACAAAACACAATTGGCTTTTTTTGAAAAGGAGGTCGATTCTTTAAGGTTGCTAAAACTAGAAGAAGCCAAACCAAAAATGAAACCTTTCAATCCTAATTATATTGATGACTATAAAGGTTCTGCACTAGGGATGACCACTGATGAGATTGATAGATTGTTAGCGTTTAGAAAGCAGAACAAGTGGATTAATTCTTCAGAACAGTTTAAAGCTGTTACCCAAATTTCCGATTCTCTTTTTAATGTGATATCTCCATATTTTAAATTTCCAAATTGGGTAGATACATCCGCAGAAAAAAAATCGAAACCGTATTCAAATCACAATACTCCAAAAAGTTATTCCCAAAAAGACGATTTAAACAAGGTTACGGCACAACAACTTCAAATGGTTAATGGGGTAGGGAAAGTGCTGTCCGAACGGATTATTAAATATAGAAATACGTTTGTTGGTGGTTTTATTTCAGATGTTCAGTTGGAAGAAGTCTATGGTTTATCGCCCGAGGTAATTCAGAAAATAACAAATACGTTTACTGTTAAAACACCTAAAATCATTCAGAAAATAGATTTAAATACTTCAACAGTTGAAGATTTAGTAACCATACCTTATATAGATTACGATTTGGCTTATGAAATTATTGAACAACGCCAATTGAGAGCTGGTTATAAATCGTGGAATGATTTATTGAAAGTAAAAGACTTCCCTGTAAATAAAATCAATATAATTCGATTATATTTGCTCCTCGAAAAAAAAATAAATGAATAGTATGTACTTCACTGAAGAGCATCATCTTTTTAGAAAGAGCCTTCAAGATTTTTTACAAAAGGAAGTTGTTCCTCACATTGAAAAATGGGAGCAATCTGGAAATATCGAAAGATTTATTTGGAAGAAATTTGGAGACATGGGCTTTTTTGGAATTAACTATCCGGAAGCTTATGGTGGTATGAATTTAGATTTATTCTATACCATCATTCTTTTAGAAGAACTTCAAAAAATAAATTCTGGTGGTTTTGCAGCTGCTATTTGGGCGCATACTTATTTAGCAATGACGCACCTCAATGCGGAAGGCAGTGAAGCGATTAAACAAAAATATTTAGCACCTAGTATTTCTGGCGATAAAATTGGATGCCTTTGCATTACCGAACCTTTTGGAGGAAGTGATGTTGCAGGCATGAAAACCACCGCTGTTAAACAAGGTGATTTTTACACCATTAATGGTTCTAAAACATTTATTACTAACGGCATTTTAAGCGACTATTTAATTGTTGCAGCCAAAACTGCTGTTGAAGCTGGAGGAAAAGGGATTAGTATTTTTGTGCTAGACAGAGATATGCCTGGTATATCGGCAACCAAATTAGATAAATTAGGTTGGCGTGCTTCAGATACCGCAGAACTAGCCTTCGATAATGTAAAAGTACCCGTTGAAAATCTTTTAGGTGAAGAAGGAAAAGGGTTTCCTTATATTATGCAGCATTTTTCATTGGAGCGTTTAATAATGGGTGTTAATGCACATGCTCGTGCAGAATTTGCATTGGAGTATGCTTTAAAATATATGAACGAACGTCATGCTTTTGGAAGGTCAATCGATCAATTTCAAGCTTTACGTCATACTGTTGCCGACTTGCAAACCGAAGTAGAATTCTGTAAAGCTTTTAATTATTCGGTAACTTATCGCTTAAATCAAGGGGAGTACGTGGTAAAAGAAGCAACGATGTCTAAGTTAAAAACAACCAAAGTAGCCGACGATGTTATTTACCAATGCCTACAATTTTTAGGTGGATATGGTTATATGGAAGATTATCCAATGGCAAGATTGCTTCGCGACAGCCGTTTAGGTCCTATTGGTGGTGGAACTTCAGAGATTTTGAGAGAGATTTTAGCTAAAATTATTATCGATAAAAAAACATACAAGCCAGCGACGTAATTTTTGGTTGCTAGTATTCTTCTGAATTTTATAAATAAAACAGCAAAAAGTACTTGTATAAGTACTTTTTGCTGTTTTTGTATTAAGGAAACAGTAAATTACACAGATTTTAGGTCAAACCTTAAGCATTAAAAGGAGATTTACAGGGCTATTGGTTTAGACGAATTACATCAGAACATCGGTTGGTTTATAAGCATAAAGATGATCAAATATGGATTGCTGCATGTCGGTATCATTATGGTAAATAATTTTTTTAAAAAATAATTTTAGAATTAATAAATATTTTTATATTTGCAGCCTGAAAATTCTAAAAGAAAGGAGGTTAAGACACTATGTTAATAATACCAATTAAAGAAGGAGAAAATATAGATAGAGCGCTAAAGCGTTATAAGCGTAAGTTTGATAGAACTGGAACAAAACGTCAGTTACAAACACGTAAGCAATTTGACAAGCCTTCAGTAACACGTAGAGCACAAATTCAAAAAGCGCAATACATTCAAGGACTAAGAGATGCAGAGAATGTTTAATATCCAGCAATCTTAATATGATTATTAAAATCCCGCAATTAGCGGGATTTTTTTTGCTTTATATTTTCATTATAATTAGTTTAACAGGCATAAGTTGTACTACAATTATTAAACATCTAACTTTAAGCATTAAACCGTTTCAAATGGCTTTCAAATCATTTACAGATTATTTATTACTTGAAAAAAATTATTCAAAGTTAACGGTTAAGGCGTATTCTAATGATATCACAGATTTTTCAGATTTTATAAAAAATACTTTTGATTCAGATTCAATTCATGATGTGAATTATTCACAAATAAGATCTTGGATTGTGCTGCTGAATGAAAAAGGCATTTCCAATAGAACCATTAACAGAAAAGTTTCTGCTTTAAATACCTATTATAAATTTCTTTTGAAAGTTGGCGATATCAAATTGAATCCCTTATCAAAACATAAAGCTTTAAAAACGAGCAAAAAAATACAAATCCCCTTTTCGGAAGCTGAAATTAAAACAGTTTTAGACGACTTAAATTTTGTCGACGATTTTGAAAGTCTGCGTAATAAATTAATTATTGAGTTGTTTTATTCAACAGGCATACGAAGAATTGAGCTCGTCGAGTTGAAATTATCAAGTTTAGATTTACACAATAAAACGTTAAAAGTATTAGGGAAACGAAATAAGGAACGTATTATTCCGTTAATTAGTTCCGTTGTAGAAACAGTAAAAAGGTATTTAAAAGTTAGAAGTGACTTAGAAGAGATTGTAGACCGTGAGGGATTGTTTTTAACCCAAAAAGGCGTTAAAATATATGAAACACTTGTGTACAGAATAATAAATGATTATTTTAGTTTGGCATCTTCGAAAGTAAAGAAGAGTCCACATATACTAAGACACTCCTTTGCAACACATTTATTAAACCAAGGTGCCGATTTAAATGCTGTTAAAGAACTTCTAGGACATTCAAGTTTGGCTGCTACACAAGTTTATACACATAACAGTATAGCCGAACTTAAAAAAGTGCATGTAAATGCACATCCAAGGAGTAAAAAACAATAAAAAATTTATGTCTAACCAAGAATAAGTAGTGTGAAATTAGTTTTGAAGCGTTAAATAGATCTTACTAATTAATCAAGATAAATTTCATAGCACTTATTTGTTAAATTAAAAGTAAACAGATGAAAGTAAACACACAATCCGTAAATTTTCATGCCGATGAAAAATTGTTAACGTTTATCCAAAAACGTATGGATAAATTAGATTTGTTTTATGACAAGGTTATTAAATCAGATGTTTTTTTAAAAGTAGAAAACACAAGCGATAAAGAAAATAAAATATTTGAAGCCCGTGTTAGTGTTCCTGGGGATAGTTTTATAGTTAAAAAACAATGTAAAAGTTTTGAAGAAGGTACGGATATGGCAGTTGCATCGTTAGAAAGACAGCTAAAAAAGCGAAAAGAAAAATTAAGAGCACATTTATAGTAAAATTTTTGTAAAAATGTTTTGAATAATATAAAAAAACTATACATTTGCAGTCCGTTAGAAATAGCGGACTTTTTTTATGTGTAAAAAAGGTAGAAAAAAGCCGATGTAGCTCAGCTGGCTAGAGCAGCTGATTTGTAATCAGCAGGTCGTGGGTTCGAGTCCCTCCATCGGCTCTGAAATATTGAAAAGCGAACAGGAAGTTAAATGGTGTTGTAAACATTGTTAAACTTGGGACGAGAAGTTTATCCTGAGCGTGGTCGAAGGGAGTCCCTCCATCGGCTCTAAATTCCTTCGAATGAAGGAATCTCAAAATTTTAATGTTTTGAGAAGTTCTTTAAAAAAAACTAAAAAATAACTTTGAAATTTTATAATAGAAATTTCAAGTGGTCCGGGGAGATACTCAAGCGGCCAACGAGGGCAGACTGTAAATCTGCTGACTACGTCTTCGCAGGTTCGAATCCTGCTCTCCCCACAACAAATTTCTGTGCAGGCAGAAATCTAATTGAAATATTGAAAACCAAGATAAGTTAAAGCTTATCAAAATGCGAGAGTAGCTCAGTTGGTAGAGCGTCAGCCTTCCAAGCTGAATGTCGCCGGTTCGAACCCGGTCTCTCGCTCTAAGCGAGGAGCAGGTGAGAAGTTTATGCTGAGCATAGTCGAAGTAAACCCGGTCTCTCGCTCCAATTCCTGTAAAGTCAGGAATCTCTTCTTTTAAGGTATATGCTTGAAAGAATAGGGAATAAAAACTTTACGCCGGTGTAGCTCAGGGGTAGAGCGTTTCCTTGGTAAGGAAGAGGTCACGAGTTCAATTCTCGTCATTGGCTCTATATTGAGATTGAAAAAATTAGAATACACTAATATTATTATATAACTAAGATTAAAATTATTTAAAAACATGGCAAAGGCAACTTTCGATCGTTCAAAACCACACTTAAATATTGGTACAATTGGACACGTAGATCACGGTAAAACAACTTTAACTGCTGCTATTACTAAAGTATTAGCTGATGCAGGTTTCTCAGAAGCAAGATCATTTGATCAAATTGATAACGCTCCAGAAGAAAAAGAAAGAGGTATTACAATTAATACTTCACACGTAGAATATCAAACAGCTAACCGTCATTACGCTCACGTTGACTGTCCAGGTCACGCCGATTACGTAAAGAACATGGTTACTGGTGCTGCTCAAATGGATGGTGCAATCTTAGTGGTTGCTGCTACTGATGGTCCTATGCCACAAACTCGCGAGCACATCTTATTAGGTCGTCAAGTAGGAATTCCTCGTATCGTTGTTTTCTTAAACAAAGTTGATATGGTTGATGATGAAGAGCTTTTAGAATTAGTAGATATGGAAGTTAGAGATTTATTATCTTTCTATGAGTACGATGGGGATAATGGTCCTGTAGTTTCAGGTTCTGCTTTAGGAGCACTTAATGGTGAGCAAAAATGGGTTGATACTGTATTAGAATTAATGCAAGCTTGTGATGATTGGATCGAAGAGCCTGTACGTGATATGGATAAGCCTTTCTTAATGCCTATCGAAGATGTATTCTCTATTACTGGTCGTGGTACTGTTGCAACTGGTCGTATTGAAACTGGTGTTGCTCAAACAGGAGATCCTGTAGAGATTATTGGTATGGGTGCTGAGAAATTAACATCTACAATTACAGGTATCGAAATGTTCCGTCAAATCTTAGATAGAGGTGAAGCTGGAGATAACGCAGGTATCTTATTAAGAGGTATTGAGAAATCTCAAATTTCAAGAGGTATGGTTATTACTAAACCAGGTTCTGTAACTCCTCACTCTAAATTTAAAGCTGAGGTTTATATCTTGAAAAAAGAAGAAGGTGGACGTCATACTCCATTCCATAATAACTACCGTCCACAGTTCTACGTACGTACAACTGACGTAACTGGAAACATTGCGCTTCCTGATGGAGTTGAGATGGTTATGCCTGGAGACAACTTAACTATTACTGTTGAGTTAATTCAACCAATTGCAATGAACGTAGGTTTACGTTTCGCTATCCGTGAAGGTGGTAGAACAGTTGGTGCAGGTCAGGTAACTGAAATATTAGACTAATTATAGTTTAAATAAATATTAAGTTAAGGTATTTCGTAAACTATCGGAATACCTTGACTTATGTTTACGGGCGTAGCTCAGTTGGTAGAGCACTGGTCTCCAAAACCAGGTGTCGGGAGTTCGAGTCTCTCCGCCCGTGCATAAATTGAAAATGCTATCTAAATAAAGGTGTTTTCATAGTAAACATACACACGATACGAGAAGTTTATCCCGAGCAAGTCAAAGGAAATTTATCAAACCGTGTATTATTAATAAGCTCGCTTATTAAGATAAAGAGGAGTACGACTTCAATTTAGACTAAAAAAATAAAGAAAATGGCTGGAATTGTAAACTATATAAAAGAATCATTCGGAGAACTAAAAAATAATGTGACTTGGCCTACTTGGGCTGAAGGACAGAGTTTAACTGTTTTGGTGGCTGTATTTTCAATTATATTTTCTCTAGCTATTTGGGGAGTAGATACCGTATTCAGCAAAGTTATAGCGACTTACTTTCAATGGATTAGTTAACACTAAACAGTAAAAAGAATATTTATGTCTGAAGTAAGCGAAAAAAAATGGTATGTTGTTCGTGCTGTAAGTGGTCAGGAAAACAAAATCAAAACCTATATCGAGAATGAGATTGCTCGTTTAGGTATGCAAGATTATGTTGACCAAGTTTTAGTACCAACAGAACGTGTTGTACAAGTCCGTAACGGGAAAAAAATTCACAAAGAAAAAGTGTTTTTTCCTGGCTATATAATGATTCAAGCTAATTTAACTGGTGAAGTTCCTCACATTATAAGATCGGTTACTAATGTAATTGGTTTTTTAGGTGAAACTAAAGGAGGTGATCCTGTGCCATTAAGACAATCTGAAGTTAACAGAATGTTAGGTAAAGTAGATGAATTATCAGTAGAGGAAACCGCAAATGTAGCGATTCCATTTACTAAAGGAGAAACCGTTAAAGTAATTGATGGACCATTCAATGGATTTGATGGTACTATCGAAAAGATTAACGAAGAGAAGCGTAAACTTGAAGTAATGGTGAAAATCTTCGGAAGAAAAACACCATTAGAATTAAGTTATATGCAAGTTGAAAAAGTATAATAATGTTACAGTAAGATAGATGAGTCTTTCGCTTCCAAAAGAGAGATAAATCAAAATTAAATTATTAAAAATGGCAAAAGAATTAGGTAAAGTAGTTAAGTTACAAGTTCGGGGAGGTGCAGCGAATCCGTCGCCACCGGTTGGACCCGCTTTAGGAGCTGCAGGTGTTAACATCATGGAGTTCTGTAAGCAATTCAATGCTAGAACCCAAGATAAGGCTGGTAAAGTATTACCAGTTGTTATATCTGTTTACAAAGACAAATCATTTGACTTTGTAATCAAAACTCCACCTGCTGCTGTTCAGTTAATGGAAGCAGCTAAGTTGAAGAAGGGTTCTGGGGAGCCAAACCGTAAAAAAGTAGCTAAAGTATCTTGGGATCAGATCAAGACTATAGCAGAAGACAAAATGGTAGATTTAAATGCATTTACTCCAGAGTCGGCTATGAAAATGATTGCTGGTACAGCAAGATCAATGGGAATAACTGTAACAGGGAAATTTCCTTCTTAATCTATAAAAGACATTAGAAAATGGCAAGATTAACAAAAAAGCAAAAAGAAGCTTTAGCGAAATTAGAAAAAGGAAGAGTATATTCATTAGAAGATGCATCGGCCTTAGTAAAAGAAATTACCAATACGAAATTTGATGCGTCTGTGGATATCGCAGTACGTTTAGGAGTAGATCCTCGTAAAGCAAATCAAATGGTAAGAGGTGTTGTATCTCTTCCTCATGGTACTGGTAAAGATGTAAAAGTATTAGCATTAGTAACACCAGATAAAGAAGCAGAAGCTAAAGAAGCTGGTGCTGATTATGTAGGTTTAGACGAGTACCTTGATAAAATCAAGAGTGGTTGGACCGATGTAGATGTTATTATTACTATGCCAAGCGTTATGGGTAAATTAGGTCCTTTAGGACGTGTATTAGGTCCTCGTGGTTTAATGCCTAACCCAAAAACAGGTACAGTAACTATGGATGTTGCTAAAGCTGTAACAGAAGTAAAAGCTGGTAAAATTGACTTTAAAGTTGACAAAACTGGTATTGTACACGCTGCTATAGGAAAAGCATCATTTAGTGCTGATAAAATTGCAGACAATGCAAATGAATTATTAACAACATTAATTAAATTGAAACCAACAACTGCAAAAGGGGTATACGTAAAAAGCATCTTTATGTCTTCTACAATGAGCCCAAGTATCGCTGTTGATCCTAAAGTTGGTTAATTAAGTTAAAACTTTTATTATGACAAGAGAAGAAAAATCATTAGTAATTGAGGAATTAACTGCAGACTTAGCTAATAACGCAAATATCTATTTAGCAGATATTTCAGGATTAAACGCGGGTACTACCTCAGATTTACGTCGTGCTGCTTTTAAAGCAAACGTACAAATGGCAGTTGTTAAAAATACATTACTTGCAAAAGCAATGGAAGCTTCAGATCGTGATTTTGGAGATTTACCTTCAGTGCTTAAAGGAAATACATCTGTGATGTATTCTGAAACAGGTAACGTACCAGCTAAATTAATTAAAACCTTCCGTAAGAAATCAGAAAAGCCTTTATTAAAAGGAGCTTTTATTGAGGAAGCGGTTTACATTGGTGACGCTCAGTTAGACATGTTAGTAGATATCAAGTCTAAAGAAGAGTTATTAGGTGAGATTATTGGCTTATTACAATCTCCTGCTAAAAACGTTGTTTCTGCACTTAAATCAGGTGGTAGCACAATAGCAGGACTTATTAAAACACTATCTGAAAAAGAAGGATAGTCTTAAATAGTACGCACTTTATTACAAATATATTATTACAAAATTATTAAAACGATAGAAAAATGGCAGATTTAAAAGATTTCGCAGAACAATTAGTTAACCTTACTGTAAAAGAAGTAAATGAGTTAGCAACTATATTAAAAGATGAGTATGGTATCGAGCCTGCTGCTGCTGCTGCAGTTGCTGTTGCTGGTCCTGCTGCAGGTGGTGAAGCTGAAGAAGCTCAAACTGAATTTGATGTTATTTTAAAAGCGGCTGGTGGTTCTAAATTAGCAGTTGTAAAATTAGTTAAAGAATTAACTGGTTTAGGATTAAAAGAAGCTAAAGGTTTAGTTGACGATGCACCAAGTGCAATCAAAGAAGCAGTTTCTAAAGACGAAGCTGAAGCATTAAAAGCATCTTTAGAAGAGGCTGGAGCAGAGGTTGAGCTTAAGTAAGCTTAGTACCTTAAACACATAAAGGTTTAGGTCTGAAGAATCGTCTTCAGATCTAAACCATTTTGCGTATATAACAGTTATATACGTTACTATTATTTTTTTTAATCAAAATTCCGTCCATTGATGTTATCAACACAAGCTGAAAGATTAAATTTCTCTTCTATTGTAAATAGAACGGAATATCCAGACTTCTTGGATATTCAGATTAAATCCTTCCAGGATTTTTTCCAACTAGAAACTAAATCAGAGGAAAGAGGTGATGAAGGTCTTTACAATACTTTCATGGAAAACTTTCCAATTACAGATTCTCGTAATCAATTCGTATTAGAATTTTTAGATTACTTCGTAGATCCACCAAGATACGCTATTGAAGAGTGTATTGAGAGAGGACTTACTTACAGCGTTCCGCTAAAGGCTAGGTTAAAGTTATATTGTACAGACCCTGAACATGAGGATTTCGAAACCATTGTTCAAGATGTGTACTTAGGAACTATTCCTTACATGACGCCTTCTGGAACTTTTTGTATTAATGGTGCAGAACGTGTTGTTGTTTCTCAATTGCACCGTTCGCCAGGAGTTTTCTTCGGGCAATCTTTCCATGCTAATGGAACAAAATTATATTCAGCAAGAGTTATTCCTTTCAAAGGATCGTGGATTGAGTTTGCTACAGATATTAACCAGGTAATGTATGCTTACATTGATAGAAAGAAAAAATTACCTGTTACTACGCTTTTCCGTGCTATCGGTTTCGAGCGTGATAAAGACATTTTAGAGATTTTTGATTTAGCCGAAGAAGCTAAAGTTTCAAAATCTGGATTAAAGAAATATTTAGGAAGAAAATTAGCTGCACGTGTATTAAATACATGGCATGAAGATTTTGTTGATGAAGATACGGGAGAGGTTGTATCTATCGAGCGTAACGAGATTGTGCTTGATCGTGATACCATTCTTGACAAAGATAATATAGAAGAAATTCTTGAAGCTGATGTAAAGACGATTCTTTTACACAAAGAAAGTACTGAACAAGGTGATTATGCCATTATTCACAATACGCTTCAAAAAGATCCAACAAACTCTGAAAAAGAGGCTGTTGAACATATTTACAGACAACTACGTAATGCTGAGCCGCCAGATGAGGAAACAGCACGTGGTATTATAGATAAATTATTCTTTTCAGATCAACGTTACTCTTTAGGAGAGGTTGGTCGTTATAGAATGAACAAAAAATTAGGTCTTGATATTGGAATGGACAAGCAAGTGCTTACCAAAGAAGATATCATTACCATTATAAAATATTTAATCGAGCTTATCAACTCTAAAGCAGAGATTGATGATATTGATCACTTATCTAACCGTCGTGTACGTACTGTTGGTGAGCAATTATCATCTCAGTTTGGTGTTGGTTTAGCACGTATGGCACGTACTATTCGTGAGCGTATGAACGTTCGTGATAACGAGGTATTTACTCCAATAGATTTAATTAATGCTAAGACTTTATCGTCTGTAATTAATTCTTTCTTCGGTACAAACCAGTTATCTCAATTTATGGATCAAACCAATCCACTTGCTGAAATCACGCACAAGCGTCGTTTATCAGCTCTTGGACCAGGAGGTTTATCTAGAGAGCGTGCAGGTTTCGAAGTACGTGATGTTCACTATACGCACTACGGACGTTTATGTCCTATTGAAACACCAGAGGGACCAAACATTGGTTTAATTTCTTCACTTTCTGTTTATGCAAAAGTGAACCCAATGGGATTCATCGAAACGCCTTATAGAAAAGTAACTGATGGTGTTGTTGATATTAAAAATGAACCAACTTATTTAAGTGCAGAAGAGGAAGAAGAAAAATTAATCGCACAAGCAACTGTAAAAGTTGATAACGATGGTAAAATTCTTCATGATAAAGTAATTGCAAGAATGGAAGGTGACTTCCCTGTAATTGATCCTAGCGAATTACATTATACTGATGTTGCGCCAAATCAAATTTCTTCAATTTCGGCTTCTTTAATTCCATTCTTAGAGCATGATGATGCGAATAGAGCCTTGATGGGATCTAACATGATGCGTCAAGCCGTGCCATTATTAAGAGTAGATGCACCAATTGTAGGAACTGGTTTAGAGCGTCAAGTAGCTTCAGATTCTAGAGTATTAATTAATGCTGAAGGACGAGGAGAAGTACTTTATGTTGATGCTAAAGAAATTAAAATTAGATACGATCGTACTGAAGATGAAGCTAAAGTAAGTTTTGATAGCGATATTAAAACATACCAATTAGTAAAATTCAGAAAAACGAATCAAGGCACGTCTATCAATCTTAAACCTATTGTTGTTAAAGGTGATATCGTTACTAAAGGTCAAGTTTTATGTGAAGGGTATGCGACTCAAAAAGGAGAGCTTGCTTTAGGTAGAAATATGAAAGTTGCCTTCATGCCTTGGAAAGGGTATAACTTTGAGGATGCGATTGTAATTTCTGAAAAAGTAGTTCGTGAAGATATCTTTACTTCTATCCATATCGATGAGTATTCTCTTGAAGTTAGAGATACGAAATTAGGTAACGAAGAATTAACTAACGATATTCCTAACGTTTCTGAAGAGGCTACTAAAGACTTAGATGAAAACGGAATGATTCGCGTTGGTGCCGAGGTTAAACCTGGCGATATTCTTATTGGTAAGATTACGCCAAAAGGTGAATCTGATCCAACTCCTGAAGAAAAATTATTACGTGCGATCTTTGGTGATAAAGCTGGAGATGTAAAAGATGCTTCTTTAAAAGCTTCACCATCTTTAAATGGTGTTGTTATTGAAAAGAAATTATTCGCTAGAGCCGTAAAAGATAAACGTAAAAGAGCGCAAGATAAAGATGATATTCTTGCTTTAGAAGCGCAATACGATAGAAAGTTTGACGATTTAAAAGATGTTTTAGTTGATAAACTATTCAACATTGTAAATGGAAAAACTGCTCAAGGTATTTTTAATGATTTAGGTGAAGAAGTATTACCAAAAGGTAAAAAATTCACACTTAAAATGTTAAATGCTGTTGATGATTATGCGCATTTAGTGTCTGGAAAATGGACCACTGATGATCATACCAATCAATTAGTTGCCGATTTAATTCACAACTACAAAATTAAAGAAAACGACTTACAAGGTTCTTTACGTCGTGAGAAGTTTACAATTTCTGTGGGAGATGAATTACCAGCAGGTATTATAAAATTAGCTAAAGTTTACATTGCTAAAAAACGTAAACTTAAAGTAGGTGATAAAATGGCAGGACGTCACGGTAACAAAGGTATTGTTGCTCGTATCGTTCGTCAAGAAGATATGCCATTCTTAGAAGATGGAACGCCTGTTGATATTGTATTAAATCCACTTGGTGTACCATCACGTATGAACATCGGGCAGATTTATGAAACGGTATTAGGATGGGCTGGACAAAAATTAGGTCGTAAATATGCGACACCAATTTTTGATGGTGCTACAATCGATCAAATTAACGGATTTACAGATGAAGCTGGAATTCCAAGATATGGTCATACGTATTTATACGATGGTGGAACTGGTCAGCGTTTCGATCAACCAGCAACAGTTGGTGTGATTTACATGCTGAAACTAGGACACATGGTTGATGATAAAATGCACGCACGTTCTATAGGACCTTACTCTTTAATTACACAACAACCATTAGGTGGTAAAGCACAATTTGGTGGTCAGCGTTTTGGAGAGATGGAAGTATGGGCACTTGAAGCATACGGTGCTTCAGCTACCCTAAGAGAAATATTGACGGTTAAATCTGATGATGTTATTGGTAGAGCTAAAACTTACGAAGCAATCGTAAAAGGAGAGCCAATGCCAGATCCAGGATTACCAGAATCATTCAACGTACTTATGCACGAATTGAAAGGTTTAGGATTAGACATCAGATTAGAAGAGTAAAAAATAGTTAACAGTTCAGTGTTTAGTGAAAACTGAACACTGGGACTGGAAACTTAAAACTTAAGAAAATGGCAAGAAAACAAGATAAAAATACAGTTAAGAGGTTTAATAAAATCTCCATTGGTTTAGCATCACCAGAGTCTATTTTGGCAGAGTCTAGAGGTGAGGTTTTAAAGCCTGAAACTATCAATTATCGAACTCACAAACCAGAGCGTGATGGTTTGTTCTGTGAGCGTATTTTCGGTCCTGTTAAGGATTACGAATGTGCTTGTGGTAAATATAAAAGAATTCGCTACAAAGGAATCGTTTGCGACCGTTGTGGTGTAGAAGTAACAGAAAAGAAAGTACGTCGTGACAGAGTAGGACACATCAACCTTGTAGTTCCTGTGGCTCACATTTGGTACTTCCGTTCGTTACCAAATAAAATTGGTTATTTATTAGGATTACCTTCTAAGAAATTAGATATGATAATTTACTACGAACGTTACGTAGTTATTCAACCTGGTAATGCTAAAAATGAAGAAGGTGAACCATTACAAAAAATGGACTTCTTAACTGAAGAAGAATACTTAAATATTCTTGAAACCCTTCCTCAAGATAATCAGTATTTAGACGATACAGACCCTAACAAATTCTTAGCGAAAATGGGTGCTGAATGTCTAATTGATTTATTAGCAAGAATTGATTTAGAAGCTTTATCATACGAGTTACGTCACAAAGCAAATACCGAAACGTCTAAACAACGTAAAACGGAAGCTTTAAAACGTTTACAAGTTGTAGAATCTTTACGTGAATCAAATCAAAATAGAGAGAATCGTCCTGAGTGGATGATTATGAAAGTCATTCCAATCATTCCGCCAGAATTACGTCCATTAGTACCATTAGATGGTGGTCGTTTTGCAACGTCTGATTTAAATGATTTATACCGTCGTGTTATCATTCGTAACAACCGTCTTAAAAGATTGGTTGAAATTAAAGCTCCTGAAGTTATTTTACGTAACGAAAAACGTATGCTTCAAGAGTCTGTCGATTCATTATTCGATAACACCCGTAAGTCTTCAGCAGTAAAAACAGATTCTAACAGACCTTTAAAATCTTTATCAGATTCATTAAAAGGTAAGCAAGGTCGTTTCCGTCAAAACTTACTTGGTAAACGTGTGGATTATTCAGCACGTTCGGTAATTGTTGTAGGACCAGAATTAAAATTATTTGAATGTGGATTGCCTAAAAACATGGCAGCTGAGCTTTACAAGCCTTTCGTAATTAGAAAATTAATTGAAAGAGGTATTGTTAAAACAGTAAAATCTGCAAAGAAAATTATAGATAAAAGAGAGCCTGTGGTTTGGGATATCTTGGAAAACGTTCTTAAAGGACATCCAGTATTACTAAACCGTGCGCCTACTTTACACCGTTTAGGGATTCAAGCTTTTCAACCAAAATTAATTGAAGGAAAAGCAATCCAATTACACCCATTAGTATGTACGGCATTCAACGCCGATTTCGATGGTGACCAGATGGCGGTGCATTTACCATTAGGGCCAGAAGCTATTTTAGAATGCCAGATGTTAATGTTGGCTTCTCATAATATCTTAAACCCAGCAAATGGTTCTCCTGTAACGGTACCTTCTCAAGATATGGTACTTGGTCTTTACTATATGACCAAGCTACGTAAATCTACTCCAGAAGTTCAAGTTAAAGGTGAAGGTTTAACGTTTTATTCTCCAGAGGAAGTTCAAATTGCTTTCAATGAGCAAAGAGTAGACTTAAACGCTGGAATTAAAGTAAGAACTATCGATATTAATGAGGATGGTAAACTTGCTCCAATGATTATTGAAACTACTGTTGGTCGTGTATTATTTAATCAACACGTACCACAAGCAGCTGGATATATCAATGAAGTACTTACTAAAAAGTCATTAAGAGATATTATTGGTGATATTCTTAAGGTAACTTCAGTTCCTGAAACTGCCGATTTCTTAGATGCTATTAGAACTTTAGGATTTAAATTCGCTTTCCAAGGTGGTTTATCATTTAGTTTAGGGGATATTATCATTCCACCAGAAAAACAAGGAATGATTGATAAAGCCAATGGTTTAGTTGATGGAATTACAGGTAACTATAACATGGGACTTATTACCAACAACGAACGTTATAACCAAGTTATTGATATTTGGACTTCTACAAATGCTGAATTGACTGAATTGTCTATGAAGCGTATTCGTGAAGACCAACAAGGATTTAACTCGGTATTTATGATGCTTGATTCTGGAGCTCGTGGATCTAAAGAACAGATTCGTCAGCTTACAGGTATGCGTGGATTAATGGCGAAACCTAAAAAATCGAATGCTGGTGGTGGAGAGATTATTGAAAACCCGATTCTTTCTAACTTTAAGGAAGGACTTTCAATTTTAGAATACTTCATCTCTACGCACGGTGCACGTAAAGGTCTTGCGGATACGGCTCTTAAAACTGCCGATGCAGGTTACTTAACTAGACGTTTAGTAGATGTTTCTCAAGATGTTATCATTAATACTGAAGATTGTGGTACGTTAAGAGGTGTTGAAGTTGAACCATTGAAAAAGAATGATGAAGTTGTTGAAACTTTACAAGAAAGAATTGTTGGTCGTGTTTCATTAAACGATGTATACAATCCTTTAACTGAAGAAAAATTAGCTTCTGCAGGACAATTAATTGATGATGCTGTTGCGAAAGTAATAGGAGCATCTCCAATTGAAAGTGTAGAAGTACGTTCAGCCTTAACTTGTGAAGCTTTACAAGGAATTTGTGCTAAATGTTACGGTCGTAACTTAGCTACAGGTAAAATGGTACAACGTGGTGAAGCTGTTGGTGTAGTTGCTGCACAATCAATTGGTGAGCCTGGTACACAGTTAACACTTCGTACATTCCACGTAGGTGGTATTGCAGGTAACATTTCAGAAGAAAACAAATTAGCTGTTAAATTTAACGGTGTTGCTGAAATTGAAGATTTAAAAACAGTTAAAGGTCAGGATAGTGAAGGAAACGAGATTGATATCGTAATTTCTAGAACTTCTGAAATTAAACTTACAGATAAGAAAACAGGTATTGTATTAAGTACTAATAACATTCCTTATGGTTCTACTATTTTTGTTAAAAATGGTCAAGAATTAACTAAAGGAGATGTGGTTTGTACTTGGGATCCATATAACGGTGTAATTATTTCTGAATTCGCTGGTCGAGTGAAGTACGAAAACATCGAACAAGGGGTAACTTACCAAGTTGAAATTGATGAGCAAACAGGTTTCCAAGAAAAAGTAATTTCTGAATCTAGAAACAAAAAGCTTATCCCAACACTTCATATCGAAGATTCAAGCGGGGCAACGATGCGTTCTTACAACTTACCAGTTGGCGCTCACCTTATGATTGATGATGGCGATAAAATTAATGTTGGTAAAATTTTAGTTAAGATTCCTCGTAAATCGGCTAAAGCAGGGGATATTACAGGTGGTCTTCCTCGTGTAACCGAATTATTCGAAGCACGTAACCCATCTAACCCAGCAGTTGTTTCTGCTATTGATGGTGTGGTTTCTTTCGGAAAAATTAAAAGAGGTAACCGTGAGATTATCGTAGAATCTAAATTAGGTGATGTTAAGAAATACTTAGTGAAATTATCTAATCAAATCTTAGTACAAGAGAATGATTATGTAAAAGCTGGTATGCCATTATCTGATGGTTCTATTACACCAAACGATATTTTAAATATTAAAGGCCCTTCTGCGGTTCAACAATATTTAGTAAACGAAGTACAAGAAGTTTACCGATTACAAGGTGTGAAGATTAACGATAAGCACTTCGAAGTTGTTGTAAGACAAATGATGCGTAAAGTTAGAATTATCGATTCTGGTGATACGATTTTCTTAGAAGATCAATTAGCTCATAAAGCAGATTTCATTAAAGAAAATGATGATATCTTCGGAATGAAAGTGATTGAAGATGCTGGAGATTCGTCTACACTTAAACCAGGACAAATAGTTTCACCTCGTCAATTAAGAGATGAGAATTCTATTTTACGTCGTGAAGATAAAGCGCTTGTTGTTGCTAGAGATGCACAGCCTGCAACGGCAACTCCAATACTACAAGGTATTACGAGAGCATCGCTTCAAACAAAATCGTTTATTTCTGCGGCATCGTTCCAAGAAACAACTAAAGTATTAAACGAAGCTGCAGTAGCAGGTAAAGTTGATGCTTTAGAAGGCTTGAAAGAGAATGTAATTGTTGGTCATAGAATTCCAGCAGGTACAGGTATGAGAAGTTATTCTGATATCATCGTGGGTTCAAAAGAAGAATTTGACGAAATGATGCAAGTAAAGCAAGAATTAAATTATAATTAAAGCATTCCCGCGAAATCGAAGATTCACGAATACCTTTTTGGAGGTAAGTGTAGATGAGTAAAGCGGGAATCTTAAAAAGATTAGCCTTCTTGTATCTTTATACTTGAAGGCTTTTTTAATATAAAATCAAAGCTTTAAAAACATTTCCTCTATATTGGAAAAAATATTTAAATATGGCAGACGAAAAAGAAAAACAAAATCAAGGGCAAATAAACATAGAGTTAGACGAGAAAGTTGCTGAAGGAACTTATTCTAACTTAGCGATTATCAACCATTCTGTTTCAGAATTTGTAGTAGACTTCGTGAATATTATGCCAGGTGTTCCAAAAAACAAGGTAAAATCTAGAATTATTTTAACGCCACAACATGCAAAGCGTTTATTAAAGGCTTTAGGTGATAACATAGCACGTTTTGAAAATGCTCACGGTGAAATTAAAGATTATGAGCAGCCACCAATCCCACTAAATTTTGGCCCAACGGGACAAGCATAGACTTATGCAAAATTGATATAACAAAAAAGCCTTTGAAAATTTTTCAAAGGCTTTTTTTGTTCGTTTAAGCAATGTTAGATGCGATTAATAAACGAGTTCTTCTTTGTTGATTTTAAATTTTAAAGCTCCCGATGGGCATTTTCTTATTTGTGTAATTATTTTATCGGTAGATTCGCCTTCAAGGTCTATCCAGGGAATTACAGAGTTTCTAAAAACTTCCGGAAGGCTTTTTGTACAAATATCAGATTGTGCACATACGAAAGGATCGTAGGAAATGGTAATATCGCTATTACGTTCAAACTTTACGTTAGTCTTCATAATTTAATCAATTAGATATATAATTTTATAAAAAGGTTTAATCAAATTCTGATGTAAAATGTAGTTTTATGTTTGGATATTTTTGTTGTGTCATTTGTAATGAAAATGGCGAATCGGCTAAGAAAACTAACTGATTGCGTTTATCTTTAGCTAAATAGCGTTGTTTTACTCTTACAAATTCTTTGTATTCTTCTGTTTTAGAATTGGTAGGATCTACCCAACAGGCTTTATGTACATTTAAGTTTTCATAAGTACATTTAGCTCCATATTCATGTTCTAATCGGTATTGAATAACCTCATATTGTAAGGCACCAACGGTTCCAATTACTTTTCTTCCGTTAAGTTCTAAGGTAAATAATTGCGCCACACCTTCATCCATAAGCTGGTCGATACCTTTAAATAGCTGTTTAGATTTTAAAGGGTCTGCATTATTAATATATCTAAAGTGTTCTGGAGAAAAGCTTGGAATACCTTTATAATTTAGTCCTTCGCCTTCAGTAAGCGTATCACCAATTTTAAAATTTCCGGTATCTTGTAATCCTACAATATCACCTGGGTAAGAGATTTCAACAATTTCCTTCTTTTCAGCAAAAAAAGCATTCGGACTCGAAAATTTTACTTTTTTATTGTGACGAACATGTAAATACGGTGCATTTCTTTTAAATTCTCCCGATACAATTTTAATAAACGCTAAACGGTTTCTATGATTAGGATCCATATTAGCGTGGATTTTAAAAACAAATCCTGTAAATTTATCTTCTTCAGGTTTTACTAGGCGTTCTTCACTTTGTTTAGGTTGTGGTTTTGGAGCGATTTCCACAAAACAATCTAATAATTCGCGAACCCCAAAACTATTTAAAGCCGAACCAAAAAATACAGGTTGTAAGCTTCCGTTTAAATACTCTTCATTATCAAAAGGGGGATAAATACCTTCAACTAGCTCCAATTCTTCACGAAGTGTTTCAGCAGCTTTATCGCCTACCAGATTATTTAATTCTTTCGAGTCTAAATCTGAAACTTCAATGGTTTCTTCAATGTTCTTTCTGCTATCACCACTAAAAAGATTGATGTTTTTCTCCCAAATATTATAAATACCTTTAAAGTCGTAACCCATGCCAATCGGGAAACTTAAAGGTGTTACATGCAAGCCTAATTTTTGTTCTATTTCATCAAGCAATTCAAAAGCATCTTTTCCTTCACGGTCCATTTTGTTAATAAACACAATCATAGGAATATTGCGCATGCGACAAACTTCAACTAATTTTTCAGTTTGTTCCTCGACCCCTTTGGCAACATCAATCACCACAATTACACTATCAACAGCAGTAAGTGTTCTAAAAGTATCTTCGGCAAAATCCTTGTGACCTGGTGTATCTAGAATATTAATTTTGATGCCATTGTATTCAAAAGCCAATACCGAAGTTGCTACAGAAATTCCACGCTGACGCTCAATTTCCATAAAGTCACTTGTAGCTCCTTTTTTAATTTTATTACTTTTTACAGCGCCTGCTTCTTGTATCGCACCACCAAAAAGTAATAATTTTTCGGTTAATGTGGTTTTACCAGCATCGGGATGCGAAATGATTCCAAAAGTTCTGCGTCGTTGTATTTCTTTTAAAAAGCTCATATATCTTAGTGCAAATGGGTTGCAAAGATAATATATAACTTGAATAAGAATTGAAGATGTGTGTACTTTTTAAATTTCTAATTGGATTAATATGGTATTCAAAATTTAGATGGTATTTTTGTTTACTATGAAACTAGTATTTGCTAATTATTTAATGTAAATCATTATGTGTTTAGCGAATTACATGAGTACAAATGCTTAAAAAAATAATAACAGATGAAAGAAGAAGAAGTAATTCTTGTAAACGAAAAGGATGAGAAAATTGGATTAATGCCTAAAATGGAAGCGCACGAAAAAGCGTTACTTCATCGTGCATTTTCTGTTTTTGTTTTTAATGATAAAAATGAATTAATGTTACAGCAGCGTGCTTTAGGAAAATACCATTCGCCAGGACTGTGGACGAACACTTGTTGCAGCCATCAGCGTGATGGTGAATCTAATCTAGAAGCTGGAAAAAGGCGTTTGCAAGAAGAAATGGGTTTTGTTGTAGATTTAGAAGAATCTATTTCTTTTATATACAAAGCGCCGTTTGATAATGGCTTAACCGAACACGAATACGACCATATTATGTTGGGGACTTACAATGGTGAGCCTAATATTAATCCAGACGAAGTTGCTAGTTGGAAATGGATGCCTTTAGAAGCTGTAAAGGACGATATTGCTAAAAACCCAGACTTATATACGGCTTGGTTTAAAGTGATTTTTGATAAATTCTACGATAATATAAAAGTAACGTCATGAGGGCAACGGTAAGCAGAAAAGCACATTTTAATGCGGCACATCGGTTATATAGAAAGGATTGGAGTTTTGAAAAAAATGATAAAATTTTCGGAAAATGTAACAATCCCAATTACCATGGGCATAATTACGAACTTATTGTAAGTGTTACAGGGGATATCGATGAAGAAACCGGATATGTAATCGACATTAAAATTTTAAGAACTCTTATTGCTGAAGAAGTTGAAGCCGCTTTCGATCATAAAAACTTAAATCTAGATGTGCCCGAATTTAAAGATTTAAACCCTACTGCCGAAAATATTGCTGTGGTTATTTATAATAAGTTAAAACCAAAGTTAGAGCATCAATTACATCTTGAAATTACACTTTATGAAACCCCACGTAATTTTGTGCGTTATTCAGGGGAATAGTTTTAAAATCTTCTTTAAAAAATAAGCGTTTAATAATTATTCAAGCGCATTTACACTGCAAAATATATCTTAAAAAGGCTTGCTATTGGAAGTTTATATGTAATTTTGCGTAAAATAAATTAAGAAATTATGGCAAATGTTAGAGACCTAAAAAAAGACATTAATTATGTTTTAGGTGATATTATAGAAGCAGTTTATGTTTGGGAATATTCAAATACCGACAAAGACACCAAGAAAAGTGAAGCGATTATTGACGAAGCAATTAAAACTTTTGATGAATTAATTGTTAAAGTAAATACAAAAGCAGAAAACCCAAAAGCACATTTTAAAGCTATTAATAATGAGCTAGAAGAAAAGGGGAGAGCTTTAATTGAAAAAATTAATGCTTTAAGCTAAAATTTTTTAACGGATTGCTTGCAGATAAAAAAATTGCGATTATATTTGCACCCGTTAAATAAGCCGATGTAGCTCAGCTGGCTAGAGCAGCTGATTTGTAATCAGCAGGTCGTGGGTTCGAGTCCCTCCATCGGCTCAAAAAAACCTCACTTTAAGTGGGGTTTTTTTATGTCTTTTTATAAAGGTTTACTTTACTGTTTTTATGGATCAAGAGCAAAAGTTGTGGGATTTTAGAATTAAGCAAAAATAGTAGTTAATCTATAGAGGAAGAATTTTACGTTTCTCACGCCTCTGAACTGCGTTCTAAAAGCTTTAATTTTGGCATTAAAGGATTCTGCAGAAGCATTTGTACTTCTATTAATAAAATAGTTTAG
>NZ_JACLAF010000020.1 GCF_015355625.1 Tamlana sp. I1
TCTATTTACAAAGCACAATCACTAACAAAAAGAAAAGTAAAAATAGTAGGTGCAGATGCTATATATGCCACAAATAAGAACAGGAATTTTGTGACTAAAAACAATATCAAAACGGACTTCAAGCGTAAAGGGAAGCTTCCTAAAAACTATAAGCAGGAGAACCAACTTAAGGCTGCAATTACCAAGGAACGGGCAACCAGATTAGAAGGGAGTTTTGGAAAGGAAAAGGAATATTACCATCTCAAACGCATAAAAGCTAAAACAAAAGCCACCGAAGCCCTCTGGATATTCTTCGGAATACATACCGCCAATGCTCTGGAAATAGGTAGACGAAAACAAAATAGCCAAGTTCAAAAAGCTGCCTAGATTTTAGTTGTTTTAAAAACTTTACAGGGATAGCTATGCTATGTTCAATTAGCACCTAAAAACTCTAATACATCAAGATTTTAATAAAAAAACAAAAAACCAAGACTGATATTTAATCAATTCTTGGTTTTTATATTTGATTATTATGTAAGTAAGCTAAATTCTGAATGCGCCTAACTAAAAACCCCACTTTTTAAGTCTTTAAAAAGTGGGGTTTTAATAACAGATTAGGATGCTTTATTTTATATTCTGAATATCCATTTCTTTTATATTCAAATACTTCATCACGTCTTCTAATTTGTTGGTATTAATAGTAGCAGCCATATCAGAAGGCATCACCACAATTCTAAAAGTTTGATTTAACATTAAATCAGCTCCAATAGCATTTAGGTCATCACTTTCGGCAATAATATCAACATCGCCTATGGTGTAATTAAAACGGTATTGAAAAAAGCCTCCGTCGTCAAAGAAAATAGTGGCCGTAGGTAAAGGTTCCCAGATATCTAAACCATTATCGACACCTTCTAAGCGATATACTAAAACCGCATCGCCATCAACAAGGTTATTTGGGAAGAAAAAGCGTTCAAGATCTTGGGTAGCCGAAAAATTAACGTTTGTAATTTCATAGGTTTGCCCAACAATGTCTATGGATATTCCATCGGCTCCTGGAGGGCCTTGCGGACCTTCACAAGAAACAATAAAAAGAGCAACAAAAGTAACGATTGATAATACAGTTTTTTTCATAATATTTTTTTTAAGGGTGTGATTTGAAAAGAGTTCATTGAAATTTTTTCAATTAATTAATTTTAATATGTGATTTAATAATACGATAAAGAAACGGCCTCTGCTTACTTTTATTTAGTCTTTTATACTGTTTTAGAAGCAATTCTCCGATGCTTGATTCTTTTTTCTATAACACTCGGGTTATTTTATTAACCTAATATAAACTTAGCTAAAAAGACGCCATTCTCCAAATTAGAGTTTGTTTTGTTAAGAAACGCGTTAAGACTTATTGGCTTTAGGTGGCTTAAATACTTTTGTATCACTGTTTATTTTTGAATGATTAGAAATTGTTAGGCTGAAGTTTAAGTGCAATTAAGAATAGAATAAAGATGCCTCCAGATGTTATTAGTGAAAATCTTACAGTCTTGAAACTTTTTACTACTTTTAGCTTTTATTAACCATTAACCAAAATTTTATTAAAATGAAAAAATTAGCCTACGCTATTTTAGGTTTCATTGTTGGAGCCTTTTTAACTTATTATTTCTGTGTAAAACCTGTTGCGGCAAACGAAACCGAAACTAAAATTGTAAAGCCAAAGGGTTTAATTACCATTGATGAAGCCAAAGAACTAAATAACAACTGGACGGAGTTCAGACAAAAAGCCGTGGATTCTGCAGCCGCAAAACAAGGTAGAAAAAAGGACAACCGTTCTACAGAGTTCTCTTTAGAAGAAATTGAAAACTACTTAGCCTATGCCAAAAACCAATCGGATAGTTTGGGTTACACCATGACGGGCGTTCGTGTGTATTTAGGAGTTTATGGTAAAAACGCTGGACAAACCAAAAAAAACCTATCCACTATGTTTATTGTGCCTACTGGTAACAAATCCAAGGCTAAAGCTGCTACTTTAAACTTGAGTTTTTTTGGTGATGATGAAGATATTCCTGTAAGCCCACTGAATAGAGGGCAAGGAGGGGAAGGGAGCTATTAACCTATAATTGTTTTTGTGAGCGACTTTTTAATAAAACATTATAGTTTTTTAACTCATGGAGTAGAGCTTTTGGCAGCAGGTACTGGTATATTTTTTTATAATAGATATAGATGTACTGCTGCCAAATATTTTATTTTTTTTTTAATATATATTGCTTTTTGTGAGCTTTTTTGTCTTTATACTCGATTTGTAGACTCTAATAAAATATTAAGTTTTCTTGTAGGTACTATTTTCGAAAAAAATCATTGGCTTTATACTTTGTTTTGGGATATTGGAGCTCCTTTGTTTTTTTCTTTTTTTTATCATAAAATTTTATCTACAAAATTGTTTAAAAATATAATTTTCGTAAGTTCTATTATATTTCTACTTTTTTCTATCCTATATATAGGTTTGAATCGGGAGGTGTTTTTTTTCCAATTTTATGATGCCGTATTTGTGTTTGGGGCAGGAATTATTTTATTATGTACTTCTCTTTATTTTATTGAAACTTTATTAAGTGATAAAATTTTACATTTTTATAAATCGTTATATTTTTATATTTCTGCAGCTATTTTTATGTGGTGGTTGGTCATCACGCCATTAACATTTTATGATATTTATTATACCTATGAGTTAGGTAATCCAATTAGAGATTGGAATTATAAGTTTTTAAGAAATCAAATTTACATCCTCGCAAACTTATTCATGTACCTAACATTTACTTTTGCGTTAATCTGGTGTAAACCACCAAAAAGAACTTGATTTTTTGTGCGTAAAATTTTGTAGTTTTGTACGAAATAAAAACCAGAATTATGAAACATTTTATTACATTAAAAAAACTAAGCCTTTGTGTATGTGCTTGCTTATTTTTGTTAAACTGCTCTAAAGATGAGCAAGAAAGCGAAACCCAAACCAGTTTTTACATTCCAGAGGGAGTGATTACAACAGACGAAGCCCAAGATTTAAATAAGGCTTGGCAAGAAAAAAATGCCGCCTTGTTTAATAAAGCAGGGGCTTCTAAATTTGAGAACCAGCACCAATCGTTTTGGTGGTCTTTAGAGGATTTACGTAATTATTTGGCTTACGCCGAACAAGAAGCTCAAGATAAAGGGTATACCATGGATGGTGTACGTGTGTATTTAGCCGCTTACCCAGAGAAAGATGGGCAAAACACCTTGTTTTTTGCACCAACGGGTCGCGAAAATTATTCTAAAGCCAGTACTATAAATTTTAGTTTTGGTAATAGCGGTAATATCCCTGTAAGTCCTTTAAATAGAGGACATGGAGGAACAGGTGATTATAATTTATAATTATTTAAACCTTTTGGAGATAAACAATTGGGATAAATCCATGTTATAACATTTTATATCAGCAGTAAAACTTTTACTTTTAAAAGTATTGAGTTTTACTGCTGTTTTTGTTTAATAATGAAAGGTCTTTACGTTTAGTTGGTTTAAAACATAAATTGCTCTTACTATGTTGTATTTGGCTTGACGAAGTATACTTAATTTAAGTACTCATTTAGAAAAAGCATCAACTAGTTTAACGAAATTAATTGTAAATCCATATAATGTACATGTATGTATACATAATATAAAATACTCTACAAATTATAAATAAGATTGTTTGTATATAACATCTTTTAATGAAGCACCCTAGATGCCAGCTACATCTTCGATACACTATTTACTTAATAGAACAACAAAATAGACACGCAGTTGTATTATTTTAAACATTAGCCTTAGCTTTACAGCTTCAACCTAATGAGCTATTGTTTTAATACGATTTATAGCGTAAGCAGGAGTTCTATAGGTTTAGTTTTCCTTTTTTCAGCGATGAAATTTATATTTTTGTAGCGCTATGATGTTATTTATGCCTTGGTTTTTTATTATAGATTCTGGAAGAAGGCTGGCAAGTACAGCTGCCGAACGCTATTTGCTGCTTTATATGATTGCTGTTTTAATCATTGTAACAAGCTTAGTAATTGCCTTTTTTGTCATGTTTATTATTCGAAAAAACAAGCTTTTCCGAGAGCGCATGCTACAAAAACAAGCCATTCAAGAAGAAATAACCCATGCGCAAACAGAAACTCAGGAGCAAACTTTAAAAAATATTGGCATGGAGTTGCATGATAATGTTGGACAATCTCTAACCTTTGCTAGTATGCAATTAAGTGTTTTAAAGCGCAACGGTTCTGCACAGATTCAGGCTGAAATTTCTGAGCTTGCCGAAACTGTAAAATTAAGTTTATCGGAATTACGATCGTTAGCCAAAACCTTGAATAATGAAGTGATTTCGGATATGGGTTTTATTAAAGCACTAGTTAACGAAATAGAACGCTTAAGAAGAATGCGCTTTGATACCGCTGAATTAGAAATTATTGGCGAACCTGGCGAAATTGAAAATAAAAAGAATGAAATCGTGTTGTTTAGGATTATTCAGGAGTTTTTATCGAATTCGGTAAAATACTCAAAAGCGAAAAATATTCTAATAACTCTAGAATTCCTCCCTGAACTTTTAATAATTACGGCAAAAGACGACGGCCAAGGTTTCGATGAAAAAACAATTAAAAAAGGCTCCGGAATTATAAATATGCAAAGTCGCGCCCATTTAATCAAAGCCGAATTAAAACTAGAAAGCCAACTTAATGAAGGCGTACGTTTGGAGATACGGTATCCGAATTAGTTATTGGTTGATGGTTGCTGGTTTTTGGTTATTGGTTATTAGTTGTTGGTTGCTGGTTATTGGTTGCTGGTTTTTGGTTATTAGTTTTCACTATTCACTATTCACTATTGACTATTCACTATTCGGTGTTGGCTTTTTGCCTTTAGCTAGTTTACTGCTAGATTAATATTTGGGTTTTTAGTTATTGGTTGATGGTTTTTGGTTATTAGTTAATTTTGACTTTTGACTATTGATTATTCGCTGTTGGCTATTTGCCTTTTGCCTTTAGCTAATTTACTGTTAGATTAATATTTGGGTTTTTAGTTTTTAGTTTTTAGTTTTTGGTTATTGGTTATTGGTTGATGGTTGATGGTTTTTGGTTAATTTGCTAATTGCTAATTGCTAATTGGAAATTGCTAATTTCGTCTACTGTCTACCGATTATATAAAAAATCTCATTTGATCTCCGAAAATGTCAGGCAGAGCTTGTCGAAGCCTTTTTAATGGAGTTAGGTTATGGTTTTTAGTTATTGGTTGGTGGTTATTGGTTTTTCACTATTCGCTGTTGGCTTTTTGCCCTCGGCCTTTAGCTCGTTTACTGCTAGATTAATATTTTGGTTATTGGTTATTGGTTATTGGTTATTGGTTGATGGTTTTTGGTTATTAGTTAATTTTGACTATTGCTAATTGCTAATTTTGTCTACCGTCTAATGTATATTTTTTCTAATTGAAGAAAGTTTATTTTTACTAAAGACTAAAGACTAAAGACTAATTTTCACCAACAACCATCATCTATCAAATAAACAGGCTTTCCAAACTACATCATCGGGTAGAGGGGCATCAACCAAAACAGGTTCTTTTTTCACAGGGTGGATAAATTCGATATGTTTAGCGTGTAAGTGAATGCTGGCATCTTTATTACTGCGATCGAAACCGTATTTTAAATCGCCTTTAATAGCACAACCTATGGTTGCTAATTGTGAGCGTATTTGGTGGTGTCGACCAGTTTCTAAATTAATTTCAAGTAAAAAGTAACGGTCTAGTTTTTTTAAAACTTTATAATGAAGAATGGCTTTTTTACTGCCAGGAACCTCGTTACTATGCGCTTTCGATTTGTTGTTTTTAGGGTTTTTAACCAACCAATGCGTTAGGGTATCGGCTGGTTTTGGAGGTTCGTTTTTAACCACTGCCCAATAGGTTTTTTTTATGTCTTTAGAAAGAAATAGGCTATTAAGTCGCGGAAGGACTTTGCTTGTTTTAGCAAAAATAACAAGTCCTGTTGTGGGTCTGTCTAAGCGGTGTACCGTGCCTAAATACACATTGCCAGGCTTGTTGTATTTATCTTTGATATATTCCTTTACAACGTCGCTTAAAGGTTTGTCGCCTGTTTTATCACCTTGAACAATATCCCCAGCCCGTTTATTAACGATAATAATGTGATTGTCTTCAAAAAGCACTTGAAGATTGGATTTATTAGATAAAACTTTAGACATTTTAGGGTTTTGGATAGTTACTAAATGCAGCGATCTTCAGAAGAAAATGGTTCACTAATATTTTTCACTTTGATTAGGGAAATCTCTAGTTTTAACATCATCTACATATTGTGAGATGGCCGAAGTCATATCATCATATAAATTCAAATAACGGCGTAAAAATCTGGGATGAAATTCGTGAGTCATACCAAGCATATCATGTAAAACCAAAACTTGTCCGTCTACATCTGGGCCGGCGCCAATCCCAATAATAGGAATGCTTACGCTTTCGGCAACTTGCTTGGCTAATTTGGCAGGAATTTTTTCTAAAACAATGGCAAAACAGCCAATGCGTTCTAACATTTTAGCATCGGCAATAAGGCGCTTGGCTTCTTCGTCTTCTTTAGCGCGAACGGTATAAGTGCCAAATTTATAAATGGATTGTGGGGTTAACCCTAAATGCCCCATAACAGGAATACCTGCGTTTAGAATACGTTTAATCGATTCTTTTATTTCTTTTCCACCCTCTAATTTTACAGAATGTGCACCACTTTCTTTCATGATTCTAATAGCAGAACGCAAAGCTTCTTTAGGGTCGCTTTGATAACTTCCAAAAGGCAAATCGACTACCACTAAAGCTCTATGAATAGCACGCACTACTGAAGAAGCATGATAAATCATTTGATCTAAAGTAATGGGTAGGGTGGTTTCATGTCCTGCCATAACGTTACTTGCCGAATCGCCCACAAGAACGACATCAATTCCGGCACCATCGACTATTTTTGCCATGGTATAATCATAGGCAGTAAGCATCGATATTTTTTCACCTTGGTTTTTCATATCAACCAAAGTTTTCACGGTAACACGTTTGTATTCTTTTTGAGCTGTGGACATTTCTTAAAATTTTTAGAGGTACAAAAGTACTAAAACAAATTGTTTTAGTTGGTAAAATGTACGGGAGTTCAATGTATGGTTTTGTTATTGACTACCACGTTTTTAAAAGTAACACCATTGATTATAGATTTGTTATAACCTGCATGTTTTGCTTTAATTAACAATCACTAAGATGCACACCTACGGCCAAACCACCTTCGCTAGTTTCTTTGTATTTGGTATTCATGTCTTTTGCGGTTTCCCACATGGTTGAAACCACTTTGTCTAAAGGCACTTTAACGTTTTCCGGATTGGTGTCTAAGGCTAACTCGGAAGCATTAATAGCTTTTATTGCGCCCATAGCATTGCGTTCGATACATGGAATTTGTACTAAGCCGCCAATTGGGTCGCAGGTTAGACCTAAATGATGTTCCATAGCAATTTCGGCGGCAACCAAAACTTGCTCTGGGGTTCCACCAAGCAATTCGCATAAAGCCCCCGCAGCCATAGCAGAAGAAACGCCAATTTCGGCTTGACAACCACCCATAGCTGCACTTATGGTTGCGCCTTTTTTAAAGATGCTCCCAATTTCGCTGGCTACGAGTAGAAAGCGTTTGATGTCTTCAAAATTACCATCGTGATTTTCAATCACCAGATAATACATAAGTACAGCAGGAATTACGCCTGCACTGCCGTTAGTGGGCGCAGTAACTACACGACCTAAGGAGGCATTTACCTCGTTAACCGCTAAAGCAAAACAGCTCACCCATTTAAGGATTTGTCTAAATTTCACTTCAGTTTGTCTTATGGCATAAATCCATTCTACAGGCGTGTTATAAGGTGCAGAACCGATTAGTTTTTCATGAATATCGAAAGCACGTCGGTGTACATTTAATCCGCCAGGAAGTGTGCCTTGGGTATGGCAGCCCAGATACATGCTGTCTAACATAGTATCCCAAATGCGTTTTAATTCGAAGTCGATTTCTGATTCTGGACGGATGGATTTTTCGTTTTCAAGAACGATATCGGAAACCGATTTTTGTGTTGTTTTACAAGCATGAAGCAGTTCGGTACCTTTATCGACTGGGTAAGGAAAGGCACATTTAATTTCAAAATTCTTTTTTGAATTGTTGCGGTTCTCTTTAACAACAAATCCGCCACCAATAGAGTAGAAGGTCGATTTGTGTTTTTTGCCTTTAACAATTGCCGAAAATGTTAAGCCATTGGCATGAAATGGTAAAAATTTCTTGTTGAAAACAATGTCAGCACTCGGATTAAACTGAATTGTTTTTTCATTATTAAGCTTTAATGTGTTTTCACTTTTAACGGTGCTTATAATGCGGTTAATATCTTCGGTTGGTATGGTTTCAGGGTCTGCGCCTGATAAACCAAGTATTACTGCGAAGTCTGTAGCATGGCCTTTTCCTGTTAGGGATAAGGAACCGTATAAATCAACTTTTAGTTGTTCGACATTATCAAACAGATTGGCTTTTTTTAATTCGGCTATCCAGCGTTCGGCAGCGCGCCAAGGTCCTAAAGTATGTGAGCTAGAGGGGCCAACACCAATTTTAAGCATGTCGAAAACAGAAATACATTCCATAGCTTATATCAAAGTTAAGTTGATGTAAATATACCGATTTTTAAGGTGGTTTTTTAGTTGAAAAGACTATGGTTTTGGAAAGAAAACCCTGTAAAAAAATAGATGAATTAGATGATGAACTGGGGTAAGCATCATAGATGTTTGGAGTGTAAAAAAGAATGGTTTTTATAACACTATTTTAGAAGATGAAAAGTTTTATGTTTTATATCCTTTTAACCCTCCTAATTTCGACGAAATTGAAATTTTCCTTCAAAAAGAAGAGAGGAGCAAGTTTTATTAATGTTTTCAGGAAAATTTAAACTATACCTATTTTAATTTTTCAAACAGTTATGCTTTTAAAACCTGAAAGATTCTTTAGTGTAAACATATTAATTTGTATTAATCATGTTCAAGCATTGGATAATATGGATGTTCTTGTTTTTCGCGCAAGGGATAGTAGCGGAAATCCTTTTTTCGAGGAAGGAGAAAAAAGATTGCAGCGGATAGCCCGACCCCTTAGGGTTGCGCCCAAATTTTAAAATATGGTGTTTTAATTCTAAATGATTGTTGATTCGAAACTTGAATTAAATAAGCAATGTCTTCGACAGGCTCAGACTGACATCGTGGATTTTAATTGTCTTTTGTGCTAAAATTGAGTTTTTGCTTATTAATTTAAATGAAAACACAAATAGGAGTTGTTTGTCACACAGAGCTTGTCGATGTGTTTTTGAATTAATGGGTTACTTTATAAGCCATTATTCGTATTCTAAAAAATAAGCAATGTCTTCGACAGGCTCAGACTGACATTGTGGTTTTTAACTGTCTTTTGTGCTAAATTGGAGTTTTTGCTTATCAACTTAGATAAAACCCAAATAGGATTTGTTTGTCACACAGAGCTTGTCGAAGTGTTTTTGAATTAATGGGTTACTTTATTAGCCATTATTCGTATTATATTAAAAAAGCAATGTCTTCGACAGGTTCAGACTGACATCGTGGTTTTTAACTGTCTTTTGTGCTAAATTGGAGTTTTTGCTTATCAATTTAGATGAAAACACAAATAGGAGTAACCATGCCACACAGAATTTGTCGAAGTGATTTTTAAAACTGAAAATAAATAAAAGGTTGAAAATCGGTTGAAAAGGCTTGATAACATATAATACCAACCACTACAGAAACTACCACTTTGGCGTAAATTGGGCTGTTGGCATATAGGCTTTCAATGCGTGTTTTGGTAGATGTTGGCAGCCAATGCGTGATGTAACCTAAAAGCATAACGAGGAAAACGGCTTTATAACTTACCAAAATATCCCAAGCGTAATGCCAGTCCATATGATGCGCCACTTGGGTGTACCATTTTGCAATATGTTCCATGCTTTCGCCTCTAAAATAGATGCGTGTAAAAGTGATAAATATTAAGGTTACAAGGATTTTCCACCAACGTACAAACCATTGGTTGTAGTTTTCGTACGGACTAATTTTGCGCCAGAATTTATAAACTACGATGCCTAAGCCGTTAAGGCCACCCCAGATGACAAACTTCCATGAAGCGCCGTGCCATAAACCACCAATTAGCATGGTAAGCATGAGGTTGATGTTGGTATTGATTTGTTTTTCGACCGTTTTACTATACAGCGAAGCGATGAAAATAGCTAGGCAAATACCTAGGGTTACAAACACAACAGTTAGATCTTGGTAGGCATATAAAGTGCCTAAAATAATGATGCTTAAAATGATGTAAGAAGCCACAGAACCTTTTCGGTTTCCGCCTAATGGAATGTATAAATAATCACGTAGCCAGGTTGATAATGAGATGTGCCAACGCCTCCAAAAATCGCCTGTATTGATGGCTTTATAAGGCGAATTAAAGTTTACGGGTAGCTTGAAACCCATTAAAAGGGCAAGCCCAATAGCAATATCGGTATAACCTGAAAAATCGCCATAAATCTGGAGGGTGTACCCAAACATGGCCATAACGTTTGCGAAACCAGAAAACATTTCGGGCGCATCGAATACGCGATCTAGGAAATGCATGGCTATAAAATCGGCAAAAATCATTTTTTTAATCAGACCTTTTAAAATCATGAAGGTCCCGCTGTCAAAATCGGCTTTGGTTAAAATGGTAGGTGCCGAAATTTGTGGCACAAAATTTTCGGCTCTAACAATAGGTCCAGCCACCAGTTGGGGGAAGAAACTCACGTAGAAACCAAAATCTATTATGGAATCTAGTGGTTTTAGTTTTCTGCGGAAGATATCTACAGAATAACTGATGGTTTGAAAGGTGTAAAATGAAATCCCCACGGGAAGGATAATTTTATCGACGGTAAAATAACTCTGATCATTAAAACGATTGCCCCATTCGGCAAGCCAATTGACTACTTGATAATCGGTATGAAACAACATGTTAACCGAATCGGTAAAGAAATAGGCGTATTTAAAATAGCAGAGTACCGTTAAATTGGTAATCACACTTAGAGTGACTAATAGGTAGCGTTTGTTTTTATTTTCACTGTTATAAATGTTTCGGCCTATAAAAAAGTCGACAATGGTACTAAATATTAAAATCCCTATAAATAGTCCGCTGGTTTTGTAGTAAAAGAAAAGCGAAATAAGAAAAAGGTAAGCGTTTCGCTGTTTTATTTTTTTATAAAATAAGCCAAACAAGGTGTAGGCAACAGCAAAAAATATCCAGAAATTAACTTGTGTAAAAATTAAAGGAAATTCTTCCGAGAATGTAAATATGTCGTAAAGCCTATTCATCTAAATGTTTAAAATGATTTAATAATTGCGTGGCATCTTTGCCGGTTGATTTTGCCCAAGCGTTTACAAATGCGTTTAATAATACATCGGCTTTTACGCTGTAGCCTAATTTATTAAAATGTATCCGATCTTTAAGCATAAGTTTGTTTTTATACCATTGGTTAGAGGAGCCTAAACCGCCCATTACCGCAAAACAATCCCAAACAGCCATGTTGTATTCTTGCGCAAGTTCGTAAATAATATGTTGTTGTTTTATGGTATTTGGGTTTGGGTATTTGCGTTTGTAATAACTATCGTTAGGAACGGTTAGTAATATAGCACAGTTTGGATTGATGCGTTGAATTTCATCTAAAAATGCCTTGTAATTATTTTTATATTCCTCGGCATCAAAGCGGCTCTCTGGCATGTAAGCATCGTTAGTGCCTATAGAAACTATAAATAAATCGGGTTTGTAAAGTTCTAATTGCTGCTCGAAATAGGCGCAGCGCTTATAAGATTTAAAACTGGCACCATTTACGCCAATGCTTGTGTATTCTATGCCTGGATTGTTATTTAAAAACTCCATACCCATAATGGCAAATTCATGATTTACAGTAGTAGTGTTTTTTAATTGAAGCTTTAACTGAATAGAATCGATGGTTTTATTAAACCGAAACTCTTTATACATTTTAGCGTAGTTAATAGTATCCGATGTTACTAAAGCCGTATCGATAACGCTTAAGGTATAATCGTTTTTCCAAGTGTTGTAGAACACTCTTAATTTATCAAAATCGTATTTTTTAGCGGTATAGTTTTTATGGTTTGATTTAACCGTGATGGTATCTAATTTATCGCTAAAAGTGCCTGTAATGCCTGATAAGCCCCAAGCAATGCTATCGGATTTAATGGAGCATCGGTAACCCTGCCATTTGCCTTTAGTTGCTGTAACCCTATAGCTTAACGGATTATGGGTTTTAGCAAGATGGTACGGAAATACAAAACCCCGTTGCCCCATAGCAACAGCATTCATGTTTTGTAAATAGGTTCTTAATTTATTGGAATACATATCGGCATGAATATGAGAACCCCCAATATGCATGATGTGTAGTTTTTCTTTTTTGCCTTCGTAAAGACTATCTAAAGTTCTAAAAAACTGTTGAAATGTTGGTGATTTATCAGCAAATTTTAAAGTGTTTTCTTCAAAATGAATAAGATGACCTAAGCTTGGTTTTATGCTATCCAATACGTAATGTTGCGCATATATAGACGTAGTTACCAAACAGGTAAGAGCTAATAACTTTATTTTCATTTGTTATCAGTTAGGTCTAAATACAAGGACAGAAAAAGAATTTCTGAAATAATTTTTGTTCCAGAAGGCGAAAAGTGTGTGTAATCATTTCCTGCCAATCTTTGGTCTACCCAATACGGCATCGAGTTTTTACCACCCATGGCTTCATAAATACTCCAATACGCAACACCATCTTTAGTAAAAACTTCTTTTAGTGTTTCATTTAAATACGGTAAAAGGGGATAGGTTACCATTTCGCCATTTTGAGTGGTAGACATATCGCCAGGGCCAATAAAAAGGACACTGGCATCGTTCGATTTACGTTTTACCCAATTTACATGATTTTTTAAATAGCCCACATATTTCTTAACATGAAGCGAATCTTTAAAATAAGGTACAGAGTTTCCGCCGTATTGAAAAATGAGAAGTTTAGGATCTAGAGCTTTATACATTTGTGCAAAAACTTGACTGTTAGCACCTGCAAATACAGTTCCTGCCGAACCACGCATGGCCACGTTATCTAGATTGATGCCTTTTTCGCCATCGAGGGTGAGGCCGTAAAAATCGGGGCTTATTTTACTTTCTAACTCGATTTTTAAAGCGGTTGGTGTTTCAGGGAAATTTATGGCGTATTTATGGTAGTTGCCATCGTTTATAAGCTGATCGGTTTTAATTAAATTTCCATTGTTATAAACGTTTATGGTGGTTGGTGTTACCGAATTTCCGTAGTGTAAGCCAATACGCGTGAATTTTTTTAATCGGTTATAAGGCTTAGATGGCACACCAATATAAATACTTGCTTTGGTAGTAGGAAGTGAATCTAAAAGCGCATCGTTTATGCTATCGTAAACTTGGGTAAATCGTGATAAGGATGTGTAGGCCCCATATTTTTTATGTTCAAAGAGGTCTGCTCTTCTGTCAAAATACGCATGACGCGTCCAGTTTTCAGAAGGGACTACATCGTTGCTAATTTGCTCGTAAACCTGAACTATAGGAACAAATCCAGGGCCATTTCCGCTGTACAATCCTTGCAATCTGTTTCTAACATAGGCAGAAATACGATCGCCTTCTAATTGTGAATCGCCATAATGAATGATGCGACATTGGTCTGACGATAAATTAGCACGTAATTTTTCTAAGTATTCTTTTTTGTTTTCAGGGTAATGAATACGTTGTACTTTAGAAGTGTCTATTTTTTTTAGGTTAGGAGCAGGTGCTTTTTCCACTTTAACGGCAACTTCTTCTTTTTCATCTTCTTCCTCAGAAATGGTTATAAGTGCTTCAACATTATTAACAATACTGTCTAAGGATTTAACCTGTGGGGTTTCAGCCTTTTTTGTTTGAAGAAAGGTTGCAGATTTCGGATATTTTATAGCCACATCTCCAATGAAAAAGCCTTCTTCAAAAGTTCCGTTTTGTAATTGTTTAGCTTCTGAAAAGAAGGTAATTCCGAAGAGGATCAATAAAATAATGACCAGGTATACGGAAATTTTTAGTGGCGTGTATTTCAAATCTGCTTAAAATTAAGAGGGTTACAAATCGGCATTTGGCTATAAAGATACATGTCTTCACTATAATTATCAAAACCAAGGGAAATAAACCTGTATTTGGGGTAGCATTTTTAAATATATTTCAATATAAATTTTTTTATAAAAGTATATGATAAAAAAATAGGTTTGAGGCTGCTAGTATTCAAAATGCTTTTAAACATATAAGAGCGTTATATTCTATTTTTTAATAGAAGTTAATAGTATAATTAATTTTGTGTTTTTTTATGAAAACGGACTAATCGAATAAAAAGGTAAAGCACTACTATTTAGAAAGCTAAAATAAACATTGTGTAGCTGTTTCTAAAATACGCCATTTTTATTAAAAGTGACAGCTTGTCAGTATTTTTGAATTGGCACAAAGATTGACTTATACAACTCGAAATTAAAAATGAACACATGTTTCCGTGAAGACGGAAATCTATAAACAAATAAAATATTATGAGTAAAATTATTGGAATCGATTTAGGAACAACCAACTCTTGCGTTTCTGTAATGGAAGGTAATGAGCCTGTAGTTATTCCTAATGCAGAAGGGAAAAGAACAACACCATCTGTAATTGCCTTTGTTGAAGGCGGAGAAATTAAAGTTGGAGATCCAGCGAAAAGACAAGCAGTAACAAACCCAACTAAAACTGTTTATTCAATTAAACGTTTTATGGGAAATAAATATTCTGAATCTCAAAAAGAAGCAGAACGTGTACCATATAAAGTGGTAAAAGGTGATAATGACACACCTAGAGTTGATATTGACGGTCGTTTATATACACCTCAAGAATTATCGGCTATGATTCTTCAAAAAATGAAGAAAACAGCTGAAGATTATTTAGGTCAAGATGTATCTCGTGCTGTAATTACAGTACCAGCTTACTTCAACGATTCGCAACGTCAAGCGACTAAAGAAGCTGGAGAAATTGCAGGTTTAAAAGTAGAGCGTATTATTAACGAGCCTACTGCTGCAGCTTTAGCTTACGGATTAGATAAAAAAGGAACAGACCAAAAAATAGTAGTATTCGATTTTGGTGGAGGAACACATGATGTATCTATCCTTGAATTAGGAGATGGTGTATTTGAAGTACTTTCAACAGATGGTGATACACACTTAGGTGGTGATGATGTTGATGAGAAAATCATCAATTGGTTAGCTGATGAGTTTCAAACTGAAGAAAGCATGGATTTAAGAAAAGATCCAATGTCACTTCAACGTTTAAAAGAAGCTGCTGAAAAAGCGAAGATTGAATTATCATCTTCTGCACAAACAGAAATCAACTTACCATATATCACAGCTACTGCTAGTGGACCAAAACACTTAGTGCGTACTTTAACAAAATCTAAATTCGAGCAATTAATCGACGATTTAGTGAAACGTACTATCGCGCCATGTGAGTCTGCTTTAAAAGCAGCAGGTTTATCAAAATCTGATATCGATGAGGTTATTTTAGTAGGTGGTTCTACACGTATCCCTGCGGTACAAGCAGCTGTTGAGAAATTCTTCGGAAAAACACCAAGTAAAGGTGTAAATCCAGATGAGGTTGTTTCTTTAGGAGCAGGTATCCAAGGTGGTGTATTAACAGGAGATGTTAAAGATGTATTACTTTTAGATGTAACGCCTTTATCTCTTGGTATTGAAACTATGGGTAATGTATTTACAAAACTTATTGAAGCGAATACAACCATTCCTACTAAGAAATCGCAAGTATTCTCTACAGCAGCAGATAATCAGCCATCAGTAGAAATTCACGTATTGCAAGGTGAGCGTGCTATGGCAGCCGATAACAAAACAATTGGACGTTTCCACTTAGATGGTATTCCACCAGCAAGACGTGGTACACCTCAAATTGAAGTAACGTTTGATATTGATGCTAACGGTATTATTAAAGTATCGGCTACAGATAAAGCAACAAATAAAACCCAAGATATTCGTATTGAAGCATCTTCTGGTTTAACTGAAGAAGAAATTCAAAAGATGAAAGCTGATGCTGAAGCAAATGCTGAAGCAGATAAAGCTGCAGCTGAAAATGCTCAGAAATTAAATGAAGCTGATTCTATGATTTTCCAAACTGAAAAACAATTAGAAGAGTTTGGTGATAAATTATCTGAAGATAAAAAACAACCAATCGTTGAAGCTTTAGAAGAATTGAAAAAAGCTTATGAGTCTAAAGATATCGCGGTAATTACCCCTGCTTTAGATAAAATTAACGAAGCTTGGAAAGTAGCTAGCGAAGAAATGTACAAAGCGCAAGCTGAAGCACAAGGCGGTGCAGAAGCTCCAGGACCAGATGCTGGTGCAAGCGGGCAATCTGAAAACAGCGACGTTGAAGACGTAGACTTCGAAGAAGTCAAGTAGCCTGTACTGAGCGAAGTCGAAGTATAGACTTCGAAGAAGTAAAATAAATAAAAGGTTCCTGCTTTCGCAGGAATCTTACTCTATAAAACTAAACGCAATCATTAATTTGGTTGCGTTTTTTTTATAAATCTAATTCTTGTAATATTGTAGGAAAACTTAAAGCTCCTTTTTTATGAAAAAATTAATCCTTTTATTTTCGGTATTTACATTAGTATTATCATCGTGCTCGAATGACGATGGCGACTCTGAATTTACAGGCGATTTGGTAGGCACCTGGTTAATCACCGATTTAACTTATGAAGGCACTCTTGAAACCTCGGTTCAAGGCTTTCCAATTACAACTGATTTTGAAGGTGAAGCTTATGATATGACTAATACCTTAACCTTTAATGAATCTCCAAATACCGTAGACTCTGAAGGTAGTTGCAATTTAGAAATCACCTTTACTTTTGCAGGAGAAACAGAAACAGAATATGTTGAAGATTTTCAATTTCTTGAAAGTGGCACTTGGGAAGTTAAAGGCAATAAATTAATCATCACGAATAATGGTGAAGAGCATATGGCCGATATCTTCTTTCTTACAGATGATAAATTAGTATTAGAAGTAGATCAAGTTGAAGAAAACGTCGTAGATGGCGTAAATGTAATTACAACAGTAAAAAGTATTGCTACGTTCGAACGGTAGAAATAATTAAATAATAAAGGCTGTTTGAAAAGTTTATCTAAAAATTGAATAAACGCTTCATACAGCCTTTCACTAATAGCATAACACTTATTTATAAAATATTGCCCTGAGGGTCAACTCTTAATGTTTTATTTTTCCCATTGGCAGTAACCACTTTAATTTTATAAAGTTTTTCGGTTCCTTTATTATGGGAGTAATTCACGAAATAGATATTATTTTTAAAAACACAACCAGGGTAGTGGCTACTAACCGAATTCCTAACTATATACGGTAGAGTAACATCTTTAAAACGTTCGAAAGATTTTGTAAGATTACCTTTTGCATCGAAACTAGCAGTAATGCTTCCACTGTAATCGTCTTGTTCTTCAAAAGTAACACGGTATTCGCTTGTTTTATTATCGTAAATAGCTTCCTTAGTAATATCATACTGTGCGACCTTACTTTCTAGCGAATAAATACGTTTAGCCATTTTTGATTCTAAAACAGCACTGAAATAATTGCTGTTAACAGCGGTAACAGTTTTGTACTTTAGTAAGATTAAGTCGTCAGACTCGAAACTTGATTGAGAGAACATTAGGGTGGTAAACCCTAGAGTAAATAGACCAATTAAAAAATTTTTCATAGCAATAGATTTAAATTAAACACTTTGTTAATAAATAATCCATTCTTGAGGGAGAAAGCTATTTTAATAGATATTGCAAGTTAAATATAATAATGCAAGTAAAATGCTACTTAAGTCGCACATTGGTAATGTTTTATGTAAAAAAAATATTTATTCTTTCGATTTATTTACAAGCAAGTTCATATTGGTAATTTTAATATGCTTGTTTTTTATATCAATAATACCATCTTCTTTAAATTGTTGGATGTTTCTATTTAAAACAGCTCGAGTTGTTCCAATCAATTGTGCTAATTCTTTATGGGGTAAGCCATTTATGATTTCAATTTTTTGACTTGTTTCATTGGTGTGTTGTAGTAGTAATTTAGCTAATCGGGTAGCTGTAGTATCTAAATTAGAACTTGTAACATAGTTCTCTAAAGTCTTCATTTTAAGCATGATGTATTGCAATGCGTTTTTGTAAAATGATATATGATTAAGCATCCATTGTTTCAAATAGGGTAAAGGAATAGATAAGACTTGAATGTCGTCTAAAGTTTCATAAAAAACATCATGATGATCCCAATTGAAAAGGTGATACAAATCGAAAACATCATGTTTTGTGATGATAAACAATGTTATTTTACGGTCCTTTTCAGCATTATAAAAATAAACTTTTATACGACCAGAGGTTATAATATAAAATTGATGAATGGTTTTGGCGCTGCCTAAAAAGCAAAGCCGTTTTGGCCATGTTTCTATAATGGCATGACCTAGTAATTGGATTAATGCACTTTCAGGAACATCTTTAAATAAAGGATTTGTTTTTAGTTCGTTTAAACCATCATTGGCATGGGTTAACATCATAATATTACAGCACTTAAGTAAATAGGCTAATAAATAATTTGGGAATGCTGCTAGTAATTTTTAGAGAGATGTAAATTTAATCATTTAATAATCAGTATGCTGCATTTAATGTTGCATTTATGAAATTTTTAATAATTCCAAATAAAGGAATATAAACACGCATTATAAAAGCGATTAAGTCAAATAAATTATAAAAACGACTACTTTTGTTTTAAAATCGAATTATGCTTTTTTCTCCAAAAATTGAAAACAAAAATCAACCCAAAAGGCTGGCTGTAAAATTGAATGCTAAAGGCGAACAGTTTGTTTTGCAAGGGCATCCGTGGGTGTTTTCAAATAATATTATTAAAATTAACGACGGCGCAAAGTCGGGTGATTTGGCTATTATTTTTGGGAAAAGTAAAAACCGTGTGATTGGTTTGGGGCTGTATGATGCGAACTCACCAATACGTATTAAAATGCTTCATAGCGGTTATGAAAAAGTAGAAATTAACACCGCTTTTTTTCAAAATAAAATAGAAGAAGCTTATAAAAAACGTAAAAGTTTATTAAAAACAAACACAAACAGTTACCGTTTATTATTTGGTGAAAATGATGGGTTTCCAGGTTTAATAGCCGATGTTTATGCTTCGGTTTTGGTGGTTAAATTATATTCTGAAATATGGTTGCCATATATTGAAACCATTATAGCAAGTTTACAAAAAACCTCAAAAGCCAAAACGGTTGTTGTGCGTTTATCTCGAAGCTTAGAGCAATCAAAACAGCACAAACTTTCCAATGGAGAAGTGGTTTACGGTACATTAGAAAATGAAGTTGTTCATTTCGTAGAGCACAATGTTAATTTTTCCGCAAATGTTATAAAAGGACATAAGACGGGTTATTTTTTAGACCATCGTGCCAACCGCAAACAAGTGGGGTTATGGAGTAAAGGCAAAACAGTTTTAGATGTGTTCTCGTATGCCGGAGGCTTTTCGGTACATGCGTTATATAATGGCGCAAAAGAAGTAACAAGTTTAGATATAAGTAAGCAAGCCCTGGAAATAGCTGTTGAAAACGGTAAATTAAACGCATATAAAGGCAAGCATAAAATTATTGCAGGCGATGCGTTTGATGAATTGGCAGCACTTATAAAGGATGACGTTACCTTTGATGTGGTGGTTATCGACCCGCCAAGTTTTGCTAAGCAGGCATCAGAAATCCTATTAGCAAAAAAGAAATACGCCCAACTTGCCAGATTAGGCGAAAAGCTTACCGCAAAAAACGGTTTATTGGTTCTGGCGTCATGCTCGTCTCGGGTACTTTCCGAAGATTTTTTCGAAATTAACGCTAAGGTTCTAGATAAAAACGATAGACGTTATAAATTAATTCTAAAAACAGAACACGATACCGATCACCCCATTGGCTTCCCAGAAGGCGCCTATTTAAAGTGTGGGTATTACCGTTTTATAGATTCATAGTAATTGTAGTTCAGGTCTATTTTAATCAAAACTAACCTTTTTGTTATGCATGCATAATATTTTGTTATATTTGATAAAAAAGACCATGACCAACCAACTAACTTCACTTTTAAATATAAAACATCCTATTATTCAGGCGCCTATGTTTTTGGTGTCGAATGTAGATATGGTTAAAGCAGCAATGCTCTGTGGTATTGCGGGCTGTATTCCTGCTTTAAATTACCGCACGGTAGACGAGTTAAAAGTTGCCATTAAAGAATTGAAAGCCGCCAAACCTAAAGATGGTGCCTTTGGATTTAATTTGATTGTAAACAAATCGAATGTAAAATACAAAGCGCAACTTGAAACGATTTGCGAATTGGGTTGCGATTTTATAATTACTTCTCTAGGAAATCCCGAAGAAACCATTATTAGTGCGCACAAAGCTGGTATCAAAGTGTTTTGTGATGTAGTCGATTTAAAATTTGCTAAAAAAGTTGAAGCTTTGGGCGCCGATGCCATCATTGCGGTAAATAGTAAAGCAGGGGGGCATCGTGGCGGAAAATCACCCAAAGATTTAATAGAGGAGTTGTGTGAAAATTGCGCTATTCCAATTATTTCGGCAGGTGGTGTGGGTTGTAAAGCAGATATTGATAAAATGCTAAGTTATGGAGCCGCAGGAGTTTCGGTAGGAAGTCTTTTTATTGCTTCGGAAGAATCTAATGTAACCAACGAATATAAGCAAGCTTGTGTCGATTATGGTGAAAATGATATCGTAATGACTCAAAGAATCTCAGGAACACCTTGCACAGTAATAAATACCCCTTATGTACAGAAAATTGGCACCCAACAAACCTGGTTAGAATCTGTTTTAAATAAACATAAAAGTCTTAAAAAGTGGGTTAAAATGATACGGTTTTCAATTGGTATGAATGCGACTAAAAACGCAGCTACTAAAGCCACGTATAAAACCGTTTGGGTTGCAGGGCCAAGCATCGAATATACCAAGGCTATTTTGCCTGTAAAAGAAATTATTAGGCGCTTAGTTAACTAAAGCAATTCCGGCCATTTGTTTTGCTTTTTTGTCCTTGCCCTTTATTATTAATTGTAAGCCCAAACTTACGGTTAGCCCACCTAACGAAGTCGCAAGTGCATCTCCAGCATCAAACCTATTGTTTACCTTTTGGCTATCTATAACTTCTTTAACGATGCCAGCTAAAGTAGCAGCGCCTAAACTATACCAAAAGGCTTTTTTTTTATTTTTGGTTGTCGCATAAACAACACCATAAGTTGCCCCCGATATTAAAGCGCCAGCCGCAAAATGAAGCTCACCATCATTAGAAATAAATTGCGCTTGACTGCTATGCATTGTTCCGAAACAAAGGAGTAAAAATAATACTAAGGGTTTCATATTCAAATGGTTTAATTCGATTTTAAAAGTATGTGTTCTTAATTAATTTTAATTATATTTTCGATTTTAGTTAAATAAATACGTTAAAGTGAATTATTATCTGAAAGTGCTAAAATTAATAAGAAGCACCACGGCGTATAATTAGGTAAAATCTTAACTAAGATTTATTAGGCACAAGCTCATATTGATTATATTTGAAGTGAAAATAAATCATCGTCATTTCAAAAACCTAATTGATCTTTAAAAGAAAATACATTATGATAAAAAGAGTACCAATGTTAATGGCATTATTAATAGCTAGTGTTTTTTATAGTTGTGGGCCTTCAATAAAAGTAACCGAAACATGGAAAGCACCAGATTTATCAGCAGTCAAAAAATCAAAGGTATTAGTTATGGCTAGATTAGACGATTTGGCTTCAAGACAATTGTTTGAACAAGAAATAACAAAACAATTATCGGCTTCTGGTTTTAAAGCAGTGCCAAGTTATGTAGAATATCCAGATCTTAAGTTAAATAAAAAAATGGATAGTGTAGAGGTTGATTCACATGTAGCAAAGTTTAAAAATGATGGTTTTGGAGCGGTTGTTTTAACGGTAATTAAAGATGTTAATACAGACATAAGAACTGAAGATTCTGGAGGTTATTCAGTTGGTGGCTATTACCCTTATGCTTACAGCGGCTATGGTGGTTTTGGAAACTATTATGGTGGTGTTTATACGCCATATAGCTCAGAAGGATATTATGTGCCACGTTCGGAACGAACTTACGAATCGGATATTTACAAGCTTGAAACTGTAGTGTACGCTATTAATAGATCAGAAAAGAAACAATTGGTTGGCGTAGTAGCTTCACAGATTAAAGATCCTGGTTCTGCTTCAGATGTTGCCGAACCTTATGCTAAAAAAGTTTTAGCACAGTTTAAAAAATAATTAATAAAAAGGATTCAATATAGATATACCGTTTTCAAAATATAAAGTTTTGGAAACGGTATTTTTTTACCTTAATATTAGCTTTCAAAAGCCTTTAAAAGTAAAAAACGATGGAATTATCTAAAGAAATGGTTTTGGAAAAAGCCAATGCAGCCTGCAAAAACACTTTAATGGAAACCTTAGACATCGAAATTATCGATTTTGGCGACGATTTTATTCTTGGAAAAATGCCAGTTACCCCTAAAGTGCATCAACCCGATGGCGTGCTCCATGGTGGCGCAACGGTGGCGTTGGCAGAAACGATGGGAAGTTTTGCAGCTCAATTACTAATGGATCGCAATAAAGTATTTGTTCGCGGGTTAGAAATCTCGGCAAATCATTTAAAAAGTGTGAAATCAGGATTTGTTTATGCAAAAGCCGTTTTTTTACATAAAGGACGTACCACACAATTGTTTGAAATTCGTGTTACCGATGAAGCCGATAATTTGATTTCGTTGTGTAAATTGACTACTATTGCACTGCCAAAATCTAAATAGGTTACATGACTTCCAATGCTTTTTTTGAACGAATAAAAACACAGTATTCAAACCAATTGCCTTTTGTTGCTTTTAGAAAGCCTAATGCGTTAAAAATTAGTAGTTTTCTTCAAAACACCAACGATTTGTTTTTTGCTGAAGACTATTCAGAAAAAGGTTTTGTTTTTGCGCCGTTTGATGATTCAGAAAAAACGGTATTAATTCCAACTGAATTTTCGGAGCAACTAGAAACTGTTTTTGAATTTTCAGAAGATATAACTTCAGCGGAAGCGATAACTTCAGCAAGCGAATTAGATAAAGCATTTCATATAAATCTTGTTAAGCAAGGTGTTGAAGCTATTAAAAATAATAAGTTTAAAAAAGTCGTCCTATCTCGAAAAGAAGCAGTTAGTTTATCAGAAGAAAACCCGTTACAGATTTATAAAAACCTATTAAAAACCTATAAATCGGCTTATGTATATTGCTGGTTTCATCCTAAAGTAGGCTTATGGCTTGGCGCAACACCAGAAACTTTAATTAAAATTGAAGGCAAACGGTTTTCAATTATGGCTTTGGCGGGCACACAAAATTATAAGGGGAATTTAGAGGTGCTTTGGCAAGATAAAGAATTACAAGAGCAGCAATTTGTTACCGATTTTATTCTAGATAATTTAAACCCTCTTGCCGAAAGTATAAAAACTTCCGATGTTGAAACCGTAAAAGCAGGGAATTTAGTGCATTTAAAAACGATGATTTCTGCCCAATTAAAAGCATCTGTTTCCTTGCAAACTGTGGTGCATGCGTTACACCCAACACCAGCCGTTTGCGGATTACCTAAATTAAGTGCTAAAGAATTTATTTTAGAAAATGAAAACTATAATCGTGAGTTCTATACAGGTTTTTTAGGCGAACTTAATGCTGAAACTACAATTGCACCAAGGTCGGGAAGACGAAATATTGAAAATAGAGCTTATTCTATATCTAGAAAAAGCACACAACTTTATGTGAATTTACGTTGTATGCAGCTTAAAAACCAAGAGGCAATACTTTATGTTGGCGGCGGAATTACCATAAATTCGAACCCCGAAAAGGAGTGGTTAGAAACGGTTTCAAAATCTTTAGTGATTAAAAGTGTTATTTAATTAATCGATTTCTTATTTTTGGTTTGTAACCAAGATTATAAGATTAAATGACTTATCCAAAAATTCCTCTCGCTCAAACTTTAATTGAGCTATGTAAATCCAAAGGTGTAAAACATATTGTAATATCTCCGGGTAGCCGTAATGCGCCGTTAACTATAGGTTTTACAAACGATCCATTTTTTAAATGTTATAGTATTGTAGATGAACGCTGCGCAGCATTTTTTGCCTTAGGAATAGCACAACAATTACAAGAAGCCACTGCCGTTGTTTGTACTTCGGGTAGTGCTTTGTTAAATTATTTTCCAGCAGTAGCCGAAGCGTTTTATAGCAACATTCCGTTGGTAGTTTTATCGGCAGATCGCCCAAAGCATCTAATTGGAATAGGGGATGGACAAACCATAATTCAGAAAAATGTTTTTGATAAACACGTCTTATTTTCAACCGATTTAAAATTGGATTTAAAAGACGAAAAGCACATTCCTTCAAATGAACATCTGCCTGTTTTAATGAACCTTGAAGATAAATTTGAACGTTTATTAGGTTTACAAAAAAGTATTCAATCTTATAACGAGGAAGAAATTAACTTAGCTATTAATATGGCTGTGATGAAAAAAGGACCTGTACATATAAATGTCCCTTTTGATGAACCTCTTTATGAAACTGTTGAAAACCTTTCTGTTTCGCCAAAAACCATTGAAGTTACAGCAAGTCAGCATAATGTTGAAGACTACATCCTTCAATCGTGTTTAGAAGAGTGGGATGTGGCTACAAAAAAAATGATTCTTATCGGGGCATGTCAACCTAATACCGTAGAGCAAAAATGGTTGGATGAAATTGCTGATGACGATAGTATTATTGTTTTAAAAGAATCGACATCTAACATTCATTTAAAAGGCGGTTTTCCTAGTATCGATCAATTAATTGCACCTTTAACCGATGAAGAGAAAGAGGAATTACGTCCAGACATCTTAATTACTTTTGGCGGATTAATTGTTTCAAAAAAGGTAAAACAGTTTTTAAGAACATACCAACCAAAGCATCATTGGCACATCGATCGTAAAATTGCAAACGATACTTTTTTCTGTTTAGATAATCATATTGAAACTACGCCAAATCATTTCTTTGAGAGCTTTTTACCAAAAGTGCAGCATTATGTAAAAAGTCATTACAAACCACTTTGGACAGAGGTAAAAGCAAAACGTGTAGAAAAGCATAAAGCCTATTTATCTGAAATCCCATTTTCTGATCTTAAAGTTTTTAATACGGTATTAAAATCGATTCCAGACGCGAATATTTTACAGGTTGGAAACAGTTCGGCCATTCGATATACGCAATTATTTAAAGTAAACAAAACTCTTGAAGTGTACTGTAATCGTGGCACAAGTGGTATTGATGGTTGCACGTCTACAGCAATAGGTTGTGCGGTTGCAAGACCAGATAAACCTACGGTTTTGGTTACTGGCGATTTGAGTTTCTTGTATGATAGCAATGCGCTTTGGAACAATCATATTCCTAATAATTTTAGAATCATCATTGTTAATAATGAAGGTGGTGGTATTTTTAGAATCTTACCAGGACATAAAAACACAGAGAATTTCGACACTTATTTTGAAACCAATCATAAATATTCAGCCGAACATTTATGTAAAATGTATGGTTTAGCTTATGAAGCTGTTTCAGATGAAGCAAAATTAGAATCTGCTTTAACCAATTTTTATTCCGAAGGAACAAAACCAAAGGTGTTAGAAATTTTCACCCCAAAAAAGGTTAATGATAAAGTGCTTCTAGATTATTTTGAATATATAAAATAGAATCTGTTTATTATGAATAAAAGAGAAGCGCTTATAGTAAAATATGCGGCCGATTTAAAAGAAAAATGTGGAATTGATGCCGACATGGAATTGTTAACTAAAGTAGCTATTGGTTGCGGACCAGCAATTTATAATGCCGATTCCTCAACGGTTTCAAGTTCGGATGAATCGGAAATAGCCCGAGTGAAAACGAATTTCTTAATTAAAAAATTAGGTTTGGTTGATGGTTCGCATTTAGATGAAGGCATTGCCAAAGTTATGGAGCAATATGGCGCTTCAAACAGAAATAAATACAGGGTTGTGGTTTACTATTTGCTAACCAAACATTTTGACATGGCATCTGTTTATTAAATTGTAAGTTCAAAAAAAAAACTGATTAAAAGTTTTAAAGTTTGAATATAGATATTCAGCTTTAAAAACGACTTTTAATCAGTTTTTTTTTTGAAGTTATTTTAATTGAATTGTCGTGGTTCTCGACTCTGCTCGAACACCCTAATGATGAATTTTTAAACTTAATTTCATGTTTTCTATTTCAAACACCCTCTTATTTGAAGTCTTAAACTTAATCCATAATTGATAATAGATGGAATTAATCAAACCAAATAAGCCTCACAAAAATCTTAATCATTTTATTATTATCCTTAAACTTATCTTTCTTTAATATCATTATCTTTGCCACATGATAACACTAGGACAAGTAAATACATTAGAAATACTAAGAGAAACAGATCATGGTATCTATTTAATTGATAATGAAGATAACCAAGTTTTGCTTCCTTCGCGCTACGTTCCACAGAGTTTTAAAATCTGGGATAAGCTAGAAGTTTTTGTGTATTTAGATAACGAAGAGCGCCCAGTAGCGACTACCGACATGCCTTATATTATGCGCGATGGTTATGCTTTGTTACGCTGTAATCAAGTCACCGATTATGGTGCTTTTTTAGATTGGGGACTTGTAAAAGAATTGTTTTGCCCGTTTAAGGAACAGGCTTTTAAAATGAAGCCAGGCGGTTGGTATTTGGTACATTGTTATTTAGATGAAAAAACCGATCGATTAGTAGCGTCTAGTAAAACCAATCGTTTTTTAGATAATACAAATTTAACGGTTCAGCAATTTGATGAAGTCGATTTAATTGTGTCGCATCCATCGGATATTGGGATGAATGTTATTGTAAATAAAATCCATTCTGGTTTAATTTATAAAGATCAGATTTTTAAAGATATCAGTGTAGGCGATAAGTTAAAAGGCATTGTTAAAAAAGTACGTCCAGGAAATAAATTAGATATTTCTTTAGGACAGATTGGTTACCGAAACATAGAGCCAAATGCCGAGCGTATTTTGCACGAACTTCAAGACAATTCTGGATATATGAAATTAACCGATAAATCGAGTCCTGAAGACATCAAAGAACAGCTTCAAATGAGCAAGAAAAACTTTAAAAAAGCCATTGGAGCACTTTATAAAGAACGTCAGATTGAGATTAAATCGGATGGGATTTATTTAGTTTAGACTTATACCATGATTAATCAAGATACCATAGTAGCTTTAGCAACGCCTTCTGGAGCGGGGGCTATTGCCGTAATACGTTTGTCAGGAAAAGACGCTATAAGCTTGGCCGAAAATCAATTTAAATCGGTTTCAGGTAAATTACTAGCCAAACAGCCTACACACACCATTCATTTAGGGCATATTATTGATGGAAATAGAACCATTGATGAAGTTTTAGTATCTGTTTTTAAAAATCCGAATTCGTATACAGGTGAAAATGTGGTTGAAATATCATGCCACGGATCAAGCTATATCCAACAAGAAATAATCCAATTATTTTTGCGACATGGTTGCCGAATGGCCACTGCAGGCGAATTTACTTTGCGTGCTTTTTTAAATGGTAAATTAGATTTAAGTCAGGCAGAGGCTGTAGCCGATTTAATTTCTTCGGATAATGAGGCGAGTCATCAAATTGCCATGCAACAAATGCGAGGTGGTTTTTCTTCGGAAATTGCCAAACTCCGTGAAGAGCTTCTAAATTTCGCTTCTTTAATTGAGCTAGAGTTAGATTTTGCTGAAGAAGATGTTGAGTTTGCCGATAGAAGTCAGTTTAAAGAACTCATTTCAAGAATTACCTTTGTTTTAAAACGTTTAATAGATTCGTTTGCTGTTGGAAACGTGATAAAAAATGGTATTCCTGTGGCTATTGTTGGCGAGCCTAATGTGGGGAAATCTACCTTACTTAATGCGCTTTTAAATGAAGACCGTGCCATTGTAAGTGATATTGCAGGAACCACTAGAGATACCATTGAAGACGAATTGGTCATTGAAGGTATCGGTTTCCGTTTTATAGATACTGCTGGAATTCGAGAAACTAAAGATGTGGTTGAAGGTATCGGAATTAAAAAGACCTTCGAGAAAATAGAGCAATCGCAAGTGGTTTTATATTTATTTGATGCGACCAAGTTTGTAGAAAATGCAGCGCAGTTTCAAGTTGAAATTGAAAAAATAAAAAATAAATATCCTTTAAAGCCACTATTAATAGTTCCTAATAAAATTGATAAGCTATCAGAAGTTGAAGTAGAGCAATTAGAAGCGTTTTTAAGTGGTATAGAAAATTCTAAATACATATTATTATCCGCTAAGGAAAATAGGGGTGTAGAGGATTTAAAAAATCAACTGATTGGTTTTGTAAACACAGGCGCTTTACGAAACAATGAAACTATTGTCACCAATACGCGCCATTACGATTCCCTAATAAAAGCTTTTGAAGAAATCCAAAAAGTGCAAGAAGGCATCGACACCAATTTATCTAGCGATTTAATGGCTATTGATATTCGCCAAGCGCTCTACCATTTTGGGGAGATTACGGGTCAAGTAACTAACGATGAGTTACTTGGTAATATATTTGCTAACTTTTGTATCGGGAAGTAACTCTTAGAACACCTTATTTTTTACATGCTTTTAAAAATTAAACAGATTAGAATTGTTTAATAAGTTATGTTTAAATTATAATGAACATTACGTCCAGATCCACTAACAATTAAAGCCTGTTTTTCGATTAAATCCTGTAAATCACGAGTAGCAGTTGCTTTTGATGTTTTGGTAATCGACATATATTTTTTAGCAGTCATACCTCCTTTAAAACCTTCAATACCACTATCTAACATTTTTGTTATGACCTTTTGTTGACGCTCATTTAATTTAGGATTTATTCGGTCTAAAAATTTAACCTTTTCTAAAGTGAAGCCTATAGTAGTTTTTGTTTGTTTTTGAGCGTTTAATATGATTTGCAAGAAGTAATAGATCCATTCTGAAACATCTAATGATTTTTGAGCCGTTTTAAGTGCGTTATAATATGCCGATTTATCTTTTTCTATTGAAGTAGAAATACTCAAAATTAAAGGTCTTCCTAATGATTCTGAAAGACATTTTTCGGCAATAGCACGACCTATACGTCCATTTCCATCTTCAAATGGATGTATAGACTCAAAATACAGATGCGCAATAGCTGTTTTAATTAAGCTATCTTTTACATTATTTTCATGTATAGTATATGTATCATACCACTGAACAAATTGTTTCATTTCAGAAGGCACTTTATTCGAAGGAGGAGCCTCATAATGAACGATTTCTTTTCCATAGCTACCAGAAACAATAACCATAGGGTCTGATCCTGTTCTGTATGTACCATTTTTTATAAATCGATCATTAGCAAATAAGATGTCATGCCAATTTTTAATAAGGTTTTCACTTAATGGAGTGGCGTAATTTTCACGGACTTCCACCATTAATTCTGCAATACCTTTAGCAGTTACATCTCTAATATTGTCGGATATAGAGTGAATTCCCAAGCGTTTTTTAATTGAAGACATTACATCTTGACGACTATGAAATTCACCTTCAATTTCAGAAGTTTTTATGGCTTCATCGATCATAAATTGCAGTATGGCTTCTTGTTGGCTTTCCTCTGTTAAACCTTCAATTAGTCCTTTTACTTCTCCTGTTTCTAAAGCAAAATTTAAAACAATTTCTTCAATTCCAGAAGTATCGTAAATAAAATTAGGCCAGTTTTTATGTTGCCAATTATACTGCATGAGCTATTAAAATATCTTTATTGGCTCAAATATAAGTAAAATATGAGCCGATTAAGTCATTTAATCGGCTCAAAACTATAATAAGTAATCTTTTTTTGCTGAGAATTTAACCTATAATAAGTGCGAAATCAATAGAAATTTGTTCTTGTTTGTCTTTTAATATTAAATTGAAATTGTGATATAAATTGGGGTTTCAATTTTAAAACGTGCATTAATCAAATATAAAAGTCTGTGATTGAAGGGGTTTAATAAAAAAAAAGCTAAACGTTTCAATCTTTTAATTAATTTTCAGAAGTTCGTTTTGCAGAATTCTTTGAACATCGACATTATCATTTTGCGGAATTAAAAAAGGTTCTAAATCTTCAGAAGTCATCACTTGTTCTTCAATGTCAACAAACCCGTATCCGCAATACATACTATCTTTAATCATGATAAACGCCTTTTCGTTTTCATGTCGACCTTGTTGTTTTAGCACTAAATTTTTTGCACTGTTTTTGGAGTATTCCATGGCTTGCTTCACACGAATATTATAGAGTGCCACCGATTCTGAATTTTTACAAATGCCTTTGCATGATTGAACGGGATGGGTTGAACAATCTGGAGTACCTTCTTGTAAATGACAATATTTCGGACATAAATTAAATTGCTTGCATAGTTTTTCTAAATATTGCTGACAATCTTTAATGCTATGTAGAATTTGGAAAGGGGATGGGGCTGCTTTTAAAGTATTAAAAGCCAAATGCAAAATACCATTACGGTCTTGGTAATTAAAGATGCCGTAAGCCTTTGGTACACGTTTTATGACTTGGTTATATTTTGGAATGTGATTTTTAATGGCAGCATCTTCCATCAGTGAAGCGATGGTTTCGCTTCCCGAAAGTTCAAAATCTACATCGGCAGTTTCTTGAGATAAAATAACTTCTTTTTCAGCTTTGCTGTTAAAATGACTTAGTACACGTTTTTTAATATCTGTGGCTTTACCTACGAAAATAATAGTACCTTTTTTGTCTTTAAAATAATAGACGCCAACGGCATTGGGTAACTGGTTATAGGTTTCTGATTTAAGATTTTTGGGTAATTTTTTTTCTTTTGAATCTTTTTTTAAAAATAACTGAATAACGTTTTGAGCATCTGGTTTTTTTAATAGTTTTTTAAAAAGAATAACTGTTGCTTCTACATCGCCTTTTGCGCGGTGTCTTCCGTTTATAGGTATGTCTAAATCAGTACATATTTTACCTAAACTATAGGACTTATGCCCAGGCAATAGTTTTCGGGATAACTTTACGGTACAAAGCTTTTTTCTGTTGAAGGCGACACCAATGGCTTTAAATTCATTTCTAATAACATTGTAATCGAAACTCACATTATGAGCTATAAAAACAGCATTTTTGGTGATGGTTAAAATGTTTTCGGAAATTTCAGAAAACTTAGGTGCTTTAGAAACCATAACATCATCAATTCCAGTTAAATCCGTTATAAAATCGGGAATTAAGACTTCAGGATTTACAAGAGATGTAAATTCATCTATTAAAATAGCATCTTCATATCTAAAAATAGAGATTTCGGTAATCTTATTACTTGGTCCCGTAGTTTCTACATCAATTACGGTATAAATCATTGTACTAAGCGCTCTAAAGCTTTGAGTTCTACACCAAGCTCAGTAAACATATTTACAATGCTACTTAGTTTAAGCTCTTCTTCATTGTATTCTTGAGTATTAATACTGCAGGTGAATTCCCAGATTTCTAGGACTTCATTTATAGGAATACTGTAATCATTGTATTTTTTGTTATCGGACATTAACAAAAGTGAGTTGTTAAAATCGATGTTATTCATAATTCGTTTATAAACCATCCCGTCATTAAGGGTTACCAAAACGTAAGTGCGACCTGTTTTAATATCATTTCTATCTTCTATAAAACGTCCAATAACAAACGAGCCGTCTTTCATGGGTAACATAGAGTCTCCTTTTATGGGAAAGGCTCGGTGTTTTCCGGAGGGTAAAAACGGTAATTTAATTTTTTGTAATTGTTCAATGTATTCAGGATCATCATAACCCGATAAATAGCCAGCAGAAGCTTTAACAGGAACGATTTCAATTAAGTTTTCGTTGTCGCTATCTACTGTAATAGGAAACAATACACGTTGATTACCAACTTCAATAAACGAAGCATCTGTAGCCTTTGTTAAATCATTACGCAATAAAATGTCTATGGGTAATTTAAAATAATCGGACAATAGAATAAGCATTTCTATGGTAGGTGCAGAGCGACCTTCTTCGTAAGACCCAATACGAGATCGTGTGACCTTGAGCTCGTCTGCAAGGACTTCTTGAGAAATCTTTTTTAGGGTTCTTAAATGTTTTATATTTTTAGCAATCATTTTCATAATGCTACAAATATAAGTAATAAATGCTTTTATTTGTAGTTTTTTTTGTTTTGAGATAAAAATAGTTTGCTTTAAAAGAATAGTTAAATGTTCGCCTTATAGGTATGTGATTTGATAAGTAATCATTTAAGATACTTTTTGTTATTATATTAAGTGGATAGGGGAGTCGTGTTTTAAAACCGACTTTTAAAATAAGACAGTGCTTATAAGTTTGTTTTGTTATAAAATACTATTTTTGATTTTATACTATTTAGATGATTTGTTTCTGAAATTAATTATGTTTCTAAGTCAGTCTTAATGTATCTTTTCGAATTTCTTAAATAAAATTAATAAATGAAACTATTGAAAACAATGCCTTTTACCTTCCGAATTTTTCTACTAAGCACATGTCTTTATGCATGTATTTCATGTAAAGACAAGGCTTCAAACGAAACAAAAGCAGAAGTAGTTCAAACAAATCAAGATGATTCTAGTTCAGCAAAAATAAATCAAACTTCAACAGAAGAATCAGCTTCAAATCAAGACAAAGGCGAGGCACATTTTGTATCGGCACTTAAAGCAGCCGAGGTTAACAATATGCCATTAGCGTTTAAGGAATTTTTAGAATCGGCAAAAGCCGGACATATTTACGGACAGTACAATTTAGGACTTATGTACGAGCAGGGACTAGGAACCACTAAAAATGCAAAAGAAGCCGTTTATTGGTACACAGAATCTGCAGAACAAGGCAATTCGGCAGCACAATTTAATCTTGGAGTATGTTATGAAAATGGTATTGGTACGGCAGTCGATTTTGAAAAGACAAATGCATGGTACCGAAAAGCTTCAATTCAGGGAGACGGATTGGCGGTAGGAAATTTGGGGATGTTGTATATACGCGGTCAGGGAGTTAAAGAAAACAAGGTGGCTGGAATCGCACTTCTTTTAATATCGGCAACTATAGATACTTCACCAGAAAATAGAGCAAGAACAAATATTGCGTCTACAAAAGGGTTAACAACTGCCATGGTTACCGAAGCTCAAACACTTTCGGATGAAATGACCGAAGCTAATAACCTGCTGGAGCCGCTTGATAAATATTTAAGCAGAACAGAATAGTATTTCATACTTTATAAAAGCATTATAATTTTTTTAAACACCCCGTTAGCGTATATGTTAATGGGGTGTTTTTTATTTATGAAGTCGTGATTTTGATATTCATTTGTTTCAATTTTTAATACTACTACTTATAAATTTCAGACCTTCTATATGTATTTGATTAAAATGAATTGATGGGTTTTTAAAAGGTAAATTTTCAACATATACCCGTTGAAAACAATATTACAGGAAGTATTTGTAGGAAATAGTATAATATAATTGTACTTTTATTATGTCTGTAAACTATAAAATATTCAGAATGCGTACAGTTATTACTTTATCTCCTTTTATTCAAAGTGAAGAACAACACATTGCTATAGGCTTTATTTATAATAGATATGTAAAAGCATATATTAAAGCTTTTCCTGGTGTGTCTTGGTCTGAAAATCATAGAACTTACTGTGTTAAAAATAAACAAGATACAGTTCAAATACTAATTAAATATTTACAGAAAAATCATTATTATGTTGATTATAGTTCAATGAAGAAGAAAATTAAATTGCCGAATAAAACAAATAGATTTAGCAGTGTTATACTTTATAAAGAGTTGCCATTAGAACTACGCGATTGTTTAAAGCGATTTGTTGTTTTTTTAAAAGGTAAGCGTTATAGCAGTTCGACAATTTCTACTTACGGAACTTTTGTTTTACGTTTTATGCATTATAGTAAGTCTGTTGCGATATCCGAATGGCGACTAAGTAATATGCAGCGTTTTATTGAAGATGTGATTGCAAAAGAGGGGTATAGCATAAGTAGTCATAGGCAATGTGTAAGTGCATTAAAATTATTAAGTACGTTTTGTAATCTTGAAGATTTTGACGCGAGTAATTTAGAGCGACCTAAAAAAAGCAGGTATTTGCCCACTATACTTTCTAAAGAAGAAGTGATTGATCTAATTCAGGTAACTAAAAATTTAAAGCATCGTGCTATAATTGGTTTGTTGTATTCGAGTGGCTTACGAATAAGTGAATTACTGAATTTAAAGAAAGAAGATTTAGATTTTGACCGAAGTCAAGTTCATATTAAATTAGGAAAAGGCAGAAAAGACAGGACTGTTGTAATGAGCGAAGTTATAAAACCATTGTTATTAAATTATTTAAATACCTATATGCCAAATTTATACTTTATAGAGGGACGCGATGGGGGTATTTATAGCGATACTTCTGTGCGACATTTTATAAAAGCATCAGCTAAAGCCGCAAATATAAGAAAGCGTGTTAGTCCGCATACTTTACGACATAGTTATGCCACGCATATGTTAGAAAATGGTGTTGATTTACGTTACATACAAGATTTATTAGGGCATGCAAAACCAGAAACTACAATGATTTACACGCATGTTGCACAAAAGGATTTGATGAAAATTAGTAGTCCGTTAGATGTAACTATAGATCAATTAAATGAAAAGGGACATAGCAACAAAAAAGTACTGATATCCCGAAATAATTCTTGATTAACGGTTATATTTGTTTTTATATAACAAGTTAGGCACAATAGCGGAACTCACTCAGCCGCTGAGAAAAAAGCCAAATATTACGCGGATTTTGACACTCAAACTCTTTACAAAACTGCTTCTGACTTTTAAGCTAGTTTGCGGAAATTTTCAACAAGTTACATTGTTTATATTTTCAATTGAGAAACATTGCAGAAAGCAAAAAATACCATTAGAAAAAGCAAGGTTGCGGATTTTTATAATATTAAAATTCAGGATTTTAATGAGAAATATTGCGGAGTTTTATTTTTGAGTTTTAAGAAAAAGAAAATAAAGTAATGCGGAAAAACATAACGCAGAAAAGCAACGCTGTGGAATTTTGAAATTTAAGATTTCATTGAAAAAATGATTGATTTAAAACATTATTGAGAACTGAAAAAGATAAAAAATAGGAGGGAAGCGGATAAAAAACTACTGTGCCTAACAACGTGTATAATTCATGGCTAGTTCCAGCTTACTTATGAATATTCCTGCGGAATATTCTATTCGTTTTTATTTACTAAATTTGGTGCTGAATCACGTCACAAATCATACACGAAACCGTTAGGCACAATAGCGGAACTCACTCAGCCGCTGAGAAAAAAGTCAAAAATTACGCGGATTTTGACACTCAAACTCTTTACAAAACTGCTTCTGACTTTTAAGCAAGTTTGCGGAGATTTTTAACAAGTTACATTGTTTATATTTTCAATTGAGAAACATTGCAAAAAGCAAAATATAAAGCAAGATTGCGGATTTTTATAAAGATTTAAAATTTAGGATTTTATAGAGAAATATTGCGGAGTTTTACTTTTATGATTTTAAGAAAAGAAAAATATAATATTGCGCAAAAGCAACGCTTCGGAATTTTGAAATTAAAGATTTCATTGAGAAAATGGTTGATTTACAACATTATTAAGAACTCAAAAAGACAAAAAATAGGAGGGAAGCGGATAAAAAAACTACTGTGCCTAACAACGTGTATAATTCATGGCTAGTTCCAGCTTACTTATGAATATTCCTGCGGAATATTCTATTAGGTTTTTATTTGTTAACTTCCGTGCTAAATCACGCCACTATTCATACACGAGACCGTTGCCAGTAATGCGAGAAACAGCATACATAAAAAGAATAACAGTGAATAAAATTGATTATCCAATTATCGAATCATTAAAAAAACATAAATCAATATTAAACGCATCGGATTTTTTAAAATTACCAGCAAATTCAGTTTTCGGAAATTTAAATTTATCTTATCATGAAATTGTAATAAGAGTTGAATGTATTAACGACTTGATTATAAAACTGTATAATGACTTTTACAATTTAAAAGATTATTTGAAATCAAATTCAATGTTGAATCCGACAACAGTTTATGAGCAAAAAATGCAAACAGAACAAATTTTCTATTGGCTAAGGAAGACTGCTGACGAATTAATATCTTTGACTTGGTTATTAGATTTTATCAAAAAAGAGAATAAAAATCCGAGTAAATTAAAGGTTAGTTCCATTGGCGAATTTTTACATAATGAAAACGCTTTTAATCAAGAATTGAATTCCCATATAAAAACTTTACGAACTATTAACGAAATATCTAATGGATTCAAACATTCTTTCATAAACTCACAAATTCATTCATATCAAGGTTCAGAATATCCAGTAGTTTTTGCATACACGCTGAATTATAACGATTTAAAAAATAAACCAAAATTTCACACCTTGGAGCTAAAAATTGTTTTAAATGACTATGCTATATTTTTAAAAGACATTAAGGAATATATAATATTGAATCATAATATGGAGAAATAAGCACTACTGGCAACAACGTGTATAGCTCATTGCTGTTCAGTTGCTTAAACCGAAGTTAAGGCGTATTTGGAAAGTCGCCAAATTTTTAAATTTGACGATTTCCAATAAAAGATAAATAGTAAAATTTAAAAATCTGGCTTGTGGCTCAACCGAAAGATAATCGCTAATTTGCACGCAACGAGCCATACACAAGACCGTTAGCCACAATTTGACAAAACCAATGAAAATAAAGATTTTAGTAATACTTTTTTCTACCATTTCTGGATTTAGTCAAGAAATTAAATTCGATTTATTTTTGAAAGATTCTTGTTCAAATAAAATTGAAAGAAGTTTTTACTATCATCTTGAAAAAAATGGAACGGAATACAATATTTCAGACTTTGACAGCGGAACAATTATACTTCCGAGCAAAGGAGAATATAGCCTTATCGCAACTGAAATCGGAGAAACACATAAAATTATAATTGACAAACTAATAAATTCAGACACTTTAATTAAACCGAAAATCGAAGAATATATTAATAAGACCAATTTTTCTTACAAAAAAAGTGCAAGTAAAGCAGAACTTAAAAAACTTGGATTAATTCCTAATTATAAATTTATGAATTGCGAAAAAGTTTGTAACGGAATTGAAACTAATTATTATTCAAACGGAACAGTTCGACTGAAAGCGGAATTTAAAAATGGGCTTGTAATAGGAGAGTTAAAAAGATATTATCAAAACGGAAAAATTAAAGAAATCTCTAATTATAATAACGAGGGAATTTTAACTAAAAGAACTCTATTTTATGAAAATGGAAAAGTAAAAAAAGAATAAAAACTGTGGCTAACACCGTGTATAATTAATTGCTTGGTTTCAGCCAATTTACGAAAGTCCTCGCGGACTTTCTATCTGTGATTTATTTGCTAACTTTAGTGATTAAAACACGCAACTAACCATACACAAGCACGTTGTGGTGCATTTAAGAAACTCACTAAATGAAATTGTACTTTATCAAATATTTAATTTTCTTTTTAGTTTTTGCAAGTTGCGAAAAGCAAGTAAAAGGAATTAAAAATTACGGAATTGAAAAAAGGCTAAATGACAATTTAAGTGTTTCACTCAAAATATCTGAATTTAACGATTATGGAACTTTAATTGACCGAATTCATGAAATTAAATGCAATGACAGTTTACCGAAAATAATAATCGATAGTAAAAATTTAATAAGAAATATTTATCCGATTGAACATTGTGAACCCATTTTGTTTTCTCCTAAATCAAAACATTACGTGACTTTTGTGAATGGAAAGTTATATCACGATAGTAATAACAATTATAGAGAAATTGGAATGGATTCTTTAACTTGGATTTTAGCAAATGACTTTACATATTATCGATCAAATAACGCGTCAAACAAACCAGAAAGCTATTTAGTAATTGTGGAATCTAGTAGAAATGAAAATCTTAAACTAATTGAAAAATTTTTAACCAATCTAACTCAAGAATTTGACAAATTAAATTCTAAACTTGAATTGAACATATTATTTTGGGAAGATTTGCCATATTTGCCACCGCCACCTGTAACAGAAAATGGAAGACAAACTGAATAAAATAAAAATAAAAAACGCACCACAACATGGTGTATAATTAATGGCTAGGTTCGAGCTTGCTTACGAATATTCCTGCGGAATATTCTATTCGGTTATTATTTGTTAAATTCCGTGCTAAATAACGCCACTAATCATACACAAAGCCGTTGGGCATAATATAACAAACATTCGAACACAAAATGGAAAATAAAACATTAAGAGAAATAAAAGTATCTGAAATTGCCCCTAACCCATACAATCCACGTTTGATTTTTGAACCAAATGAATTGAATGATTTGAAAAGTTCAATTTCAAAAGTTGGTATTTTAGTTCCACTAACTGTTTATCAGAATTCAAAAGATTTTCCAAAAGAAAAATATATTATTCTTGATGGAGAAAGAAGATGGAGATGTGCAACTGAAATTGGTTTAGAAACGATTCCAGCAAATGTGATTGATGAACCGAAAGATATTACTCAAAATATCTTATTTATGTTTAATATTCACCATTTTAGAAAAGAATGGGCTCTTTTTCCTACTGCATTAAAACTCGAAATAATTATTGACAAATTAGGTACTGATAGTGAAACTGTACTTAATGAATTTACAGGTGTAAGCAGATCTACAATTAGAAGATGTAAAGCCTTACTGTGGTATCCACCAAAGTATAGAGATATATTAATGGAAAAAGGTGGTAGAATATCGACTGATTTTTTCATTGAACTACATCCAATCGCAAATAGATTAAGTTATGAACCTGATTTTAAATATCCAGAAGGAATTAGTTTTTTCGTAGATAAATGTATAGATAAATTTAAGGAACAGAAACATTTTAGCGATGTAAAAGAACTTCGTGAGATTAGAAAGGCTCTCGGTTTCTATGATAAATCAAATAATTTTCAAGAATTCGTCAATAAAATTAGTGAATTTATCAATAATGATATTGGTTTAGAAATTTTCGTAAGTGAAGATCTTGAAGAGGAACGTAATAGAAAAAATATTCTAAAATACATTTCTTACTTAAACACTAATCTAGATCAAATAAATCCTGACCTAATAAGTGATATATATTTTGAAGACCAACTAAAACAATTACAAAAAAGGTTAGACGCAATAATAGAATCTATCGATTAATTTATGGAAAAGATAGAATCAATTATATACAAGTTTCTTGGAGGAAACAAAATTGAACAAAAGTTAATTAGATGTCAAAGTTATCGACCTAATTCTGTACCTAAATTCAAATCTCAAACTAATCTTAATTGGTTAGAAACAGTTAAGTTACTTAACAGTATTGAGATTTTTGATGCACAAAGAATTAGATCTGTAATTCACAAAATTGTTGAGAATAATGCAGAAATATTTAATGCAGATAATCTATTTATAACTTCTTTTGGTAGTGAAGGGAAAAGTGGTGGAAAAATTGCTTATGAAATTAGGCACACCAAATTATTTGGTAATAAAAAATTTGTGAATAGTTGGGAATTAAGCAAATTACCTGAAGAAAGTACTATAATTTTTGTAGAAGATTTAATAGGAACAGGTACTCAATCGACTGAATACATTTTAACTAAATTAAATTTACTTTTAAATCCAAGTCACAAACCTTATTTATTAACAATATGTGCAACTTCAGAAGGAATAGAAAAAGTTTCTAAAGAAACAAATTTCAAGGTTGTTAATGGAATTGAACTAAGAGAAAATGAGTTTCAACATTATACTGAAAATTGTAAAACCTTTTCCAACAAAATAAAAAGAAAGTTAATCGACCTTAATAATAAATTGAAAAAGTCAGGTAGTCTGGATTATGATAGAGGTCTTTTAGTTAGTTTTTTCTATTCACCACCAAATAATAGTATGCCTATTCTATGGAAAGATGGATATCCATATAAAGACAAAAAAGGAAAAGATAAGAAATGGTTTGCCTTGATACCAAGAGAATATTAAAATACTATGCCCAACACCGTATAAAATTAATTGCTGGTTTTAGCCTTTTTACGAAAGTCCTCGCGGACTTTCTATCTGTGATTTATTTGCTAACTTTAGTGCTTAAACCACGCAACTAATCTTATACAAACACGTTAGCAAACATTAACCAAACTCACTCCAGAAAAGCAAAATAATAATCTAATCTTAAATTAATCAAGATTGACAAAATGAATGAAATTAAAGTTGAGAAAAATGAGGAAAACGAACTTCCCATTCCACATATTTGGAGACCGAGTTTTAAAGCAATTGTTAACGCTTTTGTCAATAAAGACTACAGCTTAAGTACAGAAATAAAAAATGTGAATCCCATCTCAAATGAAACTGCTAAACAAATCAAAGATTATATTGAGGATTATGGAGAAGAACTAATTGAACTACCAAACGAAACTTGGAATTCATCTGTTTACATATATTATGGGGAATATTGGAATGTACTTATAGACCTTTTCACAAAAGAAGAAGGATTGAGTGATTTAGTACTGAATGCTGAAATAAGAGAAGATAATACTGAATATTTAATTGACATTCAATTAGTTTATGTTCCCTGAATAAATTGTTTATAAGAGTAAAAACTCACTCAAATCTTAGAAAAAATTGAATTACACTAAAAATGAAAAATAACGATTTGCTAACAAGGTGTATAATTAATGGCTAGGTCGAGCTTGCTTACGAATATTCCTGCGGAATATTCTATTAGGTTTTTATTTGTTAACTTCCACGCTAAATCACGCCACTAATCATACACGAGACCGTTATAGCGCATTTGACACTCACTCAAACGCGGATTAAAAAGCTAAATATTACGCGGATTTTTTCACTCAAACTCTGAATTAAAAACTTCTGACTTTTAAGCAAGTTTGCGGAGTTTTAATCCGTTTGTGAAAATAAATATTGCGGAGAATTATATTGCGGAATTTCACTTTTGAGTTTTATAGAAACGGATAATATTGTTGTGGAAAACAAATCAGAACGTAAAAAACTTACTGTTATGGATTTAAAAACCAAAGAAAAACGGCTGAACTTTACGGAAATAAAAAAAAACGCGCTATAACAACGTGTATAATTTATGGCTAGTTCTAGCTTACTTATGAATATTCCTGCGGAATATTCTATTCAGTTTTTATTTACTAAATTTGGTGCAGAATCACGCCACAAATCATACACGAAACCGTTGTAAAACATTTGATAAAACTACTCGACATATTATTTAGAACGCTATTAGGAAGCGGTACAACTTGGAATCAAGCAGAGAGGAAAGTATTCAAAGATTTAGGAATTAATAAAACTGACTGGATAAACTGGAAACCTCATATTATCATTGAAATTGATTCTGAAAAAAATATTGTGATTCTAAAGTCTGAAAGCGGAAATATATTCCAAATAAAATCGGATAAAAAAACAATTCGGAATTTGATTAAAGGCATTTCCGCAAACCAATTTTTGCCGAAATATGGATCTGACTTTATAAATGAAATAAGAGGTTGGACTTACTCTTACTCTCGAAC
>NZ_JACLAF010000021.1 GCF_015355625.1 Tamlana sp. I1
CTAAACTATTTTATTAATAGAAGTACAAATGCTTCTGCAGAATCCTTTAATGCCAAAATTAAAGCTTTTAGAACGCAGTTCAGAGGCGTGAGAAACGTAAAATTCTTCCTCTATAGATTAACTACTATTTTTGCTTAATTCTAAAATCCCACAACTTTTGCTCTTGATCCTTAACTTCTCCTATCTGAAAATATACCAAATTCAACAAAATAAAAAAGGAGCCTATAAACAGACTCCCTTTTCACTATATTCTTTTATGTTTTATCCACATTTTGAAGATCCGCAATCTTTACAAGTTAAACAGCCTTCTTGATAAATTAAATTTTCAGATTTACAATTATCACAGGTTTGTCCTTTAGCTTTAGTTCCGTCTTCCACATAACGCTTCAAAGCTCGAACCACCCCGTTTTTCCAAGTATTAATAGATTCGCTATCCAATTGTAAACTATTAATTAAATCTACAATTTTATCGATAGGCATCCCGTGACGTAAAGTACTAGAAATCAGCTTTGCATAGTTCCAGAATTCTGGATTAAATTTATGCGACAAACCTTCAATAGTCGTTTTATAACCTCTTGTATTGGTGTATTGAAAATCGTAACGTCTAGCCCCATCTTCATCGCGGTTTTTAATAATAAAACCTTTATTTACCCAACGCGGAATTAAAATACCATCTTCATCATCAGCAAGACCTGTAAAAACTTCATAAGGCTTATCGTCTATTAAACCTATAAAAGCAATCCATTTCTCTTTACTGTTTTGAAAACGAACCACATCAGCTTCTAAAATTTGCGGACGCTTGGTTGGAAAAACCGTAAATGCATCATCAGCTTTGTCGGTCTTTTTTTCATCATTAGAAATTAAAACTCCAGAACGGGAACCATCTCTATAAACGGTAACTCCTTTACAGCCAACTTCCCAAGCTTTTAAATATAAATCGCCAACTAAATCTTCACTAACATCGTTTGGAAGGTTAATAGTTACACTTATGGAATGATCGACCCATTTTTGAATGGCGCCTTGCATGCTCACTTTACTCAACCAATCTACATCATTAGAAGTCGCTCCATAATATGGTGATTTTTTAATGAGTTCGTTAATTTCATCCTGCGAATAATTCTTAGTCGTATCAACGCCATTAACTTCCATCCATTGTTTAAAACGGTGGTGAAAAACTACATATTCTTCCCAAGAATCTCCTACCTCATCAACAAAATCGACACGTACTTCTTTATCATTCGGGTTTACTTTTCTTCTACGTTTGTAAACCGGCATAAATACAGGCTCTATTCCAGAAGTGGTTTGCGTCATTAAACTTGTTGTTCCTGTTGGCGCTATGGTTAACAAAGCAATATTTCGTCTGCCATATTCCAACATTTCATAATACAACTGGCTGTCTGCTTCTTTTAAACGTTGAATAAACGGATTATTTTTTTCGCGTTCGGCATCAAAAATACCAAAAGCACCACGCTCTTTCGCCAAGTGAACCGATGCACGGTATGCTTCAATAGCAATGGTTTTATGTACTTCTAAAGAAAAGGCATTCCCTGCTTCGCTTCCGTATTGAATACCTAAGGCAGCCAACATATCTCCTTCAGCAGTTATACCAACACCAGTTCTACGGCCTTCTTCAGCTTTATGTTTTATATTTAGCCATAAGTTACGTTCGGTTCTTTTCACCTCATCGTTCTCTGGATCTTCATCAATTTTTAAAATAATATTATCGATTTTTTTAAGTTCTAAATCAATTATATCATCCATAATACGTTGCGCGGCAGCAACATGCTTTTTAAACAACTCGAAGTTAAATTTAGCTTTATCGGTAAACGGATTTTCTACATAAGAAAACAAGTTGATGGCTAATAAACGGCAAGAATCGTATGGACAAAGAGGGATTTCACCACATGGGTTTGTAGATACGGTTTTATACCCTAAATCGGCGTAGCAATCTGGCACAGACTCGTTAATAATAGTGTCCCAAAATAATATGCCTGGCTCTGCAGATTTCCAAGCGTTATGCACTATTTTTTTCCATAAAGCATTTGCATCAATAGCTTTTGAAAATTTCGGATTAGCACTAAAAATTGGATATTTCTGAGTATATTCTTTTCCGCTTTTAACGGCTTTCATGAATTCATCGTCAATTCTTACTGAAACATTAGCACCAGTAACTTTACCTTGCTCTAATTTAGCATTGATAAAATCTTCCGAATCTGGATGATTAATAGAAACCGACAACATAAGTGCACCACGTCTACCATCTTGCGCCACTTCTCTAGTTGAATTTGAATAACGCTCCATAAATGGCACAATTCCCGTAGAAGTTAATGCTGAGTTTTTTACTGCTGAACCTTTAGGACGTATATGCGATAAATCGTGACCAACACCTCCACGACGTTTCATAAGTTGTACTTGCTCCTGATCAATTTTCATGATGCCTCCGTAAGAATCAGAATCACCATCATTTCCAATCACAAAACAGTTTGACAAAGAAGCAATTTGAAAAGGATTACCAATTCCAGCCATAGGACTTCCTTGTGGCACGATGTATTTGAAGTTTTTAATTAAATCGAAAACATCCTCTTCCGTTAATGGATTTGGGTATTTAGATTCAACGCTTGCTATTTCTCTAGCAATACGTTTATGCATATCATTAGGAGTTAACTCGTAGATATTTCCGTCTGAATCTTTAAGAGCGTATTTATTTAACCAAACACGAGCAGCTAAATCGTCGTTGTTAAAATATTTTAAAGCAGCTTGAAATGCTTCGTCTTGAGTGTAAGTCTTTGTTGGTGTTTCTGTTAGTTTTCCGTTCATGGATAAATTGAAATTTTAGCAGGATTAAATAATATATTGTGATGCAAAACAAAGCACAAATATACAATTTAAAACATCACCAAAACTAAAAAGTTTACAAACAAAAACAGTTAACTTATTAAAAAACAGGATGTTAAAAATTTATCAACATAAAAAAGTTAACAAATTATTTAAATAAAAAAAAGAAGATTTAAAAGTCGAAAGCTACACCTACACCTAGAAACTGCTTCCATTGCACCTTGGCACCAGCCTCATCATACTCACCTTCAACGTCTGAGGGTTCTCTTGTTTTGATATCATCATCATAACGCAGATAGGTGCCAAAATTTGCGCGCACAAAACTATTTACTTTGAAGTCAAAATCCAATCGCCAATCCACATCAACATTTCCGAAATTATTAATATAATCTGTATACAGACTTATTTCATTTTTCGCATTGATGTTTTCGGCCAATTTCATTTCGTATTTATTAGTTAATAAAATCCCGAACTCTTTTCGAACATGTTGTCCTGGTACTAGTAAATTTCCTTGATCATCATAAACTGCCGGCGTAACACCAAAAGCCCCTGCATTGGCTAACATTTCATCTAAAACAAAGGTGGCTTTTAGAGTTAATGGCGAAAAGTATACGGATAGATTTTTTTTGTTTTGACCATATTCCATACCTCCACCAAAAAACAAATAACCAGGCGCCATAAATTTTGAGATCGGATCACTATCTGTATCCGAATCCTTATAACCGTTTGTTAATTGGGTTCTAAAAGTAAAACGCGCCATATAAAACCAATTAGACAATTCATCTGGCTTGTAACCTAAATTTGAATTCACCTCAAATATGTCGTCTGTTTTCCTTACTTTTTTTGATTGCTGCTTATTTATACCGTAGCGAAGATGCGCATTATTATCCCATACAAAATATTTATCGGTATAATTAGCCAAAGATTTTATATCAGTAAGACCTGAAATTGAATTGGTTCCCCCTTCACTCCAGTTTACAAAAACAGCTTCATTAAGATCAAACGATATTTTATTTTTCTGCGTCCAAACTGGCCCTACATAATCATCTTTATCTTCTTCAATATATAACCAATCTGGTTGCGCTGATAATATATTAATTCCTAATAAAGCTACTAGCAAAACAATGATTCTCATGGAACGGTAAAAAAATTAATTTAACAAACTGTCTACTTATCAACAACTATTCCATTTCGATAAAAACAACGAAATAATTAATAAGTAAACTCTCCGAACTCCGATTTTATGGTCAGCTTTTTAGTTTCTGAAGCTTCTACTCTACCAATAACTTTAGCATCCACATTAAACGATTTTGAAATAGCGATAATATCCTCGGCGATTTCAGGAGTTACATACAATTCCATTCTATGTCCGCAGTTAAAAACCTGATACATTTCTTTCCAATCGGTTTTAGATTGTTCTTGTATAAGTTTGAACAACGGTGGAATTGGGAACATATTATCTTTAACAATATGAAATTCATCAACAAAATGAAGAATTTTAGTTTGCGCACCACCAGAGCAATGCACCATACCGTGAATGGTTTCACTATTATATTCAGAAAGTATTTTTTTAATAATAGGCGCATACGTACGTGTTGGCGACAATACCAACTTACCCGCGTCTATTGGAGCATTTTCAACAGAATCGGTTAATTTAACTGCTCCAGAATACACTAAATCATCTGGTACTGAAGCATCAAAACTTTCAGGATATTTTTCGGCTAAATATTTATGAAATACATCGTGACGCGCAGAGGTTAAGCCATTACTACCCATACCGCCATTGTATTCCTTCTCGTAAGTGGCTTGGCCAAAACTTTCTAAACCAACAATAACATCGCCAGCTTTTATGTTTGCATTATCAATAACATCACTGCGTTTCATTCGTGCAGTTACAGTAGAATCGACAATAATTGTTCTCACTAAATCGCCAACATCGGCAGTTTCACCACCAGTTGAATGAATGGTTACACCAAAAGATTTTAAATCTTCAAGCAATTCTTCAGTTCCGTTAATAATTGCTGAAAGCACTTCACCAGGAATTAAATTTTTATTCCTTCCAATGGTTGAAGACAACATAATATGATCGGTCGCACCAATACACAATAAATCATCAATATTCATGATTAATGCATCTTGAGCAATGCCTTTCCAAACCGAAATATCACCAGTTTCTTTCCAATACATATAGGCTAAAGACGATTTTGTCCCTGCCCCATCGGCATGCATGACTAAACAATAATCGTCGTCATTTGTTAAGTAATCTGGAACTACTTTACAAAATGCTTTTGGAAATAATCCTTTGTCTATGTTTTTAATAGCATTGTGCACATCTTCTTTTGATGCAGAAACACCACGTTGCGCGTATCGTTTTGAAACTTCTTGACTCATAATATGAAATTGTGTTGCAAATTTACTTCTTTGAATTAAAAAATCCCGCTTTTTTGAAGCAGGATTTTAGAAGTTTTACATACTATCTTGTAAATAATAGTTCTCGATATTTAGTTAACGGCCAAATTTCATCATCAACCAAAAGTTCCAACTTGTCGCAATGGTAACGAATATCGTCGAATAGCGGCATGACTTTATAACTATAAGCTTTTGCTTTTTCTTCTAAAACTTCCAGCTTATTCGCACTTCTACGCTCGTCGATCATTTTTGTAACATTTGAGTTGATACCTTCAATATGACCTGAAATTTCTTCGATTAAGCTTATTTGCTCTTTAGAAACTGATAAAAATTTCTTTTCGAATATTTCTTTTAATCCTCTAACATTTTCAATTAGAATATTTTGATATTTAACAGCCGTAGGCACAATATGATTTCTAGCAATATCTGCCAACACACGACTTTCTATTTGAATGTGTAAAATATAAGCTTCAACTTCTATTTCGTAACGCGCTTTAGTTTCAATTTCGCTCATTACATTCATTTCTTTAAACAAGGCTATACTTTCTTTAGAAAGCAGCGCTTGCAAAGCTTCGGGTGTGGTTTTATTATTACTTAATCCACGTTTTTTAGCTTCAGCCTCCCAAGCTTCACCATAACTATTCCCTTCAAATAAAATATTTTTAGTCGATTTTATATATTCTCTTAAAACATTGAAAACTGCTTCATCCTTCTTTAAATCTTTTTTATCAATTAAGGCATCAACTTCCTTCTTAAAATCTTTTAACTGTTTTGCTACGATGGTATTTAAAACCGTCATAGGGTTTCCGCAATTCGCCATAGAACCTACGGCTCTAAACTCAAATTTATTTCCTGTAAAAGCAAAAGGCGATGTTCTGTTTCTGTCGGTATTATCTAATAAAACATCTGGAATTTTACCAACCACATTCAGTTTTAATTCTGTTTTTTCTTGGGGTGATAATTTCCCTTTGGTCACTCCTTCAAGTTCCTCTAATACTTTGGTTAATTGCTCACCTATAAATACCGAAATAATAGCAGGAGGCGCTTCATTTGCTCCTAACCTATGATCGTTACTTGCAGATGCGATTGCTGCTCGTAATAAAGCTTCGTGTTTATGAACCGCTTTAATGGTATTAATAAAAAAGGTTAAAAATTGCAGACTGCTCATTGGCGTTTTTCCTGGCGCTAATAAATTCACGCCTGTATCTGTAGAAAGTGACCAGTTGTTATGTTTTCCCGAACCATTTACGCCTGCAAACGGCTTTTCGTGAAGTAAAACTTTAAAATTGTGTCGCGATGCTACACGCCCCATAATATCCATTAACAAGGAATTATGATCGACAGCCAAATTAACTTCTTCATAAATTGGTGCGACTTCAAATTGGTTTGGCGCCACTTCATTGTGCCTTGTTTTTACAGGAATACCTAACAACATACATTCGGTTTCCAATTCTCGCATAAAGTTTAAAGCTCGGTTTGGAATCGATCCAAAATAATGATCGTCTAATTGTTGGCCTTTTGCTGATGAATGCCCTAATAACGTACGCCCTGTAAGCATGATATCTGGACGACTAGAAGCCAGCATTTTATCTACTAAAAAATACTCTTGTTCCCAACCTAAGGAAGAAGTTACTTTTTTTACATTTTTATCAAAATATTTACAAACCGCAGTTGCTGCATCATCAACAGCATTCAACGCTCTTAAAAGCGGTGTTTTATAATCTAAAGCCTCCCCTGTATAAGCCACAAATATGGTTGGAATACATAAGGTTGTTCCATAAATAAATGCAGGCGAGGTTGGATCCCATGCCGTATATCCTCTAGCTTCAAAAGTATTTCTAATACCTCCACTAGGAAAACTTGAAGCATCAGGTTCTTGTTGCACTAACTGCGAACCTCCAAACTTCTCAATAGCCAATCCTTCTTCAATCGTTTCAAAAAAGGCATCGTGTTTTTCAGCAGTTGCTCCGGTTAATGGCTGAAACCAGTGTGTGTAGTGTGTAACACCTTTAGATAACGCCCAATCTTTCATGGATGAGGCAACTTGATCGGCAATATTTCGATCTATTTTTTTTCCAAATTGTACAGCATTCAAAACCCCTACAAAAGCATCTTTTGTGAGGTATTGGCGCATGGTTTTTAAATTGAATACGTTTTTACCAAATAATTCCGACCTACGTTCTAACTCTTCAATTTTAATCGGTTTATATGCTAGAGATTCTTTTATCGCATGAAATCTTAATGTTGCCATTCTTTAAACAATTTAAATGAAATATAAAACAAAAATACTTCGCATTTATTAATTTATCGTTGCATCCTGAAAATTTATTGTTAACATTTTTTCAGTATTTACATAAATATTTCCGCTTTTTTCTAAATATCCCTTAAAAAAATAGGGGATAAATAAAAATATGTTCCCACTTTGTTAAAAGCACCCCTATAATTTTAAGTACGTATATAAAAATATATATTTGTGATATTAATATAAATATTTCAATTATTATATAACTATTATGGCAAAAATTAAATTAGAATACATTTGGTTAGATGGTTACTTCCCAACTCAAAATTTAAGAAGTAAAACCAAGGTAGAAGAGCATGAAAACTTCCAAGGTACATTAGAAGAATTAGGAAACTGGTCTTTTGATGGATCTTCAACAAAACAAGCTGAAGGTGGATCGTCTGACTGTTTATTAGTACCAGTTGCTATTTACCCTGATCCTGATAGAATCAACGGATATTTAGTAATGACTGAAGTTATGAATGCTGATGGAACTCCTCACGTATCTAACGGAAGAGCTACGATTGATGATGAAGATGACGATTTCTGGTTTGGTTTTGAGCAAGAATACTTTATCATGGATACTGCAACACAATTACCATTAGGATTCCCTGTTGGTGGTTACCCTGCACCACAAGGTATGTACTACTGCTCTGTTGGTGGTAAAAACACACACGGTAGAGATTTAGTAGAGGAGCATGCTGATTTATGTATTGATGCTGGATTAAACTTTGAAGGAATTAACCAAGAGGTTGCTTCTGGACAATGGGAATTCCAATTATTCGCTAAAGGTGCTAAGAAAGCTGGAGACGAAATTTGGATTGCTAGATATTTACTAGACCGTTTAACTGAAAAGTATGGTTACTATATTGAGTACCACCCAAAACCACTAGGTAAAGATATGGATTGGAATGGTTCTGGTATGCACGCTAACTTCTCTAACAGCGTATTAAGAACTTGTGGAGATAAAGAAACTTACGCAAAAATTTGTGAAGCTTTCCGTCCTGTAGTAAAAGAACATATTGCTGTTTACGGTGAGTTTAACGACCAACGTTTAACTGGATTACACGAAACTGCTGCTATTACAGATTTCTCTTGGGGAGTTTCAGATAGAGGTGCTTCAATCCGTATTCCATTAATCGCTGTAGAAAAAGGATACAAAGGATGGTTAGAAGATAGAAGACCAGCTTCAAACGGAGATCCATACAAAATTGCTGCAAGAATTATTAAAACAGTTAAATCTGCTAAAGTTTAATAATTAAACATATCATTTTGTTCATAATAAAAGGCTAACATTTACATGTTAGCCTTTTATTATTTATTACACTTTGGTTTTATATGCTTATTTGGTAAAGATTAAAAACATAAATACCCCATAGGCGGCTACTAATGCAAAACCCTTAAGTCGTGTTATTTTTAATCGTGATGGTAAAAACACAAGCGGCACCAATACGGCTGCAAAACCTAACATCCAAAAAATATCGGTAGAAAGGATTTCTGGAGCAGTTACAGGAATAGGTTTAATGATAGCCGTTAATCCCAAAACTGAACCGATATTAAAAATATTTGAGCCTATTAAATTTCCTAAAGAGATTGCTTTTTCTTGTTTTACAGCTGCAATTACCGATGCTGCCATTTCTGGAACACTTGTCCCAATAGCAATTAAAGACACCCCTATTACAGCTTCACTAACTCCCATTGATACGGCTATTTCTTTAGAGCCTTCAACCAACCATTCGCTACCAAAATAAAGTGCCGATGCCCCTATAAGTAACCAAATGAAAATTTTAAAATTAGAGACAACCGCTAACGAGTCATCTACTTCATCAACTTCAATTTCTTTTTTAGTACTTTTTACAAGCACAACTAAAAATAAAATAAGTCCCCCAAATAAAACAATACCTTCTAAAGCTGATAACTGATAATCATTCTTTAAAAAATAAAATAACAGCATGGAAAACAGCATCATTACAGGCCAATTGAGCTTGTAAAAAGATTTGTCAACATCAATAACCGTTACCAAAGACGTAATTCCTAGCACCAAACCAATATTAGCAATATTAGAACCTATTACATTATTAATAGCTATTGCAGGAGATCCTGAAAGCGCTGCTTGTAAGCTAACTAATAATTCTGGCGCTGACGTTGCGAAGGACACTACCGTCATACCAATAACCATTTTAGAAATATTAAATTTAAAAGATAAGGCTACAGAAGATCGTACCAAAAATTCGCCTCCAACAACTAACAAAATAAAACCAAGGGCAACCCAAAGTATACTCATAAAACTAATTTTTAATGCTAAGATATAAGAAAGTTAAAAGTTAGAAGTTAAAAGTTGGAAGTTTTCTGAAAACTACCGAATTATTAGCTATTTATTCTTCTTAAATAAGCTGTATTTAGGAAGAAGCAAATTTTTCTAAAACAATCTTCAAAAAAGACGAAATAGCTAAAAACGTCCCCTTTTATACTAAAAATCACCTTGAATTTTGAAAAACCATTCAAAAACAGCCTTGAATTGTTACAATTCATATCATTACACCTATAAATTATTTCAATTTAAAACATTTTTCAAGACACACTATTAACAATTATAACTTATTCTGTTTTTAAAGCTATAATTCCATATGCAATTTCATCAATTTATCTCTAAAAATTTGGAACACATATTCCAAAATACATATCTTAAAAAAACATTGATGTAAAAACGTATTATTAACCTTTTAAAACCAAAAAATTATGCTCACACTTGTTAAACTTGCAGTTGATTTTATTTTAAGAATTATCGCTACCATTTAAACTTTAAAAACAAAATACAAAACTTAGTCTAGAATAAGTTTTAGTATTTTTGTTAAATGAAAAAGCAAGTTTTCAAGATTTTAGCAAAGATTAATAAAGCGGTTTTGCCCAGCTACTCAAAAAAACAATTGGATTTAGCGAAAGCAAGCAAATTACAACTAGCCATTATTGGATGGCGTTGGTTTGTTACCAAAAACGCTTTAGATTAATTAAAAGGTTTCGTAAAAAACAGCCTTTATCTAACTAAACTAAAATGCCCTTTAAAAACCTTTGTAGATCCCATTCCATCTACTAATTCTGCAACAAACCAATAGTCTGAATTTGGCAATAATTGGCCATTAAAAGAACCATCCCAAAAGCCATTTTTAGCGCTTAAAAACTTTATTAATTTCCCGTATCGGTTATAAATAGTTACTTTAGAAGCACTAGCATAATCATCACTTAAGCCATTAACACCCCAAGTATCATTAATTCCATCTCCATTTGGCGTAAAATATTTTGGAAAACCAAGGATAAAAATATCTAGTTGTGCGATTCCGCATTGGTATTTATCTTTCACAAATATGGTATGTGTTCCTGCCGCAACGTGATTAAAATATGGTTGATCATGATAAGGTCCATTAATATCATCTAAAGCAAATTCGTAATCTCCAATTCCTAAATTGTTATTACTATTATTTATTTCAATACTATTATTATCGCTTAATTCTACAATAGTGACATCATCCAGACTAATATCTGCGATTTCAGATTCTAAAACTTGATATGCTATAGGAAGCGATTCATTACCTAAATTAGTTGTTGCCGTTGCTGTGTAAACCCCTCCAGAATTAACCGTTGCAGTAGGTTGTGTGCTCACAACAGTACCATTCTCATCTTCCCAAACATAAGTGTATGTCCCATTAGCATTGTAAATAAAAAGTGTAATGGGAGTATTATCCGAGCAATAGGTTGCACTTTGGTCTATTTCAAATTCTGGAAAATCGTGAACCGTTAATAATAAATGTGGTCCTAAGCCAAAACAATCTCCATTATCACCACTTTCAACACGCACATATAATTGTTGGGAATAGGCGGTTTCATTAACATATTGACTCGTGTTTAAGATTTCATTTTCTTCCAATTCGGCATCATTCAAAGTTCTATAATAATGAACAACCAAATTTTGACCGGCAGGAAATTGAGCAATAAAATCGGGCGACATCGCATTTAAATCGAATTCATGAAAACCATCGTTAACACCATCATCGTCGGAAGTAGAAGACTCCAATAAAAAGCCAGGAGGAAAAGATGTTGTAGAAACCTCTAGGTTTACAGTACATATTCTAAAACAACCATAAACACTCTCAACCCGAGCATATACCGTGTTCGCTATCAAATTATTAAAAGCCGAATTGTTAACTGGATGTATATTTTGGTTTGCATCGGAAACCGTTAAATGATAGGATACAACTACATTGTCGCTATTATTATTGGTAACAGCATCATTAGCTTCATTTAAATTAAAATCGGTATAACCATCTGAAACACCATCTTCATCACAATTTTTATATACTATATTATTTTCAATCACAGGTAATGGATTTACTCGAATATTAAATGAAGTATCTGTAAAACAAGTGGCATTTATATTATTTACAACACGAACATAAATTATTTGTTCGTTCTGAACCGTATTTACAAAAGCATTTTCAGGAGTTGAAATGGGCGTGGCATACATCGCATCTGTGTAATATTGAAAAGTAAAATCTGCTGCCGGTTTTCCGTTTAAAATAGTTGATTCATTCTGCGTTAAATTGAAAGTTGAAAAACCATTAGTATCATCACCATCTAAACTGTCATCGCAAACATCAATTAAAGGTATATCTGAAGCAATTGGAGGTACAACCGTTTCATCCACAGTAACATTTACAAGAAAACGATTGACACTTTCACAACTATTAACCGTTTGTGAAGCATAATAATCGCCTGAAATTAATTGTTCGGAAGGATCTATCGGCATGGTATCAACATCAGAAAGATACCAAAGTACATGGCTTCCAGAAACTATTAAATCTGAAACCTTCGCTTTTTCAATATCACAAAAACGCTGATTTGCATTGCCTGTAGGCGCTACTGTTTTTTGAACTGTTAAAGTTACAGGCGTTCGGTTTGAAGACACACAGCCATTAAAAACAGATTCTACATAATATGTGGTAGTAGTATTTAAAACAGGCGTGGTAAATGCCCATCCTGTATATAAAGACACACCTCCTGATGGCACATCATACCAATTTATATCCCCTTGTGATGTTGTAGCCGATAAGGTTCCAGAGCCAGATTCGCAAACCAAATCATCAGTAACCGAAAGTATTTCTGGCAATGGCTTTACCGTAGCAACAACAGGAGTTCTGGGGCCTTCAAGGCATCCGTTTATTGAAGCTAAAGCATAATATGTGGTGCTGGTATTTAATATAGGGGTTGTGAAAGTTAAACCACTATCTAATGGAGTGCCACCGGTTTGAGCATCAAACCATAAAACATCTGCACTTTGTGATGCTGTAGCTTCTAAAATAACAGAACCACTCTCACAAACTGAACCTGGGGTACTACTCGTAATTGTTGTTGTATAAATGGTTGTGCTCGTCGAAATATTTAACGTAGGATCACCTGGCATACCACCGTATTCTACAATATAACCTTTTGGGTGGTAAACTCCTGGCGGATCCCCTTCTGCTCTTAAATCATTCCAAGCCCCTCTAATACCTATCGAAGGATCTGTAATATGCGCATAATCTTCTCCTCCATTTACATTATTGGGCTCATTATAATTCCAATTGGCATAATTAGGGGTTGAGCCATTAACAACACCATTCCAAAAAACTGTTCCTGGATTTGGCCCTGTAACCCATTTCCAAACACCCTCTGTTTCTACGTCTGTACCTCCAATCCAACCTGCCCCAGAAGCTTGTTCTCCTGCGATTTGAGATTCTTCCGCCGATTCTAAAGTCGCTAAATACCCTTGCAGTCCAAAATAGTTTCTGTTTTCTGCTGCAATTTTTGCTTCATCCCAAGTAATTCCGTAATCAGCTACATATTCATAATAGTGTCCTGTTTGTGGGAGATAATTAGCATCGCCTATGGTAATTGAAAAACCTTTATCTGTTGGTTGATTGCTTGTGCTTTCAAAAACAACATCTTTTATTGCCGCAATAAAGTCAGAATAAAGTACTGCTGCCCCAGAAAAACCTTGTAAAGTTAATTTTCCTTCAATGGCACTCCAAGACGTATTTATAGCAGGATGACTCCCTGTTAGTAACAACACATCTTCACCTTGAATATAACCTGTAGATATTTGAACAAAAAGCGCGTCTATTTCAGTATCGTCAGGATCAATAATATCAAAATCTGTAACAATTTTTATTTGACTCTTTGGACAATACGCTTGGTTACCTGTAGCTGTTAATTCTGGGGCTACATTTTGAGTCTGACCAAAGACAGAAATAAATAGACATAAAATAGTAACAGGAATACAAAATTTTAATTTAAAATACATTTAGAAAAAATTACAATTCTATAAATAAACTGAAATTTTCCCGTAAAACTAAATCCCTTTACATATTTAAGACGAAATACAAATTTTCAATCGTTAAATGGTTTTAGCTTCTTCCCAAAACACGTCCATTTCGGCTAAAGTCATCTCTTTTAATGGCTTATTTAAACTTTTCGCTTTTTCTTCAAGATATTGAAAACGTTTTGTGAATTTTTTATTGGTACGTTCTAAGGCATTTTCTGGGTTAATTTTTAAAAACCGTGCATAATTAATCATTGAAAACAAGACATCTCCAAATTCACTTTCCATAGCATCTTGATTTTCTGATGCAACTTCAGCTTTGAATTCGTTGATTTCTTCTTCAACTTTTTCCCAAACCTGGTTAGGTTTTTCCCAGTCGAAACCTACGCCCGCTACCTTTTCTTGAATTCGATTAGCTTTCACTAGAGCTGGCAAACTTTTAGGAACCCCCTCTAAAACACTGTTTTTTCCTTCTTTAAGCTTTAAGTTTTCCCAGTTACGTTTAACATCTTCTTCATTCTCCACTTTTACATCAGAATAAATATGAGGGTGCCTATGAATGAGTTTTTCACAAATGTTATTACAAACATCGGCGATATCAAAATCTTTGGTTTCGCTTCCTATTTTAGAATAAAACACGATATGTAAAAGCACATCGCCCAATTCTTTTTTAACTTCTTCCAAATCGTTATCTAAAATCGCATCACCAAGCTCGTAAGTTTCTTCAATGGTTAAATAACGTAGGGTTTCCATGGTTTGCTTTTTATCCCAAGGGCATTGTTCGCGCAATTCATCCATGATGGTTAATAAGCGATCGAAAGCTTTAAGTTGATTTTCTCTAGAATTCATTTTTGAAGTTTTTGTAAAAATACAATTTTGAAGTTTTGAAGCAGAACTATTAGTTTCAAATATTATATTGATAAGTTTCCCTCTTTCGAAAAGCCGTTCTCAGGCAAAAATTCTTCAATGGAATTCACAAACTCCAAAGCCCTACTTTCATTATAAGAGATATTCTTTTTTGAAATAAAGCCCACATGACCACCATATTTTGGCATTTCTAAATACAAATACGGATTGTTTTTTGCTTCTTTCACAGGGTAACATTCATGAGACAGAAACGAATCGTTTAACGCATTTATAATAAGTGTTGGTGTTTTAATTTTAGGAAGAAATTGCAAACTACTAGCTTGCTCATAATAATCTAATCCGTTTTTAAAACCATGGGCGTTTGAGGTGTATACATCATCAAAATCGAATAGGGTTTTTATGCTTTCAATCTGCTCTAAACTTAAGTCTTCTTGGAAGCGTTTTTGTTTATTTTTTAAGGCTTTTGAAAGGTGTTTTAAAAACCTATCGTGATATAATTTATTCTTTATGGTATGCAATTCTTTAGCAGAGCCATACAAATAACATGGCGCTGAAACTGCAATAGCTGCTTTAATTTCTTGAGGAATCTGCTCACGTTCACCCAAATATTTAAGAATCATATTCGCCCCTAAACTGATGCCCTTTAAATAGATGTCGGTATACTTTTTTTCATTTAAAACATGTGTGATGACATCTTCCAAATCTTCAGTCGCTCCCGAATGATAGCTTCTAAATTTTAAATTGGTTTCACCGCTACAACCTCTAAAATTAACGCAAACGGCATCGATGCCATTTTCATTAAAAAGTTTTGCGGCCCCAGTCATATAAGGTCGTTGTCCATTACCTTCCAATCCGTGAAGTAAAATAATAAGTCGATTTGATTGTTGTTTGGAATGACTCCAATCTAAATCCAAAAAATCACCATCACTAAGCGTAATCCGTTCACGTTCTTGTTCCAATGACACACGACGCACTAACCCAGAGTATACTGTAGAAACAAATCCGTTTTTGAATAAAAAGAAGGGTTTATATGTGGAATTTAATACTGGCATTTGGTTATTGGTTATTGGTTATTGGTTGTTGGTTGTTGGTTGTTGGTTGTTGGTTGTTGGTTGTTGGTTGTTGGTTGTTGGTTTGAAAAAATATAAATAGAATTTATATTTTTTATAACCTTCATTTAGCTTTGTAGCTCTGTAACTTTGTAACTCAAATATCGGCTAATTTAAAGATTCCTCCTTACGTCGGAATGACAGCACATTTGCAATCAACTTTTAACTGTTGACTATAAAACTATCTATCTTTGAAGCTTTGAAGCTTTTTAACATTATACCCTTTTAACCTTCTACTTCTAAATCCGTAAACTTAAAATGTGTTCCATCAAAAAGGCCTTTATCGCTTAGTTTTAACGACGGAATTACCAATAAAGCCATAAACGACAGCGTCATATACGGTGCATTTAAAGTGCTTCCTAATTGTTTAGCCATTTTGTCGAGTTCGGCATAAGCTTTACCAACGGTTTCACCATCTTGATCGCTTATAATCCCAGCCACTGGGAGCGGTAGTATTTTAGAATCTGAACTTGAAACAGCGCAAACACCGCCTTTATTTTCGATAATTAAATTTACTACTTTACAAATGGCTTCATCGCTAACCCCAACTGCTACAATATTATGCGAATCATGCCCCACTGAAGCAGCAATTGCTCCTTCCTTCAAGTTGAAATTCTTAATAAACGCTAAAGCTGGTTTCTGATTTTGATAACGGTTTACCACCGTCATTTTTAAAATATCATTTTCAGTATTTGAAACTAAGTTACCGTTTTCTATGGTCGCTTTTTCTATAAGTTCGTTGGTGATTAACTGACCTTCCAAAGCTTCAATAACACGGATTTCTTTAGCTGAAGATGCTATTTTAAAATCAGATTCAACTTTAAAATCACAGTTGAAATTATTTAAATTTTCAAATGCTACGGGTTTGATCAACGACTCCTCATTATTAAAAACTAAATCGCCGTTGATGTAGGTTTGCAAGGTTTTAAAATTCTTTAAATCTTCAACCACAATGCAATCGGCAGCATCACCCACATTAAGTAAACCAACGTTTAAATTATAATGTTTGACTGGGTTTATACAAGCCATTTTCAAGACTTTAAAAACATCTACGCCTTTTTGAATGGCGCGTACACATAGCTGATTGATATGACCTAAAAGTAAATCGTCGGGATGTTTATCATCACTACAAAACATCATCTTTTCGAAATGTTCTGAAGCCAAACCAATTAAAGCTTCAAAATTTTTTGCAGCACTCCCCTCTCGAATTAGAATTTTCATGCCTTTTTGAAGCTTTTCTAAAGCCTCATCATAAGAAAAACATTCATGATCGGTAGAAATTCCAGCGTCTATATATTTGCTAAGGTTTTCTCCTCGCAAACCAGGAGCATGGCCATCAACTGGTTTATTAAAATGTTTTGCCCAGGCAATTTTTTTAAGCACTTCTTCATCATCGAAAATCACCCCAGGGTAATTCATCATTTCAGCTAAATACTTTATATCGTCACGCTCTAAAAGTTTTTTGATGTCTTCAGAATCAATTTCAGCGCCCGCCGATTCAAAACTCGTAGCAGGCACACAAGATGGTGCACCAAAATTAAATTTAAATGGTACTTTCTTACCGTTTTCAATCATGAATTCCACACCCCTAACCCCTAAAACATTAGCGATTTCATGTGGGTCTGAAACCGTAGCCACGGTACCATGTTTTACAGCAATTCTAGCAAATTCGCTAGGCACTAACATGGAGCTTTCAATGTGGATATGCGCATCGACAAAACCAGGCAAAATATAATGTTCTACATCATGATTTTTTTTAACAATAGAAACTATTTTTCCGTTATTTATCGTGATTTCACCTTTAAAAATGCGTTCTTGATGAATATCTACTATTTGTCCTTGTATTTTCAAAATAACTTAGTTTTTAATTTCTATTTTTAAAATATTTTTGGTCTGTTTACTCACTTTAAAACGATTGTCGGCACGCTTATTAAGCACCCAAACAATATCGTTTCCAGAACATAACAACCAAGTATTTTCTTTATCTAACAACGAAAACTTCTCGTCTTTAAAATATTTACTCAACTTCTTTTTCCCAGTCATGCCTAGAGGATAAAAAACATCGCCAAGCTCCTTTTTACGTAGCGTTAACGGAAATTGCAGTAAATCTTCATCTACATAAATAATATTTGAAGCAGTTTCAGAAATGGCATCAACTTCTTCAAAAACAATAATTCCTAAAGGCGCTTTTACTAATTTTTCTTCTTCTGAAATTAAAATCGATTCATCAATATTGGTATCAATTTCACTCAGTAATAAATGTTCGCGATTTTTAATTAAACGGTAAGTTTTCGACCGTACTTGTTTACCTGTTTCAGCATCTAATAAATTTAAAACGTCCTGCCATTCTGTAAATCCGAACTCCTTAAAAACCTCATACAAATAGGCTTTTGGCTGAGCTACTTTTTTAAATTCTGATATTTTAAAAGTCATTACATCATCATTTACAGCTTCAATCGAATCATTTAAAAAACCATCTATGCGATCGTTAACTATAGCAGAAGCATCTTGTAAATTCTCTAGGGTATTTCCAAAACTTTGCAACAAACTCGGATTGATTTCCTTAAGAATAGGAATCACTTCATGGCGCAGTTTATTTCGTAAATATTTTACTGAAGCATTGCTGCTATCGTCACGCCAAGAAATATTATTTTCTTTTGCAAAAGCAGCAATATCATCACTTGAAAACGGCAATAACGGACGCACAAATTTTTCGTTAACCACAGGGATTCCGGTTAAACCTTCCAATCCTGTGCCACGCGTAAAATTGATTAAAAAAGTTTCTAAATTATCATCGGCATGGTGGGCGGTTAGAATATAATCGAATTCCAGTTGTGCTGCTAATTCCTCGAACCAATTGTAACGCAGTTCGCGAGCTGCCATTTGGATGGAACATTTATGGTCTTTGGCGTATTTTTCGGTATCGAAATTCTGAACAAAAACTTCCAGTTCTAAAGCTTCCGCCAGGCTCACCACGAAATCTTCATCGGCATCACTTTCTTTGCCTCTTAAATTAAAATTACAATGCGCTAAAGCTGCATTTAGCTTTAATTTGGCGCATAAATGGGTTAAAACAACACTATCGATACCGCCAGAAATGGCGATTAGAAGTTTGGCTTCATTTAAAAAACTAAAGCGCTTTTCAATATGATTTTTTAGTGAATTTAGCATGCTTTCAAAGATACAATTTTACACGACATGCAAGTGCTTCACAACATCAACACAGATAAATTTAAGATTTTTCTTTAGGCTGATACATCACGATAATCTGAACTAGAATGGCTAAGAAAACCAATATGTAAATCTCAATTTGAGTATATAATTCAACGGTATTAAGTGCGCGTTTACTAATAGACATTTGTCTGCTCCCTTCATTTAACTGAATTTTAGACAAGGCATCAAGGTTAGCCTTCAAACTTTCAATATCACTAATAACATTTGAGTCATCATTAAAATGTGACTTTAAAAACTGATTTTCAGAAGCTTTAACCTTTCTAATATTGGACTTTAAATCATTAAACACTTTTCCTTCTTCCGTAGTTAATTTTGTTTGCTCAAACCTGCGAACTAAAGTTTCTAAATTAGTGTTGACTTTTAAATTTTCAGCCTTAAAAAAAGTAGAATCTGCTAATAACACCGCTAACTCCTTTTGTTGAACAGATTTTAGCATTTCAAAAATTAAATCATTAGCAATCAATCGATCCTCATAAATGGTTACTACAGAATCGCGAACTCTAACAAAATTATGTTTGTCGATTAAATTTGTAGCGATGATTAAAACAAAAATCATTAAAATTCCGAGAATCCATTTTAACTTATTGTAAAAAGCCATATTTACCGATTTAGGGATTAAAACTGAAAACAAAGTTATAAATTTTCTATCAGTGAATAAATTTGCTCACATTTAAACTTAACCCCTTATTAAACAAAACGTTAGGTAATATTTGCAGAAAACAACCTGAAGTCATACCTTTGACGTTAGTAACGCAAAAGGTTATTATGATAATATCGTTTGGCACGAGAGAAACAGAAAAAATTTGGAACGGTATCCGAGTCAAAAAAATACCGCTTGAAATACAAAATGTTGGACGCAGGAAGTTAAGAATGCTAAACAACTCGCAAGATATTGCAGATTTAAGAATTCCTCCTTCAAACCGATTGGAAAAACTAACAGGAAAACTAAACGATTTTTATAGCATTAGAATTAATAAACAATGGCGGATAATATTTCAATGGGATCATGGAAACGCAAGAGCAGTTGATATAATTGACTATCATTAAAAAACAAAAGAAATGGAAAAATTAGCAAATGTACACCCTGGAGAGGTATTAAATTTTGAGTTTCTAGTGCCGCTTGAAATTTCGGCGTATCGTCTTTCAAAAGATTTAAAAATACCGCAAACTAGAATTTCAGAAATACTAAAAGGTAGACGAAGAATAACAGCAGATACAGCGCTTCGTTTGAGCAAATATTTCGGAAATTCTGCTAAATTTTGGCTTGGTCTTCAAGATGATTATGACATTGAAGAGCAACGAAACGAAAAAAAAGCAGAATTGGACGAAATCAAAAAACACGAAAATAAAAATGTGGCCTAATAATAGAATTAAGTAATAACTACAAAAAAATTAATTCCTTTTTTCCAACACTGTACGCATGGCTTTTGCCTTCACTAAACATTCTTCATATTCTTGAAGCGGGTTACTTTTCGCTGTAATGGCGCCGCCTACAGAATAGGACACATAGCGTTTAGTTTGATTGTATAAAATACTACGAATAACCACATTAAAGTCGAAATCGCCTGTTGGAGAAAAATAACCAATTGCCCCAGAATATACGCCACGTTTGGTTTCTTCCAATTTTTCAATGATTTTCATGGCCGAAATTTTTGGAGCGCCCGTCATGCTTCCCATTGGAAATGTACTTTTAATAATATCTACAGGATGTGTTGTAGATTCCACTTTTGAAGTGACTGTTGAAATCATTTGATGCACCTGGTCAAACGTATAAATTTTGCACAATTCCTCAACTTGTACACTGCCTTTTATCGCGGTTTTAGATAAATCGTTACGCACCAAATCGACAATCATAATATTCTCGCTGCGTTCTTTTTTATCTTCCGATAAATCGATTTTTAACTGCGCGTCTTTTTCTTCATTTTTAGAACGCTTTGCAGTGCCTTTTATCGGTTGCGAAATAATGTGTGTGCCTTCCTTTTTTAAATAGCGTTCGGGCGATGCGCACAATACGTATTTATCGGTCATTTTTATAAATGAAGCGAAGGGTGGTTTTGAAATCGCATTCAATCTCCTATAGGTTTCTAAAGGATTGATTGCCGTGTTTTCGGCGTAAAATTCCTGACAAAAATTGGCTTCGTAAATATCACCTCGATGAATAAAATCGAGCATGGTATTTACTTTTTCAAAATAATCGTCTTTATGAATGCGAAGCTTTATTTTAACGTCTTCCGTAAGGTTTTCGATTGATTTTTCTTCGGAAGTATGTATCGCTTTTAAATCGGCTTCAAGCTCGTCATCAACACAATTTAAATATTGAATTTCAACCTGATTATCTTTAAAAAAGAAGAGTTTTTTGGGCTGAAAAAAATACAAATCTGGAAACCCTAAGCCATCATAATTTTTAGATTTTAAAGCTTCTACATCGTTTTTTAAATCGTAGGTTAAATAACCAAAAATCCAATCGTTAGCACGGGATTGGTAGTCCTTTAATTTTTCAAAGCTATCCTGAAAATCGGTTTGAATGCTTGTAAAGGCATCCACAGCCAAAACGGCATCGTAATTTGAATAATTCTGAGCATAATTGCTAGAATCCAACCAAACTACATCATCAAATTGCTGACTCCAAATCAGCGCTTTTTCCTTAAACTGCTGATTATTTTCTAGATTATGAATTTGTTTTGTTCTCAACCTTACATTTTATGCTGTAAAGTTAGTTAGAATACTTAAAAAATTGCAAGTTTTGTATCTTAGATTAAATTTTCATTTCATGTTTACATTAGAAAACGACTTACTTAAAATTGCAGTTAAGCAAACGGGCGCCGAATTATGCCAAATAACATCAACAAAACAGAAAACCGAATTTATGTGGGACGCCAACCCTGAAATCTGGGGCAGTTTTGCACCAAACTTATTTCCCATAATTGGTGCTTTAAAAAACGACACTTACCATTTTGAAAACCAAGCATACAGCTTGCCCAAACACGGTTTAGTTAGAAATAATCCTGATGTAGAACTGCACGAACAAACCACAAACAGCTTAACTTTTAAGTTAATTTATAACGAAAGATCCTTAAAAATTTATCCGTTTAAGTTTGAGTTTTATATCACTTATACACTAGAAAATTCAACGCTAACAGTGAAGCATACGGTAAAAAACAGTGATTCTAAAACCATGTATTTTTCTGTTGGTGGTCACCCAGCCTTCAAATGTCCTGTTTATTCTGATGAAAATTACGAAGATTATATTTTAGAATTCGAAAAGCCAGAAACCTCGAAAACCCATCTAATTAACATGAAAAACGGTATGATTTCATCTGAAACAGAAACCGTTTTCAACAACAATAACACTTTAGCGCTAACTCACGAGTTATTTGATAAAGACGCGTTAATTTTCAAAGATTTAAAATCTAAAAAAGTCACGCTTAAAAGCAAAAATCACGGCAATATTCTATCGGTTTCATATATCGATTTCCCATATTTAGGCATTTGGGCGAAACCAACAGGCGATTATGTTTGTATTGAGCCTTGGTTAGGCATTGCAGACCATGAAAACACCAACCAGGATTTTAAAACCAAGGAAGGTATTTTACAATTAGAGCCTAACAAGACCTTTTCGGCGTGTTATTCTATTGAAATACACCAGAGTCGTTTATAGTAAATAGAATAATAAGCGTAACTTTGCCTGCAAAATAGCAGTATTTAGACTGCTAAAATACCAAGGCAGGACCTTACTATTATTCAAGAAACTACATTTTATGGCAAATTTTCAAGATTTAAATTTAAACACACCTTTATATAATGCCTTAGATGATTTAGGTTTTACAACCCCTACACCTATTCAAGAGCAAGCTTTTAACGTGGTGAGCTCGGGAAAAGATGTGGTTGGTATTGCACAAACAGGAACAGGAAAAACCTTTGCATACATGCTACCTATTCTAAAAAACTTACCGTTTTCTAAGCAAGAAAATCCTAGAGTTTTGGTTTTAGTCCCTACGCGTGAATTGGTTGTACAGGTGGTTGATGAAATTGAAAAACTATCCAAATACATAAATAATCGTGTTCTTGGTGTTTACGGGGGCACAAATATTAACACGCAAAAACAAGCTATTGCACAGGGTCTTGATATTTTAGTGGCAACTCCAGGCCGTTTATACGATTTGGCTTTAAGCCGTGTGTTACAACTTAAATCCATTCAGAAATTAGTGATTGATGAAGTTGATGTCATGTTAGATTTAGGATTTAGACACCAATTAATTAATATTTTTGATATCCTTCCGGAACGCCGACAAAACATCATGTTTTCGGCAACGATGACTCAGGATGTGGATTTATTAATTAATGATTTCTTTAAAACTCCAGAACGTGTTTCTATTGCTGTTTCTGGTACACCGCTAGAAAACATACATCAAGTGCGTTATAATGTGCCTAACTTTTACACGAAGGTGAATTTGTTAGCTCATTTACTACAAGATACCGAACAGTATAACAAAGTGCTCATTTTTGTGGCTTTTAAACGTATGGCAGATCGTTTGTTTGAGCAATTGGACGAGTTTTTCAAAGAGGAATTATGCGTGATTCACTCTAACAAAACACAAAATTACCGTTTACGAAGCATCGAACAGTTTAGAGAAGGTCACAACCGTATTTTAATTGCTACCGATGTAATGGCACGCGGATTGGATATTGATAATGTTTCGCATGTTATTAATTTTGACACCCCAGAATATCCTGAAAACTATATGCACCGTATTGGTAGAACGGGACGTGCTGAACGTTTGGGTGAAGCCTTAGTTTTTTCAACTGAAAAAGAAAAGGATGCGATTGAAGGGATTGAAAGCTTAATGAAAATGCAAATTCCTGTATTGGAAATCCCTGAGGAAGTTCAAATTTCAACAGAACTTATTGAAGAAGAACGACCGCAAATAAAAGAGCGTAACAACCCTACAAAACGTAAAGACGAGGATGCCCCAGGACCTGCTTTCCATGAAAAATCGGAGAAAAACTCTAAAGAAAACTTAGGAGGTTCTTATAAGTTTAAAATTGCTGCAAAATATAAAAAGCCAAAAACTAGAGGCGATAAAAATTATAATAAGCGGAATAAAAAGAAGTAATAGAATATTTAGTAGGCAATACTAGTTATTGTAATTACAAAAAAAACAGATCCTTCAGGTTTTAAAAACACTATTGTTCGGAAGTTGTAGCACATTTTGACCCGTCCTGAATATGAAAAAAATAAAATTGACACGTGAAAGTGTTGCAATGGGAGATGACGTTGATGCTCCTCATTTTTTGGAAATTGAAATAGGCCCAACTTGGACAATCATAGAAATTCTAAAAAACATTATTAAAATTAATTATCTACCAAAAATAAGTGGAGGAAAAGCTACTTGGAGTGTTGCTATTAATTAACCAATAGCTGTTTTAACTCAAACGGATTTAAATAAGCCATTATTAATTTGTCTTCCTGATTATCCATATTACGGAACAAAAGGTTTTGTAAAATTTGACCATATTCACTTCAATTATCATTCTCAGAAAAAAGCTAGTGAAGTATTTGAAGTTTTATCAAAGTTTAAGTTAAAGTAAAAACATGATTAATTTAAAGTATGTAATAATAATTCTGTTCCCATTATTTTCTTTTGGACAAGATATATTGGATTCAAATTCAGATAAGAACAATTCCATTTCTGTTTACGTATATAGTAAATCAAAAATCCTCCTTAATGGAAATAAAACCAGTATTCCTAAACTTGACAAATATCTTCGGAACAATCGAGTAAATCAAGCCAAAATCGGAACTTTAAAACCGACTCCTCAGAAGGTATTTCCAATATTTGAGAAAGTTGTGAATTTGATGAAGAAATACAATATCAAAACGGAATGGTATAGTGACTCTGATTTTCAGAAACCATTTTTTGATGAAGAAAAAAAGAATTAATAACGTGCTACAACACAGTGTATAATTAATGGCTAGGCCGAGCTTACTTACGAATATTCCTACGAATTATTCTATTCGGTTTTTATTTGTTAACTTCCATTCTTAATAACGCCACTAATTATATACGAAACCGTTGAAAGCTCTTATGTTTTTAACCCTCCTAATTTCGATGAAATCGAAATTTTCCTCCCTTCAAAACGAAAGGAGGAGCAAGTTTTATTAATGTTTTCTAAAACAAACTAAATCTAATTAATCTATTTTAATTAAAATTTTGTGTTCCGAACACTTATGTTTTAAAAACCTGAAGGGTCTAGGAACACTGCCAGTATAAATAACTAAACATTTTTAATTACTGGTTTTACTGAATAAGTATTCAAAACTAAATATCATAAAACAAAAACGGCTACTTAAACACATGTTTAAATAGCCGTTTTTTATGAATTATTTTTATATTAAATATGTAAAGCACGATCTTCAGTAGCCGCTAAAGCCGCTTCTTTAATCGCTTCAGTAAACGTAGGGTGCGCATGAGACATACGAGAGATGTCTTCCGCTGAAGCGCGATATTCCATAGCAACAACAGCTTCAGCAATCATATCGGCAGCACGAGCTCCAATCATGTGTACGCCTAAAATTTCATCTGTTGTTTTATCTGCTAAGATTTTCACAAAACCGTCTAAATCCATACTCGCTCTACTTCTACCTAAAGCACGCATTGGAAAAGATCCTGTTTTGTAGGCCACTCCAGCTTCCTTTAATTGCTCTTCAGTCTTACCAACTGTAGCAACTTCTGGCCATGTGTAAACCACACCTGGAATTAAGTTATAATCGATGTGAGGTTTTTGTCCTGCTAAAGTTTCGGCAACAAAAACGCCTTCTTCTTCAGCTTTATGCGCTAGCATCGCTCCTTTAACAACATCACCAATAGCATAGATATTAGAAGCACTTGTTTGTAAGTGATCATTTACTTCAACACGACCTCTATCGTCTAATTTCACACCAGCAGCTTCAGCGTTAAGTCCGTCTGTATAAGGACGACGACCTACAGAAACTAAACAGTAATCTCCTTTAATTTCAACTTCTTCGCCTTTTTTATTATCTGCTTTAATCACAACCTCGTTTCCTACAGTTTCAACAGATTTTACTTTATGAGACAAGTTCATAGTAAACTTCGCCTTTTTAAGTACTTTATTAAGTTCTTTAGATAAACCAGCATCCATAGTTGGGATAATACGGTCCATATACTCAACCACAGTAACCTCGGCACCTAAACGCTTGTAAACTTGACCTAATTCTAAGCCAATAACACCACCACCAATTACAACTAAATGTTTAGGGATTTCCTTTAATTTTAAAGCTTCAGTAGAGGTAATAACACGTTCTTTATCTAATTTGATAAACGGTAAACTAGAAGGCTTACTTCCTGTTGCAATAATTGTGTTTTTAGCTTTAATTTCGGTCGTTTCTTCACCTGCAATAGTAATATGAGTGGCATCTTTAAAACTTCCCAAACCTTGATAAACATCGATGTTGTTTTTCTTCATTAAGAAATCGATACCCCCTGTAGTTTGGTCGACAACCGCTTGTTTACGAGCGATCATTTTTTCCAAATTCACTTTAATGTCACCTGGAATTTCAATACCATGCTCTTCAAAATGTTTAACAGCATCTTCGTAGTGGTGTGAAGAATCTAAAAGCGCTTTACTTGGGATACATCCCACGTTTAAACAGGTACCGCCTAGTGTTGAATATTTTTCTATAATGGCAGTTTTCATGCCTAATTGTGCGCAACGAATAGCTGCAACATATCCTCCAGGACCCGAGCCAATAACGGCTACATCGTATGAATTCATAATATTATTTTGAAATTTGCTTAAATTAATGTCAGAATCCAAAAATACGAATGTTTTAGGCTTCAACAATAAAAAAAACGGCTTTCTGTCTTGAATTTATAATTTCTAAATTAATGCCCTTATTTTTCCTAAAATCATAAAAATCGTTGTAAAAACAGCAATTTCATTAGAAAACTACCTCATGAAGTATGTGCTAAAATTTAACATTACTTCTGAAGTATCGTTAATGTAAACCAGAACTTCCTTTAGTTATCATCAACTTTTTCGTACCTTTTATAGATTAATGTTTAACTAATTTATTTTATCATGGACGATCATATTTATAAAATTATCGAAATTGTAGGCACATCGAACACCTCTAGTGATGATGCGGTTTCTAATGCTTTAGCTAAAGCATCAAAAAGTATTAAAAACTTAAGATGGTTTGAGGTTACCAATACACGAGGTAATATTAAAGACGGGAAAGTAGACCGTTGGCAAGTCACCATTAAACTTGGTTTTACGATGAAGGAATAATGCTTTTCAATAAATCTTAAAAATTTATTTCATGAAAATGAGCAATATTTCAAGCACAAAACAAAAATTGATTAGTTTTGTGGCTCATGCAGAAAAAGATAAACATACAGAATAAAAAAGCACGGTTTCAATATGAAATTTTAGACAAGTACACGGCTGGCATTGTGCTAACGGGTACCGAAATAAAATCGATTAGAAACAGTCGCGCCTCTATAGCCGAAAGTTTTTGTGAATTTAATGACAAAGGCGAACTTTTTGTTATTAATATGACTATTGAAGAATACATTTATGGTACCTACTACAACCATAAACCAAAGGCCGAGCGTAAACTTTTATTAAACAAGAAGGAACTAAAAAAACTGAATAAGGAAGTTCAAAACACCGGACTTACTATTATTCCGTTACGTATGTTTATTAACGATAATGGTTATGCCAAACTTGATATTGCGCTTGCAAAAGGTAAAAAACTGTATGATAAACGCGAAACGATTAAAGATCGTGACAATAAACGAAATCTAGATCGCGTTAAAAAAATCTATAAGTAAGGTTTCAATTTTAACCTTATTTTTGTTTATTGTGCATAAATCCCAATTCGAATCGATATGTTAAAAGGACTTACCGCATTACTTATTTTTGCTATTAGCTTTAGTTTACAAGCCCAAGACACACTTAAAGTTGAAGCCCCTGTAAAAAAGGTTGGTTTTACGGTAGATAGCACCGCGGTTTTAACTTTAAACAGCACAATAAAAACCTTATATACTGTCCTCTCAGCTAAAAAGGACACGCTACGTAACTGGAAACAATTTAAAGCTTTATTTAAAAAAGATGCCAAATTAATTCCAACAGGAAAAGATAAAATGGGCGTTTATCAAGTGAAATATTTATCGCCAGATGACTATATGAAAAAAACCAACGAATGGTTTAAGTCTAACGGCTATATTATAAAAGAAGTACACAGAAAAACAAATGTTTTTGGAAACATCGCACAAGTTTTTAGCACTTTTGAAGCTTATCATAAAAAAAGCGATAATAAGCCTTTTTTAAGAGGTATTAATAGTATTCAGTTATTATACGATGAAGAACGCTGGTGGATTATTAATGTGTTCTGGACTCAGGAATCGCATAACAATTTAATTCCTAAAGCTTATCTTCCTAATTAAAATTTACTAGTTTTTATCCTCTAATAAGGGCACAAATCTAAATTCGCCAAATTCTTCTTGTTCGAATTCTTTTGGTCCTTTTCTGGTAAACATCGTCATAACCTGTACATCATCACCAACTGGAATCACTAATCTAGCCCCAACTTTTAATTGTTTCAATAAAGGTTTTGGTACAAAAGGGGCGCCAGCGGTTACAATAATGCCATCAAAAGGCGCTTCTTCTTGAAGGCCTTTATAACCATCGCCAAAAATAAGTTTCTTAGCACGATACCCTAATTTTGGTAAAAATCGACTCGTAATTTTAAACAATTCATTTTGGCGCTCAATACTATAAACACGAGCGCCTAATTCGCATAAAACCGCGGTTTGGTAGCCACTACCCGTGCCTATTTCTAATATTTTATCGCCACGTTTTATTTGTAATAATTCCGACTGAAAAGCCACAGTGTAAGGTTGTGAAATGGTTTGATCGGCAGCTATAGGAAACGCCTTATCTTGATAAGCATGGTCTAAAAAACTAGAGTCCATAAACAAATGCCTAGGAATATTACCAATCGCCTTAAGTACCGATTCGTCTTTTATTCCTTTATCAATTAACACATTAACAAGTTGTTTTCGTAATCCTTTATGCTTTAAAGTATCTATCAAAATGGTGGTGGTTTAGCTCGATAAAATTAGGTAACATTTTTAAAACGGAACAAATAAAACACGATTTATTTTTCAATTTATTAAACCAAAAAATTAGCATGAAATACTCAACTTGATGTCTTAAATATCTTATTTTTGTTGAAAACCTAAAAATTATGCTAAAAGCTGGAGTACTAGGTGCGGGACACTTAGGGAAAATTCATTTAAGACTTCTAAATCAATCTGAAAAATTTACCCTTGTTGGTTTTTATGATGCCGATGAAGAAAATGGTAAAAAGGTTGAAGCAGAATTTGGCTATAAATTTTTCAGCACCATTGAATCTCTTATAGATGCGGTTGATGTTGTTGATATTGTAACACCAACACTTTCACATTACGATTGCGCCAAACAAGCCATTGCAAAAGGCAAACATATATTTATTGAAAAACCAATTACCAATACGGTTGAAGAAGCCGAGCATATTCGTGAACTATTAGCCGAAAACAATTTACGTGGCCAAGTGGGTCATGTCGAGCGCTTTAACCCTGCGTTTATTGCCATAAAAGATGATATTAAGTCGCCCATGTTTATTGAAACACACCGTTTGGCAGAATTTAATCCCAGAGGTACCGATGTGCCTGTGGTTTTAGATTTAATGATTCATGATATCGACATTATATTAAGTATTGTAAAATCGAAAGTAAAACACGTTTCTGCTAGTGGCGTTGCCGTTATTAGCGAAACCCCAGATATTGCAAACGCACGTTTAGAATTTGAAAATGGCTGTGTTGCCAACTTAACAGCGAGTCGTATTTCACTTAAAAAAATGCGTAAAGCACGTTTCTTTCAAAAGGACGCTTACATTTCAGTTGATTTTTTAACTAAAAAATGTGAGGTTGTAAAAATGAAAGATGCTCCAGAAAACCCTGGCGATTTCGATATGATACTTCAAAATGCAGAAGGCGTTAAAAAGCAAATTTATTTTGATAATCCGGAGGTGCCAGACAACAATTCTATTTTAGATGAATTGGAAACTTTTGCCGATGCTGTAAACAACAACCAAACACCTATCGTTTCTTTACACGACGGTACCGAAGCATTACGTGTAGCCACTCAAATTATAAATTGTTTCTAGATGAAAAACGTTGCAGTTATAGGCGCAGGAACTATGGGCAACGGCATCGCTCATACTTTTGCGCAAAGCGGATTTAATGTTCAGTTGATTGATGTTAGCGAGCATGCTTTAAAAAAAGGCATCCAAACCATTGCAACAAATCTAGATCGCATGGTGGCTAAAGAAAAAATTACTGAAGCTGATAAAACAACCACTTTAAACCATATTGAATCGTTTACCGATTTAAAAAAAGGCGTTGCCAAAGCCGATTTAATTGTTGAAGCGGCTACTGAAAATTTAGAACTCAAACTCAAAATTTTCAAAGAAATCGACCAATTTAGTTTGGAAAGCGCCATTTTAGCAACCAACACCTCATCCATTTCTATTACCCAAATTGCGGCGGTTACTGCAAAACCCGAACGTGTTATTGGCATGCATTTTATGAATCCCGTGCCCATCATGAAATTGGTAGAAATTATCCGTGGTTACAACACAAGTGATGACGTTACCAAAACCATCATGGCGCTTTCTAAAACCTTAGGAAAAGAACCTGTTGAAGTGAACGATTATCCGGGGTTTGTTGCCAACCGTATTTTAATGCCCATGCTAAACGAATCCATTGAAACCTTATACAACGGCGTTGCTGGCGTACATGAAATCGATACAGTAATGAAACTCGGCATGGCACACCCGATGGGACCTTTGCAATTAGCCGATTTTATAGGTTTAGACGTTTGTTTATCTATTTTAAATGTGATGTATGACGGCTTTAAAAACCCGAAATACGCTCCCTGCCCCCTATTAGTAAATATGGTTCGTGCGGGAAAATTAGGCGTTAAGTCTGGCGAAGGCTTTTACGATTACTCGGAAAACAAAAAAGCGGAGAAAATTTCAAAACAGTTTTTGAAATGATCTGAACCACATTATAAAAAATAACACATTTTAAGTTGTTTGTCATTTCGAAGAAAAGCAGAACGAAAGGCGAGAAATCTCGCCAGATAGAGATTCTTCCTCATGCTTCGTATAAATGACAGCATTACCATAAAGACTTGTCGGTTTTTTATCTTCAAGAAAAACATTAATTATTATGAGCATTTCAGAAAACCTGAAAAACATAAAATCCATCTTACCAAATCATGTTACACTTGTAGCGGTTTCTAAAACCAAACCTGTAAGCGATATAATGGAAGCTTACAACGCTGGGCAGCGCATTTTCGGTGAAAATAAAATCCAAGAAATGGCCGAAAAACACGAGCTTATGCCAAAAGAAATCCAATGGCATATGATTGGGCACGTGCAGCGCAATAAGGTGAAATATATGGCCGAATTTGTGTCCTTAATTCACGGGGTTGACAATTTTAAACTCCTTCAAGAAATTAACAAGCAAGCCAAAAAACACGATAGAATAATTGATTGTTTGCTTCAGATAAAAATAGCTTCAGAAGATTCTAAATTTGGAATGACACAAAGTGAAGCAGAAGCCATTTTACAATCGGAAGACTTTTCAGAATTAAAAAACATACGTGTAACTGGCGTTATGGGCATGGCCACTTTTACGGAAGATGAAAACCAAGTAAAAGCTGAATTCAGCACCTTAAAATCGGTGTTTGAATCTCTAAAAAACATAGAAAACGAAAATTGTAAACTGCAAACCATTTCCATGGGGATGAGTGGCGATTATCAATTGGCTATCGATTCTGGTAGCACCATGGTTCGTGTTGGAAGTAGTATATTTGGAGAAAGGAATTATAATTGATTATTTATTATTGATAATTAAGCTTACAGCCTAAAGCATGCAGCACATTCAACTTTTAACTTCCAACTTTTAACTTTTAACTTTTATTTTTTGTACGCAATATTAGACATAGAAACAACGGGAGGTAAATTTAATGAAGAAGGCATTACCGAAATAGCCATCTATAAATACGACGGTCATGAAGTGGTCGATCAATTTATAAGCTTGATTAATCCTGAACGTGAAATTCAACCCTTTGTGGTGAATCTTACGGGAATAAACAGTAACATGCTACGCAATGCACCTAAATTTTACGAAGTTGCCAAACGTATTGTAGAAATTACAGAGGATTGTATTCTAGTAGCTCACAATGCCCAATTCGATTACCGCATTTTGTGTACCGAATTTAGACGCTTAGGTTATGAGTACGAACGAAAAAGTTTATGCACGGTAGAACTTGCCAAAGATTTAATTCCAGGCCAAGCCTCTTACAGTTTAGGTAAATTAGTGCGAGCACTTGGTATTCCGGTTACCGACCGCCATCGCGCTTCGGGTGATGCTTTAGCGACTGTAAAGTTATTCCAATTATTATTAGATAAAGATAGCAGCAAAAGCATTATTAAAAAGGCTGTACGACTTAGTCCGAAACTTAAACTAAACCAAAAACACATCGATATTATTGCCGAAATGCCTTCGGTTACAGGCGTATACTACATGCATAAACAAGATGGCGAAATAATATATATTGGTAAAAGCAGTAATATAAAAAAACGCATTAATCAGCATTTTACGGGAACCAATTCAAAATCTAAAAAAATTCAAGCTAAAGTTACTTCTGTAACTTACGAGGCTACGGGCAGCGAATTGGTGGCTTTGTTAAAAGAAAGTGAAGAAGTTAAACGCCTAAAACCTATTTTTAATAGAGCTTTACGTCGTACCATATTCACACATGCCTTATACACTTCTATTGATGAAAATGGTTATATCAATTTAAAAATTGAAAAAGCCGACGGCCGTAAAAAAGCCATTACCACATTTAGCAATCTAGAAAGTGGTAAGAGTTTTATGGTTCGTGCGGTTGAAGAATTTCAGCTCTGCCAGAAACTCACCGGTATATATAAAACCAAATCAAGTTGTTTTAATTACGACTTAAAAACCTGCCACGGGGCCTGTATTCAAAAGGAATCAGCAGCATTATATAACGAACGTGTTCAAGCCTTAATCGCGAAATATAGCTACACCAATAAAAATATGGTAATTGTAGATCGTGGGCGCCAAATAGACGAGCGCAGTGCCATCCTTATTGAAAACGGCGTATTTAAAGGCATCGGATACTTCAATTTGAATTACCAAATAAACAACCTCGAGGTTTTAGAATCCATCATCACCCCCATGCAGAATAATCGTGATACGCAGCACATCATTCAAAGTTATCTGCGTAAAAACAAACGATTAAAAATTATTGTTTTTGATTAAAAGCCAACTACTAACCAAACCATGATTAAAAAACTATTCATTCTTTTTTTATTAACAAGCTTACAAACCTATTCTCAAGAACCTTACAATTCCGAATCTTTTAAAGTTACTTTAGATGATCTTAAAGCCAGTACGTTTCTTAAAGACTCTACTGCCAATGCGCTTGTTATTTACGAATACGGAAACAGCTATGTAGACAAATTAGACTATAAACTGAAAACCGAAAAAAAATTTAAGATTAAAATTTTAAATCAAGAGGGTTTTAGTAATGCTAATGTCCTCATCCATTTATATAACAAAAATAATCGTGCAGAAGAAGTAGACAACATCTTAGCAACTACCTATAACCAAGTAAATGGAAAAGTAGAGACTACTAAATTAAAAGAAGAACATATTTATAGAGAAGAATATGATAAAAACCATACACTAGTCAAATTTACACTGCCTAATATTAAAGCGGGTTCTGTAATTACTTATGGTTACACGATTACTTCGCCGTATATGTTTAAATACCACGGTTGGGACTTTCAAAGCGAGATTCCAAAATTATATAGCGAATACAACACAAGCATTCCTGCATATTGGAAATACCATATAAAACTTGTAGGTGGCAAAAATCTAGCAGTAAACGATGCCGATTTAAAAAGAAATTGCTTAGAAGTAGGTCGTGGTGGTTATGCCGACTGTGCCATAGGCAAATATGTTATGAAAGACGTTCCTGCCTTTATAGAAGAAGATTACACAACAACAAAACAAAACTACTTAGCACGTTTAGAATACGAGTTAGAAACATTTCAAGATGCAGAAGGCGTTAAAACACATTATACCAAAACTTGGGAAGATGTCGATAAAGAATTAAGAACAGATAAAGACATTGGCCGACAATTAAGAAAATCTGTAGATTTAGAGGATTTTTTATCTAACGAAACTATAACCGAAACAGATGCTTTAAAAAAAACCAAAGCCATTTATAATTATGTACAATCCAATTATACATGGAATGAAGAATATAATATTTTCAACGAAGTAGCCATAAAAGAACTTATTGAAAACAAATCAGGCAATGTATCTTCCATAAATATTCTACTTCATAACTTACTAAAGGAAGCAGGGATTGATGTTTATCCCGTATTGCTTTCAACAAGAAACAACGGATTTCCAACCTATTTGTACCCTGTCCTTTCAGAGTATAATTATTTAATCGTTCAGGCCACCATAAACGACCAAAACTATTTGCTAGATGCAACAGATCCATATCTAAATTTTGGACAATTGCCCTTTAGATGTTTAAATACTCAAGGACGCTTATTCGATTTTAAAAATGAAAGTAAATGGATAGACCTTACCCCTAATACAGCAACTAGTTCCTATTATATTTTAGAATTAAATTTCGATGAAAGTAACAACCTCAGTGGTAAAATTAATTCTAAAAAAACAGGATATCACGCCTTAAATTCTAAAAAAGACTATTTTAAAAATAAAGATGCCTACCTAAAAGCATTAGAAAACAGCATGGTAGAATGTGAAATTTCAGATTTTCAAACTCATACAGAAAACATCAACCATCCAGATTTCCAAGAATCCTATTATGTGAACCAGGAAATTGAAAACGTAGGAAACAAAATCTATTTAAACCCTCTTTTAATTCATTTTTTTAAAGAAAACCCTTTTAAGCTTCAAGAGAGAACCTACCCTATCGATTTTGGTTATAAAGACACTTACTTATACAACGTTACTCTTAAAGTAGCAGACAGCTACAGTATTACTGAAGTCCCTAAAACCGTAGCTTTACAGCTTCCAAACAGTACAGGAAACATCATTTTTTCTGCCAAAAAATATAATAACATTATAAACATGACACTTAAAATCAGCTTTAAAGAAGCGGTTTATCATCCCAATTTTTATCCCTATTTAAAAGAATTTATGGATAAAATTATCGATATTCAAAACAATTCAATCATCATACTCTCAAAAAACACCTAATCATTTCTTATTTTTGATGTTATGACGACGCCTAAAAAAAACTGGAAAAACAAGCTTTTTGTTATTATCTACGGTACAAATACGCCTGCAGGAAAACTGTTTGATGTCATTTTACTCTATACCATAATCGCTAGTATTTTGCTAGTTATGTTAGAGAGCGTAAAAAGCATCGACGAGCATTATCATACCTTTTTAAATATATCGGAGTGGATTATCACCATTCTCTTTACCGTCGAGTACATCCTTCGTGTAGCGACAGCCAAAAGGCCTTGGCAATATATTTTTAGTTTTTACGGACTCATCGATTTACTGTCTACCATTCCAAAATACATCTCGTTATTCTTGGGAGGAATTCATGCCCTAGCGGCTTTACGTGCCCTAAGATTACTTCGAATTTTCAGAATTTTAAAACTCGGCAGGTATTTAGGAGCTTCTAATAACCTATTAAATGCCTTAAAAGCCAGTCGTGCAAAAATCTCAGTCTTCTTGTTTGCCGTACTCATAATTGCCGTTATTCTAGGCACTATTATGTACATGGTTGAAGGCGAAGAAAATGGTTTTTCTAACATTCCTAAAAGTGTGTATTGGTGTATCGTAACCCTTACCACAGTAGGTTTTGGCGATATTGCACCGCAAACCCCACTAGGGCAATTTATAGCGGCCATGATTATGATTTTAGGTTATGGCATTATAGCTGTTCCAACAGGTATCGTATCTGTAGAATACAGTAACCAAGCATCGGGCTCCAAAAAAAGCGACGAAAAGACGCCAGAAATCCCTCAAAAAATTTGTCCAAACTGTTTGGCTGAAAACCATCTAGAAAGTGCAAAATTCTGCTATCAATGTAGCGAGAAACTTTAGTGTCCTTAGTGCGTTACCCCGCTCTGGCGGGGTCAGGCTTTCCGCTGCAATCTTTTTAAAAAAATATTTTAACATCATTATTTTCCACACCCAAGCCTCATTTTTTTTTGCATTTATAATTCATCTAACCAAGTTTAAAAAGGATTTCCACTTCAATCCTTAACGCGGGCCATCTGCCATGTTTAGGGCTTTCTTAAAATTAGTTTTAGTTTGTAAGATTCAGTACAATTAACTTACAAGGTTTCAATAAACCCCAGACAACATATTCTGTAATCAGCTTTAGTACTAAAATTAAATTTCTAGACATCAATTTAAATCAAAAATAGAAGTTCCCCAGTCACACTAGCCTGTCGAAGTCCTTTTTAAGTAAATTTTCATACCCTACATCACAAATTATCTCGAAACCTTTGTGCAATCCCTTTTTCAATATAACTTTACAAAATATTTAAACGCAAACGTCATCAATTCAAAAGCCAAATATTTAATTGCAGTTGTTGGACCTACGGCCATAGGAAAAACGGCGTTAAGCATTAAGCTCGCGCAACATTTTCAAACCGAAATCATTTCGGCCGATTCACGTCAGTTTTTCAAAGAAATGAGTATCGGAACCGCGGCTCCTACCCCAGACGAACTTGCCGCAGCACCGCATCATTTTATTCAACATAAATCCATTCAAGAAAACTACAATGTTGGTGCTTTCGAAAAAGAGGCTTTAGGTTGTCTAGATGATTTATTTCAAAAACACGATGTCGTGATTATGGTTGGAGGTTCAGGCTTATATGTCGATGCCGTTACTAAAGGCTTGGATTATTTTCCCGAAGTCGACCCCAGTATCCGAGAAAACCTCAATAAAACACTTGAAAAAGAAGGCTTAGAAGTTTTACAAAACAAACTCAAGGACTTAGATTTAAAAAGCTACAATACCATCGCGATTGACAATCCGCACCGTGTGATTAGAGCCTTAGAAATTTGTATTGGAACCAGTAAACCATATGCATCATTTTTAAATAAAGACAAAGAAAAAAGACACTTCAAAACCATAACTGTTGGCTTAACTGCCGATCGTGAGATTATCTACGACCGTATCAATAAACGTGTGGATATTATGATGGAACAAGGCTTACTAGAAGAAGTGAAAAGTTTGCAAGAACACCAAAACTTAAACGCTCTAAACACGGTAGGTTACAAGGAAGTATTCAATTATCTAAATGGAGAATGGACTTTAGATTTTGCAGTTTCAGAAATCAAAAAAAATTCACGCCGTTTTGCAAAACGCCAATTGACTTGGTTTAAACGAAATGAAGAAACTTTGTGGTTTGATTATTTGGATGATACCAATGTTGTTATCAACAACATAATTAAAAAGATGAATGACTTACAATAATATATTCTTCAAAAGAAATTATAATGAAATCTAACATTTATTTGATTGTTACAATAAATTATATAATCTTGTATTTCATTTCTTTCTTCTTAAAGAATAAACATGCCAACATAAAAAACTATACATTACCAAACCAATTAAATTACCATGCCAATCAAATTGAAAAAAGGATTTTCTTTTTTTTATAAAAATGAATTGTGGAAAGTAACCGACATTTATAAAATTAAATGGAATGATGGTTCTGTTAGCAATGAGTACAAAATTAAGAATAAGAAAGGCCTCATTAGATATTTAGAAATTGAGCTTTCAAAAAACAAAGCCAATTATTCTTTTTGGGAAAAAATCACAGATAAAAGCGTACTATCTTCTAGTCTAAACAACGTAGATGATGATTATATCGCTTTTGAGAAAGCAAAATTTCCAAAGCAAATAAAATATAAAGGTGTAAATTATTCTTTTAAAGAAAGAAATGATGGCATTTGTCAATATGCTTATGAAAAGGAAACCATTAATTCCATAGATTATTCTAATCAAGATGGTTCAAAATTACTTTCTATTGAAATATGGGACGATGAAGTTGAAATATCAACAGGAATCATAATTGAAGAATCCCAAATCTCTCGTATAGAAAAAGGATCTCCAAATTTTGATTCTTCTGCTATCATTGATAGTTTAGGTAAATATATTGGTGCCATTATAATTGTAGGCTTTATATTAATTAGCAGTCTATTAAGTAGATGTTCCAATGGTAACTCATGGAGTGATAACTCATCTAATTATAACGATTCTACAAAAGTTAACCGTTCAAACAATTTTTATAGAGGCAGAAGCTCGGGAGGGTTTGGTAAATAATTTTTTATGGAAGAAAACACATTAATCTGGATTGGAAACACCTTTTTTTACATTTTTTTATTTTTTATTTTATTTTTCATTTCGAAACAATTATTCTTAAATAGGTTTAAAAAAATCGATGTTAATAATGAACTAACCACAAAAGACAATGTTGCTTTTTCAATTTTAACTACAGGTTATTACGCAGGTATTCTTATTATTTTTTTGGGTGTAATTCAGGGTGATTCATACGGATACCTTATAGATACTTTTCTAGTCATTATTTATGGTATTATTGGAAATCTTTTGCTTTTGGTATCCTCTGTAATTAACGAAAAAATTGTTTTTACAAAGAAGTTTAGTTTATTTAAAGAAATTGTCCGTGATGAAAACAGAGGTGCGGGAGCTATAGAGTTTGCTAACTTTATAGGTTCTTCTTTAATAATTTATGGAGCTATAACAGGAAAGAGTACCAATTTTTTCCCTGAACTAAGCAACATTGGTTTATTCATATCTGGATTGATAAGTTTAATTGTATTTTGGAGCATTGGCCAATTTATTTTACTTGTTTTTTTTAAAATATACCCTTCCTTTTCTAAATACGAAATTTTTAAACAGATTGAAAAAGATAATAATGCAGTAGGCGTGGTATATGCCAGTATTTTTATTTCAATTGCTTTTTTATATGCCCAAGCTATCAAAGGTGATATCATCTCCTGGCTTTTAACGATTGAAAATATCGTATACTATTTAGGTCTCGGATTTATTCTTCTCCCAATTTCTAGATGGGTTGTTGATAAAATTATATTGCCAAAAAGTGATTTAACACATGAAATTGTTCATCAAGAAATCCCTAACCAAGGGGCGGCATTCATTGAAGCCTTCGCCTATATAGGAAGTGCTGTTTTAATTAGTTTTTGTATCTAATGCATTCGTCCGTCATAAAACAGAAAATTTTATTTTTAGCACTTTTTGCCACAGGTCTTTCTGGTATTGTAGCCGAATATTCGTTTGCTACTTTATCTACATATTTTGTTGGAGACTCTGTAAAGCAATGGTCTATCGTCATTTCATTGATGTTATTTAGTATGGGCCTAGGAAGTAGAATTACAAAATCTTTTGATGGGAATATTTTCAAATTATTCATCATTACTGAATTCATTTTATCCTTTATTGTATCTTTTTCAGCTGTAACTACCTACTATTTAGCGTCTCAAATTGACTATATTGGTATTTACATCTATAGCATGGCTATCGTAACAGGCACCCTTATTGGTATGGAGCTTCCTTTAGCGATGCGTCTAAATGATGAATTCCAATCACTTAAACTAAATGTAGCAAACATCCTTGAGAAAGACTATTATGGAAGTCTAATTGGAGGTTTGTTTTTTGTCTTTATAGGGCTCCCGTATTTAGGATTAACATACACCCCTTTTATTCTTGGTTTCATTAATTTGTCTGTCGCCATAGTGCTACTTATTTTCTTCAAGAATAAATTAAATTCAAGAGAACAAATATACTTTTACTTTTTCATGACCGTTTTGTCTCTTTCCTTAATTTTAGGTTGTTTGTTTTCTCAAAAAGTTATTTTACACGGAGAACAAACAAAATATAAAGACAAAATCATTTTTCAAGAACAATCCATATACCAAAAAATAATTGTTACTAAATGGAAAGATAACTACTGGCTTTACTTGAATGACAACCTTCAATTTTCAACCTTTGATGAACCATTATACCATGAAGTTCTTGTTCATCCAGTTATGCAAATATTGCAGAAACCGAGAAATATTCTAATACTTGGTGGTGGTGATGGTTGTGCTGCTAGAGAATTATTAAAATACAATAATGTTCAGAAAATCACCTTGGTTGACTTAGACAAGAAACTCACAGACTTATTTATTCAAGAAGAGGAACTAACTGAAATAAACAAACAGTCTTTAACTAATCCTAAGGTAAACATTATTAATAAGGACGGGTTTACCTTTATAAGTGATACCGATAAATTTTACGACCTAATTATTATTGATTTACCCGACCCTAGAAACATAGAACTCTCACGATTATACTCGAAAGAATTTTATGAATTATGTCGTATAAGATTAACTCAAAATGGAGGATTAATCACACAAGCAGGCAGCCCTTATTATACGCCTAATGCGTTTGAATGCATAAACAAAACACTAAAAAGTGCAGGATTCAGTTCTTTAAAACTGCATAACCAAGTACTTTCAATGGGTGAATGGGGCTGGGTTTTAGGTACTAAAAAAAATCTATCACATAGTGAAATGACCAAGCTGTTATCTAAATTTAACGAAGATAAAATTGAGACTAAATGGCTAAATAATGAAAGTATGGAGTTAATCACCAAGTTTGGCAAAGATTTTTATAACAAAAATCAGACGGACTCCATAATGATAAACCAAATTAGTAATCCAGTACTTTACCATTATTATAATGAAGGAAACTGGGATACCTATTAAACAATAATTATGGAGGTAAATTATATTGAAACCAAACCAAACATGTTTCATTTCGAGGAATGGACACCAATAACTAATCCCCTTATTTTAAAAGAGAGTTTTGAGCATAAACTTAAACTTTCAGGATTTAATATTGTTAACTTTACCGAACATCATTTTCCTAAAAAAGGTTATACCTGCATATGGCTTCTAGCAGAAAGTCATCTGGCCATTCATACATTCCCAGAATGCAATAAAAGTTATGTGCAATTAAGCAGTTGTAATCTCGAAAAAAGAAATGAGTTTGAACGTTTGCTTTCAATTTAAATAGGCGCATTCAGAATTTAGCTTAATTACATAATAATCAAATATAAAAACCAAAAATTGATTAAATATCAGTCTTGGTTTTTTGTTTTTTTATTAAAATCTTGATGCATTAGAGTTTTTAGGTGCTAATTGAACATAGGTATCCCTGTGAAGTCTTTAAAACAACTAA
>NZ_JACLAF010000022.1 GCF_015355625.1 Tamlana sp. I1
CATCAAGGGCTTGAATACCAAAATCAAGACTTTCTGGGTTTGCTACCAAAGATGCTGGCATGTTTGCTGCTACATCAATAGTAAGTTGTTGAGTCCCTTGTAGGCCTTCTATATCGGTTACAGTAAGCGTAACAATATAATTACCTTCATTGATATATGTATGAATAGGGTTAGCTGAAGTATCTGTATTTCCGTCTCCGAAATCCCAATGATATGCCACCACTCCCTCATCATCCGTAGAGTTGCTTCCCGTAAAGGAAACTTCAAACGGTGCTTCTCCTATTAAACCTGAAGCGCTGGCTATCGCAACTGGTGATTGATTACCTGTAACTGAAACACTTAATTGAATATCCAGACTTTCTGAATTATTGTAGTTTAGAGTAAGTGTAGCAGACTTATTAGAAGTACTTCCCGTGTGACTAATCACAATATTATGAGAAGAATTTGCATTAATAAGCTTATATGGAATATTACCTGAATCAATTTGGAATTCTGAAGCATCATCTCCTGAAATCGTAATAGAATTAAGTATAGCACCAATATTGCCTCCCGAATTGCTAACAGTAATCATTTTTGTTTCCCCAACTGTAAACACTTGCGTTTCTGAGGCACTTAATAAACTAGCAACACTAGCAATTCCAGTAGGATTATCTTGCCCATAAAATTCCATGTTTTTTTGATTACCTCCACCTCTATTAGGAGATCCTCCAACAATAAATATTCCATTCCCAGAAACAATTCCCTGAGTTCCGTGTCTTTGATGATTTAATGGATTACCAACAGACCATGATTGAGAAACAGGATCATAAATTTCAGTTACATCAAAGGCATCCGATTTTGCTGTTGACTCACCACCTGATACAATTAATTTATTTTCAAAATTAGCAACAACTGCTGCTGCCCTTGGTGTAGGGATATTTTGAACACTTGGCAAGGTACTCCAACTTTGGGTCGTAAAATCATAGACATCTACTTCGGAAATTGATGGTCCGAAAACACCTCCTTCTCCACCAGAAAGACGCCCTGAGGCCGCATATAATTTACCATTTATAACGGCTGCATGGAAATGATCTCTAGGTCTTGGAGCATCTTCTAATTCTGTCCAGATTCCTGTAGCAGGGTCGTATTCATCAAACCAGCTAACATAACCTCCACTATGACCTATAGTATTTCCCGCAAGAATATAAAATTTCCCATTGTAAACTACGAGACCTGTAGAACCTCTTTTACGATTACTTGGTATTTCTGGTCCCTGTATCCATTCTTCTGTTGCAGGATTAAACGACCAAATATTATCCGCAGGTGCTTCTATTGGGTAAGTATTGGTTTTAAATGCACCTATAACCCAAATTAAACCTTGATACTCTACCGCTTGAAAGTGATTAAAATCGATTGGCGCAGAATTAGTCAATGTATTCCAGCTATTGTTTGTATAGTCATATATATCTAAACTTTTAGCATTTTCTCTTCCTCCAAACAAATAGAATTTATCACCTGCTTGTACAAAAGAACACTCATGGCGAGCCGTATAATTTTCATCCTCATCCTTATCAACCCAATAATGATCTGAATCATCTGTAATAGTCCATGTGAACTGCTGCGTAGCATCTACAGAACCAACTTTTGAAGCTACTACAGTAACTACATAAACACCATCATTATTAGGTCCACCTGTCAAGGCTGAAGCATCAATATTACCTGTTAAATGCCCATTAGTAGACTCAACAATTATACCTGCTGGTTGATTACTAATACTATAAGTTACATTCTCATTTGGATCACCTCCACTAGCAAACAACACCAATGAACTTGAGTCTCCTACATGATTAAATTGATCAGATATTGAAGTAAGTAATAAAGGTGTAAACGCTGTTGTTTCACTACTTAACGAAACAATTAGTGGGCTATTAGCTCCTGAATGTATGATTTCTAATGTAGCAGATTTTTCACCTGCTGTCCCATCCGGAGTAAAAGTAATCGGTATTATTTGTGAGTTTTGAATTGGGACATCAAGCGGTAGCGTCTCTTCATGACTAAAGAGCAAGGCATCTGTTCCTGAAAAGGTTATAGCACTAATACTAATAACTTCTCCTGCATCATCATTGTTAAACAGGTTAAGATCTATCTGAACTGCTGCTCCGTTTATAGTTTGTGCGCCAAAATCTAAGGTCTCAGAATTGGCTACCAATCCAAGAGGCAGGGCTTCTGTTACTTCAATGAGTAACACTTTAGTATCTTGTATTCCTTCAGTATCAGTTACTGTAAGACTTACAGAGTAGTTTCCTTCTGTATTAAATGTATGTACAGGATCTGCTACTGTATCATAGTTTCCATCTCCAAAATCCCAAAAATAGGCCGCTATTCCTTTATCATCTGTAGAATTACTTCCTGTAAACGTAACCTCAAGAGGTCCCGCTCCTGTCAACGGAGTAGCACTGACTTCTGCAACTGGCGAATTATTAGGTATTACTGTTCCGCTAATTATTTCTATAGCGTTAACTAACGGGTTTTCCACAACATGTCCAAATGAAACATTCAATACCCCATCGTTTACTGTAACAGGATAAGATAGCATCCCTGCTACCTTATACCCAAATGTAGAAATTAAATCCAGATCATCCTGAACTACTTCATCTTCTAAAAGTATATCAAAGACTCTATCACCTACTTTACTTGTGCCAGCATAAGCATTTCCTAAATATAAATTAACAGTATAATTACCATTAGAAACAGGAATTGAAAAATCCATTTCAGGAGCTGTACTGGCATCATACCTGTATCTACCAAATAATGCACTAAAAGTATTTTGATCTATATAATCTGGGATTGAACTATGTCTATTAGAGTAAAGAAAACTACTAGAAGTTCTAATTCCAGTATTTACCGTATAAGACGTTCCACTATAGGCTCCATTTGATGGGTTAGATTCCCAATCTGGACCATCATCCGTACTATTAGTTACTGATGAGCCACCTGCATTAATACGCACTATTGGTGATACATTTTGATCACTTATTACTGCATTTAAAGGGATTATTAGTGGGCTATTTACTCCAGAATGTGTTACCTCTAAATATGCTAATTTAACACCAGAATTTCCGTCTGGAATAAGTTTAATAGGGATAAGTATTTCTGAACCTGGCCCAACAGATAATGGAAGGTTTAACGTACTCGTAAATAAATTTGCGTTAACCCCTGAAAAATTAATCTCGCTTACCTCAATAGCGCCATTTGCAGGGCTTCCTTCATTAGAAAGTTCTAAATTTAGTTCAACAGGACTACTATTTATAACTAATGACTCAAAATCCAATGCATCTGGATTGGGATGTAAAGTACTAGGCTGGTCTTCGGTAATATTAATAAAATCCCAGGTAGCAATATATGTTGAATTAGAACTTCCTGAAGTTCCTATTATTCCAACAGCCATCCCTTTATTATCTGAAGCATTCAAAAAACTAGAAGCTAAAGTTTGTTCTGGACCCAATTGTAAAATATCTAAACCACTATTTAGAGAATAAAATATTCGAGCAGAATTTGTCTCTGGGGTGACATTAATATACAAGTCAACTCCAGCCGCCTGTAGAAGTTCTGGCGCATCAAAAGTAGTTGTGTTACTAACTCCGTTAATCTCATTCACAATTTCAAAACCATAGGTATTATCACCACTTGTTACCCCTTCCATCAGAGCAACTTTTAAATAGTTATCCTGGTCTCCATTTCCAATATACACACCGTAAGATTGTCCAGCAATTGGAGCAGCTCCATTAAATGGAGTTGCTACTTTACAGTGTACTGTAAATGGATTTGAGTTTTCATCAACATTAACACCAAACTGAAATGCATTTTCCTGAGAATTTTGAGAACCTAAAGCATCTCCTGAAGAGACCGCATCAACTGTAGCTTTTCCTCCGGCACCACCAAAAGAAAGATTAACTTCATCATATTGTGAAAGGTAATTAATAGTACCAGTTGGATCTGTCATTAACCCAGTAAATCCTAAGCCGAAAAATCCTGTCCCCGGATCATTATTCCAAAAAGGGTAAAGAATAGGAAGGTTTGATGTAAGTCCATTCTGAGAATCTATTGAAAACACATCTTGATTATCAGGAATACCATCATTGTCATCATCAGGGTCGGCTAAATCGGAAATAAAATCTCCATCATTATCACTAGGACTACTGCCTGCAGAACAATGATTAGTCCCATTGTTAATTTCATCATCATTTGTAAATCCGTCACTATCATAATCAGCCATTCCGTCGTATTCCGAATCACCTGGCTGAAAACAATCTCCAAAATCTCCAGGTTCAAAAACAGTAATATCATCTGCTCCATAAGTAACAACCCATATTGTACCAGGAAACATGCTATTATCCCCCATAGCAATAAGATCTAAGGGAATGTTACCAAATCCACTTAGAAAAGCATTGTCTTTTGATAATAGTGTTGTTCCACCTGTATCTAAACTGTATCTATTAATACTTCCGTTAAAAGATGCCGTAAGAATATCTCCTTGTATTGCGCCATCAAAATTTGAAGCTGTATATTCACATAAGCCATTTGTTGAAGACCCCACTATGTCTAATATATTTACCTTAGGGCTTGATATAGCATCTGCTAGATATTCACCTTGACGAATATCCGATGGAAAATCTGCCATGGTAAACTCTGTATTAAAATACCCTCGCACACCACTAATTAAGGCAGACCAATCATAAGAACCATTTTCAACCCAAGTATTGCCATCATACTCAAATTTATAAACTCCAGCTTTATCAGGAAAAGCTCTAATAGGTACGGGATGACCTGCATAATACGTATTATTCGGGTCATTTATAGTTCCAACATAATGTAATGCATCACCATAGGTTTTACCATTTTCAATATTAAATTCATTCGTAATATAATCTCCAGCTGCCGAATCATAAGTGGTCGTTTTATGTGTGCCTTTTAACTGATCATTACTATCATAAATTAAAGGTGTACCACCCCAGCCTCCGTTTGGCCCATTATCACCTGTAAAAATTCTCCCGTCTGATGTAACAACTACATCAAAGGCATTTCTATAACCTGGCGAAAAGATTTGTACCGGACCACCATTTTCAGGAAATGTTTGATTTAAACCGTTATTACCACCAAATGGATCTCCTAAATCGATTGTAGCATTGTAAAGCGGATGAGATGCTGAATACGGAAAATTAGGATGCGTATTATTAATATCTAATCGTTCAGGATCGTTTAATGATGGAAGATCATAAATATAAGGAGTATTTGTTCTTGGATCTAAATACGAGCCTCCATTTGAAGCCTCCATTTGTTCTAGTTGTGTGATATTAACAATTAATAATGCACCGGCTAAATAATACTCAGATGAGCCTGCAAAATTATTACTAGGAGCTCCTTGATTTGTATTTCCACCTTGCTGAATTAACAGATAAGTAGACCCTCCTCTGGTAAATAAATCTAGTCCGTTTGTTGAATGATTTTCTTCACAGCGAGGAAGTCCCCTCACTAAATCCACTTTTTCCCAAGTTGAACCATTCCAACGAAGTCGAGACAAAATTCCTGAATTCGTATCTAGATTAACATCATTTCCGGCTCCACCTCCTCCACCTATACGGGAGTCGGAAGAAGTAACATATAGAATCGGGTTGGTATTTGTACCAGCTGTTAATAATCCCGTAATCTGGCGTTTTTTTGTAGAATTATTTGTCCCATCATCGTTGTGATTGGGTGTATTCTCTTTAATTATAGTGATTTGATTACTATTTAAAATAGTATAAGTCCCATTACCTGGTCCTTCTTCATCTCTACTTACTTCATACTCCCAAATAACACCATCTTGCTGGGCGACATACAATTTATTGTTTGGGCCAAAATCCAGAGATGTTGGGTTGTTTATATTCGCTCCTACTAAACCTGAAGCGCCGAAATTGATTGATTGAGAGAGAGAGACATGATGACTGATTAACACTAAAAAGCCAACAACAATTGTTTTATAGCAAAATGACATAACGTAAAAATTTTGAATAGATGGTTGTTTTTATGATTATTATATATTTTAAAGATTTATTAACCAGAAGAAAATATTTTATAAACTGGAAATTCAATTGGATTAACTATTTTGTAAAATTGACAATAAAAATCAAAAAAAACCTTTAATAACGTTAGCTTACAGCTTTATTCGATAAACAACACATCTAACAAAATCGATTCTTATGAATTGCAAAATTCACAGATTAAGGCTATTAGCGACCTATAGGTATAAGACAAAATAACCAATAGCACTCTTGTGAAAAATTCCTCTATAATCCGAAGCTGTTTTCTTAATCAAAAAGAAAAAAAATGATACAATAATAATATCGCTATAAAAAGCAACATACTTAGATGAGAAAGAATACATATATCCTTATTAAAGGGAGGTTAAAAAACATATAATTGATACTTAATATCACATGTTTTCTTGTAGTACCTGTTCTATTTTACGTGAGGAATATAGATTACGTAAATAAGCATAGATGATAACCTTGAGTAACATGCGCGGTTGGGAGTCTTGAAGTATCAACGGCTTTATAGCTTGCTTTTAAAGCACTAATGTAGATGTAGTCAAAAGTGTATTACAATGCGAACGGGATGATTAACTGAAACTAAATCATCACTACTTGAAGATAAAAGACTTAAATAATCTTAACTATAAGTCTTAAAAATCACTTTTCTGCTCACTCTTAAATTTAAGAATTCACTAGAAAAATGGTAAAAAATAAGGCTGTCTTTTCAGACAGCCTCTTTATAACATTTCTAATTTTATTCTTAATTCATTTCATTGAAAATAGAATGCATCAAACGTTTTTTATCATTGATGCTTTCTTCTAAAGAAATCATAGTTTCTGTTCTATAAACCCCTTCAATATCGTCTAATAAAAAGATAACTTCTTTTGCGTGCTCTGTACTTCTCGCTCTAATTTTACAGAAAATATTAAATTTTCCTGTTGTAATGTGCGCTACAGTTACATAAGCAATTTCATTAATACGCTCTAAAACAAATTTTGTTTGCGAAGTGTTGTTTAAATACACCCCTACGTAAGCGATAAAAGAATATCCTAATTTTTTATAATCAAGCATTAATGAAGAACCTTTAATAATTCCAGACTCCTCCATCTTTTTTACACGAACATGAACTGTTCCTGCCGAGATTAATAATTTTTTTGCTATATCTGTAAATGGAATTCTTGTGTTATCAATTAACATATCAAGAATTTGATGATCAATTTCGTCTAATTTTATTTTACCCATAATTAACTATTCTTAAGTATTAAGCAAAATTAATACATTTTCATTAAAAATAACCTATAAAACATGTGATTTATTTCGATTATAACAATATTTTTTCATTATTTATTATTACGAAAACGTTTTCGCTGTCTAGTTCTATTGCTTTTCCGTTCTCACTAAACACCTCATTATCATTAGCTTCAATCTCTTTATGACCAAAAATAGTGTCTAGTTTTTCAATATGTAGCACTTTAGGAACAAATTTTATATTATTATCGATTAATCGCTCTTGATATTGTATTCCAACATCTACAGAAACGCCATTTTTCTTTGCATTTCTAATAATAATGTCTAAAAAACACTTTTCGTTTTCAGGAATATCTAAATAAGGTTTGTAATATTCGCCTGAAACTTCATTTTTAGAAATATAATCTAACGATGCTATATAAGACATATATATAAGCTCACGGGTTTTTTCTCGCTGATAGTCGTTATGATAATGACCAGATTCAAATAAAATAGTTGGCACATTCTCACTTTGAAACGTATCCCCTACGCAATTAATATTAAAAGCATCATCGTACACACCTACTTGATTCGGAATTTCTTGCTGCAAGACATTATTCATTACAGCAATTACTTCCATAGCTCTTTTTCTATTAGATGTTATCGTGCACGCTTGGTCTTGTGCTGGCGATAAAAAGGACACAGTAGCCGATTTATTCGTGTTTCCCGCACTAAAAATAGTACGCTGTCCATGTAAATTATAGCAAAAATGAGGTTTAAAGTCATTAAAAACAGATCTTAATACGCGACTTTCAGGCTGAGTTAGATTTTGAGCATCGCGGTTTAAATCAACTTCATTAGCGTTTATACGCGTATATGCAGCTGCGCCATCTGGATTTAAAATAGGTATTATATATAAGGTACAATGCTCTAAAATGTGTTTAAAAGGTGATTTATCAACCAAAAGCGTATTTAAGAGGTCGAATAAAGCTTTAGTTGTGGTCGATTCGTTGCCATGCATTTGAGACCATAATAATATACGTTTATTTCCTTGACCAACTTTTAAACCATAAATAGATTTCTTTTGAACAGAATGCCCAATAACATCTACATGAACTTTTTCGGGCAACTTATTAAGTAATGGTTCAATATGTTTATTGGTTATATAACGCCCATAAAGGTCGCTTTCTTTGTGTTTTAAAAATAAGGAATTAATAACTTCTGTTTGCATGATTTTCATTTAGGTTACAAATGTAAACAATTACTAAATTACAATTGTAAACAATAAAAAAGGCCCGATAGTTTACATCGTTAAACGTATTTTGTGCTTTAATGACTTGTTTTTATAAGAAATTAATTGGTGTTTTGAAACAAATCATTAAGAACCTTTATTTCAGGTACTTGAATACACCTATTTCTAGTTATAATTGAATAAATTAAGCTATTAAAACATCCGTTTATTGTGATTTAAATTAAATTCGTTACATTTGTAACAGCAAAACGCCTAACCTTTTGTTTACAATGATAAACAACGAAGATTTCGTAAAAAGACTTCAAAAAGTCATGGATTATTATGGTGAATCAGCCTCATCATTCGCCGAAAAAATAGAAGTGCAACGTTCTAGCATTTCACACATCCTATCTGGAAGAAATAAACCCAGTTTAGATTTTGTACTTAAAATTCTATCCTCTTTTCCCGAAGTTAATTTGTATTGGCTATTAAATGGAAAAGGTGAATTTCCTACAGTCGAAAAAAAATCGATTACGCAAGAAACTTTTAAAATTCCAAATTCTCAAACAAATTTAGATTTTGAAGAAATTATCGAGAAAAAACCAACTAGCAATAGTATAGAAGACAAAACCATTGAACGCATCGTTATTTTTTATTCCGACGGAACTTTTAAAAATTACAAGAATTAACCAGATACTTTGTTAATTTTGCTTAAAAATTCTTTTATGCGATTTCTACCCTTTTTACTTCTTTTTGTTTTGTTTAGTTGTTATGAGAAATCTAGAGACTGCAAACACTATAAAACTGGCGAATTTTATAGCGAAGTAACCATAAACAACCAATTGTTTAAATCTACTTTTAAAAGGGATGAGAATATTCAAGTTGAAACTTATAACAATAAAGTAGATTCGTCTCAACTACGTTGGATAAACGACTGCGAAGTTGTTTTTAAAACCATCAACCCGAAGAATATGGCTGAAAGAAAGGATATTCACTTAAAAATATTAACCACAACAGATTCCTCGTACACTTACGAATACTCCTATGTGGGCGAAACAAAAAAACAAAAAGGAATAGCTTATAAAGTCAACTAATTCTAGTAATTAGGGTAAAGAAAATATTCAACAAGGTTGAATTTTAATTCTTTGGCTTCTGTTATTTCATAAGTTAAAAATAATTCACCCCAATATTCTCCATCCGAAAAATCGGCAATAATCCATTTGTGATTTAACAATTTTATGGTGTTAATCATCATTTTTCTGCCTTCACTAGAAGCGTACGGAATTAATGGATGCTCGCCTCTAATTTCATTTAGTTTATAAATTTCGTCCTTAATAAAAGGAATTAGCTCGTCTATTTTGTAACCTTGGTTTTCAAAGTAAGTTATAGCGTCTTCATTTCTATCTAAATTAAAATGAGACACCTTTAAAATATCGTTTTGAAGCACAGCAACCGAGTCTTTGTATTTCTGCAATTGGGTTCTACTACTTACCAGTTTGCGATCTATATCTTCAAAAACACGTTTTGAGTTAACATACTGAAATAAAACCAGTAAGCTTGAAAATATAAATAAATACATGAAAATCTTTTGCTTCATTTTATAAAATTTAAAGGGTTAGTTGCAAACCATCATAAGCTAAAAAAACATGATTTGGCAAAGTTTTTTCAACTTCGTCATGAAATCCTAATAAATGACTAATATGGGTTAAATAAGCTTTTTCGGGTTTTACTTGCTCAATAAAACCTAAGGCTTCTTCTAAATTAAAATGTGAATGGTGTGGCTGTGTTCGCAAGGCATTAACCACTAGAATTTTTACACCTTTTAATTTTTCGATTTCTTTGTCTGAAACCGTTTTCATATCCGTTAAATATGCAAAATCGAGAAATCTAAATCCGAATACTTGTAAATCGGCATGTTTCCCTTTTATAGGAACAACCTCTAAATCATTCAATTTAAAGGGTTTGTTTTTAATTCGATTGACATGAACAGAAGGCGCACCAGGATATCTGTTTTTTGTTGCAAAAATATAATCGAATCGTTTTTTTAATGATTTTAAAACACGTTTGTGAGCAAAAATTGAAATATCACCTTGTTTAAAGTAAAAAGGTCTGATGTCATCCAAGCCCATAACATGATCGGAGTGCTCATGTGTAAAAATAATGGCGTCTATTTTAGTGCATCCAGAACGCAACATTTGATATCTAAAATCTGGACCACAATCAATTACATAATTAAAATCGTTCCATTCTATTAAAACAGAAACACGCAAACGCTTATCCTTGGGGTTTGAACTCTTACAAACCGGGTGGTCGCTCCCTATAATAGGGATTCCTTGCGAAGTACCTGTGCCAAGAAACGTTATTTTCAAAATATGATAATTTTTAGCCAAAAATAAGCTTATTTTTTTATTTGCTATAGTTATTTGATACCTTTGTATACACACCTTAATTATAAGTTTTCATATGGAAATTACCATTAAAGGAGATAAAGAGTTTGATGATATTCCTTCATTAAAAACCAAAGCACTTCGCATAAATTTAAACGAAAATATTTACGGAACTTTTGCCGAAATTGGCGCTGGTCAAGAAACGTGTAGGCACTTTTTTAGAGCCGGTGGCGCTTCTGGAACTATCGCAAAAGCGATGTCGGCTTACGATAAAGATTTTAGTGATGCCATTTATGGCGCTGAAGACGACGGACGCTACGTTACCGAAGCACGTTTAAGAAAAATGCTTGCTCATGAGATGAGCTTGATGGAAAATCGCTTAACTCGTGAAAAAAATCCGAACAAAATTTTCTTCACCTACGCCAATACCGTTGCTACTATTGATTTTGCAAAGCAATTTAAAGGCCATGGTTGGGTAGGAATTAAATACCAAATTGAAGCCGACGCCGAATACAACGAAATTATTTTACACCTACGTTTTAAAGAAACCGATGCTAGATTGCAGCAAGAAACTTTAGGGATATTAGGTACGAATTTAATTTATGGGGCATTTTACAAATACAACGAGCCTAAAAAATTACTTCGTTATTTGTATGATCATTTAGACAAAGACCGTTTAGAAATTGACACCATTAACTTTTCGGGGCCTGTTTTTAAAAATGTAGATAACCGATTAATGAGTTTACAACTCGTTAAAAATGGGATGACCGATGCGGTAATGTTTGGTTCGGACGGAACCAATGTTTTACCAGCAAAAGTATTCTACAAGAAAAATATTTTAGCGCTACGCGGAAGTTTTAGACCAGTGACCAAAGTGAACATGGCTATGTATGAGAAATCGTACAACATGTTTATTAAAGAAAATAAAGTTGATGTCAATAAAACTGTTGTAGTTTTTGAAATTACTTTATCAAATTTACGTGCTGAAGGCGAAATAGACGAACAGGACTTTATAGATCGCGCAGATTTATTATGCTCTCTAGGTCAATCAGTTATGATAACTAACTTTCAAGAATACTTTAAGGTGGTTGAATACTTCTCCAACTACACCAAAGCACGTATGGGGTTAGCTATGGGCGTTAGCAATTTGGTCGATATTTTCGATGAAAAATATTACCGCCATATTAGCGGAGGGATTCTTGAAGCTTTCGGTAAATTATTTTTCAAGGATTTAAAAGTGTATTTATACCCTATGCTAGACCCAAAAACTGGTGAATTAATTACTAGTGAAAATCTAAAAGTTTACCCTAGAATGAAGGAGTTATACAAATTCTTCAAATACAACGGTAAAGTAATTGATATTACAGATTACGATCCTGAGATTATGAATATATTTTCTCGCGAAATTTTACAAATGATTTCAAACGGCGAACGCGGATGGGAAGATATGGTGCCAGAAGGTACTGCAGAATTAATTAAAGATTACCGCTTATTTGGTTATACTAGAAAACCATTAACTTTAAGCAGAAAAAGAAAATAACTATTATTTATTTATAAAAAAAGAGGCTATTTGATGAATTCAAATAGCCTCTTTTTTTTACGCTAATATCTGAGCAGCGTGATCTTTTGTTTTTACTTTTTCTATAACGCGTTCTACCACACCGTTTTCATCAATTAAAAAAGTCATTCGATGAATGCCATCATATTCACGACCCATAAATTTCTTTGGCCCCCAAACACCAAAAGCATTAATCACAGTTTTATCTTCGTCTGCCAGTAACGGAAACGGAAAATCATATTTATTCTTAAAATTTGTTTGTCTTTTTTCAGAATCGGCGCTAACACCAAGTAATTCATAGCCTTCTGCTTGAAGTGCTTTATAATTATCCCTTAAATTACAGGCTTCAACCGTACAACCTGGCGTACTTGCTTTTGGATAAAAGAACACAATAAGTTTCTTTCCTTTATAATCACTTAGAGAAACCGGATTACCTTGTTCGTCTTTTGAAGTAAAATCTGGAACCGTTTCACCTTGTTTTAATGTTTTCATAGTCTTAACTTTGATTTTTAACAAAAATACAATTTATGACTAAGAACGAAAAGGTTGAATTCGTTATAAAAACCTTAAATGACCTTTATCCTGAGATACCAATTCCTTTAGATCATAAAGATCCATACACCTTACTTATTGCGGTTTTAATGTCGGCACAAAGCACCGATGTGCGCGTAAATCAAATCACGCCCTTATTGTTTGAAAGAGCTGATAATCCGTATGATATGGTAAAACTTTCTGTTGAAGAAATTAGAGAAATTATAAAACCTGTAGGCTTATCTCCAATGAAAAGCAAGGGGATTTTCGGTTTATCACAAATTCTGATTGACAAACATAATGGCGAAGTTCCTAATAATTTAGAAGCGCTTGAGGAGCTTCCTGCGGTAGGACATAAAACAGCTAGCGTAGTTATATCACAAGCTTTTGGAGTCCCTGCATTCCCTGTAGACACACACATTCACCGACTTATGTATCGTTGGAATTTAACTAACGGAAAAAACGTAGTCCAAACTGAAAAAGACTCAAAAAGACTTTTTCCAAGAGAACTTTGGAATGACTTGCATTTACAAATTATTTGGTACGGCAGAGAATATTCGCCTGCGAGAGGATGGAATTTAGATAAAGATATCATCACAAAAACCATTGGGCGTCAATCGGTTTTAAACGATTATTATAAGAAAATAAAAAAGTCCTAAAATTTACATTTTAGGACTTTTAGAAACTTAGTTTAGAAGTGCTTCAAACTTCATTTTATTACAACTAATAACACTTAAAGCCTTAGAGTAATTTAGAAGAAAATTAACCGTTTCTTCCTTCGGTTCAAGATTTTCTGATTTTTTAATAGAATTTTTAGAGTAAATTTTTGCCATGTCTTATATTTAAAGGGATTTTATAAGATAACGGCTTTAAATTTAAATTATTGCATTAGTTCGTTAAAACAATATTATGCTTGTCAATTATTTTACGCAAGTTAATCAAAGCGTAACGCATTCTTCCTAAAGCCGTATTAATACTCACCCCTGTTTTATGCGATATCTCTTTAAAACTCATATCGTTATAAATACGCATTAACAAAACTTCCTTTTGATCTTCAGGAAGCTCATCAACCAAACGTCTAATATCGCTTTCAACCTGCTCTTTAATAATTGATTTTTCAGCATTTAAACTGGTATCGCTTAATACAGAAAATATATTGAAATCGCCAGAATTATCAAATTTTGGCATTCTGTTGTTTTTTCGAAAGAAATCAATCACTAAATTATGAGAAATACGCATCACCCAAGGCAAAAACTTACCTTCTTCATTATAGGAACCACGTTTTAGTGTTCGAATAACTTTAATAAAAGTGTCCTGAAAAATATCTTCAGCAACATCTCTATCATAAACTTTTGAATAAATAAAACTGTAAATTTTTTGTTTATGCCTTATAATAAGAGTTTCTAAGGCACCTTCATCACCTTTTATATAATTACTAACCAAGGTGGCATCTGTAATAAGTCCGTTTTGCATGTCAATTACTTTTATTTGCTTCGAAGAAAACTTCTTAGCTTGGGGGTTAAATGTTTGAAAAGTAATTTTACGCTATAGGCTTAAACTGATTAAATATTGAATTATTGTTCCAAATATAACAACATTCAAACCTAAAAACGAAAAAAAGTTAAATATTTTTTAATATTTCACTGAAACAGAATACGTTTCCTTAGTACAATTACTTATAGTATCTTTGCACGATTATCTCTTAAATGACTATGAAATCTACTATTCTCAACGTTAACCCTAAAGAAAATATTATAATTAAAGGAGCTCAATTACATAATTTAAAAAATATTGACGTTGTTATTCCTAGAAACAAATTAGTCGTTATTACTGGTTTATCTGGCTCTGGAAAGTCAAGTTTAGCGTTCGACACTTTATATGCTGAGGGACAAAGACGCTATGTTGAGAGTTTATCCAGTTATGCGCGACAATTTTTAGGTCGCTTAAACAAACCAAAGGTTGAATATATTAAAGGAATTGCGCCTGCCATCGCTATCGAGCAAAAAGTAAACTCTACAAATCCACGCTCTACCGTAGGTACAACTACTGAAATTTACGATTATTTAAAACTTTTATTCGCCAGGATTGGAAAAACCTACTCACCTATTTCTGGATTAGAAGTGAAGAAAGACACAGTAACCGATGTTATAAATTATATAAAAACATTTCCAGAGAGCGAAAAAATGCTCCTGCTCGCTCCTATTATTCTTGAAGAAGGGCGCAGTATGGAAGACAAACTTAAAACACTCTTACAACAAGGTTATGCACGAATAAAAGTAAATGATTCCATTTTAAGAATAGATGAAGCTATTGAGAGCACTTCGAAAAAAGACAACATACTTCTTGTTGTAGATCGTGTTATAAAAAAAGATGAAGAAGATTTTTACAACCGTTTAGCAGATGCTATTCAAACAGCTTTTTTTGAAGGAAAAGGTTCTTGTTTTATAGAGACCTTAAGCAACAATAAACAACGTGCTTTTAGCAACAGCTTTGAGCTAGACGGCATGACGTTTTTAGAACCGAATGTTCATTTATTTAGTTTCAACAACCCTTATGGCGCCTGTCCAAAATGTGAAGGTTATGGCGATATTATTGGTATTGATGAAGATTTAGTAATTCCAAACACAGGACTTTCTGTTTACGAAAGCGCCATTTTTCCATGGCGAGGAGAAAGTATGAGTTGGTACAAAGACCAATTGGTTAACAACTCGCATAAATTCGATTTTCCTATTCATAAGCCGTTTTTTGAGCTTTCTGAAGCACAAAAACAGCTCATTTGGACTGGAAATCAATATTTTGAAGGTTTAAATTCATTTTTCGCCGAATTAGAAGCCAAAGCCTACAAAATTCAAAACCGTGTGATGCTTTCGCGTTACCGCGGAAAAACAAAATGTAAAGCATGCAACGGTAAACGTTTAAGATCTGAAGCCAATTATGTGAAAATCGCTGGTGCAACCATTACCGATTTAGTTGAAATGCCTTTAGATAAACTAACGGTATTTTTTAATCAACTAGAATTGAATGATTACGACTTAAAAATCGCTAACCGTCTACTAAAAGAAATAAATAACAGATTAACTTTTCTGTCTAACGTAGGTTTAGATTACTTAACCTTAAACAGAAAATCAAACACCTTGTCTGGAGGTGAAAGTCAACGTATTAACTTAGCAACTTCTTTAGGGAGTAGCTTGGTGGGTTCCATGTATATTTTAGATGAACCCAGCATTGGCTTGCACCCAAAAGATACCGAAAAACTTATTTTGGTACTTAAAGCATTACGTGATTTAGGCAATACAGTTATTGTGGTTGAACATGATGAAGATATTATGAAAGCTTCAGACACCATTATAGATATTGGTCCAGAAGCAGGAACTCTTGGTGGACACGTAGTTGCTGAAGGTAATTTTAAAACAATTTTAAAATCCAACTCCTTAACCGCTAAATATTTAAATGGCGATTTAAATATTGAAGTCCCAAAAATCAGAAGAACCTCTAAATATTATATTGATATAATTGGCGCTAGGGAAAATAATTTAAAAAACATTAATGTTCGTTTCCCTCTAGGGATGCTAACGGTTATTACAGGGGTTTCTGGAAGCGGAAAAAGTACTTTGGTAAAAAAAATACTTTTTCCAGCATTACAAAAGAAACTAACCGATTTTAGCGATAAAGCTGGTCAGTTTTCTGCTTTAGAAGGCAATTTTAGCAATATAAAACATATTGAATTTGTAGACCAAAATCCTATTGGAAGATCGTCAAGATCCAACCCTGTTACCTACATAAAAGCTTATGATGATATTCGTGCTCTATTTTCTAAACAAAAATTAAGCACGATTAGAAACTACCAAGCCAAACATTTTTCTTTTAATGTTGATGGCGGACGCTGTGAAACTTGCAAGGGTGAAGGTGAAGTAACTATTGAAATGCAGTTTATGGCAGATGTGCATTTAGAATGTGAAACATGTAAAGGAAAACGCTTTAAAAAAGAAGTTTTAGAAGTCACTTATGGCGGAAAAAATATTGATGATATTTTAAATTTAACCATCGATGATGCCATTTCATTTTTTGATGCCAACGAACAATCAAAAATTAAAAACAAACTACAACCTTTACAAGATGTAGGATTGGGTTACGTTACTTTAGGACAAAGTTCTTCTACCCTTTCTGGCGGTGAAGCACAACGCATTAAACTAGCTTCATTTCTAGGTAAAGGAAACAACAAAGAAAAAGCCTTGTTCATATTTGATGAACCAACAACAGGACTTCATTTTCATGATATTCAAAAGCTTTTAAAGTCATTTAATGCTTTAATTTCCAAAGGTCATTCCATTATAGTTGTTGAACATAATATCGACCTTATAAAGTGTGCAGATTTTATTATTGATTTAGGACCAAGTGGCGGTGAAAACGGCGGAAATATTGTAGCAACAGGAACTCCTGAAGATATTGTAAAAAATAAAGCCTCAGAAATTGGAAAATATTTAAAGGAAAAACTATAAACCAAAATATATCAAACAAAAAAAGGAGCCTTATTGAAGACTCCTTTTTTCAAAGTGTTTTTTTTTCTTAAACTTATTTTACAAATTTCAACACACCTTGAGCGGTTGATAATATATAAAGACCACTTTTTAAAGATGCTGTGCTAATTTCATTAGAAACCTCTCCATTTACAATCTCTCTACCTGTCAAATCATAAATCGCATAGTCACCACTTACTGAGCTATTAACAACTACAGCATCTACTCTAGAGTTATAGTAAGCCGCTAATTTAGTATTGTTGAAATCGTTTGTCGATGCAGTTGAAGATATAATAATATCTCGCGTACCATTTGCAGTACCTTGTCCAGGTTCAGCAGAAAGAAAAACAACTAACACATATTTATTTCCAGAAGGCAATGTAGAAGATTCTGGTATTGCACTTGAAACTGGGAATGTATACGCGTAATCAGTAGCAGAGTTAGGATGCGAATCATCTCCTCCAGCAAAAGGACAGTGGGTAAATGCTTCGTACTGATTCACTGTTCCACCCATTGCGTTAAGCTCACGTACCCAAATACAAATATAATCTAAATCGATTGAGGTGTAATCTAAAAGCATATCAATATCTGACCCTGGAGCATAAGTTGGGTTTGCTGGATAATTAGTCCAAGTCACAGAGTTTTGAGAAAAAGCTAAAGAGCCTACAAACAAAAGTAATAATGTAATTTTTTTCATAATCTTAAATATTTAGTTGATTTATAATGACAAATATAAATTTCAACTCAATATCCTATAAGATTCTCAACTAGATACAAACTCATCAAAAAAAAACATTACAGCAAAAAGAACTAGATTTCAACTAGACAAAAACTAAATCCACTCTATTTTAAAGGTCTTTTCAGAGGCTCATTTTTAAGAAATAAACCACAAATAATTCTAACATTCAGTTAATTGCACAGCTAAACAATATGAAAAAGCACACATTTTTTTATTAGATTACAGCAATTATCAAAATAAAAACATAGATTTTACTTTGGTTCTACTAATTAATAAGAAGCGCTAACACTATAAATTCAGAGTATTTAAAAAAGACAAAAATAAGTAGTTAATAAAAAAGGAAAGCAAAACCACTTAACACAATAACCGTTAAAGGCATTACAACAAGTAAAAAAACAAGACTAACAATAAAAGTTTTTAATATGGTTACGAGACACCCTTGCTTATAAAAGTTTTTTATAGCAACCATGAGATACACAAAAATCATTAAACCCGTAAGCGAATAACACCAATCTGGAAGCTGTGTTATAAAACTACCTACAAGAAACAAACTGAAAAGCGTAAAAATAAACGAGAAATAGTAAAAACTAAACACCAAATAACTCGCATACAAACCTTTCTTAAAATATAGCGACTTTAAAATTAAAGCAAAAATTGGCAACAAAATAAACATAGCATAAGGAATCGCGTCATAAAAAGTCTGGAGTACTCTTCCTCCTCGCCTAGTTTCATAAAACCTTAAAGCCTGTGTGTAAAATCGTTTCTCAAAAAAACCAGGGTCGTCACTCATACCCATATGGGTTAATATTATATCTCTTGAAGCCCTGTTATTTATTAATGAATCAAGAATTTTATAATTAAAATCCAAGCTAAACATACCTTTATGCTTAGCTGCTTCAGGATCTAGCATAGTAGACAGCTTTTCTTCAGAAAAATTAGCTATAACATGATGCCCTTTACCTGTATCAGTTTGACCTAAAGATGAATCTACGATAAAAGCACCATCAACAAACTGCGCATCTAAGGAATCTATTTTTTGTTCAGACAAATCGAAATTAAGAGTGCTTTCCGGCGCTTTTGTTTTTTGCAACTCTACATCTAGGTTTTTAACTTGTTCATTTTGAACAAAAGAAAACAAAAAGAAAAATACAATAGAAACAAATAAATACATCTGCGCAGGGTGCAAATACATTAAACGCTTGCCTTCTATAAACTTAATTGCTAAATACCCTGGCTTAAATAATAAAGGAGAAAAACTCTTATAAAATCTAGCATCAAAAGAGAAATAATTATTTATTGTATTATAAAAAAGAACTTTTACTGTTAATTTGTCTTTAGCCTGTTGCCCGCAATAGGGACAAAATTTAAATTTTTCTTTAAAGGTCTTTTCGCAATTTTTACAGATCTCCTTTTTTGACTTCATCTATCAGTATTCATTTTGATAAAAGTACGGATTTTCAAAATAATTTATCCTTCTTCAGAAGAACTTAATATCCATTTTTTATATACTATTTAACATGTTTTAGTTCAAAAAAAAGAAATGATTCAATTTCAACCTCTACCTTTTCAACAGTAAAACTCATGAACAGCGCAATTCAAAAACATGTTAACAGGCTGAAAATAAGATAATTAAATCCATTATGAATTTTATGGCACGCTGTTTGTAATTCAACAAGCGTGAACGTTTAAAACTTATACTTATGAAAATTTCAAAAAAAACACAAAAAGACTTAAAAACGATTAATGGTTTAAGCAATAAAATGATTTTGTTATTTGCTGGTTTTATGTTTTCGTTCTTTTCGATTCAAGCATTGTCTTCAAACGAAATGAATTCAAACGCCTTAGCAACGACTTCAAATTACGGCAACTCATTCATATTTATTGAAAGCAACATTGAATTTTCAATTTTCCCTGATGGTCAATTTGATTTTAATATTCTTGGAAACCGCGCTAATTTAAATGTATCCATAAACACAGGAAATGTGAATGTAAGTTTTAATTCAGGCTATAATTATAATGGTTATGTTCAGTATGATGAATACGGTGCTATTGTTCAAATTGAAAACATTCCAATCTATTATGACGATTACGGTCGCGTAATTCAAGCAGGAAATGTAAATGTATTTTACAACAACTTTGGTCGCATAGCAAGAGTTGGAAGCTTAAACGTTTTTTACAATAATTACAATCAATTTACATACACCACTGGCTATATAAACCTTTATAATAGAGGTTATATTTTCAGACCTTGGCACAGGTATTACCGTGTACCAAGACCAAATTATTGCGTTGTTTACAACAGACCGTACAGAACGCACTACCGTCCAGTTCGCTACCGTTATGTACGACCATTTATTAACAATGCAAGACCTAGAACAGCTATCGCTTCTAGACGTGGGCATGATATTCAAAGAAACAGAAATTACGCCACTGTAAACAGAAGCTCTAAAAACAGGACTGCTGCTATAAATAACTCTAGAAATACCACGAGAAGTGTTGCCAATAACCATTATAAGCAACCAAATAAATCTAGAGCATACAAAAGCAACAAAAAAACAACAGTAAACAACAATAGAAAAAGAACAAATACATATACTCAAAACAAAAAAAGAACCCAAGAACATGTTGCAAAAAATCCAAATCAAAAAAACACACGTATATCTAATAGAACTTTAGACAAAAATAGAAATAGCCAAGTTGCTAGAGTCTCTGCAAATAATCAAAAACAAGTCAGACAGTCTACGGCATCTCGATCTAAAGCAAATAAAACAACACAAAGAACAACTGCCCAGAACCAAAGCAGAAGTTCTAATAATAAAGCAAGATCGTCTTCAAGACGTATATAATATTTAAAATTTTGGTTGGTTAGTATGGAAAGCCCTGCAAATAGTTTGCCTCAAAGCAACTTTGCGGGGTTTTCTAATTTTACAACTTACACAATCATTTCAGATTTAGATAGCGTTTAATTAAACCTGAAATGTCTTCAGAAAAATTAAAGCGATACACTACAAACAGATAGATTATCCCTAATAAAGAAGATTTTAAGGCAATATTTAATATTGGATGAAAAGGGAAATCCCAAAAATAAAACAGAAGTACACTTAATAAAATCACCCCTCCTATTTTCAAAGTCTCTATGGTAAACGGAAATATCTTAAACTTTTTGTAAACAAAATATAACTTAATTGAATTATACAAAAAAACCGCAACAAACGTAGCTAGTCCAGCTCCATTAATGCCCAACCATGGGATAAAAACGATGTTTAGCAAAATCATTAAAATCACCAAAATCACCCCTAAAACCAAAACAATTCGGTAATAATCACTATTAAACAATATGGCATTATTACTCCCTAAAGCTGTGTCGTAGAGTTTTGAAACACTGATAATAAACACAACAAACAAGCCTCCGCTAAATTCTTCGGGGATAATATAATAGAGCTGATTAATATTTAAAACAATCAGTAAAAAAACAAAACCTCCAACCACAAAAAGATTTAAAGAACTGCGCACATACAAATCTTCTAAAGATTTAAAATCCCGTTCATTAAGATATTTAGCCGATAATGGCATTAAAATTTGATGCATAGAACGCTGAGGCACCGCAATAACGGCTGCTATAAAAATAGCGACATTATAATAGGCAATTTCTTTAATATCAACATAATACCCTAACATGACTTTGTCTATATCCAATAAAACCGTTGCAATAGAACCTGCAATTATAATTAAAAAAGAATATTTTAATATGCTGCTTAAATTATTCAAGCGACTAAATGTAATGACAGGGAATTTAATACTAAAAGCATAAATCTTCATAACCAATGTCCTTAATAGATACACGATTACGAGTCCGAACATAAATTGTTCAACATCAATTATTTTAAAATAGAGTAAAAACAGCAGAACCATCGTGCCAACTCTATGAAAAACCTCTTTCATAAAATTACCAACAACTGTTTCCATTTGCACTTTCGCCCAAGCAAAAAACACTTCAAAATAAGCCAAAGCAATAGCTACAAAAATAGTATGCCACAAATAATCCTTTATAATTTCATTTTTTTTAGAAAGTAATGCTGTAATCACATCATAACCAAAATAAGTAATAGCCACAATAGGAATAATAATAGCCAATGGTAAAAACAACATGAGTGTTAAAAAGCTATTTAATGAAATTCGTGTTTTAAAAGAACTGTAAAACTTCACTAAAGTATTGTGCATCCCAAGAGACATAATAGGCATGATTACATAAGCTAAAGAAAGCATGTAGCCCACCATACCATAATATTCGTCGCTTAAAAATTCTGTGTATAAAAACAACGTATTTATGGCGCCTATAAAGAACCCGAGATAGGTGGAAATAATATTTTTAAAGGATTGCGTTGCAACTATTCCCATTTAAAGCAGTTTTGATAGAGATTGGGTAAGTGCTTTTCTGTGAAATTTTTGCAAGCCAATGGGGTGTGTTTGTAAAGTATCATTCTGAAATGCCACATAGTGCTCTAAGATAGTTTTTTTTAATGAGTCGAAATCATTATAATTAAAACACGTTCCTGTATTGGTTTCTCTCATAATTTTTTCAACATCCCATTGGTTCGGACCAATAGCAATTATTGGACGATTAGAAACCATATACTCAAACAACTTCCCCGGAATAATACTTTTTGTTTCTTCGGAATCAATTTCAATTAATAGTAAGATTTGTGATTTTTTTTGAAAAACAATAGACTCGTTATGCGAGACATAACCTACATCATTTACATAATCACTTAAATTAAATTTACCAAGAGATTCTAGAATGTTTTCACTAACAGATCCAATAAAATTAAGCTGAAAATCTTTAGAGAAATCTTTATTCTCATTGATTAACTCACTTAAAGCGCGCCATAATATTTCAGGATTTCTTTTTGATAATAATGAACCGATATGCGATAAAGTAAATTTAGAATCCATTTGAAAATCCTGAAAAACTTCATCATCGTAACCATTAGTAATTACTTCTATGGGTTTATCACTAATGTTTTCAAACTCCTTTTTTGTTGTAAAACTTGTTACAATTAATTGATCAGCTTCATTTAAAACCTTTTTTTCCAACTGCTTGTGTTTTACCTCTGAAGCTCGCGTTAACCGCAATTGTTTGTGATAACCAATAGTTGTCCATGGATCTCTAAAATCTGCCAACCACTTCACCCCCAGCGACTCTTTTAATTTTAAACCAATTAAATGTACACTGTGTGGCGGCCCAGTTGTGATTATAGTATCAATACCATGTTGATCAATATACTTAGAAAGGAATTCAACTGAAGGTTTCACCCAGCCTACTCGGGCATCGGGGATGAAAAAGTTACCACGCACAAAAAGCATTAATTTCTCTAAAACAGATTGCTTTTTATCTTCGGAAATAATCCCTTTGCTTATGGTTTTAGATGATTTTTTAGATAAAATTCCAGCCCACCTGTAGGGCTCTTTTATTGTGTGTTTTAAGATTTTTAAATCTTTAGAAACCTCAGAAGATAAAGTCTTGTCAATTAAAGGGTAATTCGGATTTTCAGGGATATAAACAACAGGTTCAATATTAAAATCTGGCAAGTACTTTACAAATTTCAGCCAACGCTGAACTCCTGGACCACCTGCTGGCGACCAATAATAAGTTATTATAAGTACTTTTTTTTTATTCATTTATGTTTTAAAAGGAAGCATTTCAATTAAAAACCTAACACTACTCTGCTGTCTCATTCTTTTTCTTTCGTTTTAACTCATAAAACAAACCTAGAAGCAACAAAACACCTAACAAAACCGAGCTTGCCAATGTAATTCGGCTACCTGTTTTTACAACATCTGGATCAAATTTGAATTCTATAATATGTTTTCCAGCAGGCACAGGCATCCCTCTAAGAATATAATCAACGCGCATAAAACTCACCTCTTCGCCATCTAGATACGCTTTCCAACCGTTACCATAATACACTTCTGAAAACACAGCAAAACCATCATTTTTATTATTTGACTGATACTTTAAATAATTAGGCTTAACATTTTGTAATTGAATAGTTAATGAAGAATCTAAAACATAATTATTTCTCAAATTATCAATTGACTGAACAGCCTCATGATGCGAATAAATAGCTTCTGTTTGTGTGTTTAAATTTTCTAAACCTAAAATTTCTTCATTTGCTGAAGCCACCTCTTTTAGGCTTGAAATAAACCAAGCATTTCCATTGGTTTGATCGTTTTCAAAAGGAACAACAGCACCTTTTTCATCTTGCGCAACAATGTATTTTGTATTCAGCATACTCAATACATTAATATTATTTTTTTCTAAATAGAAATCGAAAACCTCTCGATAACGTCTTAATTCAGCAGCATTATATCCGTTTAAGGAATTATGAAAGTATGAAGGCTTTGAAGGTCCTGAAACTAAATCATACACACGATAATAAGTTGTATCCTTCAAAATATGTTTATCCACTTCAGTCGCTTGAAACGGCTTACTCATTTTAACACCTGCCACAAAATCGTCATTATTTACATAACGTCTATCAACACCAATTAAATCAAATAAAATAAGCACACAAAATGAAGCTATCACCCATTTTTCCTTCAGTTTATCTTTTAAAAACATAAAAATAGCTCCAGCAGAAAACACAACTAAAATCAAACTGCGCAAGGTATCCTGTGTAAAAACAGTTTTTCGATCACTTTTTACAGCAGCTATAAAGGCTTGCCCGTAACTCTCGCGATACAATCCGTCGTTAGCTCCAACAAAATCAAATAAAGACGATTTAAACAACAAGAAAACTATTGCCACACCTCCTGTTATAATCGTTGTGTTTTTTAAGGCTTTTAGTTTTTCATCATGTTGTCTAGAAACATCAAATAATTTTACCAATCCAAAAATTGCTAAAGCAGGAATACACAATTCTAAAATAACCTGTATAGAACTCACTGCTCTAAATTTGTTATATAACGGCACATAATCGATAAAGAAATCGGTTAAAAACCCTAAATTTTTCCCGTAAGATAATAATAAGGACAAAATAGTTCCGCTAACAAGCCACCATTTTAAACGCCCTTTCACTAAAAACAAAGCAAAAACAAACAGGAATAAAACCACAGCTCCTACGTATGCTGGAGCTTCAACAATTGGTTGATTTCCCCAGTACATAGGCGCACTTTTCGATGCTTCAAGCGCTTGGGTTGTAGAGGCTCCTAATTTTCTATAAGCTTCATAAGTTGCTGAATTTCTTCCAACATCTTCATGATTTCCACCACCAACAAACCTTGGAATAAATAAATTTAAACTTTCAACAATGCCATAACTAAATTGCGTGATATAATCGCGATCTAAACCAGAAGTCACTTCTTTTCTAGAACCATCAGGATTAATGGTTAACTCGCTTTTACTACGCTTACTTTCTTTTACATATTCTTTTGTGGCTAAAATATTAGTTGCATTTAACGCAATAGAAAGTATAACGGCAGCGATAAGAATACCAACAGATTTAAAATAATGTGGAAGGGTTTTGTTTTTATAGGCATCAACCAGATAAGCAACGCCTAAAACAATCACTAAAAGCATTAAATAATACGTCATTTGAAAGTGATTAGAAACAAGCTCCAGCCCCATAGCTACAACTGTTAGCAAAAATCCCCAAATGTATTTTTTTTGAAACACTAAAATAATACCACTTAAAACTAAGGGCATGTATGCTATGGCGTGTGCTTTACTGTTATGACCAACACCTAAAATAATTATCAAATAGGTTGAAAAACCAAATGCCAAAGCACCAAGCGCCGCGAGTTTATAATCGACTTTTAAAACCAGTAAAAACACGTAGAAGCTCAATAAATACAGAAAAAGATAATCTGCAGGGCGAGGCAAAAAGCGAAGTGCTAAATCAAGTTTCTTTATATAGTTGTGCGGATACTTCGCCCCTAATTGATAGGTTGGCATGCCACCAAAAGCACTGTTTGTCCAATAGGTTTCTTCACCAGTTTCAGCCTTAAAGTCTGTTTGCTGCTTACTCATCCCGATAAATTGCACAATATCATTCTGATAAATGGCTTTACCTTTTAAAACAGGGCTGAAATACGCAAGAGAAATAATTACAAAACCTAAAAGTACTAATATGTGTGGTAAAAATCTTTTTACTGAAAACTGCATAAATTGGTGTTAATTCAAATGATTGCGAAAATTAATCTATTTCTTCGAAATCAACATAATCACCAACCTGTTTATTTGAAGTTTTTGTTTGAGGAATTTTGTCAATAGTTATTTCCCCTTCCTTTTTAGGGGCTTCTCTTTGAGCACCCTTTTGAAACTGACCGAATTGACCACCAAAGCGTTCTTCGGCTTTTTTAGAAGCATATTTTATAAGAAATGGTGCAAATAATCTTGAAAGTATTTTTAACCCGTAATAAACCAACGCTATTATAAGTATGGTTCTTAATAATCCCATTTTTTAACTTTTGTTTGTAATTCATTACAAAAATACAATTCTATCTGCTGAAAAAAAGATGAAAAATGATAAAAAAACTATAAAATATCTATATTTGGGCAGCGTTTAATAACTTTATAATAAAGAGAGCTTTAAACCGATGCCTATGAATCTACAAAAATATTCCTTGATTTTATTATTATGCTTAACAACAACTCAAGGTTTTTGCCAATATACTGAAGTTATAAATTCAAATAGACCAGGGGTTTCTAAAAGTGCCTTTTCAGTTGGAACTAACGTTGTGCAGTTTGAAGCTGGGCCCTATTATTTGAAAGAAAAAAGAACTCCTGAAACAGCTTACAATGTTTCTGGTTTCGGTATTGATTTTGCCGCACGATACGGCTTATTATGGGAGCCTTTAGAGATTAATATTGAAGGAAACTACCAAAACGACACCCAAACTTTTACCTCAAATAACAATTTAGAAAATAAGCGTTCTAACTTTAAATATGTTACACTTGGTGCTAAATATTTAGTTTACGACCCGCACAAAAACCAACCTGAAGAAAAACCTGATTTATACAGCTGGAAAGCAAACCGAAAATTTAAATGGAAGACTTTAATTCCTGCGGTTTCGGTTTATTTAGGTGCTAATTTTGATTCTAAAAACAATCCATATACCGCTCCAGATATTAGTGGCGTTAGTCCTAAAATCATGTTAGCTACACAAAACAATTTTGCTGGAGGCTGGGTTTTTGTAATGAACTTCATTAAAGACCGCATTGGAACCGACCAATCTGATTTTCAATACATATTAACACTAACCCATTCTGTAAGTGAGAAATGGGTTATATTTGGCGAAACTCAAGGGATTAAAAGTGATTTTTATGCCGATAATCTTTTCAGATTAGGAGGCGCTTATTTATGGTCGAAGAATTTCCAACTCGACTCTGCAATAACATTTAACACAAAAGATACACCTTCTGTTTTTAGTGTAAACTTAGGAGCTTCTTATAGATTGGATTTCCACAAAGACAAGAAACCTAAAAATAATGATGTGCCTGATGAAGAAAATGGCATTCCAACAAACTTAGGAAACAACGATCCAAATAGCACACTCCCTCAAGAACCTGAAAAAAGAAAAAAAGAAGACGTTGATTTTGACTAACAAATCAAATAGCGCATCAATACAAAACATGGTAAAACTTAAAGAAGTTAAATCTAAAAAGGAACTTAAAGCATTTGTTAAATTCCCTTTTAAATTATATAAAGACTCTAAATACTGGACACCACCCATTATAAGTCAAGAGATTAAATCGTTTAATAAAAAAGAAAACCCTGTTTTTAATGATGCTGACGCGCGATTATTTTTAGCGTATAAAGATGATGAAATTGTTGGGCGTGTTGCAGCTATTGTTAATTGGCTTGAGATTAAAGGTCAAAACCAAAAAAAAATGCGTTTTGGCTGGTTTGATTTTATTGATGACCTTGAAGTATCTCAAACGCTTTTAGATAAGGTTGAAGAAATAGGTAAATCTTATAATTTAGAGTACACTGAAGGTCCTGTAGGGTTTTCAAACCTTGATAAAGTAGGTGTTTTAACAGAAGGTTTTGACTCTACCGCTTGTATGGTAACCTGGTATAACCACCCCTACTACATAAAACACTACGAGGCTGCTAACTTTAAGGTTGAAAAAACATACTCTGAAAGTATTTTTCCCTTTGAAAATGTAAAACCTGAATTTTTCTTAAAGGCACAGACCTTAATAAAAAAGAGATATCAGTTAAGCGCCTTGAATTTCACAAAAACAGCTGATGTGATGCCTTATGTGGACAAAATGTTTGACTTGTTTAATACGTCTTATGCTTCATTATCATCATTTGTTGAGATAAACGACATTCAAAAAGCCTATTTTAAAAAGAAGTTTATAAGTTTTATAAATCCTGAATACATCAAATTTGTTGTGGATAAGAACAATGAATTGGTAGCGTTCGCGATTGTTATGCCTTCTTTTTCTGAAGCCTTACAAAAAGCAAAAGGCCGATTGTTTCCTTTTGGTTTTAAATACATTTTGGATGCTAAAAAAAACAGTAAAACTGCAGATTTCTATCTAATAGGTGTTCATCCCGATTATCAAAATCGAGGCGTGCACGCTATTATTTTCAATGAATACTATGAAACCTTTAAGAAAAAAGGCATAATGACATGTTACAGAACACCAGAACTAGAAGACAATGAAGCCATAAAAAAAATATGGAAGCATTTTGATCCGGTTGTTATAAAAAGGAGAAAAACATTAAGAAAATCACTATAAAAACCAAAAATTGATTAAATATCAGTCTTGGTTTTTTGTTTTTTTATTAAAATCTTGATGCATTAGAGTTTTTAGGTGCTAATTGAACATAGGTATCCCTGTGAAGTCTTTAAAACAACTAAAATCTAGGCAGCTTTTTGAACTTGGCTATTTTGTTTTCGTCTACCTATTTCCAGAGCATTAGCGGTATGTATTCCGAAGAATATCCAGAGGGTTTCGGTGGCTTTTGTTTTAGCTTTTATACGTTTGAGATGGTAATATTCCTTTTCCTTTCCAAAACTCCCTTCTAATCTGGTTGCCCGTTCCTTGGTAATTGCAGCCTTAAGTTGGTTCTCCTGCTTATAGTTTTTAGGAAGCTTCCCTTTACGCT
>NZ_JACLAF010000023.1:0-20000 GCF_015355625.1 Tamlana sp. I1
CAAAATTAAAGCTTTTAGAACGCAGTTCAGAGGCGTGAGAAACGTAAAATTCTTCCTCTATAGATTAACTACTATTTTTGCTTAATTCTAAAATCCCACAACTTTTGCTCTTGATCCCACAAAAACTCTAGAACCTACATTTCGTGTTATCTAAATTCAACAAGAAAAGTATTAAAATAAGAAAGCCTAAAACATGATGTTTTAGGCTTTTATTGTGACCGGGCTGGGGCTCGAACCCAGGACCCTCTCCTTAAAAGGGAGATGCTCTACCAACTGAGCTACCAGGTCATTATTTCAAACAAACTTATTAGCGTTTGCGGGTGCAAATATAATATGTTTAATTAATAAAACAATGTTTTTTTTAAATAAATTTTTGTTTTTTTGCAGCGCGTAAACCTATGTTTTTAATAATCAATTTATAACGGAAAAATGATCATTGTATTAATTGGATATATGGCTTCTGGAAAGACGTCTATTGGAAAAAAATTAGCTAATAAGTTAAATTATGCCTTTGTAGATTTAGATGATGTTATAGAAGAAAGAGAAAACGCATCGGTAACCAAAGTTTTTAAAACCAAAGGCGAAATTTATTTTAGAAAGCAAGAAGCACTATATTTAAGAGAGCTTTTAACCACAAAAGCAAATACTATTCTTTCGTTAGGTGGGGGAGCGCCTTGTTATAGTAATAATATGGACGCAGTTTTAAACGCAGAAAACACAACTAGTATTTACCTAAATGCTTCAATCCCTACATTGGTTGAAAAACTGATGAAGAAAAAAGCAAAGCGCCCTTTAATAGCACATATTGAAACCGAAGAGGCTATGGCCGAATTTATAGGGAAACACCTTTTTGAGCGTTTACAATTTTATAATCAAGCTGAACTTAAAGTTTCTATAGACAATAAATCAAAAGATGAAGTTGTAGATGCTATTGTTTCAGAATTATTCTAAAAAAGCTTCAAAGTTTTTACCCTCTAAAACCACTTGCACGTGTTCATGTAACGAGGTCGATAACGAAATACCTTTAAAATCGGCTTTTACAGGATATTTTTTATGATTTCTGTTTACTAAAACAGCAGTTTTAAATTGCTTTAAAGGCACATTTAAAAAGTGTTTAACACCATAAATCAATGTGGTGCCAGAGTTTAAAACATCATCGACTAATATTAAAGATTTATTTTTATAGTCATCTGGTTTTAGCGATGTGGTAATTTCTAACCAAGGTTGTTTTTTATCCATAGACACCTTGCAGAGTACAGGCGTAATTTCGGATATTTTTTGAAGTACGGTTTTCAATTTCTTCGCAAGAATATAACCGTTGCTTCCTATGCCTGCTAAAATAACTTCTTTTTCATCAACATTACTTTCGTAAATTTGAAAAGCAATACGTCTTATTTTATGATTGATTTCGTTGTGATTAAGGATTACATTATTCTTAACTGTCATACATTGCAAATTTAAAGTATAAAATTACTCATTTTTATTTGTCCGTTATTATTTCAACGTTACATTTTACATCGATTGCCAATTTTATTTAAAATTCGGTTTCCTCGTCTGTGTTTTCTTCGGTATAATCGTCTATATCACGGCGATCCTTTTTGGTTGGTCTGCCTGTGCCTTTTTTACGGTAATAATCTTTAGAGTATTTTAAAAGTTCTTGAGCTTCAAACTGTTCTTTTGGTGTAATATCTGTTCTGTACAAATCCACCAATTTAGCACCAACACGGTTTGGAGGAATATCATTAACCTTAAGTTTATAATTTATCTGGTCTTTTCTTAATTCAACCGTGTCCAAGGGGTAAACATCCCGACTTGGCTTTACAATCTCTTGGTTAATGCGTACCTGTCCTTTTTTACAGGCTGTAGTGGCCAATGTTCTGGTTTTATAATATCTAATACACCATAAATACTTGTCTATTCGCATATAATTATTACTAAAACTACGTTAATCTTATTATGCAAGATTATATTTATATCGTATCTTGCGGCTTCAAAAATAAGGAATCTTGAAGTTTATTTAACACAAATCTAAAAGCGATATACTGCATTTTGATTTATATCATAAATACTTCAACTAAATAAATGATATTGACAATGAAATTAATGAAAATAAGTTTGTTTGTTCTAGGTTTAGCAACCTGTTTTTTATCTTGTAAGAAGGATGATGATGACGGAACGGTTGTAGTTGAAGTGAGAGATAGAACCGAGCAACAAATTGAAGATAAAGCCTTATTATTAGATTATTTAGAAACACATTATTACAATGCTTCTGCTTTTGATGGTTCTAACCCAAACCCAAGCTCTAAAGACTTAATTATTGAAGAGTTAGAAGAAGGCGGTACGGTACCTACAGGTTACAGATTGTTAATCGAAGATATCACAACATTAGATGTGGTTTTTGCTGAAACCGATTACGAACTTTATTATATAGACCTAAATAAAAATGTAAATCCAGATTCGCCTTCACCCACTTTTGCCGATAATGTAGCGACAAATTACAAAGGTTTTTTTCTAGATGATGACGTATTTGATAGTGCTGTTAATCCAACGGTTTTTGATTTAACAGCAACAGTGCCAGCTTGGGGCCAAGTCATGCCAAACTTTCATGTAGCCGAGACTTTTGCAGATAATGCAGATGGTACAACAAGTTATATAAACCATGGTGTTGGTATTATGTTTGTGCCTTCAGGCTTGGGATACTATAATTTTTCACAAGGAAGTATTCCATCTTATACTTGTTTAATTTTCTCTTTTGATTTATTACAGATGTATGAAAATGATCATGACGACGATGGTATCCCGTCTTATAAAGAAGATTGGAATACCAACGACGGGTTTTTTACTTATAATTCTGCGGAAGGGGTACATGATGGTGATGATACTGACGATGATGATTTATTAGATTATAACGATGCCGATGATGATGGCGATGGTGTTTTAACCAAATATGAAGATATTGATGGCGATGGTGACCCAACAAACGATATTGGTAAAAATGGTATTCCTAAATATTTAGATCCTGAGGAAACAGAATCTAACGAAAATCAAACTTTATAAATTAAAAAAAAACCTCGCTTAGCGAGGTTTTTTTATGGATTGTATTTTAATAAATCTACTAAAGCATTAACGATACACTCAAAATTAATTGGCTTGGTCTGGTGTCAATTCTACTTTCAGTACCTATAATATTATCGTTTATAAAAATGGCTTCATTGTCGCTAAAGCCACGCTCGTATCTTAGGTCTATTCCTAATTTGTTGAAATTTAATCCAATACCAAAATTTAATCCAACAGTAAAGTCATTTTCAATATCATTTACAGAAATATCGCCAAATTTCGAATTTAATATGTATTGAAATGATGGTCCACCAAATACATTTAAAGGGCCAATAATATTCACTCCTAAAAGCATAGGCGCATCTAGTTTTTGCATTTTAAAGTCATCATCATCATATTTACTCTTTGTTTTTGTGTAAACAAGTTCGGGTCTAAAATAAATAGAGCCACCAATTTTACCAAAAACACCTAAATGAAATCCTGCCGAACCAGTTGGGTCTTCATAAGCGTTTTCAATCGAATCAAAATAATCGCCATTCGTGTTGTAATTTATTCCGCCTTTAATTCCCCAGCCATTTCCCGATTGTGCTAAAGAAACACTAGGAAGTATAACCAGTAAAAAAATAAAAACTAGATTTTTGCTTAGAGCGTTTTGGGAGGTTACTCTTTTTTGCATAAACTTTAAATTTGTCATAATGTTTGTTTTTTAATTCAAATTATAGAATCAAAAACGCTGCCAAAAGGATATTATTTCTTTTTAATAGGATAGTTTTCATTTCTCAGTTATTTATCTTTGCCGCAAAATGCAGATATTAAATTTAAAAGTATTCACTTTTAGATAGATGCATATTTAAAGCTTAATAGAAATTAAATGAAGTTCGAAATAAACGCACAAGACCCACAAAGTAAGGCTAGGGCAGGAAAATTAACCACAGATCACGGTGTTATTGAAACCCCTATTTTTATGCCAGTTGGTACTGTAGGAACGGTGAAAGGCGTGCATCAACGTGAGTTAAAAGAGGAGATAAATCCAGATATTATTTTAGGAAATACTTACCATTTGTATTTACGCCCACAAACCAATATTATAGAAAAAGCTGGCGGACTTCATAAATTCATGAATTGGGATAGAAATATCCTAACCGATTCTGGAGGCTACCAAGTGTATTCGCTTTCAGCAAACAGAAAGATTAAAGAAGAAGGTGTGAAATTTAAATCACACATCGATGGTAGTTACCATATATTCACGCCAGAAAATGTGATGGAAATTCAGCGTTCTATTGGCGCCGATATTATCATGGCTTTTGATGAATGTACACCATACCCATGCGATTACAATTACGCCAAACGCTCGATGCACATGACGCACCGCTGGTTAGATCGCTGCATCAATCATCTGGAAAAAACACCTTTAAAATACGATTATAATCAAGCTTTCTTTCCAATTGTTCAAGGAAGTACTTATACCGATTTACGTAAGCAATCGGCCGAATATATTGCCAATGCAGGCGCTGTTGGAAATGCTATTGGCGGATTATCGGTTGGTGAACCAGCTGAAGAGATGTATGCCATGACCGATGTGGTTTGTGAAATTTTACCAGAAGACAAGCCGCGTTATTTAATGGGTGTAGGTACACCAATTAATATTTTAGAAAACATAGCTTTAGGGGTAGATATGTTCGACTGTGTCATGCCAACGCGTAACGCTAGAAATGGTATGCTTTTTACAGCGCATGGTACTATAAATATTAAAAACTTAAAATGGGCTGAAGATTTTTCACCTATTGATGAAATGGGCATCACTTTTGTCGATACCGAATATTCTAAAGCTTATTTACGTCATTTATTTACCGTTAATGAGTTGTTAGGAAAACAGATAGCAACCATTCATAACCTAGGATTTTATTTATGGTTGGTTCGAGAAGCAAGAAAACATATATTAGCAGGAGATTTTAGAACTTGGAAAGATAAAATGGTTAAACAAATGGATAACCGTTTGTAGTCTAAGTTTACTAAAACATAAATTGTCGAATACAAAACTTAAATAATAGAGCAAACTCACTCATTTAGAGTGACTAGGAGCGAATGAAGATTTTAGATTGGTACATATTAAAACGCTATCTGTTTACATTTTTTATAATGTTACTACTGTTTATTCCTATCGGAATTACAGTGCATTTAGCCGAAAAAATTGGTAAGATTTTAGATAATGAAGTGCCCTTACATGAAGTTTTGGTGTATTTATTAGACTTTACCATTTATTTTGCACACTTATTATTTCCTTTGTTTTTGTTCTTATCTGTCATTTGGTTTACCTCAAAATTAGCCAATAACACCGAAATAATTGCTTTTTTAAGTTCTGGCGTTTCATATTCTAGATTTTTAAGACCTTATATGATAGGCGCTTTTATTGTGTCTATTTTAGCGATAATAATGGGCTTGTTTTTAGCACCCAAAGCTAGTGAAGGGTTCAATGATTTTAGTTATAAATACTTTAAAACAGGGCGGAGCTCTGTAGATAATACCAATGTTTTTAGACAGATTAACGATACCGATATTATTTATGTAAGTAGTTTTGATGTGAAAAACAGTATTGGGAATAACTTTACTTTAGAACATTTTGAAGACAATATACTTCAATATAAAATTTCGGCAAGCAGTATAAAATATATTGAAAAAGATTCCATTTACCGTTTAACAAATTACGTGAAACGCGATATTGGTGTCAATGAAGACGAATTGGAAATTGAAAGAAGAAAAGACACCCTTTTTAGTTTTGATGTAGACGATTTAATTCCGGTTATTTATGCAGCCGAAACTAAAATGTACGGCGATTTAAAAACGTTTATCGCTAAAGAGGAAGCGAGAGGCTCGTCAAATGTGGGACGTTTTAAGTTGGTTTTATACAGAAAATGGAGTCTTCCGGTTTCTGTGTTTATTCTAACTATTATCGCTGTTGCTGTCTCTTCAATGAAACGAAGAGGAGGGATGGGCGTTAACTTAGCTCTTGGGATATGTATCGCTATGGTATTTGTGTTTTTCGATAAGATTTTTGGCGTTATGGCCGAACAATCTGATTTTCCGCCTGTAATAGCAGTTTGGTTTCCTAATATCATTTTTGGTGTTTTAGCCATTTTCCTTTTATATAATGCCAAGCGCTAAATTTAAAAACCAGCTACACCTTCATTTATTGGTCTTTATTGCTGGTTTCACGGCAATTTTAGGCGATTTAATTTCTATAAATGCCATTGCTTTAGTTTGGCACAGAATGGTTATGGCTTCTATTTTAATGTTTCTTTATATTAAAATGGTTAAGGTTAAAATACAAGTTGATGCCAAATCATTACTTCGACTATCTGTAGCAGGAATTATTATTGCTTTGCATTGGATAACCTTTTTTGGAGCTATTAAAGTCTCCAACATTTCAATTACTTTGGCCATGTTTTCTACTGGCGCTTTTTTCGCTTCGTTTTTAGAACCCATCATTTATAAACGCCGTGTAGTTTGGTATGAGATTTTTTTTGGAATTATAGTTATCGCAGGCGTATTCATCATCACTCAAAGTGAAATAAAGTACCTTTCTGGCATTCTTTTAGGCATACTATCTGCTTTTTTATCCTCATTGTTTGCCGTTCTAAACGGGAATTTCTTAAAAAAGCACAATGCCACAGTGATTTCATTTTATGAATTTTTAAGCGGTGTGTTTTTTATATCGGTTTACATTTTATGTTTTGGAGGTGGTTTTTCAAAAGATTTCTTCAATTTAAGCCTGTCCGATTTTAAATACCTTTTCATTTTAGCTTCTGTATGTACGGCCTATGCATTTATCGCTTCTGTGCATGTTATGAAATTAATAAGCCCTTATACCGTTGTGTTAACCTACAATTTAGAACCTGTGTATGGTATTGTTATGGCTATGTTTTTATTTCCTGAGAAAGAAAAAATGACACCAGCTTTTTACGTGGGAGCCACTGTAATTATTAGTGTTATACTTATAAATGCCTTTTTAAAAAGCCGAAGAAAATTAAAAAGAAAGTTATCTTAACAGCATTACATAATTAAAGTTTTTATATTTGCATACTAACCTAGATTTAAAAAGTAATAACTAAATTCCCATGGAATATTTAGAATTTGAATTACCGATAAAAGAACTCGAAGACCAATTACAGAAATGTGAAGTCATAGGAAAAGAGAGTGAAGTTGATGTTACTGAAACATGTACACAAATCGAGAAAAAGTTAAAAGAGACTCAAAAAGAAATATATAAAAACCTAACGCCTTGGCAACGTGTTCAATTGTCACGTCACCCAGATAGACCTTATACTTTAGATTATATTAAGGCTATTTGCGGAACTACCTTTTTAGAACTACACGGCGATAGAAGTTTTAAAGACGATAAAGCCATGATTGGTGGTTTAGGTAAAATTGGCGACCAAAGTTTTATGTTTATTGGTCAGCAAAAAGGCTTTAATACCAAAACAAGACAGTATAGAAACTTCGGAATGGCAAATCCTGAAGGTTACCGAAAAGCATTACGCTTAATGAAATCTGCCGAAAAATTTGGAATTCCTGTAGTAACCTTTCTAGATACACCAGGGGCTTACCCAGGTTTAGAAGCTGAAGAACGCGGACAAGGAGAAGCAATCGCTAGAAATATCTTAGAAATGACACGCTTAAAAGTACCTGTAATTACTGTGGTAATTGGCGAAGGTGCTTCTGGTGGTGCCTTAGGTATTGGTGTTGGCGATAAAGTTTTAATGTTAGAAAATACTTGGTATTCTGTAATTTCTCCAGAATCTTGTTCATCAATTTTATGGCGCAGTTGGGAATATAAAGAGCAAGCTGCCGAAGCTTTAAAACTTACAGCTTCAGATATGAAGCGATTAAAGCTTGTAGATGGTATTATTAAAGAACCACTAGGAGGTGCACATAGAAACCGCGAAAAAACATTTCAAACCGTTAGCGATACTATTTTAAAATGTTTTGATGAGCTTAAAAACTTATCACCAACAGATTTAGTATCTCAACGTATGGATAAATATGCCAACATGGGTGTGTTTAAAGGCTAAGCCTTTTAAAACCTAAACGTATTAAAATCTGAAGTTGTTCCAGCTTCAGATTTTTTATGCTTATTAACAATATAATTAACTTATTAACAGCTGATTGTTAACGAGTAGTGGACAATCATAACCGTTAAAATTCAGAAAACTACTTTCTTTTTAATTACTTTCGTAGGTATGAAACAACCAAATCAATTATCATCATATAAAGTAGATAAAAGTACGCTTATTAGCCTTGAGAAAGGTAAAATACCGCCCCAAGCTCTTGATTTAGAAGAGGTTGTGTTGGGTGCGATGATGATTGATAAAAAGGGTGTAGATGAAGTTATTGATATTTTAAGTGCCGACGCCTTCTATAAAGAGGCACACCAACACATATTTGAAGCCATTTTTCAACTGTTTGAAAATAGTGAACCAGTCGACTTATTAACGGTTTCAACACAATTAAAGAAAAATTCTAAGTTAGAACTTGCTGGAGGCGATTTTTACCTCATTGGTTTAACTCAAAAAGTATCTTCTTCAGCTCATATCGAGTTTCATGCACGTATTATTTTGCAGAAATTTATTCAGCGTAGCTTAATTAAAATATCTAGTGAAATTATTGAAGATTCTTATGATGAAACTAAAGATGTTTTTGATTTATTAGATGCTGCCGAGTCAAAATTATACGAAGTTACGCAAGGAAACATTAAAAAATCCAGTGAAACGGCTCAGGAATTAGTTATTCAAGCAAAAAAGAAAATTGAAGAAATTTCTAATAAAGAAGGCCTTAGTGGTATTCCTACCGGATTTCATAAATTAGATAAATTAACTTCAGGTTGGCAACCTTCCGATTTAATTATTATCGCTGCCCGTCCTGGTATGGGTAAAACGGCTTTAACTTTATCCATGGCTCGAAATATTGCTGTAGATCAAAATATCCCGGTAGCATTTTTCTCTTTAGAGATGGCTTCTGTACAATTAATTACGCGTTTAATTTCTAGTGAAACAGGGTTGTCTTCTGAAAAATTACGTACAGGAAAATTAGAAAAACATGAGTGGGAACAACTAAACGTTAAAGTAAAAGGTTTAGAGAAAGCCCCTTTATTTATTGATGATACCCCATCGCTTTCTATTTTCGATTTAAGAGCAAAAGCGCGTCGTTTAGCATCGCAACACGGTATAAAAATGATTATGATTGATTATTTACAGTTAATGACTGGGGGTACCAATCATGGCGGAAACCGTGAACAAGAAATCTCTATGATTTCTAGAAACTTAAAGGCCTTAGCAAAAGAACTTATGGTTCCTGTAATTGCCCTTTCGCAATTATCGCGTGCGGTAGAAACACGTGGGGGTAGTAAAAGACCTTTGCTTTCCGATTTACGTGAATCTGGAGCGATTGAGCAAGATGCCGATATTGTATCGTTTATTTACCGACCAGAATATTATAAAATTGATGAGTGGGATGATGAAGAGCGTACGCCAACCGAAGGTCAAGGCGAGTTTATCGTTGCTAAACACCGTAATGGTGGTTTGGAAAACATCCGTTTAAAATTCTTAGGTCATCTTGGTAAGTTTGATAATTTAGATGATTTTGATTCGCCATTCGAGTTTCATTCTAAAATGAATGAAGCCGCAAACGATAATACATTCCAAGCCGATAATTTTAAAGCAAGTCCAGATCAAGCCTTTGGAAGTTCTTTTAACTCCGATGATGACAATGAAGTGCCTTTCTAAATAAAATAGGTTCTTGCCTGAGCAAGAACCTATTTTATTTAGCCATTAGCCATTAGCCATTAGCCATTAGCCATTAGCCATTAGCCATTAGCCATTAGCCATTAGCCATTAGCCATTAGCCATCCTACTAGAACAAACTGTTAAATCATTTTATTAAAAACAAATTTTAAGTATCTTTCAGCTTATAATAAAAGAGTCTTGTCATTTTTCGTGAAGGAACGACCTAGAAATCTTTTTAAGCTTTGCTCTCAAATTGAAAAAAACACTATTTACATTACTTTTTATATTAATAGGCATCAACACCTATGCGTCTTACATCCTAATTCCTATGGATGCCGAGAGTCAAAAAAATCATCTTAAAGCCTACGGAATCACGTATTGGTCGCTAAACAAATCGATGAAGGTAAAGTGGCTTTTAAATTATAGAGGCGGCTCCTTTTTATTGCCCGACACGGAAGCGGTTCAACGCGAATGTCAAATTCGAGGGGTTTCTTTTGAAGTGCTTTCTAATGCAAAAACCGAAAACATTTTAGAAGAAATTAGTAGCCCGAGTCAGAATATGGAAGCTGTAGTTTTAGAAAAAGCACCTAAAATTGCTGTATATACACCTAAAGGAAAATTACCTTGGGATGATGCCGTAACCATGGTGTTGCAGTATGCTGAAATTCCTTATGAAACAGTTTACGATGAAGAGGTTTTAAATGATGGGTTGTTGGTTTTTGATTGGTTGCATTTACATCATGAAGATTTTACAGGACAATACGGTAAATTTTATGCACAATATCGCGCAACTTCTTGGTACATTCAAGAAAAGCAAGAAGCTGAACGCTTGGCTGAAACGTTGGGGTATGATAAAGTTTCTGAAGAAAAATTGGCAGTATCGTTAAAAATTAGAGATTATGTGATTGGTGGCGGATTTATGTTTGCCATGTGTAGTGCCACAGATAGTTTTGATATTGCTTTATCAGCCGAAGGCGTTGATATTTGTGAACCGATGTTTGATGGCGATGGCAGCGAGCCTAATTATCAGAATAAAATTGATTACAATAAAGCTTTTGCGTTTACCAATTTCGTTTTAGAACGCAACCCGAAAGTTTATGAGTTTTCATCTATAGATATGACACGAAAACGCATGGTTCCTAAAACAGCCGATTACTTTTCGTTAATGGAATTTTCGGCGAAATGGGATCCTATTCCAACCATGTTATGTCAAAACCACACGGCTTTGGTAAAAGGCTTTATGGGACAAACCACAGCTTTTACTCGAGATGAAATTAAATCGAATGTATTGGTTTTAGGCGAAACAAAATCTAATGGTGAAGCTAAATATATTCACGGTATTAAAGGCAAAGGTTTTTTTACCTTTTATGGAGGTCATGACCCGGAAGATTATCAGCATCGGGTAGGGGATGCCAAAACCGAATTAGATTTACACCCTACTTCTCCAGGTTACCGTTTAATTTTAAATAATGTGCTATTTCCTGCAGCGAGAAAGAAAAAGCAGAAAACATAAAAGACAGCTATAAAATCAATTCTTTTATCAAAAAAAAAGGCTTCATTGCATAGGATTTCTTGACAACCCTTTAATATAATTTAGTTATTTGAATTGGGTTGTATTCATTAATTTGGTGCTTTATTTTTCATGAGGTAAAACTCGTGTTTCACCGCTTATTTTGAAGTTTTAATAGCTGAGAATATAAATTTTAATGAGGATTTTAAAACACATCAACTATATTATAATCGTTTTATCTGCAATACTATCGGGTATTGCTGGTAAAGAAATGATTATACCACTCTTTTTATTTTCGTGGTCACTTTTTTTCTACGCTATATTTAATAGTAAACAGAAAATGCAAGCCTTAATAAATGGTTTTGTTTTTGGTGTTGTATATGGTTTAATATTATTTAACTGGATACTTTCGGCGCTTCAAGATTATACCTCTAATATTAAAATAAGCCTACTGGTTATTGTGGGTTTGGCATTTGTTTACGGAGCCATGTTCGCTTTATTTGCTTATATACTACACTTTTTAAATGGTTTTCAATTTAAAAAATGGGCTTTTTTGAAACTTTTATGTATTGCCTGTAGCCTTACGCTTTTTGATGAATTGTTTTCATATTTATATTCTGGTATTCCTTTTTTAAACTTAAGAGTTGGTTTCACATTAAGTCGAAGCCTGTATTTAACTCAGTTTGCTAAAATAGGTGGTGTTGCTTTTTTATCATTTATTGTGTTTTATGTTAACCTATCAATAGCTCAGTTTTATATTTTAAAAACAAAGCAGTCATTTTTAGTTATTGTTTCATCTATTTTGGTTTTTCTTGGCGTTGGATATGCACTGTATTTACCAAATGAATCGCCTTCAAAAGATGTAAAAGTTAGTGTTGCTACCGCTAACATTAATCCGAAACTCACTTGGAATCAAAAAAACAGCGATTATTTAGCTGAAATTTATTTTTCGGTTTGTCGAGATGCCTCTAGCAATAATTCGGATTTTATAATTTGGCCAGAAACGACTATTCCTTGGCTTTATGAAAAAGATGATGATTTTGTAGATGAATTACTAGAGATTAATAAAAATAAACCTACTACATTAATTATAGGAGCTAACAAATTGGTTGGGGAGCATAAAATTGCAAATTCGGTGCTTTTTACATCAAATATGAAAGGCCATTATGCTACCTATTCTAAAAACATTCTTTTAGAAGCTTTTGAAAAACCTTTTTTAAACACATTTCAACTTCCTTTCTATGCACATAGCAAGTTAAAATATATAAATGTTGGAGACGCTAGACCAATTTCAACCAAATTTGGACATGCAGGCGTGTTAATATGTAATGAATCGATAGAAGAAGGTTTAATTAAAAAGCTTGTTAAAAATAATGCGAATTTCTTTTTTGTAACAAGCAACGACGGTTGGTTTGAAGATACTTATATTAGTAAATATCATTTCTATATTTCAAGAATCATGGCTGTGGCATACGCTAAAGATTTTGCCTTAAGTAGTAATCTTGGTTTTAGCGGATTTATAAGAAGCAATGGCGATGTTGTAGCTATTAAAAAATCGTCGAAACCCCTAGTGATTACAAATACTATCTCTGTAAATAAAACAGCAACTTTTTATTCCAATTACCCGAATCTATTTTTAATTTTATTGTTTTTACCAATTATATTAAATGTAACATTGGCACTTAAAACCAGACAAGACTAAGTGTAGTTCTGTAAGTTTGGATTAGTTAAGTGTATTATTTTTATAAAATTAAGTAATGAAAGTTTTTCAAAAGGAAATCAAATTAAAATCACATAAAAGAGGTTTTCATCTTATTACAGATGAAGTACTTCATGCTATTCCAGAAATTGAATCTATTCATGTTGGTCAACTACAAGTTTTTATAAAACATACTTCAGCGAGCTTAACTATTAATGAAAATGCCGACCATACGGTGAGACTCGATTTTGAAAGTCATTTTAATAAAATGGTTCCTGAAAAGGCACCGTATTATAAACACACTTATGAAGGTCCTGATGATATGCCTGCGCATATTAAAGCCTCTTTGTTAGGTGCTTCGGTTCAAATTCCCATTACTAATGGGAAGCTTAATTTAGGAATTTGGCAGGGCATTTACCTTTGCGAACACCGCGATTACGGTGGTGAACGAAAGTTGGTGGTTACCGCTTTTGGGGTGTGATTCTATATACTATTCAAAAAAGATAATTATAGAAGTTTGTCATTTCGACCCTAGGAGAAAACTTAGTCTTTTACCTATAGCTCTTTTTCAAAAAGATGCCTCACTTCGTATCGGCACGACATTATATTTCCTTCCAACATTTTAATGATTATTTGTTTTTAAAAAGACCCTTCAGGTTTTTAAAACATATGTGTTCGGAACACAAAATTTTAATTAAAATAGATTAATTAGATTTAGTTTGTTCTAGAAAACATTAATAAAACTTGCTCCTCCCTTCGTTTTGAAGGGAGGAAAATTTCGATGAAATCGAAATTAGGAGGGTTAAAACTATAAAAAACATATGAGCTTTCAACTTCCGAATAATAGTGTTTATAAAATATGAAGGGCTAGGCAGTAAATATTAATCTCACCAATATGTAGCATGTGTTATTTTATTTCGTTTGATTAGTTAATGAATTGTATTGAAGACATCCAAGTTTTCAAAAATATATCTTTAAACTACTAATCGAATGTAATTAATAATCTTGTCATTTCGACCATGGGAGAAATCTAAGAACCCTTTGATTTAAGTTAAAACCTACCCGAGAAGAGATTCCTCACTGCGTTCGGAATGATATATTGAATTGGAATGACACAGTTCTCTTTTTTTAAATCAGGATGTATTTACTATAACAACGGATTCTCTGCGTTAGGGATTGCAGAGGAAAGCTTTTGGCGAGGTGCGCATCGAGCCAAAACTTGTAACGGAAAGCCCGACCCTTGTGGTAACGCCCAAATTAGGCATAAAAAAAACCGACTCTTTCGAAATCGGTTTCTTTTAATAAGCGAATAATATGTTTTACAATAGGCAAAAAGCCTTATTTTACTTTCTCGATTACGGCTTTAAAAGCCTCTGGGTTATTCATTGCTAAATCGGCTAAAACCTTACGGTTTAATTCGATATCGTTAGCTTTTAATTTCCCCATGAATTGAGAATAAGATAAACCATGTAATCTGGCTCCAGCGTTAATACGCGTAATCCATAATGCACGGAATGTTCTCTTTTTGTTTCTACGGTCTCTGTACGAGTATTGCATCGCTTTGTCAACCGCATTTTTTGCTACTGTCCAAACGTTTTTACGACGTCCAAAGTAACCTTTTGCTTGTTTAAGAACCTTTTTTCTTCTGGCTCTTTTTGCTACAGAATTTACTGATCTTGGCATAATTTTAAATGTGTTTTGTAGTAGGCGGCTAAATTTTGTTATTGGTTTCTAGTTATTGGTTTTTGGTCTATTGCTAGAGGTCAAACTTTTAACTTTTAACTTTTAACTTTTAACTCTTTTATTGAGCCTAACTCCAGGGTTTATAAATTGTTTTAACCGATTAAAACGGTGTTACTTTAAACGTAACATGGTTTTAATATTATCCTCGTCTGCCTTATGTACTAAAGTATCATGAGTCAGAGCTAGCTTACGCTTTTTAGATTTCTTTGTTAAGATGTGACTCTTAAAAGCGTGCTTTCTTTTAATCTTACCAGTACCCGTTAACTTGAAACGTTTTTTGGCACTAGATTTTGTTTTCATTTTAGGCATTTTCTTTTCCTAGTTTTAATTATTTCGCTTAATTATTTTTATGCTATCTCGAATAACTATCGAGATTATTTAGCATCTTGTTTTATGTGTATTTGATGAAATATTACTTTTTAGGAGCAATAAACATCGTCATACGCTTACCTTCTAATCGAGGCATTTGCTCAACTTTTCCAAATTCTTCAAGATCTTGGGCTAGTCTTAATAATAAGATTTGTCCTTGTTCTTTGAATATGATAGAACGTCCTTTAAAAAATACAAAAGCTTTAAGTTTTGCACCTTCTTTAAGGAATTTCTCGGCATGTTTCTTTTTGAATTCGTAATCATGATCGTCGGTTTGAGGACCAAAACGAATTTCTTTAATGATAACTTTTGTGGCTTTAGATTTTAAAGCTTTATCACGTTTCTTCTGCTCGTAAAGAAACTTTTTATAATCCATAACCTTACAAACCGGGGGATCTGCATTAGGAGATATCTCTACAAGATCTAACTCTTGCTCGTTAGCTATCCTTAAAGCATCACCTTTGGTGTAAATACCAACTTCAACGTTATCACCAACAAGGCGTAACTGTTGTGCAGTAATTTTAGAGTTAATTTTGTGCTTGTCCTCTTGCGAAACCCTTCTGGGTTGCTGTCTTCTTCTAATTGCTATGGCGTTATGGTTTTAAATTAAACTTATTATTTTTAAAACGATTTCAACGTTTTTTTAATGTCTTCTTTTATTATTTCAGAGAAAGCTTCAACGGAAATCATTCCTAAATCTGCTCCACCATGCTGGCGTACAGTAATTTTGCCTTCTGCTTCTTCTTGCTCACCAATAATAATCATATAAGGATGCTTTTGCATTTCGGCTTCCCGAATCTTTTTCCCTATAGTTTCATTTCTATGGTCTACAAGGGCGCGAATTTCGTCATTTTCTAGCAAATTTAAAACTTTTTGTGAGTATTTTTCATATTTCTCGCTAATTGATAATATAATTGCCTGTGTTGGCATTAACCAAAGCGGGAAATTACCCCCTGTATGTTCTAATAATAAAGCTACGAAACGCTCCATGCTTCCAAATGGTGCACGGTGAATCATTACTGGGCGGTGTGACTCATTATCGTTGCCTTTGTAAGATAATTCAAAACGCTCTGGTAAGTTGTAATCCACTTGAATGGTACCTAGTTGCCAGCGCCTTCCAAGGGCATCTTTTACCATGAAATCTAGTTTCGGACCGTAAAAAGCGGCTTCACCTTCCTCAATAACGTAATTTAAACCTTTATCAGAAGCGGCGTTAATAATCGCTTGCTCTGCTTTTTCCCAATTTGCAACATCACCTATATATTTATCTGGATTTTTAGGATCGCGTATAGACACTTGAGCTGTAAAGTTTTCAAATCCTAACGAACCGAATACATACAGTACTAAATCGATAACATCTTTAAATTCTTTATCCAATTGATCTGGAGTACAGAAAATATGAGCATCATCTTGAGTAAAACCACGAACACGGGTTAAACCGTGCAATTCACCACTTTGCTCATAGCGGTATACAGTACCAAATTCAGCAAAACGTTTTGGTAAATCTTTATAACTCCATTGGGTACTGTTGTAAATCTCACAGTGGTGCGGACAGTTCATTGGTTTTAATAAAAACTCTTCATCCTCCTTTGGTGTTAAAATAGGTTGGAAGCTATCTTCACCATATTTAGCATAATGCCCAGAAGTTTCATAAAGCTCTTTTTGTCCAATATGTGGTGTTACCACCATTTCGTAACCTGCTTTTTTCTGAGCTGCTTTTAAGAAATTCTCTAAACGCTCACGTAAAGCAGCGCCTTTTGGTAACCATAATGGTAAACCTTGGCCTACACGTTTTGAAAACGTAAAAAGCTCAAGCTCTTTACCTAATTTTCTATGGTCGCGTTTTTTTGCTTCTTCAAGCATTTCTAAGTATTCGGTCAATTCTTTTTGCTTCGGAAATGAAATGCCATAAACACGCGTTAACTGCGGATTATTTTCATTACCTCTCCAGTAAGCACCGGCAACACTTAATATTTTAACGGCTTTTATAATCCCTGTATTTGGGATATGTCCGCCACGACATAAATCGGTAAACGTCGAATGGTCACAAAACGTAATGGTACCATCTTCTAAGTTTTCGATTAATTCCGTTTTAAACGGATTGTTTTTATATAAATCTAAAGCTTCTGCTTTACTCGCCGAGCGCATTTTAAAATCATGCTTTCCTCTAGCGATTTCAAGCATTTTAGTTTCAATAGCTTTAAAGTCTTTTTCAGATACATTATGATCTCCAAAATCTACATCATAATAAAACCCATTTTCAATAGCAGGACCAATAGTAAGTTTTGCACCAGCATACAACTCCTCGATAGCTTGCGCTAAAACGTGAGCCGAACTATGCCAAAACGCCGTTTTACCCTCATCTTCTCTCCAGGTGTATAAAATTAAAGCACCATCGCTGGTTAAAGGTGTAACGGTTTCAATAGTTGTACCATTAAAATTTGCCGAAATCACGTTTCTAGCAAATCCTTCGCTTATGCTTTTTGCAACATCCATTGGTGTAACGCCTTCATCAAACGTTTTCACACTGCCATCGGGTAATGTAATATGTATCATAAAATAAATTAAAATCCGGCTGCAAAGATAGCGGTATAAACTTGTTAATACAATACAGTTAATTATTATTTATAAGCATTGGTTTTTATACGGTGAAAATCCTTAGTGTTATTTGGGTTTGCAGTACTGTTTTATTTATATGATATAAGTAGAGACTTTTGGATAACAATAGTTTAAAATGATAAAATAGGTTAGTGATGTTGTTTTTTGATTTTTCTATTCTTCAATGAATTTGCTTTTTGATAATAATGACATTAAAACTGGTCTGTCCAATTTTATCTATATTTGGCGAAAATATTCCCAATTACGCATTGTGTGTTCATGTTTTTTGAAGCCGATATGCATTTAAATGCAATTTTTAGTTAAATGAAATTAAAGTTTATACTGTTACTTTTTGTTAGCAGCTCGATGTATTCCCAAATTTTAAATGTTGAAAATTTAAGGATTGAAAACGATGTTGAAGGGTTTTCTGGAGGTGTAGAATTGAATTTTAACTTCATAAAAAACACCCGAAATATTTTTACTCTAAATTCCAGTTTATATGCGCAATATCGCTATAAAAAACATTTAGCTTTAGTAATAGGGAACGTCGATTTTAAAACGATTGATGATGAAGATATTATTAATAATGAAACCTTTCATGTGCGTTATAATTATGATATAGGGCGTTTTGTAATATTAGAAGCTTTTGTTCAGGCTTATTCCAATGCCATTTCAAATATAGACCAAAGACACTTAACAGGTGCAGGGCCTCGTTTTCGTTTATTAAATAATGACAACACAAAACTGTTTTTAGGCACCTTATTCATGTATGAATATGAAAAGGAAAAAGGCGGGGAGTCTCCTATATATAATCGAGATGTGCGTTTTAGTGGTTATTTATCATTTGAATATAAAATAGCTTCTAATTTATCTTTTAAATCGGCAACCTTTTATCAGCCAAAACTTAGTCAACTAAATGACTATCGAATCAATGCGTTTAATACGTTTTCAGTTGAAATAGTAAAAAACTTAGAATTAAACATCACCTATATATTACAATTTGATACGTTCCCTGTAATAGGCATTCCTACAACACAATACCAATTATTAAACGGAATTTCGTATACATTTAAATAATGCGTAAATATTCCAGTTGTTTTTTACTGAAGAATAAATGACTCCTTATATATAGATTGTTTTTCCTATTGAATAATACAGTTGTATATAATAGGAAAGGAGGGGAGCGTCTTAATTTTAAATATTAGACGTCTATTATTAACCTCATTATTTTTCTAGACTTTTCTTAATGAAGATTATTCATAATGTTTAAAACGAATAATCCCTCCGTGAACCTCTGTGTATCTCCGCGTAATACCTCTTTTGAAACACTTCCAGTCTATCCAGCCACAAACAAACCTTAAAAAACACAAGCTATAATCAACTAAAAACAAGCAGATTAAAAGCTGTGGTAAAAAAAAGCATAAAAAAACCAACAAAAAGTTTGTTAGGGAATATAAAAGAGCTGTATATTTGCACCCCGCTAAGAGAGGCACAGCCAATTAAAGCGTTAGTTCATAAACAGTTTTGGTATAAAAAAGAGGTTTTAAAAAGCTTTAAAAAAATATCAAAAAAAACATTGTGAGGTTATAAAAAGGTTGTATGTTTGCAGCCGCTAAAAACAGCAGGTCTGTTGGAGGTAAAAAAGTTCATAATATTGTTTTTATTTGATATTAAATTAAAGTAAAAAAAATCTTTAAATTTTTTTACAAAAAACATTGTGAGTTAAAAAAAAGGGTTTTACATTTGCACCCGCTTAACAAGGAAACGCGTTAAGAAACAAAAGAATAAAGTTCATAAACATATTGAATTGACAGCGTAAGAATTGAATTGGAAACGATTTAATTCAACAAAGAGAATAGACCATTTTGAGTACAAAGAGAGCTAATTAGTTGTTAAAGTTGTTACCTTATAGGTAGCACATTAAAATTTAACGATGAAGAGTTTGATCCTGGCTCAGGATGAACGCTAGCGGCAGGCCTAACACATGCAAGTCGAGGGGTAACAGGGGAGCTTGCTTCCGCTGACGACCGGCGCACGGGTGCGTAACGCGTATAGAATCTACCTTTTGCTACTGGATAGCCCAGAGAAATTTGGATTAATACAGTATAGTATCATATTACTGCATGGTATTTATGATTAAAGGTTACGGCAGAAGATGACTATGCGTCCTATTAGCTAGTTGGTGTGGTAACGGCATACCAAGGCAACGATAGGTAGGGGCCCTGAGAGGGGGATCCCCCACACT
>NZ_JACLAF010000024.1 GCF_015355625.1 Tamlana sp. I1
ATAATCAATAGAAAATATTCAATTGATTATAACTCATTAAAAAAGCAAAAAGTACAATAAGCTAAATAAGGGCGTATGGGGAATGCCTAGGCTCTCAGAGGCGAAGAAGGACGTGATAAGCTGCGAAAAGCTACGGGGATCGGCACACACGAATTGATCCGTAGATATCCGAATGGGGCAACCCACTATATTGAAGATATAGTATCCGCAAGGAGGCGAACCCGGAGAACTGAAACATCTAAGTACCCGGAGGAGAAGAAAACAAAAGTGATTCCGTTAGTAGTGGCGAGCGAACGCGGATTAGCCCAAACCATTATTGTTACGGCAATACTGGGGTTGTAGGACCACGAGATTAGAAGCATGATGAATTAGAACCCTTTGGAAAGAGGGGCCAAAGACGGTGATAGCCCGGTATAAGTAAAGAATGTGGATATAGTGGTATCCTGAGTAGTGCGGGACACGAGTAATCCTGTATGAATCAGTCGGGACCATCCGATAAGGCTAAATACTCCTGAGAGACCGATAGTGAACTAGTACCGTGAGGGAAAGGTGAAAAGAACCCTGAATAAGGGAGTGAAATAGAACCTGAAACCATACGCTTACAAGCGGTCGGAGCAGACTAGATCTGTGACGGCGTGCCTTTTGCATAATGAGCCTACGAGTTACCGTTGCTAGCAAGGTTAAGTGATTAAGTCACGGATCCGTAGCGAAAGCGAGTCTGAATAGGGCGCTTTAGTTAGTAGTGGTAGACGCGAAACCGTGTGATCTACCCATGGGCAGGTTGAAGCTGTAGTAACATACAGTGGAGGACCGAACCGGTTGACGTTGAAAAGTCTTCGGATGACCTGTGGGTAGGGGTGAAAGGCCAATCAAACTCGGAAATAGCTCGTACTCCCCGAAATGCATTTAGGTGCAGCGTTGCAACATAGTTTTATAGAGGTAGAGCTACTGATTGGATGCGGGGGCTTCACCGCCTACCAATTCCTGACAAACTCCGAATGCTATAAAATGTTTTGCAGCAGTGAGGGCATGGGTGCTAAGGTCCATGTCCGAGAGGGAAAGAACCCAGACCATCAGCTAAGGTCCCCAAATGTATGTTAAGTTGAAATAACGCGGTTGAACTGCTTTGACAGCTAGGATGTTGGCTTGGAAGCAGCCATTCATTTAAAGAGTGCGTAACAGCTCACTAGTCGAGCGGTTCGGCATGGATAATAATCGGGCATAAACATACTACCGAAGCTATGGATCACGCCTTAGGCGTGATGGTAGGGGAGCATTGTAGTGTCGTCGAAGGTGTACTGTGAGGTATGCTGGAGAAGCTACAAAAGAAAATGTAGGCATAAGTAACGATAATGCGGGCGAGAAACCCGCACACCGAAAGACTAAGGTTTCCTCAGCTATGCTAATCAGCTGAGGGTTAGTCGGGACCTAACGCGAACCCGAAAGGGGTAGTGGATGGACAACAGGTTAATATTCCTGTACCTGCTCACACTAAAAGTGACGGAGGCGTATATTTGGTGCGTGCTGACGGAATAGCACGTTGAAGCGAGTAGTAATACCGCGATAGTACACTAAGACTTCGGTCAAGGTGATAATCCAGAGAAGCGACTTCCAAGAAAAGCGAGTGAAGCAGCCCGTACCCTAAACCGACACAGGTAGTTGGGATGAGAATTCTAAGGTGCTCGAGAGATTCATGGCTAAGGAATTAGGCAAAATAGACTCGTAACTTCGGGAGAAGAGTCGCCACCCTTCGGGGTGGCCGCAGTGAAAAGGTCCAGGCGACTGTTTATCAAAAACACAGGGCTATGCTAAATTGAAAGATGATGTATATGGCCTGACACCTGCCCGGTGCTGGAAGGTTAAGTGGAGGGTTTAGCTTCGGCGAAGATCTCAAATGAAGCCCCAGTAAACGGCGGCCGTAACTATAACGGTCCTAAGGTAGCGAAATTCCTTGTCGGGTAAGTTCCGACCTGCACGAATGGTGCAACGATCTGGACACTGTCTCAGCCATGAGCTCGGTGAAATTGTAGTATCGGTGAAGATGCCGATTACCCGCTGTGGGACGAAAAGACCCCGTGCACCTTTACTATAGCTTAGTATTGGTTTTGGATAAGTAATGTGTAGGATAGGTGGGAGACTTTGAAGCGGCATCGCCAGGTGTTGTGGAGTCATTGTTGAAATACCACCCTTTGCTTATCTAGAGTCTAACCTTCTTTAGAAGGGACAGTGCTTGGTGGGTAGTTTGACTGGGGTGGTCGCCTCCAAAAGAGTAACGGAGGCTTCTAAAGGTTCCCTCAATACGGTTGGTAATCGTGTGTAGAGTGCAATGGCATAAGGGAGCTTGACTGAGAGACCTACAAGTCGATCAGGTACGAAAGTAGAGCATAGTGATCCGGTGGTTCCGCATGGAAGGGCCATCGCTCAAAGGATAAAAGGTACGCCGGGGATAACAGGCTGATCTCCCCCAAGAGCTCATATCGACGGGGGGGTTTGGCACCTCGATGTCGGCTCGTCACATCCTGGGGCTGGAGAAGGTCCCAAGGGTTGGGCTGTTCGCCCATTAAAGTGGCACGCGAGCTGGGTTCAGAACGTCGTGAGACAGTTCGGTCTCTATCTACAGTGGGCGTTAGAAATTTGAGTGGATCTGACTCTAGTACGAGAGGACCGAGTTGGACAAACCTCTGGTGTATCTGTTGTTCCGCCAGGAGCATTGCAGAGTAGCTACGTTTGGAAGGGATAAGCGCTGAAAGCATATAAGCGCGAAACCCACCACAAGATGAGATTTCTTTAAAGGGTCGTGAGAGATTATCACGTTGATAGGCTATAGGTGTAAAGGCAGTAATGTCATAGCCGAGTAGTACTAATAACCCATAGGCTTATTGTACGCCTGTTTTTTTATAACACTTCGACAAGCTCAGTGCTAGGAAGTAGAGTTCAATACATTATTATAAAATCATGTTCTTATTTTCAATATGTTAAGATATTAGCGCAACAGCGCAGTTAAAAGTGACAAGTATCAAGTAAAAAGTTGTAAAACTTTAAACTTTATAAACTTGAAACCTTTAACTAACAATTTAAGGTGGTTATAGCGATGGGGCTCACCTCTTACCTTTCCGAACAGAGAAGTTAAGCCCATTAGCGCCGATGGTACTGCATTTGTGGGAGAGTAGGTCGTTGCCTTTTTTGAATCCTCAACATTTATTTGTTGAGGATTTTTATTTTTATTGATTAATGGTT
>NZ_JACLAF010000025.1 GCF_015355625.1 Tamlana sp. I1
CTGAATTTTTTATAAAAAAACTAATAGAAAAGACAATATAAAAACGTTTTACAACACCGTATATAATTTATTGCTAGTTCTAGCCTACTTACGAAAATCCTCGCGGATTTTCTATTCGGTTTTTATTATCTAAATTAGGTGCTTAAACCACGCAACAAACCATATACAAACACGTTGGCAGTAATACGAAAAACAACAACCTGAAATGAAATTTAGTAACGAAATAGAAGTATTTATAAATGATTATGTAAAGGATTTAAATGAAGGAACTGCTTCCATTTTTGCAGGTGCTGGACTTTCTATTCCAGCTGGGTTTGTCAATTGGTCAGATTTAATGAGTGAAATTGCTCAAGATTTAGGCTTGGATATAAATCAAGAAAAAGACCTCGTTTCGATTGCTCAATATCACGTAAATGAAAATCTAACTCGTTCAAAACTCAATAGAAAAATACTAGAAGAGTTTACTGAAGATACAGAAGAAACAGAAAATCATAGAATTATTGCTCGGTTACCTGTCTCTTCTGTGTGGACCACTAATTATGATGAGCTAATCGAAAAAACATATTTAAAAGAAAATAAAGTTGTTGATGTGAAATACAGAAACAATCAATTATTGACTACAAAGCCAAAAAGAGATTTGGTAATCTATAAAATGCATGGAGATGTTAATCATCCTGACCAAGCTATTTTAACCAAGCAAGAATATGAACAATACCATCAAACGCACGAACCATTCATAAATGCTTTAAGTGGCGAATTAACAACAAGAACATTTTTGTTTATAGGCTTTAGTTTTACCGACCCAAATCTTGATTATGTTTTAAGTCGATTGAATTTCAGATTCAGTAAAGACAAAAGACAACACTATTGTTTTGTTAAAAAACACGAATTAGGAGACTCTTTAAACCCAGACCAAGCTACTTTAGATTATAACAATAGAAGACAATCGCTTACTATTAATGATTTAAAGCGATATGGTATAAAATCTTTACTTATTGACAAATACAGCGATATTACAGATGTTTTAAAAGAAATAGAAAACAGGTATAAAAAGCGAACAATTTTTATTTCAGGAAGTGCTGAAACGTACGAACCACATAGTAAAAATAATGCTATTGGATTTGTACACAACTTATCAAAATTAATCATTGAAAATGATTTTAGAATTGTTAATGGCTTTGGTTGGGGAATTGGTAGTTCAGTTATAAATGGTGCATTGGAATCAATTCATAGTAATCCAAATAAATACTCTGAAAGCCAACTAATATTAAAGCCATTTCCGCAATTTGAAACTGGCTCAAAAAACTTAAAAGAATTATGGGCTGATTATAGAGAAAAAATGATTTCTCAATGTGGTATTTCTTTCTTTGTTTTTGGAAACAAACTAGTTGAAGATAAAATAGTGGAAGCAAATGGTGTTATTAGCGAATTTGAAATTGCACATAAGAATGGATGTATTTGTATCCCTATTGGTTTGACAAAATCTGCATCTGAAACCATATTCAATATTATTGCGAAAGAACCTGAAAAATATTATGAAAACCCAAATTTAATAATGCCTGTTCTTGAAGAGTTAGCAGATGAAAAAACAACATTCAGTCAAGCTCTCAAGATAATTAAGACGTTATTAAAGACTTTGAAAAAATAATTATGGCAAGAGAAACTTTTATCGCTTATAAGTATAGCGAGGCACAAGATTTAAGAGATGAAATAATTGAAAAACTAGGTGCAGACGCTAGTTACTATCAAGGAGAAACGGCTGAATCACCTGATATGACGGGAGAAACTATTGATAAAATTAAAAATGGACTAAAAGATATGATTTTTGGCACATCTGTGACCATTGTAATTATTTCACCAAATCTTAAACAAAGTAAATGGGTTGATTGGGAAATTGAATACTCTTTGAAGGAATATAAAAGACAATCAACAACATCTAGGACAAATGGTTTGGTCGGTGTTATAATGAAAGTTAATGGTACTTACGATTGGTTAGTTTCACATAATTCAAAAGAAGATGGTTGTACTTCTCGCTATACAGACAAAACAAAAATGTATGAAATAATCAATGGGAATAGGTTTAATAACACAACTGACGATAAATATTCTTGCAGTACTTGTAAATCATATGATTGGTTAAAAGGGTCATATATGTCTTTGATTGAGGAAGATGAATTTTTAAAAGACCCGACAAAATTTATTGAAAATGCTTATGACAAAAGTAAAGCGACTGGAGATTTCAAACTAACAAAGAAAAGATAGAAGTACTACTGCCAACAACGTATATAAAAAATAGCGGTTTTGGTGCTTAAACAAAAGATAAATAATAAAATTAAGGTTAGTTATAAACCGAAAAGTTAGTGCATAAATCCGCTACTTTTCATATACCAGACCGTTGCCAACAATTAAACAAAACGAATAGGAATAAATGCCATTTACTTTTTCTCATCCAGCTATAATTTTACCGCTGAATTATCTGCCAAAAAAATGGATTTCTTTAACCGGGTTAATAATTGGCAGCCTAACACCCGATTTTGAATACTTTTTGAGAATGAGAATTACAAGCAATTATAGTCACACAATAGGTGGACTTTTTTGGTTTGACTTAACTTTAGGAATTTTACTTACTTTCATTTTCCATAATATTGTTCGCAATTGTTTATTTGATAATTTGCCAGTTTTTCTAAAATCCAGATTTTGGTGTTTTAAGCAGTTAAATTGGAACAATACCTTCAAAAAAAACTGGCTGATAATTATAATTTCAATTTTAATTGGAGCGATTTCGCATATTTTTTGGGATAGTTTTACTCACGAAAAAGGATATTTCGTTCAAAAAATTCCTGAATTATCAAACACAATTGATATTTTGGGTAAATCGACACCTATTTTAAAAATTCTACAGCATTCAAGCACCTTAATTGGAGGACTAATAATTGCTGTGGCCATTTATAAGTTACCCAGAGAAAAAAGCATGAATACTAAGATCAATTTAAAATATTGGTTAATTTTAATAGGCTTATCCTTTACAATTATCTTAATTAGACTTAATTGTGGACTTGAAATTAAACAATATGGAAATGTAATTGTAACTGCAATTTCGGCTGGAGTTTTAAGTTTGATTTTAACACCTATAATATTAAATAAAATAACTGTTGGCAACAAGGTGTATAATTAATGGCTAGTTTGAGCTTGCTTACGAATATTCCTGCGGAATATTCTATTCGGTTTATATTTGTTAAATTCGGTACTAAATCACGCCACTAATCATACACGAGACCGTTGTGTGTCATTAGAAAAACAATCTTGAGTGAAAGAATATTACTGCATTAATTTAAAATTCAAAAACAGTGTAATTTCATCCGAAATATTTCACTCACATCTTTACGTTTCCGATAAAGAAATGTACTTTCAAATAATAGATAATGAACCTGGTTCAGAAATAGACAGAGATTTTATGATGTCAAAAGGTTCACACGGACTATTTGAAGATAATTTTGAGATAATTGAATCGGAAGTTGATCTTTTTTTTAACGAAAGTAAAATTTACAAAACAACATCAATTCAAAGTAACCTACAGAATTCTTATTTCACTATTTATGTAAGTAAAATAGCCTTAATATTACCGAATAATCATAAAGAATTTATAAACGAGGGTAAAGCTTTCTTAAATAAAAATGGGTTAAAAGTGGTAAATACTTTTTACTCATTTTTCACTAATTTCAAAGACAAAAATAAGTTCTCAATTTCAAGAATGAATGGAATGTCGGATTATTATGAAGCAAATACAATAACCTTTAGGCCTGAACTCGAATTTACTAATAATGAAATTAGAGGTAGTGAAGAATTTACCGTTAAGAAAATACCATCCATTAACTACAAATTTATTGAACAGGATTTTGAAAAAACAAAAAGAACAATTCAAATAATATGCAGTTTTTTATCATTTTGTTTCGGTATTCGTATTGTTTGCGAAAAACTCACTTATAGAACAGAAGGACAACTATTTATTTTTAGAGATACTTCACCAAATAACAAAACATTTATTTCTGACTTTTCTGTAATTTTCTACGAACTAGATAAAAATTATAACATTCAAAAAATCCTTAAAACAGATTGGTTCCCAAATTATTTAAAAAAAGAGCCACAATTTGATAAAGCAATAGATAATTACCTACACTCTAGGGAGGTTGATTTAAATGCATCTTTCTTACTTCTATTTAATATAATAGAGATTTTCAATATCAAACAAGAAGTCGAAAAATTTGAATTTAAAGAATCGAAAGAGGATACTTTTAATAAAGCTTTTAATTTAATTTCTCAAACTTTAGAAAACGAACAAGAGAAAGAATTGTTAAAAGACAAATGGAACGGGCTAATTAATAAAATCGAGATTAAGCCTTTGAAAAGTCCATTAGAGGAAACTCTTAACTTGAACAACATCAAACCAACAGATTTCGGTTATACTTTCGGTAAATTGAAAAAAACGCGTGATAAGTTAACGCATGGAAGTGTGAGTTCTATTAAAGAAAAGGAATTAAAATCTCAAATTGTCTGTTTAAGAAAAATAACTTTACGATTAATATTAGCAAACTTGGGCTTAAAAGACGATTTAAAAAACGCCACACAACACGGTGTATAATTAATGGCTAGTTCGAGCCTACTTACGAAAATCCACGCGGATTTTCTATTTAGTTTGTATTTACTAAATTAGGTGCTTAAACACGCCACTAATCATACACGAGACCGTTAGCCACAAGCTGAAAAAAAATGCCGATAGAAGATAAAACTTGGAGAAAATATGAAAGACTAATTCATCAAGAATTAACTTCTGTTTTTACTGATTGTGAATTTGAATTTGACGATAGAATTTTCGGAAAACATAGCAGAATAGATAGACAAATTGACATTTCAATACGGGGAAATATTGGCGGAAATAAAATTCTAGGAATAATTGACTGTAAGCATTTCTCTAAAAATATTGACGTAAAAATCATTGAGAGTTTTCTTGGAATGCTAGAAGACACTAAAGCGAATTTTGGATTAATAATTACTAACAATGGATTTAGTTCATCAGCAAAAAACAGAGCCAATGTTCGGAATTTAAGGCTTGATATTATCGAATTTGACGAATTAGAAAAAATCAAGTTGACTTATGACTATTTCGTAAACCAGAAAATAAGAAATCTTGAACTATCGAAATATGAATTTTTCAAAAGAGCAAGAGAGAATTCTGGTTATTTCGATTTAAGTAAATCAGATTATAATAGGAGAATTGTTACTTTTAAAGAGGGTTTTGCAAATACAGAGTATTATGCCTTTAAAAAGATTATCAAGGAAAGCGCTCGTCTATTTAGAGATTTCACAGATTTGGAAATGCTTACTATTAGAATTCCAGCAAATAAGGATAATACAAAGCGAATATATCATTCGAATGTAAATCGGAATGAATTAGAAAAGTTCTTAAAATTAGACTTCAAATATTTGAGAGAAGATATTAAATTTTGGAGAAGTGATTTTTTAGAAAATGGAAGCTATACAAAGCAATCTATTTATGATTTTGCACATGAGAATATCAATTCAACTGAATATACTAATTACGAAAATGAAATATAAAAGCCAGTGGCTAACAACGTGTATAATTAATGGCTAGTTCTCGCCTACTTACGAAAACCCTTGCGGATTTTCTATTCCGTTTTTATTAACTAAATTTGGTGCAGAATCACGCCACAAATCATACACAAGACCGTTGTGCTTCATTGCTGAGCTCACTCAGACGCGGAAAAAATGAATCCAAATATTATTCGTTTTTTGAGATTAAAATTATCACAAACAACTTCTGACTTTTAGCAAGTTTGCGGATATTTTTAACAAGTTATATTGTTTATAGATTAAATTGAGAAATATTGTGGATTTTTCACTTTTGAGATTTATGGAAACGAAAAATAATGTTGCGGAAATAAAAGAAAGCTCAATTAAAACACAATTTTTCGGATTTTATTCAATGTTTTTAAATGAAATATTATTTGACAAATATTGCGGACTTAAAAAGAAAGTAGAAGCGTGAAAAGGGGAGTGGGATTATAGTAAAAACGCAAAAATAAAATTTCTGCATTTCAATATTATCAGAACTTAAATTCAAAGTTTTCGGATATTAATAATAGCTGAATATTGCGGATAAAAAAGCAACGAAAGCACAACAATGTGTATAATTAATGGCTAGTTCAAGCTTACTTACGAATATTCCTGCGGAATATTCTATTCGGTTTTTATTTACTAAATTAGTTGCTTAAACAACGCAACTAATCTTATACAAAACCGTTCTACGCAATTTGCCAAATCAACATTATTTGATGCTTCATTTAGAGTTTTTTGATTTTTAAGATTAACAAAACTGATTTTAAAAACAACTGATTTTCATAAATTTACGCGGAATTTATCACTCAAACGGATTTTCAAAACGTATGGAAAATGCTGAATTTAAAGATTTTCCAAAATTCATTTTTTTGCATCGAAAATTGAGCTTCACGAAAAGTTTTAGCTTAAAAACAGAACCGCTAAATGTTGCGGAAAAATTGCTTTAAAAGGTTCTCCTAAATTCAGTTTTTGACGATAACCATTTTTGAAATCCAAAGTTTTGGTTTAATGATTTTATGGCATAACGTTGCGGACGAATATTGCGGATAGAAAAGCAGATATTATTAAAAATTTAAGATAAATATCATTATTAATTACAACTGAAATTTAAATAATAAATAAAAAAAACTGCGTAGAACAACGTGTATAATTCATGGCTTGTTCCAGTTTGCTTACGAAAACCCTTGCGGATTTTCTATTCCGTTTTTATTAACTAAATTTGGTGCTGAATCACGCCACAAATCATACACGAAACCGTTGTGTATAATGCGGAAAAACCGTCTCGAATGAAAAAAATAATACTTCTTTTATTGTTAGCGACTTCGGTTTATGGACAAAATTCGGAGAAAATTTCTGACGGACAACTGTGCAGACAAATTAAATCAGCGATTAAATACCTTAAAGCTGATAAGGAATTAAAAACTCGGAATTTTAGATTTGATTCCAAAATTGGAAACGGATGGAATTATGATATGTTTTCATCAGAATATGTTGCTTATCAATTAGGTGTTGAAAAAGAAAAGATATTTGATTTAGATAAAACCAAAACTTATCCGATTTATAAAAAACTGGAAAACACCAAACGCAAAATTTCCGAATTGGAATTAGATTGTGTAAAAAAGAAAAGAAAACCTAATGCGGAATTATCTAAATTGGACAATGATAATTTGCTGATTAACGTAACAACAAACCGAGTCGGAAAAGAAGGCGCAAATGGAATGGCTTATTTATTCTTTTTTGAGAATGGAGAAATATCAAAAGTATATAAAACGAGTTGGATAGAATAAAAAAAGCACTATACACAACACAGTGTATAATTAATGGCTAGTTCGAGCTTGCTTACGAAAATCCTCGCGGATTTTCTATTCGGTTTTTATTTGCTAAATTAGTTGCTTAAACACGCCACTAATCATACACAAAACCGTTAGCTACAATGCAGGAAATGAGAATCGCAATTATCATAATAGTAATTTTGTTTCAGTTTCAGATAATAAATGGACAAGAAGATACATTTCCTAACATTTCAAATAATAAACTTTATGGAGTTTTAATTGACGGTATTCCTGAAAAAGATACAATAGTTGAATTAAAAAAAGATGGGATTTTATTGGGTAAAGGAGCTGTAGCGATAAGTAAATACGGAGTGAGTAACTTAAAAGTAGGATATTGGAAAGAATACTCTGAATATGGAACTCTAAAAATGGAGGGGAATTATAAGTTAGGTTCTTATATCAGTTGTTGTACGAGTGGACAATGTCGCTCATTTTATTATTATCGTTCTGGACTCTGGAAAATTTATGATGAAAATGGTGAATTAAAATACGAATTGACTTTTGAACCTACTGAATTACACATAGATACAACTTGTATGAGAGGCGACAAATTACTTTTCGGGATTATCAAAGAAATACCGTTTAAATATAAAATAGATTTGACTAGCGATAAAATATTTGAATTACAGCGAATTGAAAATTGGACGCCATTAAATGGAAAAATATTTTTTAATTAAAAGCACTGTAGCTAACAACGGCTATAATTCATTGCTTCTGACTTTCCTCTCGGAAAGTCCTCGCAAATTTGCTATCTTCGGTTTACGGCGGAAAATCCTCGCGGATTTTCACGCAACGAAACCATAGCCAAACACGTTGCCAGCAATACAAAAAAAAATTGCGTAAATCATATTTTGTACATATATTTGTACTTAATAAAACACAATATTATGCAAATAACAACTGTTTCTGATTTCAGAAAAGATATTAAAAGCTACTTGGACAGAGTTGTGAAGAACTTTGAGACTTTGATAATAAATCGTGGAAAAGATTCTGGAATTGTGGTTATGTCATTGCAAGAATACAATTCTTTAATGGCTACAAATCACGAACTTTCCTCACGAAAGAATGAGTTAAGGTTAGATTCTGCAATTAACAAGCTAAAAAACGGAACTACTTTTAGCAAAGACCTAATCGAAGGTTAAAATGAAGTATATATTCGTTGACGAGTCTTGGGAGGATTATTTGTATTGGCAAAAAACAGACAAGAAGAAGTTGAAGAAAATAAATGAACTTCTGAAAGATATCGCTAGAAACCCTTTTGATGGAATTGGAAAACCTGAACCTCTAAAACATAAATACGCAGGATTTTGGTCAAGACGAATTGATAGCGAACATAGACTGATTTACCAATATAGAGAAGGAGAAATATTAATTGCGAAATGTAGATTTCATTATGACTGAAAAAAGTACTGCTGGCAACAACGTGTATAATTCATGGCTTGTTCCAGCTTACTTACGAATATTCCTGCGGAATATTCTATTCGTTTTTATTTACTAAATTTGGTGCAGAATCACGCCACAAATCATACACGAGACCGTTGTGCATAATGCAGAAAAAACCACCATCACCTTTCAACTATAGAAAAAATGACTAATTTTGTATAGATATGAAAGATAAAAACCTTTACATTATTGCAGGATGCAACGGAGCGGGAAAAACAACCGCTTCATTTACAATTTTACCCGAAATTATTGAATGTAAAGAATTCGTAAACGCTGATGAAATTGCTAAAGGACTTTCACCTTTCCAACCTGAAAAAGTATCTTTTGAAGCTGGAAGAATTATGCTCAATAGAATTAATGAACTCCTAGATGAAAATGAAAGTTTCGCTTTCGAAACTACATTATCAACAAGAAGTTATAAAAACAAAATTCTTCAAGCTAAAAAACAAGGTTATTCCGTGACATTACTATTCTTTTGGTTAGAGAACATAGACCTAGCTAAAGAACGTGTAGAAATAAGAGTAAAGGAAGGCGGACACAATATTCCTAAAGACGTAATTGAGAGAAGATATATAAAAGGCATAAAAAACCTATTCGAGATTTATCTAGAAATAGTCGATATAGCACTAATTTTCGATAACTCTTATGGAAAACATAATCTCATCGCTCAAAAATTTGGGAATGAAGAAATAACAAATCTCGATTCGGAAAAATTTAATTTATTAAAAGCATATTATGACAAAAAAAGATAAACAAATAGAGCTTAAAGATAAAGTGGTTAAAGGACTTGAAAAGGTTTACGAAAGATTAATCGAATTTAAGAAAGAAAAAAATAGTGAACTTGTAATAATGCAAGACGGGAAAATAGTAAAAATAAAACCCGAATAAAAAGCACTATGCACAACAATGGCTATAAGTAATTGCTTGTTCTCGCCTACTTCTGAAAATCCTCTCGGATTTTCAGTTTGGTGTGTACTTGCAAAGTTAAGTCCTAACCCACGCAACTACTCATAGCCGAGACCGTTGTACAACATATGAGAAAAACGATATTCATACTGATTTTATTGAGTTTATCTTCGATGATATCGGCTCAAGAAAACAAACTTCTTGACGAATTGAATGAAGTAAAAGGTGCTGATGAACAAGTTTCTTATGTTCTTAATCTACCAGTTAAAGATTTAGAGAAAATTGCTCTGACAAAAAAACTTGAATCTGATTTAAATACTATTGCATCTTGCATAATGCCGTTTGTAAATAGCAAAACATTAAAACTGACTGAAAAAGAAACTGTTGGATTAAAAAAGCGGATTGAAATAATAGCAACTGAACTTTTTAAATCTGACAACTATGTGTTACTGAAAAACTCTGGTGGATATGCGCCAGTTCATGGAGTTGGAATTGAAAATATTGCTGATAAAAAAGTTGTTATTGTTCATTTAGGAGGCGATTGTACGATTGACGAAGTTGATTTAAAATGGGAAGAAATAACTTCTGTTTTTAATAATAAAATGGAATCTTTATTAAAAGAATAAATAAAATACGTTGTACAACAATGTATAACCGCAATTACGGCGGATTCGACTACGTCCGAATCCACTCGGAATTGCTAACGTCTGTGCTTAACCGAAAAACAGTAACTTTAAACCCGTAACTGACGGTTATACGAGACCGTTGTAAAACATTTGACCAAACAATACGCTGAATTGAAAAAACTCAAATCTGACTTCACGATAAACGAAATTGGAAAGTTCCAATTTTATAGCGGAATTACAATCGGAATCGGATTTAGCTTAATTTTTAATTCATTATTTCGAGTATTAATAAAAATGTGCAATGTTGGAGAAATTATCACGGACTTGAGCTGGTTAAATTTCTATACTTATGAATTTTCAATTTACTATCTGACTTTAATCGGTTTCGCTTCAGTCGGGTTTTCATTTTGTTTCACAACTTATTTGTGGATGAGCAAACCTTTTGCGTATAACAGAAAGAAAAATATAAGATTGAGAATGGCTCAAACTAATACAATGTGGATATTATTTGGAACATTATTTTTTCTATTAAGATTATTTTGGTTTTTTGCAGGCGTGGATTTGACAATTGAAAAAGACTTTGCGTATTTAGGTTTTTTATTTCCTGTTTTCATTTATTTATATTGTTGGAATTTAATTTCGGATGTTTATAAATCAAGAAAACCATTTCTTATTTCTACTCTGATCATTTTAATTGTCGGAATTTTATTGAGTAGGATTTAGAAAACTGAATAAAAAAAACGTTTTACAACAACGTGTATAATTCATGGCTAGTTTCTGCTTACTTATGAATATTCCTGCGGAATATTCTATTCGTTTTTATTTACTAAATTTGGTGCAGAATCACGCCACAAATCATACACAAAACCGTTAGCGAGCATTTTGAACTCACTCAAACGCGGATTAAAAAGCTGAATATTACGCTGATTTTATCACTCAAACTCTGACTAAAACACTTCTGACTTTTAAGCAAGTTTGCGGAAATTTTCAACAATTTATATTGTTTATATTTTCAATTGAGAAACATTGCAGAAAGCAAAATATAAGCAAGGTTGCGGATTTTATAAAGATTTAAAATTTAGGAATTTAATGAGAAATATTACGGAATTTTACTTTTGAGATTTTAAGAAAATGAAAATTTAGTATTGCGGAAAAACATAACGCAGAAAAGCAACGCTGCGGAATTTTATCTTAATTTTGAAATTAAAGATGTCGTTGAGAAAATGATTGATTTTAAATATTATAAAGAACTGAAAAATAAAAAAATAGGAGGGAAGATGATAAAAAAACGCACGCTAACAACGTGTATAATTCATGGCTAGTTCCAGCTTACTTACGAATATTCCTGCGGAATATTCTATTCGTTTTTATTTATTAAATTTGGTGCTGAATCACGCCACAAATCATACACGAGACCGTTCTACGCAATTTGCCAAATCAACATTATTTGATGCTTCATTTAGATTTTTTCGATTTTTAAGATTAACAAAACTGATTTTAAAAACAACTGATTTTCATAAATTTACGCGGAATTTACCACTCAAACGGATTTTCAAAACGTACGGAAAATGCTGAATTTAAAGATTTTCCAAAATTCATTTTTTTACATCGAAAATTGAGCTTTGCGAAAAGTTTTAGCTTAAAAACAGAACCGCTAAATATTGCGGATAAATTGCTTTAAAAAGTTTTCCTAAATTTAGTTTATAACGATAACCATTTTTGAAATCCAAAGTTTTGGTTTAATGATTTTATGGCATAACGTTGCGGACGAATATTGCGGATAGAAAAGCAGATATTATTAAAAATTTAAGATAAATATCATTATTAATTACAACTGAAATTTAAATAAAAAAATAAAAAAAACTGCGTAGAACAACGTGTATAATTCATGGCTTGTTCCAGTTTGCTTACGAAAACCCTTGCGGATTTTCTATTCCGTTTTTATTAACTAAATTTGGTGCTGAATCACGCCACAAATCATACACGAAACCGTTAGCTGCAATCCCTCATAGAATATCAAAAATTGCTAAGTACGCAATCTAAAAAAATGACAATGAATAATTTTCCTGAAATACAAACTGAACGAATTTCATTGATAAGTCTAAAAAAATCTGACTGGGAAATGATTTCTTTCTTACGTTCTGATAAAAAGGTGAATGAATTTGTGAATAGATCGAGTGCGGAAACAAAAGAAAAAGCCCTCGATTTTATAAAAAAAATCAACACTGAATTTAATAATAGAAATTCTATTTATTGGAAAATAACAGAAAAAAACACAGATATAATGCTAGGTAGTATTTGTTTGTGGAATTTTTCAGAAGACAGAAAAACTGCTGAGATAGGATTTGATTTAAGGCCAAAGTATCAAGGCAAAGGGATTATGAATGAATCATTAAATAGCATAATCGAATTTGGATTTGAAAAACTAAACTTGGAATCAATAGAAGCATACACGCATTACAAAAATGAGAGCTCTAAAAGATTACTTCAAAGAAATGGATTTGAGCTTGTAAGTGGGAAAAAGGATAAAGACAACGAAAATAACATTATATATAAATTAAAAAAGCCAGCAGCTAACAATGGCTATAAGTAATTGCTTGTTCTCGCCTACTTCTGAAAATCCTCGCGGATTTTCAGTTTGGTGTGTACTTGCTAAGTTAACCGCTAAACCACGCAACTACTCATAGCCGAGACCGTTAGGGTACATTTACAGAAACCAAGTGAACAGCAATGAGATTAACAATTTTAATAGCTGCTTTCCTTCTATCACAACTGACCTTTTCACAGTCAATAGCAAGTTATAACAGCAATGCTACCAAATACGAAAAGAATGCAAATTTTGCTCAAATTATTGAAACAACGAGTTTTTATAATTCAGATGGAATTAAAACGGAAATTGAGCATAAGGATTTCAATAAGTCAATGCAATTGACAAGCCTAAAAAGGTTCGATGATAAAAATAAATTGATTTGGCTAAATATGTATAAGTATGACAGTTTGCAAAGACGAGTGAGACTTGATAACAAAAGATGGATAAACATAATTGGATATCAAACAAAACACACTGAATATAAATATGATTCAATTGGCAATTTTGTTCAGATAGATTATAATTCTCAAAAACAAATTTCGAATATCGCTCAATACTTCTTGGACAAAGAAAAAAACTTAATTAAACTTGAGAACTTTAATGGAAATGGTAGTTTAATTGGTTATGAAACTGCAAATTACGATTTAGAAAATAACGTCGTCGTCATTAATCAATATAACAATAGAAACGAGCTGGTTAATTCTAACAATAGAGCTATAAGTCATTCTGGAGAGAAAAAACAAAAGACTTCGGATAAATATAATGAACAAGGAGATTTAATATTTTACAAAAGAAATTGGAACGACAATGATAATGTTTGTTACACAATTGAATATAAGTATGACAAAAAAGGAGATTGGATTTCAAAAAAAAGATATAGCCATATTCAAACTGAAAGCGGAAAGTTGAAAAAGAAAAAAACAAAGATGGTTAAGACGAGAAAAATAAAATATAGAGAATAAAAAACGTACCCTAACAATGTGTATAATTAATGGCTAGTTCGAGCTTGCTTACGAATATTCCTGCAGAATATTCTATTCGGTTTTTATTTGCTAAATTCGGTGCTAAATCACGCCACTAATCATACACGAGACCGTTAGGGTGCATTAAAACGAACATCGGTCAAAACCAGAAAATTATAGATGAAAATAGAGATTGCCGAATCATTAATTTATAGTTATTTAAAACATTCCGAAGGTTGTCGAATTGTCCAAACTAATTGGAGAACGAGCGGAAAATGGATTGTAACGGAATACGAAACTGAAAGAGCAAGAGAATTATTTCAAAAAATTTCTACTTCAGAATATTTTAGCGGAATTTTTAAAAACAGTTCTTTCGACCAATTAATTAAACAGGCTGAAATTGATGTTTTGGGAATAAATACAGCCGAAGAAACAGTTTACGGAATTGATGTTGCTTTTCACTCTGCTGGATTAAATTATGGAAGTAAAACAGAAACTGCATTTAGAATTATAAAAAAGATATTTAGAACTATTTTTATAATGCAGTCCTACTTCGATGAAAACGAAAAATTTAATTCATATTTCATTACACCAAAAGTAAATCCTGCAACAAAAGTTATAATCGAAGATTTAATGATAAAAGCAAAAGAAGTAATTAACGATGAGAATATTACAATTGACTTTATCTCAAACGAACAATTCTATTCCGACATCGTAGATTCACTTTTGGAGAATATAGACGAAGAACATGACACGACTGAACTGTTTTCAAGAGCAATTAAATTAATGAAACTTGATAATCGAAAAGCAGAATCGACCGAAATAATAACCAAATCTGTTGTTCCGAGAATTTCGAGTAAAAAAAGAGAATTAAACGGAATGAAAATAGGGCAATTTGCACAACATAGTTTTAGAAGAGCATTTGAACTAAACCTTTTGTCAGAAAGTGAAATAAATGAATTGCAAAAACCGGAATATTCAAAACGGATTTTCAACTCGAATTATGAAGTTTTAAAAAACCAAAACAGACCAATAAAAGACGAATACGGAAGAACAAGATATTATGCAAGGGAAATTTTTTGTGGAAATTATCATTTGACTTCACAATGGGTCGAACCTCAATGGGAATTTTTACTTGATTGGTTGAAAAAAATCGGATATGAATATAAAAATAACGCACCCTAACAACGTGTATAATTAATGGCTCGTTCTCGCTTACTTACGAAAATCCTCGCGGATTTTCTATTCGGTTTTTATTTGCTAAATTAGTTGCTTAAACACGCCACAAATCATACACGAAACCGTTGTGCGTAAGCTGAATGAACATCCTGAAAAATAGAATATTTATATGTTTGAATATCTGAAATTTTTATTTACAAAACTAAAATCATTTGATGATAAATTAAGTAATATTGCCCTTTTACAAGAAAAATTTTGGATTAGGATAAATGACAACAACTTTAGCGAAAAATGGTTTTTTAGAAATAATGGAGAATTAATAATATCTATTAATGGCAATATAATTGATGGTCGATATGAATACCTAAATCAAGGAAACTTAATTCTTGAATATGAGAAAATTAAAATACTCCTAAATCAGAATTTTATTTATAAAGATATCTTGCTCTTAAAAAAAGGTTCTAATGAATCCGATTTCTATGCATTTTATGATGAAACAAAATTTACACCTGATCAATTTCTTAAATTTATAGAAACATCAAAGAAACAGGATTTAAATATTAAACAGATACAATTAGCAGACAAAACTAATGCGGAAATTTTAATGAACCCAAATCAACAAATTATTTCGTTAGGAAATTCCGTTCTGATAAATCAAAAATTAACTGACTTAAATTCTATAGAAACTAATGCTAATTTCTATGAATTACAAGATGGAATTATTAAGAATATTCTATTTAAGTTTAATTATAAATTATTTGATAACGACATTATTGTAAAACAAAAATGTAAAACTATTAATATCGAGGACGAAATTGTTGATTCCAAATTTCCAATAAAAAATGGTAAATATAAAATTGGTTTTAATATTGGTATAGAAATACAAAATAACCGAATTTCCTCCAAATTCTTTATAATTTTTAGCGAGACAAACTATAAAAAACATAATATTGAAATTTGGTGTAGAAACCCGAAAGAATTTTCAACTGGAGATTTGGTAATTGAAAATGATAAACCTGCTTCTGATGGAAAATATTGGATAAGTCTATTAAAAAGTATTAAAGTAAAAAACGGAAAATTAGAATAAAGCCTACGCACAACAACGTGTATAATTCATGGCTAGTTTTCGTTTACTTATGAAAAACCTTGTTGATTTTTTATTCAGTTTTTATTTACTAAATTCGGTGCTGAAACACGCCACAAATCATACACGAGACCGTTAGCTGTCATTTAAGAAAAAAATCCGCATAATAATAAAATGAATCAATTTATTTCATACGAAGGATTATCAATTAACTCAGGAGGAGCTCATAGCGTGAGTAGAAAATCCCAAAAAGTGACTTATGAACAAACATTGGATTTTTTGAATTTATTCGCTGACAAAACTCAACCAAAATCAATCGACTTGACTTTATACGAGTCAGAAAAAAAGGAATACTCTGCTTTGAAATTATTGCCGAAACTGACCTTGAAATTTGGAATTCCAAAAACAAGAAATGATGGTTGGTTAAGAACTTGGACTTGGGACCTAACCGGAAAGGATATTGAAAACGGATTTGAAACGCTTGAATTGAATAATGAATTACCCAAAAATCCTGCTGGACCAATATCTCTGAATTTTACTTGGAATTTTCATTTTAAAGACCCAAAGACAAATCAAATTTTGCCAAATCAAGAACTAATACCTGAACTGGATTTTAGAATTAAAAACTCACGAATCTATTTAATGTTATCGAAAAAATCAACAATTTCTGTTTGGTTTGCATTACCATTTGAGAAAATGGAAAAATATGAACTGGAATTTTTAAAAGAATTAAAGTCTAATTTACCATTTAAGACATCTGATAAACATTGGAGAACTTGGAAAAAATCTGAAAAGGGAAATTGGACACCAAGAAAAATTGAAATAAAAAACGTCAGCTAACAACGTGTATAATTAATGGCTAGTTTCTGCTTACTTACGAATATTCCTGCGGAATATTCTATTCGGTTTTTATTTGCTAAATTCGGTGCTTAATCACGCCACAAATCATACACAAACACGTTGCCATTAATTTGAGAAAAACGAACTACAAATCAATATTTAAAGCATTTATTCCAATTGGAGTTATTCTTTTTTTGGTTCTAAAATCGGAATTAAGAACTGAAGGTTCTTTTGGAGGATTAGTTGCATTTTTTAAATATTTGTTTTTTCTAATTTCCGGAATTATAGTTTTTATTTACACCTTAATAAAACAAGGAAAAAATATTAAGAAAGGAATTGAAGTTAGAGAATCGAAAATCATTTTGACAATACTTTTGATTTCCACTTTTATAGCTATTAGCTCGTTTTGGTTTCCTAAAGACTTTTTTGACAAAGAGCCTGAATTTATTGCAAAAGATACTTTCGGAACTGAATTAAAACTAATGAAAGACGGAAAATATATGTTACGGACAAGAGATTACGAATGGACAACAATTGACAGAGGAATTTACCAAATAAAAGATAGCATTATTCTTTTGGACGAGGAAATAAAAGAAAAAAGATGGGGGAAAAGAGCGAAAAAATATATGATTAAAAACAAAAATCTGATTCCAATTTACTCAAACGGAATTGAAACTGATTCGACTGAATTTTTGACAATAAAACTGAATAAAAACTAATGGCAACAACGTGTATAATTAATGGCTAGTTCTCGCCTACTTACGAAAATCCTCGCGGATTTTCTAATCGGTTTGAATTTGCTAAATTAGGTACTTAAACACGCCACTAATCATACACAAAACCGTTGTGCTTCATTGCTGAGCTCACTCAGACGCGGAAAAAATGAATCCAAACATTATAGGGATTTTGACATTAAAATATCACAAAACAGCTTCTGACTTTTAGCAAGTTTACGGAGATATTCAACAAGTTATATTGTTTATAGATTCAATTGAGAAATATTGTGGATTTTTCACTTTTGAGATTTATAGAAACGAAAAATAATGTTGCGGAAAAAGGATAACTCAATTAAAACACAATTTTTCGGATTTTATTAAAAGTTTTTAAATGAAATATTATTTAACAAATATTGCGGACTTAAAAAGAAAGTAGAAGCGTGAAAAGGGGATTGGGGTTATAGCAAAACGCAAAAAGAAAATTTCTGCATTTTAATATTATCAAACTTAAATTTGAAGTTTTCGGATATTAACAATAGCTGAATATTGCGGATAAAAAAGCAACGAAAGCACAACAATGTGTATAATTAATGGCTAGTTCAAGCCTACTTACGAATATTCCTGCGGAATATTCTATTCGGTTTTTATTTACTAAATTCGTTGCTGAATCACGCCACAAATCATACACGAGACCGTTGCCATTAATACTGAAAAAACTTTGCGAATTGAATAGTTTGTACTAACTTTGTAATTACAAATGAAATGTTATGGAAACAGCAATTATAAAAATCGGAAATTCTAAAGGTCTACGTTTAAGTAAGACTATTTTAGAAAAGTATAACATAAAAGACAAAGTTGAGATGATTTTGGAAAAAGGACAAATAATCCTTAAACCAATTAGTAGTCCGAGAAAAAACTGGGAAAAAGCTTTTCAAGAAATGCGTGAGAATAATGACGACCGATTATTATTCAATGATGTTTTTGAGGACGAAAATTTTGAGGAATGGAATTAGAACAGTATTCTATCGTACTCGTAAATCTTGACCCAACAATTGGTAGTGAAATTAAAAAAACAAGACCTTGTGTCATTATTTCGCCAAATGAAATTAATAAGTTTTTAAGAACAATCGTAGTTGCACCAATGACAACGAACTTGAAAAATTATCCGACCAGAATAAAAGTAAAACACAGCGGCAAAAAAGGAATGATTGCAATCGACCAAATTAGGACAATTGACAAATCTCGTATATTAAAAACCTTTGACCAATTATCGAAATCTGAAATACAGAATTGTAAAGATATTATTAGAGAAACTTTTGTAGATTAAATCTAAATTTTGAACAAAAAAGAAAGTACTAATGGCAACAAGGTGTATAATTAATGGCTAGTTCGAGCCTACTTATGAATATTCCTGCGGAATATTCTATTCGGTTTATATTTGTTAAATTCCGTGCTTAATAACGCCACAAATCATACACGAGACCGTTGTGCATAATGCAGAAATTGTGCTAAACTTCAAGATTTGAACTAAAAAAGCCAACGCTCAAACAGCACATTTATTTTTTTTTCCAACACTAATTCCAACGCTAAAAAAATAAAAGAGCTGTTTCTTCCCCTACAACAACATATTATTATTCAATATATTTTTATATTGCAAAAAGATAATTTAATGTATCTTTGTGCCTTACAGGCAAAATGTAAAGAGATAGAATCAATGAATAGAATAAAAAAGATTTTAAAAGAACAAGGTCGAACACAAACTTGGCTCGCTGAAAAAATCGGAAAAAGCTATGTAGTAGTTACAAACTATTGTAATAACAACTCTCAACCTAGTATTCAAGTATTGACCGAGATTTCTCAAATTTTGGATGTTGACGTTAGAGAATTATTGGTATCAACAAAAGACGATTAGTAAAATGGAAAAAGACTTTGAAATTTTTAAAAACGGTAGCACTTGGCTTAGAGCCGACTTTCATTTACACACAAAAGCGGATAAAGAATTTGTTTATCGTGGAGAAGAAAATTCTTTTGTTTCTGAATATGTCAAGAAACTAAGTCAAGAAAATATTGGTATCGCTGCAATCACAAATCATAATAAATTTGACTTGAACGAATATAAAGCACTTGCAAAAAAGTCAAAAAAGCAAGAGATATATTTATTACCAGGAGTTGAGTTGTCGGTAAATGATGGAGCGAATGGAATTCATTGCCTTGTAGTTTTTAATCCTTTAGAGTGGCTAGAAAACGGTAATGATTATATCAACCATTTTATAACGCAAACATTTGCAGGAAAACAAAATTTTGAAAATGAAAATGGTCGTTCAAATGACAACTTAATTGAAACCATAAAAAAGCTTGATGCTTTCGAGAAAGATTATTTCATTATAATGGCTCATATCGAGTCAGGAAGCGGATTTTATAAAGAACTAAATGGAGGACGTATAACTGAATTGGGTAAGCAACCAATATTTCGTAAGGCAGTACTTGGGTTTCAAAAAGTAAGGACTAGAGACATAATTGACAAACTCAACCTTTGGCTTGAGAATGACTTACCAGCTTTTGTAGAAGGTTCAGATGCTAAAAATATTGAAGAAATTGGAACAGGCAACTCAGTAAATAATGTTACGCAAAAAACCTATTTAAAAATTGGAGCTTTTAATTTTGAAGCAATTAAGTATGCCTTATTAGACCAAAATCATAGACAAGCAACAGAAACCAAAGAGCCAATTAATGGATATGTTAAATCAATAAGTTTTAAAGGAGGAAAATTGGATGGCTCAACACTTCATCTAAACCATTCTATGAATAATTTGATTGGTATAAGAGGAAGTGGTAAATCTTCAATTTTAGAAGCCATTAGATATTCATTAGATATTGATTTAACTAATCATCAAAATGTTGATTTTGAATATAAAACGAATCTAGTAAACGCTTTATTAGGAAGCGGTGGGAAAATCACTTCAGTATTGATTGATGACCAAGGAAAAGAATATGTTGCTGAAAAAATTCTTGGCGATAGAACTAACATATATAAAGATGGAGAGCTTCAGCTTGGACTGAAACCAAATGCAATTGTAAGAAAACCAATATACTTTGGTCAAAAAGACCTTTCTCAAATAGGAGATTCTTTATCAACTGAATATTTAATTAGCAAATTGATTGGCGACCGCCTACTGAACAAAAAGAGAGAAGTTGAAGAAAAAAATCAAGATATTTTAAGGATTATCAATGAACTCAAAAAAATTGATTCAAAAGTCGCTAGAAAAGCAGATATTGAGGCTAAACAGGCTGAATTAAAAATTAAAATCCAAGTTTTTAAAGATAATCAAATTGATAAGAAACTTGAAAAACAAATTAGTTTTGAGAAAGATGTAAACTTTATTAAAAGAATTGATGATTTTGAAGTTCAGATTATTGATGCCTTAGATGAATTTATCAAAGAAAATGATTCCTTCGATAGCTACAAAAAATATGTGTCAAAGGAGAATACTACTGATGTAGAAAAAATTATTCAATCATTAATCGAATTTGAAAAGATATTTGATGGTTTAAATGATGTCTTGGGTAAACTTATTGATAAACGTTTGGAATTCGGTAAATATGACAAAGAATTCCAGCTAAAATATAATGAACTTAAAGAAGAGTTTTCCAAAATAAAACGTGATATAAACCTACCTAATATTCAAGCTGATGACTACGTTAAGTATACTAAGGAACTTGATTTGTCAAAAGCACAATTATCTGAATTAGAAAAGCTTTCAAAAAAGAAAAAAGAACTAGAAACTAAATTAAAGCAAACGCTAGTTTCATTACAAAAACTCTGGCACAATGAATTTGAAATTGTCCAAGAAGAAATAAAAAAGGTTAATGATGACCAAGATTCAATCAAAATTGCTGTAGAGTTTAAAGGCAACAAACAAGATTTTAAATCATATTTAAAAGAGAATCTTAGAGGTAGTAATTTATCGGATATTAAAATCCAAAACATAGTTGATAGTTACAATGATTTAATCGCAGTTTATGAAGATTTGAACAACTCAAATAGCGTTATTTCATCAAGTCTTACGGATACCCAACTTCATACTTTTAGAGAGTATTTCAATTCAAATATCGAAGCCTTTTTGACATATCGAATACCTGATAAATTTGAAATTATTTATCGTAATAGGTCTTTGAACGAACATTCTTTAGGGCAAAGAGCTTCCGCTCTAATAATATTTTTATTAACGCTAAGAGAAAGTGATTTAATAATTATTGACCAACCGGAAGATGATTTAGATAATCAAACTATTTATAATGATGTTATTAAAGTATTGAAAGAATTAAAAAATACTTCTCAATTCATTTTTGCCACACATAATCCTAATATTCCTGTTCTTGGAGACTGCGAACAGGTTGTTTCTTGTAGATACGACTCTAACATTATAGAGACAAATCTTGGAAGTATTGATGATGAAACAATCAGAAAAGAAATAGTAAACATAATGGAAGGTGGTAAAGAAGCATTTAACAATAGAAAAAGAATTTACGAATTATGGACGCATTAGAATTATTGGATTTAATCCAGATGGGCGAATCGAGCAAGGTTCAATTTAAAGTTAGAGTGAATAATGCAAATTCAATCGGTGCTGAAATGGTTGCGTTTTCAAATACAAAAGGAGGTTTATTAATCATTGGAGTAGATGATAAAACAGGAGATATTAACGGACTTTCTTTTGAGGAACTACAATCAACGAATGAACTTTTAGCAAACTCAGCTTCGAATAATGTTAAGGCACCGATTTATATTTATACAGAAACCGTAAAGTTAGAAGAACAAAACGTAGTTGTTGCACATATCGCAGAAGGAACTAGCAAACCTCATATGGACAACAATGGAATAATTTGGGTAAAGAATGGTTCCGATAAAAGAAAAGTAATAGCAAAGGAAGAAATTGCCCGCCTACTTCAAAGTAGTGGAAATCTTTTCGCCGATGAAACATTAGTAAATGGTACAACTGTAAACGACATAGACGAAAACTTTTTTCAAGAATTTATAGTTTCTAAAACGAAGAAAACTATTGAGGAACTAGGTCAATCAACTTCTGCTGTTCTTACTAATTTAGGAATGATTAAAGAAGGTAAACTCAGCTTAGGAGGTTTAGTTTTATTTGGTAAAAATCCTCAACAATTTAGACCAACTTTTACCGTACAATGTGTTTCATTTGTTGGTAATGATATAAGCTCAAAGGAATATCGAGACAAGGAAGAACCATTCACAGGGAATTTAAAGGAATTATATGAAAAAACACTTTCATTTATAACTCGAAATTTAAAAAAGAAACAAATAAAAGAAGGATTTAATACTCAATCTGAATTAGAAATTCCAATCCAAACAATTGAGGAATTACTCGTCAATGCCTTAATACATAGAGACTACTTTATTCTATCAAGTATTAAAGTATTCATATTTGATAATAGAATAGAAATAATAAGTCCAGGAAAACTTCCAAATACTCTGACTATCGATAATATTAAAATTGGAACTTCTATTCCTCGAAATCCAATATTATTTACAAATGCTAGATATATTCTTCCGTTTGTAGGTGTCGGAAGTGGAATACCTAGAGCAATTGAGAATTCACCAGATTTGGAATTAATAAATGATGTTGATAGAGAAGTATTTATATCAATAATAAAACGAACAGAATAAAAAGCCAATGCTAAAAGCCATACACATTTGCAATTCACATCAGCCAACGCTAAAAAGCCAAAAATTGCAAAAGAGTATGCCTTGCCAACGCTCACTTCCGAACTAAATAAGAAACATCGGAAAACCAAGAAGAACGTGAAAAGCACTATGCACAACAACGTGTATAAAACATAGCTATCATAGGTTTTCCGAGAGGTTTTTGTATATTTACAAAGTACGCCAAATTTTTTATTTGGTTATGTTTATAAAAGAAAATTAAACATAAAAATAAAAAATTCGGCTAGTGCTAAATCCGAAAAGTTAGCGTTTATTTATACGCTACGTTTCATACACAAAACCGTTGTAAAACATTTGATAAAACTACTCGACATATTTTTAGAACGCTATTAGGAAGCGGTACAACTTGGAATCAAGCAGAGAGGAAAGTATTCAAAGATTTAGGAATTAATAAAACTGACTGGATAAACTGGAAACCTCATATTATCATTGAAATTGATTCTGAAAAAAATATTGTGATTCTAAAGTCTGAAAGCGGAAATATATTCCAAATAAATTCGGATAAAAAAACAATTCGGAATTTGATTAAAGGCATTTCCGCAAACCAATTTTTGCCGAAATATGGATCTGACTTTATAAATGAAATAAGAGGTTGGACTTACTCTTACTCTCGAAC
>NZ_JACLAF010000026.1 GCF_015355625.1 Tamlana sp. I1
AACAATTTTAAAATTAGTAATTCTATTAAAACCCAAGTGTATGTCACAGAAAAACTGATAATCTATATTACTATTAAGTTGCTCTATGAGCTTCCTGTCTGAACTACAAGTGTAATGCTTCAAAAACATCAAAGCCACTCTGCTTTTGGGACTAAACAACATTTTACAGCCAGTAGTTTTTTCTTTGATACCAAAAGCATCAACTAAAGAATCCCAAGGAAGGGCACTATAAATTTTTCCTAAATCACTCTCTAAAAATCGGGAGTAATAAGTATTAAAGTTTTCTGTAGAAGATAAAAATGAAAACTCATGCTGAAATTCACTAATTTCCTGCCTGTCGGCAGACAGGTCTGTATTTTCATAAACGTAAGAATAAGAAAACCCCGTTTTTGGCTCTAATCAGCCTTTTTCGGGGTTTTTATGTACTTAAATTTACGTAAAAATACTTGTATTTACAAGGGATGCGACGTTTTCTGAATGTGCCTAGTTAAACTACTGTAATAAAAACAGGTTCGAAAGCATAACCTCCGAACCGTTTTTATATTTACCGCTCTTAATTCAGCTTTAAGAGAAGTAAATCACCGAAATATAATCTATTATCTTAATGTATAAAACATTTATCTTTTTAAGGTAAAATGCCCTTTAATTACGCGCCGATCGCTAAGCACAACACTATACCAATAATCATTAGTTGGTAGCGGCGAATTTTGGTAGGTACCATCCCACCCTGGTTCGGTTGGTCTAAACTGTTTAATTAGTTTTCCATAGCGATCATAAATCGTAATCATGGTGTTCATACTCGAATTAGCATCTAGACCTTTTACAGTCCAATAATCGTTAAAACCATCGTTGTTTGGTGTAAAAAACTTAGGGATACCTAATAAATAAACCGTATCGCTATCGCTACCACAACCGTTTAAATCGTTTACATAAACATCATAAACTCCAGGTGCTAAATTATCAAAGTAATTAGAGCTTTGAAAAGGACCAGAAGCCCCTGTTACGCTATACTCGTAGGTTCCAAAGCTATCCTCCATATTTATGGTAATCGAATTTTCATCACTTAAATCGACCGTGTCTATGGATTTAATTTTTGGTTCGGATGAATACAGTACTTTAATTTCTCGAAATGAAGTACAATTTGTTGCCACTGAAGATACTTCAACAGAATAAAGTCCATCGGTACTAACCGTAAGGGTTTCGTTGGTTTGTGCTGGAGAAATTGGCGAACCGTCTTTAGACCATACATAAGTATAATCTGAAGCAGGTGAACCATCGTCGATGCCTGCATCTAAAACTGTAGTTGTTGTACCTGAAGTTGAACAAATACTAACATCTTCACTGCCATTGCTGTTAGTTCGAATACGTGGCAATGGATTGACTACAAAATCTATGGTTCCTGTTGAATAACATGAAGGGGTTGTAACCGATTCAATAAGCACATTAATCGTTTGTGTTCCTGTGGTAAATGTTGAAGGAAACGGACTAGGAAGTACCGCACCACTGGCATCGGTATAACTTATCGTCATTCCTGTTTGTCCGCCTAATAAGGTACTCTCAAAAGTGGAACTATCAAAAGTAACGCTGCCATCTTGTGTGAGTGGGTCGGTTTCATCATCGCAAGACGTGGTTAAATTTGTTGGAATAGGATTAACAACTGGTGCTGTAATTATTTCAAAATTAATACTTCTTTCTGATGCACAACCTGTTGCTATTGAAGTCACTTCTACTTCATAATTACCACTAGTACTTACCGTAAGGGTTTCGTTGGTTTGCGCTGGCGATATTGGCGAACCGTCTTTAGACCATACATAAGTATAATCGGTAGCAGGCGAACCATCGGCAATACCCGCATCTAAAACAGTAGTTGTTGTACCTGAAGTTGAACAAATACTAACATCTTCACTGCCATCGCTATTAGTTCGAATACGTGGCAATGGATTGACTACAAAATCTATGGTTCCTGTTGAATAACATGAAGGGGTTGTAACCGATTCAATAAGCACATTAATCGTTTGTGTTCCTGTGGTAAATGTTGAAGGAAACGGACTAGGAAGCGCCGCTCCACTGGCGTCGGTATAACTTATCGCCATACCTGTTTGTCCACCTAATAAGGCACTCTCAAAAGTGGAGCTATCAAAAGTAACGCTGCCATCTTGTGTGAGTGGGTCGGTTTCATCATCGCAAGCTGTAGTTAAATTTGTTGGAATAGGATTAACAACTGGTGCTGTAATTATTTCAAAATTAATACTTCTTTCTGATGCACAACCTGTTGCTATTGAAGTCACTTCTACTTCATAATTACCACTAGTACTTACCGTAAGGGTTTCGTTGGTTTGTGCTGGCGATATTGGCGAACCGTCTTTAGACCATATATAAGTATAATTGGTAGCAGGCGAACCATCGTCGATGCCGGCGTCTAAAACAGTACTTGTTGTACCTAAAGTTGAACAAATACTAACATCTTCACTGCCATTGTTATTAGTTCGAATACGTGGCAATGGATTGACTACAAAATCTATGGTTCCTGTTGAATAACATGAAGGGTTTGAAATCGATTCTATGCGCACATCAATCGTTTGTGTTCCTGTGGTGAATGATGCAGGAAAAGGACTAGGAAGCGCCGCTCCACTGGCGTCGGTATAACTTATCGCCATTCCTGTTTGTCCGCCTAATAATGTACTTTCAAAAGTAGAGCTATCAAAAGTAACGCTACCATCTTGTGTGAGTGGGTCGGTTTCATCATCGCAAGACGTGGTTAAATTTGTTGGAATAGGATTAACAACTGGGGCTGTAATTATTTCAAAATTAATACTTCTTTCTGATGCACAACCTGTTGCTATTGAAGTCACTTCTACTTCATAATTACCACTAGTACTAACCGTAAGGGTTTCGTTGGTTTCTGCTGGAGATATAGGCGAACCGTCTTTAGACCATATATAAGTATAATTGGTAGCAGGCGAACCATCGTCGATACCGGCATCTAAAACAGTAGTTGTTGTACCTGAAGTTGAACAAATATTAACATCTTCACTGCCATTGCTATTAGTTCGAATACGTGGCAATGGATTGACTACAAAATCTATAGTTCCTGTTGAATAACATGAAGGCTTTGAAACCGATTCTATTCGCACATTAATCGTTTGTGTTCCTGTGGTAAATGATGCAGGAAACGGACTAGGAAGTACTGCGCCACTGGCATCGGTATAACTTATCGCCATACCTGTTTGACCACCTAATAAGGTGCTCTCAAAAGTCGAAGTGTCAAAAGTAACGCTACCATCTTGAAGTAATGGGTCGGTTTCATCATCGCAGGCTGTGGTTAAATTCATTGCAATTGGATTTACTACAGGCGCAGTAATTAATTCAAAATTAATGCTTCTTTCTGAAGCACAACCTGTTGCTATTGATGTCACTTCTACTTCATAATTACCACTAGTACTAACCGTAAGGGTTTCGTTGGTTTCTGCCGGCGAGATTGGCGAACCGTCTTTAGACCATACATAAGTATAATTAGTAGCAGGCGAACCATCGTCGATGCCTGCATCTAAAACAGCCGTTGTTGATGCTGAAGCAGCACAAACTGTAACATCTTCACTGCCATCGGCATTGGTTCGAATGCGAGGCAATGGATTGACTACAAAATCTATGGTTCCTGTTGCTATACACGACGCATTGGTTACAGATTCCACACGAACACTTACAGATTGAGTGCCTGTGGTAAATGGATTAGGCAACGGACTTGGTAATAAAGCCCCGCTTGCATCCGTATAAATAACATTTACACCTGTTTGTCCGTTTAATAATAGGTTTTCAAAATTGGTTGTATCAAAATCGACTATGCCGTCTTGGGCTAATGGGTCGGTTTCATCATCACAAGCCGTGGTTAAGTTTGTTGGGATAGGATAAATTTGAGTGTTTACAGCAGTAACCTCGTATTCTAATCCAACAGTTTGGCCATTCATTAAAAATTCTAGTCTGTATTTTTGGCTAGGCTCTAAAGCAGTAACTTGTAAATCGCCACTGGTTTCCCCTAGAATAATTTCGTAGGCATTCGTACTCGTATTTAACTTGTACCATTGTAAACCTGTTGTGCCAGTAAACTCGAAAATAGGAAATGAATTACGGTTAGGTGTGTCATTTGGTGCATCATTCCATTTAATTCCTCGGTTTTGAAAATCAAATTGCGCATAATCCTCATCATTAATTCCTCCATTTTCATACAGTTTAAATGGTGGTGTCATCCCTGGAGCATCTCGATAATCATTGGGTTCACTGGCACTCCAATTACTATAATTTAAAGCTGTTCCGTCAATCCAATACCAACCTGTTTGATTAATGGTATCATCAAAATCTGTGGCATTAGCATATTGTTTCAAACCCAACCAGAACGCATTGGGATCATTAGCTACTGCGATGCCTAAATTTACTAATTCATTATAAACAGTGTTTTCTTCGGCAGTATCGTTTATAATATACATGGCAGCTCCAGGAATCGTATTTATCAAATTATTTGCAGCTTCCCAAGACATTTTTTCTTCTCGCACATAATAACTTGAATTTCCGTAATCTATAATTTTTGTTAGGTTTAACCCATTCCCATTAGTGTTATCTATTTCAAACTGCTCCTTGGTTAGCATGCCTTTTGCCATCATAGTCACCTGATCCCCAACACATAAATCATTAGGTTTATCAGCTTCAATCAAAGGCGAAATTTCGTAAACAATGGTTTGTAAACGCGTTCCTATATTGGCTGCAGGAATGGTTTCTAAATAATAAACTTGTCCGCTTACAAGTGGCGTTGTAGGAGCCAAAGCTGTACCGCCAGTTATCGTATCATACCAAAATGCAGTAGCTCCTGTAGGTAAATCGATAACCTTTAAATCGTTTACCGTGAAGGTTTTTGTAGCGGTATTAAAATATGTAAATGTTAATTCTACTTTAACATTTTGAGCACAAATGCAAAGTGGAAATATTAGAAAAAGTAAATTGAAAGCTATCTTTTTCTTGCTTAGTAACTTCATTGTAGTAGGTCGTTTAGTTTGTTTGGTACTATAAGGGGTGTTCTTTAATATGAAAGTTTTAGCTTATTTTTTATAGATTACTTGTTTTAATTCTTAAAAAAATATCAAATCTTTAATCCTTCCAATCAACCACAATAACAAACATAAATAGATTTCATCTCAATAGCAGGTTCATGAACTAGACTAAAACTAGACTTCGTGTGATTTTTAATAGAATAAGATTGTTTATTTTAATAAATGCTAAGACAATCGAACTTAACAAATTAAAGAAGAAATGCCATTTTAGAATATTTAAAAATTACCTTTCAAGCACATTATTTTACCTTCTTTAGCTTAAAAAAGTTGTTTTGAAGTTTCTTTAAAAACATTTTTGAAGAATATATAGGTGAAAATTCCTCATTAATTTCAGTGAAATTTAGATTTCTAATAACAGGCCATCATTAATATGTACATTTTATTGAATTCTAGATGCCAACTTAATCAATAGTCAAAAGAAAAAGGCATCGCTCTATTAAATAAAATTTTATACTATCTTTATACTGCAGTTATTTTTTTTAATCCAAACCAATGAAAAATATATTCGTATTTTCCCTCATATTCTTTATTGCGTCAAATTTAAGTTATAGCCAACAAATTAGGCATCCCAAAGCTGGGGTTGCAGGCTCTTGGAAACTTATAGGAACCACCCAAGCTAATTTAAGTGCCGATTATGACGCTATTATAGTTAAAGGACCTTTTGATGATTTTAGACGTATTAAGTTTAAAGTAACCCTCTACTAAAAAAAACAGCTATATCACTTATAAATCAACCTTAATATTTTAATCATATGAAATTATCTAAATTCCTCATACTTATTGCGTTAATAAGTACCTATACTGGGTTTTCTCAAACCAACAAAAAAGATTCTACAGCAGTGTTTATACTAAATAAAATGAGTGCTGTTATAAACGATTTAGAATCAGTAACCTTTAATTTAAGTCATTCTGAAGATGTTTTAGACGCCGATAATAATATTGTTAAAAAATATTCTACAAGCGAACTTTCTTTATCAGGTCCTGATAAACTTTTGATAAAATCGCAAACAGAAGATGGTAACTTAGGATTTTGGTATGATGGTGAATTTATTACGTTTTATAATTATGATGAAAATAATTATGTAACTCTTGAGGCACCAGAAACAACAATAGAAATGATTGATGATATGCATGAGGATTTTAATTTTCAGTTTCCTGCTGCCGATTTTTTCTACCCTGCGTTTACCCAAGATTTTATGGAGCAATTTGATACTATAAAATTCTTAGGCAGAAAAATTATTGATGGCGAAACATGCTACCATATCATGGCCAATAATGCGACCTTAAACGTGCAGTTGTTTATTTCTAGCAAAACCTATTTACTACCAAAACACTTTGTTATTATTTATAAAAACAAATCGAATATTCAATACCAATCTACTTTTAGTAATTGGTCATTAAACCCTATTATCCCTAATGCTGCTTTCGACTTTTTACCACCTCCAACAGCTAATCTTATTAGTATTTTAAAAAAGTCTTAGTTATCAATCCTTAAAATAAATTATTATGACAACATATAATTACAACATAAAACATAAATTAGGAATACTTTTCGTTTTTATAGCCTTAGTTTTCCCTACAGAAATTATTGCGCAACGTATGGGGCACGGAGTTTCAAGAGGTGGCGGTGGCCATTCGATGTCAAGACCTACAGCTTCTAGATCTACTGCATCAAGATCACGCCCTACTACAACACGTCAAACAACGCGACCAACCACTAACAGAACCCCATCGCGCTCAATTAGTGGTGGACAATCCAAAAATCATAACTTTTCAAACAATAGAAGTACTTCAAAAATTAAGAGTAAAACCTCTAATAATAATATAGGAAACCGTGGTGGCAATAAAGTGGGCAACAAAACCCATATTGGAAATAACAATGTTAATATTAATGTAAACAACAGCAGACATACAAATATTAATAACAGAAATACCCGAGTAAGAACAAGTCCTGTGCGTTACACAAGACCGCCTTACAGATATGGCGGACACCGTTACTACTGCCACAGACCGTATTACTACCACCCATACAGACCTTTTTATTGGGGGCCAATGTGGCATCCTTGGGGATTCTTTGTGAGAACCTTAGCGACTACCGCCATTATTATTAGTATTGAAAACCAAAAATACCATTATGACAGCGGCGTATATTATGTCTCTTCAGATGGAGGATACACGGTAGTACAAGCACCTGTAGGGGCTACGATTAAAGTGCTTCCTGAAGGCTCTCAAACTGTTCAAGTAAACGAAACAACCAATAATTATTACTACGGCGGTGCTTATTACGAAAAAGATGGTAGCGAATACAAAGTTGTTGCGCCAACAGCAGGAACTATTGTACCTAGCTTACCTGAAGGCGGTGAAGAAGTAAAAATAGGAGACGAAACTTACGTACAGTTTGGCGACACTTATTATTCTCCTGTACAGGTTGACGGAAAAAATATGTACGAAGTAGTACAAGTGGAAGAAGACAAATAAACGTCCTTTAAAAAACAATATAATTTTTACAATGCTCACATCAAATAGTTTATTTTTGATGTGAGCTTTTTTTTATAAGACAACTCTTTAGTTTTAAAAAAGACAATAAAATAACCATATTAAAAGACCGACTAGAAATTTTTAAATTTATATGAACCGCATACGAACCATTATCATTTTAGGCTGTTTACTTTTAGGGTTTTCAGGTCATGCACAATTTGATCGTATAAAAAAATTCATGGCCGATCGTAAAGAAAGAAAAGCAGCAAAAATTGAAGCCGGCGAACCTTTTTTAAGCATCCTAGCAGGGCCGGGATACACTCCTGAAAATGGCTTATTATTAGGTGGCGGATTTCTTTACACCTTTAAAACCAATCGTAAAGACAGTTTAATACAGCGCTCTTCAATACCTATAAACACTTTTATAAGTACCAAAGGGAACTTTCAAATTGCAACAGCTTTACAATCTTTTTGGTTAGAAGATAAAATTCGAGTAAATGCCAAACTTTCGTATTCTAATGCTGAAGACAATTATTTTGGTGTAGGTTTCTATAATGCAGAAAATACACCTGAAGGTGATTCTACAACGGTATACAATAGAAAATACTCAACCTTTAAACCCACGCTTTTAACCCGAATTAAAAAAGACTTATACTTTGGAGTAGGTTTCGATTTGAATAATACTTCGGTAACCTCTATCAACCCGGTGATGGCTCAGGATCCTGATTATTTAAAATATGGCCCCAATAACTTTAACAGCGGTTTGCTATTATCTATGAATTACGACAGTCGGGATATCACGGTAAACGCATGGAAAGGCTGGTATGCACACCTATTATCTGGGTTTTACGGAGATTATTTAGGTAGTAATAACACCTATCAAGTTTACGAATTTGATATACGAAGCTATTTTCAAATACATCGTCCAGGAAATATTTTAGCCTTTAAATTATATGGACGCATTACCGATGGTGATGTACCTTACCAAGAGCTAACAGCCCTTGGTGGCACTAATGCTTTAAGAGGTTATATTATTGGGCAATATCGCGACAAAACAGGCATGTATTTAGTTTCGGAATGGCGCCACACCTTTTTAAAGAAAAACCAAACACTAAGCAAACACGGAATGACCTTATGGTCTGGATTAGGAACCATTGCGCCTAGTGTAAGTGAAATAAATCAGTTTATTCCAAATGCTGGAGTTGGTTACCGCTATGAAGTGCAGCCTCGCATGAATGTTAGAATTGATTTTGGTGTAGGTCGTAAATCTACAGGATTGTATTTCAATTTCACAGAAGCTTTTTAATTAACAAAAAGGCCCCTTTCGTAGTTGTATTAGACGCTTTTACACTTAGATGAAAATTATTAAAACCCCGTATTTAAAACCATAAAAACAGCTACACTAGTCACTTCGAACTCGAAAAAACTAATAACTAAAATGGTTTAATAACATAATATATATGTTATGTATAAAATGAATTTCAAGAGGCATGAAAGGCATACTTGACGTCATGTTGTCGACATGTTTTGAGCCTATTTCAAATCCTTATCTGGTAATGCAAGCTAACCTGTTAAAGAAAATTTAATAAAGAAAAAACAACATTTTTTGTAAAAAAAGACAATTATTAGTTAACTTATGCATAATTTTTTTTAATAAAACACTAATAACTAATCTTTTAATTATGAAAAAAAGTATAACTTCATTTCTTATACCAAGTTTATTGGTTATAGGATTGGGCTTATTACAATCCTGTAACCAAACCAGTTCCACAGGAAGCTCAACACAAAGCTCTAGCGACATTCAACAACCAGACGGATTCAAAGGTAAAATCGCCTTGGATGTCCGTGACTCTAAGCCAGATTGGTCGGCTTACACACCAAAATCCGCTCCAGAAGGCGCCCCAAATATTTTATTTATTTTATACGATGATACTGGGCTTGGAGCTTGGTCACCTTATGGTGGACGAATCAATATGCCAACGCTAAACAAATTAGCTGCCAATGGTTTAACCTATACACAATGGCATACCACTGCGCTATGTTCGCCAACGCGATCTACCATACTTACTGGTAGAAACCACCACTTGAATGGCATGGCTTCCATCACAGAAACAGCTGATGGATATCCTGGATCAAACGGACGCGTGCCAGACGATTGCGCACCTTTTGCTCAAATTTTAAGAGACAATGGTTGGAGCACATTTTGGCTAGGTAAAAACCATAACGTACCAGAACAAGATATTGCTCCTGGTGCTAGCCGAACAGAATGGCCAACACAAAATGGTTTTGACCGTTTTTACGGATTCTTAGGAGGTGAAACTAATAACTGGTACCCTGATTTAGTTATGGATAACCATTTTATTGAAGCACCAGCAACACCGGAAGAAGGCTATCACTTATCAAAAGATTTAGCCGATCAAGCCATTACCATGTTACGCGATAAAAATGCGACAAATCCATCTAAACCATTCTATATGTGGTTTAACCCAGGAGCTAATCATGCGCCTCACCATTCGCCTGCAGAGTATACTGCCAAATACAAAGGGAAATTTGATGATGGTTATGAAGCCTATCGTACTTGGGTTGTGGCCCGAATGAAAGAAAAAGGAATTATTCCTGAAAACACAGGTATGGCAGATTTTAACCCGATGCCAGAAAGTATGGCTAACCCAGGCGATTATGTACGTCCTTGGGAAGAATTAAATGCCGATGAAAAAAGATTGTTTTCTAGAATGGCAGAAGTATATGCTGGATTCTCAGAATATACTGATGTTCAAGTGGGACGTATTATCGATTATTTAGAAGACACAAAACAATTGGATAATACCATTGTTATTTATGCAGCCGATAACGGTGCTTCAGGAGAAGGAAGTCCTAATGGCTCAGTTAATGAAAACAAATTCTTTAATGGCTATCCAGATGAACTTTCAGAAAACATGAAATATATTGATGTTTTAGGAGGTCCAGATACTTACAACCACTTCCCTACTGGCTGGGCAGCCGCTTTTTCGGCACCATTTAAAATGTTTAAGCGTTACTCGCAATATGCTGGAGGAACCAACGATCCGCTAATAATTCATTGGCCAAAAGGTATTAAAGCTAAAGGAGAAATTAGACATCAATATCACCACTCGGTAGATATTGTTCCTACCTTATTAGAAGTATGTGGAATAACATTTCCAGAGGTTTATAATGGTGTAAAACAAACTCCTTTATCTGGTATTTCTATGGCATATACCTTTGATGCTGAACCAAATGCAAAAACAAAAAAAGAAGTCCAATATTACGCTATGTTAGGAACTCGAGGAATATGGAAAGACGGCTGGAAAGCAGCTGCTGTACATGCGCCTATTAGTGGTAAAGGGCATTTTGATAAAGATGTTTGGGAACTTTACAACGTTGCAGAAGACCGTTCTGAAACTTACAACCTAGCCGAAGAGCACCCAGAAAAACTACAAGAACTTATAGACGAATGGTTTAATCAAGCTAAAATTAATAAGGTATTACCTTTAGATGATAGAGGTCCAGCTGAATTATTAACCATAGAGCGCCCAACACAGGAAAAACCAAAAGATAGATATATCTATTACCCAAATACAGCTCCTGTTCCAGAGGGTGTGGCTGTAAACGTAAGAGGCAGAGATTATAAAATTTTGGCCAATGTAGATATTACAGACGCAAATGCTGAAGGAGTAATTTTTGCACACGGATCTCGTTTTGGAGGACATGCTTTATTCATAAAAAACAAAAAATTATACTACGTTTATAATTTCTTAGGAATTAAACCTGAACAAGTTTTTGAATCTAAAATAAGTTTAAAACCTGGAAAATATACATTAGGTATGGAGTTTAACAGAGAGAAAGCTGGTAAATATGGTGAATCTTTAGGAAACACGAAATTGTATATTAACGATGATGTCGTTGCCGAAGGCTCTATGCGTACACAACCTGCCAAATTTACCTTATCAGGTGATGGTTTATGTGTAGGTTACGACAGTGGAGATAACGTAAGTAACCTTTATAAAGCGCCTGGCACTTTTAAAGGCGGTAAAATTCAAGGTGTTGGAGTTACCGTTGAAGGCGAACCTTATGTTAATTTAGAAGCTGAAGCACGTCGTGCCATGATGGTACAATAATTAAACAGTATTCATTTATAGAAAAAGCTGGTTTTGAATACTCAAAATCAGCTTTTTTTTATCTTAAGCGCTTACATTATAAGCTTCCAAAAGTAAACTAAAACATGTAAAATGAATTACATTCTTTATACTCCCAACAAAAAAACAGAAGTGATTAATAAATCTATTTTAAATTGAACTCATATTTTTATATTTTTAATAAATCATTTTAAAACAAAACATCGCCCTAATTAAAAAGATTTAACCACAACTATTAAGTTTAACTTTTAATAACCAATCAAGAACAAATGTTAGATTATAAAAAACGTTTAGTAAAGCCTAGAAATAAAATTGTAAGCGGCATGATGTATTTGTTACCCATATTTATCCTTTTTATTGTTGTTGAAAAACTATGGTATAAAGTAAGTCATCTTGGGAAAATTGTTGTGCAGAACTTACATTTAAATGATTTTTTCGGCAAGTATTCCTTAACCATTACAACAGGTATATTAATACTGCTCATTTTTTATGTTTTTGGCTATCTAGCTACCCTACCTCGATTTATTAAATTTTACAATTGGTTTGAAGGCATGATGTTAGATGTTATTCCAGGCTATAGTAAATATAAAACCGAACTAGAAAATAAAATAAGTCCGAAACCAGATAATAGAACTCCTGTGTTAGTTAACACACCGATGGGCAATAAACCAGGGCTTTTAATTGATGAAAAAACAAGTAATTCGGTTGTTTTTTTTCCAAGTACAACAAATGCTTTAGAAGGAGAAGTATTGGTTGTTGATAACAAAGTGATACAAAAAATTGATATCGATGCCAAATCATTACTAGGCATCATGAAAAAACAAGGAAAAGGCCTTCCTGTTGCTTAAGGAATTCAATTTCAAAACATAAGTAAAGTGTAACTATGAAAATCTTTAAAAACGGAATAACTACTCGATTTCATTGTGTGTCAGTTAAATTTGTTTTTTAATCTGCAAAATAGATTTTTTTGATTACAAAAATTACAGCATCTAAAAAGTATACCTGATGCCATATTGAGGTGGTCGAAATATTTCTAACTGATTGCTAATCAATATCGGTTTCGACAAGCTGAACCTGACAAATCAAATGCCTCTTACTTCTTAGACAGCCTCATTTTTAACATACTGAATCTAGTGCTCTAAAATAATAAACATAAAAACACAATTAACCCAATTGTGAACATGTTCTATTTTAAGAAAAGTAAGTAACTTTACATATTAATCAGTAATATAAACACCATAAAATTTAATAAATAATGAAAAGCTTTCATTATAAAAATCTTAAACCAAAAAATTCACTTTAATAGAAAATTATGAAAAAAATATCCCTTACTTTTCTTGCATTGGCCCTAACAATGCTAAATATTAACGCTCAAGAAGATCAAAAACCAGATGCAAACGCTAGTGCTGCACAAGCCAACAACCCGTTGGCAAATATGACAGCTTTAAGTTTTCAAAATTATTATATGCCCAAACTAGCTGATGCTCCAGACGATGCGTTTATGAATACCACGTGGGTTCGATTTGCAAAACCGATAGCAAAGGGAAAATTATTATTACGTGCATCAATGCCGTTTTCAACTCTAGGATTGCCAAATGCAAATGGCGTAGTTAACGCTACTAGTGGTCTTGGCGATTTTAACGCATTTTTAGCCTATAGCCTCGTATCAAATGCTACAACCACCGTTGGTATTGGACCATCTATTACAGCTCCAACAGCTTCTGACGACCTTCTTGGTACAGGTAAATGGCAAGGTGGGTTTGCATTTGTAACCTTCGTGGCAAAATCTCCTATATTTCAATTTGGTGGTTTAATAACATGGCAAGCATCCTTTGCAGGAGATGAAGATAGAGCCAATACGAATATGGGAGCTATTCAACCCTTTTATTTCTGGCAATTAGGAAAAGGAACCTATTTAAGAGGGGCTCCAATCTGGGTTTTAGATTTTGAAAAAGAAGCTTATTCCATTCCTATTGCATTAGGTATTGGTAAAGTTGTAAAACTAGGAAGTACTGTATTTAATATGTATGTAGAGCCACAATATTCCATTTATGTGCAGGGTGTACAACCTGTGTTTCAAGTTTTAACTGGTATCAACCTACAGTTTATGAATTAGTTAAATATGTTCAAGCTAAAGATTAAGTCCTATTATATATTAATAAAAATCTTTAACTTTATAACTTAACATCCTATTACTAGTACCGTGTTATTTAATTAACAAGCAAATAATTAATACTATCTCCAAATGAAAAAAATATCTATTCTATCTATGGTGATGCTATCATTAATTTTATTTAATTGTAGCTCCACTTCTAGTACAACAACAACCACAACTATTCCAACAACGACGACGACCACTACTGCGACCGCAGTTAATTCGGATAACTCTGATATTAGTGATAATCTAGATTTGGAAGCCCTTTCATCGGTCTTCGGTGAATCTAAAGATTTAGAAGATTTTGAAAAACGTCTTAACGATCCTAAAACTCAAATTTCAAATTTAGATTTAAATAAAGATGGTCAAGTAGATTATCTTAGAGTAGTAAGTAAAGATAACGGCGACGAAAAAATTGTAACGGTTCAAGCGGTTTTAGCAAAAGATAAATACCAAGATGTTGCAACTATTAATGTTAAAAAAGAAAACAGCTATGTTCAAGTGGTTGGCGATCCAGATATTTATGGCCCAAACTATTACATCGATCCTGTATATGCTGCCACGCCTTTAATTATGTCATGGTTTTGGGGACCAATGTTTACTCCTTGGATATCTCCATTTTATTGGGGCTTCTTCCCTCCTTTCTTTCACCCTTGGAGACCATTTCCGCCTTACATTTATCGTGGCAATATTAATGTGCGCATTAATAATAACAATATTTATCATCATTCAAATATCAATCATCATAATCACAATTTACAGCATAATCACACAGCGCCTCACCATAATGATTTACAACGTAATGAGTTATCTAGAAGTGACCATTTTAATAGTCGTCCTACAGAATCTTTTCAAAACAGAAATAACGGCATTTACAACAAAAACAGCTTAGATATGAACCGAGGCGGTACCTTTACCCGTTCTTCACATCCAAATTTTGGCGGTTTCCATGGCGGTATGGGCGGCATGGGAGGTGGTTTCCGTGGTGGCGGATTTAGACGCTAATTTCAAATAAAATATTCAAGGGTGCCTTACGCACCCTTTTTCTCTATTAAACTTTAATCCTATGAAAAAAATCAACAAAAGAATCCCTTATTTTTTTATTCTTTCATTAGTAATCGCGTTTACATCTTGTAAAGAACAAACTAAAGAGCGCGTGCCTGTTGCCACAAGCCAAGCACAACCTACAGAAAACACAGACCCGCTACCCTCTTGGAATGAAGGCACAACAAAGCAATCCATTATAGATTTTGTAACCAATGCAACAACTGCTGGACATCCCGATTTTATTGAAAAAGCAGACCGTATTGTGACTACCGATAACGATGGTACTCTTTGGTCTGAGCAACCCATGTATTTCCAGTTATTTTTTGCTCTAGACCGTATTAAAGCCTTAGCTCCTGAGCATCCAGAATGGAAAAACAAACAACCTTATAAAGCCGTATTAGAAAACGATATGAAAACTTTAATGGGGCAAGGTGTAAATGGGTTGTTACAAATTGTAATGACAACGCATGCGGGCATGAGTACAGACGAATTTGCAAGCCTTGTAAAAGATTGGATTACTACAGCACAGCATCCTATTAAAAAGAAGAAATATACCGAATTAGTATTTCAACCTATGCTTGAGCTTATACACTACCTACAAGCCAACGACTTTAAAACCTTTATTGTTTCTGGTGGTGGTATTGAATTTATGCGCCCATGGACAGAAGAAGTTTATGGCATCCCTAGTGAAAATGTAATAGGTAGTAGCATTAAAACAAAATACAGTTACAACGACGGGAAACCAACTATTACACGTCTTGCTGAAATTGATTTAATTGATGATAAAGAAGGAAAGCCCGTAGGAATAAACCGTTATATAGGACGCAAACCAGTGATTGCTATAGGAAATTCTGATGGAGATTTACAAATGATGCATTGGGCAGAAGCAAACTCTAAAAAAAGTTTACAAATTTATGTGCACCATACCGATTCTGTTCGTGAGTGGGCTTACGATAGAAAATCGCATATAGGTACTTTTGATAAAGCTTTAGATGAAGCCACTCAAAAAGGTTGGGATTTAGTAGATATGGCTAAAGATTGGAAAGTAATCTATCCGTACGAACTAACTAAATAATATCATATTCACAACATTATATTGCGAAGCGGTGATTAATTTTAATCACCGTTTCTTGATTAAATTTTAATATTATGACATTAATCAAACACATAAATTTAGCAGTTGTTTTAATACTTTGTAGTTTACCGCTTTGTGCTCAAGAAACACAAGAAGGATCACCAGAACCTAAAACTTCGGTAAAGCAATCGCAAGAGATTATGAATCCGACCACTTTAGCTTGGCAATTACAACTAGAAGAATTTTCTATTTTTGATACTGAAGGTCAAGATGGATTTGCTCAAAATTTTCGTTTTAGAGGTATTATACCCTTACAAAAAGGGCCACTTATCCCACTTCCGCAGTTAATTAGAGTAATTGCTTTTGTGAATACAGCTCCCGATGGCACAACAGGTTTAGGAGATTTAACCCTTAACCAATTCTTCATTTTAAGCAAAAAAAAATGGGGACAATTTGGCGCTGGTTGGAATTTAACGGTTCCTACAAACACCTCTCCTAAGTTAGGATCGCCACAATGGTCTATTGGACCAGCCTTTACCGTAACTTTTACAGATTTAGGGAATTGGCAAATGTATTGGATTTTAGAAAACTTCTTTTCTATTAGCAAAAACAACATTTACGGACATAATAATTACGCCGTATTACAACCTAATATTTTTTACACTTGGTCTAATGGTGTGTATGCTGGTATAGAGCCTGAATGGCAATTTGACTATAACACAGGTAAAGTCGCTATTCCAATGGATTTTAGAGTTGGCTACATCTGGTCTGGAAAATTAAAATACAATGCTTACATTGAACCGGAGATTATGGCATATCGCTCTGATGGCTATACCAGAAACCCTAATAATTTCGGCATCCGATTCGGATTTAGATGGTATTTACCTATGAAAGGTAAGAATTAATATCTTATAACTTCTAAGTGTATCATAACTGTTAAGTTAAAACTAAACATTGCTTTAATTATTCTGAAAAATTAAATTCCATTTCGAAATAAAATCTTTTTATTTTTAAAATATAAAACCAACATGTCTAATTAGTATATTTATATTGAGTTGATTACGCATTTACAACCTAACCACTAAATCCTTTGTAATGTCTATAAAACAAATTCTCTTTGGTCTTATATTTTCATTATGTATTCAGTTAGCTGCCCAAGACACGCATTATTGGACACATGATTTTGGTAACAGAACCGCCTTATTATCTGGTGCTATACTAGGTGAAACAAGCGATAATACTATGGTTTACTATAACCCTGGTGCATTGGGTTTTTTAACCGAAAATTCTATTTCCGTAAACGCAACCGCATACAATACAGAAAATATTAAAATATACAATGCCGCTGGACAAAAAGCGACTTTAAAAAGTAATCAATTAGGAAGTGTGCCATTATTCGCTGGCGGAATGATCAATTTAAAAAACAGTAAATGGAAATTGGGCTATGGTTTTATGACCCCGATAGACTTTAATTTTAAAGGCATTGCTCGTGTTGATGGTGATTTCGATATTATTGATAACACAGAAAGTCCAGGAGATGAAGAACTTGTTGGTGAGACAAGTTTAACCACCAAAGCTTCAGATATCTTATTTGCTCTAGGTGCTGGAAGAATTATTAATGATCATTTATCATTTGGATTTACTAACTTGTTTTATGTGAGGTCTTCAAACTATCAGCGCAATTATTCCTCCTACGTGTTTTTAAACGACGCTAACAACACATTAGTTGCCAGCAAACTAACGCAACATGTACAATATTACAACATTAGATATGCTTTAAAATTGGGCTTGACCTATAAAAAAGACAAGTTAAATTTAGGTTTAACTTTAACCACCCCTTCTTTAAATATTGGTGGGAATGGCACGGTGGCATCGGATATTGTAGCTACCAATGTAAAAATTAACTCAGGTGATCGTATAAGTGGTATTGCAACAGACCGTCAGTCTGAATTAAAAACAACTTACAAATCTCCTTTTTCTATTGCTGGAGGTATTAATTATGATTTTACGCGATCGTCTTTGGGTATTGCAGCACAGTATTTTGCAGGGATTGACGAATATACTATTATGAACCCTGTTGCAGATACTTACGTGCGTCCCGATAATTTAGCACCCAATATTACAAGCGATACGTTTTTAAGCACGCCTGTATCGGCTACATCAGTTTTTAATGTCGCCATTGGTTATGAATATGAATTAAACAGTAAATATTCCATACTTGCCAGTATGCGAAACAACATGTCTAGTTTTGATCCTTCTGTAAAAGAAAACAAAGGTATTGTTACGCATTTAAGCAGTTGGAATATTGTCCACTTTGTCTCTGGTGTTATAATTAATCGTGAAAATAGCAGCTTAAGTCTTGGTTTACTTTATGCTCTGGCTTCTACTCAAAACTATCATCAAAATGGAAATCTTTCAAATCCTGACGAAATAAACATTCTTGAAGGTGCCACCAACATTACCGATGCTAAATACAATTCCTTAGGCTTTTTATTAGGATACACCTATCACTTTAAAAAATTCAGATAAATTATTTTTGGTTAATGGTTAATGGTTAGGCACATTCAGAAAACGCGTTATCCCTTGTAAATACAAGTATTTTTACGTAAATTTAAGTACATAAAAACCCCGAAAAAGGCTGATCAGAGCCAAAAACGGGGTTTTCTTATTCTT
>NZ_JACLAF010000027.1 GCF_015355625.1 Tamlana sp. I1
TTAGTTGTTTTAAAGACTTCACAGGGATACCTATGTTCAATTAGCACCTAAAAACTCTAATGCATCAAGATTTTAATAAAAAAACAAAAAACCAAGACTGATATTTAATCAATTTTTGGTTTTTATATTTGATTATTATGTAATTAAGCTAAATTCTGAATGCGCCTACTTCTACTAGTTTTTTTGCTTTTAACGGAAAAATAGGATTCTTATAATGGTTTTGTATATGATTAGTGGCGTGGTTTAAGCACGGGATTTGCAACTAAAAAACGAATAGAAAATTTCCGAGGATTTTTGTAAGCAAGCTCGAACTCGCTATTAATTATACAGCTTGTTGAAAACCGGTATTTTAGATTGTTATAAACTTTCTAAAATTAGTTCTATCAACTATTTCTTCGTTTGCATTATATTCATTTACGAACGTTTTTGGCAATCTTATTTTTTTCCTTGCATTCCACTTAAATTCAAATCCGGTAATAATTCCATTATTTTCTTCAACTAAATCAACTTCTTGTTGTTGCTTGGTTCTCCAAAAATACATTTTGGTATAGGTGTTTTTGTAAGTATTTTGTTTATGTCTTTCTGATATCAAAAAGTTCTCCCACAATGCACCTGTATCTTGTCTAAGGTTTAATGAATTGAAGTTTCCTAAAACCATATTTCTAACACCATTGTCATAGAAATAAATTTTCTTATTCTTTTTTATTTCATTTCTTAAATTTCTACTAAAACTGTCTAATTTAAATACTACGTATCCTTTTTGTAATATGTCAATATAATTTGAAACAGTATTTTTATCGACACCAACAATTTGAGCGAGTTCATTGTAGTTTACTTCGCTTCCCAGTTGTAGAGCTAGTGCTTGGACAAGCTTTTCTAAAACTTCAGGTTTTCTAATATTAGAATAAGCTAGTATATCTCTGAATAAATAACTATTTACTAATTGTTTAAGAACTTCTTGTTCCTCGCCAGGATTGTTTAAAACATCAGGATAGAATCCATATAACATTCGATTCTCAACTTGTTGTTCTGAAACAAGATATCCGTGTTTGTTTTCAAGTTCCTCCCAGCATATAGGAAATAATTCGTATTCCCATTTTCGACCCGTTAATGGTTCATTAAGTTCTCTAGATAAATCAAATGAGGATGAACCGCTTACCAATAGTTGTACATCTTTAAATTGATCTGTTATTATTTTTAGTGTTATTCCAATTCCGGGTATTCTCTGAGCTTCATCTATAAATATAATTTTATTAGAACCTATAATGCTTTTAATCTGTTCTGTGTTAGGATTACTTAAGATGCTCCTAACTGTTGGGTCATCAGCATCTAGGAAGAGGTGTTTTTTGTCGTCTATTAATTTCTTAATTAAAGTTGTCTTTCCTACTTGTCTAGGGCCAATTAGAATAATAGCTTTCCCTTTACCTATTTTTTTCTCAATTTTATTTGATATTATCCTTTCATACATAACTTAAGCTTTGTTCAAATATATGAATAATACGAGTGTATTCACTAATGGTTATGATTTTTAGTGAATTAAAATTGTGTTTGGTTATTTTTTGCTTGTTTATAACTGTGAAGTATAGCATATTCAGTTTAAATTATTATACCCAATTATAAGACTAATGTCACACCCCTTTATTCCTTCTTTTTAAAGGGAAAACTGTAATGCAAGAATTACCAAATTTTTGAGTCTTTTTTAGGGTAAGAGTTTCCCTCCTAGAAAGGAGGGATTAAGGGAGGTGTTTAGTTAAGCATCAAAAGAAAGATCTAAAATTTTCGCAGCCGCTGTTTTAAAAGTTCATTTTACGTCAATCTGAATTTATTTCATATTAACATCAATATTGAATCACGATGTGGTGAGATCCTGTGCCACGCATAGCATGACGATCGTTTTAACTTTTAGGACAGGCTTTTTTTATAATGCTATTTTAGCATTTTGATTTTTTAACAACGCGAGGTGTTCTTCCATTATAAACTCTGATGCCTTAAATGTGGAGGTTCTAGATTTTGACTGCTCTTGTCTTGCAATACTTCTAGCAAAGCGTCGTATGCTTTGTTTATCGTCTAAAATGAGTCCTGGAACAGGCACATTATTTCCATTTTCGTCTTTGGCGACCATGGTGAAATAAGAGGAATTACAATGCTTAACCTCACCAGTTTGAATATTTTGCGATTCTACGCGTAGACCAACCACCATAGAGGTATTACCTGTGTAGTTTATAGATGCTTTTAACGTGACCAATTCACCAACTTCAATAGGATTAAGAAAATCCACTCGATTAACAGATGCTGTCACACAATAATGTCTCGAATGCTTTGAAGCACAGGCAAAGGCAATCTGATCCATTAAGCCTAATATATGTCCTCCATGAATTTTACCACTAAAATTAGAGTGAGATGGCAGCATGAGCTGGGTTATAGAAACTTGCGATTCTGTAGCGTGTTTAAACATATAATTTTTTTTATGGGTTGATTAGATTGTTTTTTTCGTGTTTTTTGATTTTTTCAACTTTGGTTACAAAGTATTTGGTATGACCAAGCCAAAAGAGGTTTCTGTAGCGTTCGAAATAGTGAAGTTTTACATATTCTCCTTGAAAACTATTAAGATCGTCAATTACACCTTGCTCGCCTTTTTCAACAGAGAATTCAAAGAATTGAGATTCGGAAACGCCTTGACTTATCTGACCTTCCCAGGTTTTTATTACCATGCCTTTTTTCGTGAATTTAACCAATTCGCCAGCTCTAACCCCTTCGCTATAATGTGCAAAGTATAAAAAACAGAAATAGCCAGCGGCTACAAGAATTATGGCAATTAAAATTTTAAAAAGTACTTTCATATTCAATTTATTATTTAGATGCTGTCGTCTTCAGCGCGTTTAATAATGGCTTCTGGAAGTGATTTTTTGGCTTTCGCTCCCATTTTTTTAAGTTTTTCAATACTCGTTATAATATTTCCGCGGCCGTCAACTAATTTATTCATCGCAGAAGAATAATCGCTTTTGGCAGCATCAATCTTTTTTCCAACGCCTGTTAAATCGGTTACCAAACCTTCAAATTTATCGTAAAGCGAACCAGCTTGTCTCGCAATTTCTAAAGCATTTCTTTGCTGTTTCTCATTGTTCCACATGGTATCAATGGTACGTAAAGTCGCTAAAAGTGTTGAAGGGGTTACAATTACAATATTCTTCTCGAAAGCTTTATTGTAAATGGAATTATCCTCATGAACAACCACCGCAAAAGCAGGTTCGATAGGAATAAACATCAATACGAAATCTGGTGATTCTATATCGTAAAGATCCTGATAATTCTTTTCGGAAAGTTGGTCTACATGACGCTTTATAGAATTGACATGTGCTTTTAAATGTATTGATTTTTCTTCGTCCTCGGCATTTACCAAGCGCTCGTAATCGGTTAAAGATACCTTACTGTCAATAATCATTTTTTTACCGTCTGGCAGGTTTAAAACCACATCGGGCAATACGCGAGAGCCGTCTTCTCTCGTAAAATTTTGTTGTACAAAATACTCTCTATCTTTCTCTAGTCCAGACTTTTCTAAAACACGTTCTAAAACCAGTTCGCCCCAGTTTCCTTGCATTTTGCTGTCACCTTTTAGGGCACGGGTAAGGTTGGTCGTTTCTTTTGTTATTTGCTGATTTAAGTCTTTTAAGCCTAATAATTGCTCTTTTAATGCCGAATGCATCATTAGACTTTCCTTTTGAGATGAATCGACTTTTTCTTCAAAAGTTTTGATTTTCTCTTGAAGCGGATTTAAAATATTTTTGATGTTTTCTTTATTCTGAAGAGTGAATTTTTCAGATTTTTCATCTAGAATTTTATTAGCTAGATTTTCAAATTCTTTGGTGAATTTTTCCTGAAGTTTTTCTACTTCACTTTTTTGTTCTTCATTTTTTAGCTGAAGGTTTTCAAACTCTGTATTTTTTCGAGTTAATTCTTCATTTAAAAAATCTTTTTCACGACGAATACTTTCGCGTTCGCCTTCAATTTTAAGAATACTTCCTTTTAATTCGTCTATTTGAGCAGTAAACTGGTTTTGTTGTTTGATGCGTTCTTCATCGGCTTGCTGTTTAAAACCGACTAATTGTTGTTGTAAATTGGCATTGCGTTCTTCCAAAGTACTTTTTTCACTTTTACTTTTAAGTTTGGAAATTAGCATGCCTAAATAACTACCAAAAGCTGCCGAAATTAGTATGGCGAGAATTAAAATAAGACTGTCGTTCATTTAAATAAGAAATATATTCAAATATATATTTTTTAGATTTAAGAATTAATCTCAAGATTCAATTTAATAACATTTTTAGGAATTCATGATAATCCTTAAATTATAAAATAAATTAAATAATTTAAGTGCATTTTAGTTATAAAATTGAATTAACTATGGTGATATCGGCATCTTTCCAAGCTTCGTCAAACTCAGTTTTTATGCTCTGCGCTTCTATTGTTTTATCTTGAGCAATTAGGCTATTGTATAAGCCCATTAATGACCAGCCATTCTGTCTCAGGATGTTCAAATCTTCTTTGTAAATATGTTCGGCTTCTTTATATTTCTTAGCCTTCATTAAGATGGCTCCTAAATTTTGTCGAGTCGGAATGTGCCAAGCTGCGGGTTCGGTGTATACCAGGGCATCTTCAAAAACTACAGCCTTTTTTAGATGAGCGATGGCTTGATTTAAATTTCCTTTTGCGGCCTCTAATTCTCCTGAAACGACCTCAAAAGCAATATTAGCTGAATGTACGGAAGGATTATTTGCTGTGGCAACCAAGGTTTCTAATTCAGGATCATTTTTCAGGGTTTCAATTTTATCTAACTCTATTTGGGCTTTATCGATATTTCCTTTTCTTATAAATGCTATGCCTCGCGCATAGTGTCGCATCAGGTTAAGATGTTTAATTTTTGGACTTGGTGCAGGAATGGTTAATATGTCGTTCCACTTACCAAAACGTGTGTATGCAAGTAATGGAGTGGTTGCAAAATCTTGTAAGAAGGGCATTTCTAAAAATTCGCCCATGGGCACTTTTTCGGCTGTTTTTTTTGCGGCATCAATGGCAATATCGCTGGCGCCTAATAAACTCGCCGACGACCATAAAAAATGAATGTTATGCGGATAATAACCAAGCGGGTATAGGCCTTGCGAAAAGCATTGTGATATATAATCTTCATCTGCTAAAATGGCTTTTTGGTTAGTCGTAACAGCGTCTTTGTATCTGCCAACACGTATATAAATATGAGAAGGCATGTGTACAATATGTCCAGCTCCAGGCATTAGCGAAGCGAGTTTGTCGGCACTTGTTACCCCCGTATCGGGATAAGGAAGTTCAACCATATGGATAAAATAATGGTGGGCTCCTGGGTTTTCAGGTTCTAGAACCATGGCTTTTTCCAGGGCAGCTTTCGCTTCTTTAATATTTGGAGAAGGGTTTCCATTTTTATCCCAATAATTCCACGGCACGGTATTCATAACCGAAGCGGCATATAGAATTTGAATATTAGCATCTTCAGGAAAGTGTTTCAATACGGTTTCCATGGCTTTCATGTAGGCCGTATTTAGCGATTCTGGATTCGCTTTGAAATCATTACTATACCTTAAAGAAAGCGCTTTTATGAGTTCTTGTTCTTTCTTACTGGCCTTTGGTATTAAAATAAGGGCTTTTGTAATAGCTTCGTTAATTTTTATTTTGCGCTCATCGGTTGGTATAGGATCATTTATATTAGGGCCCAAGGCAAATGCTTGTCCCCAGAATGCCATAGCCATATCAGGGTCTAAGCGTGCGGCTTCCATAAAGGAACGGTGTGATTCGGCATGATTAAAGGCATAAGATAATTTTAAACCTTGATTAAAGAAAGCTTGAGCTCTTGTATTCTTGGCGGTGACTTCAAAATGGAGCTTTCCTAAATTATTAAACAATGGTGAAATTTGTTTCGTGGAATCTATGTCTTCTAACAAATACTTTGCAGGCGTGCATGATATATTACTTATAACGAGTTTTGGAGATATTGGGGTTGCTTCAGATAAAGAAAAAGTTATGGAGACATAGGCCAGAACCAGTAATAGGGTACTACTAATAGCAATTATGAATTTAGATTTCATTTGATTGAAAATTAAAAGTTATCAATGCCATTTTTTACCCAAATGAATGGAATAAAAATTCAGGTCTGCTTTTAATTTTTTTATAAGGAGAATTCGTGTTGTAATTTTCGGTAAATCAAACACTTAAAGGTAGTTGTTTTTGTTTAAAACTGAAAATGTTATTTTTTCACCCGAAAACTTCCTGTATTCGCATCAAAAGCAATTAAATCTTCAGGGAATAAAGTATCGAATGTGCCTTTTGAAATCAGGTTGCAAGGTTCGTCTGAAACCACATTTTTATCGGTCATCACAATCAATTTATCACACAGCTGGATGGCTAAATCAATTTCATGTGAAGAAAATAATATGGTTTTTTGAGTCTCTTTAGCCAGTTTTTGTAGCAGTTTTAAAATGTATGCTTTGTGATACATGTCTAAATGCGTGGTTGGTTCATCTAGAATTATCAAATCGGTATCTTGAGCTAATGCCCGTGCAATCATGGCTTTTTGAAGTTGTCCATCACTAAGTTCGAAACATTTTTTGTCTTTAAGCGCTTCAATATTTATTTGAGAAAGGGCTTGATTTACAATGTCAATATCATCTTTTGAAAAACTCCCCACCCAATTTGTATACGGCTGTCTTCCTAAAGCCACCAATTCAAAAACGGTTAGGTTTTTAGAGGCTAAAGGCTCGGTAAGCACTAAACTAAGCACTTTTGCTAACCCTAAATTTGAATAACGTTCTAAAGTTTTATTGTTAATTAAAATGTTGCCACTTAATTTGGGTTGTACGCTGGTTAATGAACGCAGTAAAGTTGATTTTCCTATGCCGTTTGCACCAATTAACCCTACGAGTTCTCCTTTTCGTAATTCTATATTGATGTTTGAACCAATAAGGGTGCGTTCATTTTTTGAAGCATAACCAATAGCTAAATCTTCAGTTTTTAGGACGATATCTGTGTTTATTGCTCCCATTAAAACATCATTTTTCGTTTTCTAACCAATAACCAAATTACAACAGGCGCTCCAATTAAAGAGGTTATCGCGTTAATAGGTAGCGTGTAATCGCTAGAAGGCAATTGTGCAATGCTATCGCAAATAAGCATGATTACGGCGCCAAATAAAAACACGGCAGGCAATAAAATTTTATGATTCGAGGTGTTAAAAACCTGTCTTGTTATATGCGGAATGGCTAAGCCAATAAAAGCGATAGGTCCTGCAAAAGCGGTAATGGTTCCGGCCAATAAACTGGTTGAAATTATAATTAATAATCGGCTTTTTTTAATATTTAAACCTAAACTTTTAGCATAATTTTCGCCCAATAATAAGGAGTTTAAACTTTTTATGGCGGTTAAACTTAATAAAATGCCGATGGCATAAAGAACAAAAAGGATCAGGACTTCCTGCCATGATAAATTCCCCAAACTACCAAAGCCCCAGAAAAAATATTGTTGCAATTCTTCTGCCGAACTAAAATAAGATAAGACGTTTACAATAGCTCCAGAAATACTGCCAAACATGAGCCCGATAATTAAAATGGCCATAGCGTCTCTAACTTTTGTAGAGACAATTAATACCGTAAGTAATACTAAAAAACTCCCTAAAGTGGCTGCCATAACTAAGGTCCATTTTGAAGCTAGAAGACCGAGAAGGAGTCCACCAAAAAGAGAAGTTCCCATAGTAACGATTGCAACACCTAAACTGGCGCCAGAAGTAATACCAAGCACGAAAGGGCCTGCTAATGGATTACGAAACAGGGTTTGCATCATTAACCCAGAAATGCCTAAACCAGAGCCTACCATAACAGCGGTTAAAGCTTTTGGGAATCGGTAATTTATAATAATATGATGCCAAGAATTATTATCGATACTCCCAAAAATGCTATTAAAAATAGCTGCATTTGGAATAGACACAGAGCCCAAACTTATGTTTACAAAAAAACAGAAGAGGAGAAGCAAAATTAATGCTAAAAAGATGAACTTATATCTGTGAGTTGTTTGCAATTATTCTAAGCGTTTAAAAAAGTAGTTTTCGTAATTTTCTAATAATTCTGGATGTGCAATATTAATAATATCTTTTAGAATAATATCGGGTCTTAATGGGCCTAATTCATAATATAGTAACCCACCTTTTGGTCCAATTTTATTGGTGTATGTATAGATGTTTTTGTTTTTATAAGCATCAAAATAACTATAGCCTTTATGCTGATTTTTCATCTGTTCAAGTGTTTGAAAAGACCCTGCTCCAATCCATAATTCGGCTTGATGGGCTTTTTCTAGAACATTCTCGAAATTAAGTTGAATACTACCATTAGAAGGATCATTTTTCCATAAATAATCGGTGTTGGCATCTTCTAAATATTTGGCAACAAAACTTTTACCTCCAGGCACATTCCAAACATCGTTAAACATAGAGCCTGAAAAAACAACGGGTTTATATTTTACATTCAAAGCCAATTTTTTTGCTTCTAAATAACTGGTTTCTATTTCGTTGAAAATTTTATCAGCTTCCTCTTTTTTATTGAAAAAAGCCGCAATAAATTTAATCCATTCGGCGCGACCAAGCGGATGCTCTTCTGTCCAAGACCCATCAATAACAACTGGAATTCCAAATTTTTCAATTTGTTTTAATGATTTATTTTTTCCGTTTACGGTAAAAGCAATCACTAAATCGGGTTGCAGATCTAGAAATAATTCCATGTTAATCTCTAAATCGTTGTTTAAATCTTTTATTTCGCCATTATCAATGCGAGCACGCGTTTTTTCCGAAGAAATAAATTTAGTGCTAGGAAATCCAACTAAACGATCGTCAACTTTTAAATATTCTAAAGTAGGAATGTTGGTGGTAGACATGGCGACTACTTTGGAAACTGGACGCTGAATGACAACTGCCGATTCATAAAATTCGGGGATAGCTTCAACATTATCTACAATAATATAACGAAAGGCTTCTTGGCTTCTAGCCCAAGGCGAGGTCACTATAATTTCGGTGTAATTTTCGTGATAGCTAATTGAAAAACCTTTGGCGTACTTAATGTTTTCAGAGGTTATTTCTTTGTCAGTAATGACATTATTGCTTTTTTTTTCCTCTTTACAGGAAGTTAAAAAAAGAAAACTAAGGGATAGTAAAATTAAAAAACGCATGAAATAAAATTGAATTTCAAAGGTCATTAATTTTTTTGTATTACCGCATACTTAAGGTTACTTTTGAGCAAATTAAATTAATTAAGATGAATTTTTTGTGTTCTTGGAGTGGTGGAAAAGATAGTTGTTATGCCTTTTATAAAGCCATGCAATTGGGTTATAAACCTACGGTGCTTTTAAATGTGATGAATGAATTTGGTGACAGATCTAGGTCTCACGGCATTCCGAAAGAAGTTTTACAAGCTCAGGCGGAAGCTTTAAATCTGCCCATCCATTTTTTTAGCAGCACATGGACAGATTATGAAGCGAAGTACATTGAAAATTTAAACAAAATTGTAGAAACCTTTCCCATTTCGCATGCTGTTTTTGGTGATATTGACATTGAATCGCATCGTGCATGGGAAGAAAAAGTTTCGGCAGCAGCGAATCTAGAAGCGATTTTGCCATTGTGGCAAGGCAACCGAAAACAACTGGTTTTAGAAATGATTGATGCTGGGATTGAAGCCATTATTGTGTCGTGTAATCAAGACTTAGGCCCCGATTTCTTAGGAGAAACCATAACCAATGATTTGGTTGAGCAACTTGAAAATATGGGTATAGATGCCTGTGGCGAAAATGGCGAATTTCATACTTTGGTTGTAAACGCACCTTTTTTCAAGAATAAAGTTGAAGTTGAAATTGAAAACAAATCTGTTTCAAGTAATTATAATTTTGCTAATTTGAAGCTTAAAAATTAGGCTTCTCGATACGATTTCGAAGAAAAATCGAAATCACTCGAAGAGACAAAGTTAGTTTAATGTCAGTTCGAGTGATGCGACTTTAGGAGCATCGTATCGAGAACAGATTTTAGAAACAACATATATATTATTGCTATGAAGCTTCTCGATACAATTTCGAAGTAAAATCGAAATCACTCGAAGAGACAAAAGCTAGCATTGTCAGTTCGAGTGATGCGATTTTAGGAGCATCGTATCGAGAACAGATTTTAGAAACAACATTTATATTATTGCTATGATGCTTCTTGATACGATTTCGAAGAAAAACCGAAATCACTCGAAGAGACAAAGTTAGTTTAATGTCAGTTCGAGTGACGCGACCTTAGGAGCGTTGTATCGAGAACAGATTTTAGAAACAACATTTATATTATTGCTATGATGCTTCTTGATACGATTTCGAAGAAAAACCGAAATCACTCGAAGAGACAAAAGCTAGCATTGTCAGTTCGAGTGATGCGACTTTAGGCGCATTGTATCGAGAACAGATTTTAGAAACAACATATATATTATTGCTATGAAGCTTCTCGATACGATTTCGAAGAAAAATCGAAATCACTCGAAGAGACAAAAGCTAGTGTATGTCAGTTCGAGTGAAGCGACTTTAGGCGCGTTGTATCGATAACAGATTTAAAAAACATTATACAAATTATTGCTATGAAGCTTCTCGATACAATTTCGAAGAAAAATCGAAATCACTCGAAGAGACAAAGCTAGTATAATGTCAGTTCGAGTGATGCGACTTTAGGAGCATTGTATCGAGAACAGATTTTAGAAACAACATATATATTATTGCTATGAAGCTTGTCGATACAATTTCGAAGAAAAATCGAAATCACTCGAAGAGACAAAGTTAGCTTAATGTCAGTTCGAGTGATGCGACCTTAGGAGCGTTGTATCGAGAACAGATTTAAAAAACATCATATAAATTATTGTTATGAAGCTTCTCGATACAATTTCGAAGAAAAAACGAAATCACTCGAAGAGACAAAGTTAGTGTAATGTCAGTTCGAGTGATGCGACTTTAGGAGCGTTGTATCGAGAACTTATAAATCGATTTCAGTTATTAATTTAAATGTTTCATTATTCAGATTTAAATGAAACACATCCCCATAATTTATTTTTATTTTAAAAGAATCTTTTAAAGGGATGTCTAACATCTGTGCAAGAAATGCGCGGATGGGACCAGCATGAGAAACGATTATTAAATCTTTCTTTTCTTTTGAAGCTCTAATGGTTTCAAAAAAAATATGCACCCGTGATGCCAGTTGGGTGTACGATTCTCCATTGGGAACTGCTGTGTTTACAAAATCCTTCATCCATGGGTTTAATTCCTTTTCAGAAATGTCGTTCCAAGGTTTTAGCTCCCAATCGCCAAAGTGAAGTTCCTTCAGCCGATCATCAAAAACAACCAATTCATTAAAGGTTTTAGCTAGCAAAGCACATCTTTTTAAAGGGCTAGAATAGACTATGAAGTCTGTTTTCTTCGGAATTTTTAAAGCAATGTTTTTAAATTCTTCAAGGTGATTTTCAACCAAATCCAAATCGGATTGACCGTAGCAAATGCCTTTTTCTACCTCTGGCGTGGTATGTCTAATTAGATAAATTTCCATAATGCCAAAACACTTAGGTAAAATATAACTTCAGAAAATTGCTGAACCGCGCCTGCACAATCGCCTGTTTGTCCGCCAAGCCATTTTTTAAACTTTGCCGCCAAATACATTTTGGCTAAATAGCAAGGGATAATGGCTAAAAAAATAAGGGGTGTTTTAAAAAAGAATAAAGGTAAAACACCAAAAATGGCAGAGCTTACAAGCATAGAAAAACTCATGCTTTTAGCTGCTGGTTTGGCTTTACTATCATCGGTATCTCGCACATACGGATGTGTGTAAATAAGCGTTGTGGCAATAAAACGACTTAAACTATGCCCAGAAATAATAATTAATGGGATGTAAAAAGTTGGCATATCGTTTAAAGCCAAAAATTTAATAGCAAGAATTAATCCCAAGCCTGCTGCGCCATAAGTTCCTAGTCGGGAATCCTTCATAATGAGCAGTATTTTTTCTTTGGTCCAACCACCACCAAGACCATCGCAAACATCGGCGAAACCATCTTCATGGAAAGCGCCTGTAGTGTAAATTGTAGCGACCATACTTAAGGCAATAGCTATTTCAGTAGAAAAAATAAAAGAGGCTCCATAGTAAACAAGTGCACCAATACACCCAACAATTATGCCTATTAAGGAAAAATATTTAGAGCTTTTTGTTAAAAATTCAGGTTCGTGATTTACCCATTTCGGACAAGGAATTCTTGTGAAAAACATCACAGCTGTTAGAAATATTTGAAGCTCTCTTTTCATGTAATTATTACCTTGTGTACCAAGTTTAGTTATAGATGTTTTATTGTTTTAGTTTTAAGATTCGTTACTTACGCCAGCACTTTCAAAGCTTGCCATTTCATTTAAAAAATTAACCGAAGCTCGTAATAGCGGTATGGCTAAAGCTGCGCCTGTGCCTTCCCCAAGTCTTAATCCTAAAGACAACAGCGGATCGGCATTTAAAAATTCTAACATTTTTTTGTGGCCTTGTTCGTTGGAATTATGCGCAAAAACACAATAATCTAAAACCTTCGGATTAATGGCCTGTGCTACTAAAAGCGCAGCCGTTACAATAAAACCATCAATAACAATCAGCATGTTTAATTCGGCCGCTTTTAGAATGGCTCCACAAAGCATGGCAATTTCAAAACCTCCAAAAGTAGCCAATACTTCTTGGGCGGTTTTTGGGTTGTATTTCGTGTAAACTTCTGCAAGTATTTTTCCTTTTACCGAAATACCTTCGGGATTTAAACCTGTTCCCGATCCCACACAATTTTCAATAGGCGTGTTTGTAAAATAGCTCATCAATAAAGCAGCAGAAGAGGTGTTGCTAATACCCATTTCGCCAAAACCAATGGTGTTACAGCCGTTTTTATGAAGATTTTCAACAATAGTTCCGGCCTTATTAAAAGCTTCTTCGCATTGCGCAGCGCTCATGGCAGGTTCAATTTGATAATTTTTGGTGCCAAAATCAATTTTAGCATCAATAATATTTAAATTGGCATCAAAAGTATGATTCACGCCAGCATCAACCACTTTTAAGCCAACATCGTTGGTTTTGCTAAACACGTTTATGGCTGCACCGCCGTTTACAAAATTATAAACCATTTGAGCTGTAACTTCCTGCGGAAAGGGATTCACTTCACCTTTGGCTGCAATTCCATGATCGGCAGCAAAAACCACTATAGTCGGATTTGAAATTTTTGGTGTTTCTGTATTTTGAATACATCCTATTTTTAAAGCTAAATCTTCTAATTTTCCTAAGGCACCAAGCGGTTTTGTTTTTGTGTCTATTTTGTGTTGAAGTGCTTGTTTTAATGCTGTTTTAATCATTTTGAAGCTATTTTAAAGTTAAAGGAATTCCAGAAACCATCATGGTGGCTTTATCGGCATTTTTTGCAATGTGTTGGTTCATCCAGCCTTGAAGTTCGGTGAATTTTCTACCCACTTCGGTTTGTGCATGCACGCCCATACCAATTTCATTAGAAATGATAATAATTGTTGCGTCAAGAGTTAGCAATTTATCGAATTCGATTTTAGCTAATTCTAAGCTTTTTTCAATGTCGTTTTTAGTGTCTAGAAAAAAGTTTGTGAGCCATAAAGTTACACAATCAATCACCACCACTTCTTTTGGGTTTATGTATAAAGCCACTTCTTTTTCTTCTTCCACAGAAGTCCAACGTTTGTCTCTATCGGCAATATGCCTATCAATGCGTTTTTTATGATTGTCGTCCCAAATACGTGAAGTTGCGATGTATTTTGGGCTATTTGTTAAGGATAAAGCTAGGTTTTGGGCGTAACTACTTTTACCAGAGCGTTCGCCTCCTGTGATGTAATAGATCATAAAATTCTAGGTGTTAAATAGAAACACAAAGATTATTCTTTTTTAGAGAAATATCGCTTAAAAATGATTTTGATTTTAAAAATTGGTGGTACATTTGCAGCGAATTTTGGTTTCGAACAATAATCAATTGAACGGATTAAAAGGGAATCTGGTGCGGCTATTTTTACTGCTTTTTTTAAGTTAAAATGCCAATTCCAGAACTGTTCCCGCAACTGTAAGCTAAGTACCCAACATGATTGGGTATCTCTTTAAAAGAGATTCGTGTTACACTTTAGTGTCACTGAAGTAAGAGGTTGCCATAGCAAATATAATTTGCTTCGCAATGACAACTTTGGGAAGACCAGCACGGAGACGCAAGTCAGGAGACCTGCCAAATTCAAAACAAAATAAGTTAAACTTTCGGGATAAAAGTTTGCGGATGGTAGCCCCATACGACTCTCGATTTATTAGTCATTTACAATGAACAAAAAATTACATGCATTTGGTATCCTATGTTTGGGTATGTCATTAGTTGGTTTTGCACAAGAGCAAGACGATTCAGCCAAAATGGAACAACTCGATGAAGTTGTTATTACAGATTCACGATTTGCTTTAAAGCGTGAAAATTCAGGAAAAACAGTTATTAAAATATCTCAAAAAGATATTCAAAAAAATCAGGGACGCACCGTTGCCGAATTAATTAACGCCCAAACAGGTATCGAAATTAATGGTAGCAGGAGTAATGCTGGACAAAATTTAGGCGTTTATGTTCGTGGCGGACGTAACCGTCAAGTTTTAGTCGTTATTGATGGGATACAAGTTAGCGATCCTTCGCAAATTAGTGGCGAGTACGATTTTAGATTGTTAAATTTAAGTCAGATAGAATCTATCGAAATTATAAAAGGTGCAGCCAGTACTTTATACGGAAGTGGCGCTGCAACTGCCGTTGTAAATATTACAACTAAAAAAGCAAGTTCGAAAAAAATTAGTGCCATTTTTGGTTCTAGTATTGGTACTAACCAATCGCAAGACAGTCAAAAATACTACGCTGAAGATTTTAATAACCATGTTACTGTTGGAGGAACTTTAGATAAGTTTACTTACCGCGCAGCTTTTAGTCAGCAATATACAGACGGGATGTCGGCGGTTATTACCGATGCAAATGAAAAAGATGCGTTTTCAAAATATGGTGTCGATGTTATTTTAGGTTACCAATTTAGTGAAGCCTTTTCTATGCGTCTTTTCGGAAATTTTACCGATGCCAATTCTGATATTGATGGTTATGATTCGAATTTTAACCTAGCCGATACCGATGATGAGTTTAATACCGACCAATCGCGTATTGGATTTTCTGGAGAGTATAAATATAAAAACGGAAGCTTGAACTTTAATGCCGCTTACTCGGAGTACGATCGTGAGTTTATTTCTAGTTATCCTTCAGTTTTTGAATCTAAAAATTACGTGTCCGATCTTTTTAATAAGTATGTTTTTAATGATACATTTTATACCATTATTGGGGTAAATGCCATTGAAAATGAAGCCTTGTTTAATGAAGAAAAGTCGTTTACAATTATAGATCCTTATGCGAATTTCGTTTATGTATCAAAATATGGATTGAATGTGAATATGGGGGCGCGATTAAATAACCACAGCGAATATGGTTCGCATTTCATTTATAATATAAACCCATCTTTTGTAATGAAGAAAGATAATGGCGCTTACAGTAAAGTTTTTGCTTCGTATAGCACCTCTTTTATAGCACCATCATTATCACAATTATATGGTTATTTTGGAGCAAATCCCGATTTAAAACCAGAGGAAAATAAGACGATTGAAGCTGGTTTGGAGTTTAAGTTTTCTAATAATTTTCGCCTTAGCGGACTTTATTTCAACAGAGAAGAAAAAAACTTTCTTATTTACGACTATACTTTAGGCTACCAAAATGCAGCAGATTTAGCTCGATTTAATGGGGCAGAGTTTGAAGCCAATGCCAAAGTGCTAAAACACTTGAGCATTACAGCAAATTATATGTTTGCAAAAAATATAGATGAAGCTGCTGTAAGAATTCCAGAACACAAAGGAAACCTTCTTTTAGGTTACGATTTTTCGCCTAAAACATTTGCTTCTTTGTCTTACCAATACACAGGCGATAGACTTGATAATAACGATGTGGTTTTGGCGAGTTTTAATTTGTTTAACTTCTACGTAAGCCAGACAGCGCTTGATAATAAAGTTAAATTTTTCGCAGGCATCGATAATATTTTAAATGAAGATTATGTGGAGGTAACACATTACACAACAAAAGGTAGAAATGTTAGGGTAGGAATGCAGTTAACTTTGTAGGCTGAAAAGACTTTTTGATTGACGTGTTCTCGATACAATGCTCCTAAGGTCGCATCACTCGAACTGACAAATTAGAGTAAGAATACAATAAGCTTCGTTAGTCAGCTGAATTTAAATTTGAATATGCTTTTTGATTGAGGTGTTCTCGATATAGAATAATATTATTATTGAAAACGATTCAAGTGAGTAACAGAGCAAGACACCCTTAGAATTCCTTTAGTGGGATTTTAGGGGTGTTTTTAGTTTTAATACTCAGTATTTATAAGGAACATTCATGATAGGGATTAAGCTAACATTATTGATTTTAGATGTTGAATACTTTTACTTATTAAAAAGGTTTTGTGCGATGTTCCTTCGTTTAAGATAATGTGTGAATTACTTAGGTTGAACAAATCACATAGAATATTTTTGTAAATTTGAAAAAATGAACCTAATGGATTTACAAACAAGAAAACTGAATTTAATATCATATCTCGCACAGTTGCAAGATGAAAAATTCATTGAAAGAATTGAAAAGTTTATTTTAAGCAAACAAGAAAGCCAAGTTGATTTAAAGCCTTTTACTGTTGATGAATTAATTCGAAGAATTGAACAATCTGAGAGTGATTTTCAAAAAGGGAATTTTAAAACTCAAGACGAGTTAGAACAATTTTCTTCAGACTGGTAAATAAATGAAAATAATTTGGACTGACTTTGCTATCGAAAATCTTAAAGGCATTTTTGATTATTATTCGAATAAGGTATCTAACAAAACTGCACATAAAATAAGAAAACAGATTCTTGGTGCGACCAGGCAATTAATAAAAAACCCTGAATCTGGTCAATTAGAGTTTAATCTCGAAAAATTAAAACAGAATCATAGATATTTGGTTTGCGGTAATTATAAAATAATTTATCGAATTAATGACAATCAAATAATCATTAATGATGTTTTTGACTCTAGACAACATCCTATTAAAATGAACGATGAAAATCGTAATCAAAATAAATAGAATCGTTGATAATGTTTAATTCACTTTTACTTATTAAAAAGGCACATTCAGAAAACGTCGCATCCCTTGTAAATACAAGTATTTTTACGTAAATTTAAGTACATAAAAACCCCGAAAAAGGCTGATCAGAGCCAAAAACGGGGTTTTCTTATTCTTACGTTTATGAAAATACAGAAAATTAGTGAATT
>NZ_JACLAF010000028.1 GCF_015355625.1 Tamlana sp. I1
AAAATACTTAATAAGTATTTCTGGAAGTAATAAATTGGCTATGGCTAATAATGAATCTGATGGCATTAAAAATTTTTATTCAAAGGTCTTGCTTTTTTAGATGCTCCACAACTTTTGAGATTGACCCCCTCTAAATGTAAAGTTATTCATTTTTATAAAAGAAAAAACCCTTAACAATCAAAAGATTATTAAGGGTTAACTTGTGTGGTACCTCCAGGAATCGAACCAGGGACACAAGGATTTTCAGTCCTTTGCTCTACCAACTGAGCTAAGGTACCTCGCTAAAGCGGTTGCAAATATATATCCTATTTTAGAATCTGCCAAATCTAAATTGTAAAAAAAGCATTTATTTTTCGATTTTTTTTTAAATAAGAGCTAACTAATTTATTGTTAATATAATAGCGTAATGGATAATTATTGCTTCTTGTTTTGTAAATTTATCCCTTTTTTAAAATGAGATGAATTTAGTAATTGATGTAGGGAATACTTTGGTGAAATTGGCCGTTTTTAAGGCGAGTAAGCTTCAGGATAAAAGAATTGTAGAACGTAATGAGGTTTTAAACCATATTAGAGCTTTAAAAAATGATTTTCCTTTATTGGAACGCGCGGTGATTTCTTCCGTAGGGCATTTGAGTGAACATGATGTTTTCGAAATAAAAAAACAGTTTGATGTTTTGGTTTTAGATGCTCAAACTAAATTACCTTTTATAAATTGTTATGAAACACCGCAAACTTTAGGTGTAGACCGTGTTGGTTTGGTAAGTGCTTCGGTTAAACAATACCCCAATAAAAATGTATTAATTATTGATGCAGGAACCTGTATTACTTACGATTTTATTACCAATGAAAATAAATATTTGGGAGGCGCTATTTCACCAGGATTAACCATGCGTTATAAATCCTTAAATAATTTAACCGCCAAATTACCGTTATTAAAGCTATCTGTTCCTGAAACTATGATAGGAAGCTCAACATCAGGGTCTATACATTCGGGAGTAGTCAATGGTGTATTGAATGAAATTGATGGAACTATTTCTCAATATCATAATAAATATTCAGATTTAACAGTTATTTTAACAGGAGGTGATAGTAAATTCTTGTCTAAACAATTAAAAAGTAGCATATTTGCGAATTCAAATTTTCTTTTAGAAGGATTGAATCACATTTTAGAACTTAACTCAAACGAATGATAAAAAAACTTGTATTAGTTTTTATTGTAGTATTTGCAATCAAAGGTCATAGCCAGCAAGCCACGGCATCACCGTATTCTTTTTACGGTATTGGTGTTTCAAATTTCAAAGGAACTGTAGAAAACAGGAGTATGGGAGGTTTGAGTATGTATACTGATAGTATACACATGAATTTACGAAACCCGGCAGCTTATGGCGGTGAAAATTTAGCGTCTTGGGGAGGTGAAAGTAGGCCTGTAACCTATACTATGGGGGGAAGTTACCAAAACACAACTTTAAAGAGTGAAAGCAGTAAAGGAAACACATCAACGGCAACCTTTAACTATCTAGCCATGTCTATTCCTATTGGGAAATTAGGATTTGGTTTTGGTATCATGCCCTATACAGCAGTTGGATATAAGGTAGAATCTTTAAATGCCGACGGCGATTTAGGAAGAAGATTTGCAGGAGAAGGTGGACTTAATAAAGTCTTTCTTGGTGCTGGATATCAGTTAACAAAAGGATTATCTATTGGTTTAGATTTGGAGTATAACTTCGGAAATATTAAAAACAACAACATTGCATTACAGTATGATAATGGCTTGCCTACGCAATATCAAACTAAAGAAAATAACAGATCCGATTTAAGTGGTTTAAATGTAAACTTTGGGATTACCTATAAGAGAATGATTACCGATAGGCTTGAAGTTGTTTCAGGTTTAACATATACACCACAAAGTAATTTGACCTCTCAAAATTTACGATCGATGTCTACCATTGTTTTTAATTCGAGCACAGGATCCGAATCTGTAGTAAATACAGTAATTGAAGATTTAGGCGCTATAGGATTGGCGGAAACTAAATTAAAAATGCCGTCAAGAGTTACTTTTGGTTTAGGAGTAGGTCAGCCAAGAAGTTGGTTTTTAGGCGCAGAATATATGTCGCATAACTCAAGCGAATTTTCAAATGTGTTGTATTCAAGTGATGATGCGGCCTATGAAGATGCTTCTAGATTCTCATTAGGTGGCTTTTTTATTCCACAATACAATTCATTTACAAGCTATTTTAAAAGAGTGGTTTATAGAAGTGGTTTACGCTTTGAAAATACAGGATTAAATATTAACAACCAATCTATTAAAGAGTTTGGCATGTCTTTTGGAGTAGGATTGCCGGTAGGAGATGCTAGATTGTTTTCAAATGCAAACATGGGGCTCGAGTTTGGTAAACGCGGCACTACAGAAAGTGATTTGATACAAGAAAACTTTATAACATTCCAAATCAGTTTATCTTTAAACGATAGATGGTTTCAGAAAAGAAAATACGATTAAAACGATTAAATTTATTATGAAGACTAAAATTACATTATTAGCATTATTATTTATTGGATTAAATGTTGGTTTTGCACAGCAAGATGAAGAGTGTATTAACAAACTTTCCATTTTTCATGAGTATGTTAAAGCTAAGAATTACGACGCCGCTTACGAACCATGGATGGCTGTAAGAAATAAATGTCCAAAGTTTAATAACGCCATCTATATTGATGGAGAAAAAATATTAAACCATAAAATTGACAATTCAGCAGGTGCTGAAAAAGTTGCATTTATAAATGATCTTAGAAAATTATGGGATGAGCGTGCTTTACACTTTGCTTCTAAAACTCCTAAAGGGGAGTACGCAGCAAAATCCTGTCAATTAATGTATGACAATAGAGCTGATTTGAAAAAAACAGATGAGGAGTTATACAAGTGTTTTGATGATGCATACCACTTAGATAAAGCAACGTTTACTAACCCGAAAAGTTTATATACGTATTTCTCATTAATGGTTGATTTGTATGATGCTGGTAAAAAGCCTGCAGCCGATTTATTCAATAAATATGACGATATCGCAGAAAAAGTTGAAGGTGAAATCCAAAATTACTCTGAAGATTTAAACAAATTAATTGAAAAAGAAGAAGCAGGAACAGCTTTAACTAAAAAGGAAGAAAAATATAAAAAGTACTATGAAAGCTACTTAAAAGCTTACGATCAAATTGCTTCTGGAATTGATCAAAAATTAGGGGATAGAGCAAACTGTGAAAACCTTATTCCTTTATATAGTAAAGATTTTGAAGCTAACAAAACCAATGCTGTTTGGTTACAAAGAGCTGCAGGGAAAATGTCTGAAAAAGAATGTACAGACGATCCGTTATTCTTTAAGTTAGTTAATGCTTACCACGATTTAAGTCCTTCAGCAAACTCTGCTTACTATTTAGGGATCTTAAAAGATAAAGAAGGTAAATCTAACGAGGCTATAAAATTCTATGAGCAAGCGATTAGTTTAGAGACTGATAACTTCAAAAAATCGAAATTATACTATAGAATTGCTTCAAAATTAAAAGCTAAAAGAAGTTATTCTAAAGCAAGAGATTACTACAGAATGGCGCTTAAGCTTAACCCGTCTAGCGGAAAGCCACATATTGCTATTGCAGCAATGTATGCAGCAAGTGCAAATGATTGTGGTAAAGATAACTTTGATAAAAGAGCAGTATATTGGTTAGCAGCAGAAGAAGCTAAAAAAGCAGCACGTGTAGATCCAACAATGTCTAGTGCAGCATCAAAATCTGCGACAAGTTATTTACACAAAGCACCTCAAAAATCTGAAGTATTTAGCTCAGGAAGATCAGGACAAACCATTACTATTGGTTGTTGGATTGGTTCTTCGGTTAAGGTGCCAAGTATTTAATGAAAACAAACGTTACATATAAAATTCTAAACATAGTCACAGTTTTTACTGTGGCTATGTTTTTTTCATGTAATGATAGTTTTAATCAGGTTCAGAAATTAGGGATTTCTGAAAATGAACCTATTGGTGTCGATTATAATCTTAACTTAAAATACACCGATTCGGGTCGTGTTACTGCCAATCTAATCAGTACAAAGACCTTAGATTATTCAAACAGAGACTTTCCTTTTAACGAGTTTGTAGACGGCGTTCAATTAGATGTTTTCGATGAAGCGAATAAAAAAAGCACTGTAGTTGCCGATTATGCTATTATTTATACCGAAACCGATTTAATCGATATGCAAGGAAATGTAGTCATCACGACACACGATAATAGAGTGTTAAAAACAGACCAGTTGTATTTCGATCAAAAAAATGAATGGTTGTATACCAACGAGCATGTTACCTTCAAATCGGAACAAGATTTAATAGATGGTAATGGTTTCGATTCGAATATGAAATTCACTAACGCCGAAGTTCTAGAAGTTACCGGAATTATTACTCTAGAAGAATAAATCGCTTTATTAAAAAGCGGCTTTCTCAATTTTAATTATCTTTACACATTAGTAAAATTAAATGTCAATCATGAAATATTCTAAGATTTTTCAATATGCTTATTTAGTATTTGCCGCTTTGTTTTTATATGATGGTGCCGTAAAATGGGAAAACGACCCTGATAAAGCTTATATATCTATGGCATTAGGAGGTTTGGCTATTTTTATGTTTTTCTTCAGAGGGAAATTCAGAAGGAAATATGATAATAAAGATAATTCTAAGTAAATGAGTGTTTATGTAATTATTATAATTGCATCTTTAATTCTTTCTGCTTTCTTTTCAGGTATGGAGATTGCCTATGTGTCTTCAAACAAAATACACATTGAAATTGAAAAGAAGCAAGATGGCTTGCTTGCAAAGGCATTAATTAAACTTACCGCAAAACCTTCAAAATTTATAACCACTATGCTTATTGGTAACAATATAGCTTTGGTTATTTATGGGTTTTTTATGGGTGATTTATTGGTGAATTGGTTTCAATCTTTATTACCAACTTCATACGGTTTTATAGATTACTTATTAACCGATTTAAGTTTACTTACCCAAACCATTATTTCTACAATTGTTATTTTAATAACTGCCGAATTTTTACCTAAAGTATTCTTTCAAATTTATGCGAATAAATTAATTAAGGCTTTGGCGGTTCCTGCGTATTTTTTCTACGTTCTTTTTACGCTCATTTCAGATTTTGTGATTTGGATTTCAGATTTTGTGCTTAAAGTGTTTTTTAAAACTGAAGGCGATCAAATTCAATTAGCCTTCACTAAAGTAGAGCTAGGAAACTATATTAGCGAGCAAATGCAATCTGTTGAAGAGCATGATGATGTGGATAGTGAAATTCAAATCTTTCAAAATGCTCTCGAATTTTCCGAAGTAAAAGCTAGGGAAGTCATGATACCGCGTACCGAAATTATTGCGGTTGATATTAATGATTCTATCAAATCGTTAAATGCCCTTTTCACAGAAACGGGGCGTACCAAAATTTTGGTTTATAAAGATACTATTGATGATGTGATTGGCTATGTGCATTCTTTTGAATTATTCAAAAAAGCAAGCAGTATTAAAGCCATGATAACGCCTGTAGAGTTTGTGCCAGAAACGGTACTTATTAAAGATGTGCTTAATGTGCTTACTAAAAAACGCCGTAGTATTGCTGTGGTTTTAGATGAGTACGGTGGTACATCAGGAATTATGACGGTTGAAGATATTGTTGAAGAACTTTTTGGCGAAATAGAAGACGAGCACGACTCAGTCGATTTAATTGAAGAGCATGTAAATGATAATTTATATAAGTTTTCAGCACGTTTAGAGGTTGATTATATTAATGAAACTTATAAATTAGATCTTCCCGAAAGCGAAAATTACGAAACGCTTGGAGGTCTTATTGTTAATCATACCGAAGAGATTCCAGATCAAAACGAGGTGGTTAAAATAGACAACTTTCAGTTTACTATTTTAGAGGTCTCAAATACCAAAATCGACTTGGTAGAGCTTATTGTATTGGATGACGATTAAAATACATAGTTCTGCTTTTATTATTAAAATGAAAATGGTATTTTCGCGCACGATATTTTTGTCAGTTCGCGTGTAATTGACAGTAACTTAACAAGAAAGCCCCAAAGGCTTATTAAAATTTATTTTTCAAATGGCAGTTTTAAACAAGATAAGACAACGTTCACTATTCTTAATATTAATTATTGCGTTAGCACTTTTTTCTTTTGTATTAGCAGATTTGTTTAGAAACACAGATGCACTTACAGCAAAATCGCAAAACGTAATCGCCACCGTAAACGGTATAGAAATTACACGTGAAGACTTTTTGCAAAAAGTTGAAGTAGCTCAAAGACAAGCAGGACCAAACGCTACAAATACACAAGTTATGAACCGTGTATGGGAGCAAGAAGTAAGACAAGCTGTTATGGAAACGCAATTTGAAGAGCTTGGTATTACTGTAGAAAAAGACCAAATGAGAGATTTGTTAAGAACCTCTTTAGCGTCAAGCCCAGAGTTTTTAAACGAGGCTGGTGTTTTCGATGAAAATAAATTAAACGAATATATTGCTAATTTAAAAGAAACATCGCCTGCAGGTTTTAGCAGTTGGGTGAATTATGAAAAACAAATAGCATCAAACGCACTTAACCAAAACTATTTTAGCATGGTTAAAGCAGGTTTAACAGGAACTTTAGCTGAAGGTGAATTAGAACACAAATTAGAAGGCGATAAAGTTGACATCAAATATGTTCAAGTTGCTTATTCATCAATTCCTGATAGTGTTGTTAAGGTATCTAAATCTGATATTTCTAGTTATATCAACGATCATAAAAAACAATTTGAAGTTGAGGCTTCAAGAGATATTCGTTTTGTAGAACTTAAAGAAGTTGCTTCAATTGAAGATGAAAACGCGATTAAAGCAGAACTTAAGCGCTACATCAATGGGCAATTAGTTGATGCTACTGGTAGAAAAGATACCATTACGGCTTTTGCTAAAGTTAAGGATAACGAAGATTATATCAACGCAGTAGCAGCTTCAGATATTAAGTTTGATAAGCGTTTTTTATTCAAATCTGATTTATCAAATGAATTTGCAAACGACATCTATAATTTAAACGAAGGTGAAGTTTTTGGACCTTACAAAGAAGGTGGTTTCTTTAAAGTTTCTAAAGTTATTGCTGTTAAACAAATTCCAGATTCAGCAAAAGTAAGACACATATTAATTCCTTTCTTAGGGTCTCAAAGCGCGGACCAAACGGTTGTTCAAACTGATGAGCAAGCTAAAGCTACAGCAGATAGTTTATTAACTATTTTAAAAAGAGATCGTTCTAGATTCCCAGAATTTGTTACGACGTATTCTTCAGATCAAGGAAGTATTGCTAAAGAAGGACGTTACGATTGGCATCCTTATAATAGTATGGTTCCAGAATTTAACGATTTCGAATTTGGTGGAAAAGTTGGAGATATTGATATTGTTAAAACTGTTTTTGGTTACCATATTATAGAGATAGAGGGGTTAAAAGATCCTAAAAAAGCAGTTCAAGTAGGAACTATTGCTAGAAGAATTGAGCCTTCTGAAGCTACTACTGATAAAGTGTTTAGAGATGCTTCTAATTTTGAAATTAAAGCTGGCGAAGGTGATTTTGAAACTGTAGCTAAAGAAAATAAGTTTACAGTAAGACCAGTAAATGGTATTAAAGCTTTAGATGAAAGTATTCCTGGTGTTGGAAACCAAAGACCAATTGTACGTTGGGCTTTTGAAAGTGATATCGAAGTAGGAGATATTAAACGTTTTAACATTCCTGGAGGTTATGTTATCGCGCAAGTTGTTGCTAAAAACGAAGCAGGGTTAATGTCTGTAGAAGATGCAACAGCAAGTGTTTTACCAATCTTGAAGAAAGAAAAGAAAGCCGAAATGATTAAAGATAGAATTTCTGCTAAAACGTTGGAAGATATCGCTGCCGCGGAAAAAACTTCGGTTAAAACAGCTGCAGGTATTAATATGAAAAACCCAACAATTTCAGGGGCTGGAAGAGAGCCTTTTGTTGTAGGTTCAGCTTTCGGATTAAATGAAGGTGAAACTTCAGGATTATTAGAAGGCGAAAAAGGGGTGTACATGGTTCAAGTAACTAAAGTGACGCCAGCAGTAAAATTAGAGAACTACCAAGCTGCTGCTAACCGTGTAGAGCAACAAAAATCAAGCATCGTAAACGGCAGATTGTACAATGCTTTAAAAGATGCAGCAGAGATTGAAGACAACAGAGCAAAATTGCAAATTCAATAAGCCTGTTTAAACATATTTTAAAAAGCCTCGTTTATCGAGGCTTTTTTTATGAAACTCATTTTAGTTTATAGTTAAAGTTTATTATCACATAAAAACTGTTGATAACTTAACTGCATATTTTCTAACAAAAAAACTACTTTTGTGATGTTAAAAAGTTAAGATTATGTCCGATACAATAGAAAAAGTAAAATGCCTAATTATAGGTTCTGGTCCTGCAGGTTACACTGCTGCAATTTATGCTGCTAGAGCTAATATGAGTCCTGTGTTATATCAAGGTACCCAACCTGGAGGTCAGTTAACAACAACCAACGAAGTTGAAAACTTTCCAGGATATCCCGATGGGGTAACAGGCCCAGAAATGATGATGGAACTTCAAAAGCAAGCTGAGCGTTTTGAAGCAGACATTCGTGATGGTTGGATTACTAAAGTAGATTTCGCTGGACCTATTCATAAAGTATGGGTTAACGGTGATAAAGAAATCCACTGTGATACAGTTATTATTTCTACAGGGGCTTCTGCTAAATATTTAGGTTTAGATTCTGAACAAAAATATTTAAAGCTAGGTGGAGGTGTTTCTGCTTGTGCGGTATGCGACGGGTTCTTTTATAGAAACCAAGAAGTGGTTATTGTTGGAGCAGGAGATTCTGCTTGCGAGGAAGCACATTATCTATCTAAGTTATGTAAAAAAGTAACCATGCTTGTACGTAGAGATGAATTTAGAGCTTCTAAAATCATGGCGGCTAGAGTTCAAAAAACTGAAAATATAGAGATTTTATTCAATACAGAAACGGATGAAGTTTTAGGCGACGGACAAGTAGTTACTGGGGTTCGTGTGTATAACAATAAAACAAATGAAAAGCACGAAATACCAGCTACAGGGTTTTTCGTTGCTATTGGCCATAAACCAAACACCGATATCTTTAAAGACTTTTTAGATTTAGATGAAACAGGATACATTATTAATGTACCAGGATCTTCTAAAACTAATGTTGAAGGTGTATTTGTATCTGGCGATGCTGCTGATCATGTTTACAGACAAGCCGTTACAGCTGCTGGAACTGGTTGTATGGCTGCGTTAGATGCGGAGCGTTATTTGGCTGCAATAGAGCCAAGTTTTGAAGTATCTACATCAACTTATAATTAAAAAGGATTAAACCTTAATACATTAAAACCGAGGCTAAAGCTTCGGTTTTTTTATGCTTTAATTTTTAAGAATTTAGTTTTAAATGTTCCCTAAAATTGTTTTCTTTGAAATGTAATTTTACAACTCTTTTGTATTATACGGGATGTGGCGCAGTCCGGTTAGCGTATCACGCTTTCAGCGTGATGGTCGTTGTGTAAGATAAAAGATTTAATTAGAATATTTAGTTTATATCATCTATAGTGCAACCTTAAACCGTTATTATGTTGGGCAAACAAATAATTTGTATAAACGTTTAGCTATTCATATAAATATCGGGATGTGGCGCAGTCCGGTTAGTGTATCACGCTTATAGCGTGATGGTCGTTGTGAAAGATAAAAGATTTAATTGGAATATTTAGTTTATATCATCTATAGTGAAACCTTAAACCGTTATTATGTTGGGCAAACAAATAATTTGGATAAACGTTTTGCTACTCATAATCGAGGAGGAGCTAAATACACTAGTAAAGGAGTTCCTTGGGTTTTGGTGAAAACTTATAGTTTTAGCAATCGAACAGAAGCTATGTCGATAGAAACAAAAATAAAGAAGCGTGGAATAAAAAGATACTTAGAAGATAATAGTTAATTCTATGATGAGCTGACCGCCTAATACAAAAATCTTATGTAGTGTTGGTTAAGTATCACATATAAATATCGGGATGTGGCGCAGTCCGGTTAGCGTATCACGCTTATAGCGTGATGGTCGTAGTGAAAGATAAAAGATTTATTGGAATATTTAGTTTATATCATCTATAGTGAAACCTTAAGCCGTTATTATGTTGGACAAACAAATAATTTGGATAAACGTTTGGCTACTCATATAAATATCGGGATGTGGCGCAGTCCGGTTAGCGTACACGGCTGGGGGCCGTGTGGTCGCAGGTTCAAATCCTGTCATCCCGACAAAATTGAAATATTGAAAACTAAATAAATGTTAAATAAATGATTTTCAGTGTTTTAATATTTTTTGGTTTTGTTTGAATTCGTTTGAAAACGATTATGAGGATGTCCTATACGGTGTCCTTTTTTATAAAGGAATTTTTTTATAAATTGCTGAATGTTAATGAATTGTATTGGTTTGTTTTCTTGTTGTTAAGACGCCATTCGGTGTCCTATTTTAATAGAAAATATATACATAATCATCAGTTTATAGGCATGTAAAATTAGATTTGACTTTCACTTTAATCATTGTTTAACTAAAGTGAAATGTAATGAAAACCACAAAATCATTTAGTATTGGCTTTTTGCTGAAAAAGACAGCAGTCAAAGATGACGGACAAATTCCGATTTATGCACGTATTCGTGTGGATGGAATATGTGCTGACATCAGCGTAAAACGTACAACCTTAGAATCTTATTGGTGTTCAAAATCCTTAAGACTTAATCCAAGGATCAAAGGTGCACAGAGTATTAACTTATATTTAGATGAGATTTACGCTGATTTAATGGATTGTCATAGGCAATTGTATTTTGAGGGTAAACCTATTTCTGCACAAGCTATTAAGTCAAGCTATTTAGGGACCGATAAATTACTTGAAACTCTGGGTGATATTATCAATTATCATTGGGAAGTAGAGTCTGTTAAATTAGAAAAAGGAACTCTTAAAAATTATTATGCAACTGAGAAATATTTAAGGCGTTTTACGCAGCATAAATATAAAAAGGATGACGTGCATCTTAATTTTATTGATTACAAGTTTATTGTTGAATTTGAACAATTTCTTAGAAGTAAGCCATCCTTGAAAGTATCAAAACCTTTAGGGAATAATGGGATAATGAAGCATATGGAGCGCTTTCAAAAGTTAATTAATATTGCTGTTAAGTTAGGCTGTTTTTCTATAAATCCGTTTAATATGTATTCTTTGAAGTTTGAAGATTACGAAAGTGATTTTTTGGAACCTGAAGAATTAATTAGTGTAAAGAAGTTCACTTCGGATAATTCTAGTTTAATGATTGTAAAAGATATGTTTTTGTTTGCTTGTTATACAGGATTAAGTTATATAGAAATTAAGAGTTTAACTAGAAAAGGTATTGTTGAAGGTGTTGATGGTAAATTATGGATTGATGTTAGAAGGAAAAAGACAAAAACAAAAGTTAAAGTACCTCTTTTACCTCAAGCCCTTGAAATTCTTAATAAATATATGAATAATGTTGATTACGATAGCTCATCTTGTTTGTTGCCTGTTTTTTCTAATCAAAAAGTAAACCAGCATTTAAAAACAATTATTAAGGAGGTCGGTATAGGTAAGAGTGTCACATTTCATGTTGCTAGACATACATTTGCAACTACCGTTTAAGCTTTAAGGTGTTATTTTTTTATTAAAATTTAAAAGTATGTTGTGAATTTAGGTAAATAGTACTCTACAATATTAATTTTTTAAGATTTACATTTTCAAGAATTACCGATAGAACATAAGGAGTTTTTGCATTCCAATGGGAGATATAGAGATAAAAAATAATATCATGCTTTTAAAGCACGGGTAGCTACAGATCCATCCTTACTAATATTTTCGATATCCCATCAAAACGAAAAGTATCTTGTAATATATCCTTATTAGGAGGTGAAATCATAATCGTTTGGTTTAAACCATTTTACCCCCTTTGTTTTAATAAAATGCCCTCCTTTTTTTTTAGTCTAAGAATTTATTTTTGGTTTAGCTTATTTAGTCCATTATAACTCGTTTTTATATATCGGAGCAATATATTTAGAGATTATGAAAGCTTTATAACCATAACTAAAAAAAACTGAAAGGCATGATCAAACTTTTACAAAAGAAGAACCTTATTTTGAAGAGGTTTTTACAAAAAACATATTACCCAAATAAGATAATAAGAGGCATTAGTCTTGTTACAGGGCTAATTTTGACTTTGGCAGCTCATGCCCAAACGACTTCTCCCGTCTCAGTCTATTTAACAAAAGGCGACCAGTCAGCATTGCTAGAGCAACAGGCTGATGCAAATTTTTCTACCACTTTTATTGATAACAATACGGTTGTATCCATTGATGATACCCAAACATATCAATCCGTAGTAGGGTTTGGGTGGACTTTGACGCAAGGTAGTGCCAAAGCTATTCGTTCTATGAATCAAACAGACCAAGATGCACTGTTAGAAGAGCTATTTCATCCTAGCAATGGCATACGTTCATCATTGATACGCATTAGTCTTGGTGCCTCAGATTTAAGTGAGTTTGCCTATACATATAATGAAGTGGCCTATGGAGATACCGACGAAGATTTATCTGAATTTTCTTTAGCTGGTCCAGACCAAACAGATTTGATTCCTATTTTAAAGAAAATAGTAGCTATCAATCCAAATGTTAGACTACTAGCCACGCCGTGG
>NZ_JACLAF010000029.1 GCF_015355625.1 Tamlana sp. I1
GCAGCTATATCATTATCTGTAATTGTAGCCGTGCCTTGCGAATTTGCAATAGTTACGTTATTTGTGGCATTGGACAGATTCACAAAAAAGCTTTCAGTGCTTTCTACAAGTGCATCATCTAAAATAGTAATATTAATACTTTGGGTTTCTCCTGCATTTCCATTAAAGGTTAAACTTCCGGTAATAGCAGTGTAATCTTCTCCTGCTTTAGCTGAATTGTTTTCCGTTGAAAAATCTACTGTGAAACCTCCTGAAACAGCGTTATCTAAAGAAACAGTAAAAATGGCATTATTATCTTCAGTAACTGTGATATCATTTATACTGATGCTAGAGCTATCATTATCGTTTATAGTTGCCAATCCTTGGTCGTTGGTAAAAGAAACATTAGTATCTAATGAGCTTAAGTTTAACGCAAACTGTTCCATGCCTTCAAATAAATCATCATCGATAGTAGGAATACGAACAACTTGAGTTTCACCAGCTAAACCTAAAAAACTAACTGATCCTTTACCGTTAATATAATCTTCTCCATAAGTAGCCGAATGATCTGCTGTAACATAATCTATGGTAAACCCACCACTAACAGCATTGTTAAGAATGATTTCAAATTCAATTTCTTGACCTTCTGTAACCGTTACATCAGCTATAGAAACATAGCCTAGAGCATCATTATCATTAATCGTTGCTACTCCAGTATCATCAATAATCTCTACACCTTCAGTTGCATTCGATAAATACACTGAAAATTGCTCATCTGCTTCTGGAACACTATCTTCAGTAGTATTAATAACTATGGTTTTTGTCTCGGGGGTTCCATCAAAATTTAACGTACCACTTTTCATCGTGAAATCAGATTCTGACAAGGCTGTTCCTTCTTTGGTAGTGTATGAAACACTAAAAGGTTTATTAGCTGTATTATTTAGCGTTACTTTAAAAATAGCTTCGCCCCCCTCGTTAACAGCCACATTGTTTATAGATAGCTGTGGTGTAGAAGCCACTGAATTGTTTGTTATAAGGGCAACCCAGTCCTTATCTGTATTATTTGGAGGTAAACCAATATTTTGCTTCTCACCATTAAAGTTAATTGTACGTACAGTACCATTCTGTAGTGAGCCTCCATTTCGCACATCGTACCATTTCACGGTAAAAACACCTCCAGTATTATTAGTTTCTAAATTTAAGTTAGAATCATTTTCCGATTTATAAACGGCATAAACTTCATTATTCTTATAAAACAAACGTCTGGTAGAACTCCCTGAAATCAAAGTATTATCTCCAATCATTTGGGTAAAGGGAATTAATTTCATAAAATCTATTGCGTGTTTGGCAGCTGCCCAAACACCTGGTTTGTCCCCACTTCTAAAATCCTGAACTGTAAAATCTTCGCCTTGAAAATAATACTCTACACCATAACCACCTGCAAAATAAGATCCATATAATTTATAGGCTCTGTTATCAGCATTATCTTCGCCTCCTGTACCTGTTTCATCTGTAGAAATTAACCATTGCTTTCCGCTATTATATGAACGTTCTGCCCAATATTTGGTTCTTGAATTTACTTGTTTAATGATAGACTGCATTGACACCCCCATGAGTTCGGAATTATTTCCTAATAATGGATTATACAAAGCATCTTGACCGTCGGTACTACCTGCTGAATGCACTACCCTTATATGTTGATAAGGATCGATATCTTTCACATATTTTAATTGTGCTATACGCTGTTGTGTATTAACAGTTCCATGATTACTATTGCCTTCGTTTTCTTCACCCATATTCCAGTTTAAACATAAATGATGCCCGAAACGTGCAATTAATTCTCGGTAATATAATTTTCTATCAACGCCTAAATCTCCATTATTTAATTGCGCTGCATTTTCCATTTCTTGTGTTTTAAAATGGAGAAACATTCCTTTTACATCAGCGTGTTCAAAAACAATTTCCCATTGTGCAATTCTTGAAACATCATATCTTGTATAATCTAAAATTGAATTTCTTCCAGAACCAGAGTCTACATGCATAGTAACATCTTTTGTATCTCCACCATTTTTACTCATGGTTAAGAATGAAATACTATTCATACCTACACTAGCTAAATAGTTTATTGCTCCTATTATTCCCTTCCCTTTGGATGATTTCCAAACAGGATCTCCATTATTCCAATCCGCTATGTGTTTTGCATAGTCTTTTCGATAATCAACACCTCCATTAAATACATCATCAAAATCATTATAGGCCAAAAAGTTTTCAGGAGAGTCAGGACCTGCTTTAATAAAATACTCACCTGTCTCAGAGAATTTTGGGTATCTAGTTCCATCATAAATTAAACGTCCTTTTGCTCTGTTATCAGGTAAAACCTTATCGGTTGCTGTAATTTTTAAAGTACCTGACTGACCATCTATTCCTGTGCTAGCAGAACCATCTGAAGCGCTCGATGGATAAGCAACTGCTACATTATTACCTTCTCTAAAAGAAGCAGAAAAGGTCCATGCTCCTTCTTCATCTGGAGCAAAGTGAACAAGCCATTTATTACCACTTGTTGCGCTCGTTTCAGCTGCATTTGCATCGGCTGCAAAGTACCCAGGGACTATATACGATTTACCAGAACCAGCATGATTAAAAGTAACATTTAATCTTCGGTCTAAAAATGGGTTTGGTGTACCTGTTTCAGAATAAGTTTCATCATCTGTAAATTCAATTGTAATTTTGTGCCATTTTTTTAATTCACCAGTAACTTTTTGCGCATTTATGATACTTGTAAATAAAATTAAAAAATAAGTGATGTACTTCATTAATATGTCTCTTTAAAAATTACTGATTAATCTAAAAGTTATAACCAAATGCTTATTAATATGTAAGCGGTAAATAATTGAATGGCAAATATATAAAAAAACATTTAAACGGAATTATTTACTTTTAGTCGGATAAAAAAATACTGTTGTCGAATTTTTAATGATTGAAATTTTAAACAATAAATCTTGAAAACGTTTCAAAATAATAAATCTTACCCCTCGATAGTTAGTTACGTTCATTTTACGATTACAGACTTATGCTATATTATTTTTAACAATAAATCTTCTGAAACCAACATAATAATTATCTAATAACAACTCTCGAAACGCCTTAATTTTACACCTATTCTCAGAACTTATTTTTAATTTTCTTATTTCGTAAAAAAGTTTAAAATTATCCCATATTATATTGTTTTTTTTTATTACTCGTTGCGATACTATGACTTTTCAACAAGGAGATAATTTAAATACTATTAACAATAAAAATCCCGACTAAAAGCCGGGATTAAATAATTTATTTTAATTATAAGATGATTATTTTAATACCTGATCATTAATTTTTTTGTAATCATTACACCTTCAGAAGTCATAATATTTACAAAATACAACCCTTCCGATAAATCAAATAATTTAATATCGTATTTAAAATTTAATTTAATTGGGTCGTTAACAGATTTCACCAATTGACCATTGCTATTATAAATTAAAATAGCATTTACTTCCAATAATTCATTATCAAATATTAACTGCGTATAATTACTTGCAGGATTAGGGATTAAACTACAAGAAATATTTAACTCTAGTTTTGATTCCTGACTTTTATCAGAGAAACTAGAATCAGAACTATTTACACTATCTGTTTTTGATACAGAAACAAAACTGGTTGATTGCCCCATTATTTCAATAGCACTTATTAACGGGTTTTCCACTTCATGTCCAAAAGAAATGTTTAGCACACCATCATTTACAGTTACAGAGTAAGAAAACATTCCTGCCACTTGATGTCCGAATGCCTCAATTAAATCCAAATTATCCTGAACAATTTCGCCTTCTATAAGAACATCGAAAACCCTATCTCCTACTTGACTTGTTCCTGAATAACCATTTCCAAAGAATAAATTAACAGTATAAGTTCCATTAGATACAGGTATTGAATACTCCATTTCTGGAGCAGCAATAGCATCGTATCTATATCGATTAAATAAACCTTTAAAAGTATTCTCATCGATATAATTAGGAATAGAACTATGCTTATTAGAATAAAGGAAGCTGCCGGAATATGAAGTTCCTGTATTTACCGAGAAGGATGTTCCACTATAAGCTCCATTAGTCGAATTTTTCTCCCAGTCTGGTCCGCCATCTGTACTAGCGATTACTGTTTTACTACCCGCGCTAATACGTACCAAAGGCACTAACATGTTTGGATCATTTAGTACCGCATCTAAAGGAATAATTAACGGACTGTTTTCACCTGAATGTGTTATTTCTAAAGCTGCTGTTTTACTTCCAACACTGCCATCTGGCGTAAAACTAACAGGTATTATTTGTGAATTTTGCGCCAATACATCAATTGGGAAGGTCTCCCCAATGCTAAATAGTGAGGTATCTGTTCCTGAAATGGTCATCGCACTAATACTAATGTCTTCTCCTGCATCTCCATTATTAAAAAGAGTAAGATCTAAATAAGTAACAGCGCCATCAAGGGCTTGAATACCAAAATCAAGACTTTCTGGGTTTGCTACCAAAGATGCTGGCATGTTTGCTGCTACATCAATAGTAAGTTGTTGAGTCCCTTGTAGGCCTTCTATATCGGTTACAGTAAGTGTAACAATATAATTCCCTGCATTGATATATGTATGAATAGGGTTAGCTGAAGTATCTGTATTTCCGTCTCCGAAATCCCAATGATATGCCACCACTCCCTCATCATCCGTAGAATTACTTCCCGTAAAGGAAACTTCAAACGGTGCTTCTCCAGTTGAATTTGAAGCGCTGGCTATTGCAACTGGTGATTGATTAACACCAACTGCTATAACCTCAATAGTGAGTTGTTTAGAACCTTGCAACCCTTCAGCATCAGTTACGGTAAGTGTAGCAACATAAGTACCTTCAGAAGTATAAGTATGAACAGGGTCTGCTGTATTAGCTGTGTTGCCGTCTCCGAAATCCCAATAATATGCTACCACTCCCTCATCATCCGTAGAATTGCTTCCTGTAAAGGAAACTTCAAACGGTGCTTCTCCTGTTAAATCTGAAGCGCTGGCTATTGCAACTGGTGATTGATTAGAAATTACAGCTCCTCCTATTATTTCTATAGCATTGATTAATGGGTTTTCTACCTCATGTCCGAAAGCGATGTTCAATACACCATCATTTACAGTTACAACATAAGACAACATTCCTGCCACTTGGTGTCCGAATGCCTCAATTAAATCCAAATTATCCTGAACAATTTTACCTTCTATAAGAACATCGAAAACCCTATCTCCTACTTGACTTGTTCCTGAATAACCATTTCCAAAGAATAAATTAACAGTATAAGTTCCATTAGATACAGGTATTGAATACTCCATTTCTGGAGCGGCAATAGCATCGTATCTATATCGATTAAATAAACCTTTAAAAGTATTCTCATCGATATAATTAGGGATAGAACTATGCTTATTAGAATAAAGGAAGCTGCCGGAATATGAAGTTCCTGTATTTACCGAGAAGGATGTTCCACTATAAGCTCCATTAGTCGAATTTTTCTCCCAGTCTGGTCCGCCATCTGTACTAGCGATTACTGTTTTACTACCCGCGCTAATACGTACCAAAGGCACTAACATGTTTGGATCATTTAGTACCGCATCTAAAGGAATAATTAACGGACTGTTTTCACCTGAATGTGTTATTTCTAAAGCTGCTGTTTTACTTCCAACACTGCCATCTGGCGTAAAACTAACAGGTATTATTTGTGAATTTTGCGCCAATACATCAATTGGGAAGGTCTCCCCAATGCTAAATAGTGAGGTATCTGTTCCTGAAATGGTCATCGCACTAATACTAATGTCTTCTCCTGCATCTCCATTATTAAAAAGAGTAAGATCTAAATAAGTAACAGCGCCATCAAGGGCTTGAATACCAAAATCAAGACTTTCTGGGTTTGCTACCAAAGATGCTGGCATGTTTGCTGCTACATCAATAGTAAGTTGTTGAGTCCCTTGTAGGCCTTCTATATCGGTTACAGTAAGCGTAACAATATAATTACCTTCATTGATATATGTATGAATAGGGTTAGCTGAAGTATCTGTATTTCCGTCTCCGAAATCCCAATGATATGCCACCACTCCCTCATCATCCGTAGA
>NZ_JACLAF010000030.1 GCF_015355625.1 Tamlana sp. I1
TTTCCGAACAGAGAAGTTAAGCCCATTAGCGCCGATGGTACTGCATTTGTGGGAGAGTAGGTCGTTGCCTTTTTTGAATCCTCAACATTTATTTGTTGAGGATTTTTATTTTTATTGATTAATGGTTGCTGGTTAGTAGTAACACCAACAACTAAAAACCAATAACCAACAACCAAAAAAGACCTGGTAGCTCAGTTGGTAGAGCATCTCCCTTTTAAGGAGAGGGTCCTGGGTTCGAGCCCCAGCCCGGTCACTTTTTATCTAAGCCTCAAACATCAGTTTGAGGCTTTTTTTATGCTCTTTTTTTACCTTCTTAATTAGAGTGTTTCTTTAATTTATGACTTATAATGTATTAATTCATTTATAAAAATTTTAATTCTTTCTTGCCTTTTGTATGTTCCTAGTTTATGTAAATAATTTTTAGTCGCAATTAGTTATTTTGTACATTGCATTGGTTATAAAATTTCAGATGAATATATGGTGACACTAAAACAATTAGCTAAAGAGTTAAATGTATCGATTTCTACGGTTTCAAAAGCATTGAATAATAGTACTGAAATTGGAGGCGAAACTGTTAAACGTGTTAAAGAACTTGCTGAATTATATAACTACAAACCAAATAAAGTGGCTTTAAGCCTAAAACAGAACAAAACGAAAACTATAGGTGTTATTATTCCGAATATTTTAAATCATTTCTTAGCTAAAGTTTTGTTTGGAATTGAACGAGAAGCCACAAAAAACGGCTATAACATTATTACCTGTATTTCTAACGAATCTTTAGATAAAGAAAAAGAAGGTCTTCAATTATTAGCTAATGGTAGTGTAGACGGTTTTATTTTGTCTATGGCTGAAGAAACACAAGTTAACAACGAAATCGATCATTTTAAAAGAACAATTAGCCAAGGTTTACCTATTGTGATGTTTGATAGAGTAGCACATGATGTATTATGTGATAAAGTTATTGTAGATGATTTTGAGTCTACTTACAACGCTACGAAAGTCCTACTTGCTGAAAATCGAAAAAAGATTGCTTTTATTAGTAATATTAACGATTTAAGTGTAGGTAAGTTACGGGAACGTGGCTATAATAAAGCCATCTTAGAAACTGGAACTATGGAGCCTTTAGTTCTAAAAATTAAAAAAAAGGACGATCATCCAAAAAAGATAAAGTCATTCTTCAAAAAGCATAAAGATTTAGACGGAGTTATTGCTGCAGATAGTTCCTCAGGTATTATTGGACTTAATATGGCGGTTAGTTTTGGTTTAAAGGTACCTAAAGATATATCTGTTATTGGATTTGCAAGTAAATCCGATTCCTATCATACAGTACCTAGATTAACCACCATACGCCAACACGCTAAAACTATTGGTGCTAAAGCTGCAGAAATGCTTATTCATAGAATTCAAAATGGAACACCATCTGATAAAGTTGTGACCAAAATTGTTAAAACAACGCTCATTAGCAATAAATCAACTTTATAAGTATTATCTTATGTTTACCTTTCCACTCATCTAAATTATTAGGTAAATTCATGTCATTCAGTTTGTTTCATTTATATTAGAAGCTGAATGAACTCAAAATTTATCTAAGTTTATTCACAAATAAATTCATTACAGACTTTTAAGTCTGCACTACCAAAATGTTTCATATTCTTGGTAGTGCTTTTATGTATGCGATATTTTGTATGACATATCGTTCCTTTTAACGTGATTGCATACAGCTTGTTAGTTATGCTATGAATTTCAATCTTGAATATTTAACCCTAAAAATAAAATAAAATGAAAATTCTAAAAATCACATTAATAGCAGTAACTCTAATCGCATCATTCACTTCTTGTACTAAGCAAGATTTACACGATGACGATATTTTAGTCGATCCAAGTGCAGAAACATTTTACACAGGCGGAACGGTAAACGAGCGCTAAAATTACATTACAAATACAAGATTAAAACAAACAACATTATTTCACCCTAAAAATAAAATAAAATGAAAATTCTAAAAATCACATTAATAGCAGTAACTCTAATTGCAACATTCACTTCTTGTACTAAACAAGATTTACACGAAGACGATATTTTAGTCGATCCAAGTGCAGAAACATTTTACACAGGCGGAACGGTAAACGAGCGCTAAAATTACATTACAAATACAAGATTAAAACAAACAACATTATTTCACCCTAAAAATAAAATAAAATGAAAATTCTAAAAATCACATTAATAGCAGTAACTCTAATTGCAACATTCACTTCTTGTACTAAACAAGATTTACACGAAGATGATGTTTTAACAGATCCCAGTGTTGAAACATTTTACACAGGTGGAACTGTAAATGAACGTTAAAATATTAAATTAAAAAATGATTATGCTCTGATTAGTAGTTAAGGGCTTTTTGTGTTATATAAATTGAAAAATTATAAATACATTTGAAGTATTTACCCCAAGACAGCGTGAGATCTTTTTTTTTACTTTTACTATCCATATTTTTTTGCGTAAATTTTTCTTTGGGGCAAACCTATAATAAAGAAAAGTTCGATAGTATTCTGTATTATTTAAATGCTTCAGATAATTCTAAAGAGAATTATCTGAAGCGGGAATCTCTTGCCTTAAAAGCGAAAGCAATTGCGAGAGAAATAAATAGTTATTCATTACAACGTAAAAGTAACCTTCAATTATTAACACTCTATCAAGAAGCTGAAAAGGAGGATTTATACATCAAAATAAATCATCAGAATTTAAATTTGGCTAGAATGTATAAAGACACCCTTACGGTGGCTTATATGACCAAAAACTTGGGGTATTATTATTTTGATAAAATAGAAGACAGTGCTTACTACTACAACAATAAAGCCGAAAAATTATTTAGGTCATTAAAAGACAACTATAATACAGCTGTTGTGCTTCTAGATATTGCTTTACTTCAAAAGGATGAAAAAGATTTTACTGGAAGTGAGCTCACTTCTATTGAAGGTATTCTTTTATTAAATCAAATTGAAGATCAAACAGACGAAGTTATACGTAGAAAGGCTTATTTTTATAATAACTTAGGGATGGTTTTTAGTGGATTAACACAGTTTGATAAATCTATTGAGTATCACAATAAAGCCGTTGAATTAAAGTTAAAACTAAAAGGAAACAACAAGGCTTCTATTGATAATTCCAAGAATAATATTGGAAATGTTTTAAAAAAAGCTGGGCAGTATAAATTAGCTATAAAAATATTTGAGGAGATTCTTCAAGATAATGGTTTAGGAAGAGATCGCCCTGAATTTTTTGCTCTAGTCTTAGATAATTATGCCCATACTTTATACCTGTCTTCTAACAGAGAAAAGCTTCCTGGCTTATACCATAAAGCTTTAAAAGTTTGTGATAGTTTGGGTAAAGATGAGTACAATTCCATCGTCATTCATCAGCATTTAGCAGAATATTACAACGACTTAGGCTTAAAAGATTCAGCAAAATATTATGGCCACCAGGCCAAGCGTATTTCTGAAAAATACCATAACGACGATCTTTTAAACTCCTTATTACTACTATCAAAAATTGAAGATGGTGAAGTAGCAGCAAATTATTTAAGAAGTTACGTAAAGCTAAATGATAGTTTGCAAAAAAACGAGCGCGCCATTAGAAATAAATTCACAAGAATTAAATTTGAAACCAATCAAATAGAACAAGAAAATATTAAAATTGCAAAGGAGCGTACTTGGCTAATTATAATTGCAATTGTAGGTCTTGTTGGGTCACTTTTACTTTATATCATATTTGCTCAACGCAATAAAAATAAAGAGTTACAGTTTATTCAAAAGCAACAAGAAACTAATGAGGAGATTTATAACCTCATGCTTTCTCAAAACGACGTTATTGAAGAAGCTAGAGCTTTGGAAAAGAAGCGGATCTCAGAAGAGCTTCATGACGGAGTTTTAGGAAGGTTGTTTGGAACCCGATTAAGCTTGGATAGCTTGAACATGAATACGAGTGATGATGCTATTAAAACACGAAGTCAGTACATTTCAGATTTAAAAGTTATTGAAGAAGATATTAGAAAAGTGTCACATGAATTAAATACCGATTTTATTTCTGATTCGGGGTTTATCAATATCATTAAAACTTTGGTTGAAACCCAAACATTAGCCTATGAGTTGCAGTATAAGTTAGAGAGTCAGGGCACTATAAATTGGGATGATGTTTCAAATAAAATTAAAATTCATTTCTACCGAATTATCCAAGAAACACTTCATAATATCTATAAACACGCCAAAGCTACGACTGTTGAAATTAGCTTTAAGTTGAAAAATAATGTCATCTGTTTAATGATTATGGATGATGGTACTGGTTTTGATGTAAATCGCGCAAAATCTGGTATCGGATTAAAAAACATGAAATCAAGAATCAAGGAAATAAACGGAACTATCAATATAACTTCTAAAAAAGAAATAGGTACTGCAGTTATTATTGATGTCCCATTATCATAGCATAAATTATGATTGAAAAAATTAAAATATTAATGATTGATGACCATCCGATGATTATCGAGGGCTATCAAAACACCTTACTTTTTACAAAACGAGATAATCAAGAATTAACCATTCATATAGCAAATAATTGTGATGAAGCTTTATCACACATAAATAATGCAGTAAAAAATAATGTGCCTTACGATGTGTTGTTTGTAGATATTAGCTTGCCGGCCTCAACCGATGGTAGCATGAGTTCAGGTGAAGATTTAGCCGAATACGCCCGAAAGGTTTTGCCACAATCTAAAATCATCATTTTAACCATGTTTAATGAGTCGTTTAGGATTCATAATATTATAAAAACAATAAACCCCGAAGGCTTTTTGATTAAAAGTGATTTAACTTCTAGCGAGTTAGCAAGTGCCTTTCAAACGGTGTTGAATAACGTAACTTTTTATAGCGGAAGTGTTAATAGTATTATTAGAAAAACCGTAAATAGTGACATTGTTATAGACGATAAAAACAGAAAGATCCTCCATTTGTTATCACAAGGTGTGAAAACAAAAAATTTAGCCTCTCATTTAGACATTTCGTTAAGTGCTATTGAAAAACGAAAAAAGCAACTTAGAGACCTTTTTGATGTTGAAGATGGCCAGGATGAAACGTTATTAAATCAAGCTAGAAAAAAAGGATTTGTATAAACTAAACCATTTTTCAATATGTTATTTTGTGAAAAAAGTGTTAAAATTTAACTTTAACACTTATGTAAACCCTTGTAAATAAAGGGTTTTTATTTTTATTTTAAGTAGTTACGGGTTTTCCGCAGGTTGAAATGAATCGTTCTCTATATATTTGAATCATCAACACTTCAAAAAATTAATTAATCCCTCAATTTTTTAGTTGGTAATAGCAATTTACATCCCTGTGGAGGTGAGAGACCCACAGGGATTCTTCTTTTTATAAAGCAGATAAAAATCTGTTGTTTTGTTCAAAAGAACGGATCAAGAGCAAAAGTTGTGGGATTTTAGAATTAAGCAAAAATAGTAGTTAATCTATAGAGGAAGAATTTTACGTTTCTCACGCCTCTGAACTGCGTTCTAAAAGCTTTAATTTTGGCATTAAAGGATTCTGCAGAAGCATTTGTACTTCTATTAATAAAATAGTTTAG
>NZ_JACLAF010000002.1 GCF_015355625.1 Tamlana sp. I1
CCGCTAGCGTTCATCCTGAGCCAGGATCAAACTCTTCATCGTTAAATTTTAATGTGCTACCTATAAGGTAACAACTTTAACAACTAATTAGCTCTCTTTGTACTCAAAATGGTCTATTCTCTTTGTTAAATTAAATCGTTTCCAATTCAATTCTTACGCTGTCAATTCAATATGTTTATGAACTTTTTTCTTTTGTTTCTTAACGCGTTTCCTTGTTAAGCGGGTGCAAATGTAAAACCCTTTTTTTTAACTCACAATGTTTTTTTGAAAAAAAATTTAAAGATTTTTTTACTTTAATTTAATATCCAATAAAAACAATATTATGAACTTTTTTACCTCTAACAGACCTGCTGTTTTTAGCGGCTGCAAACATACAACCTTTTTATAACCTCACAATGTTTTTTTTGATATTTTTTTAAAGCTTTTTAAAACCTCTTTTTTATACCGAAAACTGTTTATGAACTAACGCTTTAAGTGGCTGTGCCTCTCTTAGCGGGGTGCAAATATACAGCTCTTTTATATTCCCTAACAAACTTTTTGTTGGTTTTTTTTGAAGTTTTTTTAGTCTCAGTTTTAACTTTCAGTAAACGTGCTATTTACACTTTAAAATAATCGCTTCAGATGCCATACTCATTAAAAGAAACTGGATGCTTGTCGTGGATATACCTATAAAGGACAACCATCATGCACCCACGGTGTCTTCCGCCGAAAGGCTAATAAACCTTGTTTGTTTTATATATATGCTAAGAGTAGCCATACAAAACCTCTTTATTGTAATAATTGCAGTTACCTATATTAATGTCTTAAACAGAAAAACTCATGAAATGACTTTAAAAAAATCATGTCATGAGTTAGCCATACGGTATTAAACTTCAATCAACCTGATGAAGCAACCCTTATTTAATAGTTTTACTTTTTTATAAACTTCTTGTAATAAGATTTTCCTTGAGATGAAATTTTTAGAAAATAGATTCCTGATTTTAAATTTTGCACATCAATTGTATTGGTGTTTGATTTTTCAAGTACCTTTTCCCCTACTGTATTATAAACAGCTACATGAGTTACTGCATCCAATTCAATGTTTATTTTACTAGAAGTTGGATTTGGGTGAATTTTTGGAGCATCTTTTGAATGCTCATCAACCCCTAGACTTGATGTAGACACGGTATTAGAATATAAAGAATCATAGTGTGTTGCGCTTCCTGAAATACTTCCTCTAAACTCATAATCATCAGTGTTTCCAGACAGTGACGTATTGGTATAGGTTCCTGAATTTAAATCGGCATCACTAATATAATTCCAGGAAGGGTCGCCTACTTTTCTATAAGTAATTGTAAAAACTTCAGAAGCACTACAATCTGAACAGTTATTTACCCAATCGATTTTTATGTTTCCATTACTTAATCGTGTTGCAGAAGAAAAAGTTGGAGCTGGCGTAACAATTAAAGATGCTTTTATTTCAATATCTACAGACCAGGTACCATCAGTATTATCAACTACGTTATCAAATTTAACATCATCATTTTCATACATCATCCCTGGTTTTAAAACCACATCTCTTAAATCAGCAAAATAATCACCAAAATAATCGATATTGGCAGATGGACTCATATCTAGCAATAAATTTTCAGTACCCATAACCTTATGCACAAAGAAACCTTCTATATTATTTGAAAGCTCAGGGTTAGAAAACATACTATTATAAGCATCGTTGGTTCTTAACTCTAGCTCGTAGCCATGATTTTTAAAACCCAAAAAATCTCTTTCATCTGGCAACAGCACTTCTATAAAACGTTTTCCTGTGGCAGAGGACACAGGATGCACAGTAACCGTGGTTTTTCCCCACCAATTTTTAGAATAAATAGTTTGAGCATCTATTAAACCACAAACATCTCGCATGGCACCATTCATACCTAAACCATATTCTCGCTTTCCCATTAAAGCATACTTATTACCATATTCCTGGTTTAAAAGATTTGAATTGTTTGGCACTTCTGGTGTTTCATGAGCAGGCTTATCTCCATTTGTACTCGAATTTGCATGATGATCCAACCCCATGCTATGTCCTAATTCGTGCAGAAGTACCGATTCAAACTCTTTCATGGCAAAATTAGCATCACCCTCTTCGATCATATCTTTTCCTAATGGAATTAAATATGAGTTGGCCTCGGTTAACTGATCAGTTTCCGCAAATTGAGATGGGTTTCTTTGAAAAACGCCATTTCGATAAGAAACAGTTACAACAGACTGCGTGTAAGATGTTCCATTTATTTCAAAAGTTTTATTGGTTGTTATGCTTTGTTGCACCACTGCATCATGACAGAATAAAAAAACCAAATAATCATAATCATTAATATCAAAAGACGAAGGTGCTGTAAAAGACAGGTTATCTAAAACATCTTGAAATTGCATCACCGAATTATTTGAAGTATCAAAAAATACATCTGATGACGTTGTGTAATCAAAAACATCGCCTGTAATGGTTGTTGTGCCATAACTCATATCATGAAACCAAGTTGAAATATCTTCAGTAAAAATTATATCGGACCACCTTGATTTGTCTGGAAATTTTGCTCGGTATACTGGTGGGATATCGGCAAAATCTATTGGGAAAATTGCAATATGCCAATTATCCCTTTTAGTATACGTTTCAGCATCAAAAGGTAAAAGATCATTTTCTACTTGTGAAAAAATCAAATTTTGACTCACAAATAAAACAAATAGAATGAAGTATAGTTTTTTCATAATTAAAAAATATTTAAGTTAAAGATAACTGGCGTCGATTATTAACTACAAGCTAATCCTTTTAAAATTAATATAAAGTTCTGATAAAATTAGATAAAACCTCAACAAAAAGAGTTTAAGGTTAAAAATATTCGTCTACAAGAAGAAATTCCAAACTACACCAAAACGTACAATGAAATCGCGGTAAGGGTTATTGGGTGCAGAATAAAAATTAAACCCGGTAAAAGAGGAATTAAAGTGTTCTGCTTTTAAAAACAGGCGTGTTTGACGAATTTTAGCATTTAAAAAATAATCGAATCGTGGAAAACCGCCATATTCTCTATCATTCTGCACATAAAATTCAGCTAATAACGGACTATATCCATTCATGTAGTAACTGGTAAAATAATTAAATGTAATTCCAGTTTGTAAAAACAAGGCTTTATTGAATAAGTGGCTCGTAAAATATAAAGTATTACGTGTATTAAATTCAGGAACATTTAAAACCATATTATCGTCTTGCACGTTTTGATACTCTATCGTATTATTAAGAGCAAACTTACCAACTCGAAACTCCTTACCCAGCCTAACTCTTAAATAGCTTATGGTTTCATCGTTTTGAAATGGCGATACTTGTTGCGATACAGCATCCTTTTTAAAATACATGTAATTGCTTATTGTAGAAAAATCTACAGACAAATTAACCTGCTTGTCCGATTTAAATTGAAAACCTATTTGCTGTGTTTCAATATTATTAAAATCATTTTGCCAATTGTAACTCAAATAATTACTTTGATAAAGCATCTTATTAAAATTAGGCGCATGCGAACTATGGTTTATTGAGGCTTCAACTTCAATATCTTTATTTAATTGATAAGAAGCTTCTCCTTTTAAATAGTTCCCATCAAAATCCCCTGAAACATTCGCACCTATTTCTCCTAGTATATCAAACTTTTTAATGCGTTTATGGTATTTTCCACCTAGCGCAACCACATTTCCTATAAGTCTGTTGGTAATTAATTGTCCGTTTATTTTTACCAACTGATTGTAACCATAATTATAATAGGTGTTGCTCCCATTTAGTTGTAAATCGCCTATAATATTGTTGCTATAATTTAACTGAAACTCATTATACAAGGTCTTAAGCGTGACTTTTTCAGATAAATTTGAAGCATTAAAAGAGGTTCCAAAATAATCGGTAGCAGCAGTTGTTTGTTTGTATTCGTAATATTTACTTTCAGAAGTTATAATTTGATTTACGGTTAATACATTTTTAGCTATGGAATCGTTTTGATTAATAATTTTATAAGAATGATTCAAATGGTAGCGCTTACCTAGCAGCATATTTTCAGCATCTTCAAAATTAACGGTTAATATAGAACGGTCTAGAAATTCAGGATCGCCACTTTCAAAATTCTGAACCCCTTCTTCATCTAAGCCACCATTTTCTTGATTCAATAAATCTTGGGTTACCATATGGGCTTTGGCATTATAGCGGTTATTTTTAGTACTATAATTTAATGTAAACCTAAAATTTCCTGTACTTGTTAGTATATGTTGATACTTCCCTAAAGAGCGCAAACCTTTATAAGCAATCGAAAAATTTAATTGCGGTGTCATATTCGCTGTAAAAAAAGCATCAACTAACTGCCCTTGTTCAAAAGCAGTTTTAAAAAACAACTCGGTAAGCGGCGTTGGCACGCGGTAATAATCTATATCATCAACCTCCATATAATTAAAATGCTTAGCTCTAGCACCAAAAACAGGCATTAATTCTGTGTTTTCAAAATTATAGGTTAAGGTATTATATGTTTGTCCGAGATTAGAAAAACGCAGTAATCCGAAATTATCTTCTCGCAAATAATTAAACTTATGATCTTTTCTAATTGAAAGAGTCGTATCTACAAAAGTGGTATCGTTTCTGAAAGAAATAATTTGATACTGATCGATATCGCCTTTTATTTTTTTGGCCTTATTTGAACTTGAGCTACTTTTGGGTTGGCGACTTCTAATAGAGTCGTTCTCTACATTATTACGACTAGGTTTGATTTGAGCACCTATTATATTCGCAAATAAAAGAAACAAGGAAACTAGTACGGTAAGGTTATGCTTAGCTTTCTTTTTTTTAGAATTTGCTTTTAATGTTATAATCATATTCAACTTATAGGTAATCAACAACGTTAAAACTGTGTTATCGGAATAATTTTTCTCCAAGCAAAAGTAATTATTTGAACGTAAAGTGCGAGAAATTATTTTAAATAAAGCGTGTTAACAAAACTCAAGCTTTTTAGCTCATCGGTTTATTTTTCACTTTTGAAGCTAAAACGTGTAAAATAACATATGGAATTAAAATTTAAAACATACAATTCTTATAATTTACAGGCATTATAACATTAGGATATTTTAGAATTATGAATATTTTAGCTTCATGTTATTAAAAAACTATTCAAGTTTAGCTTTAGAGTGTGGCACAGACGAAGCTGGCCGTGGTTGTTTGGCTGGCCCAGTAACTGCTGCAGCTGTAATATTGCCCGAAAAATTTAAGAATACTATTTTAAACGATTCGAAACAAATTAGCGAAAAAAAACGCATGCTTTTAAAGCCCCTTATTGAAGAAAAAGCATTGTGTTTTGGAGTTTCTCATATTTTTGAAGCTGAAATTGATAGCATTAATATTTTAAACGCCTCTATTCTAGCGATGCATAAAGCCATCGCGCAACTTAGCAGCATTCCCGAATTTATAATTGTAGATGGCAACCGGTTTAAAAACTACCAAACCATACCCCACCAAACCATAATTAAAGGCGACGCTAAATATTTAAGCATTGCTGCGGCTTCGGTTTTAGCAAAGACCTACCGCGATTTGTATATGGAAAAAATTCATGAAGAATTCCCCATGTATAATTGGAAAAAAAACAAAGGCTATCCCACAAAAGAACACCGCGAAGCCATTCGAGAATTCGGAATTACAAAATACCATCGAAAATCGTTCAGATTATTGCCAGAACAGTTAAAGTTAGAACTTTAAGTTTTTAATGAATTAAAAAATATAGTAGGTTTGTAGAAACTAATGTGGTTCATGAAATTTATATACATTCCCCTCCTACTTATTTTAATTTTTAGCTGTTCTGAAACCAATACAAAACGTTTGGAACTCATAGATTTTGCACCAAAAAACACATCGGTTATTATTAAAACATCGAGTTTTGATGGCGTAAAGAGCGGTATTAAGAATAGTGATTTCCTAAAACGAATTTCTAAAACTTCAGCTTACAAGCAATTAGATAAAAAATTAAATCATTTATCGGTTTTAAACCCGTCCAACGAAATATTAATTTGCCTTTCCAAAGATGCGCAAGACAGTTTACAGTACACGGTTGTTACAAAATACGACAAAGCCTTATTTGAAACCGATTCGTTACCAAATTACATTGAAGAAACGCTAGAATACAAAAAGAAAACCATCACAAAATCTAGCATTAACAACGCTGTTTTTTACAGTACGGTTATAGATAGTACTTTTTTCGCATCCTCATCAAAAGCTAATGTTGAAGCCGTTTTTGAAAAAACCACTATCGATTCTGAACTAAAAAAAATATATCACACCACTGGAAACGATAAAACTTGTTCTGTAATTATAAAGCCCAATAATCCGTTTTTAAAATCGCTTTTCATTCAAGATTCCATACCTCTAAACAACTTTACAAAGTATATCGCTGTCGATGTAGAACTACACCAAAACAGCTTACAATTTAACGGTATTGCAAGAGCCAAAGATTCTACCAAAAGCTTAATAAATGTTTTTAAAAACACCGTACCGCAAGAAAACCAAATGCCACATGTTACACCTTCAAACAGCGATGGTTTTTTAAGTTTTACTTTTGATAACTTTAAAGTTATTGAAAAGAATTTGCTTCAATTTCAGCAAAAAGACACTTTAGTAAATGAAACCACTTTATTTAACGATATTATTGAAGTTGGCGTAATTTATGAAGCTGATAAGCGAGCAATTGTACTAAACTCCTTAGATATTATTGCCACTAATGATGCGCTTTTAGGAGAGCAGACTAAAACCGATGTGTATCGCGAAATTGACCTATACAGTTTTAGTCAACCCGATTTATTCCAACACACATTTTCTCCCTTAATCAGTTTTAAAAAAGCAACTAATTACTGTGTTTTAGATCACTTTTTTGTGTTTTCAGATGATAAAGAATTACTTCAAAACATCATTTCAAGCTATCAAAATAAAACCACGTTGGCCGAAAAAGAATTCTTTAAAAACACAAAAGAATCATTAAGTGATGCGTCTTCAATATTGCAAGTTAATAATGCTGAAACATTAAATACAATATTGAATAAAAATATAGAAGCATCAGAAGATATCGATTTTTCAAATTACAATGCATCTGCTATTCAATTTATATACGACACTAATTTTGCTCATGTAAACGGCGTGATTCAAAAGGAAAAAACCAAAGTTTATGAAAATTCGGTTTCAGAAGAATTGAACATCAAAATAGACAATGACTTGTTGAATAATCCACAGTTTGTAAAAAATCACATTTCAAAACAAAAAGAAATAGTAGTTCAGGATATAAACAACAACTTGTATTTAATTTCTAATAAAGGAAAAATTCTTTGGAAAAAACAACTGCAAGGCCCTATTTTAGGTAGTATTGAGCAAATTGACATGTATAAAAATGGCCGACTTCAGCTTGCTTTTGCTACGCCAAACCGCGTGTACGTGTTAGACCGTAATGGCAATGAGGTGAGTCCGTTTGCATTAAAATTCAACGATAAAATCACTCAGCCACTTGCCGTATTTGATTATGATAACCGTAAAAATTACCGTCTTTTAGTAACCCAAGGTAACAATGTTTTAATGTACGACGCTAAAGGAAAACCTGTAACTGGATTTACTTTCAAATCAGCCAATAATGCTATTATTTGTCAGCCGAAACATTTTAGAATTTCAGGCAAAGATTACATCACATTTAAAACTATAAATAAATTATATATTTTAAATAGAACGGGACAGGTTCGCGTTAAAACTAAGGAATTTAACAGCTACTCTACAGAGCCTATCTATTTATTTAATGATACGTTTACCACAACGACTTTAAGTGGCGATTTAATTTCGGTAGATACTAAGGGCGGGGTTTCTAGACGAGATTTAAACCTTACTGAAAAACATCATTTTCAAACCACATCTAAAACATTAGTGACGCAAACCGAAAACAAGCTTTTCATAAAAAATAAAACCACCGATCTAGATTTTGGACATTATTCTAAACCTGGTTTGTTTTACATCAACAATAAAATATATGTTACTACCACCGATTTAGATGCGCATAAAGTCTATTTATTTGATAGTAATTCTGAATTACTGCCCAACTTCCCTGTTTATGGAAATGGTCCAATTCAGTTAGAACATATCGATAAAGACAAGCGTTTAGAGTTTGTAACTAAAGGGGGAAGCAACTCGATTATTTTATATCAAATTAACTAATTTTCGTTTTTTAGATTTATTTGAAATGTTCTAACCCAACCTTCAGGTTTATTTTAATACTATTGCATTCTTAAATACACACAAATGATTTCAAGAAAAAACGCTTCTATTTCTCAATTTATAATACATAAGGTTGGAAATAAATTCAACGACACCAAAAATGCTTTTTCAGATAAACCCGTAGAATTTGATGAAGCCAGCTACGAACTCATGCTGCCTTTTTTATTAAGACCTTTTGGAAGCGTGGTACAGAGCTACCGTTTTAACCACCATTCTAACATTTCTTTAAACGAAATAAACAGCTACGCAGCACAATTGTTTAATGATGAAGAAGCTTTTGTTGATGTTTCCAAACATATTGTAACCCATTTATTCGAGCAATCTAACTCCTCACAAATAAAAACGGGTGATGTTCTAGTGGTTATGTTTGAAGGTATAGAATTTCAAGACATAACAACCAATGCTGTTGGGATTTTTAAAATTGAAAACAAAGTTAATTTCTTTCAAACTTATTTAGAAGATAACAGTTACGATGTTTTGGTGCAAAAAGGAATAAGCTCGAAAAAAGTAGATAAAGGCTGTTTAATTTTAAACCAAAGTGATGGTGAAGGCAATATTATTTTAAGTGTGGATAATAATAGTTACGATGCGCAATATTGGCTTAATCATTTTTTAAATATTAAATATGCCGATGATGCCAACAACCACACACAACAATATATAGAGCTTTGCAAAGATTTCTCGACCGAAATTATTAAAACAAGCTACGGCGCTAAAGAACAGAATACTTTTTTAGCCAAAACCATTGACTTTTTTAAAGAAAATGAAATTGTTAATGTGGAGCGTTTTAAGGAAGAACTCTTTGAAGAAGACAAATACAAACAGCAATTTGACGATTATAAAAAAGAGTTTGAAGGCGAAAAAAACCTAGTGATTAGAAATCAATTTGATGTTGCTGAAGCTGTAGTTACCAAGGAAAAACGCAAAATTAAAACCGATATTAAACTCGATACTAACATTCAAATAAAATTGGATATTGATGCGCCTGATGCTTCTGCCGAATATTTAGAACGCGGTTATGATGATGAGAAAAAGATGCATTATTACAAAGTGTTTTTTAATGCTGAAGATTAAAGCTTAATTAAAAAACACCATATTATACAAAACAAAGAAGCCGTCTAAAATAAATAGACGGCTTCTTTTAGTTTAGTTGGTAAAGCAGATTAAACGCCTCCTTTTAAAACGTCTTGCCAATTCTTTAACTCTTCCCATTCACCTAAATCGGCTAAGTTGGCTTGAGCAGGCCAGGTTCTAGTCATACCTCTATGTGTAATGAAAGCTGGTCCAGCTTCAACAAGCATGGCTTCAAGAAAATCAATTTTAGTATTAGAAAGTTGTTTATAGCTAATAATACCTTTATTATTAAGTAAACCTTCAATTTTAGGACCAATACCCTCAATTTTAGTTAAATCTTGTTTCACTACTGGTTCCTCTTCTTTAGCAGCACAGCCAAAAAGTGATTTTAAAAGCCACCCTAATAAAAACCCTAAAAGAAAAGCACCTAAAAGCCATAAAAGCCAAGGCCAAAAGACGTCAGATCCGTCGCACGCAGTAGTACTTATTTGTAATAATCTCATAATTTATTTTGTTTGGTTAATTGTTATTTTATGATTTGAATTTCAACACGTCGGTTAAATCGCTTGTTTTCATTATCAGCATTTGGTTTAAGCGGCATTGTTTCTCCTTTAGAGTCCACTGTAATTTTGTCTTCAGGAACACCTAATTTCACCAAATGAGATTTATATTCGTTAGCTCTTTTAAGACCTAATTCTTTATTGTATTCTGAAGTGCCGTCGCTATCGGTATGACCAACAATTAAAATACGATCTCCAGAATCTTTTAAGAACGTTGCTAAATCTGAAAAATACGATAGCACATTTTCGCTAGAAACCTCCTCGGTAGAGTCGTACTTATAAAACACCATGGTTTTATCGAAATGCTCAACAACATCGTCATTTTGAGTTACCCATTTGTATCTCAACTCATGAAGCATATTGGTTTTAGTCGATTCACAATCACTAGCAGATCTAGCACCTGTAATAATATCTTCTTCAGATAATTCGACAAATAAAGCCTTTACTTTTTCAGCGCGATCAAGCCCAGCTTGTTCGGTTTCTCCAGTAAAATAAGGTCCAACTAAAAGTAGTTTTTTGCCTTCAGCTTTAGCATTTAAAATTTCTTGTTTTTTTTCTGGCCAAGCATCATTTGTAATGACTTCTCCTGTAGCACAATCAAAAATTAACGGGCCGTATTCGACTACAACTATAGGCTCCGCACAACATACTACTGTATCTTTATACCATCCCCAGCTAAACCAAGCCAAGAGCAGAAAAAGAATAAATAGTAAGAAAGCAAGTGTTTTTTTCATATTTATGGTTTTTAGTATTGTCTACCAATGTACGAAAAAATGGATAACTTTTAAATTTTTACTCACAGAAAACGATAAGTTGTAAAGCTTTCATGACATCCTGCAAATATGAGGAATGGCAATAGCTACACAAGCAATTAGTGCGGCTTAATTTTACTGATTTTTAATCGGAATAACAATTCATCACTTAGTTGAAACATTTTTCATTAAATTGCTAAAACATAAAATGCATATCAACCATAAAACAGATACTCATGGAAAACCATACAAATTCAACTCAATTAGTAGACAGCACCGCTAACCCAGCCCCTTTAGGTTTAATGGGTTTTGGAATGACTACTGTGCTTTTAAATTTACATAACGCCGGCCTTTTTGAATTAGATTCCATGATTTTAGGCATGGGCATATTTTATGGTGGCATGGCACAAGTTATAGCAGGCATTATGGAGTGGAAAAAAGGAAACACTTTTGCTACTACGGCATTTACATCTTATGGGTTTTTCTGGCTCACCTTTGCTGGTTTAATTTTAATGCCTAAAATGGATTTAATTCCTGCTCCAGAAAATGCAGGTTTAGTATCTTACTTAGTAATGTGGGGTATTTTTACAGGCGCGTTATTTATTGGAACTTTAAAAATTAACCGTGCCTTACAATTTGTTTTTGCTACGTTAACGCTACTTTTCTTTTTGTTAGCTCTGGGCGATTATACCCATAGTGAAAGCATAGGACATTTTGCTGGGTATGTTGGTATTGTTTGCGGATTTTCTGCAATTTACACAGCCATAGCACAAGTTCTTAATGAATTATATAAAAAAGTGGTACTTCCAATCGGGCCTGTTCAATAATTTTAGATTTACATAAAACACATTTTTAATTCATTTTTAAAATGTGTTTTTTTTATGAATACGTAGTATCTTATGAAAATTGATCGCTTTGTAATTGCCATTATAGTCACTATTATAATTGCTTATTTTTTTCCTCAATTAGGGAGTAAATCAAGTCCTGTTCCTTTGGATTTAATAGGCACGATAGGCGTATCGTTAATTTTCTTTTTTTACGGATTAAAATTGAGTCCGAGTAAAATAAAAGCAGGTTTAAAAAACTGGAAACTTCACCTATTAGTACAAGCTACAACGTTTTTAATTTTTCCACTTATAGTTTTAGCAACTAAACCTTTTATTTCTTCTGAAGAAGGCGAAAGTTTATGGCTGTCCTTTTTGTTTTTAGCAGCCTTACCCTCTACCGTTTCATCATCGGTGGTCATGGTTTCTATAGCCAAAGGCAATGTGCCTGCAGCTATTTTTAATGCTAGTATTTCTGGACTTATAGGAATTGTTATCACACCGATTTGGATGGAATTATTTATTCCGAAAAGCACAACCGATTTCGACTTGAGTAGTATTTACATCAAATTAATAGTCACTATTATTGTACCTGTTTTTTTGGGTATCCTTTTACAGCGCTTTGGAAGAACTTTTACATCAAAATATAAAAATCAATTAACCACTTTTGATAAGCTTGTTATTTTATTGATTATTTATAAAAGCTTTGTACATGCGTTTGAAGATGATATTTTCAGTGATTTAAGCCTTCTGGACTTTATGATGATTGCCTTTTTTATTCTCGCTCTATTTTATGGGGTATATTTTTTAACAGGATATATTGCTAAGCAGCTTCATTTTAATTTAGAAGACCAAATAACAGCACGGTTTTGTGGCACTAAAAAGTCGTTAGTTCACGGCACCGTATTTTCAGAAATTTTGTTTCCAGTAACCTTTCCTGTGGGATTACTGCTTTTACCTTTAATGCTTTTTCACGCTATGCAAATCTTTATTATAAGTTTGATTGCTTCACGTTTGGGGAATAGGGAATAGTTAGGAGTTAGGAGTTAGGAGTTAGGAGTTAGGAGTTAGGAGTTAGGAGTTAGGAATCTATCAAATAAATTCTGCTTCAAAAAGTGTTTTAAAATGTTTTAGAATTTTTGCTTTTACTTCAGCTTCGTCAACATTTTGTTTTCCTAATTCTACATTTAATGAGGTTACGGCTTTTCCCCGAATACCACAGGGAATAATATTGTCAAAATAACCCAAATCGGCATTCACGTTTAAAGCAAAACCATGCATGGTAACCCAGCGGCTGGCACGAACGCCCATAGCACAAATTTTACGTGCAAAAGGTGTACCTACATCTAACCATACGCCTGTTTCTCCTGGACTTCTTTCAGATTTTAATCCGTAATCGGCTAAGGTTAAAATAATCATTTCTTCTAAAAAACGTAGGTACTTATGGATGTCTGTAAAAAAGTTATCTAAATCTAAAATCGGGTAGCCTACAATTTGTCCGGGCCCATGATAGGTAATATCCCCTCCTCTATTTATTTTATAAAAACTAGCGCCCTTCTGGATAAGTTGCGCTTCACTTAAAAGTAAGTTAGACAGGTCGCCACTTTTTCCTAAAGTATACACATGAGGATGTTCTACAAACAACAAATAATTTGGAGTAGCCAGATTGGTTTCCTCGCGTCTATTTTTAATTTTTAAGTCTACAATATCCTTAAACAACGCCTCTTGATAGTCCCAAGCCGCTTTATAATCTATAACACCTAATTCTTTAATTTGTATTAACTTATTCACGCTGTTTAAATCCTTGGTAACTTTTGCATCTTTTAATAAAAACGCTGTTTAAAATAATCATGCAAATATAATTATTATAAACCAATAAGTCGTGCTGCATGGCGGGAGTTAGCAAAAGGAAAACATTCTAAAATTTCTTCTTAAATAAAAACCACAAATTGTCCATAACACAATTACAACAATGAAGTTCTAGAAACACATCGACCTTGTCAAATTTTGTAATTTATATTTGAAATAAGTAAACTAATTAGTTAACTTTGTTCTGTGATAAGAAAAGTAATTGCATACAAAACTTATTTCATTGATTTTTATAAATCTCAAGATGAAAAAGTCCGTGAAAAAATAAGTTACGTTTTGGATTTAGTACGTTTTGAAAAGCAGGTCCCTAAAAAATTTTTTAAATACTTAGAGAATACAGACGGAATTTATGAAGTACGTGTGATTACAACTTTTAAAAGTATTAGGATTCTGTGTTTTTTCGATGATGGAAATTTAGTTGTACTAACAAATTGCTTTATAAAGAAAACTCAAAAGACACCGCGAAAGGAAATCAAACTTGCGGAAAAACTGAAAAAAGAATATCTAAAAGACAAAAATAGCTAATATGAAAAATGTAACAGACTTCGAGGATATCCTCAATGAGACATACGGAAAAAAAGGAACTGAAAAGCGCGACAAATATGATGCAGATTCACTGGCTTTTCGATTAGGAGTTATGTTGAAAGCAGCTAGAAAGGAAGCTAATTTAACACAACAAGAACTTGCAGAAAGAACAGGAACTAAAAAAAGCTACATCTCACGAATTGAACGCGGATTAAGTGATATTCAAGTATCTACTTACTACAAGTTAATTGAAATAGGCCTAGGTAAGCATCTGAATATTGAGATTGCATAACTAAATTTAATCAGGTTATCTGAAAAGGAAAGTTGTTTTTATTTCAGCCTGTCGAACTATTTTTTAAATGAGAAATATGCAATTCATTATTTGTCCTTTAATAACCAATCAACTAGGTATACCAATTTAATTGAACGAAGAAAGGTAAAGTACAATTAAAAACTATCTGGAAAAACATAGCAACAAAATTCGCACCTCTTCTAGCGGTTCGGGTTATTCAAAATAACCAAAGCCGCAATAACGCCTGGTACCCAACCGCAAAGCCATAATAAAAACACAATTAATACCGAGCCGCAACCTTTACCTATTACGGCTAGCGGCGGACAAATTATAGACAGTAAAACTCTCCAAAAACTCATAAGTTCATTTTTTGATTGATGATTACCTTTAAGACGCGCAAACTTATTAATTGTTACAACTAATCATATTATGAATCTCTTTTTTTGCGTTAGGGATAGCAGTGGAAATCCTTTTTTTGAGGCACGAGAAAAAAGATTGCAACGTATAGCCCGACCTCCCGAAAGCTTTCGGGAGGTAACGCCCATAAAATTCATTAAATCATTAAGTGTAAATCGAAAATCAAATGATTATCTTTGTGCCTTAAAAATTTTCACACCGTATTTAGAGTATGTCACAATTATCTGAACAAGAGCTTGTAAGAAGAGAGAAATTAGCCAAATTACGCGCATTAGGAATTAACCCTTACCCCGCTGATTTATATCCTGTAAACCACACTTCCAACGAAGTTAAAAACCAATTTGAAGAAGGTAAACCCGTTGTTATCGCTGGACGATTAATGATGGTTAAGGTGCAAGGAAAGGCGAGTTTTGCACAGTTACAAGATTCGGAAGGTAAAATTCAAGTGTATTTTAATCGCGACGAAGTTTGCCCAGGCGAAGACAAAGTTAAATACAACGAAGTTTTTAAAAAGCTTCTAGATTTTGGCGATTTTATAGGAATTGAAGGCGAATTGTTCACTACGCAAGTGGGCGAAAAATCGGTTCGTGTTAAAGATTTTACCTTATTAAGTAAAGCCTTAAAACCACTGCCGTTACCAAAAGAAAAAGACGGTGTTGTTTTTGATGCTTTTACAGACCCAGAGCAACGTTACAGACAACGTTATGCCGATTTAGTTGTAAATCCACACGTTAAAGAGGTGTTTATTAAGCGTACCAAACTTTTTAATGCCATGCGCGAATTTTTTAATTCGGCGGGATATTTTGAGGTTGAAACGCCTGTTTTACAACCTATTCCTGGTGGTGCTGCGGCGCGTCCGTTTATGACGCATCACAATGCTTTGGATGTGCCTTTATACATGCGAATTGCCAACGAACTTTATTTAAAAAGATTGATTGTTGGTGGTTTTGAAGGGGTTTACGAGTTTTCTAAAAACTTTAGAAACGAGGGTATGGACCGTACCCATAATCCAGAATTTACCGCTATGGAAATTTATGTGGCTTATAAAGACTACAACTGGATGATGAGTTTCTGCGAACGTTTATTAGAATACTGTGCCATGGCCGTTAATGGTACGACAAAAGTGAAATTTGGCGAGCATGAAATTGATTTTAAAGCGCCTTACGCGAGAGTGACTATGGCCGATTCTATCAAACATTTTACTGGGTTTGATATTACAGGAAAAACTGAAGAAGAGATTAGACAAGCTGCAAAAGACCTTGGTGTTGAAGTTGATGAAACCATGGGGAAAGGCAAGCTAATTGACGAAATATTTGGCGAGAAATGTGAAGGCAACTACATTCAGCCAACTTACATTACAGACTACCCTAAAGAGATGAGTCCGTTATGTAAAGAACACCGAGAAAATCCAGAATTAACCGAGCGTTTTGAGCTTATGGTTTGTGGTAAAGAAATTGCCAATGCTTATTCTGAATTGAACGACCCAATAGACCAACGCGAGCGTTTTGAGCACCAATTAAAACTTGCTGCTAAAGGTGATGACGAAGCGACCGAATTTATAGATCATGACTTTTTACGTGCTTTAGAATACGGTATGCCACCTACTTCTGGAATGGGTATTGGTATGGACCGATTAATTATGTTTTTAACCAATAATCAATCGATTCAAGAAGTTTTATTCTTTCCGCAAATGCGCCCAGAGAAAAAAGCGGTGGCTTTAAGTGATGAAGGAAAAGCCGTTTTAGACCTTTTAAAGAAAGCTGAAAAAATAGCATTAACCGACCTGAAAACACAGTCTGGTTTATCAAATAAAAAATGGGATAAAACCATTAAAGAATTAACTAAAAATAATCTGGCTAAAGTTGAAAATACCGATGACGGCTTATTTGTAGAAGTGGTATAAAAAAGGCGTTTTCGCTGAATTTATTGTATTAAAAAAGCCGGTAACCAGCCGGCTTTTTTTACTAACAAACTAAACTAACCATACTAATTTACAAACTAAATATTTTATTTTTCTAAGAGTATTTTAGGAGGACTCTTGAAATAATTTTGTTCTCAATTAATTACACTACAAAGAAAAAACTTTTAGCCCTTTCCTTAAAGGATTTTAGATTTGTTTAACAGCCTCTGCCTCAAACTTTATAGTTTCCTTAAGATAGCACAACTTAATTGTTAATTTTTTAAGATTTAACTATTTGCACATTAAACCTTTCTTGTTTTTAAGCATCTAATACCAAGCCCTAGGTGGCGTAAAAATCTTAACTTTAATGATTAAAAAATTCATCCTTGGTATTGCCTTATTGGCGCTCCTATCATTTACTTTAGTTAGTAATTTTAGAGAAATAGTAATTAAAAAACTTGAAAACTACGCCAATAACTATCCTGAAAAACTATACCTACAAACCGATAAACCTTATTATACTATTGGTGATGATATTTGGTATACCGCATACCTTGTTAATGGAATTACGCACGAACGTTCTAAAAAAAGCAACATTATTTATGTTGAACTTATTGATGCTTCGCATACCATAATTGATAAAAAACAACTCTTCTCCGATGATGTAAGTGTGGCTGGCGATTTTAAAATTACCGCAGATTTAAAACCAGGAAAATACACCCTTAGAGCCTACACCAATTACATGCGCAATAAAAGTGGCGATTACTTTTTTCAGAAAGAAATTAGCATTTGGGATGTAAAAAAACCTATTAACACAGCGAGTATTGATTCCTTATTGCAATCTACTCCCGAAAAAAAATTAGAACCCAAATTTAAACCTACACTTAATTTTTATCCCGAAGGTGGTAACTTAATAAATGGTTTGCACTGCAAAATGGTTGTTAAGGCTAGTGATGAAAAAAATAGAGATGTTTCAATTCAAGGGGTTATTAAAAATTCAGACGGAGTTGAAGTATGTCCTTTTAAAACCCAAGATTTGGGTATGGCATTCATCACATTAAATCCTGAACCAAACAAAACCTATTACGCGAGTGTGTTTATTAATGATGAAGAAATAAAATATCCGTTACCAAAAGCACTTCCAAACGGCTATAAATTAAGCGCTGCAAATCATGGAAACCAAATTATTATAAACGTTGTTTCCAACACTGCATTAGGACTTAAAAATACTTTGTTAGTCGGACATGAGCGTGGGGCTTTAATTTTTGAAAAACTTGAAACCGAAGGCGTTCATGAATATTCGGTACAACTTAGCACAAAACTACTGCGTGACGGTGTTGCCAATTTTACACTGTTCGATAATAATGGCAGACCTGTTTGCGAACGTTTAGTTTTTATAGACAACCCCGAAAATGATATCAAAGTAAATGTCTCCCTTAACAAGAAATCTCCAAAAACAAGAGACAAAGTCACTTTAAAACTAAACTTAAAAGATAAGGACAGCTTACCCCTATCTGGGAATATGTCCATGTCTATCACAGATATTGATGCCGTTGGACAAAGCACAAAAAGTGAAAATATAAAAACCTACCTTTTATTAAATTCCGATTTACGCGGTACCATTAAAAATCCAGGTTACTTTTTTGAAAAAAATAACGATCCTAAAAGACGCTACCTTCTCGATTTAGTTATGTTAAGTCATGGTTGGAGACGATTTACTTGGACAGATTTACTATATAAAAGCCCTAGCCCAGATAAATACAATGCCGAAACTGGCCTCTATATTTCTGGAAGAACCCTATATCAAGATAAGAGTCTTACAAAAATATCGGCGGCCACTAGAATTACCTTCATGAGTAAGCCTCCGTTTCAAGACAAAATGCAATCCAATGAACACGGAATCTTTAAATACGGGCCATTCATTTTTAATGATTCTATGCCCGTACTTATTGAAGCTCGAGTTAAAGATTTCAAATCTGATGCAAACAAGAAAAACAGATTTGTTTCTATTTATTTAGACGCGCCTTTTAATAACAGCCCTAAAATAACAAAGCATGCCGTTATTAAAGATTTTATAGAAGACAGTACAAAAGTTATCAACTTCATCAATCAATCGAAAAACGAAATATTTATTGACTCGTTATATTTAGACAACGCCACAAGACTGGAGGAAGTTTTAATAACAGCTACAAGAGAAACAGAAGAAGAAAAACGACACAATGAATTAAATGATAGAACACTTCATGGCGAACCTAGTCATAGAATTGATATGAGCGAATATGAAAATTACCAATCGCAATCCATCTTTTTTTTAATTAATATGCTACCTGGAGTTTCTGCCCATAACGGATCCATATCAATTCGAAATTCGGGAACCCCAAAAATTATGCTTGATGGTGTTATTGTTGAATTAGAAGATATTGAATTCATGACAGGAGATAACATAGAATTTATTGATGTGCTAACAGGCATAGACGCTGCCATGTATAGTAATGCTGCAAATGGAATAATTGCTATTTACTCTAAGGAAGGTTCGTTTAATCAAAATTCAAACATCGAACGTAAGCCAGGAATTATCGATTTTACGGCTAAAGGTTTTTATACCGCAAGAGAATTTTATGCGCCAGATTATGACGATGAATTTAATGAAGCTTCAAAACAAGACATTAGAACCACCTTACATTGGGAACCAAAAATTAGATTATCAACACAAAATCCCAATGCTGAAATCTCATTCTTTACAAGTGATATTCAAACAAACTATGCTATAAAAATTGAAGGTATAACCGACTCTGGAACGCCGTTTTACCATTTATCTACTTTGGAAGTGGATTAACTGTAAGGTGTCACTTTTTGTATTGATTAATTTCAATGAAATAAAATGATATGGTATGGATCTAATTATTTTCTGATGGGTTTTCTTAATGACTGATATCTGCTTTTTCAAGAAGTACCAAATTAAAGTCTGAATGAATTTCCACATGAGCGTTTATTACTTTTGAAAGGGTTCCCGAATAGGCATCGCGAACTGTTGTTCCTTCTTCAAAAACATTGGAAACAGCGATATTTTTTATGCCTTTTTCTAAATTTAATCCGATAACAACGGCATCATTAAAATTGGTTTTATGATAACTTCTTGAAAACACATAAGGTGTTTGAGAAATCATATGATGCTTTCCTGCGCCTACTGACGGGTGCTTTGCTCTAAACTGCCCTATTTTTTGCCAATGATTTAAAATTGCTTGTGTTTCTGGATTTGATTTGACAGCCTCCCAATTCATAAACGTTCGCAAATTGGCATCGCCTACTGCCCCTTCAGCATGTAAAACCCTAGCCGATTCGTCGCCGTAATATATTTGAGCCGCCCCTTGTGATAATAATAGTTTTGTAGCAGTTTCAAATGATTTTTCTCGTTTAGCATCGAAAGGTTGCCCATCGTCATGGGACGTTAAATAGTTTAATACGCTATATCCTTTTAAATCGTTATGAAGTAATGCATCGTATTTTGAAAACATGGTTTCATAATCCAATTGCTGCGCATCCCACTTAAATTCAAAATTGATTAACTGATTGAAAGCCTTATCGAAATAATTTACTTTTTTATCGCCAAAATCGAATGCTTTCGTGGCGCTTATTCCGTAGTTATAAACTTCGCCCACTAAATAAAAACCGTTAGCATCTAAAACCTTTTCAGGGTTATTGGTTTTAAAATCAGCAAAAGCGGCATCTAAAACTTTTCTGAATTCCTGCCACACGTAGGCTTCCGTGTGTTTTACGGTATCTACACGGTAACCGTCAATGCCAAATTCGGTAACATAATCGGCCAACCATTTCATGATGTAAAATCGTGGCGCTCTAGGATAACCTGTTTTTTCAAAAAAAGCATCCAATTCGGCAATTTCTTGCTCGTAACGCCCTTCTGCTTTCCATTTTTCAACCAATTGCGTTGGAAGTTCTACACTATCGTTGCTTTCGGTTCTTATATCTGGTAAGTTCTCAACTAGCGTACAAGTTACCGTACTGTCGAAATTATGATAATCGCAAGCAGGTCCTGTACGCACCCAATCGTCTGGCCAAACAGGATCTTGGGCGGTTACTGGCCCTGTATGATTTATTACGGCATCTAAAACAATACGGATGCCGTTTTTATGCGCAACCTCAACAAGATGTTTTAAATCGGCTTTGGTTCCAAAATTAGGATCTAGGTTGGTCCAATCTTTAGTCCAATAGCCATGATAACCGTAAGTTACCCCAGTCCCTTCATCGGTGCCGCCATGAATTTGTTCTACAATGGGCGTCATCCAAATGGCATTCACCCCCAGTTTTGTAAAATAGCCCGCTTCAATTTTTTCGATAACACCTTTAATATCGCCGCCTTCAAAACCACGTAAAACGCCGGTTTCTTTATTACGGTTAAAATTCACATCGTTTGTAGTATCACCATTATTAAACCTATCGGTAAGCATGAAATATATGGTAGCTGCATCCCAATCAAAAGGCACAGCCTCGGCCTCCTTTAGCTTTTCTTGTTGATTTTGACATCCTACGAATAGCATTCCTAAAATAAAAAGTGATCCTAATTTAAGCATATCTTATTGTAATTTTAAGATGAAAGACTCTAAAGGTTTCAAAGTTATTTTTGCCACAGCTTCATTTTCTGAAACTTTTAACACGGTCTTATATTTATCATACAACAAATCTTCCAACAGATAATCTCTTGATTCCAACTGCCATGTTTTAATAAGTGCTTCTGGTAATTTCAAATTAATTTCGGCACCGTAATCTGCATCAAAATTACTTATAACAATAAGTTTTTCATTAGAACTCCAACGCGCATAAGCCAATTGTTTTGCCGTATAAAACTCGGTATCTGCTTTATTGTATTCGTGTAAATCTTGGTAGGCCCCCATTAAGGCTTCGCTAGAAATAGTCACGTTTAACAAACGCTTATAAAAATCGCGTAGGTTCAATTCTTCTGCAGTGGATTGGCCGCCATCAAATTGTTTATTATTCACCCAACGGTTTATGGTTGGTACACTACCATAATCGAAAATTGAAGTTCTTGAAGGATCTCCAAAACCTAAATCTTCGGCTCCTGGCTCCCCTAATTCTTGTCCGAAATAAATTAAAGTCGGTGATGTACTTATGGTTGCCGAAACCACCATGGCAGGTTTAGCTATTTGAGCATTTCCTGCAAATTCTGGGCTTGCAATACGCTGCTCGTCATGATTCTCTAAAAAGTGTAGCATGTGGTGTTCAATATCTTTTAAATCCTCTTGAATGGGAGGAATATTATCGGTTTTCCCATAACCTTGAATCACATGTTTTAAAGTGTCGTACAATTGTACTTTATCGTATAAGTAATCCATTTTTCCTTTACGGATATAATCGCGGTACAAACTTGGGTTATAAACTTCGGCAAGCAAAAAAGCGTCAGGATTTTTCATTTTTATAGCAGAATTCATGTAGCTCCAAAATTCAACAGGAACCATTTCAGCCATATCATAACGAAAACCATCAACACCTTTTTCGGTCCAAAACAAGGCAATATCTTTAAACTTATCCCAAGAATCTGGTACGGTTTTACCTTTCCAAAACTCGAAATGTGCTTTATAATCCTTCATATCGAAACCTTCGGGCAAAGGGTCAAAATCATGTCTTCCCTCGGGCGATACCCCGTAATTAATTTTAACCGTTTCGTACCAATCGTTAGGATCTGGTTGCGATAAACGCGAACCGTTCCCTGTCCATTTCGATGGGACTTCTTCAAACTTACCATCCGACAACGGATGCTTCTCCCCGCCTAAAGGCAAATAGCCATTTTGCCAATTGGGCACTTTAAAAGCCTCTCCCGGATTGTAATAAAAATTATTATTTACGCTATAAACCACTGTTTTATCGTCGGTTTCTCCAAAATCGGTAATCCCTTCTGGTTTGGAAATGCTTTTATAATTTCGTGCTACGTGATTAGGAACGATATCAATAATCAATTTTAAACCGGCTTTATGCGTAAGTTCTATTAAAGCTTCAAATTCTTGTAAACGCGCTGCTGGATTTTCGGCCAAATCTGGATTTACATTGTAATAATCTTTAACCGCATAAGGCGAACCGGCGCGTCCTTTTACCACATCGGGGTCGTCGTTAGAAATGCCATATTTTGTATAATCGGTAATGACATCATGATGCGGAACGCCTGTATACCAAATGTGCGTTACCCCTAAATCCTTTATTTCTGCTAAAGCTTTATCTGTAAAATCGCTAAACTTACCAACGCCATTTTCTTCAATGGTTCCCCAAGGTTTATTGGTCGTGTTTGTGTTGCCGAACAAGCGGGTAAACACTTGATAAACGACTTCTTTTCTTGATTTTTTATCGTTCGCCATCAAGTTATTTTCAGACAATACTTCTTTCTCTTTAGTGCCACAACTTACTAATACAACTAAAACCGTTACAATGGATACTACGCGAAGCTTTAACATGTTGTTTTTATTTAATTTCTAACTTAAAATTTATTTTTTCTGAATATTATTTTTCTATCATTCTCGTAATAAGCAATAGTGTTGTTCATTTTTTCCATTGATGAAAAAACGAACCAAAAAAATCTAGGCTTACGAATCTTTATCTAAATTTATCGCTCGACACCTAAATTTCAGAAACTCGCTTTGAAAATTATTGCTAGCTTCAAAAACTCGTTTAGCTCAAACAGTCTGAAATTTTACGGTGTTTTCACTTCAAATTTTACGATAAATTTTCGATAGGCCATACCCTACTTAACTTCAAAACGTTATTGTTGTAATTATCATACCTAATTTATGGTATCCACCAGCAGGATATTATTTAGTTGTTAATAAAAGTGGTCCTTTTTTTGAAAGTTTCAATGTAGCATCCCACTTGACCGCTTCACCTGAAATTACATTTTTAAGTGTTTTCCCTTCCAAGCCTAACTCTTTAAAATGTGACAGATCTAAATCAATGGGACTTTCATTTTTATTCAAAATTAACACCACAGTTTCATTGCCTTCGATTCTACTTAACAGATAAACCCCATTTTCTGGAGCAAAATGAATGGTTTTCCCTTTATGAATGGCCTCACTTTCCTTTCTGTAGTTCAATATTTTTTGAACAAAACCCTGCATATCTACTTGCTCCTTTGTTAAGCCTTTTCCTGAAAAAGCATTAACAGCATCGCCTTCCCAGCCGCCAGGAAAATCGGTTCTAATTAAACCATGATCGTGAGGTTTTGCAGTGTTTTGCATTAATATTTCTGTGCCGTAATACATTTGTACAATGCGTGGCATTAGGAATATATAACTCAATGCCATTTTTGTATTTACCACATTTTCTTTTAACTGTGTAAACACGCGATCCATATCGTGATTGTCTGGAAACACTAAAATCGCTTCAGGGTTGGTATAGGTAAAATCCATCGCTAAACCTTCGTACATTTTTACGAAACCTGTGCTCCAAGCCTCTTCTTCATTTAGAGCATTTACAATGTTTTCTTGCATCGGAAAATCCATCGTCGATGTTAAATGCGACTCGTAACCTTCCTTATTTGGCGTGCCTGTTTGCCAATAACGAACCAATAACGGATTGGTGCTCCACTCTTCGCCAACAATACTAAAATTGGGATATTCGCTCATAATGGCGCCCGCCCAATCGCTCATAAACGCTTTGTCTGGATACGGGTAGGTGTCTTGACGAATACCGCCCAAGCCTAAAGTTTCTATCCACCAAATATTATTTTGAATGATGTATTTCGCCATAAACGGATTCTTCTGATTTAAATCTGGCATAGACGGCACAAACCACCCTTCAGTCATGTCTTGCTTATCAATTTTTGAAGCATAAACATCCTGATTTGCTGTACGTCTATGATTTGAATTTTTCAGTTTACCCTTAGTTTCAAAAGTTTTTTGCTGATTTACCCAGTCTTCAAAAGGCAAATCGGTCATCCACCAATGGTTACTTCCGCAGTGGTTTGCCACCATATCCATAATTAATTTTAAACCACGCTCGTTCATTTCTTGAGACAATTCGATGTATTCATCTAAAGTTCCAAAACGCGGATCGACTTCATAAAAATCGGTCATAGCATAACCATGATACGACGATGTTGGCATATCGTTAGTTAACATAGGCGTTGGCCAAATGGCTGTAAATCCCAATCCGTGGATGTAATCTAAATTATTAATTATACCACGAATATCCCCACCATGCCTGCCATAATCATCTTTACGGTTAAGCACTTTCTCTTGCATGCTTTTAACCACATCGTTGGATGTATCGCCATTCGCAAAACGATCGGGCGTAATTAAATAAATGGCATCACTACTGTTAAATCCTATATACGCTTCCGCGGATTTGTCTCGCGCTTTCAATTCATATTTGTAAACTATTTTTTTACCTTTTTTAGGTTTGAAAACAATATCAAAACTTCCGGGTTTAGCTGAAGCAGAAATATTTAAATCGATGAATAAATAATTCGGACTTTTAGCGTGATGTACTTTGGTAATGCTTACGCCTTCATAATTAATTTCGGGAACAGCCTCCCCTATTTTGGGACCATACACTAACAATTGAAGTTCTGAATTTTTAAAACCCACCCACCAATTTGAAGGTTCAACGCGTGTAATTTGAGCATTTAAAGTCATACCCAAAACCAACACAACCAGTAACAGAGTGGCTTGTATTTTTCTACTTAATCCTTTTATATTTCTACTCATACGACACCTATTTTGTTTCTAAAAAATCTTCAAAAAAAATTATTTTACTTCCATAATGCTAATAGCATAACCACCTCCTGGTACAGATAATTGAGACAATTTAGTCTTATGGCTTACTTTCTTTTTAGTAATTACATAAGCTTGCGGATTGGTTTTGTAGTGCGCATCTTTAGCATCGGCATAAATGGTGGCTTCATACTTTTTATTTTTTTCTAAAAAGTCTAAACTTATTTTTGAAGTTCTAGCGTCATTGCCGTTTACATTGCCTACAAACCAATTACTGCTCCCTTTTTCTTTACGGGCTACAGTAATATAATGTCCAGGTTCGGCTTCTAAATAAATACTGTTATCCCAATCAATAGCCACGTCTTTTATAAACTGAAAAGCATCCATAAATTGCTCGTAATGCTCTGGTAAATCGGCCGCCATTTGCAACGGACTGTACATGGTAACATACAAGGCTAATTGGTTCGCAATAGTACTGTTTACATGCGAATGGTTTTCTGGATTTAATTTAGAAATGTCCATTTCAAAAATTCCAGGTGTATAATCCATAGGTCCGCCAATTAAACGTGTAAAAGGCAACACCGTCACATGATTTGGTTTTGAACCTCCAAAAGATTGATACTCGGTACCTCTAGCCGATTCGTTTCCTATTAAATTCGGATAGGTTCTTGCAATTCCTGTTGGACGAACGGCTTCGTGCGCGTTCACCATAATTTTATAATCGGCCGCCTTTTCAATAGCATATTGATAATGGTTCACAATCCATTGATTATAATGGTTTTCGCCACGCGGTAAAATATCGCCAACATAGCCACTTTTAACCGATTTGTAACCGTGATCGTTCATAAACTGATACGCTGCATCCATGTGGCGTTCGTAATTTCTAACCGATGCCGAGGTTTCGTGATGCATCATCATGTCGACACCTTTAGATTTGGCGTAGGCATGAATTGCTTCAACATCAAAATCTGGATAAGGGGTTACAAAGTCGAATACATAATCTTTAGAATGGCCATACCAATCTTCCCAACCTACATTCCAACCTTCAACTAAAACCGCATCAAAGCCATGTTTTGAAGCAAAATCAATGTAGCGTTTTACTTTGGTGTTATTTGCTGAATGCGTTTTATTTGGTGTCACTTTTGTATAATCGGTTACTCCTAATTGAACCGCTGGTAAATCATCGGTATATTGCCAAGAGCCTTTTCCTGTAATCATTTCCCACCAAACACCAATGTATTTTACAGGCTTAATCCATGAGGTATCTTCAATCGCACAAGGCTCGTTTAAGTTTAAAGTCATTTTAGATGCTAAAATATCACGGGCATCATCACTCACCATAATGGTTCGCCAAGGCGAGTTTGCAGGTGCTTGCATATAGCCTTTATCGCCATTTGCATCGGGCGTTAACCAAGATTCGAACACCATATTTTTATCATCTAAATTAAGATGCATACAAGAATAATTAATAAGTGCTGCTTCGTGTAAGTTTAAATACAAACCATCATTGGTCTTCATAATTAACGACGTTTGTACGCCTGTTGGCGAGAAAGAGGTTTGCGATAAATTATCGGTTACAGCACCTTCATAAAAACTACGAATTTCAGATAATTTCGATTCTGTATAATCATATTCTTGGGTATCGTAATCACCTGGAATCCAAAATGCGGTATGATCCCCAGCCATGGCAAACTGTGTACGTTCTTCCTTTATGGTGAAATACACTAAGTTTTTTTGCGCTGGAAATTCATAACGAAAGCCCAGTCCTTCATTAAACATTCTAAAACGAACCACCATAATACGCTCGGTTTCCTTTTGCGTTAAGGTGACTGCCAATTCGTTATAATGATTTCTAATTTGGGCTTCCTCGCCCCAAACCGGTTTCCAAGTTTCATCGAAAGTTGAAGTTTTTGTATCGCTTAAGCTGAAATTATTTAATAAAGACGTTTTATCATCCTTTAATTCAAGACCTAATTTACTGGTTTTAATCACTTCCTTATTTTTATATGCAAGTTTATAGGTTGGCGTACCATCACTTAAAAGCGAAAAATGCATGACCAAATCTCCGTTTGGCGATTTTAATTCTTGAGCTTTCATCACATGGACTAACATTAGGAAAGCAATAAGGATTATACTATTTTTTTTCATGAGATATGTGTTTTAATTTAAAAGCCGTTGTTTACTCTTTTTAAAGTTTTATTGTCCTTAATACTAATTTTCTGTTGCTCTTTGAATATGATAGTTTCGGTATGCATATTTATAATCTATTTAATAATGACCCATGAAATAAGTTTTCATTGATTTTCTCGCTATTTATTGATTGTTATAGTTATTAAAACACCCCCTATAATCCCTCTAGAGGATATTCCTTCTACAAGAATCTTTAAGAATGTACACATTATTTTAAACTACCTTAACCACTTGTTTTTGAATTTGAATTGAAAACGTGCAACTATCCACTTGAGGGAATTATAGTGTGTCCGCCCTGTAACAACACTAACTGTCTTCAATTAAATATATTCAAATTTCAATAATCACATAAAAGACAATCCAAACAAATAAACAACCCCAAAATGAATTGGGATTGTTTCAAACAAAAAAAAACTAACTATTAACAAAAACTCTTTTCAGAATTTTAAAAACTCACTTTTATGCAACAACAGATTTTTCTGCCATTACTTTTTGACCATTAACTATTATTGGTAAATCATGGTCACCATCAACCGTAAACGTGGTTTCGTTATGATTGATATTTACTTTCAGAATTTGATTTCTGAAATTAATTTTAAACGAATAAGCCTCCCATTCTTTGGGGATTTTTGGCGCAAAATGCAAGGTATCATCCTTAACACGCATGCCTCCAAAACCTTCAACAATACTCATCCAAGTTCCTGCCATAGATGTGATGTGGCAGCCTTCTTCTACTTCTTTATTATAATCGTCTAAATCCAAACGAGAAGTTCGTAAATAAAAGGTATAAGCCATATCCATTTTGTCTAAAACAGCGGCTTGAATGGAATGCACGCAAGGCGAAAGCGAACTTTCGTGAACTGTAAACGCTTCGTAAAACTCGAAATTTCGTTGTAATTCTTCCTTTGAAAAATGATCTTCGAAAAAGTAAAACCCCTGTAAAACATCGGCTTGTTTAATGTATGGTGAACGTAAAACACGATCCCAAGACCATTTTTGGTTTATTGGGCGCTGCGATTTGTCTAAATCTTTAACAGGAACCAATTCTTTATCTAAAAAACCATCTTGTTGCAAATAGACGCCTAATGCTTCCGATTTTGGGAAATACATATTATCTGCCACTTCTTTCCATGCCGAAATTTCGGCAACCGAAAGCTTGGTTTTTTCGATAATTCTACAGAAATCTGAGTTGTATTCTGCTTTGACCTTTTCGGTTTGTTCTGCTGCATAATCAATACACCATTTGGCTATATAATTGGTGTAAAAATTATTATTGATGTTATTTTCGTATTCATTAGGCCCTGTAACCCCTAAAATAACATATTGATTTTTTTGCGTTGAAAATGATGCTCTTTGATGCCAAAAACGGGCAATACCTATTAACACTTCCAATCCTTTTTCAGGAATGTATGAGTAATCGCCTGTATAACGGTGGTAGTTGTAAATAGCAAAAGCTATGGCGCCATTTCTATGAATTTCTTCATGGGTTATCTCCCATTCGTTATGGCATTCTTCACCATTCATGGTTACCATTGGATATAAAGCAGCGCCGTTTTTAAAGCCTAAATTATTCTTGGCATTCTCAATGGCTTTATCCAATTGATTATAGCGATACGTTAATAAATTTCGAGCTACTTTTTGGTCTTTGGTCGCCATATAAAACGGAATGCAATAAGCTTCGGTATCCCAATAGGTACTTCCGCCGTATTTTTCTCCTGTAAAGCCTTTTGGCCCAATATTTAAACGGGCATCTTTACCTAAATAGGTCTGATTTAAATGAAAAATATTAAATCGGATGCCTTGTTGCGCCTTAACATCGCCAGAAATAGTAATATCGGCCATCTCCCAAATTTTAGCCCAAGCAAACTCCTGCTGCACTAAAAGTTGTTCAAAACCTAGACTAAGTACTTTATTTAGTACCTTTTTTGCTGCTGAAACCAACTGTGAAGCCTCATGATTACGATCTACTGTATAGCCTCCAAACTTATGAATACAAAAAGTTTGATTTTGTTTTACAGTTGAAGCATGCTTAAAAGTGATGCTTTTATCGGTATACGAAACCGTTTCTTTAGCGTTTAACTTTTCACCATTTAAGAAATATTCCGAAGCCATAAACGTACAGGTTTTAAATTCTGTTTTCATGGTATATGCCTCAATAAACGCCTTGTTTTTATCTTGAGTGACCGCAGTGGTTTCCCAAAATTTATCGTCCCAATTCGTATCTTCATTAGTAATCCCTGAATCTAGATAAGGTTCGAAAGCAATCTCAGCATCCACATTTAAAGGCGTTACACTGTATGAAATGGCGCCAACCTCATCTAAATCTAAACTTAAAAAACGTTTTGTTTCTACAGCAATTTCAATGTTGTTAGGCAATGTTGCACGAAAAGAACGCGACAACCAACCTGCTTTCATATTTAATTCACGTTTAAAATTGGACACCGTTTTACAGGTAAACAAATCGAAAGAAGTGCCGTTTACAAACACGTTTATCCCAATCCAATTTGGCGCATTTAATACTTTTGCGAAATACTCTGGATAGCCGTTTTTCCACCAGCCAACGCGTGTTTTATCTGGATAATAGACGCCTGCGATATAACTCCCTTGAAAGGTTGGTCCAGAATAATGTTCTTCAAAATTAGCGCGTTGCCCCATGGCACCGTTACCAATACTGAATAAACTTTCTGAAGATTTAACGCGTTCAACATCAAACCCTTCTTCTATGATTGACCAATTATCTGGTTTTATATAATCTTGATTCATTTTATTTTTAGGATAAAGAATAAAGTAAAAGCGTACTCCTCCTAACGATGTATCGTTGAGACCCTGCTTTTCTAAATTCTATGTTCGGTTATTCTACTTGTTAATTAACTCTTTTATAAAGTCTTCGGAAATCTCTGAGAAGTCGTTAAAAATATAATCGGCTTCATGTAACACGTCTTTGCTTCCTATGCCTATAGATATCATATTTGCAATATTTGCAGCTTGTACCCCTGCAACAGAATCTTCGAAAACAATACAATTTTCTGGTTTAATTTTTATCGCCGAAGCGGCATTTAAAAACACTTCCGGATCTGGTTTTGCTTTACTTACATCGTTACCATCTACAATGGCATCAAACTTGGCGAGTAGATGTACTTTATCTAATATTTTTCTAGCGTTTTTACTGGCAGAACCTAGGGAAACCCCTTGGTTGTTTGCTTTTAAAAAATCTAAAACTTTTGGCACATCGATTAAGATTTCAGAATCGTCCATCTTATCGATATAGCCTAAATATTCGTCATTTTTTAAGGTCATTAAAGCTTGAAATTTGTCTTCGGAAACCCTTGTGTTTCCCCAAGCCAAAATTTTGTTAAGTGAGTCTACACGACTCACACCTTTAAGTTGTTCATTTTGAGCTTCGGTAAAATCGAATCCCAAACTATGGGCAAGGTTTTTCCATGCCAAAAAGTGATACTTTGCAGTGTCTACAATAACACCGTCTAAATCGAAAATAAATCCTTTTCTTTTCATTACTGTTCTAATTCTGGTTGGTATGAAATGGCCTGTTTATTTGTAATTAATAAATTACAAAGCCCTGCAATAATTAAACTAAAACCTGCCACTAACATGGCATTTATAGTTTCTTCTCCTAATAAGTTTGAAATGAAATTAATACCGCCAATAGCAGCTATAATTTGCGGAATAACAATAAACATGTTAAAAATGCCCATGATAACACCCATTTTATTTGGATCTACCGAGCTAGATAACATGGCATAAGGCATGGATAAAATACTCCCCCAAGCAATACCAACAAGAATAAACGAATATTTTAAAAATTCTGGCGACGGCACATAATACATAGATAAAAACCCTATGCCGCCTAAAACCAGTGAAAACATGTGTACATACTTTCTGTTAATGCGTTTTTTAGAAGTATAAAATGCTAGAATTAAAGCAAATGCCATAGAAGACAAACCATAAACCCCCATAGAAGACCCCACTAAATTGGATGCTTTTTGGAAGGCTGTATTGGCCACATCGAAAGCTTCGGCTTGTGCTGGAATGCTTAAATCGTACGCCGATTCTATTGGTGCTGGCGTATGAAACACATGCTCTGTTAAGGCTGGATTTGCCAAACTCCACATAGTGAAAAATGCGAACCAACTAAAAAATTGAATCAGCCCCAATTTCTTCATCGTGGTTGGCATATTGCCAATATTGTTAAGAATGTCTGGAATGAATTGATTTTTCTTAGCTTTTTCTTTTTCAAAGGCTTCCATGTCCTCTGGCGGATATTCGGAAGTAGTGAATACCGTAAATAAAATACTCGTTAAAAACACAAAGGCACCAATTCCGAAGGCTACTTTAACCGACATTGGCACAACACCCATGGGCGCAGAATCGCTAACTCCCAATTGTGAAACAAGCCAAGGTAGGTTACTTGCTACCCAGGTACCAATTCCGATAATAAGTGTTTGAACCACAAAACCATAGGAACGTTGTGAATCTGGCAATTTATCGGCAACCAAAGCGCGAAAAGGCTCCATAGACACATTAATTGAAGCATCTAGAATCCATAAAAAACCTGCAGCCACCCACAACGTAGGCGAATGTGGCACGATTAGCAAAGCCAGTGAGCTTAAAACAGCACCTATAAGAAAATAAGGCCTACGACGGCCCCATCGCGGACTCCACGTGCGGTCGCTTAAATAACCAATTATTGGCTGAACGAGTAACCCGGTTAAAGGTGCAGCAATCCATAACAATGGAATAGCGTCTTTATCGGCTCCTAAAGTTTGAAAAATTCGAGACATAAAGCCTCCTTGTAATGCAAATCCGAATTGTATTCCCAGAAAACCGAAACTCATGTTCCAAATTTCCCAGAAATTAAGGGCGCGCTTTTTCATTAATAGTATAATTTAAATTGATACTATTGATAAGCGGAAAAAATACTTATCAAAACTTACTTATTAGTTGAGAAGTAAAAATATAAGTCTTGATCGTTGGCAAATATACAAAAGATTTTTATTTGACCATGTTAAATTTTATTTAGTTGATTCCCTTTCAATCAATTCCGTTTCTATAACTACCGTTCTAACAGGGTCTTCGCTGGCTTCACTCTCTATTTTTTCTATAAGTAATGCCGCTGCAACCTCTCCTATTTTTTGTCCGTATTGAGTCACTGTTGTTAAACTAGGCGATGCATGCCTGGACAATACACCGTCTGTAAAACCGATAACTTGAAGATCTTCTGGAATTTTTCGTCCTAAATTTTTAGCAACCTTCATCGTGGTAATGGCATACAATTCGTTTACCGCAAAAACCCCATCGATGTCTGGATTTATTAAAAATAAAGATTTAATTTCTTCTTCTAAAACATCGATATAATCTTCGGTGACTAATTTATCATCAACCTTTAAAATAAGTTCGGGTTCGGGGGCTATTTCATGGTCATTCAATGCTTCAACATAGCCTTGTGTACGTAGTCTACCAACATTTACATAATCTTTAGTAGTGATTATGGCAATTTTCTTGCAGTTGTTTTTTATAAGTTTATTCACTGCTTTTTTAGCAGCTTCAACATCATTTATAATCACTTTATCACATCGAATATCACTTACCACACGATCGAACATCACAATAGGCATCCCTTGATTAATGGTTTCGTTAAGGTGATGATAATCTTGCTGCAATAAGGTTTCCTTGGAAATTGACATGATAAATCCATCAATACTTCCGCTGGCCAACATTTCCATATTTATAACCTCTTTATCGAAAGATTCGTTAGACAAACCTATAATAACATTATAGCCTTTTTTATTGGCTACTTTTTCAATGCCTTGAATAACTTTAGAAAAGAAGTGATGCACAATTTCAGGAATAAGAATACCTATGGTTTTAGTTTTCCTATTCTTTAAACTTAATGCAATATTATTGGGTTTGTAGTTGTAGTATTTAGCAAAAGCTTGAATTTTCTCTTTGGTTTCTTCGCTAATTTCCTTGCTATCCTTTAAAGCTTTTGATACGGTTCCTATAGACACACCTAGCTCTTTAGCAATTTGCTTTAAAGTAATTTTTCTTTTCATTTATCAGGATTTCTTCAAGTAAAGATATTGCTTTAAATGAAAACCACAAATTTTTCATATTTTTAAATAAATGCAGCAAAAATGCTGATAATTGAAAAAGTTACTAACACGAAAACGTTTTCGCTAAGAATTTCGTAATTGTTAAATTCGATTTAACATAACTTTTACATAATTTTAACCTCGAGAAGTAAAAATATAATCACTAAACTAAATTACACATTTAACTTAATTACTATTGTATGAGAACAATTATTAATAGTTTATTACTGGCACTGTTTTTTGCTCCAGCCTTAGTTTTGGCGCAAAATACCGTCACCGGAGTTGTATCGGAAAGCGGTACAAATATCCCCATAGCGGGTGCAAACATTATTGTTAAAGGAACAACAACCGGAGCGGTTTCAGATTTTGATGGAAATTATACGGTTTCGGTTAACACAGGAGAAACCCTTGTCTTTTCATTTATTGGGTACCAAACTAAGGAATTAAAATACACAGGACAATCTACCTTAAACATGTCACTAACCGAAGACGCTTCACTTCTTGACGAAGTTGTAGTTATTGGGTATGGTACGGTTAGAAAAGAAGACGTTACTGGCGCTGCCGATTTAGTGACAACTAAAGACTTTAACCAAGGCCCTATTGTTAATGCACCTCAATTAATTCAAGGTAAAGTTTCGGGCGTATCGGTTACCTCATCTAGTGGTGCTCCTGGAGATGGCCAAGAAATTAGAATTAGAGGAAACAGCTCACTCTCACTTAACAACAATCCTTTAATTGTATTGGATGGTATTCCTTTAGACCAAGGTGGTATTGGCGGCTCTAGAAATCCATTAAATATGGTAAACCCTAATGATATTGAAAGTATGACCGTTTTAAAAGATGCCTCGGCAACTTCAATTTATGGGTCTCGTGCTGCCAATGGTGTCATTATTGTAACCACTAAAAAAGGGAAATCATCAGATTTTAAATTTAATTTAAACACCTTAACTTCTATTGGTAGCCCAATTGCGAAAGTAGATGTATTAAATGCCGATGAATTTCGTGATATCGTAACAAATCATCCGCAAGCTAATGCAACTACACTAAGCTTATTACAAGACTACGATACCGATTGGCAGGATGAAATTTACGGAAATGCTTTTGGTCAAGACCATGCGTTTAGTGCTTTAGGAGCTGCTTGGGGCATACCAATGAGAGCTTCAGTTTCATACACCGATTATGGTGGTATTTTAAAACGTGATAATTTTAAAAGAACAACAGGTTCTATTAGTTTAACACCAAAATTATTTGACGATCATCTAAAAATAGAATTAAATGCAAGAGGAAACTATACCGAAAACTTCTTCGGAAATAGAGATGCCATTGGTTCTGCTAACAGCTATGCACCAACGCAACCAGTTTATGATGCAAACTCCCCTTACGCAGGATATTCGTCTTGGATCGACCCTGCTACAGGTTTAGAGCCTAGCTTAGCAAATACCAATCCTGTTGCTTTATTAAATTTAAGAGATGACGAATCTGAGGTAAGACGCTTTATTGGTAACGCCAAACTTGATTATCAATTACACTTTTTTGAAGATTTAACTGCAACGGTTAATATCGCTTTAGATAAATCTAACAGTCATGGACGTACCATCGTATCTGATTTAATGCCTACCACAGACCCAACTTGGAACGGCTCTGAAAATACTTATAGAAATGAAAGTACAAACCAACTTTTTGATGCGTATTTAACCTATAACAAAACATTTAACGAAACTCATAATCTAACCGCTGTTGTAGGATATTCATACCAGTCATTTGAATACAACAATTACAGTTATGATAGTGAGCTTGAAGAACGTGGTAACACCTATGAGTTTATAGATAAATCTAAAAACGTATTGTTATCATACTTTGGTAGACTTAACTATGATTATGATGGACGCTACTTAGTAACTGCAACTTTAAGAGCAGATGCTTCTTCAAAATTAAACCCTGATGACCGTTGGGGGTACTTCCCATCGGTAGCATTAGCTTGGAATATTCACAACGAATCATTCTTAGAAGATTCTGCTTTAAATGAGTTAAAATTAAGAGTAGGTTACGGTGAAGTTGGTAACGTAAATGGTTTAGGTGAATACCTGTTCTTAACGCGTTACTCAGGAAGTCAATCGAACGCAAACTATCAATTTGGTAACAGCTTTTATCAAACCTACAGACCTGACCCAGTAAACCCAGATCTTAGATGGGAAGTTGGTAACACACTTAACGTTGGTTTAGATTACAGCTTTTTAGACCGTAGAATCTCTGGTTCTATTAATGGTTACATCAAAAAAACAAAAGATTTAATTGCCAATGCTTCTATAGATCCTTTTACCAACTTTGGTAGTAGAATCGATAAAAATATTGGAGACATGGAAAACAAGGGTATTGAATTTGCCATAAACCTAACCCCTGTTCAAACAAAAGATTTCGAATGGTCTATTAACTACAATATTGCTGTAAACGACAATAAGATTACAGATTTACCTTTCGACCAAGTTACAGGTGGTATTAGTGGTGGTGTTGGAAACAACATTCAATTACATACAGAAGGTGAAGCGCCTTATAGCTTTTATGTTTTACAACAAATTTACGATGCTAATGGAAAACCCATTGAAGGTGCTTTTGTAGACCGAAACGGAGATAATATCATTAACGATGCAGATAAATATGTGCATAAAAACCCTTATGCCGATGTGATTATGGGATTAAACACCAATTTGAATTACAAAAAATGGGACCTATCTGTAATTACAAGAGCAAATATTGGAAACTATGCCTATAACAATGTAGCTTCTGGTAACTCATATTTAAACGGTGTAATTCCAACAACCAACAACTTCTTATGGAATATTCATTCAGATTACTTAAATACTGGATTTAAAGACCAAACCGACAACAACTTTTTGAGTAGTCATTTTATAGAAGATGCGTCTTTCTTTAAAATTGACAACATTACCTTGGGATACACCATTGATGATGCTCTTAAAGACACGTCATTTAGAATATACGGATCGGTTCAAAACCTATTAACTGTTACAGGTTATAATGGTTTAGATCCAGAAATTAATGGCGGTATCGATAATAGTTTTTACCCAAGACCTAGAACAATAGTATTGGGACTTAATGTTGGCTTTTAAAAATTGAATTATGAAAAATATTATAAATAAAATTATACCAATCTTAACTATCTCGTTATTTATGGCATCATGTCACGGCGATTTAGATCAATACCCTATTGATCCAGATAGTTTTACAGAACAAGATGTATTTGCCAATGTTACCGAAGCAAAAGGTGCTTTAGCAAAACTATATGCCAGTTTAGCCTTAACTGGACAACAAGGTGGCGATAGCGGCTCCCCAGATATTAGCGATATCGAACAAGGGTTTTCGCAATACACACGTATGTTATTTAACCTAAACGAACTTACTACAGATCATGCTGTTGTTGGTTGGGGAGATAGCGGGTTACCAGATTTACACGGTATGTATTGGACAGGAAGTAACAGCTTTACAGGCGCTATGTACTTACGTTTGGCGCAAGAAGTTTCATTTTGTAACTCGTTTATAACAAATGCTGAAAGCTTAACCGATCCTGAAGCACAAACATTTATTGCTGAAGCGCGATTTTTAAGAGCATTTGCGTATTACAATTTAATTGATTTCTACGGAAATGTGCCTTTAGTAACGAAGATTACCACAGACCTACCTTCACAAAGCAGCAGAACAGAACTTTTTGATTTTGTTGAAAGTGAATTATTAGACATCCAAAACTTGTTACCAGAACCAAAAGCTAATGAATATGGACGTGTCGATAAAGTGGCCGCTTGGGCATTATTGTCTAAACTTTATTTAAATGCCGAAGTATGGACTGGTGCAGATAAATATAGTGAGTGTGTTACCTTTTCTAACCAAGTTATAAACTCATCTTACAGCCTTAACACTACCGATACAAACGGAAATGGTACTGCTTATGATGAATTATTCTTAGCAGACAACGACACAAACGGAGCACAAAACGAATTTATTTTCTTAGTAAGCTTCGATGGTATCCAATCGTCAACTTACGGAGGTTCTACATTCTTAATTCATGCAGCCATTGGCGGCACTATGGATCCTACCGAATTTGGAGTAAACGGTGGCTGGGGCGGTCTACGAGTAACCAAAAACTTAGTTAATAAATTTGAAAGCGGAGACCAACGCGGTATGTTTTATACCGATGGTCAAACTCTAGAGATTGAAAGTATTCCACAATTTAGCAACGGATATGCTTGTACTAAGTTTAGAAACATCGATTCTAATGGCGAGCAAGGCAATGATAAAACCGGTGAATTTACAGATACCGATTTAGCACTTATTCGTTTACCTGAAATCTATTTCAACTATGCTGAAGCTTCATTAAGAGGTGGTGGTGGCGACCTAAACACAGCAACAAACTTAATTAATCAATTAAGAGAGCGTGCTTACGGAAGTGCCTCCGGAAGCATCACTTCAGGCGATATTACTTTAGATTTTCTTTTAGATGAACGCTCAAGAGAATTGTACTGGGAAGGGCAAAGACGTACCGATTTAGTACGTTATAACTACTTCACCACATCAAGTTACTTATGGCCATTTAAAGCGAATCAAAAAAATGGAACATCTACTGATTCCTTCAGAAACATTTTTCCAATTCCAAACAATACGCTTTCAACTAACCCTAACTTAATACAAAACCCTGGTTACTAACTAAAAACTAAAAGACGATGAAAAATATAAAAATTATAGCATTATTTATTACAAGCATGTTAGCCTTAAGTGCTTGTACAGACGACGATGGTTTAACTTATATAGCACAACCAAAAGGCGATGTAGAATTTACAAACTCTTTTTTACCCGAGTATCTACTTTCTTCTACAATAGCCGACAATGTAGGCGAACGTTTTACATGGGAAAGTGTCGATTTTGAAACACCAACCAACATCTCGTACCAAATACAACGTTCTATTATAGGTGATTTTACAGATGCTGAAGTTGTAGGAACCACTAGCGAAAACAATTATGCAGTAACTATTGGTGACATGATTAGCTACGCTGAAGAAGCTGGCCTAGACAACGATCCAGATACCGAAGCGCCTAACACAGGTGTGGTAACATTTAGAATTCGTGCATTTGCCGGAACTGATTCTGATACAGAAGTCATCTCTGACGGCGTACCTTTAACTCTAGTGATATTGGAAAGTGCTGACACCCCTACAATACCTACTTTTAGAAACCTATTCTTAGTAGGCGACGGAACAGCCCCTGGATGGAATCCAAATAATAACAACCCAGCTATTATTAGAGATCCTGCCGATGAAAACATCTATTCTTACACGGCTTACTTTAATGGTGGTGCTGATGTGGAAGGCTTTAAATTAGTTGAAGTATTAGGTGAATGGCAACCTCAATGGGGTGGATCTGCCGGAACTTTAGGAATGAATGACGGTACAGGAACAGATCCTTCAGCCTTTAAAATTCCTGTAAGCGGTTACTACAAGTTTAACATGAACATTACAGACATGACCTATACTTTAGTTGAATATGATGCTTCTGCAGCTCCTATTTACCCAACTATCGGTCTAATTGGTGACGCCACAGAAGGTGCATGGGATAATGACACAGACTTAACACAATCACCTTTCGACCCACATGTGTGGTTTATTAATGATGTGGTTTTAACCGATGGCGAAATAAAATTTAGAGCTGATGATGCTTGGGATGTAAGTTGGGGAAGTGATACCGCTTTAAGTGGTTTAGCAACATTAGGAGGTCCAAATATTCCTGCTATGGCTGGAACATACGACATCTGGTTTAACGACTTAGATGGTGGCTATATTTTAATTCCTGTAGAATAATTTATCACCCATAAATTAACGAAAGAGGCTGTCTGAGAAGTATACTTGATGTCATATTGAGCCTGTCGAAATATATTTAACTGATTGCTAACCCCGATTAGTTTCGACAAGCTCAACATATAAAAATCAAATTTAACGAACTTTTCATACGACCTCTTTCTTGTTTATAACCTAATAATTTAAATTATGAAAAAAACATTACTTGCTTTTTTATTTTTAATAGCGACAAGCTTGGGTTACGCACAAATAACCACAAGTCCAAGCATATTTAATACGATCGATCCGGTAACTATCACCGTAGACCTAACAAGTACTGCCACAAATTGCAACGCCTTAAATAACCCTGCAAAAGTTTATATGCACTCTGGAATAGGAGACGACTCAAACGCTTGGGGATATAGTGCCGTTGGTAATTGGGGACAAGATGATGGCGTTGGCTTAATGACCAATAACAACAATGGTACATGGAGTATCACAATAACTCCAAAAACATATTATAGCTTAACCGATGCTCAAGCTGCTACCGCTACTAAAATGGCTATGGTTTTTAGAAGTGCCGATGGAAGCCAAGAAATGAAAGCCACTGGTTGTATTGATTTTAAAATTGATGTTGGAGACTTTCAAGTTACACTTAATTCGCCAAACGAAAACAGTACTTCTATCTTAGCTTCTGGTAACAATTTAAATATTTCTGCTTCAAACACAAGCGGAAATGCCGATTATTCACTTACTGCAAATGGAAGTGTTATAGACTCTAAAACAGGAGTTAGCTCGTATACTTTTACACATAGCAATATTAGTACTAATCAAGATTATGCATTAACCGTTACTAAAGGGCAATCGGTTATCACAAAAACATTTTCTGTTTTAATCAATCCTGGAACAATATCTCAAACCATGCCCAGCGGATTAGAAAACGGTATTAACTATAACTCAGGAGATGCTACAAAAGCCACTCTGGTTCTAGATGCTCCTTTAAAAGATTTTGTTTATGTAGCTGGAAGTTTCAATAACTGGACACCTACTTCGGCTTACGCCATGAAAAAAGACCCGACTTCAGGGAAATTTTGGTTAGAATTAACGGGCTTAACCGCGCAAAAGATAGAAACTTATCAATATTGGGTTGTCGATGAAACACCTATAGCAAATTCACCTGTTATGGTAAAAACAGCCGATCCGTTTTCAACTTTAGTCTTATCTCCTTTTGATGACCTTGGAATTCCTTCAGGAACTTATCCGAATTTACCAACTTATCCGGCCGGACAAGAACGTGAAGTTACAGTGCTTCAAACTGGAAAAAGTGCCTACAACTGGACGGTTACAAATTTCAATAAACCTAAAAAAGAAGACTTAATTATTTACGAGGTTTTAATTCGTGATTTTGATGCCGATAGAAATATTCAAGATTTAATAGATCGTATGGATTATTTCAAAAACCTAAATATTAACGCCATTCAATTGATGCCGATTATGGAATATGAAGGTAATGAAAGCTGGGGTTACAATACTTCCTTCCACATGGCTTTAGATAAGTTTTATGGCACAGAAGATAAGGTTAAAGAATTTATCGATTTATGTCACCAAAACGGTATTGCCGTTATTTTAGATATTGCATTAAATCATGCCTACGGAAGAAACCCGATGGTACGCATGTGGATGAATGATCCTGATGGTGATGGTTGGGGTGAACCAAGTACTGAAAGTCCTTATTTCAATACTGAAGCCAAACACAGTTACAGCGTTGGTATGGATTTTAACCACCAACAAGCAAAAACACAATACTATGTAGAGCGTGTTGTTAACCACTGGATTAACGAATTTAAAATTGATGGTTTCCGTTGGGATTTAACCAAAGGCTTTACTCAAAATTGTAGCGATCCAGACGAAGTTTGCACCAACGGCTACCAACAAGATCGTGTTGACATTTTAAAGCAATACGCCGATTACTCTTGGAGTTTAGATAACACACACTACGTTATTTTTGAACATTTAGGTGGAGATACTGAAGAACAACAATGGGCAAACTACCGTATTGGAGAAGGTAAAGGTATTATGATGTGGGGAAAAATGACCAGTCCTTACAACCAATTGACTATGGGCTATGCTTCAAACTCAAACTTTGATCGTATGGGAAACAAATCTCGAGGATTTACAGGCAAACGTTTAGTCGGTTATGCCGAAAGTCATGATGAGGAACGCTTAATGTATAAAAACTTACAATTTGGCGATTCGAACGGTTCTTATAATATCAAAACATTAAGCACTGCTCTTAAAAGAATGGAAGCTTTAGGCGCAGTAACTCTTACGATTCCAGGACCAAAAATGATTTGGCATTTTGGAGAATTAGGCATGCAAAACTCTATTTTTACTTGTTCTAACGGAACGATTAATGGAGAAACTTGTAAATTAGACACTAAGCCACAGCCACAATGGATTGCTAAATGGATTGAAAACCCAGACAGAAAATCTATTTACGATACTTGGGCCCGTTTGAACGACTTAAAAATTAACGAAGATGTTTTTGAAGGCGACTACAGCATTACTTCTGGAACTTTAACACCAAGAATTCGTGTTTGGAATACCAGCCTACCATCAACCCAATTAAATGATGTGGTTATTATTTCAAATTTTGATACAGCTGATAAAACAGTAGATCCTAATTTTGCGACTAGTGGTACTTGGTACGATTTAATGGATGAAACTGGAGGCACAACCATCACAGCAACTAGTGCTATTACATTAGCACCTGGAACCTTCAAAATTTACGGAAATAATCCAGCAAACAGTTTAAGTGTTGAAGGCGACGTTTTAGCGCAACCCTTTACCATATACCCTAATCCTACCCAAAATAGCTTTAAAATCAATAGAACGGTTTCACAAGTAAGCGTTTATGGGGTTACAGGACAATTAATGAAGCAATTTCAAGGGAAGTTTAATAAAGGACAAGCTTTCGATATTTCAAATTTACCATCAAGTATTTACTTAGTGAAAATAACAAACGACTCGGGAATCACCCAAACCGTAAAACTTATTAAGCACTAAAGAAATAGCTTTAATATTTTTAAAGAGGCTTTCTAAAAGGAGGTAAAATTGTCATTCTGAATTTATTTCAGAATCTCATAAGGATGAGAACCTGAATCAAGTTCAGGTTGACGAAAACTTCACTTTTAGAGAGCCTCTTTTTTTGATTAAACTTCATTTTAACAAAAACCATTTTATTCTATTACCTTTGTGATTGCCTAAAATTGGATATGAAACGCGCCTTAGTTAAGTATAGAAATAGTGGATTCTCAAAGTTTATTAGAAAACACAAAAAATACGCCCCAATTTTATTCTTTATTGGTGGTTTTATTTTTGACACGCTTACTCTGGGTCGTATAGACAGAACCTACGATTTGGTTGTTTTGTGTTTTCATATGTCGGCGCTAAGCCTCACCTTATATTTATTTAATTTATCGGATGATGGCAAATGGAAAGACACCTTTCTAGAACGTTTTGAAGAATACTTTCCGCTAGCCATTCAGTTTTTCTTTGGAGGACTTTCAAGTGCTTATGTAATTTACTTTTCAAGAAGCGTATCCTTATCCAAAACCGCTTCATTTTTTGTTATTTTGGTCGTTTTATTATTAGCCAACGAGTTTCTTAAAAAGCGAATTGCTAATAAATACCTTCAGTTTAGCATTTATTACTTTATCAATTTCACTTTTTTCACGTTTATGATTCCTGTCTTCCTTAGAGATATGGGACATATTATTTTTCTAATTTCCGGAGCAGTAAGTTTGGTTTGCACCATCGGTTTAATCCGAATTATTTATCGCAAGAGTCCTAGTACACGCGCCGAAGTTCATTTAGGAAAATTGCTAAGTATCATCATTTCAATTTACATTTTAATTAATGTGTTTTATCATTTTAAACTAATTCCGCCAGTACCCTTAGCTTTACAAACGGGTATTGTAGCACACGATATTAAGGTGAAAAACAATGAATATTTAGTGACTTACGAACAGGAAAATCAATTTATATTCTGGAGAGATTACCGCTCTGAATTTAACTACACCCCAAATACGCCTATTTATGTTTTCTCATCGGTGTTTGCCCCTACAGCCCTTGAAAAATCGATTATTCACCGTTGGGAATATTATAACGAGACATCAGACCAATGGGTGTTTGCCGATGATATAAGCTTTAATATTAAAGGCGGCCGTAATGATGGCTACCGTGGCTACAGCTATAAAAACAACGTGAAAGCAGGACTTTGGCGTGTTGAAGTGATTACGCAAGAAGAATTGGTTTTAGGTGTTATTAATTTTAAAATTATTATCGACCCTTCGCAAAAACCTAAACAATTGGTGCAAAAAGCATTTTAGTTTTAAAATAAAGGAATATTTAAAATTTAAATCGTTCATAAATTTCTAGAACAGGAACACAAGATTAGCCCATGTTCTACAAGGCTTAACAACGCAACTCCCTCTTTTTTACACAACACAAAAACCGTTAACATTTCGTTAAAAACATCCTGCATTTTAAACCTTTTTAAAACGCGTCAGTCCTAAGGATATAAAAATTAAAACACAGTTAGGATGAAAAAAATAATATTAATTGCTATCGCATTTATTGGTTTACAAGGCATAGCGCAGGAGCACAAATCAGAAAGAAGAAATCACAACCAGAAACATCATCAAAAGATGGATTTGACTGCCGAGCAAATGGCGACGCTTCAAACTAAAAAAATGACTTTAGCTTTAGATTTAAGCAACGCTCAGCAAGTTGATATTTACAAATTCAACCTTGAAAATGCCACAAAGCGTAAAACGATAATGGCTGAACATAAAGCAAAAAAAGAAAGTGGTAAAGCTGAAAAACCGAGTCAGGAAGAGCGTTACAATAGAGCAGTTGCCAAATTAGATTATCAAATTGCATCCAAAGCAAAAATGAAAACTATTTTAAAGAAGGATCAATTTGAAAAATGGGAAAAAATGCAAAAGAAAAGAGAAAGAAAAAGTGATCACCACAGAAAAGACAGAAAAGGTGAACGAAGAAATAGTTAGTTAGGTTATTGATTTTAGTTGATAAAAAGCGCTTCTCTAGGTTTTTAGAAAAGCGCTTTTTTATTTCAATTTTATAAATTCTATAAAGTTTTTGAGACCGTATTCACGGCTGCAATGGTAAAATCTAAATCTTCATAACTTAGTGCGTCTGTAATAAACCAAGTTTCAAAAGCACTTGGCGCAATGTAAACCCCTTCATTTAAAAGGCCATGGAAAAATTTCTTAAACGTGTCGTTATTTCCTTTTGCGGCCGTATTAAAATCTACAACTTCGGCAGCATCAAAATGCACAGAAATCATCGATCCCACACGATTAATGGTATGTGTAATTTTATTTTCAGTTAAAACCTTAGCAATCCCTTCATGCAAATATTTGGTTTTTGCTTCCAATCTAGAAAACACTTCAGCATCTGCATTTAACTCTTGCAACATGGCTAAACCTGCAGCCATCGCCAAAGGATTTCCGCTTAAAGTTCCTGCTTGATATACAGGACCAATAGGCGCTAAATAATTCATAATTTCTTCTCGGGCAGCAAAAGCACCAACTGGTAAGCCGCCACCTATCACTTTTCCGAAGCAAACAATATCCCCAGAAATATGATAACGCTCTTGCGCGCCTCCTTTTGCTAAACGGAAGCCGGTCATTACCTCATCAAAAATTAATAATATATTGTTGGCATCACATAAGTCGCGTAGTTTCTTTAAAAAGTCGTTCTTAGGTGGAACGCAGCCCATATTTCCCGCCACGGGCTCAATAATAATACAAGCCACCTCATCTTTATTAGCTTCAACTAAAGCTTTTACATTCTCAATATCGTTATAAGTAGCTAACAAAGTATCTTTAGCCGTACCTTGTGTTACGCCAGGACTATTTGGGGTACCAAAAGTACTTGCTCCACTACCCGCTTGAATTAAAAACGAATCTGAATGCCCGTGATAACAACCAGCAAACTTGATAATTTTATCTTTTCCAGAAAAACCACGTGCCAAACGTACCGCACTCATGCAAGCTTCGGTTCCTGAATTTACAAATCTGATTTTATCAATATTTGGCACCATAGAAACGGCTAGTTTAGCAATTTCGGTTTCAATTTCAGTAGGCATTCCAAAAGAGGTTCCTTTTTTAGCTTTTTCAACGACAGCATCAACCACGGGTTTGTGGGCATGACCTAAAATCATAGGTCCCCAAGAGTTTATATAATCAACCAAGCGATTACCGTCTTCATCATACAAATATGCGCCTTTGGCTTCTTTAACAAAAATTGGTGTGCCACCTACACCGTTAAAGGCTCTAACTGGCGAATTTACACCCCCTGGAATTACTTTTTCTGCTTCGGCAAATAATGCACTGCTTCTTTTATAAATCATATTACTATCTATTATTTTGATGATTTCACCACTAATACCTGCCCAATACTTAGCCCGGTACCGCGTAAACCATTTAATTTTTGAAGTTCTTCTACTGTGGTATTATAACGTTTTGAAATAGAATACAAAGTGTCCCCTTTTGAAACCGTGTACGAATTAACATTCTCGACCACTGGAAATTCATATTTTTCATAGGCATCACCTAAAACTTCTTCATCATAATCATAAAGTTTATAGCGTTCTATCAAGCTAACTAATTTATTTGGGTATTTAGGATCGGTGGCATAACCAGCATCCTTTAAACCTTTAGCCCACCTTTTATAATCTTCTTTTTTTAGCTGAAAAAGTTTCGCATAGCGTTTGCGTTCACTTAAAAACAGGGAATGGTCTCTAAACGAATATTTGGCGTCTTTATATTTTCTGAAACATTCTTGGTCTTCATCATCATCGTGATAAATTTTAGCACCAGTCCATTCGTGACATTTAATTCCGAAGTGATTATTCGCTTCAACTGAAAGTCTGCCCTTCCCAGAACCCGATTCTAAAATCCCTTGAGCCAATGTGATACTTGCAGGAATTCCGTATAAAACCATTTCTTCTTGAGCCGTTTCGCGGTGGGTATCAATATATTCTTCGGTACTGTTAGCGTAAACTTTTGGTGCCGGTTTAGCAACAACTTGTTCTTCTTTAGACGATTTGGGTGTCGTATTGGTTTTAGGAGTAACGCGTTCTGTACGCTGTTTTGGTTTCTTAGCAACTACAGCTTTTTTAGATTTACAACTAAATAAAACGCAGCCTAAGCATAAAATTATTAAGATTCTTCTCATTACATCAAGTAATTTTTGGTAAATTTTTCTTTTTCAAAATGGCGTTCATACCTTCAATACCTTGTAAGCCTCCTGTGTGAATGGCCAAAATTTTCGAACCTTTAGGAAAGTAACCTTTCTCTATTAAATCGAAAATTCCAAATAGCATTTTTCCTGTATAAACGGGATCTAACGGAATGTTAAAATCGGATTTAAACTGATTTATAAACGTCACCAATTCTTCATTTATTTTGGCATAACCGCCAAAATGATAATCGCTGATTAATTCCCAATTAGATTGTGTTGCAAATTTACTAATATCTAACTTTAAAAAGTCCCCTTTTAAGGCGGGAAAACCCAAAACTTTTTGATGGGGTTTTGAAGCATTTATAAGTCCTGAAATGGTCCCTCCAGTGCCTACCGCCGAACATACAAAATTGAAATCCTTATCACTTTCTGTTAAAATTTCTTCACAACCCATTACCGCCAAAGAGTTGGTGCCGCCTTCTGGCACAAGATAAAAGGCACCTAATTCGTTTTTTAAAGCTTCAATGAATGCCTTGGAGGATTTGTTTCGATACACTTCCCTTGAAACAAACTTGAATTCCATACCATGATTTTTGGCAAAACTTAAAGTAGGATTATCATCAATTTTGGTCCATAGTTCTTCACCGCGAATTATGCCTATGGTTTTAAAACCGAATAAATGTCCTGCCGAAGCTACAGCAGCAATATGATTGGAATAAGCGCCACCAAAAGTAAGCAGGGTTTTAAACCCTTGTTTTTCGGCTTCAAGGAGGTTGTATTTTAACTTTCTGTATTTATTTCCAGACACAAAAGGATGAATGGCATCCTCGCGTTTTATATACAATTCAACGCCTTTATTCTGAAGATTAACCTGCTGATTGATGCTATTTTCAAGCTTAAATATCATGCCCACAAATATACTTTAAAAAACTCCAAAATGAGCGATGTTTCAAATAATCTAAGTCATTTTCGTTAGTGTAAGCCTCTCTTTCAAAAGAAATATTCCGGTAGGCTTTTTGCCAGTTTCTATACCGTACAAAACGGATTAAAAACTCAAAAAAGTAACAGATATAAAATGGAATTACTAACATTTCTATTTGCTGTTTTAAATGAATTTTCTCGTGATTTATTAAAATGGTTTGCTTCTGAAGTGATTTCGATTTCAAAAAAATAAAAGGATATAAGGTTAACCCTGAATAACCTTTAGGCACCATATATTTAGAAATTAGAATCATATCGTTTACACTTCAAGAATTAAACCAAATAATTTATGAATTAGTATCCAGAAAATATTGAAAAAAGCAACGCTCTGCCCAACCTTTCAAATTAAAATTCTATTAAATTACATTATCTTTGTTAGTAATGAAAAAAATAATCCCTATTGAAGAAGGCGATTACTACCTAACACCAGAAGGGTATCGCTGTTTTACAGAAAAGTATCATTTAAGACGTGGTTATTGTTGCGAAAGTGGTTGCCGTCATTGCCCGTATGGCTATGATAAAAAACGAAATGCTATTAAAAAATAGCCATTCAGCCCAGTAATCTAGCTGCTTTTTGGTATGATTCTTGATATTTTATTAAGATAAAGCTAACTTGTAATCAACCGGTTACCGTGCTTTAAACATGAAAAAAACATTAAATAACAGTCCTATGAAACATTTAATTAAAGCATTTTCATTATTACTAATGGTGGTAATAATTTCCTCTTGTAGCTCGATTCAAGTCGCTGCAGATTATGATAAAAAAGCAAATTTTAACGACTATAAAACCTTTGCATTTTTTAAAACAGGCATTGATAAAGCAGAGATTAGCGATTTAGACAAACGCCGAATTCTTAGAGCGATTGAAGCCGAATTACTAAATAAGGGTTTTACAAAATCTGAAAATCCAGATTTGTTAATTAGCTTATTCACGAAATCCAATCAGCGTGTAGATGTTTACAACAACACATGGGGCTACGGCGCCTGGGGTTGGGGCGGCTGGGGTCCTTACGGTGGCATGGGACCTGGTTGGGGCTGGGGTTGGAACCAACAACCTAGCGTTTCTACCAGTACCGAAGGTCAATTATACATTGATTTAATAGACGCCAAGAAAAAAGAATTGGTTTGGCAAGGTATGGGAACTGGCTATTTAACCCAGAATATGGAGAAAAAAGACGCCAGAATTAAAGAATTTGTTGCCGAAATTATGGCAAAATATCCTCCCGAATTAGATAAAAAATAAAGCATTAAAAACTTAAAAAGCTGTTTAAAAATTATTTTAAACAGCTTTTTTTTTTGAATAAAATTTTCAAAACCATATGTTATTCACTTTGGTGCTCAATTAAAAAATCTTGTACAACATTCTTTTAAGTTTAATGATAGTATCAAATGATACTATCTAAAGATGAAACCAACATACGAAATCACAATTTCTATTTTAAAATTAATCATATCTATTTTAGAAAAAATAGGAGAAAAAAATGAAACAATCTATCGTTTAAAATAACCAGGCACTACATGCTGTTGAATTCATGACTAATTTGAACTTGGTTTATGTAAATCTTAAATTACAATCATTTAAAACGCTTCAAAGTTTCTTTTGTAAAGCTACTTAACACTAACCTACCGCTTATTTCTGCCCGTTCTGCTAGTAGCGTATCCCAATCTTCGGTGCCTTTCCAAAAAACAGTTTTCATTTCTTTTAAGGCTTCTGGGTTATAGTTACTTAATTTTTCAGCAAGCTCAAAAACTGCTGCGTCTAATTCATCAACTGTATCAAAAACCTCAGCGTATAAGCCTTGATTTTTGGCAAATTCAGCTGTATAAAATTGTTCGGCATTAATTGTCATTTGAGACATGGCTGTTTTCCCTATTTTTCTAGAAACGGCAGGTTCAATCACAAAAGGACCAATACCAATACTTAATTCGCTTAATTTTATTGAAGCATATTGGGTTGCTAAACAATAATCGGTTGCTGCAGCTAAACCTACACCGCCACCAACAGCTTTTCCTTGCACACGCCCTATGATTAATTTTGGGCATTTACGCATGGCGTCAATGACATTCGCAAAGCCTGAAAAAAATTGTTTTCCGGTTTCGCCATCTTCAATATTAATTAACTCATCAAAACTGGCGCCTGCACAAAAAGTACGATCGCCACCACTTTTTAAAACAATAACGTTTATATCAGGATGCGTTCCTGCTTCAACAATGGTTTTTTCTAAATCCCTTAAAACCCCACTAGGCATAGCGTTTCTTTGCGGATGAAAAAACTCGATGTAACCAACTTTATTTTCTATATTTAAGCTGACGTATGCTTCCATGTAATCCTAAATTATAAGGGATGAATATACACAAAAAAATTAGTAACACTTGTTACGTTGGTTTTAATTAAACCGACAGATATTTGCTAAAACAAATGACATTATGGGATTATTAAACAGACTTTTCGGAAACAAAAACAATAAGATTAAAGATTTTCAATCTAGAAATGCTGTTATTATAGATGTTAGAACACCTTCTGAATATAGCCAAAGTGCCATTCCTGGTTCTAAAAACATACCTTTACAAACCTTAAATTCACAAATTTCAGCAATTAAAGAACTTAACAAACCCGTTATTACATGTTGTGCTAGTGGTATGCGATCGGCTAGTGCTGCAGCCCTATTAAAATCTAATGGAATTGAAGTTATTAACGGCGGTGGTTGGATGCGTTTATATAAGAAACTAGAGTTTTAAACCCTGAAAATCATCGGTTTGATTTATAGGCTCACCGTTGTATTGCAAAGTCCAACCTAAAGAATTGGTTAAAATATAAAATTTTGAAAGCTCGCTAATCAGTCTGTTTTTTGCATTAGTTTTTAATTCCGATTTATCTATTTTCTTCTTCAAAGCCGCATTTACCGTGTTTTTAATAGCATTGTAATCTTTGGCTTCAAACGGATTTAAAAAATCGGCTTGCACATCATAATATTCAAAATCTGGATTGATGGTAATTTCTTCTTTTGGAATGCTTAAAATAGTAAGTGTTTTGGAGGCTTCATCAATTTCGAATTCAATTTTACTTAAATCATAAGCAACAGTTACATCCGCATTAACCACCACAAGCGCTTTTTTATCAAAAGACAAAAAGGTACTTAAAATTTCTTTTGAATTTTTATAGTTGAAAACTTGACTAAAGTGTCCCTCGGTTACAATGAGTTTCCCGACGTTATTAATTTGCTTTTGTATAAGTGCTGAATTTTCCTGAAGCACGATTTTATCATCCTTTTTAGCTTCACAATTTTTGAAGATATACAGAACGGCTATAGTAAGCAGTATACCAAGTAGAATTTTTCGCATAGACTAATTTAGAAAAAAAATGCATGCTTTAGTACGTTTTTTAAAACAAAAAAACACAGGTTCCTTCGACATTATACCTCTTATATTTTAAAATAGGTCTTATAAATCGTTTTCTTCTCAATTTATTTAAAACTCATTTTAAAACATAATTGGTATAAGAAGTCTACCCGTGTTATCATGTTTACTAACAAAACAGGTCAAAAATACATGCTTTCTAAAAAAAGTATATTACCGAATGGTTAAACTAAGCTTATGGCATGTTAAATCTTATCCCGTTTAATAACTTATGCCATTGGTATCAAGAACTTTTGAAAAATTAACCATAAAAAAAAAAGCACCAATCGTCACCCTTTTAAATTGACACATGATGCTTTTTAATATAAACTGATTAATAGCGATGGTTAAGTTACAACTATTTTATGTAACACCATTTATTTTTTCGACCAAGCGTAATTTTTAAAGCCAAGTTTTTAATGAAAATTTGATGATTTAAAATAGTAGAAAACTAAAATACTATATGCGAATATTCTTTTTGAAGCGCTTCTTTTTTTATTTCCAATTGCTTAAGAAATTGTTCATGTGCCTTAGAATTTGCATTAAAAGGTTTGTGCTGAAGTGCTTTTTGAATCCCCTCTACAGTATCCATAGTTTTTAAAGCTGAATCGGAAATCCAGACTTTTTTAAAGCGCTCCCAAATGTATTGAATGGCAAGCGGGTTGGGATGTACCATATCTTCATTATAAAAACGGTAATCTCGCAGCTCGTCCATCATTAATTCATATGAAGGAAAATAAAATAACTTATTTGAATTCAGTTTTAGCAATTGGTGGATTGCTGCCACTAAATGGGCTTTGCTTTGTGTGTTTTCAACAAACCCATCTTTTAAATGACGCACAGGAGATACCGTAAAAATTATGTTGCATTCAGGGTTTACGCTTTTAATCAACTCAACCGTTACTTCCAACACATTGTAAACTTCTTCTACCGATAATAATGTCTTTTTAAATTGTTTCTGCGGAATTTTGTGGCAATTAGCAACCACATTTTGAGTTTCTAAAAAACGATACACCCAAGCGGTGCCAAAAGTTATAATAATATGTGTCGCATTTTTTAACTGCTCGTGTGTAGCTACAAGCGTTTCATTCAGTGTTTTAATTAAATTTTCTTTAGAAACATCGCTTAATTTTGAATGCGCATCAAAGCAATGCCACTGTTCATTTTGAAAAAAAACATCACTTTCAGAATACGTTTTATTAGAAATCGCCTTAGCAATTAGAGTTTTAATTGCCAATGGATGAAATAAAATTCCGAAAGGATTTTGATGGTTTTGAAACTTAAAATACGCTAGTTTATCACCTATATTTTCTGAAAAACAAGAGCCAAACAAAAGTAACTTAGAATGGTAGTCTAATGTCGCATCAGACCGTTTTTCTAGAGGTATTTTCGTTTGAAGGTTCATTTTTTTTAGTTTCTGAGTTGCTGAGATTCAAAGTTGCAGAGTTTCAGAGCTTCAGAGTTACAAAGCTTCAGAGTTGCAAAGCTACTGAGTTACTAAGTTTCAGAGTTACAAAGCTTCAGAGTTTCTGAGCTACTATGCCACTTTGAAACTTTGTCACTTTGTTACTTTGTTACTTTGCCACTTTGAAACTTTACAACTTTGAAACTCTTTTTTACCCCACATACTTCTTAGCTTCAGCTAAAGCTTCATCAATACCCGCTGGGTTTTTACCACCTGCTGTTGCGAAAAATGGTTGTCCGCCGCCGCCGCCTTGGATAAATTTACCCAATTCGCGAACTACTTGTCCGGCGTTCAAGCCTTTACTCGCCACCAATTCTTTAGAAATATAGCATGATAATAAGGCTTTCCCTTCATTTTCTGTTGCAAATAATAGGAATAAGTTTTCAAACTGCCCCCCTAACTCGAAAGCCACATCTTTTAATCCGCCAGCATCTAAATCTAATTTCTTAGCTAAAAACTGAATGCCGTTAATTTCGGTGAGTTCGCTTTTAAGTTCACCTTTTATATTTTTAGCCTTATCCTTTAACAAGGCTTCAATTTGCTTTTTAAGGCTGTTGTTTTCTTCTTGTAAATTTTGAAGTGCTTTTACAGGTTCTGCAGCATTGTTAAGCAAACCTTTCATTTCAAAATACGAACGGTTATTTTCAGCATAAAAATCTTTTACCGCATCGTTGGTAATCCCTTCAATACGGCGAATTCCTGCAGCCACAGCACCTTCAGAAACAATTTTAAAGTGCCAAATATCGGCCGTGTTCTTAACGTGAGTTCCACCACAAAGCTCTATAGATTGCCCAAACTGAATGGAACGCACCGTATCGCCATATTTCTCGCCAAATAAACTCATGGCACCAGCTGCAATGGCTTCATCTTTAGGAATATTTCTTTTTTCAACTAAAGGAATTTTACCATTAATTCTTGCATTTACAAAATGTTCGATATCACGTAATTCCTCGTCGGTTAATTTTGCGAAGTGTGAAAAATCGAAACGTAAATATTTAGAATGTACTGCCGATCCTTTTTGCTCGACGTGTGTTCCTAAAATTGAGCGTAAAGCTTGGTGTAATAAGTGTGTTGCCGTGTGATTACACTCGGTTCTATGACGTTGCTTTTCATCAACAACCACTTTAAACGATTCGTTTAAATGCTTCGGTAAATTTTTAGCAAAGTGAATAATCACATTGTTTTCCTTTTTAGTGTTTAAAATATAAACCACATCACCGTGAATATCTTCCAAATAGCCCTTATCGCCTACTTGTCCGCCACCTTCAGGATAAAACGGTGTTAAATTAAACACCAACTGATACATATCGCCATCTTTTTTAGAGGTTACTTTTCTGTATCGCGTTAGTTTTACATTGGCCTCTAAGGCATCGTAACCTATAAATTCTTCTTCGGCATCATCGACTAAAATCGTCCAGTCTTCAGTAGACATTTCGCTAGCAGCACGCGAACGTGTTTTTTGCTTTTGAAGTTCTTCATCAAAGCCTTTTTCATCTAATTTCAATCCTTTTTCAGAAAGAATTAAAGCTGTTAAATCTATTGGAAATCCGTATGTATCGTATAACTCGAAAGCTTTTGCTCCAGAAACAGTATCGCCACTAGTTTCTTCAACAATGCGATTTAACAACACCAAACCTTGATCTAAAGTTCTTAAAAAAGACTGTTCTTCTTCTTTAATTACATTTTCAACCAATTGTTTTTGTGCTTTTAATTCTGGGAACGCTTCGCCCATTCGTTTGTTTAAAATATCAACCAAACGGTAAATAAACGGTTCTTTTTTATCTAAGAAGGTAAAACCGTAACGTACCGCACGTCGTAGAATTCTACGAATTACGTAACCGGCACCTGTATTGCTAGGTAACTGGCCATCGGCAATTGAAAAAGCTACTGCACGAACGTGATCGGCAATGACACGAATGGCGATATCTACTTTTTCGTCTTTACCATATTTTTTATCGGTGATGACTTCAATTTCTTTAATAATTGGAGTAAAAACATCGGTGTCGTAATTTGATTGCACGCCTTGTAAAACCATACATAAACGCTCGAAGCCCATACCAGTATCGATATGTTTGTTTGGTAAGGTTTCTAATGAACCATTGGCTTTTCGGTTGTACTGCATGAAAACCAAGTTCCAAATCTCAACAACTTGGGGATGGTCTTTATTCACTAAATCCTTTCCTGAAATTTTAGCTTTTTCTTCAGCAGAACGGATGTCCACATGAATTTCACTACAAGGTCCGCAAGGTCCTTGATCGCCCATTTCCCAGAAATTATCTTTTTTATCGCCAGTTAAAATGCGGTCTTCAGAAATGTACTTTTTCCAAATATCGTAAGCTTCGGTATCTAACGTTAAATTATCTTCTTTGTCGCCTTCAAAAACAGTAACATATAGAATGTCTTTATCGATGCCAAAAACTTCGGTTAGCAATTCCCAAGCCCAGGCAATAGATTCTTCTTTAAAATAATCGCCAAAACTCCAGTTTCCAAGCATTTCAAACAAGGTATGGTGGTAAGTATCATAACCTACTTCTTCCAAATCATTATGTTTTCCAGAAACGCGTAAACACTTTTGAGAATCTGTTAATCTACTATTTTTAGGTTGCGCATTGCCTAAAAAGTACTCTTTAAAAGGCGCCATTCCCGAATTAACGAACATTAAAGTTGGGTCGTCTTTTAAAACCATTGGTGCAGATGGCACAATACTGTGTTTCTTTTCTTCGAAAAAACTTAAAAATTTAGCGCGAACGTCTTGTGATTTCATGTCTTGTTTTTAAATACCTCGTTTCGTATTGATTAGCTTTAATGCGAAACAATTTTTATATTTATGCTGCAAATTTATTTTAAATTTGGTTCAGCATTAACCTTCAAAGCCATTATTATTACAAAATAGTATAATAATTTTTTTGTACGTTTGTTTGATTACTGTCGGATTGAAGTTAATTTCATCTTAAATCCGCTGCAAAAATAGCATAATTTAAGAAATGAGTAAGGTAAAATATTATTACGATCCTGATACGCTGTCCTATCGTAAAATAGAACGCAAAAAACGTACGACATTTAAATACGCTTTTTTCTTTATTCTAGGAACCGCTTTCTTTTCTTTTATATTCGTTTTTATTGCGAGCCAGTACATTGAATCGCCCAAAGAACGTGCCTTAAAAAGGGAACTACACAACGTGCAGCTTCAGTTTGAACTGCTAAATAAAAAGATGGAACATGCCGAAACTGTTTTGGCAAATGTTGCCGATCGTGACAACAATATTTACCGTGTTTATTTTGAAGCCAACCCCATTCCAGAGGAGCAACGTCGCGCAGGATTTGGTGGTATAAACCGTTACAAAAACTTAGAAGGTTTTGACAATTCTAAATTGATTATTGAAAGTAATAAACGCCTCGATATTTTACAGAAGCAAATTGTAGTGCAATCAAAATCGCTTGATGAAATTACCAAACTTGCTGAAGACAAAGAAAAACTACTCGCTGCTATTCCTGCCATTCAACCCGTAAGTAATAAAGACTTAACACGCATGGCTTCGGGTTACGGTATGCGCTCGGACCCGTTTACAAAGGTTAGAAAAATGCACCGTGGTATGGATTTTACGGCTCCACGAGGTACACCGGTTTACGCTACTGGCGATGGTATTGTTACACGTGCCGATTCGCGATCTACTGGTTATGGGAACCACATTAGAATAGATCATGGTTACGGTTATATTAGTTTATACGCGCATTTGTATAAATATAATGTTAAAAAAAATCAGAAAGTAAAGCGTGGCGATTTAATAGGTTTTGTAGGCAGTACAGGACGCTCGCAAGCCCCGCATTTACATTACGAAATTTTTAAAGATGAAGAACGCATTAACCCTATTAACTTCTATTACGGCAGTTTAACTGCTGAAGAATTTAATAAACTATTGGAGCATGCTTCACTAGAAAATCAATCTTTAGATTAATGCATATAGAACTCCCCGAAAAACGGTATTATGGCATTGGCGAAGTGGCCAAAGCTTTTGATGTGAACACCTCTTTAATACGATTTTGGGAAAAGGAATTCGATGTGCTTAAACCCAAAAAAAACGCCAAAGGCAATAGGAAATTCACCCCCGAAGACATCAAGAACCTAAAGTTTATTTATCATTTAGTAAAGGAACGAGGCTTTACGCTTGAAGGTGCTAAAACGCATTTAAAAGAAGAAAAAAAGCAAGCCCTAAATACTTTTGAAATTATAAACAAACTTGAATCTATTAAAAATCAACTTATTAAAATAAAACAACACCTTTAAAAATTAAACATTATGAAAAAGTTTTTACCATGGATTATTGTTGCTCTTGTTGTATTCGGAATTTACTCTTGGGCTAAAAATTTTAACAACACTGCAGTAGAATATCAAGCCAATGCAAAAACGGCATGGTCTAATGTTGAAAGCGCATACCAACGTCGCGCCGATTTAATTCCAAATCTTGTAGCAACGGTTAAAGGCTATGCTTCGCACGAACAAGCAACTCTAGAAGGTGTAGTAAAAGCCCGTGCAGAAGCTACAAAAACGACCATTGACCCTACTAATTTAACGCCAGAAAAAATGGCGCAGTTTCAACAAGCCCAAGATGGTTTAAGTGGTGCACTTTCTAAATTATTAGTAACTGTAGAGCGTTATCCTGATTTAAAGGCTGATAAAAGTTTTTTAGAATTACAATCGCAGCTTGAAGGTACAGAAAACAGAATTAATGTAACTAGAGACCGTTATAATGAATCGGTTAATATTTACGATAAATTCATTAAGAAATTCCCTGCTAAATTATTAGCCGGTTTATTCGGTTTTGAAGAAATGGCACGTTTTAAAAGCGCTCCTGGCAGTGAAAACGCACCTAAAGTAGAGTTTTAATATGTCTAAAATTGAAGCTTTTTTAACCCAAGAAGAAGAGCAAGACATTGTTGATGCCATACATGTGGCAGAATTAAACACTTCTGGTGAAATACGTGTACATATAGAAAAAACTTCTAACGGCGATGCTACAAATCGTGCGTTAGAAGTCTTTCATGAACTCAAAATGTTCAATACAAAGCTTCAAAACGCGGTTTTAATATATGTGGCTGTTGCCGATAAATCATTTGTTATTTACGGCGATGAGGGCATTAATAATGTGGTTGAAGATGATTTTTGGGATTGTACCAAAGACCTCATGGTAACACACTTTAAAAAAGGCGATTTTAAACAAGGCCTTGTTGAAGGCATCATGCGATCTGGAGAACGCTTAAAGCAGTATTTCCCTTATACCGATGATGACATAAACGAACTTACAAACGAAATTTCTAAAGGCTAGTTTTAATTATGCAAAAATCTAAAATACAAACTGCCTTCTTTTCAAATTCTAAAAGCCTGAGTCTTTTATTTTTAATATCTATTTTCTCATGCAGTTTGGCTTTTGGGCAATTTGAAATTCCTGCAAAACCAAAATTTCAAACCAGTGTTTACGATTATATTAACTTGCTTTCAAGTTCACAAAAAACGGCTTTAGAACAAAAATTAATAAAGTATTCCGATACCACTTCAACACAAATCGTTGTCGCTATAATTAGTTCTACCGAAGGTGAAAACATCAACTTTCTTGGCGCACAATGGGGCGAAGCTTGGGGTATTGGTCAAGCAAAGGAAGATAACGGGATATTAATTTTACTCGCTAGAGACGACAGGAAAATTGCCATAAACACAGGCCAAGGTGTTGAGCATCTTTTAACCGATGCCTTATCGAAACGTATTATTGAGGGCGACATTATTCCTTTCTTTAGAAAAGACGACTATGCAGGAGGTCTTAACCGTGGTGCCGATGCCATTTTTGAAGTCATGCAAGGCGAATATAAAGGCACTAGAAAAAAGAATACCGATGGTCCGCCAGACTTATCGAAATACATCTTCTTATTTATTTTTATCGTATTTATTTTATCTTTTTTTAGAAATAAACGCGGTGGCGGTGGAAAAAACGGCGGCAATAAATCTGGAGGCCTCGATATTTGGGATGCCATTATTTTAAGCAACATGGGACGCGGTAGCTATAGAGGCGGAAGCGGCTGGGGCTCCGGTGGAGGTTTCGGCGGTGGCGGAGGCTTTGGAGGCGGCTTCGGTGGTGGTGGCTTTGGAGGCGGTGGTGCTTCTGGAGGTTGGTAGTACCAATTATGTTTTTATAGTAAAAAAACCTTCTAAATGGAACTTATAAATAGGCGACGAAAGTCTTCAACAGGCTCTGACTGACATCACGGTATTTAATTGGTTTTATTACTAGAACGGAATTGCTAACATTTAACTTAATTCAAAATACAAATAGAAGTTATCTTGTCACACTGAGCTTGTCGAAATGCCATTACAAAACAATTCTACAAAACAAGTAATCGAAAATAGTCTTCGATAGGCTCAGACTGACATCTAGTTTTTTAATTGGTTTTATTACTAGAATGGAATTTCTAAACATTCAACTTTATTCAAAACACAAATAGAAGCTACTTTGTCACACTGAGCTTGTCGAAGTGGCATTACAAAACATTACCAAAAAATTAGTAATCGAAAATAGTCTTCGACAAGCTCTGACTGACATCTAGTTTTTTAATTGGGTTTATTACTAGAATGGAATTTCTAAACATTCAACTTTATTCTAAAGACAAATAGAAGTAACCTTGTCACACTGAGCGCAGTCGAAGTGCCATTACAAAACAATTCTACAAAACAAGTAATCGAAAATAGTCTTCGACAAGCTCTGACTGACATCTCGGTTTTTAATTGGGTGTATTACTAGAACGGAATTGTTAACATTTAACTTAATTCAAAATACAAATAGAAGTTACCTTGTCACACTGAGCTTGTCGAAGTGCCATTACAAAACAATACTAAAAACTAGTAATCGAAAATAGTCTTCGACAGGCTCTGACTGACATCACGGTTTTTAATTGGGTTTATTACTAGAATGGAATTTCTAAACATTCAACTTTATTCTAAAGACAAATAGAAGTAACCTTGTCACACTGAGCTTGTCGAAGTGCCATTACAAAACAATGCTAAAAACTAGTAATCGGAAATAATCTTCGACAGGCTCTGACTGACATGTAGTTTTTTAATTGGGTTTATTACTAGAACGGAATTTCTAAACATTCAACTTTATTCTAAAGACAAATAGAAGTAACCTTGTCACACTGAGCTTGTCGAAGTGCCATTACAAAACAATTCTAAAAACAAGTAATCGAAAATAGTCTTCGACAAGCTCTGACTGACACCTCGGTTTTTAATTGGATTTAGCAATAGAATAAAATATCTAACATTCAACTTTATTCAAAACACAAATAGAAGCTACTTTGTCACACTGAGCTTGTCGAAGTGGCATTACAAAACATTACCAAAAAATTAGTAATCGAAAATAGTCTTCGACAAGCTCTGACTGACATCTAGTTTTTTAATTGGGTTTATTACTAGAATGGAATTTCTAAACATTCAACTTTATTCTAAAGACAAATAGAAGTAACCTTGTCACACTGAGCGCAGTCGAAGTGCCATTACAAAACAATTCTACAAAACAAGTAATCGAAAATAGTCTTCGACAAGCTCTGACTGACATCTCGGTTTTTAATTGGGTGTATTACTAGAACGGAATTGTTAACATTTAACTTAATTCAAAATACAAATAGAAGTTACCTTGTCACACTGAGCGCAGTCGAAGTGCCATTACAAAACAATTCTACAAAACAAGTAATCGAAAATAGTCTTCGATAGGCTCAGACTGACATCTCGGTAGTTAATTGGGTTTATTACTCGAACGGAATTGTTAACATTCAACTTTATTCAAAACACAAATAGAAGCTGTCTTGTCACACTGAGCTTGTCGAAGTGCCATTACAAAACAATACTAAAAACTAGTAATCGAAAATAGTCTTCGACAGGCTCAGGCTGATATCTCGGTTTTTAATTGGGTTTAGCAATAGAATGAAATTTCTAAACATTCAACTTTATTCAAAAGACAGATAGAAGCTACCTTGTCACACTGAGCTTGTCGAAGTGGCATTACAAAACATTACCAAAAAATTAGTAATCGAAAATAGTCTTCGACAAGCTCTGACTGACATCTAGTTTTTTAATTGGGTTTATTACTAGAATGGAATTTCTAAACATTCAACTTTATTCTAAAGACAAATAGAAGTAACCTTGTCACACTGAGCGCAGTCGAAGTGCCATTACAAAACAATACTAAAAACTAGTAATCGAAAATAGTCTTCGAAAGGCTCTGACTGACACCTCGGTTTTTAATTGGATTTAGCAATAGAATAAAATATCTAACATTCAACTTTATTCAAAACACAAATAGAAGCTACTTTGTCACACTGAGCTTGTCGAAGTGCCATTACAAAACATTACCAAAAAATTAGTAATCGAAAATAGTCTTCGACAAGCTCTGACTGACATCACGGTATTTAATTGGATTCAGCAATAGAATGGAAAAACAAGTTCTAGTTGATAAAATTCACTTTGTCCTATCTATTAAATCGACCAGAAATATTGCCTTCTACAATGCGTGTTACCTCGTCGATGGTTGCGTAATTTACATCCCCTTCGTAGGTGTGTTTTAAGGCGCATGCAGCACTTGCAAAATCCATAGACTTATAATCATCGTAATGCTGTAAACCGTAAATTAAACCTGCAGCAAAAGCATCGCCGGTTCCAATGCGGTCTACAATATGGGTAATATCGAAATCTTGAGTTTCTCTAAACTCGCTGCCATTCCACATTCTGGCTCTAATTTTATGCCACGACGAATTGATGGAAGTTCTTATTTTATCAAACACTTTTTCTATAGACGGAAACTTTTCGATAAGTAGTTTACTGGCTTCAATAAACTCTTCATTTGAATACCCGTATTCGGTACCTAAAACTTCGTTCATTTCGTTTATACCACCTATAAATATGGTTGAACAATGCAACAATTCAACTAAAGCATCTTTAGCATCCACGCCATATTTCCACAAACCACTTCTATAAGTTGGATCTGCTGAAACTTGCATGCCTTTAGCTTTTGCTAATTTTAAACCTTCTTTTAAAGTATCGAAACTTCCTTGTGTAAGTCCCGGAGTAATTCCTGTCCAATGAAACCATTCGCCATCGGTTAAAGCCGATTCCCAATCGACCATTTCTGGTTGAATGCTTGAAAAAGCAGAATGCGATCTATTATATGAAATCGAGCTTGGGCGCATTACCGCACCAACTTCTAAGAAATAAACGCCCAACGGTCTTGGCGAACGCACAATAGCGGTGGTGTCTAAATCAAATTTATTTAAATATGAAATGGCTGTATCTCCAATAAAATCGTTAGAAATACAAGTAATATGCTTTACATTGCCACCAAAATTAGCAATTGAAAGCCCTACATTAACTTCGGTTCCTCCAAAATAAAACTCTAAAGTATTGGCTTGTATAAACTTTTTGTTTCCAAAAGGTGATAAGCGCATAAGTACCTCACCAAATGTAATAATCTGACCCATAAATAAATTTTTGAGTGCTAAAAATAACCAATATTGCTGATAATAAATTGATTTTTCAGGAAAATTAAAAAATATGAAAACTCACTAATTAAGTCGGTTTATTTTACGACAACAACAATATTATAACAAAAAAGCTGCTAATTATTTAAATTAACAGCTTTGTTTATTATGATTATTAAATGCTACTTTTTACGCATGTACACACTAATTGGCACCCCATTAAAACCAAATTTTTCACGTAATTTATTTTCTAAGAAACGCTTATAAGGATCTTTTACATACTGTGGCAAATTACAGAAAAATGCAAACTGAGGTTGCGGCGTTGGCAACTGCATGATGTATTTTATTTTAACGAATTTTGCTTTATAAGCTGGTGGTGGATAATTTTCAATTATCGGTAACATAATTTCGTTAAGCTGAGATGTTTTTATCTTTTTAGTACGGTTTTTATAAACTTCAACAGCGGTTTCAATAGCTTTAAAAATACGTTGTTTAGTTAATGCCGAAATAAACACGATAGGCACATCGGTAAAAGGTTGCATTTGTAAACGGATGGCTTTTTCGTATTCCTTAACCGATTTATGGTCTTTTTCAACCAAATCCCATTTGTTAACTAAAACCACAATACCTTTACGGTTACGTTCTGCAAGCCAGAAAATATTTTGAACTTGACCATCAAATCCGCGGTTAGCATCCAACACCAATAAACACACATCGGCGTGTTCTATAGCACGTACACTACGCATAACTGAATAAAATTCTAAATCTTCTTTTACTTTAGATTTTCTTCTAATTCCTGCTGTATCAACCAAATTAAATTCAAATCCGAAACGGTTGTATTTGGTATCTATAGAGTCTCTGGTTGTGCCAGCAATATCGGTTACAATATATCTGTCTTCACCAATTAAAGCATTTATAAAAGATGATTTCCCTGCGTTTGGACGCCCCACTACAGCAAAGCGTGGTAATTCGTCTTCAACCACTTCTTCTTTTTCTGGTAAAGCTTCAACTAAAGCATCTAATAATTCGCCTGTTCCGCTTCCGTTTATACTGGCAATGGTATAATATTCGCCTAAACCTAGCGCATAAAATTCAACAGCATCTTCGGCACGTTTACCATTATCAACTTTATTTACAACTAAAAATACAGGTTTATTAACACGTCTAAGTAGTTTTGCAACATCTTCATCCATGCCTGTTACACCAGATTCTACATCGACCATAAAGATAATCGCATCGGCTTCATCAATAGCTAACTCAACTTGTTTATCAATTTCAGCTTCAAAAACATCATCACTTCCAAGCACATATCCGCCGGTATCAATTAAAGAAAAATCTTTACCGTTCCAATCACATTTTCCGTAATGACGGTCTCTTGTAACCCCACTTACCGCATCTACAATGGCTTCACGTCTTTGAATCAATCTATTAAAAAACGTTGACTTTCCAACATTTGGTCTTCCTACAATGGCTACTATATTACTCATAATCTCAATTTAAAAGTTAACAGGTTAAAACCGATTTACTTAAGGTTCCCTGAAAACTTTTGCAAAAATAGGAAATATACTGTATGCCACATCTTTTTTATGAAAAGAATAAAATTTATCAATATGAAAAAAAATAGTACTTTACTAAGCTCAAAACTAAACTTTCATGGCCTTACCTAACGATATTGTTTTACGACCGCGATTTAAAATTGAAGTACCAAGATATAAGGAGGCGCTTTTAAGTGACTTTAAAAATGCTAAAACCACTCAATCTGATTTTATTTTAAATTTGATTGATGACCATATATTTATAAAATTTCCAAAGGAAAAACAAACCTATTGGTCGCCGCAGCTTCATTTAGAAATAAACACTATTGATGATAATAACAGTACCATTCACGGCTTATTTGGCCCTAACCCTACGGTTTGGACCTTGTTTATGTTTTTGCATTTTTGTGTGGGCGTTATTTTTTTAGGCTTTGGCATTTGGGCCTATAGCAATTGGACTTTAGATCAAGATTATGCCGTACAATTTAGTGTTGTACTTTTAATGGTTGTGCTTTGGATTGCACTATACTTTGCAGGAAGCATTGGAAAAGCCTCTAGTATAACAGAAATGCATCTTTTAAATGATTTTATGTATGATGTTTTAAAAATAGAAAAGCCTTAATTGCAGTAACAATTAAAGCTTTTTTAAACCAACTAACCCAAACCTATTTACTAACAGTGTTCTGGGCAAATATAAATTTAATATATTATTTGGGTGTTACCTTAATAATAAGAAAGTGTTAGCAACATTAATTATTATAACCAAAACGCTTCAATTGGTTTTGATTACTACGCCAGTTTTTATTCACTTTTACATACAATTCTAGGTGAATTTGTTTTCCAAAGAATTGCTCCAAATCCTTTCTAGCCTCTACCCCTACACGTTTTAAAGCAGTTCCTTTATGACCTATAATAATACCTTTTTGTGTTTCGCGTTCTACCATGATTACCGAACGGATTCTAATGATTTTTTCTTCTTCAAAAAACTCTTCGGTATCCACTTCAACAGCATAAGGGATTTCCTTTTTATAATGAAGCAGAATCTTTTCGCGAATGGTTTCGTTTATAAAAAAACGTTCAGGCTTATCTGTTAACTGGTCTTTAGGATAAAATGGTGGCGAGTCTGGAAGCAAATCGATTATACGAGTAAAAACTTCTTTAACGTTAAAACCTTCTAATGCTGAAATAGGGTAAATCTCGGCATTTGGTACTTTGGTTGTCCAAAGTTGTACTTGTGCTTCTAATTGCCCTTGATCGGATTTATCAATTTTATTCAACAGTAATAAAACAGGAATTTTCGATGCTTTTATTTTATTAAAAAAGGCTTCGTCTTTAAGTTCTTGTTCGCCAATTTCAACCATATAAATAAGCACATCGGCATCTTCAAAAGCAGACTTTACAAAGCCCATCATCGATTCCTGTAACTCGTAAGCTGGTTTTATAATACCAGGCGTATCACTTAAAACTACTTGAAAATCGTCACCATTCACAATACCTAAAATACGATGTCTGGTGGTTTGTGCTTTAGAAGTGATTATGGATAATTTTTCGCCCACAAAGGCATTCATTAATGTTGACTTTCCAACATTAGGATTTCCTATAATATTTACAAAACCTGCTTTATGGTTCATGATAATCTGTTTTTATGCTGCAAAGTTACAACTTGAAAGGCGTAATTATGTTATAAAATATAGAAACAAAAAAAACAGGAAGCATAACTTCCTGTTTTTACAATATTTTAATGTGTAATCTTAAATTACTTAACTTCTAATAATTCTACATCGAAAATTAAAGTAGCGTAAGGTTTAATTGCTCCTCCTGGTCTTGGGTTTGCACCGTAAGCTAAATTTTGAGGAATAAAGAATTTGTATTTTGAACCTTCTGGCATTAACTGTAAACCTTCTGTCCATCCTTTAATAACTTGAGTTACACCAAACTCAGCTGGCTCACCTCTATCAACAGAGCTATCGAAAACAGTTCCGTCAAGTAAAGTTCCGTGGTAGTGTACTTTTACTTTAGAAGCTGGTGTAGGTTTTGGACCTGTACCTTCTTTTAAAACGATGTATTGTAAACCACTATCGGTAGTATGTACACCTTCTTTAGTTTTGTTTTCTTCTAAAAACTTAGCACCTTCTTCTTTATTTTTTTCACCAAGTTCAGCAGCTTTAGCAGCTTCTTCTTGCTGTTTCTTTTGAAAATAATTTCTAACTACTAATTGCGCTTGCTCTGGAGTAATTAAAATATCTGTAGAATCGATAACGTTTGTAAACCCTTGTACAAATAAATCGTTGTCAAATTCATCAAAACTAGCTTTTACATTTTTGGCAACATCCATTCCTATGGCGTAGCTTACAGAATCCAATTCCGTTTTAACAGGTTTCTTTGTAGCTCCGGTTTTGTTACAAGACACAACTAGTAAAACCATTGTTACTAGACTTAATAATTTCATTATTTTCATTTTATTATCATTTTTTTTATACGAAGCCAAAAGTAACAAAATTATATAAAGTAAAAAAAGAAATTAACAAGGCTTAAATTCCCTTTAAAAACAAGGGCTTTTTCTACTAAAAACCTCTTTTTTTTGATGTTCTTGGCTTTTTAAAAATTTAGCGTTATTGGATTTAGCACAAAAAAAAACTGTTCAAGCTATGAAGAGGCTGAACAGTATTAAACTAACCAAACATTTTATATGAAAAACGAACCACTGTTTTACATTAACGGTACAAAGTTGCGGAAATTCTAAGGTGGATTATATGATAAATATCATGTATACTACGGCTTTCTGTTAAAAATGCGTTAATTTAATTTGGAATGCTATTCTTTCATACTCGCAGTGTTTACAGACCCTTCAGATTTTTTAAAGACTATTATTCGGTAGTTGATAGCTCTTATGCTTTTTGTAGTTTTTAACCCTCCCAATTTCGATGAAATCGAAATTTTCCTCCCTTCAAAACGAAGAAGGGAGGAACAAGTTTTATTAATGTTTTCTAGAACAAACTAAATCTAATTAATCTATTTTAATTAAAATTTCGGGTTTCGAACACTTATGTTTTAAAAACCTGAAAGGTCCTTTTCTAGACTTCACACCAAAAAAAAACTGTTCAAGCTATGAAGAAGCTGAACAGTTTTAAACTAACCAAACATTTTATATGAAAAACGAACCACTGTTTTACATTAACAGTACAAAGTTGCGGAAATTCTAAAGCGGATTATATGACAAATATCATGTATACTGCGACTTTCTGTTAAAAATGCGTTAATTTAATCTGGAATGCTATTCTTTCATACTCGCAGTGTTTACTGACCCTTCAAGTTTTTAAAAAACTATTATTCGGAAGTTGATAGCTCTTATGTTTTTTTATAGTTTTTAACCCTCCTAATTTCGATGAAATCGAAATTTTCCTCCCTTCAAAACGAAGAAGGGAGGAACAAGTTTTATTAATGTTTTCTAGAACAAACTAAATCTAATTAATCTATTTTAATTAAAATTTCGGGTTTCAAACACTTATTTTTTAAAAACCTGAAAGGTCTTTTTCTAGACTTCACACCAAAAAAAAACTGTTCAACCTATGAAGTGACCGAACAGCTTTAAATTAACCAAACATTTTATATGTAAAACGAACCACTGCTTTACTATAACGACGCAAATTTGTAAAAAACACAGAAGATATTATATGACAAATGTCATATATATAATTATATTTTGTTAAAAAACGTTAAAACCAACAGGAGTTTTTAAAACAACTATCAGCTCATTACTTGAAGTAGCTAACACTAATACCAGGGCATTATTTAATAAATTTAGAAAAACCATCCACTTTATCCTTTAACTCGGCTACTGCTAATTTTGCCACTTCGGTTGCTCCTAATTTAGACAAATGCGTGTCGTCATGTTTGGCTTCTTTATAATAAGCATTTTCGCCAGCTTCAAAATGAAGATGCAAAGTTTTAGATTTTTCTACACCGTAGGATTCCTCTAATTGTTCTGTTTTAAATTGCAGGTCTATAAATGGTACTTGATATTCTAAAGCAACCAAGCGTACTTCTAAAGGGTAGCTCTCATGCGTATCGATAAAGGTGCCGAACTCATTAAAATTTCGTCTAACAATAGATGAAAACAAAATTGGAATCGCCCCTTTTTCACGAGCCTCTAAAACATAGTTGATTAAATTATTTCGGTATCCTGTATGCGGATTGGTATACCGTTCTGGTTTTTTAAATTTCTGATCGTTATGCCCGAATTGAATAAAAACATAATCGCCTTTTTTTAATGTTTTTAAAACGTCGTCCCAACGGCCTTCGGATTTAAAACTTTTAGAACTGCGACCGTTTACTGCACGATTATCTACAACAACTTTATCATTAAAAAACTGCGGTAATACTTGTCCCCAACCGTGTTCTGGATTCACTTCTGGATTTTTTTTGTTCGCCATAGTAGAATCGCCAATTAAATAAATAGTATGCTGTGCGAAACTAGATGCTGAAATCATCAGCAGGAAAATAAGAGTGATTTTTGATAGTTTTTGATAATTCATTGTTAATGATTTTTGCTAAAATTATTTCCTAGAATATTTTTGAAGCTGTATTTTTTTGCTTCGTGTTTTGATAATTGATGCGACCATTTAACCCGATGCTCAGGCTGAAACCCCGCTCCTGAATTATGATATTCGGCATAAAAACTTGTTTTTTCGGCTTCGGGTTTAGACCAATTGTGCCATCCTTCTGGTTTTATTTGTTTGCCCAAATCGCAGTTTACAAATACCGTTTTAGCATAAATGCGCCAGGGTCGTCCTAAATAAACAGCGTTAACCTCGTTATTTGCAGTGATTTTACAGTTTTTAAAAACATAACCAAATTCCTGATTTTCTGGCGTAGATGCCGCGGTAATATACGAGTTTGTCTTGCTGTGAATGGTGCAACTTTCGAACAACACTGTGGCTTCACCAAAAATAAAATCGGTACCACCTTCGATATAACAGTTTTTAAAATACTGTTTAAAACCTTCGCCAGCGGTGTACAAAGTATCTTGAAATCCTAGAAGTTTACAGTTTTCAAAAAAGCATCGGTTTGCGTTTACCGATAAAGCTACGGCTTGACCCACATCGCCTGAAGCATTTTCAATAGTTAGGTTTTTGGCTATAAAATCGTCGCCTTCAACTAAAACAGTGGCTGTGTGAAACGTACTGTTACGTCCTAAATTAATTTTATTGAAAAAATCATCAAACGTAATTATAGTCTTTTCTTGACTTTCACCTAGTAAAGTGATTTTTGTATTCCATGAAAACACATGAACTTTTTCATTATACACACCGTTTTTAACATGAATAATAACGCGTTGGGCAGGAATTGCTTTGGCGGCATAAATGGCATCTTGGATGTTGGTAAAATCGCCAGTACCATCTTTAGAAACAACCATATTATAGGCGTTTTTTGGTGATTTATTTTCAGTTGAAACCTTATTTATCGCTAGCCATTCAGGGTATTTTTCTAATACTTTATTTGGGATGTCGGTGTACCAAGCGTAACCACGGCGTCTTTCATCTCCAATTTCATCAATGGTTGCCTTTTTAATACCATCTCTATCACAAAAAAATGGTGTATTATCTTCTAACTCCATAAAACGCGCCCAAAGTGGCACCCCATTTTCATCTTTAACGATTTGTTTATCAATAAACTTCCCGTTTTCATCGCGGATAAATTCACGTTTTAAACCTAAAATCTTTGTAGCATCAAACCAAGTTACTGCATGATTTATAGCATTTTTAATAGCTTCTGAAGGTTTATCAATAGACATTAAAAGTAAAACAATGTTTGCAGACTCCTTGCCGCTTAAAGAAGGTAACTCGTATGAACGTGCTTTTGCGGGTTTTAATGTTTTTTCGTCATGTTGGGCACACCAAGCCGTTAGCACACCATTTTGTTTGTATTGTGTTTTTAAAATGCAGTCGATACCCTTATTAAAAGCGACATCGATTTTTTGTAATTGGGCTGGCGATGGTTTTATTGAAAGCGTTTCTGTGTTATCTTTTAAAGCTTGCAAAAGCCTTAAAATATTCACCATAGAATCATCATTATAAGTAATGTGGGTGTAATAGCCTTTTTTTAGCGGATAAAACTGTGGCCATCCGCCGTTGTTGTATTGGGCTTCTAAAAGATATTGCACGCCCTTGAGAAAAGCTTCTTTATAGCGTGGGTCTGGAATTTGCCTGTACATTTTAGACAAATAGAGCATTTCTTGAATGGTGGCGCCATTATCTGTGGTAACCTCTTTAGTACTGTTTTTTTGTTTTATTAAAGCTGCTTTTTCAGTGGTATTCAAAGGGTTTTGCATTTGAATATTTTTTGGCCAACCGCCTATATCGCGTTGATATAGCAATACGTTTTCGGCAATAGCTTTAGCCTCTTCCGTAGCAAACCACGGCCCTTCTTCTTGATGCGTAATGCTTCCCCAAGATTTATTAAGTACTTGCGCATGCCCTAAAACCGAAAGGCTAATAATAAGCACAACACTAGAAGCAAACTTAAAATAACTCATATTATACTATTTTAACTTTTAAAACATAACTTACTAAATATAAATAAATTACAATATCAACTCATGAAAAAATCAAAAAGGATATCCAAATTTGGATACCCTTTTTTCTAGTTCAAATAAAGTAAGTAATTGTAATATTATCTTAACACTAATTTCACTGATTTCTGTCCTTCTGCCGTTTTAACCGTTGCGATATAAAGACCAGATTTAAGGGAGAAACTTGTATCGTTAGACACTTCAACCGTTTTTACTAAAGCACCTGTAATGCTGTAAATATTAATTGCAGTAGCAAGCTTTACATTAGAAACATGAATTTGGTTTCCAATAGCTTTAACGTTAGTTGAAACTTGAGATACTGCATTGTTAGTACTAAGTACTAAATCTGATGCACCTGGGCCTGAAACCTCTATTTTATATACAGAGAAATTATTACTATCATAAAGATAAATATCACTATCTGCTCCAGTATAACTAGCCGTAAGTATAAAAGGATCTCCATCCTCTGCCACTCCTCCTGCAGTATCATCATAGAATTTAGTAGCTTCAGCTAACACATTAATTCCATCTGAAACATAAAATGTACGCTCACTTCCCCCACCGGATTTTAACCAAACTTTAATAGACACATCTCCTTTTACAATGAATTTAAAAAATCTCGCGGTAGGAAGTGCGCCTGTCGCACCAGATCCTCCATTCACCTTAAAACGATTGGTAGATGAAAAACCATCAGAAAATGACTGAGAACTCCCATCTACTTGTCCAAATAATTTAGTACTTGTTGGATGTGGCTCTAATGTTAATTTATCTACAATTTGAGCTGTTGCAATCCCATCTGAAATAGGCCAAACTGACTCGTCGGAAAAATTCCAAACCTTAGTTTGCGCCTGTACGGATACAGAAAAAAGTAAAATTGGTAGAATAATTAAAAGTAATTGTTTTTTCATGATTATATAGTTTTAGTTATAGTTTAATCGATTACATTATTGTAATCGATTGCCTAAACTAAGTAATATTATTCGATTTAAAAAATAAAATTTATACTTTAACACATAAAAATCAGCTTATTCGTTAAAACACCGCATGAATATTGCTCTTTCAATATTTCGAATTTGCTGTTAAATAAAAAAGCGAGTGTATTAAATACATAATACACCCGCTTACTAACTACAAACAAAAATTAACAACTAATTAATGTGCCGAAATTTTTACCACTTTTACACCATCGGCATCTTTTACTTTTATGATGTAAAGTCCGCTGTTTATCTGAAAACTTGAATCACCATCAACAGCTATCGATTTTACTAAAGCACCTGTTAAGCTATAAACCTGAACATTTGTTTTAGATTTTACGTTAGACACATGAATGCTTCCTCGGTATCCTTTTATTTGAACGGTATTTGCTGAAGGTATTTGCTCGGTAACACTAAGTACCAATTGCGCTATAGGATCCCAACCATCACTACCTTTGGTAAAGTTTAGCGGTGTAATTGCTGTACCGTCTTTTAATTCTGCCGATGTTAAAACGGTTGCCCAACTGGCACGATTTGCTGAATTATCGACTGAAGCTGCTTCCATAGTATCGTATTCATACATTAAATCGGATTCACCACTTAAAGAGTTTGTCCATCCAGCTGGACTAATTAACGATTGTCCTTCGGCCCCTGGATAGGTTGATGCATCGATATTTGTTTTGTAGAATACCACCTCACTAGTATTAGCTCTCCAAGGACGCCCAAAATAGCCTGGTTTAGCACCATGCGTTGATGCTGTTTCAACACCTGGAACCGTAGATTTTACATGGCATTCGTACATTAAGTAACCTCTGCCAGAATCTTGTTGTGCTGCGGTAATATAGGCCGCATCACTAGAAGTATCACTGGTATTAAATACAAAATCTGTTTGATAGAAAACTGCAGTCATGCCTCCAAAAATATAATCGACTGCCCCCATCATAGCACCTTTGTAAACCACAACTCTTGATCCTACGCCACCGTAAAAAGAATCTTGGCGCCCAATAACACGACAGTTATTTAACACAACCTTATCGGTATTGTTAGCAATCCCAATGGCAGCTGCTTGAGTAACATAGCCTTTAGAACGATCTTGAACCTCTGTATTTCCGTAATCGGTTGGTCTTACAGGTTCTGAAGAAGTATTTTTTGCCTGCACAACATCTTGCGATTCTTTATAAGAAATGTATTGATTGAATGAGTTTTCTAAAATAATATCTTCAGCCGTAAAACCATCGGCTTTCACCACAACCGTAGCATTCCAATAGGAAGCACCGCCTCCAGAACCTTCTTTATTTTCATAATTTGTATAGCCGTTTGCTTTATTAACATGTAAGGCTTCAGCACTCCATTTATTATCTTCACCTTGACTAAAGAAATTATATTTTTGTCCATAATACGAGGTAATTCTAACCGCGTTGGCATCAATATCAACACCTTTATTTAAAATAGCAATGCTTGGTACCGATGCTGCATTTTTTAAGGTCACATTTTTACTGGTAATTTCAAGCATTTCTTCATAGTTACCAGGATCAATCATCACTGTAACACGCTCATCATTTGGTCTGTCCATTTCTGCTATCGCAGCTAAAGCTTCATTAATAGTTAAGTAATCTTTTCCAGATCCCACGGTAATCACATCAGAAAAAGCAACAGCTTGTTTCACTTCAATATTTGTAAAGTAAGTGGTTCCTAAAGCATTCAATATAACTGTACCCGCTACATTTCCTGGATATAAATATTGAACCGTTTCAAAAGTATTGGTGCTCCCACTAGAGCTTACTATAGGTGTTCCACCTGCAATATCAAAATTGGCTGCATAATAGTAAGTCACAATCATTTTATCGCCAGGCTGCATAGGAACCTCAACAGTATTTCCTGCATTAGCTACCAAATGCCCTTTAGCTTTCTCGTTTTTAACTCCAGATAAAACCAAGCCCTTATAGTGGGTGTCGGTGTTTATAATATCTTTATCATCAAAACTCCAATTCGTTACTTGATTAAACACCAAGTGAATGGAAGTGGCTGCACCAGAAACTGTTAAATTAGGCGTTAAAGCTAATTCCAAAGCATAGTCATCTAATCCACTATAACTCACTTTATAAACAGCATCGCGTAGAGATACGGATGTAACATCGCTAAAATTATAGCTGTAATTTTCATCATTTAAATTAGTAAACGTAAGGTTTAATAAACCTCGTTGTGTAGCATCTAAATCTGGTGTATTAATAGTTACAGCATGTAAAGGTTTTGCAGTAAATGCAATATCGTAGGTTTGAGCGCCTGTAATCGTTATTTTATCTGATGAAATTTCGTAATCATCTTCACCAGTTGCTGTTATGGTATATTCTATACCGGCTTCAAGACTCACACTATAAGTTGAAGCGCTTGTATTTAAAGCCACTACAGGAGTGTAAACTGTGTTTGCAGAAGGGTCTGGCGTAAAAGTTAGAGTTAAATTACTAAGATTTGACAATCCTGAAATAGCACCAGTAACCTCGAATAAATCTACTTTTACCACAGTAACATCATGTGTTGTGGTTGATGCATTGGCATTTAAAGTTAGTCCGTTGGAAATAACATACCCATTTGCGCCTCCTAAACTAAGGTTGTATGTATACTCTATAGGTAAATTTACACTATAAGCAGAACCAGAAACAACTGCTGAAAATACTTTACCAGCTTCGTTTGTAAAATCTACAGAATAACCACTTGGAATATTTGCAGCTGAAGTTTCATCTACAGTTCCTGTAACGGTAACATATTCAGCTGGTTTTCTATATATTCTGTAAAAACTTGGTTTATCGCTAATATCATAGACACGGAATTCTCCTGCTTCTTTAGCCACAAAATTAACCTCTTGAATTGTAGCTCCTACCGCTACAACATCATCTTGAGTATCTGCTCCAGAAACATTTTCAAAATGTATCTGACCAGTGCCTGACTGTGTAATCATCATTAAAGTGACCTCATCATCTTCATCTAAATTCAAACTCATATAGCGCGAGGAAGTACCTCCATTTTGGTACAGTCTACCAGTATAGCCTGATGCGCTAACATTTTCATCATATCTAGTCAAGTTCGTGTTCGATGTTCTCAAACGGTCGTTGGTACCGCCTACCCATGACAAAATACCTTCAGTAAAAGTTTGAGGTGTATTTTCATTAGATGTCCCAGCAGCTACACCTGGATACCAGGCATTAATTGTTGCTTCATCTAAAATGTTATTGTATAAAAAGGGGTCCAATTGTTCGGCTCCAAAATCCCAAACATCTGTTTTTACCACGTTAACTACGGTGGTAGTAACATCCATTTTAGGTGTGTACGCATTTGATCCAGCAAGTGTAAAGTATAAAGTCGTGGCACCACCTACATAAGTAAACTCGTAAGTTCCAGTTTTATCTACAGTTACTTTTACATCGGCACTTCCTAAATCGGTTCCTCCAGATGAAGTTCCTCCGTTCATGATTCCTGAACTATAAACAGAGCCATAAAAAGTTACTGTAGTACTACCAGCATCAACATCTAATTCTAAAACATTTGTGTTCTTAAATACAACACCGTAACCGGCACTGTGGTATTGTGTGGTTGCTGCCTGGGTTCTTAATTTACCATCTGGACTTGTATTTGAAGTCACGATTTCACCCTGAACTCCTGTATTAGTAAAGGTACTTTGATCTGAGAAATTATAAGTTACTGTTGTTTGCCCTTGCACCAAAAAGGTAAAAAAAAGCAAGGGAATCATGAGATAAAAGGAAAGTTTCTTCATTGTTGAAATTAATTTAAGTTATTATTTAGTTTAGTTATAAAGGGCGTTTTCTCTATTCACAAATGCTTTCCGAATTGATTTTAGTGAAATTCGCATCTGTTACACATAGAAAAAGCTTCATTATAGGTTTAGTTGGTATCGATACTTCTACATGATTAAGTTTGAAATTTTAAAGCTTTAACATCTCAGTTATCAATAAAAAAACAACAGGATTAAAGCAGTAATATTCATACAAAACAAAAGTAATCGATTGCACGAATGTAAATGAAATTATTTAATCCGCAAAAAAAATATGTGTTAATTAAACACTTTTCAGTGTTTACGGGTATAAACCTGACATTTAATAGATTTAAAGAAAAGTATTACTTTTCACCATCTTACTGTATTTCAACGAATATTTAAAAAAAATAAATTTTTTATTAAAAAAAAAGATACATTTGAGCAATCGATTACATTTATTATACCCCTGTAATTGAATCAACTAAACAACCTAAATACACTTAAACTATGTTAAAAAAAGTACTTTTTCTCGCAACCATTTTGCTACTATCCTTTGTGGCGACTGCGCAAGATGTAACCATTTCAGAATCTGAAGGCTGGTTAGAATCCGCTTTTGTTAAATGGACTCCCGTAAACGGAGCAGACAGCTACAATGTTTACTATTCTGGCGAAGGCGTTACCAACAAAAAAATTGACAACCAACTCATTAGGTGTTATAACGGCTATAATCGCGCAGACATTTTAGGGTTAAAAGCAGGCACTTACACTATTAGTGTGGCTGCTGTGGTTTCTGGAACCGAGGGTCCGAAAACAACAACTTCAAACATTACCGTTTTAGAACAAGACCGTACGGGTTTTGCATTTAGTAACGGTAGAGTTCCTGGGGCTTACAAAGCGGATGGCACACCAAAAGACAATGCGGTTATTTTATACATCACCGAAAACTCTAAAAACACTGTAAGTCTTAATGTTACTGGAGCAACATCCAACCCATGTGTAGGATTACAAACCATTCTTGAAGGGTTTAAAAAAGGAAACGATACGCGTCCTTTAATTATTAGACTTATCGGACAAATTACCGATTTTGATTATATGCTAAATGGCGATATTGTTATTGAAAACAAAAATAACGCAGCAAGCTATATTACTTTAGAAGGTGTAGGCGATGATGCCACAGCCGATGGTTGGGGAATTCGTATTAAAAATGCATCGAATATTGAAATTAGAAATATTGGTAGTATGAATGTTGATAGCGGTGAAGGCGACAACATTGGCTTACAACAAGATAACGACTATATTTGGGTACACAATGTTGATTTCTTTTATGGCGGTGCAGGAGGTGATTCAGACCAAGCAAAAGGCGATGGTGCTTTAGATTGTAAAAAATCAACTTATGTGACATTCTCATACAACCACTTTTGGGATTCTGGAAAATGTAACCTTTTGGGGTTAAGTGAAGACCCAAATGACGATTTATACATTACCTACCACCACAACTGGTACGACCATTCCGATTCACGTCATCCGCGCGTACGCTTCTATTCGGCTCACGTGTATAACAATTATTATGATGGAAACTCTAAATATGGTATAGGAGCGACCGAAGGCTCCTCTGTGTTTTCAGAAGGGAACTACTTCCGTAATTGTAAATACCCTATGCTAACTTCTATGCAGGGATCGGATGTTTATGACGAAAGTAAAGCAGCGAACGATTATTCGGATATGCCAACATTTTCTAAAGAAGACGGTGGTACCATTAAAGCCTTTAATAATTATATTGAAACACCTCGTCGTTTCGTAGCCTACGGTGATACCAACTTCCCGTCGCCTACAGCAGATTTTGACGCCTATGTGGTTTCCAATAGAAACGACCAAGTACCTAGCAGTGTAACCTCTGCCTACGGCGCCAACACTTATGATAATTTCGATACGGATAACGCAATCATGTATAGCTACACGCCAGACTCGCCAACAGAAGCGCGTGATAAAGTTATGCAATATGCAGGACGCGTAAAGGGTGGTGATTTTAAATGGACTTTCGATAATGCTGTTGATGACACTTCATACGACGTAAATCCAGCACTTAAAGCAGCTTTAACCAGTTATACCACAACTTTAGTTTGTACGCAAGGCGAAGCCCCTCCTACTCCTGAAGTTGCACTAACAGCATACCCTGGCGATGGTTTAGTAGAATTAAATTGGACCGTAACTAATTTTAATGCAACGTCGTACGAGGTATATAGAGATACCGATTCTGATCCTGCCGGAAGAACCAAACTCTCGACTATTACAGATGCGAACACCTTAACCTATACAGACAATACGGTAACAAACGAAACAGAATATTTCTACTGGATCGTAGCCGATAGCGCTGTAGAATCTGATGCTGTATCTGCTACACCTTCTAATATAGCACCTCCACCGCCTGCATCGAGTGATGAAATACATAACTTTACAACCTCTGGTGTTGCTAGTACTTTCTATACTATTACAGGAAACCTTTCAACTTCAAAAGGAACCGTAACCTATAATGAACTCACCTTAACACAGTGTTTAAAAATGGAAAGCGCTACAAGTATTACGTTTAATACATCCGCAGTCGCTACCTTAACCCTTGTATTTAATGAAGGTGAGACAAGAAGAGTAAAGATAAATGGCACAACTTACAATGCTGTGAACGGTGTCCTTGAAATCGAATTAACTGCTGGTGCGCAAGAAATTACGAAAGGAGACTCTATGAACTTGTATTACATGAGTGTTGAATACGACACCTTAAATATAGAAGACAAAGAAACCACTCAATTAAAGGTATACCCTAACCCTGTAAGTGATATCGTCTATATAAATTCGGTTTCAAAAGTAGAAAAAGTAGAAATATACAGTATTCAAGGGGCACTTGTTCTTAAAACAGCGAATACCAATATTAAAGAAGTAAATATGAGTCAGCTAAAAACAGGTACCTATTTAATAAAAATATATACTAATAGTGGAGTAACCGATAAAATACTCATTAAAAGGTAATTCATAAATTACAACCGATTACACTAAAAGACCCGATATATTACATATTATATCGGGTCTTTTGCTTTTAAATACGATATTTTCAGTAAAAAACAGAAAGGCATTGAAATGTTAAAATCATTAGCAAACTGTAGAACGCCCCCGTAATTTAACACAAAGCTTCTTTGCTAGGAATATATTTATTATATATTTATGATGTATTTTTAGAATAAAATACAATTTTATAGCCTAAAAATTATACAATTACAAATTGAGTAGGGTTTCGGTTTATCGACCAGCAACTAAATATTAACATAAAATTGAGGGAATCTTAACTTTTAATTTGGTTTTTGAATTAATTCCTATATATTTGTGTAATCGATTGCAGGGAATAATTAATTACAATGACGTAATTCAAAGAAAAACCTATTTAAATAAAACTTAATTTGTAACTAAACTTTATTACTTTATGACTAACTTTTTTTTATTAAATCAACTTTTTTTCTCTCTTAAAGAAAGAATGAAATTTAGTCCCTATAAAAAGGCTCATCTGGGGTTGTTTATAGGATTGCTAATTCTTAGCGCGACAAGCGTTGAAGCACAAAACCAAGTTACCGTTACAGGTATGGTAACAGACGGAGACATAGGTGGCCCATTACCAGGAGTTACCATACTTGTAAAAGGAACAACAATAGGAACAACCACAGATTTTGATGGTGGTTATACCTTAACGAACATTGATGCAAATGCAACCTTACTATTTTCATACGTAGGTTACCTAACACATGAAGCTCCACTAAAAGGAAAAAGTGTTATAAACGTAACACTAAAACCAAGTTTAGAATCTTTAGACGAGGTTATTGTAGTAGGTTACGGTTCTACACGTAAATCAGATTTAACAGGATCTGTTGTAGCGGTTTCTGGTGATATTCTAGAGAAACAATCTATTTCAAGTGTTGCTGAAGCCTTAACAGGACGTATGGCTGGGGTACAAGTTACTTCTGCTGAAGGTTCGCCAGATTCTGAAGTCCAAATTAGAATTCGTGGTGGTGGGTCTTTAACACAAGACGCTTCTCCATTAATTATTGTAGACGGGTTTCCAGTAAACAATATGAGTGATGTATCGCCAACAGATATTGAAAATGTAACGGTATTAAAAGATGCATCTTCAACAGCAATCTACGGTTCTAGGGGTGCAAATGGTGTTGTTATCATTACGACTAAAAGTGGTAAAGAAGGTAAAATATCTGTGAACTTTAATGCTTTCTATGGTGCCAAAAAAATTGCTAATGTAATAGATGTACAAGATCCTGCCGATTTTGTTAAATGGCAATATGAATATGCGCTCCTTAGAGACAATGTAGAGTCTTACGAAAAATATTTTGGCTTATGGCAAGATCGCGACCTGTATGATAATGTAAAAGGGAACGATTGGCAGCGCCAAATTTACGGACAAATGGGTGAGGTTGAAAGCCGTAACTTATCCGTTCGTGGTGGTTCAGAGAAAATTAACTTCAACTTTAACTATGCTTTATACGATGAAAAAGCGATTATGGTTGGATCGGACTTTAAAAGAAACAACTTATCATTTGCTTTAAAAAGTAAAGCTAGCGATAAAGTGGATTTATCCTTAACCATGCGTTATTCGGATACGCAAGTAAATGGTGGTGGTGCCAACGAACAAAACGAGGTGTCTTCTGCCGATGCGCGTCTTAGACACTCGGTAGGTTACTCTCCAATTTACTTACCTGGATTAACTACTGATGATACTAATGAAGCTGTTGCTGGCTATCTTGTAGATCCTTTTGTTGCTGTTGATGATAACCAACGTTTAAGACTTAAAAAGAACTTTAACTTATTAGGTAGTTTTTCTTGGAAAATCGTTGAAGACTTACAATTTAAAACAGATTTAGGTTTAGATAACTACTACGATCAAGACTTTAGATTCTACGGAAGTTCAACATACTACGCAAACAATAACCCTTCAGCAGAAAATCAAGGGCTTCCTGCGCTTAAATTTACTGATGAAAAACGTACTCGTTTTAGAAATGCGAATACTTTAAATTATGATTTTCAAAAGCTTTTAAATGAAAACCATAGCTTAAAATTCTTGGTTGGTCATGAGTGGATTTTTACTCGTAACAACGAATTACTCAATGAAGTACAAGGATTCCCTGACTTTTTTGATTTTACAACGGCAAGACAGTTAACAACACAAGGTACGCCTATTGTTACTGATAACTATTATAGTCCTGATGATAAATTATTATCATTCTTTGGTCGTGCTAATTACGATTTCAAAAACCGTTACTTATTAACAGCAACATTTCGTGCCGATTCATCGAGTAAATTCTTAGGCGATAATCGTTGGGGCTACTTCCCTTCTGCTGCTTTTGCTTGGAAAATTTCTGAAGAATCATTCTTAGAAAATGCCGATTGGTTAAACACACTTAAACTAAGAATTAGTTACGGTGAAGCAGGAAACAACAATATTCCTGTTGGACAAACGGTTCAAAACTTCTTATCACGTACTACAACTTATATTAATGGTGTTCCTAACTATTGGGCTGCTTCAAATACTTTAGCTAACCCAGATTTAAAATGGGAAACTACAGTAACGCAAAACGTGGGTCTTGATTTCGATATTTTTAGAGGAACTTTAAGTGGGTCTTTAGAAGCTTATAAAAATGTAACTACCGATTTATTAATTAATTTCCCAACACCTGGTACAGGATATACCTCTCAGTACAGAAATATGGGAGAAGTTCAAAACAGTGGTTATGAAGCCACTTTAAACCTTGCTGCTATTAATAACGAAAACTATGGCTTAAGCTTTAGCTTAAACATGGCAAGAAACGAAAACAGAATTAACTCTTTAGGTGTAATGGACGATTATGGTGTAAACACCAACTGGGCGTCTTCTCAAATTGGAAATGATTACGTTGTTAGAGTGGGAGAACCTTTAGGTTTAATGTATGGTTTCCAGAGTGATGGACGTTATGAGGTTGATGATTTTAACTTTGATGCCACTACAAATACCTATACGCTTAAATCGGGGGTTACAGACAATACTTGGGTAGGTAACGTAATGCCAGGAACTATGAAATTAAAAGATGTTGATGGTGATGGTGATATTACTGCCGATGACCAAACAGTTATTGGTAATGTTAACCCAGATTTTACAGGTGGTTTAACAATTAATGCCAATGCGTACGGATTCGATTTTTCTGCAGCATTTAACTGGAGTGTAGGTAACGATGTTTACAACGCTAATAAAATTGAGTTTACAACATCTAATGAAAATGGCCAATACAGAAACCTAAGTACAGAAATGGGCGATGGTGTAAGATGGACGAATTTAGACCCTGCTAGCGGACAATTAGTAACCGATCCAACGCAGTTAGCTGCCATGAATGAAAATACAACTATGTGGTCGCCATACATGTCGCGTTATGTATTTAGCGACTGGGCTGTAGAAGATGGATCGTTCTTAAGATTGAACACCATATCTTTAGGGTATACGGTTCCTGAAAGATACCTTTCAGACGTTGGCATTGGTAAACTAAGATTTTACTTATCTGCAAACAATGTGTTTGTTCTTACTAACTACTCTGGTTTAGATCCAGAAGTTAACACAAGAAGAAAAACACCACTAACTCCTGGGGTAGATTATTCTCCATACCCAAAAAGTAGACAACTAGTTTTTGGTTTAAACCTTAACTTTTAATAAAATATTTTTTTGAAGATGAAAAATAAAATCATAATTATAACTGGATTAATAATAGCCGGATTAGTAAGTTCTTGTAGTGACGATTTCATGGATGCACCAGCGAAATCTACTTTAGACGAGTCGCTTATTTTTTCTAAACCAGGACTAACTAAAGGTGCTATTGATGGAATTCTAGAGCCTATGGGACAAACCAACTCTTACAGAGGGCGTTTCATTCCAATGTACGGTTCTAACACCGATACCGAATACACATACAACTCGGAAAGTGCTGGAAATTCAACGGGAGAACTTGCTATCTACGATGCAAAATTCAACAATGCCCAAATGAACACAAGTAACAATGCATGGGCCATGATTTATTCTGGTATCGAGCGTGCTAATATTTGTATTCGAGGCATCCGTGCTTACGGAAACCCTGAACCAGGTACAGAAATGGGACAATATTTAGGTGAGGCCTTAACATTACGTGCCTTATACTATGCTGATTTAACGAAAGCTTGGGGAGATGTTATTGCACGTTTTGAGCCTATTTCAGCTGAAACTATTTACATACCGAAATCAAGTCGTGATGTTATTTACAAACAAATTATTGCCGATTTAGGTGAGGCATCTAATTTAGTGGCATGGCCTAACGAAACTAACGCTACTACAAGTGTAGAACGTGTTAACAAAGCTTTTGTAAAAGGACTTAGAGCACGTTTAGCGATGGTAGCTAGTGGGTACCAACAATATCCTGATGGAGTAAGAAGGAGTAACGATCCAGAACTTTCTGTTTCAAAAATGTATACCCTTGCTTTAAACGAATGTAAAGCCATCATTGCAAGTGGAACCGTTCGATTAACACCTACTTTTGAAGGCTTATGGAGAAACTTAATGGAAGAAGATGTTACCGCTGGTAAAGAATCACTTTGGGAAATTCCTTTTGCCGATGGTCGTGGTCGTGTGGTTTATACTTATGGCGTAAGACACCGTAGTGTTGACCAACACACTGGTCAAGGACGTGGTGGTAGCGTAGGGCCATTACCTACTCTATTTTACGATTATGATGAAGCCGATACACGTAGAGATGTTACTTGTGTACCTTACCAATGGGGAACTGCTGTAGATGGTTTTTCACAACAAGAATTAGTAGATTCTAAAACGTGGTACTTTGGCAAATACCGTTACGAGTGGATGCCACGTTATGTGACATCAACAAACGATGATGGTATTAACAAAATATATATGAGGTACGCTGAAGTGCTTCTTATTGCGGCCGAAGCGGCTAACGAATTACAAGGACCTGCAGCTGCTGCACCGTACTTAAAAGAAATTCGTCGCAGAGCTTTCGATCCAGCTTACCACTCCACTAAGGTAGATGCTTATGTAAATGCTTTAGGTAGTAAAGAAGCCATGCTTAATGCTATTATAGACGAGCACAAATTTGAGTTTACAGGAGAAATGGAACGTAAACAAGCCTTAATCCGTTGGAACTTATTAGGTGCTAATTTAGCAGAAGCTAAAGTAAAATTAGCTGCTTTAAAAGATCGTACAGGCGAATATGCCGATGTACCAACAACCGTTTACTATAAGTATGCGGCAGATAACGAAACTTTAGAACTTTACGGTTTTAATAGAAATGAGAACCAAGATCCAGGCACCGATTATTCAGCAGTACCTTGGAACTCTGTAGATGATGTTAGAATTAACTCACTTTACAAATTAGATCCTGATACAAGACAATTCTGGCCAATTTGGCAAGTGTTTATTGAAGGAAGTAATAATACACTAACTAACGATTACGGTTATTAATCATTTACAAAATTAAATAATACGACATATGATTATGAAAACTAAATATATATTTAAAACAGTATGCACATTAATACTAACCGTATTGGTTACTAGTTGTGGATACAATGAAGAGCTGATAGAAGAGCTTGACACCACTAGAGAATTTGCTCCGGTAGGTTTAGAAACACGAGTTAGAAATCAAACAACAGTTGAATTAAACTGGACGAAAAGCGATCAAATTAAAAACTATACGGTAGAGTTTAGTGCAAACGATCCTGATTTTAATTCTATTGTCGAAACTTTAAATGTAACTCCAGACCAACTGCCTGTGCAAGTAAGACTAGAAGGAGAAATCATTTATTCAATTAGAGTAAAAGCGTTAAGTTCACGAGGTTTAGACGATTCTACATGGGCATTAACAGAAGCTACAACCCTAACTGAGCAAATCATGCTACCTGAAGAACCAGGAGATATAAAAGCACTAGAAGCGACATTTAGATGGGAGCCAAATGCAGAAGTAACGCAATTGGTACTTGAGCCTGGAAGTATAACGCATGTCATTACTGCGGCTGAAAAAACTGCAGGTGTTGCTACGGTTACAGGATTACTTCCTGAAACTACATATAATGCCATTTTATATAATAACACAAAAATAAGAGGATCGGCTACAATCACGACAGGTATCGATATTGGAGACAACACTTTAGTGACTGTTGATGATGATATTTTTCAAAAAATTGCCGATGCAGCGCCTGGAGATATTTTACTTTTTGAAAAAGGTGATTACTCTGCACAAACAGGTTTAGTTGAATTAGATAAATCAATCACTATTCAAGGGTTAAGAACCGATTTTAAACCACAATTAAAATTAGCATTCTCTTTAATTGATGGTGCTGCAGATGTTAGTCTAATCGATTTAGATTTAACAGGTGATGGTTCTGGAATAGATAGCAACAATGATGTGGTAAGATACAATGCTGCAGGAAACTATAATTCTTTAACAATTGAAGGCTGTATCATCCGTGATTACAACAAATCGTTTATCGCTGGTGATGTTTCCAATGCGCTTATACAAACAGTAACGGTTAACAACTGTATTGTTACCGATGTTTGGACAAACGGAGGAGATTTTATCGATTTCAGAAATTCAAATATATATAACGTAACGGTTACAAATTCAACTTTTAACAACTGTGCACCTGGTCGTGATTTCATTAGAATTGACGAAAAAGGTACAACAGGTACTGGTCTAAATTGTAATGTAATTTTTGAAAGCAACACGCTTTATGGTTGTTCTAACGATTCTAGTAAAAGACTAATGTATGTAAGATTCAACTCAAATACCTTCACATCAAAAAATAATTTAATTACAAATACAGTTTCTGAAGGCTATTCAGATCAAAGTAAAACCGATCCAAATCCAACTTTTGGTAATAATAATTACTTTAATGCTGCAGGATTCTATGATACTACGCAAAGGGTATTTGACAGCACTGGAACAAAAGAAGATCCTGGATTTGCCGATGCAGCAACAGGCGATTTCAAAGTTTCAAATCAAAATTTAATCGATAATTTAGTAGGAGACCCACGTTGGTTAAAATAAAATAGATTACCGATTTGTACTAAAAATAAAGAGGTATGCAGTCATGTATACCTCTTTTATTTTTATAATATCTTTATACTTGTGTAAAAGCGCACGAGTAGAATTAAATTAAAATTAATTTTATGTTCAAAAAAACGAGTTTTCTAATCCCATTCTTAATACTTTCTTTTATTATGAATGCCCAACAATTGGCTTTTCCAACCGCCGAAGGTTTTGGTCAATTCGCTACGGGAGGAAAAGGCGGATTAATTTACACTGTTACTAATTTAAATGATGACGGCGAAGGCAGTTTAAGAAAAGGGATTTTAAAAAAAGGCCCTAGAACCATTGTTTTTGCAGTTTCAGGAACCATCGAATTAGCCTCAAAACTCGATGTAAACAGAGGCGATTTAAGTATTCTTGGACAAACAGCTCCTGGCGAAGGCATTACCTTAAAAGGCTATCCGTTTACCATAAAAGCAGACAATGTTATTGTGCGTTATTTAAGATTTAGAATGGGCGACATTCATAATATTGAAGGCGACGCCCTTGGTTGTAGAAACACAAATAACGTGATTATAGACCACTGTTCTATCAGTTGGGCAACAGATGAAAATGGTTCATTCTACAACAATAAAAATTTCACTTTACAATGGTGTATTATTTCCGAAGCACTAAACCGATCGGTTCACAAAAAAGGTGCTCATGGTTATGGTGGTATTTGGGGTGGCGTTAAAGCCTCTTTTCATCATAATTTATTAGTGAGTAACAACAGTAGAAACCCAAGATTTAGCGGGTCTTCAACTACTGAAAATTCTGAAAATGAATTTGTAGATTTCAGAAATAACGTGATTTACAATTGGGGTGAAAACAACATTTATGGCGGCGAAAAAGGAACCTACAATTTGGTTAACAATTACTTTAAATCGGGGCCAGCTACCACCTCATCAAAACTAGATCGTATTGTCGATCCATCCGAACCCTATGGGCAATTTTATGTCGATGGAAATTATGTTTTTGGTTACAAGGAAATTTCAAAAAACAATTGGAATGGTGGTGTACAATGTGAAAATCCGTTAGCAACAAAATTAGAAAGTGAAATTTCTATCAACACCAATATAAAAACAGACAGCGCTGAAGACGCCTATAATAAAGTCTTAAAATATGCAGGTGCTAGTTTGTTTAGAGATTCGGCAGATGCACGCGTGGTTCACAACACCAAGGAAGGCAGTGCGAATTACAAAAAAGGCATTATCGACTCGCAAGAAAATGTGGGCGGTTGGCCGCTGATAAAATCTGAAAAAGGTCAAATAGATAGCGATGAAGATGGTATGCCAGACACTTGGGAAAAACAACACAAACTCAATCCCAACGAAAACGACGGTAATTTAAACACCTTAGATAAAAGCTATACAAACATTGAAGTGTATAGCCATAGTTTAATCACTTCGAAGCGCTCAAAAAAAAAAGCCTAATTAATGGCGAAGCCTATGATTTCGTGATTGATCAATCTGGTTTTGGCGACTTTACAACCGTACAAGCAGCTATAAATGCCGTTCCCGATTTCAGAAAAAAGGAAACTAAAATTTATATTAAAAACGGGATTTACAAGGAAAAACTGATCCTTCCGGCTTCCAAAATACATGTTACTTTTGTAGGTGAAAATAAAAATGAAACCCTTATAACTTATGATGATTTTTCACAAAAACACAATGCTTTTGGCGAAGAACTAGGCACCACAGGCTCTTCATCCTTTTTTATTTTTGGGGATTATTTCAAAGCCAAAAACATCACGTTTGAAAATAGCGCTGGCCCCGTTGGTCAGGCTGTAGCTGTGAGAATAGATGGCGACAAAGTTATTTTTGAAGACTGTAAATTTTTAGGTAACCAAGATACCCTTTACCTCCACGGAAAAAACAGCAGGCAATATTACAAGGATTGCTATATAGAAGGTACGGTCGATTTTATTTTCGGATGGTCTACTGCTTTTTTTGAAAACTGTGAAATCTTCTGTAAAAATAAAGGCTACATTACCGCGGCATCAACAGAGGAATCGGCTGATTACGGTTTTATATTTAAAGATTGTAAAATTACGGGAAGCGCTTTAGAAAACAGTTTTTATTTGGGCAGACCCTGGCGCGATTATGCACAAACAGTTTGGATAGACTGTTTTATGGACAAACAAATAAAGCCCGAAGGCTGGCACAATTGGAACAAACCTAAGGCTGAAAAAAGAACCTATTATGCCGAATATAATTCGTTTGGGCCTGGCGCTTCAAATAATCGCGTAAAATGGGCCAAAAAACTAAACAAAAAGCAAGCTGAAAAATTCAGTAAAAAAATTGTTTTGAAAGGATTAGACAATTGGAATCCAAATATTTAAACAATCATCCATTTAAAAGAATTAAAATAATTAACGTAATATTATCCAATAAAATTATGTAGATATATACAACTTCATTATTTTTATACAATCGATTACATTAAACTATTTCAAAATGAAAACATACACAAAAAAAGTACTTTATTCAATACTATGCCTAGCATTTTTCAGCTTCAGCATGCAATCCTGTAAGGTGGAGAAAAAAGAAAAAGTTAAAGCAGATGCTTTTATTGAAGCTGATAACATCATCAAATCCATAAAAGTTCTTGAATTTCCAGATAAAAACTTCAACATTGTTGATTATGGCGCCGTTTCAGACGGAAAAACGCTAAACACAGAAGCTATCGCTAAAGCTATAAATGCTTGTAATGAAGCTGGCGGTGGAAAAGTAATTATTCCTGCTGGCGATTTTCTAACAGGTCCTATTGAATTAAAAAGTCATGTGAATCTGCATTTAGAAGCAGGTGCTAATGTGTTATTTTCTACAAATCATAAAGATTATTTACCTATTGTTCACACGTCTTATGAAGGTGTGGAATTAATGAACTACGCCCCTCTTATTCGTGCTTACAAACAAGATAATATTGCTGTTACAGGAAAAGGGGTTTTAAACGGACAAGGAAGTAACGATAATTGGTGGCCATGGTGTGGTAAAGATGTATACGGTTATGTTGAAGGCGATGTTAAACAACACGATTCTATCAACTTACCACGATTACGTAAAATGAACGAGGAGCAAACCCCAATAGCCGAGCGTACTTTTGGTGATGGGTACCAATTGCGTCCCACATTTTTCGAGCCAATGGATTGTACAAATGTATTGCTAGAAGGTGTTACCATTACCAATGCGCCGTTTTGGGTTATCCATCCGCTACGCTGTGAATTTGTTAGAATTGACGGAGTAACGGTTTCTAGTCACGGCCCTAATAACGATGGTTGCGATCCTGAATACAGCAAAAATGTACATATTACAAACTGTACTTTTGATACGGGAGACGACTGTATTGCTATAAAAGCAGGAAGAAATAATGACGGAAGACGTGTTAATATTCCAAGTGAAAATATAGTGGTTGAAAATTGTGATATGAAAGATGGTCACGGTGGTGTAGTTTTAGGCTCTGAGATTTCAGCAGGGGTAAGAAATGTTTTCGTAAGACACTGTAAAATGGACAGTCCGAATTTAGACCGTGCCATTCGTATTAAAACAAACACATTACGCGGTGGTTTTGTTGAAAACCTATATGTACGCGATGTTCAAGTAGGACAAGTAAAGGAAGCTGCACTAAAAATAAACTTGCATTACGGTATTTATGCGAATCAAGAAGGCGAGCATATTCCAACCATTAAAAATGTGCATTTAGAAAACATGACTGTTGAAAATAGTGGTAAATATGGGGTTTTAATTCATGGACGTGAAGAAGCTATTATTGAAAATGTAACGCTTACTAACGTGCATATTAAAGGTGCAAAAACACCAATGAAAGTTGAAAACTCAGAACCAGTTGTATTTAAAAACACGACCATTAACGGCGAAGCATACGATACTAAACCAACTACCAAATAAAGACCATGAAACAATTAACCTTAATATCAATTGTCTTTTTAAGTCTATTTTCTTGTAAAGACAAACAAACAAAAACCGAAACTGAGGTAACTACCAACGTAGTAACAGAAGCTCCAAAAACCAAAAAAACCTATGCCGAAATTTCTATCGCTCAAGGCGGAACTTGGGTCGATGGTCCTAGAGGACATATGGAATATGCTAATGGAACTTCATTTAAAAATGTAGAAGCACTTCAAGTTCCTAAAGAACATACAGACCATACTTGGTACATTCGTTATGAAGGCCCAGGTTGGGAAAATGCCCAAGTAGGCTATCGCATTTATTTAGATTGGAGAAATGCCATAGACATCTTCGGAAAAAAAGTAGACACTATGGTGTTGCCAAATGTGGGTCAGGATGGATTCGATTCATATCATGAACCTTCTGCTTGGGGACAAGACATTTTAAAAGCAGGAAAATCTATGGGTATTGGTGGTTACGGCCGCATTGTAGCCGATACGATTGTACATTTTCAAAATGTTAAAGATACCCACGCTGCGATTTCTAATACCGATGAAAAATCGGCTATTACCATTTCTTATGACGATTGGAAAACGGGCGACGACAGCATCGATTTAAAATCGGTTTTAAGCATCTATCCTAACGACAGATTTACTAAAGCTGAATTAACCCCTTCAAAAGCCATTGAAGGTTTATGTACGGGAATTGTTATCGCAAAAAACATTCCAGTAACCAAAAAAGTTGGTGAAAAATGGGCGTACATCGCTACCTACGGCGCGCAAACTTTAGTTAGTCCTCCAGATCATTTAGGTATGGCATTGTTCTATAAATTAGATGAAGTTGCCGAACAAAAAGAAGGACAGCACGATCATTTAGTCATCTTTAAACCAACAACTAAAACCATCACTTATTACTTTTTAGCAGCTTGGGAACAAGAACCTAACGGCATTAAAACAGAAGCAGATTTTATAGCCGATTTAAACACAAAACTAGAAAACTTGAATTCAAACAACACAATAAACTAAACCATTCATGAAGACATCAACTAAATATATAGCCCTTTTTACTTTGGCTTTAGGGCTGTCGGCAACAGCCTGCAAGGAAGCTAAATCTGAAACAGAAACAAAGGCTGAAACCGCTGCGGTAGAAAAAGTAGTTCCAGAAAACCTAAAATGGTCGGAACGTATGATCCTATCGGAAATTGTACGTTTCCCAAAAGCGTCTCTTTTAGACTTTAGAGATAAGCCAAAATGGAGTTATACCAACGGCTTGGTTTTAGATGCCGCGGCACGTGTTTACGAGCAAACCAAAAACGAAAAAATATACAATTACATTTACGCTTACGCGGATGAAATGATAGACAGTACCGGAAACATTTTAACCTATAAATTATCAAATCAGAATTTAGATATGATAAAATCAGGCGATGTTTTACTGTATTTATATCCTAAAACAAAGGAACAACGTTTCCTTACGGCTATGGAAACTTTAAATATCCAAATGGAGTCGCAGCCAAAAACTTCAGACGGTGGGTATTGGCACAAAAAAATATACCCGTATCAAATGTGGTTAGATGGTTTATATATGGCTGAACCATTCCACACACGATACGCTAAAGAGTACATTGAAGATAAGGCGAAAAGAGAACACATTTATAACGATGTGGTACTACAATTCGATTTAATCCAAAAACACAGTCGCGATGAAAAAACAGGGTTGCTTTACCATGGTTGGGATGAAAGCAAAGACCAACGTTGGGCGAATAAAGACACTGGAAACTCACAACACTTCTGGTCTAGAGGCATGGGATGGTACGGCATGGCTATGGTTGATGTGTTAGATGATTTACCTAGCGATCACCCAGGAAGAGCCCGCATCATTAAATACTTAAACGAATACGCAGAAGCCATTACCAAAGTTCAAGATGCCTCTGGATTATGGTGGCAAGTGTTAGACCAAGGCAATCGCGAAGGCAACTATTTAGAAGCTACAGGAACCGCTATGTTTACCTACACTTTTGCAAAAGGCGCTAACAAAGGTTATTTGCCTGCGAAATATTTAGATATTGCCAACAAAGCTTACGATAGTCTTGTAAAAAACCTTGTTTCTGTTGAAGAAAACGGTGTTGTAAACCTTAACAAATGCTGTGGTGTAGCTGGTTTAGGCGGAAACCCTTACCGCGATGGCTCTTACGAATATTATATTGGTGAAATTATCCGCTCTAACGACCCTAAAGGCACTGGTCCTTTCATTATGGCGAGTTTAGAACTTAATAAATAACAAGTTATAATGAAGTTTTATTCGTTAATATTTGTATTATTTTACGTTACCTGTCTAAGCGCCCAAACAGAGAAACTTTATGTTTCGGAAGTTTGGGTTGCCGACAATGGCGATGGCACCTATACCAACCCTATTTTATATGCGGATTATTCCGATCCTGATGTGGTTCGTGTGGGCGATGATTATTATATGACCGCCTCTAGCTTCAATGCGGCTCCTGCCCTACCTATTTTACATTCAAAAGATATGGTAAACTGGCAACTCATCAATCATGCTTTGCCAGAACAGGTTCCACTTGAAAACTTCAGCATACCTCAACACGGTAATGGTGTTTGGGCACCTAGTATTCGCTATCATAACAATGAAATTTATATTTATTGGGGTGACCCAGATTACGGGATTTATATGGTAAAAACCAAAGATCCCTACGGACTTTGGGATGCTCCCGTTCTTGTGATGCCAGGCCAAGGTCTTATTGACCCTTCGCCACTTTGGGATGATAATGGCGATGCGTATTTAGTGCATGCTTACGCTGGAAGCCGAGCAGGCGTAAAAAGCTTGTTAAGTGTTAATAAAATGAATGCTGAAGGCACCAAAGTTTTAGATAAAGGCATTCATGTTTTTGATGGTCATGACCATCACGATACGGTTGAAGGGTCTAAATTTTACAAACGAAACGGCTATTATTACATTTTTGCTCCTGCTGGCGGTGTTCCAACGGGTTGGCAACTTATTTTACGTTCTAAAAACATTTACGGCCCTTATGAAGAGAAGATCGTTTTAGAACAAGGTAGCACCAAAATTAATGGGCCGCATCAAGGGGCTTGGGTGGAAACACCTCAGGGAGAATCGTGGTTTTATCATTTTCAGGATGTTGATGCTTACGGACGCATTGTGCACCTACAACCCATGACTTGGGAAAACGATTGGCCTGTAATGGGTAAAGATTTCGACGGCAATGGTATTGGCGAACCTGTACAAACTCATAAAAAACCTAATGTTGGAAAAAGCTATCCCATAGTAACCCCTTTTGAAACTGATAATTTTGAAGGTCAAGACATCGGATTACAATGGCAATGGAACGCCAATAATGATGTGGTTTGGCATGCTAAATTGCCAGGGAATGATTATCTCAGATTATTTTCTATAAAACCAAAAGAAACCATCCCAAACTTATGGTTAATGCCTAATTTGTTACTTCAAAAGTTTCCGGCACCATCATTTTCGGCTTCAACAAAAATTACTCTAGTACCTGAAGAAGCAGAAAGTGGTAAATCGGCAGGAATCATTATCATGGGTATGGATTATGCTACTTTAAGCATTGCAAACGATTCCAAAGGCTTTTACATCAAACAAACCGAAAGCATAGATGCCATTCATGGTGCTTCAGAAAAAATAATTGAAGAAAAAAGATTAAAATCGAATACCGTTTTTTTTAAAGTAGAAATCACGGCACCCAATGCGATGTGTCAATTCAGTTATTCCGAAAATGGCAAAAAATTCAAAGATATAGGCAAACCGTTTAAAGCCAAAGAAGGCAAATGGATTGGTGCCAAAGTGGGCTTATTTTCGGTAAGCACTATGGATGCTAAACGTGGTGGTTATGCCGATGTGGCTTATTTTAAAATTGGCAAATAATTTTAAGACATCATGCTCCTTCATCATAAAATTGGATATTTCATTTTAATCCTACTAGGCAGTCATTCTTTATGGGGGCAAAACAAACCTACATTTAAGCCATATACCATAGAAACCACCTATAATAAATTAAAAAAATCATACGGTTTTATTAGCCCTATTCAGCCTTTAGTTTCCGATAAAATCGAATACAAAGAAGATCTTGTTTATAAAAAGATAAATCAACGGAAATTAAAACTTGATGTTTATCGTCCTAAAGACAAATCAAAAAAAACATATCCCGCGGTATTGCTTATTCACGGTGGTGGTTGGCTTACAGGCGAAAAGAAAAACCAACGTGTTATGGCACAACATCTGGCCTTAAACGGTTATGTGGGCATTACGGCATCTTACCGTCTCGGCCTAGAAGCACCCTACCCCGCAGGTGTGATCGATTTAAAAGATGCCATTAAATGGATTAAAAAATACGCTAAAAAGTACCATATAAATCCTGATAAAATTGCGGTTTTAGGCGCTTCTTCTGGCGCACAAATGGCCACATTAATTGGGGTAACTCCAAACGCCCCTATATACACATCGAGTTCGACCATTTCAGATGCTGTACAAGCCATTATAAATATTGATGGTATAGTTTCCTTTATTCATCCTGAAGCTTCCGCTGAAGGCAAAATGGCAAGTATTTGGTTAGATGGTACACGTGAAGAAAACTGGGAAAACTGGAAAGCTGCGTCGCCGCTAGAATATGTTGATAAAAATACGCCACCAACTTTGTTTATTAATAGCGCACAGCCCCGTTTTCATGCAGGGCGCGACGATATGATTGCTCTTTTAAAAGACTATCATATTTATAATGAAACACATACCCTCCCAGATACACCACATGCGTTCTGGCTTATGCATCCTTGGTTTGAACCGACACTAGGTTTTACTGTTGACTTCTTGGGTGTTGTTTTTGGGGAGTAGTTCTATGGTGGTTGGTTTTTGGTTGTTGGATGTTGGTTGTTGGTTGTTGGTTGTTGGTTAAGAAAAATTATTTCTATTGGTAAGATCGCTACTTTTTTTATCCTTTTAACCACTTTATACCAATTCTGAATTGAAATCACCTCAATAAAAAAGGGCACTTATATAATAAATAAGCACCCCTTTTGAAAAAAAAAAAAACTAACTACTCTACAAGTTTATATACATTTAAATACCGTGTTTACTTTTCCAATTGGTATATTCTGTTCCTATAATATTTTTAGGCCATGTACCGTACCAAGCATAGCCTGTTCTACGTTCTCTTTCAATTTCGGCTAAAGTACTTTTCTTAATACCATCTCTACCACAGAAAAATGGTTCGTTGGATTCTAAGTCATAAAAACGTGCCCAAATAATATTTCCAGGAGCCGTAACTACAATCACATCATCGGCCGTTTTTTTGGTATCAATGTCGTAAAGTCTAGCATCTTCAAACCATTCGATAGCCGCTTTTACAGCTGCTTTTACTTCTGAGGAAGGACTTTCAACAAGCATTAACGTTCTAGCAATACCTACAGACTCCGAACCACTTATTGATGGTAATTCATAAGATCTCGCCGTAGCTGGAAGCAGGGTAATTTCATCGTGTTGAGCGCACCAAGCGGTTTTGGTTCCGTTTACGGTAATCTGTGTTTTTAAAATAACGTCGATACCTTTATTAAACGCATTTAAAGCTTTTTCTTTGTAGCTATCTTCAAAATTATCGGTGTCATTTTCACCTTTTGAAATATCCCACATAAAATTCATCACATTAACCATCGCATTATCATTAAAGGTAATTTGGTGTCTGTACCCGCTTTTATCTGGATAATATTGTGGCCATCCGCCATTATCATATTGCGCTTCAAAAAGGTATTTTAATCCGTTTTCGGCAGCCTCTAAATAGGCTGGATTAAATGTTAATCGGTAAGCATCCAACAAGGCTTTAATCTCGCCAACCGTATGGTCGTTATCTATAGTTGTGTCGGTATACCCCTTACCGTTTAATGCGGCTGTTTTTTCGGCATCGGTTTGTTCGCGACTATAGCCTGAAAAATCATTATGAGGCTCTTTAGGCCATCCGCCGTTATTTCTTTGCCATAACAGCATGTTTTCGGCTTGCAAAATGGTACCGTGGGTTACGCCAGAAATTTTAACTAATAAAGTTCCTGTAACACCACTTCCATCTTGTGCTGTTGCGGTAACCGTAACTTCACCATTGTCTCTTGGGGTTAAAACACCTGTAACACTAATTTCAGCCATTTTTTTATCTGAAACACTCCAATCTACATTTATATTAGTAGCGTTTTCGGGCGATACACTTGCTTTTAGTGTTGTTGTTTTGCCATCGTTAATGTCATTGCCTTGAATGCTTATTCCCGAAACCAATACTTCTCCTGGTTTGTCGTCATTATCACTATCACTACTACAAGCTGTAACAAGACATACAAGAAGCAAACTAGAAAGCTTTAAAAATTTATTCATATCTGTGCTATTAATTTATTTATCAATTCGAAACGCAACAAAATGCAATCGATTACACAATATTAATCAATTTATCTTAAATAGAAAAACAGAATCCGTTAATTTAATCGAATAAAGTGTTAAAACAGGAGTTCAATGTTAATTTCGAATCCCCCTTTATTTAAAGTCAAGAAGAATTATAAATCATTACCAACTAAAAACAAAAAGAGGTTTCTAAAAACGGAAGAAACCTCTTTTTTAACTAAATTAAATATGTAAACTAACTACTACTACTAATTATTCGTAAGCGGGGTTTTGTTTAAAATCTTTATTTTGATTTAAATCAAGAGCCTTCTGTGGTATTGGTCTTAAAATTTTAAGTTCTCCGTTAGCACCATTAAAATTGCTTGCATCTATTAAATAATGATACATAGAAGCTCTTTCTACTAATTTACCTGTACGTTTTAAATCGAACCAACGGTGATATTCTCCTAATAATTCTCTACCACGTTCGTCTAATATATAATCGATATCAAACTCGGCTAAGGTAGCAGGAGTTACACCAGCTCTATTTCTAACCACATTAAGTCTAGCTAGACCCGTTGAAGGATTTGTATTTAAATAAGCTTCGGCAGCAATTAAATATGTTTCGGCCAAACGAGACACAATAAAGTCTCTTCTGCTTACTCTACCATCATCGCCATTAGCTCCAAAAGGAGATCCAGGATCATCGAATTTTTTAACTGGAATTGTTGCATAATCAGTACTAACTACCTGTGCTGAATGTGTACCCCAATCATGGTATTCGAAATTTGGATCTAAGTTAGCTGTAGTAAGATAATTTGTTTTATCTGCTGCAGTAAACCATTGTGGCTCATAAAAATCTGTTACTGCTAAACCGCTATGATCATCTTCATCAAAATAATCATAATATCTTTTAAAAATTTCTGTCATAAATGTCCCTTCCCATCTTTCATCATCTTGAGTAAACAAGCCTAAAGCATAATCGGTTGGACATAAATTATACGTTCTATATGGCGCATTTCCTGCAACTTCAGAACCACCTAAATACGGCCCAAAATAATTAGCTTGTCTGTTTCCTAAATTTAATGGGTCTGCACTTACTGATGATGGATCGAACTGTACTGAAAAAATCACCTCTTCATTCATTTCGTTTCCTGGGAACCATAAATCAGTAAATGATAAATTTAAACCTTGTCCGCCAATAACTTCATCGGCTAACTGAGCAGCCATAGCAAAATCTCCAGCATCACCAAAAGACTCATAAGCACGTGTTAAGTACACCTTAGCTTTTAAGTTTTTTACAGCTCTTTGGTTTACTTTTCCATTATAAGCTCCTGTTGCAACAGCGCCTTCTGCTGCTTGTAAATCTGCAAGGATTTGCGTATATACTTCCTCTGCTGTATTTCTAGAAAAAGATAAAACTGGACTTGTAACAAACTCATTTGCAAGACTAACTCCACCATAAGTTTGTACTAAAAGAAAATATGCATTTGCTCTTAAAAAATGTAACTCCCCTACTTGTTTAGGTAAGTCTGAAGTTGATTCGGTAAGTTGTGCATAATGCAATCCCATGTTTGCTGATTGAATTGCTTTATAGCAAGTTTCGTACAAATGATCAACACCTTGAGATGATGAATTTAATTGCGTGTACTGACTTAATCCTGGAGGTTCTTGATCTCTTGCCTCGGCGTACATATCTGTTCCTGCACAAAATAACCAAGCATCGTCACCATAAATATCTCTTAAATTAGCATAATTGGCATTAACAAGTGCTTGAAAACCATCAGCTGTTACATAAAAACTTTCAGCTGTTACATTAGAAAGGTTATCTTCCTCTATATATTCACTACAAGCCGTAAAACTAAACGTTGTAATAAGTATTCCTAAAATTACTTTTATATTATTCATTTTCATCCTTTTTTAAAATTTTAAACTTAACCCTAATTGGTAGGTTACCGAACCTACACGTGCTACATTAAAACCTGCTGCCGCCCACTCTGGATCGTATCCTTCATAATCTGTAAATACAAAAGGATTTAAAACATTTCCGTACACTCTTAACGATTTAATTTTAAGCTTATCAACTATGCGATCACTTAAAGTGTATCCTAATGTTATGTTCTTAATTTTTACAAAAGAAGCGTCTTTATAATATCCTACGCCATCATTTCTCCAATAAGTACCACCATTACGAGGTTGTGGATACGAGTTTGATGCCATTGGTGTAATACCCGAGGTGTTTTCTGGAATGTACCAATCTGCAACATCTAATTTTGGTCTACCTCTATCTCTCATGTCTGTGAAATTTTGGTGAAATCCACTATACACAAGCACGCCTTGATTCGTAATTGCAGAAACTGTGAAATCTATATTCCCAACAGTTAATCTTGAAGTTAAACTTCCTGACCAATCTGGATCAGAGTTTCCTAATATAATTCTATCATCATTAGCATTAATAACGCCATCGTTATTTATATCTTTCACTTTAGCTTGTCCTGGTGTTTGGTTATAAGATGCAGCTTCGGTAGCTTCATCTGCTTGCCAGATACCATCAAACTGATAATTATAGTGTGAATTTAATGACTCACCAATAAAAAGGTTGTTTCCTACATCGTCTACTTGATCTTGATCGTAAATACTTACTAATTTGTTTGTGTTTTTAGTAAAAGTGAATGTCGTTTCCCAACTTACATTATTAGTTTGAATGTTTCTTGTTGTTAATAAAACCTCAACACCTTTATTACTTACAGATCCAACGTTTGCAATTGTTGTTGGCCATCCAGACTCCAATGGTAAGGCTTGTGGGAATAATAAATCGTCCGATAATCTATCGTATACATCTACACTACCTACAATTCTGTTTTTCAAGAATCCAAAATCTAAACCAACATTAAATTCTCTTGTTTTTTCCCAAGTAACATCTGAATTTGCTAAATCGCTAGGCATCCATCCGTTAGCTGTAGTGCCATTATAATCGTAATACGTCTGTCTATCTAAAGCATTTAAAGTTGAGTAAGAATCAATATTATTGTTTCCTGTATAACCGTAACTTGCTCTTAATTTTAAGTTTGAAAAGAAATTAGAATCTGCCATAAAAGACTCTTCACTCATTCTCCATGCTAAAGCAGCAGAAGGGAAACTAGCCCATTTATTACCTTCAGCAAAAACTGAAGAACCATCCCATCTGTTAGATAAGGTTACTAAGTAACGTCCTTTATACCCATAATTTAAACGTAAAGCATAAGAATTTAAGGTACGCTTAGAAAAACCTGAACCTAAATTATAAGAAGATTGTAACCCTGAGCCTACATTATGATAACCAGTATCGAAAGGCATTCTTTGTGAACTCATAAAAGATGTTTCATATCTATCAGAGTAAAAACTTTGAAGCGCTAAGAAATTAAAAGTATGATCGCCATCTTCAAGATCAAAATCAATATTCATTTGGTTATCCCAAGTATAGTTGAAGTTTGAATCTTGAATTAATTCGGCTGATGGTAAATTACCATTTTTAGAACCAGTTTCGGTTAAAGCACCCCATGATTTACCACGTCTGTAATCTTCTAAACCTGCAGAATAGGTAGTTTTGAATGAAAGCCATTCTAGCGGACTATATTGAAAAAACACATTTCCAACCGTTTGCCATCTTCTAATCTCATCAGACGAATTAACAATTTCTAATAACGGGTTAATAGAACTTGTTTTATTAATAGCCCAGCTTCCGTCAGGGTATAATAATTTACCAGGTTGTAACACCATTTCGCCTTCAATTTCATTTCCATTAGCATCGATAGCCCAAGGTGATTGAAATGGGTTCATTCTAAATGCTTCTTGCATGGCAATATCACTACCCAATTGCTCTTCAGTCAAAGTAACCGTAATATTAGCTCCTGTTGAAAACTTTTCATTAATCTTATGGTTTACAGCTGCTTTAAAAGAATACTTATCTAATTCTTCATTTGCAATATTTCCGGTTTCTTTTTGATACCCTAAACCAATATTATAATTTAATCCGTTATCAGCTCTACCAGCTACAGATAAGTAGGTGTTGTTTTGCACACCACTTTTAAGTACTGCACCTGCCCAATCGTAATCGTTACCTGCTTCAACTCTGCTTTTAAGAACAGGATTACTAGCACCAATGTAACTGTTTTCTAATTCCGCTGGTGAGGTATTCATTGAATCACCACCATTTGTGGTTGCCATATAAGCCGATTGGTGATAGTACCACCATCTATCCGAACTCATTAACTTAGGCATTCTTGCTACATTTTTTATCCCTGAATAAGTATCTAAAGACACTGTTACACCAGATTTTGCAGTTGTTCCATTTTTAGTTGTAACAATAACAACCCCGTTTGAACCTCTAGAACCATAAATAGCTGCCGAGGAAGCATCCTTTAAAATATCCATTCTCGCGATATCTTGAGGATTTAAAAAATCAATATTGTCGGTAGGTACTCCATCAACAACAAAAAGTGGTTTTGAATCTAATAACAGTGAGTTATTTCCTCTAATCACAATATCGAAACCATCTCCAGCACGACCTGTATTAGAAGTAACTTGCACCCCTGCTACTGTACCTTGTAACCCCTCTAAAGGGTTGGTTGCGTTTCTTTCATTAATAATTTCAGAATCTACCGTAGCTACAGTACCTGTTAAATCTGTTTTCTTAACAGTACCATATCCTACGATTACAACCTCTTTTAATGCTTGGGCATCAGATTCCATAACGATACTAATCGTGGTTTTTCCTGATGCTGAAATATCTTGAGTTTTATACCCCACATAAGAAAACTCTATAACAGAAGCGCTAGACGATACTGTTAATGAATAATTTCCATCAAAATCTGTTGAAGTTCCATTTTTAGTGCCTTTTTCAATCACATTTACACCTGGCAAAGGCATGTTTGTCTCGGAATCTGTAATAACTCCTGTAATTGTAGTTCCTTGCTGTGCATTCAAGGTGTTTAATAAAAAAAACACCAGTAATGCTCCAAAATGCTTAAAGCATTTCTGAAGTAAAGATTTACTCTTCATAGTTTAATAATTGTTTAGTTAAAGTTTAGTTTTCTGACTACAACTTATTGTAATCGATTACGAAACAAAGGAATATTTTTCAGATAAACAAATAAAAATGAGAAATTTGTAAAAATTATGTTAAAAAAATTACTAATATATCATGAATAAAGTCCGATTTTCCACTATTTGACAAAGAACAACTCCATGCAGAAAAAACCCTACACCCCTTTATACATAATGGATTACAACTGTTTTATACTTAAATTAATATAAGAAAATATGAAAGCAGAACACAGGATTGCATTTTATCTAAAATTTTAATTAAAAATCTGACATAATTGTAAGAAACAAAGAATTATACTTTTTTTGGACATATTTTTGCAATCGATTACTTAATGTTATATATTGCTTCGGTATTCTAGAGATTTCTTACAATGTAAATGCAGTGTTTCTTATAGTTTATACACTCATTTTCTTTAATTTAATATTTCATTAACCAATACGTTAACCAACTAACCAACAGCCTCAAAATGAAACCAAAAAACAGTTTGTGTAGCTTATTTTTTTGGGTATTTTTGTTGCACTCTAACCAGAGCCTTCACCAATGAATAAAAAAACAACAATCTATGATATTGCTGAAAAGCTGAACATAACAGCTGCAACTGTATCGCGTGCCCTAAATAATAATCCTAAGATTAGTGTTGCTACCCGAAAACTTGTTTTGGATACGGCAGCAGAAATGAATTACGAACAAAACAGACTTGCTAAAGCTTTAAAAAGTGGTAAGAGTTTTAATGTGGGCGTGATTGTACCCCGTATTAACACAAACTTTTTTGGTTCGGTTATTCGTGGTATTGAAGAAGAACTTTATCCTGAAGGCTATCACATCATTATTTGTCAGACGCACGATGAAAAAGAATTGGAACTAGGTAATATAAATTCACTTTTAAACCTACAGGTTGATGGTATTTTAATGTCTATTTCAAATACCAAACATGACAATAATGATTTGTTTAAAAACGTCCTTAAAAAAAATGTGCCTCTAATCTTTTTTGATAGAAGTAAAAATATTCCTGGAGTAAGTTCTGTAACTATCGACGATTTTAAAGGAGCTTATGAAGCAACACAACATTTAATTGATCAAGGTTTTAAACGAATTGCACATATTTCTAACGATCAAAAATTAGAGATTTTCAAGAATAGATATGCTGGTTACAAACAAGCTTTATTAGATAACGGATTGGAATTTGACGAAAGTTTAGTGCTAGAATCTTGGAGTAAAGTGGAACAAGGTAAGGAAGTCGCTAAAACGTTTTTAGATATGAAAAATCCGCCTGATGGCATCTTTTCATCAAGTGATTTCTCTGCCCTTGGAGCCATTCAGGAAATAAAAGAACGCGGATTAAGAATCCCTGAAGATATTGGCGTTATAGGCTTTAGTAACGAGCCATTCACGAAATTAATGGAACTAACTATAACAACGGTTGATCAATCACCTATTGAAATGGGTAAACTAGCAGCACGTGTATTTCTTGAAGAAGTTAATAACTCGAAACGCATCCGTTCTGAAAGAAAAGTGGTTTTAGATCCTGAGTTAATTATAAGACAATCGTCCCTTAGGAATAAATAACACGTTTAAACCTAAGTTAAGCATATCAAATAAATAAAAAGGTCGCCAGAAAATAATTTTAAGGCGACCTTTTTTGTACAACAACAACTTATATTCTATAAGGATACTCCGCGTTTCCACGGAATAAAATCATTTTGATTTAATAATTTGGCTTTGGTTTGTATTCTACCGCTAGCCACTTCAATGATAAAATCTAACATTTCTTCAGCCATTTCATCAATGGTTTTCTCTGCTCGTATTACAGCGCCTGTTTCAATATCGATAATATCAGGCATTTTTTCTTTAAGTTCGGTATTAGATGATACTTTTATAATTGGTGCAATAGGGTTTCCTGTTGGCGTTCCTAATCCCGTAGTAAATAACACCACGTTACATCCAGATCCTACCAAACCTGTGGTACTCTCTACATCGTTTCCTGGTGTACATAGAAGGTTTAAACCAGGTTCTGTGATATACTCACCATAATCTAAAACGTTTACAACAGGTGATGTACCACCTTTTTTAGCAGCCCCAGCAGATTTCATAGCATCGGTTATTAAACCATCCTTAATGTTTCCTGGAGACGGATTCATATCGAAACCAGAGCCTGCATCGACCACCGATTTTTCAAAATCTTTCATTAATTGTAAAAACTTCTTACCATCTTCCTCATCTACACAACGGTTTACCAGTTCTTGTTCTACACCACATAACTCAGGAAATTCAGCTAAAACAGCCGTACCATTAAGCGCTACTAATAAATCGGAAACAGCACCTAAAGTTGGATTTGCAGAAATTCCTGAAAACCCATCGGAACCACCACACTCTAAACCTACTTTTAATTTAGATATTGGTGCTGGTTGGCGTTCTTGCTTATTAGCTTCTTTAATGGCCTCAAAAGAATCCTTAACGATTGCCGTTAACATCTCATCTACAGTCCCCATTTGCTGCTGCTCGTAAATTAAAACAGGCTTCTCCATATTCGGATTTATCGCATTTAAAGCTTCTTTAAACACACTAATTTGAAGGTTCTGACAGCCTAAACTTAAAACCGTAGCACCTGCGACATTAGGGTTATTTACATAACCTGCTAATAGTTTCGCTAAAATTTCGGAATCTTGACGAATACCACCGCAACCTCCTGGATGCGTTATAAATTTTACGTCTATATTTTCAAAAACATCGGTTGATGTTGGTGTTTCAGCAGTTTCTTCGTGACCGCTAACTAACGAACGTAACAACATTTGATGCGGATTCACCTTTTGTTTTAAAAGTTCGCGTTCGAAAATATCTTTTAAAATTTCAATGTTTCTGTTTTCACAAAACACTAAAGGAAAAAACAACCATACATTTTCAGTTCCAACTTGGCCATCTGGACGGTGGTAACCCATAAAGGTTTTATCCTTCCATTTTTCAACATTTGGTGCGGTCCATGAAAAAGATTCTGTTTTACCAAAAACTTTATCGCTTTGATGTTTTACATTATCAACCGTTAAAACATCGCCTTTTTCAATCACCCCATTGGCAGTACCAACAAGTACGCTATACATAATGATTCGGTCTCCAGATTCAAATTTTTGTAAAGCAATCTTATGCTTCGATTTGGTATCTGAAAGAATCTTTATGTCTTCCCCTTCAAAAGAAACAACCTCTCCAGCCTTTAAATTCACAAGGGCTACAGCTACATTATCCGGGTTATTTACTTTTATAATTTTTTTTTGCATCCTATTAACTTGTTACAGTTATCTTTTAAATTCTTAAAACGACTTGCTAAAATTAGCAAAGCCTTGTTCTACACCATTGGTATCGATTTCCTTTAAAGCTAAAGCAATGGCTTCAGTTAAATTTTCAACTTGAGTTAAATCTTCTCCCCAATACTCTTCATGACTTAAAACAGCCTTTGTGATTTCTGCATAATTGTTAGACTCCCAAATTTTGGCAAAATGAGCAACGATATCTTCGCTATCTTGAACAGGTAAAGCCTCGCCGTTAAAAGTGCCTTTATAAAAACGAATTAACGAAGCAAAAGCAAAGGTTAAATGCGTTGGCACTTTATTGTGAATTTTAACATAACCTAGTAAGCTTGGCAACACACGAACTGTAAATTTAGAAACGGTGTTTAAAGCAATACTAGATAGGTTATGAATGATAAACGGATTTCTAAAACGATCGAAAATCTCATCAGCAAAACTATTTAACTCGTCACGATCCATGTCCAGCGTATCAATAATTTCATTGAATACGGCTTTTTGAATAAACGGCCCTGTAAAGGCATCATCTACCGATTGTTTTACGGTTTTATTTCCGTAAAGAATTGAAAATGGTACCATAGCCGTATGCGCCCCGTTTAAAATACGCACTTTTCTTGTACGGTAAGGTTGCATATCATCAACAATCTTAACGTCTAAATCGGTTTTATCAAATGGTAATTTTGCTTTTAAATCATCACCACCTTCAATCACCCATAGTAAAAAGGCTTCGGCAGCAACAATTAAATTATCTGAATAATCCAATTGTGCATTGTAAGCTTCAATTTCATCTTTTGGATAGCCTGGCACAATACGATCTACCAAAGTACTATGAAACGCATTGTTTTCTAAAATCCATGATTTAAAATCGTCCCCAAGATTCCAATCTGAAATGTATTGTAATATGATCTCTTTTAAGGTTTCAGAATTATGATTAATAAGCTCGCAAGGAATGATGGTTAAACCTTTGCTTGAATCGCCATTAAAATGCTTGAAACGCTCGTGTAAAAGCAGGGTTAATTTTGCTGGAAATGAGCTTGGTGGCTGCATCTCTGGCGTATCGCTACTTACATAAGAAATTCCTGCTTCGGTGGTGTTAGAAATGATAAATTCTAAAGCTTCCTCCTTAGCTAAACTTAAATAATCATTAAAATTCGCATAAGGATCTACCCCTTTAACGATATTTGAAATCAATTCAATATCCTGAATTTCTTTGCCTTTTTTAACCCCTTTCATAAACAAAGTGTACAAACCATCTTGATCGTTTAGCATTTTAACTAAACCACGATCTATAGGTTGAACCACGGCTATTCCAGCTCCAAAATCTGCTTTTTTATTTAATTCTTGAATGGCGTAGCCAACAAAAGCTCTTAAGAAGTTCCCTTCGCCAAACTGAACAATTTTAATGGGTAGTTTAGCTTCTAACCCGAGGTTTTCTCTATTTAATTTTTTAGTAGTAATCATATTTGGTAGTTGTAAGTATATAAGGTTTATAGGTCTGTTATAGGTCTGTATTTAGGTACTAAAACCCTCATAACGGTCCAACCTATTAAGTAACATACAGCACATATTGAAAAGACAATAAAATATCCAGACTCGATACCTTTAAAGCCCATAAATGCCATATTTGTGTTTTCGCTAAAATCAAATAAAAGTCCAGAACCTTTATTAATAAATGTAGACCCTAATCCTCCAGCTAAACCACCAATTCCGGTAACTGTAGCAATGGCTTTTTTAGGAAACATATCGCCTACTGTGGTAAAAATATTTGCCGACCAAGCTTGGTGTGCAGCTCCTGCAATTCCGATAATGATAACAGGAATCCAGTACGTATAATGCCCTAAAGGTTGTGCGATTAACGCCAGTAAAGGAAAAAAAGCAAAAATTAACATGGCTTTCATACGGCCTTCGTAAGGATTCATCCCTTTTTTATCAACAAAATACGTTGGTAACCATCCCCCTATTATTGACAGTAAGGTAATCATGTATAAAACAAATAATGGGAAAGCCGCTTCGGTAGAATCCATACCATAAACCGAGCTTAAATATGCTGGTGTCCAGAATAAGAAGAACCACCAAACCCCATCGGTCATGAATTTACCAAAGGCAAATGCCCAGGTTTGTTTGTACTTAAAACATTCCATTAAAGACACTTTTTTAGTCGATTCTGGAACATAACCTTCAATCTTACTATCTGCGATAATATCTTGTTGAATGTATTCTAATTCGGCAGCATTTACTTTTGAATGCTTTTCTGGTTTTTCATACATAAATACCCAAAAGCCCATCCATACAAAACCTAAGGCTCCAATGGCAATAAAGGCCATTTCCCAACCGTATGCCTCGGCAATAAACGGAATGGTAATAGGTGCAGCAAGTGCGCCTACAGTGGCTCCTGCATTAAAGATACTTGTTGAAAAGGCACGGTCTTTTTTAGGGAAAAACTCGGCAGTAGCTTTAATGGCTGCTGGAAAGTTTCCTGCTTCCCCCAAAGCCAATACAAAACGTGCAAAAATAAATAGCGTCACACTTACAGAAATCACTAAGCCTGTATCGCTTACGGTATGAAGCACATCCTTAGCACCTTCAAACCCTAAAAACCAATCTCCTGTAATATATCCAGCCGTTCCAATACCTGCGAAGGCATGTAAACAAGCACCAACCGACCATACGCCAATGGCCCAAAGGAAGCCTTTTTTGGTATCCATAATATCTACAAAACGACCCGCAAACAATAAAGACACCGCATAAAAAATAGAAAATAAAGCGGTGATATTACCGTAATCATTATTGGTCCAATGAAATTCGGGCGCAATAAAATCTTTCCAAGTTAACGAAAGGACTTGCCTATCTAAATAATTTATGGTTGTCGCCATAAATAGAAGTCCGCAAATGGTCCATCTATAGTTGGTAGGTTTGGTTTTTACATTTTCATTCATAACTAGTAGTTTGTGGTGTTAAAAGTTTAGTTGGTATTATATTTTTAAAAATCGAAATAATTTTTCGCGTTGTTATAACTGATGTCAGAAACCATTTTTCCAATCCACTCCATATCATTAGGTAGTTCGCCGCGTTGAATTTCATCCCCTAAAAGATTACAAAGAATACGACGGAAATACTCATGACGTGGAAAAGACAAGAAACTTCTAGAATCGGTTAACATCCCAACAAAACAGCTAATTAATCCCATATTAGAAAGGGCGTTTAATTGCTTTGTCATCCCGTCTTTTTGATCTAAAAACCACCATCCAGAACCAAACTGCACTTTACCTCTTACACTACCGTCGTTAAAGTTACCAATCATGGTTGCCATAACTTCGTTATCGGCTGGATTTAAATTATAAATAATGGTTTTTGTTAATTTATCTTTACTATCTAAACCGTTTAAAAAAGCCGATAGTTTTTGAGCTTGAGGATAATCGCCTATAGAATCCCAACCTGTATCCGGACCTAAAATACGGTGCATACGTGCGTTGTTATTTCTTAAAGCGCCTAGGTGAAATTGTTGCACCCAGCCAAATTCATGATAGGTTTCGCATAAATATACCAATACGGCACTTTGAAACTTTAAAGCCTCCTCATTTGTAATCGCTTTATTTGCTAATTGTTTTTGAAGAGTGCTATTAACCTCAGCTTCGGTATAGCTTTCATAGTAAATTTGATCTAAACCATGATCGCAAAGTCTGCAACCATTATCATGGAAAAACTGAATTCGTTTTCTTAAGGCATCACATAAATCTGTAAAGGTATTGATAGCAACATTTGCCGCTTTCCCCAGTTCTACTATATAATCGTTATAACCTTCGTTAGAAATTAAAATCGCTTTATCAGGACGGAAAGCCGTACTTACTTTTACGCCAAAATTTTCTTTAGCTAATTTTTGATGATGCTCTAATGTATCAATAGGATCTTCCGTAGTACAAACGAGTTCTGCATTTGCTTTTTTAAGTAAACCACGACAGCTATAGCCATCCGAATTTAATTTGGCTTGGGTTTGTTCCCAAACTTTTTCGGCCGTTTTTTCGCTTAGTAAATCGTTAATATCAAAATATCTAGCCAATTCCAAATGCGTCCAATGGTACAATGGGTTACGCATTGTGTAAGGTACTGTTTTTGCCCAGTTTAAAAACTTGTCTTTATCGGAACCATCACCAGTAATAAATTTTTCGTTGATACCTAGAGTTCGCATCGCACGCCACTTGTAATGATCGCCGTTTATCCAAACATTAGTAATGTTATCAAAGGTTTTATCTTCTGCAATTTGCTGCGGAGGTAAATGGTTATGATAATCAATTATAGGCTGATTTTTAGAGTAATTATGATATAATTCTTCAGCATATTTATTTTCTAACAAGAAGTTATCGTGGATAAATGTCGTACTCATATCTTAAAATTTAATCTTCGTTTGAAGGTTTCCCTATGGTTGCTAAAATTCCGCCATCTACATAAACAATATGGCCATTTACAAAATCACTGGCTTTCGAGCTTAAAAAGATTGCGGCGCCTTGTAAATCTTCGGGATCACCCCAACGTGCTGCAGGGGTTCTATTAATAATAAAATCGTTAAAAGGATGCCCATCTTCACGTATCGGTGCTGTTTGAGAAGTCGCAAAATACCCAGGGCCAATCCCGTTTGTTTGGATATTAAATCGCGCCCATTCGGTGGCCATACTTCTGGTTAGCATTTTTAAACCGCCTTTAGCAGCTGCGTATGCACTAACAGAAGTTCTTCCTAGTTCACTCATCATAGAGCAAATGTTTATAATTTTTCCGCCACCTCTTTCAATCATACCTTTAGCAACGTGCTTAGACATAATAAAAGGCCCTACTAAATCGACTTTTATCACCGATTCAAAATCGACAACCTCCATATCTACGATAGGAGTTCTTTTTATAATGCCGGCATTGTTTACCAAAACATCTATAGGACCAACTTCAGTTTCAATCTTTTTAATCGATTGCATTACTTCGCTTTCATTAGTCACATCAAATGAATAACCATGAACGGTTAATCCGCATTTTTTATATTCTTCAATCGCTGCTACTAAATTTGCAGGCGTATTATTATTTATTACTAATGTCGCTCCAGCGTTACCTAAACCTTTAGCCATGGCCATGCCCAAGCCGTGTGCGGCACCGGTTACTAAAACCACTTTTCCTGTTAAATCGAATAAATTAATAGACATACTTATTTTATCTTAATTCGTTATTACTACAAACATCCATATCACCATAATCTAGGTTTTCACCAGCCATACCCCAAATAAAAGTATAATTACTTGTACCTGAGCCTGAGTGGATAGACCATGGTGGCGAAATAACCGCCTGATTATTAGCCATCCAAATATGTCTTGTTTCCTGTGGTTGCCCCATAAAATGACAAACTGCCTGATCTTCTGGAACCTCAAAATAGAAATACACTTCCATACGTCTGTCGTGAACATGAGAAGGAATGGTATTCCAAACACTTCCCGTTTTTAATGAAGTCATCCCCATTTGTAACTGACAAACATCAACCACACTATTCACAATATATTTTCTTAAGGTACGTGCATTGGCGGTTTCAGGGGCGCCTAATTCGATAACTTCAACGTCCTCTTTTCCAATTTTCTTATTTGGAAATGCTTTATGAGCTGGGGTTGAATTGATATAAAATTTTGCCGGATGATCTTTAGATTTACTTGAAAAAACAACTTTTTTATTGCCTTGTCCTAAGTATAATGCTTCCTTATTATCAATATCATAAAGGGTACCATCTACAGTTATTGTTCCTGCTCCACCAATATTAATAACGCCCATTTCCCTTCTTTCTAAAAAGTAAGACGCTTTTAATGGGTCGATTGTTTCTAGCTCAACATCTTTATCAACAGGCACGACACCAGAAACCATAAATCTGTCGTAGTGTGTATATACCCAATTTAGTTTATCTTTACTAAACACTTTTTGAATTAAAAATTCATCGCGTAACTCTTGTGTATTGTACTTTTTAACAGCTTCAGGACTAGAAGCATATCTCATATCGTAGTTGTTCATAATCTCTTATTTTATTGTAATCGATTACACAAATGTAATGATTTAAATTTTATATGCAATATTTTTTAAAAAAATTCTACTTTATTTAGTCGAAAAACCGATAAAAGCACGAATACACACGCTTGTCATGTTGGATTTTCATCTTGATAAGCGGCTATTAAAACACCATTAACAACTTTTAAGTTGAGCATTAAGCCCGTAATTTTGTACTTGTAATGATTTAACAAAGCGCAAAAAAACCTAAAAACAAATAGACCTTTAAAGATAGAAAAAATACCAAAACCCATGGTGTAAAATAAATCTACAAAGCATCACAATCTAAAAGACAGAGAAAAACACATAAGAAAATATAACTATAACCTTTTAAAATTCACTAATTTAATAGTTTCAATAAAAAAAGAACACGCCAGAACATTTAAATTCAACTATATATAATGTATCTTTAATCTCATTTTATAAAATCAAACTTTATGAAACGTTTCTCCTCTATTTTAATAGCATTATTAGTCGCTTTAAATGCTTTTTCTCAAGAAAGCTACAACTCAAAAGGTAAAAACGAAATTGCTTTTGTTGCAACAGAATTAATAAATGGTGCTTTTCAGTTTAAATACGAACGCTTGTTAGGTGATCATATCTCTGCCGATTTAGGTTTAGGCTATAAAAGCCCTGAAGGACTAATTAGACTATCTGGTTTAAATACTGAAAAAATAAAAACGAATGATATCACCTACTCCGGATTTAATATAATTCCGGAAGTCCGTTATTATCTTAATGATATTCGATCTACAGGAATGAATGGCTTTTATTTTGGTGCTTATGTAAAATACTCCAATTACAAATCGGATCTTGATGGAGCGTATATAAGCAACTCTAATACAGCTTACGAATTAGAATTTGATGCCAGAATTAACATAACCTCTGTTGGACTTATGGTTGGTTACAAATTACCAATATCTAAAAGGTTTGCTGTAGATTTTTTAATTGCAGGGCCAGGCGCTGGTTTCTATAATTTTTCAATGACGAATAAAAAAGACCTTCCCGATGAGTTTTATGACGATTTAAATGAAGCGCTTGAAAACTATAGTTTATTCGATTTTCTTCAAAGTGATTTTAGGTTTAGCCAAATAAAAAGAAAATCTAGTTTAACCTTACCTTCATTTAGATATAGTATTTCTTTAACCTATGCATTTTAGTTTCAAAACCAATATTCATCTGATTTTTGAAAGACTAAATTAGCACAAGCATCAACCTTAATTATTACTATATTTACACCCTATTATCGGTTATAGCCGTTGTAATGGCAGTTAAAAACACACTAAACTGCTTGTATTTAATAAAACACCTTTTTGAAATTATGAGAAAAATTAATGCTGTTATTCTAATCTTAACAATCGCTTTATCAATACAAGCCTGTAAAAGCGCCAAAGTAATAAATGCTTGGAAGGCTCAAGAATCTATTGTAGATCTTTTTAAAACAAAAAATGTATTGGTTATTGCACGTACAGCAAACAAACAAGGGCGTATTGCTTTTGAGGTAGAAATAGCCAATGCCTTAAGAGCAAAAGGTATTAAAGCTACCGAAAGCTACACCAAAGCACCAGAAATACACACTAACGTAGAAATGAGCGAAGAACGCATTGCATTTATAAAAAGCTTAATGGATAGCGAAGGGTACAATGGTGTTGTTTTAACTGCTATTAAAGATAAAAAACAAACGGTAACTACCTCTAATAATGGTATTTACATGGGTGCTGGTTATGGCAATTATTACCCAGGTTATTACGGTGGTTTTTATAATTATTATAGAGCGCCTTACGCTTATGGCGGGTACTACAACTCTTTTGGAGGCTACATCCCAACATCAACTTCAACAAGTGTTAGTACCGATTATGTTTTAGAAACTGTAGCTTATAATTTAGATGAACCAACCGAAAAACAATTAGTTGCCGTTGTAACAACAAATTTGGAAGACCCTAACGATGCACAAAAAGCTGCTGAAAAATTAGTTCCAAAAATCATGCAAAGCTTAAACAAAAAAGAATAAACTTATTATAGAATTTATAAAGGCTGTCTCCTGTGTTTGTTTTTAGCAAATGTAGGAGACAGCTTTTTTTTATGTGTTTTGATGGGTGGTTTCTCTTCAATTCATCTTCAAAAGGAATCAAAATTAAATACAAGTAGACTTTATAATGCCCCTTCTCTTTAATTCAGAAAATCATAGCGATGCTCGCGTAACCATTAGGTCATTTGATGAAAAAACTTCTTGCTTCACTATTTTCTTGTGATTTAAACAGACGTAGAATTCCTAATTCTGATTATTAGCTTGCAACCTGCTCATGATGCTTTGAGCTTTATCTGTTTCCCCTAAATTCTGATAAATTAAGGCCAATAAATATTCGTAATTAGGATTGCCTGGCGCTACTTTTAAAGCACGACTTATATGAGTTTTAGCCAACTGTAAATCTTTGTTCCCTTGGTAATAATAGGTTGCTAAATTATACATAGAGCGCGAATCTTTAGGATCCAACTTAATAGCCAATTTCAACTCAGAAACCGCCATAGCATCCTTTTTGTTTTCAAAATACAATAAGGCCTTCAAATAATGTGGTCGCCCTATTTTGGGTTCTATTTTAATCCATTTTTCTAGCGTGTTTAAAGCATTATCATAATCTGCTACTAAAGAATAAGCGGTTGCAAGATTAGAATAGACTGGCGTAAACAAGCTGTCTTTTTTCATGGCCATTTCGTAATGTGTTATGGCTTGGTTATACTCATTTTTCTGCATGTAATAGTCGCCCAATTGCATACGTCCTGTTGAAAAATCGGCACTACTGTTAAGCATGATTTCATATTCAGCCCTAGCTTTTGAAAGTGCTGCTCTATCTTGTTCTGGAAACGCTTCAAGAGGCATTCCATTTACAAGTTGTGCCGCGCCTACCCGCACCAGTTTAATAGGATCGTTTAAAACCATTTTTAAAACCTCTTTCTTCACTTCTGGTGAAACAGCTCTAAACTTCATAAGTGCGCTATAACGTACCATTGCTGAAGGATCTTCTAAAGCTGAAAACAATACATTATACTGTTCTTGAGTTGCATAATTCAAATTATCAATAACCGATGCTCTTGCAATTTCAGGAAATTGTAAATCGCCAATAAAAGCATCTAATTTGGCTCTTTCAGCAGTGCTTAAATTTGGATGATTACTCAATAATAAAGCATCAGAAAAATGAGGCTCATGGTCTTCTCCATACCAATTTTTAACCGCTTCTGCAGCCCAAGAATCGCTTTTACCCTCATGACATTGAGTACAAGCATTTGGAGTTCCGTATTCAACCGATTGATCTGGTCTAGGAATTCTAAAACTGTGATCGCGTCTAAAATCATTACCCATATACACTTTTCCCGTCATATGGCAATTAATACACATGGCCGATTCTGTGCCTGGCTTATGAAAATGATGTTTTTCTGTATTGTAAGTGCTTGGTGCATGACACTGTAGGCATAATTGGTTACCATCAAATTTTAGTTTTAATGAATGGGCATCATGACAATCGGTACACTTAACACCATTGGCAAACATTTTACTTTGTTTAAAAGAACCATACACATAATCCTCATCTTCAATTTGACCATCACCATGGTAAAAAGTAGTGGATAGATTTTGAAGTAAATATTGATCTTCAAACGGTATTCCAGGCTCTAAATTCGGGGTTAATTTTGCTCTTCTAGAATGGCAAGGCGCACAAAGTTGTAACTGATCTTCTTGAGTCCTTCCTTTCAAAATATAATCGTCGCCTTCACCTTTACCATTAGAAACCCATTGCACATGGTTACTTGCTGGTCCGTGACAACTTTCACAAGCCACATTAATTTCATCATAAGTGGTATGAAATTCATCAGTTTCAACATTATAATTCTTCTGTAAATTCGTAGAATGGCATTCGGCACACATGGTATTCCAATTCTGGGCTGTCTGTGTCCAGTGTAACCAATCGTTTGGCACTATAGTATCGCCAGGATATTGATGATACCATTTGTGTTCAATAGCATCCCAAGTAACGCGCAGAACTTGTTTTCTACCTTTATCAAAATCTATTAAATACTGCTGTAAAGGCGTAACACCAAAAGCATAGGAAATCTGGTATTCTTTCACCGAATTATCAATTTCCTTAACCTTAACAAAAAAATGATCGTTACGTTTAAAAAAATGATACGACACCCCATCGATAGTCAGTTTTTTATCATTAAAATCACCTAAAACAGTAGAATCATTTGCTACCTGCATGGCTAAATCGTGATGAGAACCTTGCCATTTTTTAAATTCTTCGTTATGGCATTCAACACAGGTTTTAGAGCCGATATATGTTGCAGCATCATAGTGTGTCTTTGTTTCTTTAACATCAAGGTTTTTATACTTATCCTCCTTACAAGAAGTAAAAAACACGACTACTACAACACAAAACCATAAATATTTTAACCCGCCCATACATTAGATTTGATTGCAACAAATTTAATTAAATCATTTTTAAGAGTACGTTAATAAGGCCTGAATTTCCTGTATTTATCGAATTAAAAAAATTATTATTATTAAATTGCGGGTACAACCAAAATGTAACATTTAGTATGACAAAATCTGTACTTAAAAAAAACTTAACTTGTGTTTTTATGTTATCCCTATCCCTCATAGGTTTTTCGCAAGTCGACACCCTAAAACTTAAAGACAAAACCGTTTTAACAGGTGAAGTAAAAAAGCTAAAACAAAACGTAATTACTATTGAAACAGACTATAGTGATAGTGATTTTAACGTTAAGTTTGAGGATGTGAAATACATCTACCTTAAAAGAAAAAGTCTTGTAGTTTTAACAAAAAACCGACGCGAATTCGGACAGTTAACAACAAACAAAGATGGTTTAGGTCAAGTTATTCTTGAAGACGGAAAAGTTGTAGAGTTTAGTTTATCTGAGATTGTTGCCTTAAACGAAATTAATGAAGATTTTATCAATCGTTTTTCTGGGGCAATCGACTTAGGTTACAATTTATCTAAAGCCAACAATTCGCAACAATTTTCGGTAAGTGGTGAAATTCATTATTTAGACCGTTCATGGATTGCCGATGGAACCGTTAGCGTATTAAACACCACGCAAGATGATGCCGAACGCACTAAGAGAACCGATGCTAAAGTGGATATTTTTAGGATACTTGCAAATCGCCAATGGTATTTACTAGCAAATGCATCATTTTTATCTAATACCGAACAAGCGCTTAAAGGCAGGATTACACCAAGTATAGGTGCTGGTAAGTTTATAAAAAACAACACCAAACTTTATTGGGGACTTAGTGCTGGTATAAATTACAATATTGAGAACTATGTGGATACATCTTTAAACAAAACCTCTTCGGAAATTTTTGTTGCTACTAATTTAAATCTATTTAATTATGATGATATTAGTGTAACTGCTAATTTAACTGTGCTTCCCAGTTTATCTGAAAAAGGCAGGTTAAGAACCGATTTTGACACAAGCTTAAAGTATGATTTACCTTCCGATTTTTACATAAAAGCAGGCTTCACATTAAACTACGATAATCAGCCAGCGATTGAAGGTAATGATACAGATTACATCATTACTACAGGTTTAGGATGGAAATTTAATTAATTTCAAAAGCAATTTTTATCGCTTATATAAGAATGCCAAAAAGCACTTTTTAGTTAACTAAAAAGTGCTTTTTGGCGATTAAAATAGTTTTTCATCTGTTTTTTATTTATTTTGCTCGTTTAGCAAAACCAACCAAATCAAAACCAATGAAAACCTTAAAACTATTATTAGTCTGCTTGTGTATAAGCAGTTACTCTTATGCAACTATCTCTCCTGAAGAAAAAAATGCCTTAATTACCTTGTTTAATGCGACCAACGGCGAACAATGGAATATCTCTTGGTATTTAGACCAACCAGTTGATAATTGGCATGGCGTAAAAATAAAAGACCAAAAGGTTATTGAAATTAATCTTAACTTCAACAATCTTAATGGTCAATTACCTGAAGAAATTGGCAACTTAATCTACCTGAAAAAAATAAATTTAGGTTTTAATAAATTAAGCGGAACACTACCTGCATCCATTCAAAATTTAACCGAACTAGAGTCTTTAGAATTATTTTCAAATAATTTTGAAGGGCCTATTCCTGTTGAAATAGGCGCCTTAAAAAAACTGGAATCTTTAAAACTTTACAACAACCAATTTTCTGGCGAACTTCCTGTAGAACTTATGGAGTTAACAAGTTTAAAAGAGCTTTTATTAGGCAGCAATTTATTTATAGGTCAAATTCCAACAGAAATTCAAGCTTTAACTAAGTTGCAAAAACTAAGTCTGATGAACAATCAAATGGAAGGAGAAATTCCTGCAGAACTAGCTCAATTAACAGACTTAGAAGAATTGTTATTATCTACAAATAAATTTACTGGAGACATTCCTTTAGAGTTTGTTAACTTAAAAAAGCTAAACAGTATTATGGTTAGCAACAATCAATTAAGCCATGAATACGCAAATATTTCAGGGAAAAATCCAGAAGTATTAATGGCAATACAAAAAGAAACTGCTGCAGCAAATCCGCCAGTTGAAAATACCATTGAAGAAGAATAAAAACGTTTTAACAATTAATTGTTTAAAATTTAAACTGACTTCATGCTAGAACATAGCTTTAGCTGCCCCTACTGTTGGCAAAACGTTTCCATGCTTTTAGATAGCTCTATTTCAAATCAGAATTACATTGAAGATTGCGAGGTATGTTGCAACCCCATTCAAGTTTCTTTAAAATTTAATAACACTCAATTAATAGATTTTCAAGCGAATAGCATCGAGCAATAATTTTTTACAAAATAATCCTTGCAGAATCTAAAAAGGATTGTATATTTGCAGTCCGAAACAACTAGGTCGGCATTATGAACCGAAAGTTAAAAGCTAAGTTAGTCGTTTTAGGATATTATATCGCGGGATAGAGCAGTAGGTAGCTCGTCGGGCTCATAACCCGAAGGTCACTGGTTCGAGTCCAGTTCCCGCTACTAGGAAAGACAAGGGTTTCAAGAAATTGAAGCCCTTTTTTTATTCATACTAGTACAGAATAACCGTATTCTCAGCATTGAATAACTTTTGAGATTGGCCCAATAAATTAAGCGTCAAACTAAAATTAGTTTAACGCTTATTAGTATTTTAATGTGTATCTATATTATGATAATTTCAAATAGAGAGCCGTTGGTTTACCTTTTTACAACTTTAAACGTGTTGGTTTCTTGAGAATTCAGATCTCTCACTTTTATAATGTAAATACCAGTTATTATATTTTCAAAATCTATAGATTTTGAAAATGATTCTATTACTTTTTCACCCAGCATGTTATAAACTGTTGTGTTTATTTCTCCCTTATACTTAATCTTTAATAAAGATTGTACAGGGTTAGGGCCAAAGCTTATTTCGGAAGCATTTTTTGTTTTTGTTGATAAAGTACTATTAACTAAAGATAGTAATGCGTTTTTAGTAAATAGTTTAACATTATCGTTAAAATTTTCCGGACTTCCATCAGCATGCCAATCATACGCCCCACTACCGTTAATAATAATGGTACCATGACCAGCAGTTCTCGGGTTAAATCTAGCTGCTTGTATTTCATTTCCGCTACAATTGGTTAACAGTATTTCGGCATTTAAAACAGATTCAAATTCACTTTGTTTTTGAGCTAAAGTTGCAGCGCCTCCATATTTTGTATTGGCATCATCATTTATCCGACCGAAATCAAGATTATACTGGCAGGTTCTATTTTTTTTGCCAGTACCAGGCGTTAAGAACTCAATATAAATACCATTGTTACAACCTGCGTCTTGAGCACCCAATACAAAATCATTCACAACAGGGTCATTGGTTTCGCCATGGTAAAGACTCCCCCAAGGATTGTCTACCGCCCAAGAATCTGAAATGGAAGTAGTTTCGCCAAAAGTTTGATTAGGTCTATACTCCCATGGATTATTAAGACCTTCAAAAACCCCAAAGACTTCAACTCCTTTTGCTGCGAAATTCCCCAGAAAAAGATTTCCTCCAGCTTCATAAAAACTTCGAATGTTAGATATAAAGCTGTCTTCAAGTGAAATACAATTTGCATCTCCCCCATTCCATTGAAATCCAACTTCGGTTATAATACAATGTCTCTCACCCCCGCCTTCAGAAGTAGCTCTTGGCCATTCCTCAAGTCTACTAGGCCAAGTGGCTCCATCGTTTTGTATCCAAAGGGCATCGAAACTGCTTAGGTCTTCTCCTTCGGCAATATCCTGAAAGGAAAAATAACTTCCATTAATGTTGGTGTTTGCAGGAACAAAATCTTCCATAAACCATGTTGCTGCTGCACGGTCGTCATCATACGTAAAACCATCAGCAGCAGCTGGTATATTATCGTTATAAGTGGGAGATTGCCCTATGAATGCTATGTTTTTTGTCTGTGCATTTAGGCTGACAAAAGAAATGATTAATGACAGAGCAATCAGTTGTTTTGTAATTTTTTTCATTTTGAGTTAGTTTAGTGGTTATAGTTGTGTTTATATTTTGCAATTATTATTTAGAAACATCATTATATCTTCTTTTAAAATCTTAGGATTCGCGCCCTTGTTTTGGGCAACAATAGCGCCAACAGCACAAGCAAAATCAATAGCTTCCTGCGGAACTCCGTTACTTAATAATTTTGAAATTAATGATGCTAAAAATGAGTCGCCAGCACCAACCGTATCTACAACATTGATTAAGAATCCAGCATTATGATAAAGTTTACCTTTCCAAAGTAGAACAGCACCATGCTTTCCTTTCGTTACACATATGGCTTTGGTTTTGGTTGCTTGAGCTATGAAATGAATGTTTTCTTCAATAGATTTTGATGAGGAACCCAATTCTTCTGAAATTTCAAGAAGTTCTTCATCGTTGAATTTTATAAAATCTGATTTGTCCATCAGACTTTTTAGTGTTTCTATATTGTAATGTGGCGGCCTTAGATTAACATCGAAAACCTTAAAAGTGTTACTGTATTTTAGAAGTTCAAACAGGGTAGTTTTAGAAACAAGGTCTCTACAGGCTAAACTACCAAAAAGTAAAACATCTGAATCTTCAACTATTTTGCGAATAGTAGGGGTGATTTCAATTTTATCCCAAGCAACAGGATGTTGAATAGAATAAGTTGCAGAACCTTTACTATCTAAAGTTACATTAACCATACCAGTAGCATAGTTTTTGGTAGTCGAGATTCCATTAATATCAATATTTTCATTGCTGATATAGTTTGTTAATGACACACCATTGTCATCATTACCAATGGCACTTATCATAGAAACAGGGAATCCGAAGGACTTTATTCTTAAAGCTAAATTTAAAGGGGCTCCACCAATTTTTTTTCGGTCGTTAAAAACATCAAAAAGAATCTCTCCGAAGCTAACAAATTTTATGTTTGTGTTTTCGAACATATTAATAAGGATTTTTTAAACTAATATTAGAAAATTCAACCTTGGCGTTATTAGAATAAATGGCCCATTGTTTTCCACTAGTATTGTAAAGTCTGTTACTAAAGGCTATAGTATCGTTTACATAAATTACACATACATCTTCGTTTGTTGTTATATTTATATCATAACTTTCAGCTGTTGAAAAGCTAAACGGAATGTGGTTTACATACTGATTAATACCATTAACTAGGTTGTAGGCGGTAATTCTGTTGTTGTCAGGTTCGAAAACTATATTGAAAGCTGAATTTCCTTCATTCTCATAATTCAAAAGTATGCCGCACTTACCTAAGGAATTGAACGAAGTATCAAAAGTGATTACATTTGATTTTTTGATACTTTGGAATACAACAGAAGCCTCACTAGAGGAACCATCAAGGACGAATGTATTATTGTTTTGATTAACAGAACCAGTTGTTTTTACCATTTCAAGAGCTACATCATTAGTAAATATTGAACTGACGGATTCTGGTTGTTGAACTCGCAATGTCCCATCTGTGTTTTGAACAAGTTCATGTATTACTAAATTTCCAGCCCATTCTTTATTACCTGTATTATTTTCTGGTGCTTTTCTTGCTGTCCAGCCAAATAGATAGCGTTGGTTTCCATTGGAAGCTGTTTTAGCTGCATATAAATATTCACCATCAAACCGATCGATTTCTGGAGTTGTCCATGGTCCGTTAGGGGAGTTTGCTATACGATACCTTGTACCTTTATAGTTACTCCAGTTTTCAGAAAAAATTAAGTACCAATAAGATCCCATTTTAAACATATCGGCACATTCAAGCATTAAATAATTTTCTTCTGAAGTTGTCGTATAAACAGGGCTTTGAACCTCCCAGTTATTTGTTGAAGGATCGCTTGTTGTAAATAGTGCCACCACAGCCTTTCTCCCTGGGTCTGTTTGTGTAGACATTAGCATCCAGTATTTACCTTCTTCTTCGTTATAGAACACATGAGGATCTCTAAAGTCGAAATCGTAATATCCAGCAGGCGCAGTTAATTTAAAGTCTTTAACCTTTGTCCAGTTTTTTAGGTCGGTACTTGTGGCACAAAGAACACTTTCTCTAGGGTTATTTTGAATGAATGATGGTATACCGTTATGTCCCGTATAATAGAAATAGTATAGGTTTCCAACTTTCACAACAGATCCGGTTCCTACCCCAAAATCAGGTTCATCAGCTGTTCCGTAAGGAATCATTCTTCCATTGTAATCAAACTCAGTGAAGTTTGAGGTTTCAAAACTATGAATGTCATGAAAGCCTTCGCCGGCAGGTTTTGTTTTTGCATCATGCAAAAAGAAAAGATTGAATTTCCCATTATCAAAGTACGGCATAACATCTCCAACGTATCCCGAAGTATAATACGGGTTTGTTTCTCCCATCCATTGCTCAGGCGGCAATGGATATATAGCAGTTTGATTACCTGTATCGATTGGTACCTGAGAATGTGTTTCATCATCGTTTGAGCACGACATAAAAAGGCAGATATATAATCCGATTATAAAATATTGTTTTAAGTACATCTTGTTTTGTTTTTAGTTGTCAGCTAAATAGTCTAAGCTGTTTGCTGTTAGTATTTTAATATTATCTAAAAAGCCGTTGTTTTCGTTTGTGTCATTTTCGTTAAACCAATCGTAAGCCCCCATCGAAATAACAACTGTGTTTATGTTAGTAGCTCCTCCAGGAAATTCAGCAATGGATACACGTCCATCTAAGTTATCATCCCAAGCTTCACTAGCTAAATTGTTACCACCTGTCTGGTTTCTCCAACCTTCACCATTTCCAAAACCACCCCAGTCTGGCAAGAACCACCAAGCAGTATGATTTAATCTAAAGGTTCCTTTTTCTAATAAATTAGCTTTCCCAGGAGCAAAAGTTTCAAGACCTAAGAAAATAGGATGATCTTCATGTCCAACAAATGACATTCCCCAATCATTACCATCAATAAATCCATTTGGCAAAAAGTCTCCAAAAACATTGTTTGGACCTTTTCCGCTAGGAATAATATTTAAAGCCTCTAAATACTGAGAAGCAAATGTTGTTAATAATAGGTTTCCACCATTTGCCTGATAATTCATTAATGCAGTAGTAACATTGGCATCTAAGGCAATAGTAGGTAGGTTTATCGCACTATCATAATGCCACCAAATAACATCTATATCTGCTAAAGAAACCCCATTTGATATATCTGTAAACGATAAATATTGAGCACCTGGATAATTTTCGAATAACCAATCTGAAGCGGCAATCTCATCTGGGTTAGTTATGCTTTGTAAAGATGCGGAGGTTCCCAAAAATGCAATAACTGGACCATCAATAGGGGTAGTAACACTAGCTGTATAATTTTCAGTTAATGTAGCAGAACTAACAGTATAAATTACGGGATCACTGAAATCAATCAACTCACCTGATGCAGGAGAAATACTAACACCTGCTGAGGTAACAATTTCAGGCCTTAGAGCCGTCAAATCTGTACCTTCTGGTAAAACTAGTGTTATAGTTTTCGAATTGTGATTTATATTAGCATCAAAACCGTTTATAGTAAAGCTCTCTATGGGTTTTAGGGTTGTAATATTGACATCATAAGTTTTATAAATATTACCATTAGTAACCCTATAATTAACAACATTAGTAAAATCTATAGGCTTTCCTTCTTCAGGAACCATTATTGCACCTTTTGGCAACGAGATTTCGGGTATTAAACTTGTTAAATCCGATCCATAATTCATCTCAAGTATGATTTTACCTTCCTCATTATTAATATCCGCAGGTAAATCGTCAATCTGAAATGAAAGCATGTTAACCGAAACATTGGTAACAAAAGCTGAGTCATCAAAACTATCTTCACATGACCAAAATAAACCTAATGCTAGTACTAGAATTAATGGGAATGTGATTCTTATATTATTTATAATACAATTCATGTTTTTATATTTTTAAATTAATAACCTTCATTTTGCTTATAAAGCCCTTGACTAAAATTTATTTGTGCCAGTGGAATTGGAAGAAACTCTTCAATTCCATGGTCAAATCCGGCATCTAAATAATAACCACGTTTTATTTTCTCTTGTGAATAGAAGTTATTCATTGTTTCTGCTGCAACTCCCCAGCGCACCAAATCGAAAAAACGAGAACCTTCCATAGCAAACTCTAGTCTACGTTCCCAACGTAAAGCCTTTCTAGCAAAATCTTGAGTCCAGTTACAGTTCACACCATTTTCGTACTCTTTAATAAAATTATTTGAGGTATATGCCTTAGTTAAAGTTGTACTTTCTGCCGCTCTGGCTCTTATTTCATTAATTAATGGTAAGGCTTCATTTTGACGCCCTAATTCAATTAAAGCCTCGGCTTTCATAAGAATGACATCTGCATATCTAATAACTATTCTATTTTTAGAATTTCCATAAAACGGGTCAATATTTACAAAACATGAACAATCGGGTTGTACATTTTCCTTTAGAGAAGCATAATATCCATAGGTACCAGGAGATCTATTCCAATTTTCCTCATAAATATAATCTGGGTGATACTTAAATGGTAAACCTGGAATGGCAACTGTATGATATAATCTTGGATCTACATCATAATTATTTAATTGATTATAATCTAAATCTTGGTCATTAAAATTATCAAACATTGGCAACCCTGAAGTAGTCGTTTTAAATGCATTTACTAAGTTTTGGCTGGGTTTATGAAAATCACAACAACCTAAACCTTGTGGTACAGATAAAACATCTCCAAAATTTAAACGCCCATAAAGCGTCCCATCGTCGTTAGAATATTGAATAGAAAATATGGATTCCTGTCCATTTTCATAACTACCAGATAAAAAATTAAAAGCGAAATCTGGTTCTAAAGAATAAATTCCCACAACTTGATCTACTGCATCTAAAACATCTTGTAGTCTTTGCTGATTGATATTGATAACATTATAGTTAGCATCTTGTTCATAGGCCTGATATAATCTAGTCTTAGCCAAATAAGCATAAGCCGCGTATTTATTCGCTCTACCTATTTCAGGTTGTTTAGCTGGTGTATTATCTGCTGCAAATTGAAAATCAGAGGCAATAGCTTCCCAAAGTTCATCATCTGATAGATCACGATTTGAAATAAGGTTATAATCATCTGGTTTCGTTTCATCTGTTACATACGGCACATACTTAAACAACTCTTTAAGCATAAAATAATAGTGTCCTCTAATAAAATGCATTTCACCTAATCTAATTTGCTTCAATTTAAATTCCTCTTCTGTAAGTTGATTTAAAGCATTTATAGCCTTATTTGCTCTTGCGATACCCACATAGCAGTTGTACCACAACCTATCTAACTCTCCAAAATCAGAGCGAATATTATTTGATATTTCGAAAAAATGGAATGCCTGTATATCGTTAGTTCCGCTACCTCCCTTATACGCATCATCTGAACGAACATTTCCGTAAGGCCACAAGCTAAATGGAGTATCATAATGATCGTTTCCTAATGAAGAATAAGCAGCTGTTATAAAACCTTCAATATTTTCAGGCTTTGCTAATTCTTCTTCACTTAATACACCTTTAGGATCGTTATCTAAAAAGTCTTCACAGCCAAGGGTAGTCAACATTAGAAAGCACCCTATTATATATATAATATTTTTCATGATTATTTGTTTTATTAATTACAGCGTTAAATTTAAACCTATGGAAAAAGTTATTGGTATTGGATACCCAAACCCAGGGTTTTCAGGATCAACACCTGTAAAACTAGGAGATGAAATAGTCCATAAGTTTTGTCCATTCACGTACATTCTTAGTTTAGTTATACTATATTTTTCTATGATATCTTGAGGTATTGAATAGCCCAATTGAAGAACTCTTAACTTTAAATATCTACCGTTCTCGACGTAATAAGTAGAAAAACGAGATTCCGCATTACTATCAACAGTTGTTAGAGCTGGAATATTTGAATTAGGATTGTCAACTGACCAAGCATTTAAAAGTCTTGCACCTTTATTTGATCCAACATCGTCTACACTCCAAAAATCTGTTTGATATTTAGTTTGATTAATGACATCTACATCTCCTACCCCTTGCCAAAATGTAGTTAAATCAAAGTTTTTATATTCGAGAGACAAATTAAATCCATAGGATATGCCCGGATTTGGATTTCCTATCCAAGTTCTATCTTTATCATCTATTATCCCGTCCTCATTTAAATCTTTATATCTAATTCTCCCCAGGTCCTTACCGGGCTGAATTGCGGAGTTTTCAACCTCATTTTTTGTTCTAAATAATCCATCTGCAACGTAACCATACATAGAATTTATTGGCCTTCCAAGGATGTTATCTTCTAAGCCATCACCTCCATAATTATTCTTTACCTCATCTGGTAGCTGAGTAATTTTATTCCTATTTGCTGCAATATTTCCGGAGATTTCATATTTAAGTCCAAAACTAGTTGTGTTTTTATATTGTAGACCAATTTCCAAACCTTCGTTTTCCATTGAAGCCCCATTTACCCATCTTTCACCTCCTTCTCCAATTACTCCTAAATAAGGAGGCAACACTAGTATATCTTCTGTTTCTTTTTTATAGATATCAATGCTTCCTGTTAGAGCTTGGTTAAAAAACCCAAAATCAATTCCTAAATTAGTTTGCGTTGTAGTTTCCCATTTTAAATCATCATTCCCAGTTTGTATGGCAATGAATCCTGAATTAAGCAGTCCATTTTTGGCCCCTGCTAAATCATAAGCTGTACCATAAGATGTATTCCATGTAGGATCTCCTCCCGCATAACTAGCTAAATAAAGCGAGTAAATTGCTTCATTACTTATTTCCTGATTTCCGGTTTGTCCCCAACCCGCTCTAAGTTTTAAATCTGAGAAAAAGCTCAAGTGTTCTTCTGCAAAAGCTTCTTTACTTATCCTCCAACCTCCAGAAAAAGCTGGAAAAGTTCCAAATCGATTATTTTTCCCAAAACGAGAAGAACCGTCATGTCTTAAAGTTGCTGAAAACAAGTATCTATTATCAAAATCATATGTTAACTTTCCAAAATAAGAAAGCAAACTATAAGATGTTGCTGAACCGCCATTATAAGCTTCTCCAGTACCAGCATCAGGATACATATAGTTTGGATCTTCCAACAAAAAATCTTCTTTTCTTAACCACGTATTTTCAAAGCTTTCTTGATACATTTCAGTACCAGCCAACATATTAATATGATGTTTATTAAGGCTTAAATCATATTGAACTGTATTAGTCCAAGTCCATTTAGTATTAGTAGACTCATCAATATTTACAGCGTTTTGATCATTTTCTAAATAACCTGATTTATAACTTCGCTGTAGGGTTCGTTTATAATAATCACTAAAATCAATTCCAAAACTAGTTTTGAATTTTAAGTTTTTAATCAATTCTAGCTCAGTATAAACATTACCGAATAAACGCATATATTTATACCCATTATCTTTATTATATTCTAAAACTCTAACGGGGTTTTGGCGATCGTTCATCCCTCCAACAGGACCTCCCCAACCTAAACCATCTACTGTTCGTACCGGAATAATTGGCAATGCCCTTAATGCAGGATCTAAAACTCCAGGATCAACAACTTCATTAGTTCTATTTAAAGTAAAATTCTCTCCTACAACTAACTTTCCATCAAAAAATTTATATGAAGAATTAATTCGAGCTGACAAACGTTTAAATTCCGTAGTTTTAACAATTCCTTGATTATCATAATAACCTAAAGAAAACATATAAGTTCCTTTTTCCGATCCACTAGACATGGACAAATCCAGAGAATTCGCTCTTCCCAATTGCGAGACTTCATCATACCAATTAGTATTCGCCGATTTAATAGTTCGCTCTGAGTCCAAATATTCTGGAACACTTATTCTATTTAATGTTGGAACTCCATCTACTACTCCCCAGTCAAAATGATAACTCAAATTATTAGAATTCGGATTCAAACCATCATTTATATTTGCTTTCCATAAAACTTGTCCAAATTGATTTGCATCTAAAACATCTAATTTGCTTGTATAATCTGAAAGGGAAGTATAATAATTAGTACTAATTCTCATTTTTCCAGATTTCCCTTGTTTTGTGGTAATTATAATTACTCCATTTGATGCCCTTGAACCATAAATACTTGCAGATGAGGCATCCTTTAGTACTTGTATACTCTCTATATCGTTTGGATTTAATTCATGCATGCCTGCTTTAGTTGGCACACCATCAATCACATATAAAGGGTCTGTGTTATTTAGCGTTCCAATACCTCTAATATTAACTTTAGTATTAGAGCCACTAGGCGACCCATCAGAAGTAATATTTACACCTGGTAATCTTCCTTGTAAAGATTTTATTGGATTAGGTTCTGTTTGCTTATTAATTTCATCGACATCTACAACTGATACAGCTCCAGTAATATCTGCCTTTTTCTGTTTTGTATAGCCAGTTACAACGATTTCTTCCAATTGTTGATTATCTGATTGCATGACTATATTTAATGTCAAATTATCACCAATGATTACCTCTTGAGTTACAAAACCAAGGTAGCTAAATTGAAGAGCATCGCCTTTTGATGCGCCGTTTAGAATGAAGTTTCCATCAAAATCGGTTACAGATCCTGTTGATGTACCGGTTATTATAACCGCAACACCGGGTAAAGGCATATTATCTTCAGAGGAGACCACCTTCCCTTTAATTTCCAGATCTTGAGCCATTAGGGCTGAGAACTGCAGAAAGAATAAAATAATTAATTTATACTTCATGATTTAGTTTTTAATAGTTAGTTGTTATTTATGTTTAGTTTATTAGTGTTCAAAATTGAAATTTTGGCTTCCTTTTTTGTAGATCCTATTGTTAACTTTTCGAAAGGTTCATTTGGAAAGAATATTTCAGTTAACACTTCTTGACCATTGTTAAAAAAAAGCTCTATAGATGTTTTGTCTAATATGATTTTTATCTCTGCTTCTTCATAGTGTTTGGCAAGAGGTGCCTTGGTAACTTGCTTTCCAAATGCTTCAGAAAAGTTTGTTAATCCTGATGATTGACGATCTATAAAAAGATGTTTTTCAATATTATCTAATCCGAATTTCAAGCTATTCCCAGCAGCATTAGAAAGCGTGAGTGTATAGATGTCGGTAGTTAAATCGGTTAGTTTTATATCTATGACAGACTTTGCTAAATCGATTGTTTTACTGTCGATTAAAACAGTTTCTTCTTTAAATTTGATATCTGCTTTAGAGATTCTATTGGAATAATAATTTTCTAATTGATTAACAGGTTCAGAACTAATCAAAAATCCATTTTCTGTTTTATTAAGTTTTAGCTCTCTTGGAATAGTCATACTACTTCTCCATGTTTCAGTGGGCACATCTTGTGCATATAGCCAGTTGGACATCCACCCAATAGTTATTGGGTTTTTACTGTTGGTATTATTCCAAGTAACACTAGCATAATTATCCATTCCTTGATCTAACCAGATAGCCTTTTTTAAGTCTAGCTGATTTTTAAAGGTTTCATCGAGTTTAAATGTTTCACCATCAAAATCGCCAATAAAATATTGTGTTGCAGAACCTCCATTTGGCCCACCTGGGTTTAAACTTTGAAGGAGCACCCATTTGGTTTCGTTTGAGTTTTCTGTTTGCATCGGAAAAAAATCAGGACATTCCCAAACTCCTCCATGGGCACCAAGGTCTTTTCCGAAATCAGAAATGAACTTCCATTCCTTTAAATCTTTGGAGCTATAAAATTTAGTTCTGTCATCTGCAGCAAGTACCATAACCCATTGTTCATGATCTTCATCCCAAACCACTTTAGGGTCTCTAAAGTTTTTAATTCCTGGATTTTGTAAGACTGGGTTATTTGCGTACTTAACCCAGGTTTTTCCTTCGTCAATTGAATAAGCAATACTTTGGTATTCGAAATCAATGCGACCATCTTTTTCTTTAATTGGATCATGATGGGTAAAAATAGCGACAACAGGAGGGGTTGTACCATTTCCAAATCCAGAAGTATTCTCTAGATCTACTACAGCACAACCAGAAAAAATATAACCTAATTCATCTGGATATAGCGCTATAGGTTCTTCAGACCATTTAATCAAATCTTTACTTGTAGCATGCCCCCAATGCATAGGCCCCCATTTATTTCCTTCTGGATAATATTGAAAAAACAGATGATACGTGTCATTTAAGAAAAACATACCGTTAGGGTCATTCATCCAATTTTCTTTAGGGGTGAAATGGAAGTTCGGACGGTACAAGATTTCTTCTTTATGGGCAACATTTTCAGCGGTGGTTTCTCTACCTAAACTGGGTTTTGTAGTTTCTTTACAAGAAAAAGTCAAAAACATTATTACAGCAACACTAGCTACTTTTTTTAGACTCTTGGATTTACCTGATTTACTTAAAATTTTACCCAATTTTTCTAAAGAAATTCCTTTGGTTTCCGGCATCATAAAAATCACAAATAGAAGTTGAAATACCATCATAATTGCAAAAATCAAGAAAACCATTCCTGCTCCTATTGTGGAGAATAACACAGGAACTAAGGAAGGCACTACTGCTGCCAATACCCAGTGTACTGAACTTCCAAAGGATTGTCCATACCCTCTTAAATGATTCGGGAAAATTTCAGAAATAAACACCCAAATTACGGTTCCTTGACCGATAGCATGAGCTGCTATGAAGAAGAATAAAAATATTGGAACCGCACTGCCTTCCCAATTGAATAAAAATGCTGCGGATACAAGTGATAATGATAAAATATATCCAATGGAACCTATGTACATCAGTTGTTTTCTACCTAGTTTATCAATAAGTGAAATCCCCAAAAGTGTAAAAAGTAAATTGGTTATACCAACACCAATACTACTTAAAAGTGCCGAACTTTCTCCTAATCCTGCTTCTGTTAATATTCTAGGAGCGTAATAAAGCAATGCATTAATACCCGACAATTGATTAAAAAAAGCAATTAAAAAAGCTAAGACTAAAGGCTTCCTATATTTCTTCATAAAAATATTTTCGTTAGGGATGGTATTTTTCATTTCATCCTTAATCTCTATCATTAATTGTTCTGGATTTACTCCAGGATTAATAACTTTAAGAACGCTTTTTGCTTCACTATTTCTTAATTTAGTTAATAGCCATCTTGGACTTTTCGGAATGCTTAAAGCAATAATTGTGTAAAGTGCTGCAGGAACAGCCTCAATACCAACCATCCATCTCCACGCGTTTTCTCCAATATTATTTAATAAATAATTTGACAGGAATGCTATTAAAATACCGAACACAATATTAAATTGATATAAACCTACCAGCTTTCCTCTATCCTTTGCTGGAGCTATTTCAGAGATATATGCAGGAGCTGCAACAGTAGAAGCCCCAACACCTAATCCGCCTAAAAATCTAAATATAGCAAAGGTATAAGGGTCATTAGCTAAACCAGAACCAATGGCAGATACAGTGTAAAAAACGCCTATCCAAATTAAGGTCTTTTTACGCCCTAATTTATTGGTTGGAAAACTACCAAGTAGCGCCCCAATAACAGTTCCCCACAAAGCCATACCTATTACTACGGTTCCATGAAAAACATCAGATGAATTCCAAATTTGTTGTAATGTTTTTTCTGCGCCTGATATAACAACTGTATCAAAACCAAATAGGAATCCCGCAAGTGCAGCTGTAATAGACCAGATTAATATTTTCTTATTCATAATTTAGTTGGAAATTTAGTTTCTGTAAAACTATCTATCCAACATAGTAAACCATATAAGAATTGTTACATTATTAAAAATTAACTTAATTTTACATCAATTACCTGATTTTTAACTAGTTATCAATGATTGAAATTATCGATTTTTAGGCTAAACTATAAAAATAGTTACATCTTTATATGGTAAAATACTTGTGTTTTGAGATAAAATACTGGTATTAATATGATAATGCAATGAATACAAAATTAAAAAACTGTTATTTTTTCCTGTAAGTTTTTGGAGATTTACCAAATTTATTTTTGAAGGTTAGAGAAAAATAACTTGGGGAAGAAAAACCTACTGAATAGGCTATTTCTGATATTGAAAGCGTCGATTCTTGAAGTAAAATTTTTGCTTTTTCTAATCGTATATTTTGAATATAATCACTAACATTAATATTTAATATGGCCTTTACTTTTCTATAAAGCTGTACTCTCGATATACCTAAGCTTGAAGCTAATTGTTCTACGCTGTAACTGGAATCATCAATATTTTCATGAACATATTTATTCATATCATTAATAAATTCTTGTTCAGAATTAGCAAGATTATTCGAAGGCTCGGTTTTATAGATGTTTTTTATATGATGCCTACGTAACTTTTCTCTGTTGAAAAGTAAGTTTTTAATAGATCTGTAAAGTATGGTAAAACTAAAAGGTTTTGTTAGAAACAAATCTGCACCCGAATCTAACCCCTGAACGTATGATTCTTTACTATCGTATGCTGTTAAAATAATAGAAGGGATATGTGATGTTCTTAAGTCTTTTTTTAGAATATTGCATATTTCGAATCCGTTTTTGTCTGGTAAGTTAACATCGCAAATAATAATATCGGGAATGAGTTCAAAAGCCTTTTCAATGGCACCATGTCCATCGCAAGTCTCAATAATAAACTCAGCAGAAAGTTTATTATTCAAGTATCTTACCAAGTCAGGATTATCTTCTATAATTAATAATGTGTTTTTGCTGTCTTCATCAATATCATTTTTAAGTATAAAAGCGTCATCTTCGTAGTCAGTTTCAAAACTTAAAGTAGGGTTTTCTATTATGTCAGGCTCATAAATTATTTCGTCAGAACTTAAGTGTACATCGCCTTTATATAATGTTATAATAAATTCTGTTCCATTTTTAGAATTTACTTCAATAGTACCTTTATGTAATTCAACAAATTCTTTAGACAGGTGTAACCCAATACCTGAACTAGATTTTTTATTATTTGATCCCTGAAAGAAAGCCATGAAAACTTTGTCCATTTCAGTATCAGGAATGCCAATACCAGAATCTTTAAATTGAATCTTTACAAAATTGGTTGCTTCATCTATAATATTAATGCTAATTGTACCATTGTTAGGCGTAAACTTAAAAGCATTTGATAAAATGTTAAAGTATACTTTATCCATTAAATTTCTATCGATGAAAACTTTTAAAAATTCATTGTTTGAATGCATTGAAAATTTAATGTTTCTTTTCTGAGCTTCACGTTCAAAATCTTTAAAAATGGATTTTGAAAATTGATACAGATTAGTTTCTGATGCTTTCAAAATGAATTTCCTATCCTCTACTTTACGAAAGTCAATCAACTGATTTATAAGCCTTAATAATCTTTTAGAATTATTAAATATTAAACCTACTTCTCTATTTAATTTATTATCTCTAACGGATTTGTAATCTGAAATTGATTCGATAGAAGAGAGAATTAGAGTAATTGGCGTTTTAAATTCATGAGAGAGACCGGTAAAAAAGTTAGTTTTAGCTTCACTTATTTTTTGAATATGTTTTTGTTGAATTGTGATCTTATTATTTCTGAGTTCTAATTCTCGCTTTTTTTTACGAAGCTTAAAACCCGAGTATATGCTAAAGCAACCAAGTAGAATACTGGTAATTAAAAGGCCTAAAACTAGTTTTAATATATTTGTTTGGGTAGAGTATGTTTTTTCTTGTTCCTTGATTTTACCCTGTTGTGCGACAATGTCTTCTTGGTGTTGATTTATCTTGTCTAATTGATTCTTCATGATTTCCGCATTTTTAGAATCAATCACGGTCGTTCTTAAAATATTATTTTTTTCAACCTTTTTTCCGTTTAATATTCTTAAGGCTAGCCTAATAGCTTCATCGCCACCGGTGGGGTTTAATATAGTTGCATTTAAAATATTATTCTGGACTAACTCTATGCCTCCATCAGGAATGTTTAATCCATCGACCCCAATGAATTTTAGTTTTTTTTCAAATTGTAATTTATTGGTTAAGTCCCAAACCTGTTTAGCCAATTCATCATTGAAGGCATAAACATAATCTATACCCTTTGGCCCTAAGGAATCAATAGTTTTTAATATTTCAGTTGAATTGACACCTTCAATAGTTTTAACAATATTAATCTTTGGATTGTTTTGAATTTCATGATGAAATCCTAAGCTTCTTTCTACTACAGGCGATGAGTTTCCAACACCTTTTATTTCTAAAACATTTGTTTTTTTTTGTTGAGAGTTGGATATAATATACTTGGCAGCCGTTTGCCCTACTTCTAAATTATCTGCACCAACGAAAGCAGTGTATTTGTCAGAATTGATTTTTCGATCCAAAAGAATAATCGGTATTCCCGCATCGTATGCCTTTTCAATAACTGGAACAATACTGTCTTGAACTAGGGGAGAAATAATAATTAAATCATATTGATTCTTAATCATTTCCTCCATTTGCGCAATTTGTAGTTTAGCACTACCATGTGCTTCAAACTTTGAGAGATTAATCACATTATGATTCAGAGATGCTTGAATTTGCATGGAATGATTCATATCATTTCTCCACATGTGATCACTCAGGCATTGAGAAAATCCTATTCTGTATTTTTTTACTTCTATATTTTGACAGTTAAAAAAGGTAAAGAAAAAGATGACTAGTAAAATAAGTTGGATATTTCTCATGACTGTTAAAGTAAACGATATGAAAATATTAGTAAGAAAGAATTTCGTGAATTTGGTTAAGCCCAAAACTAATATATTATATTAATTTAAACCGAAATAGACACAAATTTCCTATTAAAAGTATTATTCAACGTTTGACACTTTAAATCCATTTGGTAAATTTCATAAAATAATATTATTAATTCGAAAACTAAAACAACTTACATTTTAATAAATTAATAATGAAAACCCTGTAAAACAGTTTTTTTTTATTGAAGTCGGGGTTTCACAACCCAAAAGTCACTGGTTCTAGACCAGTATACTATACATAGTAAGAGTTATCAAAAATGGTTACTCTTTTTTTTGGGATAAAATCGTAATCTTATTTATAAATTCGCGTACAACTTTTTAAAACAAAACTCAACATGAGAATATACAACCCTAAAGAATGGTTTAAAGCCGTGTTTTATGTAAGGAAATCCGATACTTTACAAACCCTATATCCTTACTTAATTCTAACTGCTATATGCTCGGGTGGTATTGCCTTTTTTGAACTCGAATATTTGAATTTATCATCTAAAAGTTGGTTAAAAAACATCACTGTTGTTCATAGTTTACTAGGTTTTGCTTTATCACTTTTATTGGTTTTTAGAACAAACACAGCTTACGACAGGTGGTGGGAAGCCAGAAAACAATGGGGTGCACTAACAAATGTAAGTCGAAACCTAGCACTTAAACTTAATGCTTTTTTAGAAGATGATGATGTCGCTCTGCGTCACTTTTACAGAAAAGCCATCCCGATGTATTCACAAAGCTTGTTTGCTTTTTTAAAATCGGATTACACCACTTTTATGCTTGATGAAAATGAACACCCTGAATTAGGTGATGCCTTTAGCCGAAAAAAGCACGGTCCAAATCAAGTAGCAGCTTTAATATTTAAAAAAACCAATTTACTCTACAAGCAAAATAAAATTTCGGGCGAACAACTTATCGTTATTAATAATGAACTTGAAGGTCTAACAAACATTTGCGGTGCCTGCGAGCGCATTAAAAACACACCCATTCCACATTCATACAGTACGTTTATTAAAAAATTTATAGCTATTTATGTGGTTACTCTTCCTATTGGCTACGTATTTTCATTGGGTTATTTTGTAATTCTTGCGGTGCCTTTTATACTTTATGTTTTAGCTTCGTTGGAATTAATTGCCGAATCTATTGAAGATCCTTTTGGCAATGATTTTGATGATTTACCCTTAGATAAAATGGCTGAAAACATGAAAAAACACACTCACGAAGTGTTACATCCATAGCAAAAACACCTCAAACCATTAACACCATTTAATAGTATAGCATTCACTTTTTTTTAACGGACTAAGACATCGCATGTCGCAAGATTATCTGCTTAATAGCAATAATTTTGAAGCACAACGTTAATAACAAAAAAAATGAATCCTTTATTGAGTTTTTTGGTAACTCCCCAAACATCTACTACATCTAAGGTTCTGTTTATTTCAATTCTGGTTATAACTATTTTTATAGCCTTGTTAAATTATTTCAATAATAAAAACAGGAAACAGGTAAATGGCATTAGAAAGGCACATCATATTCTATATCCTGTACTCCTTTTAGCTTCTATAATTTTTGGCTTTTTTTATGTGTTTCAAACAAATCATAATAAAAATGATGTCCCTAATTTTGGTGAAAACATCGACAGAATTGAAAGCTTAGAACATTTAGGTGTTACAAACCCTAATTATATTTTTGGTATTGACATTTCGCATTATCAAGGTGAAATTAGATGGCACGAGGTAAAATCTAACGAAAAACCTATAGAATTTGTATTTATAAGATCGACCATGGGTATAGACGGAAAAGACACCCATTATAACAACAATTGGGCAGATGCTAAAAAGCATGGTTACATACGTGGTGCTTATCATTATTACCGTCCCAATGAAGACCCCGTTGAGCAATTTAACAACTTTGCACAAACCGTACATTTAGAAAAAGGCGACTTCCCTCCTATTTTAGACATTGAAGAAAAAAGCAAGTTTGGCGATGCCTTTTTAAGAGAAAATGTTTTGAAATGGTTAAAATTAACCGAAGAGAAATACGGTATAAAACCCGTTGTATACACAGGGAAACATTTTTACGACACCCGTTTAAAAGGTTATATTGATGAATACCCTTTATGGTTAGCAGCCTATTCTGGAAAACACCGTGTAAACGACGTTGAATGGACGTTTCATCAATTTTCTGAAACCGTAAAAGTTGAGGGCATAGACACCCTTGTTGATGGAAATGATTTCAAACTCAGTCTAGACGACTTAAAAGACATGTGTTACGGACACGACGACCATTCGCGAAAAATTTGGAGAAATTAAATCCAGCTCGCACTCTAAGTCATGCCGATATAGACATCTCAAAATAAAGGCATTACCTCATAAACTGCATAAGTTATAAAATCACAGGGTTAAATTATTTATAGTTTAACCCTGTTTTATAATATAGCTAAAATTGATTCAGAATAAAACCCTAAACTTTATTAGGCTAAACCAAGCTTTTTATAAGTTTTCTGTGTAAACAATAGATTGTATTTCTACAGGAAATCCAAAGATTACAGGACATTAAGCTTTAATTAATACACAAAGCTAAATCCTTTCTATTATTATTACGGATTGGTAGACCATAAAGCCCCACTTTTAAGCATGGCTCTTCTTGGAAGTTTTAGACCTGCTACTATTAATTCTGCAAAATCTTCTGGTTGAAGCACGCTTTCTTGAGAACCTTTAGTGGCTATTCCTGCATTTATGGACATGTCGGATTCAAAGGTGCTTGGTGTATAGGTAGACACTCTAATATTATCTTTACGGACTTCTTTCATTAATGATTCCGACATACCTATAACAGCAAATTTTGAAGCAGAATACGCAGAAGTATTCGCATTACCGTTTAAACCCGCAGTAGAAGCTATGTTGATAATATCACCTTCGTCTTGTTTGAGTAAATGTGGCAAAACTTCTTTAGTTACATAGTACATTCCCATTACATTCGTTTGAATAATATGAGTCCATTCTGAAACCGCCATGTCTTGAAATGACCCAAATCCGCCTATGCCAGCATTATTCACCAAAATATCTACATTTCCTATAGTGTCTAAAACGCTTTTAATACTGTTTTTTACTTCTTCATAATTACCAACATCAAATACTACATAGGTCGCCTTGACATCAAAGGCTTCTAATTCGGAAACCGTTTCTTTTAAAACACGTTCTGTTCTTCCTGTAATAACAACATCAATACCTTCTTTCGCAAATGCTAAAGCGATAGCTTTTCCTAATCCTCTGCCTCCACCTGTTATGATGGCTTTTTTATTCTTTAAATTGCTCATTTTCTATAAATATTAAAACGTTTTTCTGAAAAGCAGGTTGTTATTTTGTCCAATAATCTAGCACTAAAACATCGGCAATAATAGGTCCTATTTTACTCACCAAATCTAAATGAGCTTTATGGAATAAATAAATTTCTCTAGCATGCTCATCGTTAAAGGTTAAGGTAAAACAATGGGTTAAATCTTTGGTATGCCCTTCGGTACTATCATTTAATCCCCATTCCAAGTTTGCAATTTCAGGAATTTCATTTTTAAGATTTATAAAAGCTTCAACAGCCTCATTTACCTGTTCTTTTGTGGCGTCTTCTTTATATTTTAAGTTAACCATGTGTCTTAAAACTTTGCCTTCTCTATTGATTTTAGGCGCAAGTTTATAGCTTACAATCTTTCTTAAATCATTCCGAAAAGAGCCCGTAATTAAGAAGTTGTCTTCACCTATTTTAAGAGCTCTTAAACCGTAATAAATAGAGTATCCTGTTTCTAAATAATTTATAGGACTAAGGATACCTTCTTTATTTAACTTAAGCAATTGAATACTTTCATCGTCTCTTGTGCCTACAGCCAATACCGCTTCATTATTTTCAACTGAAACAACTTCAATTCGAGTTTGCCCTTGAAGTTTTGTATGTTCATCATCTTTTAAAACCGAATGAGGAACTAAAGCACCTTTTTTATCAACTTTAAAAACACTAACACCGTCACCATGATATACAAAATTGGTTCTTTTTATAAAACCTCCTCTTTTGTAATATTTATGATGTCTGTGACCAACAATTACATAATTATTATCCCCAAAAGAGACACCTGTTACAGGGTAGGCTCCTGTTAAATATCTATCGGTTGTATTATCGCTTATGTTATTAATGTTTTTAAAAGTTCCATCTTCAAAAACCCTAAAACTACTAACCCCATTATCTTGAAATCCGCCTGTGTATAAATAGGTTTTTCCTTTTATCTTATGCACAAACATTCCGATAATGCCATCGGTATGAATGGTTTCATCATCTTTCATAGACTGAACATGGGTGAGTTTCCCATCGTTTTCAATCTTAAAAGAACTTAGTCCTGGTGTTTCTTCGAGTCCGCCAACAAAAAGATAGGACGCTTTCTTCATATGAATAACTTGTAAGGTAATAGCAGTACCAAGGTGTGTTTCGTCGGTGTCTTCAATTAATGCAACCCGTTCAAGGGAGCCACCTTCTAAAATTTTAAAAGTTTCAACAACATCACCATGCTTATTTGCCACAAATAGAAAATCTGTCCCATTAATACGATCGGCAACCATACCTCTTGCAGGGCCTTTTTTCATATAAAGTTCATGATTACTAATTGGCGTAAGGATACCTTGCTTATCTAAACTATAAACATCAATATTTCCAATACCGCTAGCATATATATAATGTGCGCCATCTTTTTCATAACTGGTAATAGACACGGTATTGGTTCCTGATATGCTTTTAATGTCTTGCCTATAAAGCATTAAATCATCAAAACCTTGAGCTAAACAAATTTGAGAGACTAGCCATGTGATGGTTAGAATACCTTTTTTTATACGATTCATAATTTTATTCCTTTTCAAGTTTAATTAATCTATAATTGCTTTTGCTCCAGAAATGGCTATGGCTCGGTCTTGGTCTATAGTACCACCACTTACACCAATGGCTCCGATAATTTTGCCTTCTTTATTTTTAATAGGCATGCCTCCAGGGAAGGATACCAGACCATTATTGGTTAATTCTATATTATAAATAATGCCTCCAGGCTGAGTTAGTTCACCTAATTTACCTGTATCAATATTAAAATAACGTGCTGTTTTTGCTTTTTTAATGGCGACATCTATGCTTCCTAAAAAAGACTCGTCCATTCTTATAAAAGCTTTTAAGTTAGCACCAGCATCTACTACGGCAATATTTACTAAAACATGAGATTGTTCTGCGTTCTTTTTTGCTTCCAAAAGAATTTTTAAAGCTTCATCATGTGTAACATTGTAATTTGATTGAGCTTCAATGTGCCCCATATTCAATAGGAATAGGAAAACGAAAATGATTTTAAGTTTTAATGGTGATAGTATGCTTTTCATTTAGATTATGTTTTATGAGGACAAAACTCTTAAATGAAAATGACAAAAAAATAGAACAAGTTCAACACTTCAAAATTTTATTGATTTTTAAATAATAGCGTCCAAAACAATTTCTAAAACCTTATTAGATTTTATATTCAAAAGGATCTGTTTTAAATTATTGAATATGGAATTAATTTTTATATCAGTTTTTTTTAATGGCCTATCGAACATTTATCGTGAAATTTGAAGTGAAAACACCGTAAAATTTCAGGCTGTTTGAGCTAAATGAATTTTTAAATTTACCACCAATTACAGTAGCGAGTTCCTGAAATTTAGGTGTCGAACGAAAAATTTAGATAAAGGTTCGTAAGCCTAGATTTTTTTGGTTCGTTTTTTCATCAATGGAAAAAATGAACAACAAGTTTAATTATTTATGACGAGAATGATTTTTAAAGTGTTTCTTTTTGATTTTACTCAAAAATTCATGAGTAATTCCTAAATAACTAGAAATTTGTCTGTCGGTAAGTTTAGATGCTATCTCTGGATAGGTTTGTATAAAATGAAAATAGCGTTCTTCCGCCGTAAGGCTATGATTTCTAATCAACCTGCGTTGCCAAGCCACTAATGCTTTTTGAGACATTATTCTAAAAAGTTTTTCTACGGCAGGAACTGAATCATAAAGTGCCAATTTATCCTTTCTGTCGATTAGTAGCACCTTACTATCCTCTAAAGCCTGAATGTTTAAGTCTGATGGTTTTTGATTCATAAAACTATCTATATCCATGAGCCACCAGTCTTTAACCGCAAAATACAAGGTGTTTTCATTGCCTTTATTGTCTAATACAAAAACCCTAAAACAACCTTCTAATACAAAGCCTTCAAATTTACAAACACTACCCTGAGTTAATAAAAACTCTTTTTTCTGAATCACCTTGGGTTTAAAATAACTACATAATTGCTCTAATTCAGGCTTAGAAAGTTGTATGCTTTTTTCAATATTTTGAATTAATACATCGTTTTCCATATCATAATTTACCCCTTTTTAAAAGTTTCAACCGCATGATGCACTAAATTTACAGGTATCTGACTGAACTTTTTTTTCATAATTATAATATATTTAATAAAACATAACCTGCTCTCAAAATCGACTAGATTTAAACTATACACCATTGAAGTTTCTCAATACCCATGGTACATTTGAGACTTGAAAACTTCAATTAAGCCTACCAACTCTATATTCTCCTAATTCTTAAAAATGCCATTTCTATGGCATGAAATAATATCATCACTCAACAAATATTGGGCATGTCAAGTTTAAATCGAGTAGGCAAACCACGACTCAGGGATGAAAAAGGGTAATTTCACATTTTGGTTAATAAAAAAAGTACTTAATAGTGTTTAAAAACTACCACAAGTTGTAAATCATTTTAACACCTATTAAACCCCATTTTCAACTACATAAAAATAAACAATGAAAAAAATTAAACTACTAGTAGCTCTATTATTAATTACCGTCTTAAGTTATGGACAAAACACATTTACTTGGGACAATTCATCAGATTATGGCCCTAAGGGCTCACAAAACTTTTACCCTGGGCAAGTTATTGATATGACCTTTTCCTATAGCACACCTGGCGATTTTAGTTATATACAGGTGGTATTACAAGAAAAAAACTCTGCAAATGCCGTAGTAAATAATTATGGTATTGAATATGTGCGTAATGAAGGGGTGGGGCAACAGCCTAATTCAGATTCATTTTCTACATCGTATACCATAGATGCAAATGCACCAACAACATTACCCGCAGGAAACTATTACTTCTTACATATGTTTATGTGGACCGTAAGTAATGGTGGCGCAAACGACAGTAGAAATGTTAATATAACCAATGAAAACAAGGTTAACACGAAGGTAAACATTACTTTAAATGCCAAACACATCGTTGGCGGGAAAGAAACCTTCGAACGATCTAAATATATTGGTATTCATTCTAACCAAGGGGAAGCAGAATGGGATGGTAACAACGTTGATGCTAATGGTAACCCGATTGATTTACGCGACGACCTTTTAAATGGTTTAGATGTGTATTTAGGTAGAGATACTGGAGGTATTACCTATAATTTAAATCAAGTGGATGAAGATCCTAGCAGAACAGGATTTGCTAAACCTACTGGCTCCAATAGTATCGCTTCGAGAGGGTTGAACGCAAGGAATTCTTATGCTTCAAAAACAGCTATACATCCTTATGAAAGCAGAAATGAACTTATTCTTGCAGGACAATTAAATCCGTTTTGGACAGGTCATGATCAGGTTCCAACGGGGCAAGGCTGGCTTTTGGCTAACGGAACTGCAACAGGCGAGTATATGGGACGCTATATTAATGAATTCCACAGTGGAAATGGCGAACCTGCACCTAGTTGGGTAGAGGTTATTAATGAGCCTGCTTATGAAGGATACGGTGGTCCAGGAGACTTTACTCATGATATTCAAGATATCGCCGATTTTCATAATGAGGTTGCTGCTGCTATTAAAATACAAACACCAAACGCTTTGGTTGGTGGCTATACGACGGCTTTTCCTAATTTTGAAAAAGGAGATTTTCAACGTTGGCATAAACGATGGAAACTGTTCATGGATGTAGCTGGAGCTAACATGGATTTCTTTTCAATTCATTTATATGATATTGCTTCGAAACCAGATGGCACGATTGATTTAAGAAGTGGTAGTAATATTGAGGCTACTTTTGATATGATGGAGCAGTATAGCACCATATTATTTAATAATGTAAAACCTATTATAGTATCTGAAATGGGTGGTGTTATGAATGGCCAAAGAAACCAAAAATGGTCTCCTTACAGAGATTGGCTTTGGGTGAAGAGTGCCAATGCACAACTCATGTCTATGATGGAGCGCCCAAATATTATTGCTAAAGCACTACCATTTTTAGTTTTAAAAGCACAATGGGGAAGCACACCACAAGGAAATCCTTATAACAACAGGTTAATGAGACAAGAGAATGAACCTGCCACTTTTGTACCTGGTTATGGATACACTGGAAATTGGGTGTACTCTGATATGATTAAATTTTATCAACTATGGAGCGATGTAAAAGGTACAAGAGTAGATACCACATCGGATGATTTGGATATTCAGGTAGATGCTTATGTTGATGGCAATAAAGCGTACATTATTCTAAATAATTTAGAATTTGTTTCAAAAGATGTGGATTTAAAATTTATTGACACGCAATACGGCACTATAAATTCAATAAATAAAAAACACTTTTATTTAAATAATGTAACACCTGTTTTATTAGAGGAATCCATTCCAACAACGACTTCAACAGTAATTTTGGGAGCTGAAGGTACCATGATTCTAGAAGTTACTTTTGACAATGCAATAACCCTTAACGACTCGAATACAGAAACGAAATACTATGCAACTGATTATCTAAAACCAATCGTTGCTAATCAAACTGAAACTTTTCAAGTTAACGGAGTATCAAAAAACACTTATGGAGAAGCTGTTTTACGATTAGGTGTTGGAAGACCGCATAGCAAACTTGTTTATCCTTCTTCAATTACCGTTAATAACACATCAATTACAATTCCTAACGATTGGAGAGGATACGACCAAGCGCAAAGAGAACGCTTTTTTGGTGTATTAGAAATTCCTGTTCCATTTAACCTAATTCAAGCTAATAACACGATTGAGGTAACCTACCCAGATGCAGGAGGACATATAAGTAGTGTAACCATGCAAATCTTCAATTTTAATCGAGATATTCGTACACCAAATACAGCTGGTGTGGAAGGCACTGGAAAGCTAAAGCAAGTGAAGATTTACCCAAACCCAACAAAAGGTGTTTTTAACCTTTCTGATGCGCATAACACAACAGAAGTTAAAATTTACACCATTTCTGGGGTTGAAGTTAAAAAATTCACAAACCTTAAAGACATGGATATTTCTAATTTAGAAGCAGGAATCTATTTTATAAAAACAAATACAGGTGGAGTTGCTAAGCTGATTAAAAACTAGTGAACTTGAAACTCTAATTAACACAGCTAATCACTAATAAGGTTGTGTTTCTAAAAAATACCCTTCCGGTTTTAAAACTGAAAGGGTATTTTTAATGCTACTATAATGAAAAACTTAATCTTGGTTATTAGAAAAATTAATCTAAATTTCACTAAAACGCATAAAAAAAGCTTCACAAAACATGTGAAGCTTTTTTAGTCGGGGTGGCAGGATTCGAACCTGCGACCTCCGCGTCCCAAACGCGGCGCGATAACCGGGCTACGCTACACCCCGATTTATGGTTATCTGTAACGGGATGCAAATATACCCTTTTTATTTATACACCAAATTATTTTTTTATATTTATTCGTGTTTAAATTAAAAACACTTCCGAAGTGCTTATAAGATTTGCTGCCAACTGCAAAAACGGCGAATTATTTTAGTAAATTGCCTATCACATACAATCCTAATAAGATGAAACAGCTCTACACATTTCTTTCCGTTATATTAATCACGCTTTCGGCATGTTCTCAACAAGTAGAATCTGAAGTGAAAGCAGAAACGCCCAAAAATCTTCATTACAAAACCGAATTGGTGGTTCCCGATTTAAACATCCCTTGGGGTATGGCATTCCTCCCTGATGGCAGCATGCTTATCACCGAAAAATCGGGAGAACTCATTCATTTTAAAGACAATAAAAAAACAACTATTTCAGGCTTACCAGAAATTTACGTACGTGGTCAAGGTGGCTTGCTAGACATTCAATTACACCCAAACTACGCATCTAACGGATGGATTTATTTCTCTTACGCTTCCGCGGAAGGTGAAGGTGACGGTGGAAACACGGCTATTATGCGAGCAAAATTGACAGATAACCATTTAACCGAAAACCAACTGTTATACAAAGCTACTCCGAACACTAAAAAAGGGCAGCATTTTGGCTCGCGTATCGTTTTTGATAATGAAGGCTATTTGTATTTCTCTATAGGCGAACGCGGTGCAAGAGATGAAAATCCGCAAGACATTACACGCGATGGTGGTAAAATTTACAGACTTAATGACGACGGCAGCACTCCAACAGATAATCCTTTTATTAACACGAAAGATGCAAAAACGGCCATTTACAGTTACGGCCACAGAAATCCGCAAGGCTTAATAAAAAACCCTCACACAGGCGCTATTTGGGAACACGAACACGGCCCACAAGGCGGCGACGAGATTAACATTATCGAAAAAGGCAAAAACTATGGCTGGCCTGTCATTTCCTATGGTATTAATTATAGTGGTACCTCTTTTACCGAAATTACCCATAAAGAAGGTATGGAACAACCCATTTTTTATTGGACACCTTCTATTGCGCCTTCAGGGTTTGCCTATGTTACATCAAACAAATACCCAGACTGGCAAGACAACTTACTTGTTGGCTCTTTAAAATTTAGCTATTTAGAACGTTTGGTTTTAAAAAACAACAAAGTGGTAAAACGCGAAAAAATTTTTGAAAACCTAGGCCGTTTTAGAGATGTGGTTCAAGCGCCAGATGGTTATATTTACATTGCTGTAGAGGGCAAAGGCATCTACAAAATTATTCCAGAACAAAAATAAAGCATCTTATGAAACTCATTGTTTTAAGCATATTCAGCATCAGTTCTATTTTAATTTTCAACATTAAAAATCAAGATCCGTTACAGAAAAGCATCGAAAGAGGTGAAGAAATTTACGCCGATTTTTGTGTGTCCTGCCATCTTCCAAATGGCGAAGGCGTTAAAAATGTATATCCGCCATTAGCGCAATCCGATTATTTAATGACACAGCGAGCAAAAAGTATTCACGCCATTAAATTTGGTTTAGATGATGAAATTGTAGTAAACGGCATCACATATAATGGTAATATGGCCGCTATGGGCTTAAGCGACGACGAGGTTGCCGATGTGATGAACTACATAACCAACCAATGGGGAAACACCAATTCCAAAATAATTACCGAGGCAGAAGTTTCAAACATTAAAAATTAACGAATTGCTCGAAATGATTCTTTATAAAATCTTGTTAGAATCTATCTTTAATAAAAATTCAAATCTATATCTTGATTTCTGATTTTTGTGGTCTATCGAAAATTTATCGTGAAATTTGAAGTGAAAACACCGTGAAATTTCAGATTGTTTGAGCTAGACGTGTTTTTTATATTTACCTAAAAATATCATAGCGAGTTTCTGAAATTTAGGTGTCGAACGATAAATTTAGATAAAGATTCGTAAGCCTAGATTTGCCTGTCCAGAGCTTGACGAAGGATTGGTTCGTTTTTTCATCAATGGAAAAAATGAACAACAATATTATTTAGGACAGGAATGTTAACTAACTTTGTAAAACAGAACAAAAACAAGCAAATCATGTTAATTATAGGAATTGCAGGTGGCACAGGTTGTGGTAAAACAACGGTAGTCAATAAAATACTTAACGAGCTTCCCGAAGGCGAAGTTGGTATTATTTCGCAAGATTCATACTATAAAGACACCTCGCATTTAAGCTATGACGAGCGCATAAAAATTAATTTCGATCATCCAAGATCCATCGATTTCGACTTGTTAACGCAGCATTTAAAAGATTTAAAAAATAATAAAACCATTGCACAGCCTGTATATTCCTTTGTAAAACACAACCGAACGGGCGACACCATTTTAACACATCCTAGAAAAGTGATGATTGTTGAAGGGATTTTAATCCTTACAAATCCAGAATTACGAGATTTATTCGATATTAAAATTTATGTACATGCCGATAGCGACGAACGTTTAATTAGACGCCTAAAACGTGATATTGCAGAACGTGGCCGAGACCTCGATGAAGTTTTAACACGTTACCAAAACACTTTAAAACCCATGCATACCCAGTTTATAGAACCAACTAAGGAGTATGCCGATATTATAATCCCTAACAATAAACACAACACCGTTGCGGTAGATATTGTTAAATCCATTATTGCCCAAAAACTATAACATGAAGTTCAAAAAAAACAAATATTTAAAGCCTTTCAAGAACATCTTCCTCCTTATTGGGGTTTTATTTATTGTATGGATGCTGTTTTTCGATGCCAATTCATGGATTATTCACAGCGAACTTAACGGCGAAATTGACGATTTAGAAAACGAAAAAGAATACTATAAAAAGGAAATTGAAAAAGATAAAAAAGACTTAAAAAAACTAAGCACCAAGGAAGGTTTAGAAAAATTTGCACGCGAGCAATATTACATGAAACGTGATAATGAAGAAATTTATATCATTGAATATGAAGACAGCTTAAAAACAAATCAAAATGACTAGTCCTTTATTTAGCGAATTCAATCCCGTGTCTTCCAAACAATGGAAGCAAAAAATTCAGTACGACTTAAACGGCGAAGATTATAACAGCACCCTAATTTGGAACTCTAATGAAGACATTGCTGTAAAACCGTTTTATCATGCCGATGATTTTAACACATGGCCAGAAGCATCGAATACCAAAGCTACTGCCTGGGAAATTTGCCAAATAATTTTTGTTGCCCAAGTAGAAAAATCAAACCTTCATGCCATTGATGTTTTAAAACGCGGTGCCGAAAGCATCAAATTCATCATCCCTTCTGAAAGTATTTCTATTGAAAATTTAGTTGAAAATTTAGACTTAGAAAACACGCCTTTACATTTTGAACTTCAGTTTCAATCTGAAGCTTATGTTGAACAATTACTGAAGCATATTCCGAAAGCTAAAATACATATAGACAGTATTGGGCATCTTGCAAAAACAGGAAATTGGTACGCTAATTTAAATGAAGATTTTTTAGTTTTCGAAAACACAGCAACCAAAACTTCAACCATAACTATTAACGCCGCATTGTACCAAAACGCGGGCGCAAATATGGTACAGCAACTAGCCTATGCCCTTGCCCACGCCAACGAATATTTAAATTTTCTAGACAACAAGAAGCACCAATTAACAGATGTCAAAGTAACTTTTCATGTTTCAGTCGGTTCAAACTACTTTTTTGAAATCGCAAAACTTAAAGCTTTACGCCTGCTTTGGGAAACTTTAGCTGGAGAATACGGCATAAAATCGACCTGTTATATTTCTGCAACACCAACAAAACGCAACCTAACCCTTTACGATGCCAATACTAATATGGTGCGTAGCACAACAGCATGCATGAGTGCTATTTTGGGTGGCGCCAACAGCATTTGCAACATGCCTTACGATAGCATTTTTAAAAAGACCAATGAGTTTAGTGAGCGTATTGCTAGAAATCAGCTTTTAATTTTAAAACACGAAAGCTATTTTAATAAAGTTAATAATCCTTCAGATGGAGCTTATTATATTGAAAGTTTAACCCAACAACTTTCAGAAAAAGCCTTGGAATTATTTAAAAACATTGAAAATAACGGCGGATTTCTAAAACAATTGAAGGCAGGCATCATTCAAAAGAAAATTAAAGAAAGTGCCCAAAAGGAACAACAAGAATTTGATGAAGGCAAAGAAATTTTAGTAGGAACGAACCTGCATCAAAACACAGAAGAGACCATAAACAATCCATTAGAATTATACCCTTTTGTAAAAATAAAACCAAGAAAAACTTTAATTGAACCCATAATAGAAAAAAGATTATCTGAAAATTACGAACAAAAACGATTAAAAAATGAACACTAAAAATCACTTAAAACTTACTTTTATTGCAATTTTATTAACCTTAACGTTCGGTTGTAAAAAACAACAAACATTTACTAATTTTAACTATGCCGACCAACCAGATACGGTAACCTGCGAAGGCGTAAATTCAAAATTATTAAAAGAAGCTTTGTACAGTTTTGAAGATGATATTTTAAAATTTGCACAAAAAAACAATCCAAAAACCAACTTAACACAAGCTTACAATCAATTTCTTAGGCTCGCCGTTTATAACCGAATAAATTTTCAAGAAATGGTTTCGCTACATACCCTTGAGGTTTTTGAAGCCTTAAAAAAAGAAAATGATTTATGGGACCCTAACAATAAAGTGAGTCACTTAAATTACAAAGGCAAAGTGGTAGATTGTATTTCAAACAATATACAAGACAACCAGTTAAAAACCACTTTTAATGCACTTTTATCCACTAATAGCTTATCGCCTAGATTATTTTGCACACCTGTAATGCAAAAATACCGAAACGCTTTAAGCGATAAATACCTTGCTACCTATCTTGCATTAGATTTGTATTACACGAAACTTTTTAATGTGGATTTTTCAGAAGACAAAGAACAAAAGGAAGAAACCACAAAATAAAACATACCCGTTAAAAACTGAATTCATACCGATTTTGAGAAAAAACCTTCAACATATAAACCTAAATAAAAATGTAAAGCGCGAGCTAAATGCTGCAAGCGCTTCTTTTTTAACTGCTGAAGGTCTCGAGTTTAAATCAGACTATTCAAAAAACGACATGGCCCATTTAGAGCACTTAAATTTTGCTGCAGGCATAGCGCCACATCTTCGTGGTCCTTACAGCACAATGTATGTACGCAGACCATGGACGATAAGGCAATATTCCGGATTTTCTACCGCCGAGGAAAGCAATGCCTTTTACCTTCGCAATTTAAAATCTGGACAAAAAGGTTTGTCCATTGCCTTTGATTTAGCAACGCATCGCGGTTACGATTCCGATCATGAACGTGTTGTTGGCGATGTTGGTAAAGCCGGGGTAGCCATCGATTCTGTTGAAGACATGAAACTGCTTTTCAACAAAATCCCTCTGGAAGACATGTCGGTTTCCATGACCATGAACGGCGCTGTGCTACCCATTATGGCTTTTTATATTGTTGCTGCACAAGAGCAGGGCGTGAAATTAGAAGCTTTAGAAGGCACCATTCAAAATGATATTTTAAAGGAATTTATGGTGCGTAACACATACATCTATCCGCCAGAACCCTCCATGAAAATCATTTCAGATATTTTTGAATTTACAAGCAAACACATGCCTAAATTCAATAGTATTAGTATTTCGGGCTACCACATGCAAGAAGCAGGAGCCACCTGCGATATTGAACTGGCCTATACCCTAGCCGATGGTTTAGAATATGTTCGAACCGGACTGGCAACAGGCATGGATATTGATACTTTTGCGCCACGTTTATCCTTTTTTTGGGGCATTGGTTTAAATCATTTTATGGAAATCGCTAAAATGCGCGCCGCTAGAATGCTATGGGCAAAATTGATAAAACCATTTAATCCCAAAAACCCAAAATCATTAATGCTGCGCACGCATTGCCAAACTTCGGGTTGGAGTTTAACTGCTCAAGACCCTTTTAATAATGTCGCTCGAACCACTATTGAAGCGGCCGCTGCTGTATTTGGTGGCACCCAAAGTTTACACACCAATGCGCTTGATGAAGCCATGGCGCTTCCAACCGATTTTTCGGCTAGAATAGCCAGAAACACACAACTTTTTTTACAAGAGGAAACTAAAATTACAAAAACGGTAGACCCTTGGGCGGGCAGTTATTTTGTTGAAAAATTAACCCATGATATTGCCGAAAAAGCTTGGACACTCATTCAAGAAATTGAAGATTTAGGAGGTATGACCAAGGCTATTGAAGCAGGCATTCCTAAAATTAGAATTCAGGAAGCTGCTGCAAAAAAACAAGCCCGTATCGATTCTGGTCAAGATATTATTGTGGGCGTTAATCACTTTCAGCCAAAGCAAGACGATCCAATTTCAACTTTAGAAATCGATAACCATGCCGTTAGAGAAGCGCAAATTGAACGTTTAAACAGTATAAAATCGACTAGAAATTCTAAAAAAGTAAAAGCTGCACTAGAAAAGTTAACTGAAGCCGCTAGATTTTCATTAAATTCGAAAGGTATAGATACTGAAAGCTACAAGCATTCTAAACAAAGTGAAACATCTAATTTACTCGCATTAGCTATTAAAGCGGCCAAAGAACGTGCTACTTTAGGTGAAATTAGCGAAGCTTTAGAACTGGTTTTCGGAAGACATAAAGCAGAAACAAAATCCTTTTCAGGCGTGTACAGCAAAGCAATAAAAGACGACGAATCCTTTAAAAAAGCTCAAGAATTAGCTGATGAATTTGCGCTACAAGACGGCCGACGCCCGCGTATTATGATTGCCAAAATTGGACAAGATGGTCATGATCGTGGCGCCAGAGTGGTAGCAACCGCTTATGCCGATGTGGGTTTTGATGTCGATATTGGCCCCTTATTTCAAACACCCGAAGAAGCCGCAAAACAAGCCGTTGAAAATGATGTACATATTTTAGGCATTTCATCATTAGCAGCAGGACACAAAACTTTAGTTCCTCAAGTTATTGAAGCCCTTAAAAAATTAGGTCGCGATGATATTATGGTTATTGTTGGAGGCGTTGTGCCAAAGCAAGATTACAAGTATTTGTTTGACGCCGGAACCGTTGCTGTGTTTGGCCCTGGCACAAAAATTAGCGATGCTGCCATAAAAATTTTAGAAATTTTAATAGAATAATTAAAATTATTCAAAACTTTTACCGTTTTTCACTATCATTTTGTTAACAAGTTGAATTTTTATTCCTAATTAAATAATCGTATTTTTGGCGCGAATAAAACCAAATCATTTATGGGTAAAATCATAGCTATCGCTAATCAAAAAGGAGGCGTAGGTAAAACCACGACTTCTATAAACTTAGCAGCTTCATTGGGCGTGCTTGAAAAAAAGGTGTTATTAATTGATGCCGACCCCCAAGCAAATGCAACTTCTGGTATTGGTATCGATGTTGAAACTGTAGAAATTGGTACCTACCAACTTCTAGAACACTCCAACATTGCTAAAGATGCCATTATTAAAACAGAGACCCCAAATTTGGATATCATCCCGGCGCACATCGATTTGGTCGCTATTGAAATTGAACTCGTAGATAAAGAAGAACGGGAGTATATGCTTAAAAAAGCATTACAAACCATTAAAGACGACTACGATTATATTTTAATTGATTGCGCGCCATCATTAGGCTTATTAACCCTAAATGCGCTTACAGCTGCCGATGCGGTTATTATTCCTATTCAATGCGAATATTTTGCACTTGAAGGTTTGGGTAAATTATTAAACACCATTAAAAGTGTTCAAAAAATACACAACCCAGAATTAGATATTGAAGGACTTTTATTAACCATGTACGATTCGCGTTTACGTTTATCTAATCAGGTTGTAGAAGAAGTTCAAAAGCATTTTAACGATATGGTGTTTCAAACCATCATTCAACGAAATGTACGATTAAGTGAAGCCCCAAGTTACGGCGAAAGCATCATTAATTACGATGCGGGCAGTAAAGGTGCTACCAATTACTTAAGTTTGGCAAAAGAAATTATCAATAAAAACGCGTAATATATGGCTAAGGCAACTAAAAAACAGGCTTTAGGTAGAGGTTTATCAGCATTACTAAACGATCCTAACAACGATATCCAATCGGTGCAAGATAAAAATGCAGATAAAGTAATTGGTAATATCGTGGAATTAGACATCGATTTTATCGAAGTTAATCCGTTTCAACCACGAACAAATTTTAGCGAAGAATCCCTTCGCGAACTGGCGACTTCTATTAAAGAATTAGGCATAATTCAACCCATAACCGTTAGAAAATTAGGCGTAAACCAATACCAACTTGTTTCAGGTGAGCGTCGTTTTAGAGCTTCTAAATTATTAGGTTTAGAAACCATTACGGCGTATGTTAGAATTGCAAACGACCAAGAATCGCTAGAAATGGCCTTGGTTGAAAACATTCAACGTCAAGATTTAGACCCTATCGAGATTGCATTATCTTACCAACGTTTAATTGATGAAATTAATTTAACCCAAGAGCAAATGAGCGAACGTGTTGGAAAAAAACGTTCTACCATTGCTAACTATTTGCGTTTATTAAAATTAGATCCCATTATTCAAACGGGCATGCGCGATGGTTTTATTTCTATGGGTCATGGACGTGCCATCATCACTATTGAAGATCAAAATATTCAATTAGATATTTACGAAAAAATTCTATCTAAAAAACTTTCTGTTAGAGAAACCGAACAACTAGTTCGCAATTATAATACGTCAGAAAAAGAAGAAGAAAATTCAGCTCAAAAACCAGAAAATGATGCGGTGCCTAAATTTATCAAAAAGGGTATTACAGCATTTTCAGACTACTTCGGACATAAAATAGACGTTAAAGTCTCTAAAAACGGAAAAGGAAAAATTACCATTCCTTTTCATTCTGAAGAAGATTTTAATCGTATTAAAAAGCTAGTTGAAGGTGAGTCCAAATAACTTCCTAATATCATGTTTTTTTATTTTTTTGTGTTGTTTGTCTCTTACTGCCCAAGAGGATGATAACACCAAGGAAAAAGAAACCGTTTCAAAACCTGAAACACCTACCATTATAGCCCTCGATTCTATTACTAAAAAAGAACCTATTAACCCGCTTGCGCCTGCAAAAGCGGCATTTTATTCGGCTATTTTACCAGGATTAGGACAAGCTTACAATAAAAAATATTGGAAAATCCCTATTGTTTGGGGTGCCCTAGGTACAGGGATTTATTTTTACACGAAAAACAACAAAGAATACCACAGATACCGCGATGCTTACAAAAGCAGGCTGGCTGGATTTACTAACGACGAGTTTTACTACGATAGTAACGGCAACCAATTAACCACACCACGAGTAACTACTGATGGTTTGGAACGTGCTCAAAAATTTTACCGTAGAAACAAAGAAATATCACTTTTAGTTACATTAGGTTTATATGCCTTAAACATCATCGATGCCAATGTTGATGCGCATTTAATGCAATATAATATTGATGAAAACTTATCGCTAGCGCCGCATTACCGAATTAATGAATTTGATGCGTCTAGCAACCTTGGATTAACACTTAATTTTAAATTTTAATATGAAAATAGCATTACTAGGATACGGAAAAATGGGAAAAACCATTGAACAAATTGCCATAAAACGTGGACACCAAGTGGTTTTGACTATTGATAAAAACGACGCTGATTACGATATTACGAAAGCCGATGTTGCTATCGATTTTAGTATTCCTTCCGTAGCTTTTAATAATATTACTAACTGCATAAACAATAAAGTTCCCGTAATTTCTGGAACTACAGGTTGGTTAGAGCGTTACGACGAAGCCGTGGCTTTATGTGAAGAAAAAAAGAGTGCTTTTATTTATGCTTCCAACTACAGTTTGGGCGTAAACATCTTTTTCGAGCTGAACAAAACGCTTGCTAAAATGATGAGCACTTTGAAACAATACAACGTTTCTATGGAAGAAATTCATCATACACAAAAATTAGATGCTCCTAGCGGAACAGCTATATCTTTAGCGAATGATGTGATTGCTCAAAGTTCAAAATACAGCAATTGGAAACTTGATGAAGGTGATGAAACCACCATTCCAATTACTGCAAAACGAATTGAAGATGTCCCTGGAACGCATACCGTAACTTACGAAAGTGAAGTAGACACCATTAACATTGAACATATTGCACACACCAGACAAGGTTTTGCTTTAGGCGCAGTAATTGCAGCCGAATGGATTGCAGGTAAAACAGGGGTTTTCACCATGAACGATGTGTTAAATATAGGTTAATAGCCCACGAAACATGTAACAGATTTAACGCCGGTTACAACTAACAAAAAATTAAAAGATTCAGATTATGACTTTAACACAGTGGTTTATATTCATCTTGATTATTCAGGTAATTCATGGCTTAGGCACATGGAAATTGTATATAAAAGCAGGCAGACAAGCTTGGGAAGCATTTATTCCCGTGTATAATGCTGTTGTATTAATGAAAATAATTAACCGCCCGGTTTGGTGGGTTATCTTATTATTTTTACCCATTGTTAATCTCATCATGTTTCCTGTTATTTGGGTTGAAACTGCTAGAAGCTTTGGTAAAAACCAAACACTAGACACGGTTTTAGCGGTTGTAACCTTAGGATTGTACACCTATTATTTAAATTACGTAGCAGATGTTAAATACATTGAAAACCGTAGTTTAAAACCTAGAACTTCTGCCGGCGACTGGATTAGCTCCATTCTTTTTGCTATTGTTGCTGCCACGATTGTGCACACCTACATTATTCAACCATTTACCATTCCGTCTTCTTCTTTAGAAAAATCTTTATTAGTTGGCGACTTTTTATTTGTTAGTAAATTTCATTATGGCGCGCGCGTGCCAATGACTACCGTTGCCGCACCAATGGTACATGATACCATTCCTGGTTTAGGTGTAAAATCATATTTATTTGATGACCATTACGAGGAAAGAAAAACCTCTTGGAAAAACAAACTACAACTGCCTTATTTAAGATTTCCAGGGTTTGAAGATATCGAGCGTAACGACATTGTCGTATTCAACCAGCCAGCAGATACTTTGCTGGACATGAACAATTTTAGACCCGATAGAAATTACTACAAACCTATCGATAAAAAAACCAATCTTGTAAAACGTTGCGTGGGTATTGCCGGCGATACTTTAGAGGTTAGAAATGGTTTTGTTTATATTAATGGTAAGAAAAACGAATTGCCAGACCGCGCACATTTACAATTCAGCTATTATGTGCAGCCTAAAACCAATCAGTTCAATCCAGCGTTTTTAAAAGAACGTTACGATATTACCGATGGATTTGGCATCATAAATAAAGAAAACACTTATTATTTTTCGGCAATTTCAGATGAAGCATTAGCGAAATTTAAAGACAACCCAAATGTGGTAAGTATCACGCCAAACATTAAAGAAAAAGGCCTTAGAGACCCTAATATTTTCCCGCACGACCCTGCATACAACTGGAATATCGATTTTTTCGGTCCGCTTTATATTCCTGAAGCTGGAAAAAGCATCAACATTAATTTAGAAAATTTACCCCTTTACAAGCGTGTGATAACCGAGTATGAAGGAAACGATTTAAAAGTTCAAGGCAATCAAATTTTAATTAACGGAGAGGTTGCTACAAATTACACCTTTAAGCAAAACTATTATTGGATGATGGGTGATAACCGCCACAATTCCATCGATGCGCGTGCATGGGGCTTTGTGCCTTTCGATCACGTGGTTGGAAAACCTGTGTTTATTTGGATGAGTTGGGATGGATCGAAACCAAGATGGGAGCGTTTCTTTACCACCGTTAGCGGCACAGGAAAAGCAACATCGTTCTTAATTCCGTTTTTAGTTTTACTATTAGGTTGGTTTGGATTCTCGAAATGGAGAGAACGTAAGCGAAATGGTTAATACTTTTTTTTGTTGATTTGTTGATTTGTTGATACGTTGATTTGTTGAATTGTGTAACTGTTTAATCGAAAACACACAATTAAACAAATAAACGTATCAAACAATTAAACATTTAAAATCATAAACTCCAGGGTGTTCGAGCGAAGTCGAGAACCTACTGTTTTAGTTCACACCTCCATTCTCGACTCCAAAGACCATCCTTTGAGAAATATATTTTGACTCACAACTTTTGGTTTTTAATTCGAACAAATCGAATACAATACACAGGAATCAATTAAACAAATAAACGCATCAACGATTAAACATATCAACAAATGAACATCATCATCCATCCAACCTATTTCCCCAGTATCGCGCAATGTGTTGCTATGGCAAATGCGGATGCTGTTGTGTTTGAAACTGATGATAACTTTTTAAAACAAACCTACAGGAACCGTAGTTACATCTACGGGGCGAACGGTAAATTAACTCTGAATATCCCTGTGATTCACAGTCAAAAAAATCGTCAGAAATATAAAGATGTGAAGATTTTTAATGATGAAAACTGGCAAAGTCTGCATTGGAAATCCTTACTTTCAGCATACAGAACATCACCTTTTTTCGATTATTATGAAGATGAACTTCAGCCTTTATTTACTGAAAAAACGGAATACATTTTAGACCATAATTTCAAGTGTATGGACGTTATTTTTGATTGTTTACAATTAGATTTGAACAGTTCTAAATCTGAAACATATCAGAAATCTTATGAAGCACATTCAGATTATCGCTTTCTGGTTCACGCAAAAAAAGAACCCCCTCAAAACTTCGAACCGTACATTCAGGTTTTTGGCGACAAACACGGTTTTATTCCCAATTTGAGTATTTTAGATTTATTATTTAATGAAGGTCCGAATGCCTTGAATTACTTAGAATCTCAAACCCTAAAAACACCATAATGCTTCAACCAATAATTCATTATGGTTGTCATTTTTTATTGCCTTTAGCGGTCGCGCTAATTTGGTATAAATCGCAGTGGAAAACAGCCTATTTAATCATGATAGCAGCCATGTTAATCGATGTAGACCATTTGTTAGCCACTCCTATTTTTTCACCAAACCGCTGCAGCATCAATTTTCATCCGCTGCACTCCTATTATGCCATAGCCGTTTATGTGCTTTTATTACTTCCGAAGAAAACCCGTTTAATAGGATTAGGCTTGATAATTCACATTATTTCTGATGCTGTTGATTGTGCTTTAATGTAAAGATTCATCACTGCTGAAACTAAAAATTGCTACACAAAGATGCGCCGAGTTTCACAAAGTCACACAGAGAAAATTGCATTAAATTCTAAAGCTAGATTTTAAAACTGAAAATTAACTGAAAACTGAGACTAAAAACTGAGACTGTGACTGTGACTGTGACTGTGACTAAAACCTACTCCTCCAAACTCAAAGTCGCCATAATGGGGAAGTGATCGGAATAATGCACATCGTAGTTCTTGAAATCATTAACTTTAAAACGTTTATCGGATAAAATAAAATCGATGCGCACAGGAAAGAATTGAAAATCATAACTACGACCAAAACCCGTTCCAGCTTCATCAAACGTATCATTTAAATCGCCTTTAATAGTTCTGTAAACATAAGAGAAGGCCGTATTATTAAAATCACCACTCACAATCACTTTGTATTTGCAAGCATTTTTATGCTTTATAAACAATTCTGCTTGGGTTTGCTGCATTTTAAAAGTAGTACCAATTCGTTTTAAAAGGCGTTCAGAATTTTCCTTTTTTAAACTTTCAACTTGGGTATTAATATGCAGGGATTCCAAATGAATATTATACACTCGAACAGTATCTTTTCCTGTTACAATATCGGCAAAAACGGCATTGTTTGAGGTCTTAGGAAAATCTAAAGACCCTGAATTAATTATAGGAAATTTAGAAAAAATAGCCTGACCATGTAAAAGCTTCTTGCCTTCAATTTTCTTGAAATTGTATTTATAAAATGAAAAATCTAAATGTTCATGCGGATGGTATTCCTGAATACAAATAATGTCTGGCGATTCTTTTTTAATAAAATCGATAATATTTTTCTCGGTATCTTTTTCTGGAATCCAATTGTACAAATCGAAAAGGCGCACGTTATAATTCATCACCTTAATGCTTTTTGCTCCTGCTTCAAGGGCTGTTGAAGATGAAAAACGGTATAAAGAACCATATAGAAAATAACCAATAAGAAGTACAACTACCGACAGCCAGCACTGTTTTTTAAGCTTTATAAGCCAATATAAAACAAAAATGAAGTTAATGCCTATTAGAAATGAAACGCCTAGATTAACAACAGATAAAACAGCAAATGTTTTAGGAGGTAAATAAGGTAGTACGAATGAAAATAAAAGCAATACCGCAAAAATCAAATTAATGATGTAGATGATTTTATTTATAAAGCTTAAGTTATTCATCTTATTATTTTCCTGCCCTGAACAAAAATTCTTTTTCTTCAGCCGTTAAACTTTCATAACCACTTTTACTAATTTTATCTAAAATAACATCGATTTGCTTCTGATTATTAAAGGCATTAAAATCAGATTTTGTATAACCGCCAACCTTGCTTTTATTCTTGTGAACCGTTTTTAAAGGCCCTTTTTTTGAAGCCTTAAACAGTCCTGATAATTTACCAACAAGTCCTTCAAAACCCTTACCGATATCCTGTCCTTTATGAAGTTGTTTCGCGTAAACATAACCTAAAATGGCACCACCTAAATGCGCTAAATTCCCACCAGCATTTAATCCGAATAACCCCATAACATCTAAAACCACAATAAAAGCACCAACGTACCATAGTTTTATATTAAAGGTAAAAAATCGAATGTCTTGATGAGGCATATACGCACAAAGGAAGATTAGCAAGGCTCTTACGGCTGCCGAAGCCCCTAACAATCTAGAGTTTCCTGTAAACACTGTAGGCAATAAATTGTAACTCAACAAAAAAAGCAAACCACCAGAAATAGCCCCTAGAAAATAAACATTAAGTGCCATTTTTGCGCTAAACAAGTTTAAAAACATGCGTCCTAAAAAATACAACCAAAGCATATTAAATAGAATGTGCATGAAATCGTAATGCAAAAAAGCATAGGTTATAATGGACCAAGGGTTTGAAATAAACCCGGAGAAACTACTAGGCAGTTCCAGCCAACCCAAATAAGGTTTTAAAACAAAAGACAGCACAAAAACAACCACGTTTACGGCTATTATTTTCTCTAACACATTTAGGTTAGACAATTTGGCTTTTATGTCTTGAGTAAGTGTATCCATCAATACCAACGGTTTTGATTAAATTGATTTTTCTTCCAATACCACATAATAAAAAAGCCTGTTAAAGCACCACCAACGTGTGCCATATAAGCCGTGTTACTTGGACTAAAGAATGATTGCCCTGTTAAACCTGAAACCAAATCTAAAATAATAATTCCTGGAATAAAATATTTTGCTTTTATAGGAATTGGTAAAAAAATCATCATCAATTTCGCTTCAGGATTCATCATCCCAAAAGCAGCTAAAATCCCCATAATACAGCCAGAGGCTCCAACCATACTCGCATTATATGCCGGGAAAATGTGTTTTAGTAATTCAAGTTGTGCAGGCGTAATACCACTGCCAACTTGATTTGTTACCAACGCATGTTTAATGGTTTCGGCAGATAATCCAGATTCTAATAAAGCATTATAGTTAGGGATGTATTGAAAATAATAGAAACCAACCTGTAATAATACAGCTCCTAAACCTGCAGATATATAAATAAAAAGAAATTTCTTCGATCCTAAGGCTTGTTCTACTGGCGTTCCAAACATCCAAAGGGCAAACATATTAAACAAAATATGTGTTACGCCGCCATGCATAAACATGTGGGTAATGATTTGCCAAGGCTTGAAAGCATCGTTTTTCGGGAAATACATCGCGAACCATTCGTAAAACAAATTACCATTTCCTATTGCAACGGTTCCCACATACATAAGCACATTAATGATTATTAAGTGTTTAACCGTTTCTGATACTCGCATCATATTTTAAAATCTTATTTTAATAAAACTTATTGTTGTTATTAAAGTGAGTACTTCAAAACTACAACCAATATTTTTTATTCTGATATTATATAAACTTTTTATCTAACTCGTCGACACTCATGGTTACAAAAGTAACTCGGTTTGCAGGCGACACATTAGGTTCCTTACACGCAAATAACTTATTTACCAAATGCTCTTGTTCGTCTTTTTGCAAAGATTGTCCCGTTTTAATGGCTAGACTTTTAGCCATGGACTTGGCTAATAAATCAGTCGCACTAAAATTACTATCTGGCACTTCATTTTCCACATCGCTAATAAGCTGTTCTAAAATGATAGATACTTCGCTTTCTGGCACACCAACAGGAACGCCTGTAATTTCAACCAACTCTTCTGCTATTTCTAAAAACACAAAACCTGTATGCTCTAAATCAGCCTTTAATTGTTCGATAATAACAATATCTTGGGGTGAAAAGTGCAGTTGCAATGGAAATAATAATTGCTGACTCACCCCTTCTCTGGTGGTCATGTTTTTTAAAAATTCTTCATACAAAACCCGTTGATGCGCTCTGTATTGATCGATAATAAGCATACCCGATTTAATGGTGCTTACTATATATTTATTATGAATTTGATAAGTAGTATGCGATTGTTCAACTTGATTATCTTCATCAAAAATAGACAAGGTTTGTTCTTCACTTTCAAATTCTACTTCGCCAAAATCGTCTTGAGATACATTGCCTTTAGACTCTAATCCTACATACAAACTCTCCCAACTAGAACTTGAATTCCCTGAATTTCCCGAGGATTTATAAGCGGTTGTTTGTTTAACAGAACTAGCCGTTTCGTTAAAAGGGTTAAAAGCTCTATCGACTTCCACTTTTGGAAAACTTGGTGTGTTTTCTTTATAATTGTATGGTGTATCTAAATTAGGATCGCGCTCAAAATCTAGCACAGGCGCAATATTAAATTGCCCCAAACTGTGCTTTACTGCAGCTCTTAAAATGGCATACAGTGTATGTTCATCATCAAACTTAATTTCTGTTTTTGTTGGATGAATATTGATATCGATAGTTTGCGGGTCGACGGTTAAATTCAAGAAATAACTCGCATGCATGCCTGTTTTTAGCAAGCCATCAAAAGCTGAAGCTATGGCGTGATTAAGATAAGCACTTTTTATAAAGCGATTATTTACGAAAAAAAACTGCTCGCCTCGGGTCTTTTTAGCAAACTCAGGCTTGCCAACAAAACCTGAAATATGAAGCACCTCTGTATCTTCTTCAACAGGTACTAATTTTTCATTGGTTTTATTTCCGAAGACATTTACAATACGCTGGCGGTAATTGGTAATGGGCAGATTAAAAGATTCGCTACCGTTATTATACAGCGCAAAACTAATGCTTGGATGCGCTAAAGCTACACGATGAAATTCGTCTATAACGTGACGTAGTTCCACCGTATCCGATTTTAAAAAGTTGCGTCTTGCCGGAATATTAAAAAATAAATTTTTAACCGAAACCGAAGTCCCTGTTGGGGTAACTACCACATCTTGAGAAACAATGGTACTGCCTTCAATCACTATCGCATTGCCAACATCGTCACTCGCTTGTTTGGTTTTTAATTCTACATGCGCAATGGCTGCTATACTTGCTAAAGCCTCGCCACGAAACCCTTTAGTGTTTAGTTGAAATAAATCTTCGGCGCTTTTAATTTTTGAAGTGGCATGACGCTCAAAACTTAATCGTGCATCGGTTGTACTCATGCCTTTACCATTGTCAATTACTTGAACAAGGGTTTTTCCAGCATTTTTAATAATAAGTTTTATCGTATCTGCACCAGCATCGATGGCATTTTCAAGAAGTTCCTTGACTACCGAAGCCGGGCGTTGTACAACTTCTCCTGCTGCAATTTGATTAGCAACATGATCGGGTAAAAGCTGTATAATGTCTGCCATAAATTATTTTGAAAAGAAAATAGATAAATCGAAATCGATGATGAATAAAAACACCAAAATAAGCACTGCTATAATGATAATAAGGCGTTTGTTAACTTCCTTATCACGATTGTTTTTTAAATCGTCAAGCGCATCAACAAACTTACCTTTTAAACCTTTGTTGTCGCCAACGGTTTTTCGATAATCATCAAACTTGTGTTTAATTTCAAACGGACTCCCATCCTCCCCTTTATTATCATAATAACGCGGGGTGTAGCTAAATTTTTTATTCTTACGTGTCTTTAAAATTCCCATGGGCTTTAGTTTAGAGGTATTTCTTTTCTAACAGATACATAGCGATCAATAATAATACCAAGATTAAGACTAATATTTTCATGGACATGGCCCCACGAACACGAGGTTGTTTTCCACTATTCTGGCGCCACTTCGATACAAAATCGCGTTCGCGACCGCCTTCTTCTAAAGACGCATCGGTTTGCTTCTCCTTAGAAAATCGTGGTTGATAATTAAAAGTTTTATGTTTACGTTGATTCAACAAAATCTAATGCCGTTAGCTCTCAAAAGTACTTAAAAATAGGCAGAAATTAGGAATAGGAATGCTAAAAATTGTTAACACTCCAGCAAATATTTAGACTAAAAAGCTGAAGCTAAACCGTATAAAAAACCAACAGGCTATGATGAGTACAAAGGATTTTAAAAGCAGATTTAAAATCCTGTTTTTACAGCTTAAAACTATGCGTTTCTACGCAATTCGGCCATTTTAATAGCAGCAATAGCCGCTTCGGTACCTTTGTTACCGTGAATACCACCAGAACGCTCTATAGATTGTTGCATGTTATTATCGGTTAGTACGCAGAAAATAACAGGTGTTTCGTGTAAAACATTCAAATCTTTGATGCCTTGGGTAACGCCTTCGCAAACAAAATCGAAATGCTTAGTTTCACCTTGAATCACGCTTCCTATAGCAATAACAGCACTTACCATTTGCTCTTGCATTTTCTTGCAACCGTAAATTAGCTCGAAACTCCCTGGAACATCCCAACGCACAATGTTTTCAGGTAGTACACCATTATCGATTAATGCATCGTAAGCGCCTTTGTAAAGACCTTCGGTAATGGTATCGTTCCATTCTGAAACAACAATCCCAAACCGAAATTTAGTCGCGTTTGGGATTGTTGTTTTATCGTAATCTGATAAGTTTTTATTTGCCGTAGCCATAAAATAGCAATTTATTTATTCGCTAAAACCTGTGCTTTTCCAATAAACACATCTACTTGATTAGCTTCTGCAGAATTTGAATAATCGTTTTTTATTCTTTTAAAATAATCTAACGCTTTACTTGGCTTCCCTAAATCTAAAGCAATAGTTCCCGCTTTAAATAAATACATTGGAGTTGTATAAGCATTATCACGCATATTAGCAGCTTCTTCGTAATATCCTAAAGCATCTTCTTTTTGGTTTAATTGCACAAAAGCATCACCAATATTTCCTTTAGCTAAAGGTGCTAATATTTCGTCGTCGCTTTTAAAGTCACTTAAATAAGCTACTGCATTTTTATAATCTTTCAATCTTAAATAAGCAGTTCCTGCATAATAGTTTGCCAAATTAGCAGAAGGTGTTCCGCTATATTCTTCAATAATATCTAGCATTCCAAATTTTCCTTCACCACCATTTAATGCTAAATTGTATAAAGAATCTTTTTTCACACCTGTTACAGCTTGATCAAAATATTTCTGAGCTTGAAACATATCGTTCATAGCTGCTGTTTGTTTTGGTTTAGATATAAATTCTTTATACCCTAAAGATCCTAAAACAATTACAGCAACAAGACCAATAATAATAAAGATATACTTTTGGTTTTTTGCTACAAAGTCTTCCGTTTTAGAAGCAGTTTCATCTAAAGTATTAAATACTTCTGCAGTTGTAGATTCTTCCTCTATATTGGTTTGCTTCTCTTCCTTTGTTTTTGGTTTGTAACCTCTTTTATTATAAGTTGCCATGTGTTCCTTCTAAATTAATATCGCGCAAAAATATAATTTTTCTTCATAACTAAAAGGGTATTTATTTGATATTTTTCAATAATTTGCACATCTTTTTATCAGTTAAGCTTCAAAAGCGCTCGTAAGTTGCCATTTATATGATTTTAAAATCCCTTTCACTTCTTAATTATAAAAATTTTGACAGCAAATCATTCGTTTTCAACGATAAGATTAACTGCATTGTGGGAAATAATGGCATTGGAAAAACAAATGTGCTCGATGCGATTTACCATTTATCCTTCGGAAAAAGCTATTTCAACCCCATAGCTTCTCAAAATATTAAGCACGATGAAGACTTTTTTGTAATTAACGGCGATTATAATAAAGAAGATAAAACCGAAAAAATTGTTATTAGCCTAAAACGCGGGCAAAAAAAAGTGATTAAGCGAAATGGCAAAGTGTACGATAAATTTAGCGAACACATTGGTTTTTTACCATTGGTTATTATTTCGCCTGCCGATAGAGATTTAATTATTGAAGGCAGCGATACGCGCCGAAAATTTATTGACAGTGTGATTTCGCAAAGCGATAAAACCTACCTCAACCTATTAATAAGTTACAATAAAACGCTAGCACAGCGTAACGCCCTATTAAAATATTTTGCATTAAACCACACCTTTAACAAAGACACTTTAGAGGTTTACAACGAACAACTAACCGAATTTGGTACCCAAATTTTTGAAAAGCGCGATGCCTTTTTAAATACATTTATCCCAATTTTTAAATCCCGATACGAAGCCATTAGCAACGGAAATGAATTGGTCGATTTGGTTTATAGCAGCCAATTATTTGAAGGCAATTTAAATACCTTGTTAAAAACGGCTATTAATAAGGACAAAGCCTTACATTATACCACCGTGGGTATTCATAAAGACGACTTAAATTTTAACATAGATGCGCATCCTATTAAAAAGTTTGGAAGTCAAGGCCAACAAAAATCCTTTTTAATTGCTTTAAAATTGGCGCAGTTCGATTTTATAAAAGCACAAAGCGGCGTAAACCCCATCTTATTATTAGATGATATTTTTGATAAACTAGACGAGCAACGTGTGTCGCAAATCATTAAATTAGTAGACGACGAAAATTTCGGTCAGTTATTTATTAGCGATACCCATGCTGAAAGAACCGAAAATGCAGTAAAACAAGTGCATCAATCTTATGAAATTTTTAAATTATAATCATGGCAAAACGTAATAACGAACATCTTAGCATCTCCGATGCGCTTAAAGAATTTGTAGAAACCAATAAGCTTGAAAAAGGTTTAGACAAGGTAAATGTTGCCGATGCCTGGGCAAAACTTATGGGAAATGGCGTTAACAATTACACAACCTCTATAAACCTAGATCGCGAAACCCTTTATGTACAGTTAAGTTCCAGCGTTTTACGTGAAGAATTAAGTTACGGAAAACAAAAAATAATCAACATGCTTAATGAAGATCTTGGGAAAGAAATTATTAAAAAATTGATTTTAAGATAATTATAAAACTGAATTAATTGTAAATAATTTCACAAAACCATACCTCGTACAATTATTTATATTATCTTTGAGACTTAATTTATTATAATACAAATAAAATGAGTAAAGGTACCGTAAAATTTTTCAACGATTCTAAAGGATTTGGTTTCATCGTTGAAGATGACAACAACAAAGAACATTTCGTACACATTTCAGGACTTATCGATGAAATTCGTGAAGGTGATGTTGTAGAATTCGATCTTCAAGAAGGAAGAAAAGGATTAAACGCCGTAAACGTAAAAGTAGTCTAACAATATACTATTTAACAATTACAAGTAAGAGCCTATCATTTTTGATAGGCTTTTTTTGTGCTTCTATTTTTCGAGGCCGAGATGTAAAATCTTAATCCAGACACTTTGTTCTCGTCTGCGCTCAAACACCCTTTAGAACGATTTAATCTTACCTATTTCTAGAATAGCTTTAATTTTAGAATAATTACAAAGTTAATCCTGATTAAACATCGCTTTTAATCGTGCTTACAATTTCAAACAAAAAAAATCCGCAACAACACGGTTACGGACTTTTCAAACAAACTACTAACTGCTAATAATCAATTCAACAGACCCTAAACTAAACAAAAAAGGTAAAGACCTATTTTTTATATAAATAAGCCGTCTGTTAATTTTTTACTTCACTACTACAAATTTTTTCATGATCACTTTAGTATTCGTTTTTAGATGAATAAAATAAATGCCATCTGCTAAATCTTCGATATTTAACTTTTCATTTATGTCCCCAGCGGCATTATAATATTTAGAAAAAGACCGAATCTTTAAGCCTTGTGTATTGTATATATCAAAAGCTACAGCAGCTTTCTTTTCGACATAAAAACTGATTTGAACAGCCTTAGAAGCAGGGTTTGGACTTAATCTAAAACCATTAAGGTCTTTACTCGAATCTAATGCAGCTTCCTTAAGCGTTGCCGATTTATTTGCGATTGTCGACCTGTAAACACGCATTTCTGCAATATTCCCCCAACCATTATTAGGTGATAGATAACGAACGTATCTAGCCGAAACACCATTTACACTCCCACTTGTAATGTAATAATTTTGAAAACTTAAATTGGCATCAGATGGAATGGTATAGATCGTTCTTGGGTTGCTAAAGTTGGCATTATCGCTTATTTGAAACTTACCGCCACGCATTCTATTAGGAAAACCACTTCGTGGTCTAAAACGAATACAGGTTACATTTTGATAACTCCCTAAATCCAAACCAACCCATTGATTATTGCCACTTGGTGCATCAAAATAAGTATTGTTATTACTATCAAACGCTTTAAATTTTGTGGAAGTTCCGTCCCAAGATCCAGACGAACCTAAAACAGTACCATAAATTGAATTTACACTTACTGTACAAGAGCTCGCTCTATAAAAGCTTTGAACAGGATAATCATAATCATTATTATCTGTAAAAAATGAAATTCCAAATTTATCGGCCGCTAAACCATATAACATGGTTGAATAATCGATGCCCTGAATTTGGTCTGAATTCCAATTAACTTCATCTAAACTATAGCGCCATAATAATTTATCTCCAGAACTTAACGTGTAAATTCCTTTAGTTCCTGATAACATTTGCTGTAAATCGGTTTTAGCACTTGATCGTACTGGCATATACCCAGCTACAATTTGAGGTGAAACCACACGTGCCTTATGGTTATTTATATGATCGGCATTATAACCATAATCGGTATAAGTCACTCCGTTAAATACAGCTGGTGAGTTTCCAGCGCCTAAACCCCACTCATAACTATTTAAATTCGGGTAGTCGCCTGCTATTTTTTCATAATAAAGCTTATCTGCCGATGCCATATTAGTCATGTAGCTTTTATACAGCATACTATTATGCGCCCATGAGGTTAAATAATAAGGGAATTGAATGGTAAAATCTGACTGAAATGCGTTAACATCATTATAATCGGCTAAGAGTTGATATCCCCAATAATTGGCATGTGCAAAATTATTTAATTGCTTCCATACATTCCATGCCGTAGTTCCAACTCCACCCGTACTACCTTCAGATTTCATGGCTAAATGCGCCACAATCATGTATTCATTAAAAGGTAATGCCGATGTGCCTTGGCCGTTACCATTAGCATCAAGCTCTCTCCAAATTGCACCTGTAGAGGGATTATTTATAGCAGCACCCCAATCTACAGACAAAAATATTTCATCTGCATAAGCTGAAACCTCAGCATCATTAAAGTATTTTTTTGCAAATAAAGCACCAGCTGCAAGTAGTGCCGTATCAATTGTACTGTATTCTGAGTTCCAAGCTCGATTACCTGTATCAACATCAAGGAAATGCCTGTAATAGCCTTTGCTATTTCGATCTGGATTAAAACCAGAATTATACCCCAAAATAGTTCGTAGCGTTTGTACAGCTAAATCTTTTGCATAAGTTATATACCCTGCTCGATCTGCTACACACAATGAGATTAGACCAACACCCGTATTCGCTACCGAACACGGATGATAATCTGTACCATTAATTATTTTGGAATCAAGGTAAACACCATTATACTGCCTTTGTGCATCATAAAGTTTATAGGTGTTTTCTAAAAGTTGATCTGTTGTAATTTGGGCTGATGCCTCAAAAAAATAAAATTGAATAAATAATAAAAATATGAATCTGAATAAATATGATTTTTTCATGATATTTTTGAATTAAATTAAAATTTAACTTTTCCCTTCTAAGGCATCTTCACACTGCTTACTTTTTCACTTTAACTTTTTATTTTTTTTTAATCGTTATGTATTAATCTGAAAACTATTCAAATCTTAAATTATCTATATAATAAGTGTCGGCTGTCGTACCATCAGTTTGTCCAGCATTAAAGAAAACAATTAGCTTATCGTTTCCTGCTCCTATAGCAGCACTAAAATCGAAACTATATTCCACCCACTCATTAGTCATCGTAATGTCTGCAAAAACCTCCAACGGCGTACCACCTTCTAACTTTGCTAAAACAGGCACAGCTTGACTAGACAGAATCTTTATTTTGAAGGTACTATTCGTGCTTAAATCGAATGCACCATTTAAATTGATGAACAAGTGATCGTAAGGTTCCGTACCGTTATCGATAAACTCACCAACGTTAGAACTTCTATTTTCACAATCGATATTTGGATTTTGCACTGTTGGTGCTGCGTTAATTAATGGGTCGTTACCTAGCAGATAATTTTGCTGACAATCAAAATCATTAATAATACTTAAATCTTGAGTAACACCTGTGCAATCTTCAACGATTTGAGCGCAATCATTAACATCAAAACGAAGGTCATCAATATAATAAACATCGGTTGCTGTTCCATTGGTCTGTCCTGCATTAAAAAACAATACTAGTTTGTCGTTTCCTGCACCAATAGCTGGAGAAAAATCGAAGGTATACTCTACCCATTCACTAGTTGCTGTAATATTGGCAAAAACTTCTAAAGGGGTTCCTCCTTCTAATTTCGCTAAAATAGGCGCTGTGTTAGACGCGTAAACTTTCATTTTAAATTCAGACTTAACAGTAAGATCAATAGGCGCACCTAAATCGATTAAAACACTATCGTAAGGCTGTGTTCCATCATCGGTATATTCTCCAACAAAACTACTAGAATTTATACCACTTTTATCGATATTTTCGACTACTGGAATTACTGTTGGATCGGCGCCAAGCATATAATTTTGCTGACATTCGAAATCTGAAATGATTGATAAATCTTCTGGAACACCCACACACGGATCTACATAAGCTTCAAATTTAAGGTCATCTATAAAATAAACGTCCGCCTCGGTTCCTGTAGCATTTCCTGCATTAAAAAATATAATTAGCTTATCGTTACCGTTATTTATAGCTTCAGAAAAGTTAAACGAATATTCTACCCATTGGTTAATATTTGTAATAGGCATGTTTAGTTCAATTGGTGTTGTACCACCTTCTAATTTTACTAAAATTGGCCCAGCAACCGTTGCATACACTTTCATTTTAAACAATGATTTTTCAGAAAGATCGATAGCTGAATCAAAGTTTATTTCTAAATTATCATATGGTTCTGTACCATTATCAACATATCTACCAACATGTGCACTTTGGTTTATTCCAGACATGTATGGATTGTCTACAACTGGAGCACTTGTTTGCGTTGGGTCTTGACCTAAAAAGTAGTTTTGCTGACAATCAAAATCATTGATTATAGATAAATTTGGCTCTACCCCTTCACAAGGATCAATTGTTTCATCAAATTTAATATCATCAATTAGATAAACATCGTTACCGCTATTTTCAATTCCATTGTTGAATACCAAATCAAATTTTGTAAAATGCTCTTCACGATAATCTACCAAATCCAATTCATACTCCACCCAAGTTTCGTTACCAGTGATTATAATATCAAAATTTAAATCGCTGCTAGATCCTCCCTTTAATTGAATTTGTAATGTTCCGGTGGTTTTTGTTTTTACCTTGAATTTAAATAAAGCATTGGTAGTAAGATCTAAGCCATTATCAAAATTAATAGTTAATGCATCAGTCGCACTAGCGCCATCAATATACTCGCCTACAAACCTAGAGGTATTTACACCAGTTTCGCTTGGGTTTCTAATAACAGAAACACCACTAATCTCTATGTTTGATTGGCATTCAAAATCTGTAACAACAAACGGGTTTACAGTTACGTTGTCTGACTCGCATCTTTCATAACTAATTAAATCATAAGTTTTTAAATCTCTTTCACAGGTGTAAAAAAGACTAAAAACTAATATTAAAAAGGCTACTCTATATAGTGGTGTTTTCATTATTAAATGTTTTAATTATTATTGTTTAATAAACTTAATAACCGCGTTTGAGGTGGCAGTATGAAGTCTTATAAAATAGATTCCAGAGTTTAAATGATTTATAGAAATCGCTTTAGATATCGCATTTGAGTGGTTTGATGCCACCTCTGTACCAAGTGTATTGAAAATTTGATAACTCTCAATTTTTCCTGACGACGCAATGTTTATAACATCGTTTGCTGGATTTGGGTATAGGCTTAATTTTTCGTTTGAAGGCACTTCTGGAGTTGATAAAGTGGCACTTTCAAATCTTAAATCATCAATGTAATAGATGTCTGTTGGTGTTCCAGATTCAACCGCAACATTAAAAAACAATACCACCTTAGTATTCCCATTTCCTGCTGAAGCACTAAAATCGAAAACAAATTCTTGCCATGTATTTACCAAACTAAAATCTGAATAAATCTCTTGTTGGGTACCGCCTTCTAGTTTCGCTAATATTTGCACTGAAGTTGGTGAGTAAAATTTAAGTTTCAACTGTGTATTAACAGATAAATCTATGGCTGCTCCATAATCTACGGTTAAAGCATCAAAACCTGCTGTACCATTATCGGTGTACTCGCCAATGTTAGCACTTGTATTTATACCTCCAGATACAGAATTAGCAACAGACACTAAGGCTCCAGTTATAGGATGCGATGGCAAATCACACTCAAAATCTGTTATTATTGGATCTGTACACATGGTTGGCGGTGCATCAAAAAGTAAATCATCGATATAATAAATATCTGTTGGTGTTCCAGTAGTAACCGTAGGATTGAAAAACAATACTACTTTTGTATTCCCATCTGCTGCATAGGCACTAAAATCAAAAACAATTTCTTGCCATGTATCTACGGCACTAAAATCAGAATATAAATCTGGAGTTGCTGTACCACCTTCTAACTTTGCCATAATTTGAACTGAGCTGGATGAATAGAATTTTATCTTAAACAAACCGTTTGTTGATAAATCTATTGGGGTTCCGTAATCTATAATCAGTGCATCAAACCCAGCTGTACCATCATCGGTGTATTCACCTACGTTAGCACTTGTATTTATACCTCCTGATACAGGATTGGCTACAGTAATTAAAGCGCCAGTTACAGGATGCGATGGCCCTGAGCATTCAAAATCTGTGATTACAGGATCTGCACATTGTGCAAAGCTTAAATAAGCTGATAAACTAAAAATAAATAGTAATGAATTTTTCATATTAGTTGGTTTAGGGTTAATTATTTATAAGTGAAGCTACTTGTAAAATTAGCATCCGAGCTCCCTGCTACAAAAAGATCGTAGTCTCCTGTTTCGTTAGCAAATTCTAGTTTATTGTTATAGAATTTTAAATCTTCAGATGTAATGGTGAATTCCACAGTAGTTGATGCTCCTTTTTCTAAAGTTATTTTTTTGAAGCCTTTAAGTTCCTTAACAGGTCTTGTTACACTTCCAAAACGGTCTTTTATATACAATTGCACCACTTCTTCTCCTGCTACATTTCCTGTATTTGTTACTGTAGTTTTTACAGTAATAGATCCGTTATTTGATAGCGTATTACTTGAAAGTTGCGGTTCTCCATATTCAAATGTGGTATAACTTAACCCATAACCAAAAGGAAATAAAGGAGAGTTTTCAACATCTATATATTTAGACACATAACGTGAGTGTGCGCCCTCTAAATCCTCAGGTCTCCCAGTTCTTTTCATATTATAATGAATAGGCACTTGCCCCACATTTCTTGGAAATGTTACAGTTAATTTTCCTGAAGGATTGTAATCGCCATAAAGCACATCGGTAACCGCATGACCACCATCAGTTCCTGGGAACCAAGCTTCAACAATAGCATCAACAGTTTGGTTTTCGTAGGTTAGATTTAATGGTCTTCCGTTATAAAGCACCAATACAATAGGTGTGCCTGTTTTTTTAATTTCTGCGATAAGTTGTTGCTGTAAACCTGGTAATTTTAAGTCGGTTCGGCTTGCAGCTTCACCACTCATTCTTTCTGATTCGCCCATAACCATAACTACAACATCTGAAGTTTTAGCGATTTTGATGGCTTCATTAAAGTTTGCTGTGTCACCACCTTCAATATCGCAACCTTTTGCGTAGCTGAATGCTTTATTTTGAGCCTCAAAACCTTCTTTTACGCTTACTGCAATACCATCGCGATCACCTTTTGCTGCCCAATTCCCGATAATATGAAATTGATCGTCGGCTAAAGGCCCAATTAAAGCTACTTTTTTAGAAGCATCTAATGGCAATACATTATTTTCATTTTTCAGTAAAACAATCGATTTTCTTGCAGCTTCTCTAGAAACTTCTAAATGGTCTTTATGAAGAATAATATTAGCCTCATCAGCTTCATTACAGTATTTATAAGGATCTTCAAAAAGTCCTAATTTAAATTTCAACCTTAAAATATCTCTTACCGCTTCATCAAGTCTTGAAATTTTGATTTTGTTTTCTTCTATCGAAGCTTTCATGTGGTTTTTGTAAACACCGCCTTGCATATCCATGTCTACCCCAGCATTCATCGCTAATTCGCCAGCGTGTTTTAAGTCTTCCGCAAAACCATGAGGTACCATTTCATTAATAGACGTATAATCGGTAACTACAAAACCATTAAATTTCCACTCATCCCTTAAAATATCTTTAAGCAAAAAGCTATTTCCGGTAGCAGGTACGCCATTTAATTCGTTAAAAGCCGTCATAAATGTAGCCACATCGGCATCTATAGCTGCTTTAAATGGTGGTAAATACACTTCTTTAAGCGTGTTTAAAGACATATCAACCGTATGATAATCACGACCCGCTTGGGCAGCACCATAAGCTGCATAATGTTTAGCACAAGCTAAAACGGTATGTTTATCTGCTAAATTTTTGCCTTGAAACCCTTCAACTCTTGCTTTGGCGATTAAGCTTCCTAAATAGGTATCTTCGCCTGCACCTTCAGCAATTCTACCCCATCTTGGGTCTCTTGAAATATCTACCATTGGCGCAAATGTCCAATGCAATCCTTCGGCAGCAGCTTCTTTTGCAGCAATACTAGCTGTTTTTTTCATAAGCTCTAAATCCCAGCTAGACGCCTCTCCCATTGGAATTGGGAAAATGGTTTTATACCCATGAATAACATCGTATCCAAAAATTAAAGGAATACCTAATCGGGTTTCTTCTACAGCTATTTTTTGAAGTTTTCTTGTAAAAGCCGAACCAGTGGCATTAAAAATGGCTCCCATTTGTCCATTTTTAAGATAGGTTGTATAATTTTTATCTAAAACAGGCCCTGTAATATCTTCTATACTAGAATATAAAACGGTTTGTCCTATTTTTTCATCAACAGTCATTAAAGCAATAATCGAATCGATTTTTTGTTCGATAATGTCGTCACTCTTAACTACCGATGTTTTAGTGTTTGCATTATTACAGCTAAAAAACAAGGCGCTTAATAAGGCTGTAAAGATATATATATTACTATTTTTCATAAACTTAATATGTAAATCCTAAAACATCCAAACCATTTTTAACATCCTGATCTTTCATAAAAAGATCCCAAAGTAATTGGCTTCTATAATTTTCAATCATGGCAACAATTGGCCCTTGATCTATAGCTAAATAACTATCGTCAAACCAGTTACGATCTTCAGAAAAGGCATCATAAAAACCGTATTTACCCCAAAGTCTGTCGTTAAGTTTATAGTAGAAATATTCTAAAGCTTTTTTAGATTCTTCTGGTGTGTACGGGAATGAAGACAATGCAGCTGTTGGCGTAATTACCCCGATATCATTTAAAGGATCATGCACAGCATAACCGTTAAAATCGTTACTAGCAGTTAACCCCCAACTGTCTCCGCCGTAGCCAATAAAGTCTTTTGGGTTGTTTCTACAGTATTCGTAATTAATTTTTGAATGTGCTTTATTTTGCTCAAAATAATTAGCGTATTGATCGTTTAGATTACGAGGATCTAAGCCAATAAACGAATAATGAGAATAAAATAACGGACCTCCAAAATCGACTCCTAAAGGTAAAGTAGTCCCCACATAGGTATTATTATTCACCATTTGACCATTTCTTGCCCAGCCATTATCGTAAGTTTCTTTAGTAATTGGAAATGTTGGCGATCCTGCTGCTAAAACGTAAACCATTAACGATTCATTCCAACCTTGAATTTTTAAATCTATAGCAAACCCATTATCAGGCGACCAATGCCAGGTCATTTCATTTTGACCTCTTTCAAAGAAACTCCATTCTATATTTTCGTAAATCGTTGTAATTCTGCTTATAAGCGACGCTTCTTTAGCAGCTTCAACAGACAAATATTGCCTATTAATAAGTAATCCTTCCATTAAGAAAGCGGTTTCAACAAGATCGGCACCGTTATCTAAATCGCTAAACGGTCTGGTTACTCCTGTATCGCCAAAATACCAGTGTGAAAACACGCCGTGATATTTTTCGCAACCTTCTAAAAAAGTAAGTATTTTATCTAATCGGTTTATGGCTTGATCACGAGTTATCCAACCACGTTCTACGGCAGCAGGAAAACATGCGATTCCAAAACCAGAACCTCCAGTTGTTACGATTCTAGGGGCTTCACCACCAAGTGCAGCGTCTCTAGAGGTTTCTCTAGCCAAACCACTAACTGGTTCTGCAAAATCCCAGAAATAATTAAATGTACGTTGTTGTACTAAATCTAATAACTCTTCAAAAGGAATTGTTTTTACGCTAGGCTCTTCTATAAAACCAACATCAGCTGGCGGTGCCTCTATATCTTTATTTGTGCAATTACTGGTTATCAAAAGGGTAATCAATAAAATGATTGGATTTATAATGCTCATTATTTTTGAATTAAGGATCATACGTTAAAGTTCTTTTCAATTAATAATTTGGGTTTTGTACTAGAGCTCCACCACTAATATCGATTTGCTCTTGCGGAATTGGGAACACTTCATGCTTACCTTGAACAAAAGGAATCCCTTTTGAATTAAGCACTTCTGAAGCTCGACCTTGTCTTACTAAGTCGAAATATCTATCGTGCTCAAAAGCCAATTCTAAACGTCTTTCTTCCCAAATAGCTAAAGTACTTAAGTCTGTTGCAGCAGTAAGTCCTGCTCTTAATCGTACAGCATTTAAAGGCGTTGCCACATCGCCACCCAAAATAGATTTAGCTTCGGCATTCATTAGTAATACTTCTGCGTAACGCAGTATTCTAATGTTCTTTCCTGTTTGTTCTGATTCTGTTAATATGCTTGAATATGCTTTTTGATTATACCTTGGATTTGGTGCATTGATGTCGATAACACGACCATCGAATAAAGTTTCGCCAGCAAACATAATGGTAGCATCTTTTCTTTGATCGTTAGGACTGTAAGCCTTTTCCAAATCTTCAGAGGGTGTATTGAAACCCCAGCCCCAGCCGCCTTCGCCACGAGCGCCTTGAATGGTACTGTATTTATCTACCCCAGCAGCAGGTTCGTTACCTCTGGCTTGAATTTCGAATATGGACTCGATATTATTTTCTGAAATTTCTTTCCAGATGTCTTCGTAATTTGGTGTTAAACCGTATTCGTTGGATTGCATAACCGCCTCAGTTAATGCTAATACATCATCCCATTTAGACTGATACATGCTCACCTTTGCCAATAAAGTTTGGGCTGCACCTTTAGTTGCTCTTCCTAACTGAGCTGCAGGATATTCGCTTTTTAACGGCAAAGCATCGATAGCAAATAGTAAATCTTCTTCAATAAAAAGGTAACAGGCTTCTTTTGTTTTTCTTGATAAAATATCTTCATTAATATCCTCTACCGAAGTCACTTCCGATATTAATGGTACGCCACCAAAAGTTTGCACTAACCTAAAGTACATCAATCCTCTTAAAAATCGAGCTTCACCTAAAAGACGTGTTTGTAAGTTGGCATCCATTTCAAATTTTGGAATTCTACTAATGGCCTGATTCGCACGTTGAATACCATCATAATGCCCGCGCCATACTTCTGCTGCAGATAAAAGTGTTGGTGTAATTGTTAAAGCATCTAATAAATCTTTATCTGCTCCTGTATCACTAGGAATACTGCCTTTATCTGCATCGTCTGAAGCGATACTGGTTAATCCTGTCCAACCAAATGAGCTCATTTCCCAGCTTAAAAAGCTATTATAAATTGCGTTTACTAACTCTGGCGCACTATCTGGAGTTAACGCATCTTCGGTTTCCTGATTAGAGTCTACGTCTATAAAATTTTCTGAACAAGACTGTAAGCCTAATAAAGACAGCACTGTAACTAAAGAAATCTTTTTGATTCTATTAAGTATTGTTTTCATAGTTATTTTTTAAAATGATGTGTTTAATCCAATGTAAAATGATCTAAGTGTTGGGTAAGCATCAAGCTCTATCCCTGCATTCCCTAATGGATCTCCCGACAATTCAGGAGAGAAGCCTGTGAATTTTTGAAAAACAAATGGGTTTTTAGCCGTTGCATAAATACGCACCGTATTAAAAAAGCTATTGTTTTTCATAGGAATGGTGTAACCTGCAGTAATATTATTTATTCTAAAAAAGTCGCCATCCTCTAAATAATACGTTGAAGATAAAGGCACATTATTAAAGGCTCTTGGCGTTGTATTACTTGGTCTTCCGGTTGTGTAACGGCTATTAAAATTTAAAAGTTCAATATTTTCATTTCCAAAACGCTGGGCTTTTTTTCCGTTATAAACTTTGTTTCCAACGTTTGCAAAGGTTTCTACGCCAAAATCAAATTGTTTATACTGAATTCCTAAATTAAACCCTCCAAAAAACTTTGGTAAATACGAGCCGAAATACGCTCTATCACTTTCATCTATAACACCATCATCATTTAAATCTTTGTAAACAAAATCTCCTTGATCATCTATGCCTTCAATATCGTATAAGTAAAAGCTACCTAAAGGTTGACCTACAGCTACCTTTTTAGTATACTGCCCGTTATTAATAAAGCCCCCTAATTGTTCGCTAAAAAATGGGTTGGTCACTTTGGTGATTTTATTTTCATTGTAAGAAACATTGAACCCAACATTGTATTTAAAATCTTCTCCAATATTGTCTTTCCAATTTAAAGCGAATTCAATCCCTTTATTTTCAATTTCACCAACGTGAGAATTAAAAGGATCGAAACCAATAATATCTGGCAATTCAATTTGTAAAGTCGCATTGGTGTTTAATCGTCTATAAAAATCCAACTCACCAGAAAGTCTGTAATTTAAAAGCGTAAACTCTAAACCTAAATCAAACTCGTTTGTGGTCTCCCAGGTTAAGTCTTCTTGAATTGTTCCTGTAATTGTAATCCCTTGCTGTAAATCTTGATTTTGGCCGAATGGATAAAACCCTGCACTTCCTGTAGTGGCTGCAAGAACATTTAATGGTACATTTTGATTTCCTAACTCACCATAACTCGCTCTTAGCTTTAAAATATTGAAGATGCTGTTTGCCATAAACTTCTCTTCAGTAACTACCCAACCAGCACTTACTGCATAAAAGTTTCCAAATTGTTGTCCTTTTTGGAATTTACTAGACCCATCTCTTCTAAAAGAACCTCCTAGTAAATACTTGTCTTTATAATCGTAATTAACTCTGGCGATATAAGAATATAAGCGATCTACTACGCTTAAAGCTCCTGAGTTAAGTTGCGTATCATCTTCATCACCAGTATTTAAATTAAAATTTAAATTTGGATCTAAAGGCACGTTATTTCTGGTAGCCGAAAGGAGTTCGCTACGATTTTCTTCAGAAGTAATACCTAAAGTTGCATTAAGTGTATGCTTTTCATTAAAGGTCTTCTTATACGTGAAATAATTATCAAGAAACCATCTGTAGGTGTTTGTATGTGTTACCGTAAGACGTGTTTTAGCAGGATTTTCTGAATCACCTTCAAAACTACTTTCTGTATTAAAAGGGTTTTGAGCCAAGAAATTCCCTAAGCGATCTCTAAAAGCATAAAACCTACCATATTCCGTTTCTATAGAAAAACGAGAGGTAAAAGTTAAGTCTTCAATAATTTCATAGTCCAATTTAAAAGCTCCTTGAATTTTGAAGAATTTATTTTTATCTTTTTTAAACTCGTTTCCAGCATCTACGGCTGGATTGGCTACACTATTAAGTGAGGTTGAAGACCCGTAAGCTCCATTTTCATCTCTTACAGGAATAATTGGCGCTTGTTTATAAGCCGATGTAAAAAGGCCGTAATTTTGTGGACTTCCTGAAGCCAATTGCACCCCTACATTATGTGAAAAATCAATTTTATCACTAATTTTATAATCAACATTACTTCTAAGGGTTAATCTATTAAACTCATCGTTTAATAAAACACCACGCTCCTCATTAAAACCTGCACTAAAAAAGGCCTTTACGTTATCGGAACCTCCAGAGGCAGAAAGATTGTAGTTTGACACTAAACCTTGTTGAGTTATTTCATCTAACCAATTGGTGTCGTATTTTTGATTTGTTGGTATAAATCCAAAAGTACTATCATCATTGGTTGGGTCGTTATCTGTTAAGTAATCGCGTCTTAATGCTTCATTACTATAAGTTACATATTGCGAAGCATTGGCCATTTCAACACGGCTTAATATATCACGAAACCCTGTGTAGGTATCAAAATTAAGCACCATTTTACCACTCTTTCCCTTTTTTGTAGTAACCATAACCACACCATTGGCACCTCTATTTCCATAGATTGCAAGTGAAGCGGCATCTTTAAGAACGTTTAAAGATTCTATATCTGCAGAATTAATGTTGTTAATATTATCGGTTAAAACCCCATCTACAACATACAAAGGATCGCGACCACCTTGTACAGTACCTAAACCTCTAATAATAACCGTTGATGCTTGTCCGGGCGCATCGGATGCCATAACCAAAACACCAGACGCTTTACCTTGCAAAGCTTGCGCTGCATTTAAAACAGGTTCTTTAGCTAAATCTTCGCCTTTTACTTGAGAAACAGCACTAGTTAAAATAGCCTTTTTCTGTGTACCGTACCCTACAACTACAACTTCACTTAAGGCGCTAACGTCTTCTTTTAGTTTAATTATAAATTTGGTTTTGTCACCAACAGGAATGGTTTGTTTAATGTAGCCCAAATAACTTATTGTGATTACATCTCCAGGATATACCTCTAAAGTAAATCCGCCATCAAAATCTGTTTGGGTGCCTTTTTGTCTTGAATCAATGGTGACATTTGCACCAGGAAGTGGGATATCATATTCGTCTGTAACTTTTCCAGAAACGCTGTTTTGCGCAAAGATCATCTGGGATGTTATTAAGAATATAAAGCAAGTTAAAATTTGGTTTTTAAAATACATAAGTCATTATTCTAGTTTTGTAAATACTCATTTAGTTTATCGTTGAAACAAATTTACAGGATTAAGCAAAGTCTCAAGTTCAATATTAAAGATGTAGATACACAAAAAACAAAAAATCCTGATTAACAGTGTTTTAAAAAACAAATTAACTCAAAAATTAACAAAATGATGTAGTGATGATGAGGCAGAAAAAGGCTTTAAAAACAAGAATATCGTACTAAAACCCTCTTAAAAATTCGATAAAAGTAATTTCAGCATCTAAATTTAGCTTTTTTCTCAATCGATAACGTTGTAGCTCAACACTTCTAACGGTAATCCCTAATAAAGGAGCAATTTCCTTAGAAGTGAGCCCTACTTTTATATAGGCACATAGCTTACGATCTTTTGTAGTTAGCTTAGGAAATGCTTTAGAAAGGTTCTTAAAAAAGTCTTCATTAAGCTCGTTAAATTTAGATTCGAAGATGTGCCAATCATTTTTACTGTCTAATTGCTCTCCTGAACGATGCAAAATATTTTTGGTTCTTGTCACATTTGGAGACACTTTTTCAAGACGCTTTAACTCATTACGAAGCAAAATTATAGTCTCATTTTTTTTAACTATTGAAGCCGTTCTATTTGTAAGTTCTTTTTTTCTTGTTTTTATTTCATTGATTAAGTTATTTTTCTCAACCAATTGAAGTTTTTTTTCAGCTTCTGCTTTTAAGCGCTTTTGAGTTTTTAGATGTGCTTTTTCTGCTTTATGTTTTTGGTAGCGTCCTGCTAAATACATCCCCAATAAAACCAACATGAGATAAAAAACCACCATTAAAGTACTTAAATACCATGGTGGCAATATTTTAATTTCAAAATGTGTTTTTCTTGAAGGCTGTTTTTTTTCAAAAATAGTTAGATTATAATCACCTGCTGGTAAATTTTGAATCGTAAAAACACCGTTTACAATAGCTTCTTCTTGATTAACCCTTCCTTTTAATTGATATTGAAGTGCATTCTCATAATGCCCTGGAGTATACACATCAAAAGTGACCAATTGTGCTTGTTCATGATTGAGTTCTATGGAATTATTTTTTGAAATTTGAAACAACTCCCTATTAACATATATTTTAGCGACTTTAGGTTGTGATGTTTTATATTGGATGTCCTTTTTCAAATTTAAAGTGGAAAAACCATCTTTTAAATTGAAAATTAGAGTGGAATCATTCTTGTAAATTATTTTTTCGTACCCTGTTACAAATTTTGAAGTTAAATTTTTATTGAATAAAACATCTTTAATTTTAAACTCGCGATCATAATTAACAAGCCCCAATGTTTGATTGTCATACATCCAAAGCGAGCCGTTTTTCTCTCCGAGTAAGCTTTTATTTTTAAAATCAACAAATACTCCAAAAGATTGTGTGTTGTTAGAATACGTAAACCAGTTACCATTAATTACAAAATAGAGTTGGTTGTTTATAGGTTCTAGCTTTACTTTATTTTCTGAAATAACAGCATGATCACTTAAACTTTGAACATCATTTATTTTTAGATTACCACTATCAAAATCCACTTTAAAAAGCCCTTCATAATTTCCAGTTGCCCAAAGTGTGCTATCGTTTTGGAAAACGACCTTATCAATAGGCCCCTCCAAACCAGCCAGTGCAGAAATTGCAAACTGCTTTTTGTTTTCTTTTAAAACGGCAATACCTGAATAAGTAGAAATCAATAAATCTTTAGATCTGGGGATGGAATAATAATTATAAACACCACTAAAAGACCCCTCAATAGGCACTAAACGATTGGATTCTAAAACAAAAGCCCCTCGGTTATGCGCACACAATAATTTATTTTGATATTGAAATAAACTCCAACAATGTCCTTCAGAATTTGCAACCAGCGCCAGTTCGTTGTCAATAAAAGTATACACCCCTGTATTACTTGCCAAATAGTATGCGTTATTAAAAAATGCAACATCGTAAACAGCTCCTAAAGTTCCTGTTATATCATTAAAATAAGCATACTCACTTTTAATAGCTATTCTACTAACACCATCGTCTAGGGCTAACCATAAATTATTATCACTAAGCGCCATATCCAATACAGTGTTGTTTCTTAACCCCGAACGCTTATTAATAACCCGATATTCATCTTTAATAAAATTATAAATAACCACTCCATTTTTAACCGTACCAAAAGCAACTTGAGTCTCATCAATAAATGTTACCTTGTTAAGAGTGAAGTTTTTAAGCACTAAATTTATAGCCTCTGGTAGTTTTGAAACACTATCTGCTTTAACCAAATACCCTCCAGAATTTTGATCGAAAACAAACAACAAATCTTTAAAGGATGTTAAATGACTAACGGAAGACAAACTCCTTAATGCTTCGTATTGAAAATAAGGTTTTACTCCAGAATTAGTGACTTCTAACACCCCGCGATCTAAACTTCCAAATATTAGTTTGTTCTTGTAAACACTTATATTAGATACATTAAAATCGGTTGTAATATTCTTAATCTTAGTACCATCATAAGCGTAAATGGCTCCGAAAGACCTAAAAATGATAAGATCATTATATTTTATAATTTGCCAATATTCTTCACTGTCTTGAGGATTATTAACTTCAAATTTTGATTTTAAAGAATTGTATTTTAATTCCCCTAAAGCATCCTTTTTCCAATAGCCAAACTCTTCATAAGAACCTGTATAAATAATATCGCCATCACATAAAACCGATCGGATAATCATGTTTTTAGGCAATTGGTGCATCTCCCAAGTTTGCCCATTGTATGTAGACAATCCTGCATTATTAGCCACTGCTATAGAGGCTTCGAAATTTACATCGACACTCCAGTTTTGACTACTGCCAAAAGAATAATTAGTAATTTCTGGATATAAGGTTTGCGATTTTATCGTACCTGTAAAAACCAAACAAGCACAGAAAAAAATATACTTAAGAATTTTATATGTTTTTTGAGTTTTTGAGTTTTTCACTACGAAAAAGAAGAATAAATAGTCTTAATTTGAGTGTTAGTTATTTATAAATTAGAGCCTTTTATATTATTTCAGTGCTACGAATCTAACATAAATTTAAGAAAAGTGCTGCTTCAAAATTTTTATCGTTTGTAAAGTTAACCATTTTCATTTTAAAGCTAAATGTTTCGTGTAGATATAATGCTTCACCAACATTAATCACAAAAAAATCCGCAACAAAAAGTTACGGATTTTTAAATATCTAATTGTGTGTTTCTAATACTTAAAACTGCTCTCTTCCTGAGAAATGGAAAGCACCTTCAATAGCAGCATTATCATCACTATCACTTCCGTGTACCGCATTTTCGCTAATAGAATCTGCAAACATTTTTCTAATAGTTCCATCGGCAGCATCAGCAGGATTGGTAGCACCTATTAAAGTTCTAAAATCGTCTACTGCATTTTCTTTTTCTAAAATCGCCGCTACAATCGGGCCACGCGTCATATATTCAACTAATTCTGAAAAAAACGGACGCTCGTTATGTATTGCGTAAAACGTTTCTGCATCAGCTTTTGTCATTTGTGTTAATTTCATCGCCACAATTCTAAAACCTGAAGCTGAAATTTTTTCTAAGATTGCTCCAATGTGTCCTTTTTCAACAGCATCAGGCTTAAGCATTGTAAATGTTCTATTTGTTGCCATGTCTATAATTTTTTTATTCGGATATTTAATTTGATAAATAAGCCTTCACAACATTATAAATTTCTGAAAACAAATTAACAAACCTCTTATTTTGCCTGCAAAAGTAATGTATTTATCATAAAAAGCAACTAAACGAATTTTAAAAAAATTGTATCTTCGCCATCTATGAATAAAGAAGACGTTACAGGCATAAAACAATTATTAGCAACACCAAAAAAAATTGTTATTGTTCCGCATAAAAACCCCGATGGCGATGCTATTGGCTCGACATTAGGACTCTACCACTACCTTTTAAAAAATAAGCATAACGCACAGGTTATCGTGCCAAACGATTATCCTTCATTTTTAAAATGGATGCCTGGAAATGAAAGCATTTTAATTCATGAAACGCAAACAAAAGCTTGCAACGCCTTAATTAATGATGCCGACATTATTTTTACTTTAGATTTTAATGCCTTTCATAGAACAGGCAATATGGAATCGGTTTTAAGCGAAAGCCAAGCCCTAAAAATCATGATAGACCACCATCAAGCACCTGATGATTATGCCAAATACACTTACAGTGATGTTAGCATGAGTTCCACTTGCGAAATGGTATATCATTTTATAGACATTCTTGGTGATGCCGATAGCATTGATGCTGATATAGCCACCTGTTTATACGTGGGTATAATGACCGATACAGGCTCTTTTAGGTTTCGCTCAACTACAAGTACCACACACCGTATTGTAGCCAATCTTATTGAAAAAGGCGCCGAAAACGCGATTATTCATAATAATGTATACGACACAAACAGTTATGAACGTTTACAGTTATTGGGGTGCGCTTTAAGAAACTTAAAAGTGATTCCAGAATCGCGAGCTGCATATATCACGCTATCTCAAGACGAATTGAATCGTTATAATTACAAAAAAGGAGATACCGAAGGTATTGTTAACTACGCTTTATCTTTAGACAACATCGTGCTTGCTGCCATTTTTATTGAAGACCGCCAAGAAGGCATCATCAAAATATCGCTGCGTTCTAAAGGTGATTTTTCGGTTAACGAAATGTCTCGTGCACATTTTAATGGTGGCGGTCACACCAATGCTGCCGGTGGACGAAGCGAGATTTCATTAAATGAAACCATTGAAAAATTTATTAGTATATTGCCTAGTTATAACCAAGCTTTAAACCATGCATAAACCACTAATAATCCTATTGCTTTTGGTTGCTTTTGGCTGTAAAACACCCGAAGCACGCCGACCAGTTTCTGTGAAATCTGGCTCTTTTATTGATGCCTCTATTGCACGAAATAAAAAACTAAACTCTAAAGAATATGCCTCTATAAAAAAACTATTAGAGCAGCAAAACCAAGAGTACATCGCCTCCGAAAGCGGATTTTGGTATTACTACAATACTAAGATTGAAGTTGACTCCTTAAAAACACCAGATTTTGGAGATATTGTAAATTACAATTACAATGTAAAGGCGCTTAATGGCAAACTTATATATTCTACTGAAGACCTAAAAACGCAAAATTATGCCATGGATAAGCAAGAGTTATTCACAGGTCTTCGTGAGGGTTTAAAACTTATGAAAACAGGCGAAACAGCTACTTTTTTCTTCCCTTCACAAAAAGCATACGGTTATTATGGCGACGAAAATAAAATAGGCAGCAACACGCCTATTATTTGCGAGGTAACAGTAAACTCTATTACTCAAGACGAATGAATTTAGTTAAAAACAGCATTAAAATTCTAGGCTTAATACTTTGCTTAAATCTAGCATCCTGCAAAGCGCCATATCCTGAATTAGAAGATGGCTTATATGCCGAATTTATTACCAACAAAGGCACAATGCTTGCCAAATTAGAACAAGAAAAAACACCCGTAACCGTAGCCAACTTTGTATCCTTAGCCGAAGGCACAAACACTTTAGTTAAAGAACCTTACAAAGACAAAAAATACTACGACGGCACTATTTTTCATCGTGTTATTGCCGATTTCATGATTCAAGGTGGCGACCCAACAGGTACAGGGAAAGGCAATCCTGGCTACAAGTTTAAAGATGAATTTAATCCCGATTTAAAACACGACAAGCCTGGCATTCTATCTATGGCTAACTCTGGTACGCATTCTAACGGGAGTCAGTTTTTTATAACCGTTATCCCCAAACCACATTTAGATCACGTGCATACAGTTTTTGGTGAAGTGATTATTGGGTTGGATGTTTTAGACACCATTTCGAGAGTAAAAACGAATGAAAGAAACAAACCATTAACCGATGTCGTTTTAGAACATCTGGTAATTATTAGAAAAGGAAAAGCCGCCAAAGCCTTTAATGCGCCTAAAATATTTAAGGAACATTTTGCCGAAGAAGAACGCTTAGAAAAAGAAAGAATTGAAAAGGCTGAAGCGATACTAAAAGCCTCAAAAGAAAAATTTGAAGCTCAAAAAGCACAAGCTACAACCCTTGAATCTGGTTTGCAATATTTTATTTCTGAAAAAGGAACGGGAGAAAAACTTCCTAAAAAATCGAAAGCCCTTGTAAATTATTCCGTTTATTTTGAAAATGGAAAACTTATAGAAACTAGCAAATTAGAGGTTGCCGAGCAGCAAGATGCTGTTAACCAAAAACGAAAATTAGCGAACAAATACACCCCTATAATTGCCGATCTCGCCCCTAACGCGTATATGATTCCTGGATTTAAAGAAGGCTTACAACATTTACATGTTGGCGACAAAGCCACCTTATTTATTCCGCATCATTTGGCCTATGGCGAAAGTGGCACACGTGGTATCCCTGGAAAATCTAATATTATTTTTGAAGTTGAAATTTTAGAACTTTTAAAATAGAAAACGACACACAAACTTATGCAAGCATTAAAATTCGATTGGAATCCTATCTCAGGAATTGATATAGCAGGAAATTTCAAAATTCATTTTTACAGTCTCATGTGGGTGACCGCCTTTATTTTAGGCTGGTACATTATGAAACGTATTTTCACCAAAGAAAAAGTATCGTTAACCTACCTAGACCCCTTATTTATCTACACGGTTTTAGCCACCATGATTGGTGCCCGTTTAGGTCATGTTTTATTCTATCAATCGGAATTAATTTCAGAAGATTTTTTCAGCATCTTTTTACCTTTTAAATTTAAAGGTGGGTTTCAGTTTACCGGATTTCAAGGCTTAGCAAGTCACGGTGCTGCCATAGGTATTATTATTGGTATGTACTTGTACCGAAGAAAATACAATTACAAATCCTTACTTTGGATTTTAGATCGCGTGGTTATTCCTGTAGCATCAGGTGCTATTTTTATTCGTATTGGAAATTTTATTAATTCTGAAATTATTGGAAAAGTAACCGATTCTAATTTTGGGGTTCGCTTTATACAAGACCAATATTATAAAAATGAAATTGTGCAACTTACAGGCATTAAAGATGTTCAAAAAGCCTATAATGCAGTAACTGATAATCCGCAATTTCAAAACCTGTTAGATGCGGTACCTTACAGACATCCGTCTCAGCTTTACGAATCGTTTTGTTATGTATTTGTATTTCTAATTTTATGGTATTTCTATTCAAAAACCACTAAAAAAGACCAAACAGGCTTTTTATTCGGGTTGTTTTTAGTGCTTTTATGGAGCATTAGATTCTTTATTGAATTCACCAAAGAACCACAAGGCGAAGAGTACATCAATTGGTTTGGCTTAAATACAGGACAATGGTTAAGCATCCCTTTTGTATTAATTGGTTTGTATTTTATGTTTGTTTACAAACCCAAAACCACTGTAAAATAACATGCTTATAAAAGGTTATCCTTTTTTACTTTTTTTATCTTTTTTATTGACTTTTTCAAGCTGTAAAGAGGATAAAAAAAGTATTAAACAAACGGAAGTTACCTTCACTAAAGAAGGCGAATTAAGCATTATAAAAGCAGCCGATTCTACCAAAATTAATTTGGACATTGAAATTGCCGACACCGATTTTGATGTACAAACCGGATTAATGTATCGCGATGCCATGAAACGCAATCATGGGATGCTTTTTGTTTTTGAAGATGAGCAAGAGCGTTATTTTTATATGAAGAATACCAAAATTGCCTTAGACTTGATTTATATTAACGCTGATAAAACGATTGTTAGTTTTCAAGAAAACGCAAAACCTTTTGACGAATCGTCGTTACCATCAAACGCACCAGCCAAATATGTTTTAGAAGTTAACGCTGGTTTAGTGAGCGCTTGGGGACTTTCGGTTGGCGACCGCATTCTATATTCAAAAGACTAAATCGTAAGCAATTGGCCTTCAAATTAACTTTATAACGCCAATTATTTAACATCAACTTTTATAAATCCATATATAAAAGCATTATTTTTATGGGCTAAAACAAAATTAATACCATGAAAAAAATTGTATTGTCAACCCTCGTACTAGCCTTTTCAACTTTTGCGTTATCGGCTCAATCATTTCCAGTAAAAACTTCAGATTTAACTGAATCTGCTTCAAACCTAAGTTCAGGTCAAGAAAAGCAAATTAAAAATGCTTTAATGAATGATAAAGATTTACAATCTAAAACTATAGACTTTTTAAAATCTGATCCTGAAACTTCTAAATCTGTTTTAGATTTAGCCACTAAAAGTTCTAGCAACTCAGATCTTATGTCTTCTATTTTAGGAAACAAATCCTTAGCAGCACATGCGATTGATTACATCACAAAAAACCCAAAATTATTAAAACAAGCCTTGAAGTTTGTTGGTATGTAATTAACTTCAAAATTCATCATAAAAAAAGCGTCTGAAAATTAATTTTCAGACGCTTTTTTATTTATAAAGATTATCCAGCCTATAGCTCTAACAATCCGTTTGTTTTTGCTACACCTTCAGCACTAGCTTTCATGTGTGCTTTTTCAGCATCACTTAAAGGAATATCAACTATTTTTTCGATACCGTCTTTTCCTAATACTACTGGCACACCAATACAGATATCATTTAAACCATATTCTCCTTCAAGGAAAGTAGAACAAGGGAAAATCTTTTTAGTATCACAAGCAATAGCTTGTACCATTCCTGATACAGCTGCTCCTGGCGCATACCATGCAGAAGTACCTAATAACTTCGTTAATGTTGCTCCACCAACTTTAGTATCTTCAGCAACTTGCGCTAAACGCTCTTCGCTTAAAAATTCAGAAACTTTAATACTGTTTCTTGTAGCATGACTTGTTAATGGCACCATACCTGTATCGCTATGACCACCAACTACCATACCATCTACATCGCTAATAGGCGCACCTAAAGCTTCAGCTAAACGGTATTTAAAACGAGCAGAATCTAAAGCACCACCCATACCAATAATTCTATTTTTTGGCATTCCTGTAGATTTATGAGCTAAATAAGTCATGGTATCCATTGGGTTACTCACCACAATAAGAATCATGTTTGGAGAATGCTCAAGTAAACTTTTTGATACATTTTTAACAATCCCAGCGTTAATTCCAATTAACTCTTCACGAGTCATACCTGGTTTACGAGGAATTCCTGAAGTAATCACACAAATATCACTATTTGCTGTTTGGCTATAATCGTTCGTTACACCTGTTATTTTAGTATCAAATCCATTTAAAGATGCACATTGCATTAAATCCATTGCTTTTCCTTCAGCAAAACCTTCTTTGATATCAAGAATTACGACTTCTGAAGCGAAATTTTTAATAGCAATATACTCAGCACAACTTGCACCTACTGCTCCTGCTCCTACTACAGTTACTTTCATTTTTTTATTATTTATTATTAGTATTTATTTGTTTTAAGCTCGAAATACAACTCATTATAGTTCAAACCGTGCTAATTTACGAATTAAAACAGTCTTAATAAAGAAGTAACAGACAATTCACAGGTTTTTTGAGACTACCTAAAAATTTTATGATAAAAATTTAGAAATGTTATATTAACAAGCTGTTTCATTATCTAAAACCAAAATTAACACTAATTCTACAGTAAAATCAGTCCAAAAAAATAACCCTGCCATTAAAAAATGGACAGGGTGATTTTACAATAGCAATTAACACAATTTACTTATTACGCATCGATGTTTGCGTAAACAGCATTCTTTTCAATAAACTCTCTACGAGGTGGCACCTCATCGCCCATTAACATAGAGAAAATTCTATCGGCTTCTGTACCGTTATCTATTTGCACTAAACGCATGGTTCTAAACTCAGGATTCATAGTTGTATCCCAAAGTTGCTCAGCGTTCATCTCTCCAAGACCCTTATAACGTTGGATTTTTGAACCATCGCCAAACTCAGCAACAATAGCGTCGCGTTCTTTATCCGACCAAGCGTATTGCTTTTTAGCACCTCTTTTAACTAAATATAAAGGAGGTGTTGCAATGTAGATATGTCCGTTTTCAATCAATTCCTTCATGTATCTGAAGAAGAAGGTTAAAATTAAAGTGGCAATGTGGCTACCATCAATATCGGCATCACACATAATTACCACTTTATGGTAACGTAATTTAGAAAGGTTTAAGGCTTTACTATCCTCTTCGGTTCCAATAGTTACCCCAAGCGCTGTAAAAATATTTTTAATCTCTTCGTTTTCAAAAACCTTGTGCGTCATGGCTTTTTCAACATTCAAAATCTTACCTCTTAATGGTAAAATGGCTTGAAACGCTCTATCACGACCTTGTTTAGCAGTTCCACCCGCCGAATCTCCCTCGACAAGGAACACTTCACATTTTGCAGGATCTTGCTCAGAGCAATCTGATAATTTTCCAGGCAATCCGCCAATACTCATTACCGTTTTACGCTGCACCATTTCACGCGCTTTTTGAGCAGCATGACGGGCTTGGGCAGCTAGAATTACTTTTTGAACGATAACTTTCGCGTCTTCTGGATGCTCTTCTAAATAATCAGTCAGCATTTCAGAAACGGCCTGACTTACAGAAGCAGACACTTCGCGGTTTCCTAATTTGGTTTTGGTTTGCCCTTCAAATTGAGGCTCTTGAACTTTTACAGAAATAATAGCCGTTAAACCTTCACGGAAATCATCACCAGCAATATCAAACTTTAATTTATCCAACATCCCAGATTCATCAGCATACTTTTTAAGGGTATGTGTTAAACCACGACGGAAACCAGATAAATGCGTTCCACCTTCATGGGTGTTAATATTATTTACATAAGAGTGTAAATTTTCAGCATAAGAGGTGTTATAAATCATAGCAACCTCAACAGGCACGCCATTTTTCTCACCTTCAAAAGCAATTACATCTTTCATTAAAGGCTCACGAGTAGCATCTAAATACTTGATAAATTCTTTTAAACCTTCATCAGAATGAAATGTTTCACCTTCAAATTCGCCATCCTCTTTTACGGTACGTCTATCAACTAAATGGATGGTAATTCCTTTATTTAAATACGCCAACTCACGTAAACGACTTGCTAACGTATCGTAGCTATACTCTAAAGTCTGCGTAAAAATAGTCGAGTCGGGTTTAAAGGTAACAATCGTACCTCTTTTATCGGTCTCACCAATTTTTTTAACCGGATAAATGGCTTTTCCACGTTCGTATTCTTGTTCCCAAATTTCACCGTTTCTATAAACGGTTGCTTTTAAGTTTTCCGACAATGCATTTACACAACTTACACCCACACCGTGTAAACCACCAGAAACCTTGTAAGAGTCTTTATCAAACTTACCTCCGGCTCCAATTTTGGTCATAACCACCTCAAGGGCAGAAACACCTTCTTTTTTATGTAAATCTACAGGGATACCACGACCATCATCTTCAGTTGTAATCGAGTTATCTTCATTAATAATCACTGTAATGTTGTTACAGTGCCCTGCTAAGGCCTCATCAATCGAGTTATCTACAACCTCGTACACCAAGTGGTGCAATCCGCGTACGCCAACATCTCCAATATACATTGAAGGACGCATACGTACGTGCTCCATGCCTTCTAAAGCCTGAATACTATCAGCAGAATAATTATGCTTATTAAATTCTTCTTTTGGTTCGCTCATATTATTTAAAATTGTTTAATTCTATTATTAATTTTTACATAACACCACAAATTTCTTTGGGCGTTACCTAAAGGTCGGGCTTTACATTACAAGTCCTCGCGCCAAAAAAAGGCGCTGTGGGCTTTCCACTGCAATCCCTAACGCGTTTTTCAGCCAAAATGATACATCAACCCAACAATCATTTTTAATTTGCTAAAGTTTTTGCATGCACCACTTCTTAATAAAAAAGCAGCATAAAAAAAGACGCCTAAAGCATCCTTTTGAATACAAACAAATATAAGGCTTTAAATGTGTTTTTTAAAGCATTTTACAGCTTCAATAATTAAATTATCAACAATTGTTAATTACCTAAAAGCGTCTTAAATCGCCTAAAAAGTAGCTTAAAATTGATATTGCTGTATTTTAAACCACTTCGACGAACGACACCATAAAAAATGATTCTAAGACGCTAATTTCACTTCTTTCTGATTCAGAAAATTCAACAGAATAATAAAAAAAGACCAATTTTAAAGATTTAGCTTAAAAATGACACATGTCATCTTTTCACTTGAAGGATTGGTATAATTTTGTAGTAAGCATTTGCGCGTCATCTTTTGAGAATGAAAGACACAGGTTTTTTTACAGTTTTATTAATTGCTTTTTTATTAGCTCCGTTTTCATTAATAGGGCAGGAAAAAGAAGCAAAATTCAAGCCTACCCTAAACTGGAATGCCCGCGCTCAAATTTGGTTACGTTACTCCGATTTAAACAAGGGATCTTTAGTAAATAGCGAGCCAACATCGCATTTTACAGACATTTCTATACGCCGTATTCGAATACCTATTTCAGCACAAATCACACCCAAAATTTATGTTTCCGCCATGTTTGGCGATAATAATTACAACCTTAAAAAAGCAGAATCCCTAATTGATGTATTAGATTTTTATGTAGAATATGCTTTTTCAAAATATGCAGAAGTAGGCTTCGGAAAATCGGGATGGCAGGGTTTAAGCCGTTGGAATATACGCTCTAGCAATTCGTTAATGGGACTCGACTCCCCCTTATTCCCTTTGAATACCGTAGAAAAAGACGACGATTTAGGTCGGCAATTTGGAACCTGGATAAAAGGCCAAGCCGGTCGTTTCGATTATCGTGTTTCGCTTAACCAACCCAGAGCCATTTCAGAAGCGCCAAACGGAAAAGTAGATTTTGCGAACAACAAACCCCGTTGGAAAACATCGTCGTACTTAAAATATCAATTTTTTGAAAACGAATCGAATAAAACAGCTTACCAAACAGGTACTTATTTGGCTAACAAAAAAGTGTTTAATGTTGGAGCTGGATTTCAGTATCAAGCAAAAGCATTTAGTGATGGCGATGCCCAAGACCCCACAACCACATTTTACGACATGAAACATTGGGCGGTCGATTCTTTTTTAAATTTACCACTAACAAATCAGCAAGCCATTACAGCATATTTAGGGTTTTACAACTTTAATTACGGTAAAGATTACATTAGAAACTTGGGCGCTAACAACCCCACAAATGGTGTAGAAAACGGCGATTTTAATGGTGCCGGCGTTGCGTTTCCTATGCTAGGAACAGGTAGCACGTGGTACATGCAATTTGGTTATGCCTTTAAAGAAACTAAATTACTAGATCATAAGGTGGTTATACAACCCAATATCGCTATTCAGCATGCCAATTGGGATGCTTTAAACGACAAGATGACGGTTTACGACTTCACCACAAACTTTTTAATTAACGGCACGCATAGCAATAAAATAAGCTTAGGTTACCAATACCGCCCCATTTTTGATGCGGTTTCTTTAACCAACATAGACTACAAAGGCATGGCGGTTTTACAGTACCAAATTGCCTTAAAATAAGCGTAAAAACCGATTAATTTCAACCCTAATAATCCAGGCTGTCTAAAAAGTAAGTTTGATGTCATCATGGACTTGTCAAGATATTTCTAACTCACTGCTAATCAATATCAGTTTCTACAAGGGCAACCTAACAAATTAACTTTTACTTGCTTTTTAAACAACCTCATTTTAGAATTTTCATTTCACACCCAATTATAATTACTTTTTTTAACTTTCAGCAAAAGAAAAAAAATCATATTTAATGCGTCATTTTTATTAATATTTCAATGATTTAAACACTTTGCTCCTATTTTTTGATAATCCTAACAATATTCCAACTTTAGTCTAAGGAAACTAAAAACTACCTAAAATGTTTTGTAGTTTTACGCGCTTAAAAGTTTCACTTTAAAATAGATTAAAAAGACATGAGTAAAATTATGACAGTCGACGTTTTGTCGAGTATTAAAGGAGCACAGCCTTCCGAGACTGTGAACAAGTTATTTGAGGTTATTAAAAACGCTAATCTTACAAATAATAATTCTTTTAATAATAATCATAATAACAGCGTGTCTTTAAATGATTTGAGAGATGATGTTGTGGTTGCTAGTTCAGAGCTAGAAAAACAAATCATTATTGAAAACTTTCCTAAAGAAAAAAACGGTTATTTAGTCGTTTCTAAAGTCATAGAAGAATAGTTATGGACTCTCAAATACACAAAATTCACCAACAATTGGTGAATCAAGATATTACTTGTACAGCGCTTGTGCAAAGTAAACTAGACGCCTTAAAACAAAACACCAACCATACTGTAAACGCTTTACTAGACGAAAAAGCTTTAGAGCTAGCAGCAAAAGTAGATGCCAAAATAGCCAACGGCGAAACCATTGGTTTGCTTGAAGGGATTCCTTTTGGTATCAAAGACGTTTACATGGTTCAGGGCACGCTTACCACAGCGAGTTCCGAATTGCTTAAAAATTATAAATCGGCTTATACGGCAACAGCCATTCAAAAATTATTGGATGCTGGCGCCATTCCGTTGGTTAAAGAAAACTGCGATAGTTTTGGTCACGGTTCCTCTAGCGAAAACACCATTTTTGGTGCCGTTAAAAACGCTATAAACCCCGATTTAGTGGGTGGTGGTTCTAGTGGAGGATCGGCCGTAAACGTTGCTAAAGACTATACTGTTTTTTCAATTGGTGGCGATACTGGAGGTTCTATTCGTCAGCCAGCAGGTTACAACAACGTGTATGGTTTAAAACCGACTTACGGACGTATTTCGCGTTACGGACTCATGGCGTATGCCTCATCGACCGACTGTGTTGGGCCTATCGCAAAATCGATTGAAGACATTCGCATTGTTTTAAATGTGATGAGTGGAAAAGATGTTAAGGACCAAACGACTTACGCTTCCGCGGAAATCACTCCAGAGGCGATAAAATCTTCCGAAGCCATTAAAACTGTCGGGTACTTCAAAAATTTTATTGAAAGCGACGCGATTGATTCTGAAATAAAAGCTGATTTTTTAGCAGCTATCGAGAAAATAAAAGCCAAAGGTATTGAAGTAAAAGCTTTAGATTTCTTTGAATCAAACACTTTAGTATCCACTTACTATACTTTAGCCATGGCTGAAACCGCTTCTAACCTTTCGCGTTTAGACGGTACTAATTACGGCAATCGCATCGAAGCTGAAAACTTAAAAGAAACCTACGCGGTAACCCGTTCTGAGAATTTTTCTGAAGAGACAAAACGCCGAATCGTGGGTGGAAACCAAGTACTATCTCAAGGATTTTCAGATGAAATTTATTTAAAAGGTCTAAACCTTCGTGATCAAATTTCAGAAAATTTTGAAAAGGATTTTAATGAAGTGGACATCATCCTTTCTCCGGTTACACCTAGTACTCCGCCTAAAATTGGTGATAGCTTAAAAGACCCTTTAGCCATGTACTTATCTGATGCTTATACCGTTGGTTTTAGCTTAGGGCAATTACCTACGTTAACCGTACCACAAGGCACCTCAACAGGCTTACAAATTACAGCTGCAAAAAATAATGACGAACTCGTTTTGAAGTTTGCTAACTTCTTAAAAGACACGATATAATGGAACTGGAACAATTAAACGACTTGCTGAAAAAGCACGAATTAGAGTTAGTAATCGGTCTGGAAACACACGTTCGATTAAATACCAAAACCAAATTATTTTGTTCTTGCGCCAATAGCGAAATAGAACAACCTAATCAAAATATATGTTCGGTATGTACGGGACAAATGGGCGTTTTACCTGCCATTAACAAAGAAGCCGTTACAAAAGCGATTTACTTTGGAAAAGCGGTAAAATCGACTTTTTCTAACGAAGTTATTTCTTGGGATAGAAAACACTACGAATACCCAGACAACCCGAAAAACATACAAATTACACAGTTTCACAACCCTGTGATTCCTGACGGACAAGTGTCTTGTTACCGTAATGATGGCTCGCAGTTTACAGTGAATTTAACTCAGGTACACATTGAAGAAGATGCCGCGAAATTGATGCACGAGAAGAAAATCTCGTTAGTCGATTTTAACAAAGCTGGCGTGCCTTTAATTGAAATTGTAACCGAACCGTGTATTCGTCATATCGAAGATGCTTCAACCTACGCGCAGTACATTCAGCGTATTGTTCAGAATTTAAAAATATCTGAAGCCAACCTTGAAAAAGGGGAATTTAAATCGGATGTTTCGGTATCACTTCGTAAAAAACATACTTACGAGTTAAATCCGCGTACCGAAATTAAAAACTTGAACTCGTTTAAGTTTATGGTCGATGCTTTAAAAGAAGAAGTTGAAAAACAACTGAATTACTACATCGAACACAAAGAATTTAGACCAGATCAAACCACGGTTTTATGGGATGCCGAATTGAAGCAAACCAAAACCATGCGTAAAAAGGAATTTGAAGCCGATTACCGTTTTATTTCGGAACCAGACTTACCTTTTGTAAGCATTAAAGAAGTGGTTGAATCGATTGATGTCGATGTAAGTACTTTACCTTATGCCGTAGAATCCATCTTAATTAAAGGTGGCGTTTTACCGCAGGACGCTAAGTTTTTTACAGCCGATTCCCTACGTTCGGAAACTTTTGTGGCTATTAACAACGTGATTAAAGATCCGTCGTTTGTAGCTAAAACACTAGTGAATAATATTGGCGCCGATGAGTATGCAGATATTCACCGCATTGAACATTTAATTGAAATCTTTCAGCTTTTTAAAGACGAAAAAATCACTTCTGTTTTAGTTCAGAATGCGATTACCGCCTACTTAAAAGACCGAAAGTTTGATTACAATAAATATTTTGAAGAAAATACCATTTCCGAATCTCAAATAGAGGAAGCGATTGCAAAAGTCATTTCAGAAAATGAAGCCATTGCTAACGATATTAAATCGGGGAACCAAGGTAAAGCAGGTATTCTTGTTGGAAAAGTCATTGCGATTATAGGAAAAGGCGCTTCAGGAAAAGTGATTCGTGAAGGGATTTTGAAGCAAGTTAAAAGTGAAGAGTTAAAAGTTGAAAGTGCCTCTCAAACGGGCAACCAACAACCAGCAACCAATAACCAGCAACCAACAACAAAAAAAGAGGAAGAAGTTCTCCCACAAATTCCAATCGTAATTAAGGACACCTACAGAACGCACTTAATTTCTGATATTTCAGAAGAAAGCATTTCAGAAAAAGTAACACTTTCTGGATGGGTATCTAGCGTTCGCGATCATGGGGAGTTAATTTTTATCGATTTACGCGATTCTAGCACACAAATTTTTCAAGTTCGCTTAAGTCGTGAGTCTTTCCCGAATTTAGATGAATTGGTAAAACTTAAACCAGAGTCGGTCATTACCGTTTCAGGAACCATTCTTCAACGTAAAGAGGACGATTATAACGCAGCTTTACGCACCGGAAAAATCGAATTAGAGGCGAACGATTTAGAGATATTAAACCTTTCTAAAACGCTGCCTTTCGAAATAAAAAGAGCGACTAAAACGAATGAAAATGTTCGTTTTCAGTATAAATATTTAGACCATAGAAATGACGATGTGCGTCGTGTTATTGTAAATCGCCATAAGGTGATTAAAATGATGCGCGATATTTTAGACGATCAAGATTTCTTAGAAATTGAAACGCCTATTTTAAGTGCCGGAACCGATGAAGGGGCGCGTGAATTTATCGTACCAACGCGTAAGCAAGCTGGTTCGTTTTACACGCTACCGCAAGCACCACAACAATTCAAGCAAATGTTGATGGTTTCGGGTTACGAAAAGTATTTTCAAATAGCACGTTGTTTTAGAGATGAAGATTCTCGTGGCGACCGCCAGCCAGAATTCACGCAATTGGATATTGAAATGGCCTATGCCAGCATGCAACAAATCATAGATTTAAACACCAATATGTTTAATGCGATTGTTGAAAAAATATATGGTAAAAAATGGATTTTACATCCGTTTGAAGTGCTTACCTACCAAGAAGCCATGGATTACTACGGTTGCGACCGTCCAGATTTACGTTTCGGATTGAAATTACAAGACATCACCGAGATTGTAAAAGATACTACATTCCAAGTCTTTAGCAAACCTATTGAAGAAGGCGGTATTGTAAAATGTATTAAAGTGTCTGCCGAAGAACAAGGCAACAAACGTTTATCTAAAGGGCAAATTGAAAAATTAACGGGTATTGCCCAACAGCATGGTTTAGGTGGTTTGGCCTATATTATTGTAAATGAAAACGATTTACAATCGCCAATCATTAAATTCTTAGGTGAAGAGATTGCTGCAGGCATTATAAAAACAACCGGAGCACAGGTTGGAGACATTGTATTCTTCTCTGCTGCCGATTATGCTACAGCAAACAAAGCCTTAGATGCCGTTCGTCAAGAACTAGGAAGCATGTTACGTTTAATCAATCCTAAGGAATTAAGACCTGCTTGGGTAATTGACTTCCCAATGTTTGAGAAAACCGACGAAGGCCGTTGGACCTTTACCCACAACCCATTCTCGATGCCTGCGATTTACGATTTAGACAAGCACATGAATGGCAAAGAGGAAGAAATAGGCAGTATTATCGCCCAACAATACGACTTAATCTTAAACGGTTACGAAATTGGTGGTGGTTCTGTGCGTGCCCACAAACCTGAAATTCTTGAAGCCACATACAAGAACATGGGCTACAATAAAGAAGAGATGCTAAAAAGCGTTGGCACCATGTACAAAGCCTTCCATTACGGTGCACCACCACACGGCGGCATCGCTTGGGGTGTAGACCGTTTAATGATGATTTTAGAGAAAAAAGCATCCATTAGAGAGGTGATGGCTTTCCCAAAAACAGGAACTAGCGAAGATTTATTATTCGGAGCGCCTTCTATTCTATCTGATAAAAAAGTTGAAGAAATGAATGTGCGTGTGATGAAGAAATAAGTTTTTTTTTAAATAACACAAATACAAGTTAAATCCCGATAGGCACACCTATTGGGATTTTGTTTTTTTGTAGGATTCTTTATAATTATATTTACGAGGAAATTATAATAGAATACTTTTTTTTAATCTGGCTTGTTTTTAGGGGTATGAGAGAAAGGAGTGTTTGTAATATATGTTGGTTGCAAGATTGAAAGAACCTTATGATAGAAAAAAACATAAACGAAAACTTAGTAAAGAAAGATTCTTCAGCAAGGACTCTTTTGACTTATTTGTATCAAATAGATGAAGAACTACAATTTGAAAATTCAGCTATCTATCATAATTTTCCTATTTATCCTAATTTAGATTCGGATGATACAATTTCTGCAAATGTAATTTTCGTGTCAAGAAATTACGGATTATTTATATTTCAAACTATTGAATGTTCAAATCAAGAATTAAATTCAATTGAATCTGAAGAGAGTTCATTAGATGACATTGATAGATTAATCTTTGCAAAACTTCTTAAAGAATCACCAATTCTTATAGAGGATAGAAGAAGAAAGACACTCAAAATTGATATAACATCAATTTTATTTTTGAACAATATTCCAAATAATCATCAAATTGAATCTGAATTTGAAATCTGCACTACATTTAATGATATTAAAAAATTAATAATAGATTCAGCTGAAAACAATGAACTATCCGAATCCGAATATAGAGATTTAAAAGCAACAATAGAAGGTTCAAAAGGAATACCTAAACCTAAGAATAGAAAACTAAAAGACAAGCTCGACTTTAAAAATTCTAAAGGTGCTATATTATCAGCAATTGAAAATGAAATTTACAATTTTGATTTAGAGCAAAAAAGAGCAGCTTTATTCATCTTAGATGGTCCTCAAAGAATTAGAGGACTAGCCGGTTCTGGAAAAACAGTTATTCTTTCGATGAAAGCTGCTTTAATTCATTTGCAAAACCCTGAAGCTAATGTTCTATATACTTATTACACTAAAAGTTTAAATGACGTAGTCAAAAACTTAATAACAAGATTTTACAGACAATTTGCAGATAGAGACCCAAATTGGAATAAAATTAATATTATGCACGCTTGGGGAGGAAAATATTTAGAGGGTGTTTATTATAATGCTAGTAAAAATAATGGAATATCGCCTATAAACCTTTCTAAAGCTAGAGCAAATAGTAAAGAACAGCCATTTAAATATGTTTGTGAAGAGCTAAATAAAAATAGTTTAAAGAAGCAATTTGATTACTGTTTAATCGATGAAGCACAAGATTTTCCAAATAGTTTTTATAGAATTTGCAGACAAATAACTTACAAAGACAGGGTTGTATGGGCTTATGACGATTTTCAGAATATTTTAGACATTGAAATACAAGATGAGAAAGAAACTTTTGGAAAAAATGTAGAAGGAAAATATTTTATCGACTTTTCAAGAAGTGAGGACAAATTACAAGATTTGATTTTACATATATGTTATCGTAATCCAAGAAAAATTTTGATAACCGCATTTGCTCTAGGTCTCGGTATTTACAATAAAAACAGAAAGAATAATCCTAAAATTATTCAACGATTAGAAAGTAATGACCATTGGGAAAGCCTAGGATTCAAAGTTAATAAAGGGGATTCTACTGATAAATCTCAAATGGAAATTGAGAGGCCAATACATAATAGCGCATCTATAAAAAATGAGATGCTAAGTGATGATGAGATTATTGAAATTTTAAAATTTGATGAGTTTAAAAAAGAGTTGGATTTCATTGTCGAATCAATCTTAAAAGACCTCACTCAAGAATTAAAGCCTGAAGACATTAGCGTTGTTTGTATGGATAACATAAACGTAAAAAAATATTTCGATTACATAGAAAAAAAATTAGACCTTAAAGGGGTTAGTTGCTTCAACTTATTAAAGGTTTCAAGTAGTAATAAATTTTTTAAAGTACAAGACCACGTTACTTTGAGTACAATCTATAATGCAAAAGGAAATGAGGCTGGTAAAGTATATATTGCTGGAATTGATTCAGTTTTTCAAGAAAAAGATGATATAACTGAACGAAATAAAATATTCACTGCCCTTACCAGAAGTTTAGGTTGGGTTACTTTAACTGGAGTAGGAGATTCTATTGATTATTGCATCAATGAAATTACTGCGCTGAGAAATAATGATTACAAATTAATCTTCAATCAACCTAGTGAAAGAGATGTTAGGACAGTAAGACAAGGAATTAACAAAAAACAAAAACTACTAAATAAAATAGAACGACTAGCAGACGATTTAGTTAAAGAAACTGATTTATCAAAAGATGAGATTGTTGAGCAATTAAAAATAAAATTTTTTGATAAAAAATGACAGAAGCCAACTTTAATATTTCATTTTCAAAAATAGAAAAAACTCTTAAATCCTTTAATCTTTTCAAGATGAGAGGAATTAAAAATTTAAAAAACGACGGAGTAACAGACGAATTTAAAAAGGCTTCATTAGGCAATAAATATTTTGAAGCTTACAAGACTGGTTTAGAAAATTACGATTTTGACTTCTTACTTGATGATGAGTCATATTTTCAATTTCAATTTTCTATCAAAGAAGGTATTTTAGAAATTAGGTATTCATTTTTCCAAAATCCTTTTGAACACCTGACATATGAGGAATATTTAGCAAATGAAATTGACCTTGAAGAAATTGAAGAATCTATTGAAAGTATAGGTAATTTATTTGAGATGGAATACAATCAATTTTTAAATGAACAAGACTTATCTTCAAATTATTCTACCATTAGATATGATTCGGATTTTAAAAACTACAAACCAATACTACACTCTGTTTCTCACATACATATTGGTCATTTAAGCAATATTAGAATTCCTATTGACAAAATATTGTCCCCTTTAAGATTTGTTCTATTTACAATCAAGCATATTTACTACCACAATTGGAAAGATAAGCTAGAAAACAACAAAGAAGAACTGATGTCTGTATTAACAGATTGTGTTAACGGAGAACAGAATTTAGAAAATCAATTTTGGGATGATGAAGAGAAGATTGAATTGCATTTACGTTAAAATACTGCAACCAACAATGCATAAAAATAATAGCGGTTTAATAGCTAAAACGAAAGCAATAAAATATAAAAAAGCCTCTGTTTAGCCGAAAAGTTAATGCGTGAAAACCCGATACTTTTCGTACAAAAACACATAGAAACAAGAAAAGATAATGATTCATACTCTCTTAGAAAGCAATCTTAAAGAAAAAATTATTCCTATTTTAACAGAAATTATAAATCAAGATTTCATAGAAATTGATAAAATCTATGAAGGCATGAAAATGTCTAAAAATGATGATAATTGGGGCAAAACTTTAGATTCAGATTTATTGTGTGATTATCTAAAACCTTATAAAAATTGCTTTGGGTTAGGAATAGATTTTCCTATTTGGTTTGATTGGAATACTAACAAATCAAAAGTAATGATAATCGGGAGAGACCCACAAAGAAGCCATAAAGACAACAGACTCATCATAGGCTCTCCTTTTGGGTTAGCAAACAAAGGAGGAAGGGAGACCTCGAAAAATAAATATTGGAAATTTACTGAACCACTTCTTGAAAATAATAGGGTTTATATAACCGATGTATATAAACTTTATACCATCAATAGCCTAGAAAGAAAAAAATTAAAGAAAGAAAAAGGATTTCATTATGAAATTCTAGAAAAAGAAATTAAAGCTATTAATCCAAATAAAATTATTACCATTGGTAAAGATGCCCAAATTGCAGTTTCAACAATATTTAAGAACAAGCTTGAAAATTATAAAAATGATCCTTATGTAAGATTAACGGATTCATTAGAATTGTTTTTTGTCCCTCATATTTCAAATATGGTTTTACAAAATTTCATTCCAATTGCTAACCTATTTCTTTCTATAGGAAAACTGAAAAACAATAGTACATTCGAGAAAATTGGAATTCAAATTCTTAACGAAAAGGAGAATTTATTCAAAAAATAATAACACAAAATACCGTCCATAATTAATAGCTACCCCCTCGCCTAATCACCAAAATCCGATCAGGTTTTATATTCTGTTTTATTTATTGCTAAATTAACAACTTAATCACACTACAAATCGTACTAAAACAAACAGACACAATTAAGAAAGATTAAACAATGACCCCAAAACAAGCAGAAAGGATTCAAAATAAAATCAAGAAAATCAAAAAGGAGCTCGCTGCAGACAAAAAGCATTGGGGTGGCTACTATCATGACGGTCGAGGTCTTAGATATTTACCACCAGCGTTATATTTAAAAATTAACGATTATACAGGCGCTTTACGCTATTTTAATTGGTTTAATAAAAACTTCCCCGAAGATGCTGGCTTTCCCATATTTCTATTTGAGTGGACCATAACCCTTTTCAAAAGAAAAAAAATTGAAGACGCTGAAAAAAAGGCTTTAGAAACTTTTTGCTGCAATCGATTTATAATTGACGTGTTTTTAGGCAATGAATTAATTCATTTAGATCATTCTGAAAAGACCAATTGGGAATATTCAAACATTGCAGAAAACTTAGAATATTCTAAAGATCAAGAAGAACTTCAAGATTTTACGATATGGTTGAAAGACTTTACAATCACCAAGACATTTAATGATTTCACTCATAAATTCATCGAAATTGAAACAGCGTTAGAAAATGAACCTGTTGGTAACAAACGATCACAATTGGTTAGAGAACAATCTCAACTCATTGAAAGTTTAAGATAAAAAAAGACAAGAAGAATCCCGTTTAAAGTCAAAAAAGATGGAACCCATTAAAAATCTCTTAAAATCATTTGATGTTCTCCACGATAGTGACATTGACGATTTTATCAATGCCTCGACAAGCAAGCATTTGAATAAAAATGAGTACTACATTAAAGAAGGAGAAACCTGTAAGTCGGTAACTTTTGTTATTTCAGGCATTTTAAGGTCTTATTACACCTCCGATAAAGACGACGACATGACCTACTGCATTACGTTTCCGAATAACTTTATGACGGCGTATTCTTCTTTTCTAACCAACCAACCTACACGAGAAAATATACAAGCGATTACCGAAACAGAATTATTAGTTGTTCCGAAATCCAAGATTGAAAAAATAACAGATAACAGTCAGAATTGGTTACTTTTTCAAAAAATCATTGCAGAACAACAGTACATTGAATTAGAGAAAAGAATATTTTCGCTACAAGGCAGTAATGCTAAAAAACGATATACTGAATTAATAAAAAATCAACCGCAGTACATCCAGCATATCCCCTTACAATATTTAGCCTCCTATTTAGGAGTTACACAAAGGCATTTAAGCCGAATTCGTAAAGAAATTTCTTTATTAGACATTTGTCCTACCTAATCAAAACAGCCTCTTCTAGTTTTGTCTTTCACAATTAAAAGACAAAAAATGGCTAAAAAAATAGTAATTATAAACGGACATCCAGATAAAGAAAGTTTGAACTTTGGTTTTGCTGCAGCTTATAAAAAAGGAGCATTAGAAAGCCATTCGGAAGTGCAAGAAATTAGAATTTCCGACTTGAAGTTTAATCCAAACCTAGAGTTTGGTTTCCGAAAAAGAACAGAGTTGGAACCCGATTTGTTAGAGGCTTGGGAGAAGATTAAATGGGCCGATCATTTGGTATGGATTCATCCTGTTTGGTGGGGCGGATTACCAGCAATTATGAAAGGTTTTATCGATAGGGTTTTTCTTCCTGGTTTTGCTTTTCAATACAGAGAAAATTCGATATTCTGGGATAAGTTATTAAAAGGAAAAACAGCGCGTATAATTACCACACTCGATCAGCCAAACTGGTATTATTGGTTCGTTTATGGCCGACCAAGTGTCAATCAATTAAAAAAATCAACTTTAAATTTTTGTGGGATTAAACGGGTGCAAACCTCTTATTTTGGTGTTGTAAAAAACTCAAAAGCTAGTTTAAGAGAAAAATGGGTTGCTAAAGTTGAACAACTTGGTAGACAAAACAAATAAAAGCGGTAAATACATCAGCTTTCTTCATTAAGTTTGGTTGCTACAACATTAAGCTCTCAAAACCAATGTCTTGATTTTGAGAGCTTTTTTTATGGTATATATTATAAATCAATTTAAGCAAGTTGTATGCAAGCAGGGAGGTTTTATTCATGATGCTATTTTCACGGTATTCGGGGTGAAAAAAGCGCATTAAACACACGATATTTGTAGAGGATAACAAAGGGAAGTCAGTTAAAAGGCGTTGTGTGTTTTTGCTATTTGATATTCCGAGAGCACATCGTTTCTTTACCAGATACAGAAACAATTTTGCCCCGTCATGAATACAAGCTACATCGTTACAATACTAAATATCAATAACCATTAAAAAACTTCTTGATAGATCACTTATCGCCTCAAACCAAAATAAGTGGAATCAAGTGCTAGAATTTGTTCTAAAAGACTTAGATTATTTAAAAACTCATTATATAGAATGGCTTTTAACAAAAAATGCAGAAAAACTTTTAATCATATTTTAGAAAGAATTATTTCTTTGAGGCTATTAGACCATGTTGAAGAAATCATGAATAACACATGGCCACAAGGCTCTTTATCTATTGAATTACAAAGTGAATAAAATAATGAAGACTCAAAATGGTGAGGGCATTATTTGCACCATCGGAAAGAACACCTGCTAAAGGATATTAAAGAGTCCATGCATAGTAAAAAACATTAATATGGTTTATAAAATGATTCGGATAAAGTCCCTTCTACTCCTACTTTTACTCTTGAACACGCTATTACTTAATGCCCAAAACACTATGGAATATACTAATGAAGCACTTCAAGCAAAAAGTAAAACCGAGTTAATTGAAATAGCTACAGCCCTATTAAAAGAAAAATACCCAGAACGTATTTTAAATACCAACGATTTTGATATTCGAGTTTGGAATAATAATTATGGCAGCATAAAAGTGATTTTTATAAGAGCAATACGTTATGCTACCAATGAAACAGATGCTACTAATTATAACATATCTATCGATTTAATCTCAAAAGAAATTACGCCTTTTAACGATCCAGATCTGCCCTTTTACACGCCTTCTAAAGAAGCAAATAAGACTATTGCCGCATTAAAGGAAAAAGGATTGTTACCAAAAAACAATCAGCCAGATGTTGAATATACCTTTACAGAAAATGCAGCGTATCACTTAATATCGTGTTTTGATAATTTATATGAGATTGACAAAAACGCAATAACAAACCAAAAACACCCTTACATAAGCAAAACCCTTGTAAATAAAAAAACAGGAGACAGGCTTTATTTTAAAGGACGTAATCCCTTTTACTACCTAAGCCAGATGACAACTAAACATTATTATCAAGAAAATTTATATGCCGTTTTAAAAGCAAAAAACACATCGAACCATGATGAAATTATTAAAATGGCCACTTCTATTTTAAAAGAAAAACAACCCGATTTAAAATTAGATCCTAACGATTACGATATCATGATTTTAGGTAATTACAAAGATCTTATCGTAAAATACAGACGCTTTGTTAGGTTTAATAAGGGTAATGAAGAAACCGTTTTCGATCTTGCTGTTAATATTATAATAAAAGAAATAAGCCCTTTTAATACTTCTGAAATTGCTTTTTATAAAACAACTTCTTCCGACAAAAAAACGATTAAAACCCTACAGAACGTACTGCCTTTAGAACACAGTGCTAACATAGAACATACGGTATCAGAAAACAATAATTATTTTTTTGTGACAAGCATTTATGAAAGTGCTACAAAAAACTATTTTATAAGTAAAAACACCAATGAAATTGTATGGACTAATGATGCTTTCACGCTACAGGTTAATAATCGCGAAGACCTATCGTTACAGGAAAACTATAAAAGAATGAATGGTTTATTTGAAGCTCAATCTGAAAACAATAAGCCTCTCGAAAATATGACTTTGGCTATTTTGAATGAAAATCAATTCAGCCCAAATATTAAGCTTGACGATTATAACATCGGATATAAAACAAATAAAAATGAAGTGGAAGCGACGTTAACTCGGTTAGTTAAATTCATCCCATTAAGACATAAAAATACAGCTAAGCTAGATTACGATTTAAAGATTAATCTTGTTAAAAAAACGGTAGCTAAAAACCCTGCACATTTTTATTCCCCTACTGAAGAAGATAATAAGACAACCAAATTAATTGAAAGCAAATTAGCAGATTTCCTTGAAGGAGCTGATAAAATTGATTACCCAATAGAAATTATTGAAGACCATGATTTTTTTGACATTACACATTCAGGCAGCTTTAATTTAGGAGAATACACTAACAAAAAGTACCGCATGGATAAAAAAACAAAACGAATAAAAGAGGTGATATCTCCTATAAACCCCATATTCCCGTCTCCCGCAATGAAACCTAGTCCTTTTAAAGAAATTAAAGATTAATACACACATCAAGTCGGTATAAAGTATAGACACAAAATTTTTGATAAAAAAATCGAATTGTTATAACGATGAACCTACATCTTGATTAAAACCATTTTTTAATCGCGTAAACACAAGTTAAATCCCGATATGCACCCTATTGGGATTTTCTTTTTTTGTAGGAATTTTTATAATTATATTTGCAGGGAAATTACAACATAATGCCTTTTTTATTTGAATTGTAAATAGAACTGAAAAGGTATTTGTAAAATAAACTACGCAAAATATTGAATGAAATGAATAAAAAAGTAATAATAATTTTTCTAATTTACTTTATACAGTCTATTGCAACTTCTTGTTGTTCTTGTGATTGCGACCCAATAAATACATTTGAAAAAACGTACAATGATTTGGATTTAAAGGCTTGGGACACTTCTGGATTTCAAAATACAGAAGTATTAAATTCTGCTTATAAAAATGCTTTCGGACTAACAATTTATGTACAATTTGAATTAAATCAAATTTCATATTCAAAACCAATATGGAATATAAGCTCATTTGGATTTACATCGGCATATGCAATGAGTGATTGTGATTGTCCTATGGATGAGTATATTACTTTAGACCCTATCGCTTCAATAAAAATAAATGTAGTAAATATAGAAACCCAAGAGATTACTGATGTTACAGATAATTTTACAACTTATAATTATAATGGAGAACAATTGACCATAAGTGAATTATTTGAAATTCGGGAAGATTGGCTGGATGGATTTCAAGTGGACATGTCAGAATATGACAATATTCCAGACAGGTCTCTATTTACGGTTATAATCTCACTGGAATCAGGGGCTGAATTAGTAAAACAAACTCAAGAAATAACCTTTGAATAAAATACTTTGTACTACAATAGCAAAAGCACTTATTAGTTATAGCCTACTTACGAAAATCTTCTATGATTTTCAATTCAGTTTTGGCTTATTAAACCATAGCCAAACACCTCTCCCGTAGCACATAGGATTCCGTTTACAGATAAAAAAACAGCTCTAAACTTGGAGCATGTTGCCTTTTTAGGTAACTTTGTTTTGGATTTAACTATTAATAAATTGAGCGAATTTAAAAGAGAAATAGGGTTTTACGAAAACTACTTTAAAGATTTCTATTTTAAACAGTCACTCCTTGTTCGTAAGAAAATAGATTGGACGCTTTTACTTTTGAGAGATACTCGAATTGTTCCTGAGAAATTTTTAAAGAACCTTACGAATACTGATGGCTTATGGGAAGTTCGAATTTCAGCAGGAAATGGTATATTTCGGATTTTCTGCTTTTTCGACAAGGGGAATTTAGTAATTCTGTTGAGCGGATTTCAAAAGAAGACACAAAAAACACCCATGAAAGAAATTAAAAAAGCTGAACGATTAAAAAAGGAATATTATGAAAACAGATAAAAGAATTACATCATTTGATGACCATTTAGATGAGCAGTACGGGAAAATGGGAACTGAATCTCGTGATAAATTCCAAGAAGAATTTGAAACATTTAAAATTGGAATTTTAATTCAAGAAGCTAGAAAGAAGCAACAATTAACACAACAACAACTTGCCGAAAAAGTTGGCACTACTAAAAATTACATTTCTAGGATTGAAAATAATGCAAGTGATATTCGACTTTCAACTTTGATGAGAATAATCCGAGATGGATTAGGTGGAAGTCTGAAATTATCAATGGACATTTAGCATACGAAAAACAAGTATCACTCATAATTTATTACTGATTTACGCTTGTTTCTACAAACCTTCACAGGGTTTCTATTCGGTTTGTATTTATTAAATCCGCTAATTAATCACAAATCAAAGTAACCCCCACACCATTAATAGTCCCAAACTAAATATGAAAAAGATAGTTTTAGTCCTGTTAACAGGCTTAATTATTGGATGTTCGAATGCGAACAAAACAGACAAAGAACTACTCGAAAACGACAAAAAAGCATTAGTAGCAAACCTCGATTCATATAAAGTATCTGCATACAAATTTGGAAAAATACTCATTAGAGCTTCAGCAGAAAAAGACAGCATATCTCCAGAATTTCAATCCTATAAAGCGGACTTAGATAGAATTTTTAATAAGGCTGTAAAATATGATATTCATAATCCAGAGAGCCTCTCCATGCTCGACTATATTTCGATTTATCGGGATTACAAAAACATGGAGGATTTTATCATGAAAACCGATGAAGATATTTTTCCAACTTTAATAGATGCTTTCAATACAAATTATGCAGATTCTATTAGCAAGCAAAGCGCATATCTAACAGGAAATGAAAAAATGCGTGTTCAAAATATTGAGCATGCTATTTTAAGCGCCATTGTAATTTTAAGTAAAAATTTAGGCAAAGAAGTAGCGCTTTATGAATGCTCTAAAACACATCCAGATTTACTTCAAGACTCTGAAACAAAAACACTATTACAATATTTTAGAGGGTTTTTATTTTTTGAAAAAGAACTTTATTATCTATCTGAAGATGAAATTTCAAGAAACATAGATTGGTTAAACAATAATAAAGGGGTCGACTTACCTTTTACAAGAACCATGTTTCAATGGGGGAATTTAAACAATGAGCAAACTCATATAGGTTTTCATGCTTTAAATCATTTATTCAGGGGATTTGACAGGTTAATGATGGAAAGAACAATTGATGAAAAACGCGCCCTAGATGATTTTGAAATGTTTTTAAAAGACGTAAACGCAATTGGACTTAACAATGAAATTGTATGGGCTATTGAAACCTATTTATATGTAAAAAACGAAGAAGGCGAAAAAGCAATTACCGCTTTAACCAAACTAAAAACAAGTCATTTACTTTCTTCTGGCGACAAAGAAAGTATAAACGAATCCATCATCTATTTGCAAAATAGAACGCCTGAAAAAGCACACAATCACTTTTACGACAAGTACTTTTTAAGCAAAATAGCTACAAAATACATGTTCTCCTTGTTATCGGAAATAGATTGGAAAAAAGTGGTTGAAGCACAGAATGTTTCTCATACAGAAGAGATTTTTAAAACAATTGACAACCTAAAAGTTTTTATAGAACACCTAGAAAATTTCTCTAGCACTGAAAGCTTAGAAAAAACAGGAAACGAAATTAAAAACAAAGGCCAAAGCCTCTGGAATAAAGCTTTAGATTTAGCTGAATGATGCGTTATTTGATAAAAGGCAAAAAATTGCAACATAAGCGCATGGATTTAAAAAACAGAATCATTGAATACAAACTTTGCTTAACATCTAATTCGCACTGTAATGCTTCAGAATAGAAAAGGTAAAGGTACTTCCTTGACCTAATTCAGACGACACACTAATTTCTCCCCCTAGATCATCTATAATATTCTTTACTGTAGCCAGACCAATACCAGTGCCTATATTACCATATTTATCTTCGGAACCAACAATACTAAAAAGATTAAATATTTTAGCAATATCCTTATCAGGAATCCCATCGCCATTATCGGCTACAGAAAACAAATATGCTGTTTCCGTTTCAGAAATAGTAATGCTAATTTCCGTATTTGGCTTTTTATTATACTTTATCGAATTCGTTACTAAATTCACCAAAACTTGCATTAAGGCTGATTTATTCGTTTTTATTTCCGTGGAATTTCCTTCTAAATGAAAAGACACCGTATGATCCAGATTGGTAATCTGTTTTAATTCGGTTAGAATATCATCAACCAAAATGACTTCATTTCCTTTGCTAAGCAAATCATCACTATTATAAAATTTCAGTAAACCATCAATGTAATTTTTTAAAGAATATGAGGAAGTTTTCAGGTATTCCAGATATTGCTGAGACTCTTCATCTAGAGCGTTCTTCTTTTTACTTTCCAGCAACTCTGCTAAAGAAATAATATTGGATAACGGTGATTGAAGATCGTGAGATACCACCCTTGCAAACTTTTTTAAATCTTCATTTCTTTTCTTTAAATTATCTTGAAGCTGCATCAATTTTAGGTTTTGAAACCGCTGCTCGAATAAATGAGCAACTTGCTTTGCCATGACTACCAAAGCATTTCTTTGATTATCTGTTAACTGTCTCGGTTTGGTATCATAAACGCAAAGGGTCCCTAGTTTAAAACCATCAATATTAATAACTGGAACACCTGCATAAAAAATCGCTTGAAAATCCGTCACTAACGGGTTATCATGAAAACGTATGTCCTTTCTTGAATCTTCAATGATTGTAATAGGATCATCAGAATTAATAGCATGCCCACAAAATGAAATATTTCTAGGCGACTCATTAAAAGGAATGCCGTGATGCGATTTTAAAAAATTACGATCTCTGTCTAATAATGACACTAATGAGATGGGAACCTCGCATATATAAGCCATTAAAGCCGTAATGTTATCGTAACTTTCCTCTGGCAAGGTATCTAACAGCTGATATTTATTGACTGCTAATTGCCTTTCGTATTCATTTTCAGGTAATTCAGGACTAATCATTGGGGAGTAAAATTTCTTATCAAAATAACTTTTATCTCTATAATTTCCTAAAATAACACGAAGACATTTAACCTTTTAACATATTAAAGAAAACCATTTGACCATACGTCGTATAAAATGCTGATAAGTAGTTGATGGAGCGAGTTTCGTTACGACATAACATGTCATATTCAAACGTTTTTTTTGGTAATACATTTGGTAAAATTAAATTAAAAACAAAATTAAGAATGAGAAATTTTAAGTATTTACTAATTATGTTTGTTGGTTTCACCGCGTCCTTAACTTCATGTAGTAACGATGATGATTACCACGAGTACCATTTAGAGTATGTTAATGTTACAAGCGCAGACCTTCCTGATGAATTTGTTCACGGACGTACTTACCGCATTGAAGTTACCATAGATCTACCTAATAGTTGCTACTATTATTACAATCAGTACGATTATTTCTATGAAGGAACCTCTAGATTAATCTACCCAATTGCACATGTTGATGATGATGTTTCATGTGATGATACATCTAGAGAAGTTACATTTTCAATTCCGGTGCAGGCCTTACAAGAAGAACCTTATATTTTTAAATTTTATCAAGGCAAAGATGCCGATGACCAAGATACCTTCTTAACTATCGAGGTCCCTGTGGTTGAAGCGCCATAAGAGGTTTCCAAAAAACACCTTAAAGCTGCCTAAAAAGTATACTTGGTGTCATATTACAGCTTGTCGAAATGTTTCTAACTGATTGCTAATCAATTTCGGTTTCGACAAGCTCAACCTGACAAATCAAGTTTAATTAACTTTTTAGGCAGCTTTTTTGTTTTCAGTAACCAATAAACTTTAACATCTTAATCTAAGTTTTACAAAATATTTAAGACCAACTACAACTATCTTTAAAAACTAAATATTAAAACCCTATTATGAAAAAATCAACTTTTATTTCAAGTCTAGCTTTAGTTTGCATCATGCTTTTATCAACAAACATCAATGCTCAAAAATTCGCAAAGCTGGACAAAAGCCCAATGGATGCTACGGCATTCCCTTCTAGCAATAAAGTTTCAGAAAAATTAATTAAAGTATTTTACAGCAGACCCCAACTTAAAGGTCGTGAGTTAAGCAAATTAGCTCCAAATGATAGAGTTTGGAGAACAGGTGCCAACGAAGCGCCAACTATAATTTTATACAAAGACCTAAAAATTGCTGGCAAAGCAGTAAAAGCAGGTCAATATTCACTTTTCACCATTCCTGGCGACAAATCATGGACGGTTATTTTAAGTAAAGACATTAATGTTTGGGGCGCTTATTCGTATAACGAAGCTCATGATGCGGTAAGAGTTCAAGCCGATGTAAGCAGTGCCTCAGAATCTATTGAAGCATTTTCTATCGCTTTTGATGATAATAGCACCATGTTTTTAGCTTGGGATAAAACTCGTGTTGCAGTGCCTTTTACGGAATAGGTAGACGGTAGACGGTAGACGGTAGACGGTAGACGGTAGACGGTAGACGGTAGACAAAACTAAAAATCCAGCAGAATTTTATTCTACTGGATTTTTTTAGTTATTCTTTTCTTTTTCAGACATGTAATACAGTTTTTTTAGACTTTTCTTAAGCAGTCTAAAACGAACCACGCCAATCACTAAAAATATTACACAAAACACCAAACATACCAAAGCAAAATACTTAAAGTTTGGAAAGGCCTTTAATTCAAAAAAAGCAAAACTGGCAATAAGTAAATATAACGACGACCTAATGTAAGACAACAATGTACGTTCATTGGCCAAACGCGTACGCTCGATTGCCAAATAATCTCTTAAGATTACTTTCTCATCAGGCTGAAAATCGCGACCAAAACGTATCAATTTCATATTGCTTTTTTAAGGAATATTTAAATATTTATGGGTTTGTAAAGACACTTTCCATTTCGGGTTTGCCATCACATAATCTACAATTTCTGGCACCACCTTATCGCGTTTGCTCCATTCGGGCTGTAAATATAAAATACAATCTTTATTTACTTTGGCCGCTTGTTCTTCCGCGAAGCGAAAATCGTCCTTATTATAAACAATCACTTTTAGCTCGTTGGCATTGTTATAAACCTCCTGCGTAGGCAGCTTCATTTTTTTTGGCGATAAGCAAATCCAATCCCAAATTCCGGTTAGTTTATAAGCGCCAGAAGTTTCAATATGAACCTGTAAGCCTTTTGCTTTAAGTTGGGTTGTTAAACTCGTCATATCCCACATTAACGGTTCACCACCTGTAACCACAATAGTATCGCTGTACTTAGCAGCATTGTCAACTATTTTTGAAGTTTCGGTAGGCGGATGCAAATCGGCATTCCAACTTTCCTTAACATCACACCAATGGCAACCCACATCGCAACCGCCAATTCGTATAAAATAAGCCGCTGTTCCTTTATGGAATCCTTCCCCTTGAATCGTGTAAAACTCCTCCATTAATGGGAGCATTTCACCTTTTTCAACCCGTTTTTGTGTCTCTTCTTGCATAAGTTTGCAAAGATACATATTCCTTTATTTAATTTTTTGGTTTTCAAAATAAATTAAGTTCCTTGTAATCAAGAGTCAAAACCAGATCAGTCCTAAATAATATATTTGTTCATTTTTTCCATTGATGAAAAAACGCAACCAAAAAAATCTAGGCTGACGAATCTTTATCTAAATTTATCGCTCTACACCTAAATTTCAGGAACTCGCTTTGATAATTAATGCTAGCTACAAAAATTCACTTAGCTCAAACAGCCTGAAATTTTACGGTGTTTTCGCTTCAAATTTTACGATAAATTCTCGATAAGCCAAAAATCCGTTTCATAAAAAACAATCCAAAATCAATAATATTTTAAAGTACTATTGAATATAATTTTTATAGTGATTATACAAGAAAAGATTTAAATATTACTGGCTTCAAAACTTTTTTTCTCATTCTTCATTTTTCCTGTATTTTTATGCAAAACATAAAGGATGACAACCAAGGAAACTTTTTTTAAATACATCACCGAAGGCAACGCTACAAAAGGCGATTTTATTCCTATTGGCGCGGCCATGTTAAACGGTGAAACCATTACTGGTGCTCATGTAAAAATTCCGCTAAAAACCATGAATCGTCACGGGTTAATTGCTGGCGCTACGGGAACTGGAAAAACAAAATCGTTGCAAGTTTTAGCCGAAAACCTCAGCGACAAAGGTGTTCCGGTGCTGCTTATGGATATTAAAGGCGATTTAAGTGGAATTGCACAACCAAGTCCTGGACATCCTAAAATTACACAACGACAAGAAAAAATCGGGCTCCCATTTGAAGCTAAAGGTTTCCCTGTTGAAATATTAACCCTTTCTGAACAAGAAGGTGTTCGGTTAAGAGCAACGGTTTCCGAATTTGGCCCCGTGCTTTTATCGCGAATTTTAGATTTATCGGAAACCCAATCGGGCATTGTCTCTGTTATTTTTCAATACTGCGACAACAATAAATTACCCCTACTCGATTTAAAAGATTTCAAGAAAATTTTACAATATGCTACCCAAGAAGGTAAAGACGAGTTTAACGAAGCTTATGGCCGTATTTCTACCGCTTCAACAGGCTCTATTCTTAGAAAAATTGTAGAATTAGAACAACAAGGCGCCGATTTATTTTTTGGTGAAACCTCCTTCGACACCCAGGATTTACTTCGGATTGATGAAAACGGGCGAGGCTATATCAATATTATCAGATTAACCGATATTCAGGATAAACCGCAGTTATTTTCTACCTTTATGCTGAGTTTATTGGCTGAAATTTATTCAACCTTTCCTGAACAAGGCGATAGCGAACGTCCGGAACTCATCATTTTTATTGATGAAGCTCACTTAATTTTTAATGAAGCTTCCAAAGCCCTTTTAAATCAAATTGAAAGTATAGTAAAACTGATTCGAAGCAAAGGTGTTGGTTTATATTTTGTAACCCAAAACCCAACCGATGTTCCAGAAGATGTTTTATCGCAATTGGGATTAAAAATACAGCACGCCTTAAGAGCCTTTACGGCAAAAGACAGAAAAGCCATTAAATTAACGGCTCAAAACTATCCAGACTCCGAATATTACGATACCGAAGAAGTCCTCACTTCCCTTGGAATTGGCGAAGCTTTAGTTTCGGCTTTAGATGAAAAAGGACGTCCAACACCTCTTGCAGCCACCATGATGCGTGCCCCAATGAGTCGTATGGATGTGTTAACCGATGAAGAATTAGACAATTTATACAAGCAATCGCATTTAGTTAAAAAATACAACGAAACCATCGATAGAGAAAGCGCTTACGAACTGCTTAATGAAAAAATTAAGCAAGCTGAAGCAGATGATTTAAAAGAAAAAGCACAAAAAGAACAAGAAGCACTTGAAAAAGCTCAGGCTAAAAAACGATCGCGCAGCAGCAGCTCAAGAAGTTCAGCCATGAACCCGATTGTAAAAGTCCTTACAAGTGCCACATTTATTCGTAGTGTTTTTGGAATTTTAACTAAAGTCATGAAAAAATAAGTCGATATTTGACAATTATTAAATACAAACCTTAAAACAAACCAATGCGTACATTATTACTTAGCGGAATAGCCTTAACTCTTTTATTTTCAAGCTGTAGCAAAACACAAAACCCTTTCGAAATTTCGAAACAACATATTGGTTTATTAACCGATTCTACCCAAGTTAAAGACCTTAACAGCGTATTTCCAAACGATTCGGTTGTTAAATTTATTGCTGGCGACGAATTTACAGGCAGTGTAGATAATATTGAAATCTTTGAAAAAGGCGGTAACAAGCTGCTTACACTAACCCCAAAATACGCCTTAGATTCGACTTCTGTAATCAGTAATGTAAGAATTATAGATCCACGTTTTAAAACAGACAAAAACATATCGGCAATAAGCACTTTTAAAGATATTCATAGCCAATATAAAATTTCAAAAATTAGCAATTTAATTAATTCTGTGGTGGTCGCTGTAAACGATATTAACGGTAGTTTTACCATCGATAAAAAAGAATTACCAGCAAATTTAAGGTTCGATATGAATTTAAAATTTGAACCAACTCACATTCCAGATGATGCTAAAGTGAAGTACTTTTTTCTTAATTGGGATAATTAAAACCACATAAATGAATCCATTCTTATCAAAATTAATAGTAGACGTTGCGCGTAAAAGGCTGAAGAAAACCCACGCCGAAGAAACGCTGTCTAAAAGGGACATTGTGCCCTTGGTAAGAATTCTTCAGGTAGAATTTACGCATGCTGTTAAAGAATATATATTAATCATTATTGGCGTGTTTTCTGCAGGATTCGGCTTAAAAGGATTTTTACTTCCTAATAGCTTTATTGATGGTGGCGCAACAGGTATTTCCTTATTATTGGAACACCTAACCTCCTTACAATTAGGCATTTTATTAGTTATAGTAAACCTCCCGTTTATCATTCTGGCCGCCAAAACTATAGGTTCCAAATTCGCCATAAAAAGTATTATTGCCATAGCCATGTTAGCTATTGTAGTGCACTTCGTAGATTACCCCACCGTTACAGATGATAAACTTTTAATAGCGGTATTTGGAGGGTTCTTCTTAGGTTTAGGCATTGGTATGTCTATGCGAGGTGGCAGTGTTATAGACGGCACCGAAGTCTTGGCCATTTACCTTGGCAGAAAACTATCGCTAACCATTGGCGATGTGTTATTACTGATTAACATTGTAATTTTCTCGGTTGGCGCATATTTACTATCTATTGAAACGGCTCTTTATGCGATACTAACCTATTTAGCCGCTGCGAAAACAGTCGATTTTGTTGTTGATGGTGTTGAAGAATATGTTGGTGTTACCATAATTTCCAACAAGCACGAAGATTTACGAATCATGCTTACCCAAAAACTACAACGCGCTTGTACCATTTATGCTGGAAAAGGCGGATTTGGAAGTTCTGGAGAAAGTTACGACAAAGACATTATCTACACCGTTGTAACCCGTTTAGAATTGGCTAGGCTTCAAACTGAAATTGATAAGATTGACCGAAATGCATTCATCATCATGGGTATTGTGAAAGATTTAAAAGGCGGTATGATAAAGAAAAAACCAATGAAAGATCACTAATCGTTTCATTGATAACTTATAAACCCATGTCACATAAAAAATATACCGTTCAAAACAATCCTTTTGTAGTTCCCACAACCGACGGCAAAATTATAGAAGAACACTTTGGAAACACGACCGATGGAAATTCTAAAATAAGCATTGCCCACATGAAAGCCCCTGCGGGTTGGAGCGAACCTTTTCAAACACCAGAATTTGATGAATTTACCTTTATTATAAAAGGCAAAAAACAATTTATCATTGAAGATGAAACGGTTATTTTAGAAGCTGGTCAATCCATTAAAATAGAAAAAAACACACGAGTACAATACTCCAATCCTTTTACCGAAGTTTGCGAATACATTGCCATTTGCACTCCTGCATTTTCAATGGATTTAGTAAACAGAGAAGCCTAATACATGAGTAAAAACATTCCGCAAATTATTGGAACGGCTATAAATTCTATAAGTCATTTCAATCCGCAATTGGCCGCTAAGCTAGCCGTTAAATTATTTTCAACACCACGCAAAGGAAAGCTTAAAGCGAATCAATTGTCTTTTCTAAATACCGCCACACAAGAAAATGTTATTTGTGAAGGCATTCACATAAAAACATACCACTGGAAAGGAAAAGGAGAAACCATTCTACTTGTTCATGGCTGGGAAAGTAACACCTTTAGATGGCAAGATTTAATTGAATTGCTTCAAAAAGAAGATTATAATATTGTTGCTTTAGACGCCCCTGCGCATGGTGGCTCTAGCGGTAAAATTTTTAATGCTCCCCAATATTCAGAATGTATTCGTGTGGTTGTTGAAAAATTTAAACCCAGCATTATTATTGGGCATTCCATTGGTGCAACTGCTAGTATTATTGCTCAAGAAAACTACAATCTGTCTTCAATTAAAAAGAACATCTTGTTAGGAGCGCCTTCAAACTTAGCGATATCAGTTAAAAATTTTGCCACTTTTATGGGTTTTAATGAAACGGTTACTAAAGCTATAGATGCTTATTATTTAAAATATTTCAACCATTTACCTGGTTACTATTGTGCTGAAAATTTTTATAAAAATAATGATACTGAAGGCATCGTTATTCACGATAAAAAAGATAAAATCATTTCATATCTCGAAGCTTTAGATATTAACAAACACTACAAAAACGGCAAACTTATTAAAACTATAGGCTTAGGTCACAGGCTTAAATCGGAAGTTGTTTATCAGCATATATTAGACTTTTTAAAGGCTTAAATTATTGTATTTTTACAGCATGGAAGAAACGCAATTAAAACGCATCAATAAATTTTTAAGTGAAGTTGGCTATTGTTCAAGACGCGAAGCCGATAAACTTATTGAAGCTGGACGTGTAACAATAAACGGTGTGGTTCCTGAAAAGGGGACAAAAATAGCGCCAGACGATGTGGTTGCTGTCGATGGTGAAGAAATTAAAAACACCAAAGAAAGCTTTGTTTATTTAGCTTTTAACAAACCTGTTGGTATTGTTTGTACTACTGATACATCGGTTGAAAAAGACAATATTATTGATTTTCTAAAATACCCAAAACGTATTTTCCCTATCGGAAGATTAGATAAACCCAGTGAAGGTTTAATTCTTCTAACGGATGATGGCGACATTGTAAACAAAATTCTTCGTGCGAGTAACAACCACGAAAAGGAATATATTGTTACGGTTGATAAACCCATCTCGCAAACGTTTATAGAACGTATGGCTGGTGGCATTCCGCTTGCCGATTTAAATAAAACCACTAAAAAATGTCAGGTTGAAAAACTTGGTACTTACAAGTTCAAAATTATTTTAACACAAGGTTTAAACCGTCAAATTCGTAGAATGTGCGATTATTTAAACTACGAGGTACAAACTTTAAAGCGTGTTCGAATTATGAACATTAAATTGGATATGCCCATTGGCGAATACCGCGAATTAACAAAAGTAGAATTTAGTGAGCTTAACGATTTAATTAGAAAGTCTACAAAGGAGTTTGTAACAAGCAGAGATAAAAAGAAGGATCAAGATAGAAATAAAGATCAAAAAAAAGGACCTAGAAATCATTAGAAGTAACTTTTTTTAATTTCTACAGCTTTCATGAATACAAGCAAAATTGATGAAAAAGAAATGAAAAGCTACAATTTAGACCAAGCTGAAGACCTTTTAATTGGAAAAAAAGGAACTAAAGAAAGAGAGGAATATGAATTCGAGTTAAAACTTGAATTGATTGGAGATATGATAAAAACTGCTCGTAAGAAAAGAAAACTTACACAAGAGCAATTAGGAGAATTAGTTGGTGTTAAAAAAGCTCAAATCTCTAGACTTGAAAATAATACTGGCAATGTAACTTTTGAAACTGTTATGAGAATTTTCAATGCTTTAGGCGCAAAATTGAATTTAAACCTTCAAATGTAAAACCAACAGGAAGTATAACCAACAATTGATTAGAGACATAAAACAAAAGCCCTATAATCTAAAATTACAGGGCTTTTTTAATATAATAAATCGTCAACGATTACTTTCTAACCGTGAATCTCTCTAGCTTGCAATGTATTTTTAAGCAGCATGGCAATCGTCATAGGGCCAACGCCACCTGGAACTGGTGTAATGTAGCTCGCTTTAGGGCTTACGCTATCAAAATCAACATCGCCAGCCAATCTGTACCCACGTTCTTTAGTTTCATCTGGCACACGCGTAATTCCAACATCTATAATAACAACGCCATCTTTAACCATATCGCCTTTTAAAAATTCTGAAATTCCAATAGCAGCAACAATAATATCGGCTTGTTTTGTAATTTCAGCTAAATCTTTAGTACGGCTATGAACAACAGTTACCGTAGCATCACCAGCTTTACGTTTTTGAGACATTAAAATACTCATTGGACGACCAACAATATGACTACGTCCCATAACAACCACGTTTTTTCCAGAAGTTTCTACGTTATAACGTTCTAACAATTCTAAAATTCCGTAAGGCGTTGCAGGCAAAAAGCTAGGCAAATCTAAAGCCATTTTCCCAACGTTTGTAGGATGAAATCCGTCAACATCCTTATCGGCATTTACAGCCATTAAAACCTTTTGCTCGTCAATGTGTTTTGGCAATGGTAATTGCACGATAAACCCATCAATAGCATCATCGGTGTTTAATTCATGTATTTTTTCTAATAAGACAGCTTCCGAAGTTTCCTCAGGCAAATCAATTAAAGTTGAGTTAAATCCTATTTTTTCACAGGCCTTAACTTTCGCATTTACATAAGTCATACTCGCCCCATCGGTTCCAACCAATATAGCTGCAAGATGTGGGACACGTTCGCCGTTTGCTTTAATTTTTAAAACTTCAGCAGCGATTTCTTCTTTTATATCGTTACTAACTTTTTTTCCGTCTAAAATGATCATATTTCTATTGGTTGTTGGCTTTTGGTTACTGGTTGTTGGCTATTGGTTGTTGATTTTTGGTCGTTACCAAACTTCATATCCCTTAACCTCTTAACCTCCTAAGCGCTATAACTACTTTTTAACTTTTAACTAATATTGGTTGTTGGCTATTGGTTGTTGGTTTTTGGTTCTTACCAAACTTCATAATCCTTAACCTCTTAACTTCCTAACCGCTATAACTACTTTTAACTTTTAACTTGGAACTTTTAACTTAAATTATCTCATATTCTTCATCATCTGCATCATCTTTTTACCGCCACCGCCTTGCATCATCTTCATCATTTTGCTCATTTGGTTGAATTGCTTTAAAAGTTGATTCACTTCTTGAACCGAAGTTCCCGAACCGCTACCAATACGTTTTTTTCTACTTGCATTAATAATTGAAGGGTTGCTACGTTCAGCTGGTGTCATCGAATGGATAATGGCTTCAATACCCTTAAAAGCATCATCGTCAATATCAACATCTTTCATCATTTTTCCAGCGCCAGGAATCATACCCATAAGGTCTTTCATGTTCCCCATTTTCTTGATTTGCTGAATCTGACTTAAGAAGTCATCAAAACCAAACTGATTTTTAGCAATCTTCTTTTGTAGTTTTCTTGCTTCAGCTTCATCAAACTGTTCTTGAGCACGTTCTACTAAAGACACTACATCCCCCATACCAAGAATACGGTCTGCCATACGCGATGGATAGAACACATCAATAGCTTCCATTTTCTCGCCTGTACCAATAAACTTAATTGGTTTATCTACAACCGATTTAATTGAAATGGCTGCACCACCACGAGTATCACCATCTAATTTGGTAAGGATAACCCCATCAAAATTCAAGACATCGTTAAAGGCCTTTGCCGTATTTACAGCATCTTGCCCCGTCATAGAATCTACAACAAACAAGGTTTCTTGAGGTTGAATGGCTTTATGAATGTTCGATATTTCGGTCATCATCGCTTCGTCTACAGCTAAACGACCGGCGGTATCTATAATCACTACATTGTGTCCGTTGGTTTTCGCATGCGCAATTGCTGCTTGCGAAATCGCAACCGGATCATTATTGCCTTTATCACTAAAAACCTCAACGCCAATTTGCTCACCTACAACATGCAATTGGTCTATCGCAGCTGGACGGTACACATCACAAGCTACTAATAATGGCTTTTTAGTTTTTTTATTTTTAAGATAATTAGCAAGCTTACCCGAAAACGTTGTTTTACCAGAACCCTGTAAACCAGACATTAAAATAATGCTTGGCGTTCCCGAAAGATTTAAACCTTCGGCATCACCACCCATAAGTTGGGTTAACTCGTCTTTAACGATTTTAACCATTAACTGCCCAGGTTGCAGCGTTGTTAATACATCTTGTCCAAGCGCTTTTTCTTTAACCGTTTGGGTAAATTGTTTAGCGATTTTAAAGTTAACATCGGCATCTAAAAGGGCACGTCTAACTTCCTTTAAAGTTTCAGCTACGTTGACTTCGGTAATACTTCCATGTCCTTTAAGAACGTGTAAAGCTTTATCTAATTTTTCACTTAAATTATTAAACATAATTTTTAATTCAATTTTAAGAATTGCAAATTTAGTGATTTGCTAGGTATTATTAAGTAAGGTTATGCAAAAAGTACAGTAAAGGGATTCTTAGGTTTAAAACAGTGTTTTAATTTGCAGTGATTGGATGTATCGTGCTAAAAATTTGTTCTGAAATTGAAGTTTTTTCAATCATTCGTAATTAATATTGATGTACTAATCTGGGATGGGATGCTGAAACCAGTTCAGCATGACGAAAACAGGTAATCAAGAAATTAGTGTATTCAACTCGTGAATATTTCAATTGAACCGCAATTGATTTTTTATTCGCAATCTTATTTTGAGTCAAAATTATCAAAACTAACTTCGATTTTAAACTCACGTTCTAATCTAAAAAACAAGTTTCCTCGTATAAACTAATGGACCGACTGTTAACCCAAATCGTAACACACTCCAAATCAACCTAAATCAATCAAAAAACCAAATTTCTTGATACTAAAAGAACCTACACTTCCACACTTACATCTAGATAAAAAGCATCTTTTTAAGGTTGAAATACATTTTTTTAGAGAAAAAAACGACATTTTAACAGTTCTAAATTAATCTTTTTTCTAATTTGCCTAAAATTTTAACCATGCCATCCATTAATCCACTCAGTACCAATTTAGACTTGCGAAAAGCAAAACACCTACTTAGGCGCGCGTCTTTTAAATTCACAAAAGCACAATTAGACTCATTTGTGGGCATGTCTGCTACAGATGCTGTAAATAGTTTAACAACTGCTTCAACCAACACCATAGCAGAACCTTACGATCCTTTACCAACTGAAGCTCCTGATGGTTATTGGACATCGTCTCCCAATCTTCCAAAAACATTTGAAGGACAAAGTCGAAAACGCTCTATAATTACGGCCTGGTGGTGGTATAATGCCATGCAGGAAACCACTTTAAAACACAAACTATCGTTCTTTTTACACACCTGTTTTGTGGTTGGGAAAGACACGGGCGTGGGCTCATCAACCTACTTTTTTGATCATATTAATTTATTAGATTTTTATGCTTTTGGAAATTTAAAAACCTTAGCTAAAAAAATTAATCTCGATAACGGGATGCTCGATTATTTGGATAATACCCAGAATAATAAAAACAATCCGAATGAAAATTATGCCCGTGAATATTTAGAACTTTTCACCATTTTAAAAGGTAAACAAATTGGCTCTGATAATTATACCAATTATACCGAAGTTGATATCCAACAAGCAGCAAAAGTATTTTCTGGATTTAAAAAACGTGAAGAAAGAACCGATATCGACCCCGATACTAATATCCCGATGGGATACATTAATATCGACCAACATGATACGGAAGATAAAACCTTCAGCAGTGCTTTTGGAAATCAGGTGATTATTGGAAAAGAAACGGAAGCTGAAATTTTTGAAGAACTACATGCTTTTGTCGATATGGTTTTTGCTCAAGAAGAAACCGCGAAAGCCTACTGCCGAAAACTTTACCTTTATTTTGTAAAAAGTCATTGGGATGAAACCGTTGAAACCGACATCATCACGCCTTTAGCGCAGATTCTTATTCAGAACGATTACGAAATATTACCTGTAGTAACCACCCTGCTTTCTAGCGAGCATTTTTACGATGCTGATGATAGCGACCCCACCGATAATATTATTGGAAGCATTATTAAAAGTCCGTTGCAATTACTTTCAGAAGTTACTGCCATGTTCGAAATTGACTATCCAGACCCAAGCACAAACCCTATAAATTACTACAGTAGTTTCTTCCACAACTTTATTCATAACAAATATTTTCTAGCTTCAGGTATGGATTTTTTCAATCCTGATGAAGTAGCTGGCTACCCCGCCTATTATCAAGAACCTGGATTTGACAGGTATTGGTTTTCATCAAACACCATTATAGGCCGCTATAAACTTATTGAAAGCTTTATTGAAGGTAAAAATACCATAAGCAATGGTGATATTTATGCGAAACTGGATACCGCAGCCTTTGTAAAAAAACACATTCCTAATGCTGAAGACCCTAATTTATTGGTATATGAAATTGCCGAACTACTCTATCCAGAAAGTATTGATACCGATAGAACTAATTACTTTAAAAGCTTTTTAGTTGATGTAGGTTTTCCCGATTATTATTGGACGGGTACGTGGAAAAAATACCTTGAAAACAATGACGATACCACGATAAGAACCCGTTTAAATGATTTGATTACCGCTATGGTTAATGCCCCAGAATTCCAATTAATGTAAGCCTAAAATTATGCAAAGAAGACAATTTATAAAATTATCAACTGCGGCTTCAGCCATGGCCCTAACACCTTTTGAGTTGCAAGCGGCACTAAAGTCATTCATGCCTTATGCTAATTGTCCGGATATTTCAAACCGAAAATTAGTCCTTATCAATTTAGCAGGTGCCAACGATGGTTTAAACACTGTTGTACCATTAAACCAATACGATGTTTACAGTAATTTAAGACCCACAATAAAAGTTCCCATTACGGGACCCAATAAATATATTGGCTTAGATAGCACGTTGCCAGACAACCAACAAATAGGATTAAACCCTGCACTTACAGGACTAAAATCGATATATGACAAAGGCTGGTTGAGAATTATGCAATCTGTAGGTTACCCGTCTCAAAATAAAAGTCATTTTAAATCTACCGATTTATATTTAACCGGAAACGACGGAAACAGTCTTTTAAACGGCTCGGACACAGGCTGGATGGGGCGTTTTATGGAATTGTATTACCCCAATTTAATTGTTGAAAGTTTCCCTATAGCCGTAGAAATAGGCTCAATTAAAACTTCTTTAGGTTTTCATGCTGAAGAAGCGCACGGCCTATCATTAAACATTTCCGGACAAGATCCTGAAGGCTATTACTCTATTGTAAACGGTTTAGGAGGTTTGCCGCCTTTGAATATTCCAGATTCCGATTATGGTAAACAATTAGAATATTTAACCAATACCGATGCCCTTTCGAACACCTATGGAAAATCAATTTCACAAGCTTTTCAAGCTGGGCAAAACGATATTAGTTATCCGGATTCCGATTTATCCAATCAGTTAAAAACCGTAGCCCGATTAATAAGTGGCGATTTGGGCACAAAAATATATATGGTGCGTATTTCTGGATTCGACACCCACAACCAACAAGTTGAAGGCGTTGGTGAGGCTATTGGAAAACACTACAGTTTATTAACCGATTTAGCCGAAGGCATGGAAGCCTTTATTAACGATTTAAATAGTCAGAATTTAGCCGATGATGTGGTTGGACTTACCTTTTCTGAGTTTGGTAGAAAAGCAGCCGAAAATGGCAGTTTAGGTACCGATCATGGTGAAATCGCACCTATGTTTGTCTTCGGAAAACCAGTTTCAGGCGGTGTTTCTGGAACAAATCCAGATTTAACTGAAGCTACCAGTTCCAACAACTTTCAAATACAAACCGTTCAGTACGATTACCGACAAACTTTTGCCACTTTACTGCAAAATTATCTTGGTGCCGATGATAGTATTATAGATTCCACATTTTTTAATCACACCTTAAATGACAGTTTTGTTAATTTAAGAATTGAAGAACTTTTAAAATCGGAGTTCGATATTTCAAAAGGTTGTATACCTACCAAAGAAGAGAAGTTTTCCGAAAACAAAAACTGGCTGGTGTATCCAAATCCGTTTCGAGATATCGTAAATATATCAGGCATAAATCATCCTGAAACCGTTTCATTTAGAGTTTATAATGCATCTGGCGTAATGTTATTAAGCAAAACCGAAACTTTACAAGATGGCAAAGTCTCGCTTAATTTAGGGCATTTTAGCAGCGGAGTTTATTTATTTGAAATATATTCTTCATCTAAAAAAGAAATTCATAAAGTCATTAAAATATAGTCCTGGCCATTCGCATAAAAACAGTCAATTTGTTTACCATTTGAAATACCGTTTATGAAACTAACAAAAACCATTTTTACCTTACTTATTCTTAGCATTCTTGCAACATCTTGCAACCGATATTTAGAAGATTTAGATGAAGGTGATCTTGTAACAGAAACTGAAGAAGAAGAGGAAATAGAATATAAATGGTGGATTTTAACACACCGTAGTTATGCTAAACCAGGGATTTATTTATATAATGAAACGACTTCAACCATTGAATTAAAACTCGATTTACCAAAAGGTTTAGAGTCGCCTCACGCTTTAGCTTTCGATGGTGAGTCCTTATGGGTTGGCGGTGTTGGAGAAGACGAATCCATTTATCAACTCAACCCTGAAAATGGGGCTATTATTTCTGAAATACCAAATATTAAAACTGAAGGTATTGCGGTTTTAGATGAATTTATATATTATTCAGATTATAAAAACATTAAAAAAATTGACAAAAATGGGGTACTAATTGAAACCATAGCTACAAAAAACTCCTCATATAACATTCCAGATATCGCCATTGACGACACAAATTTGTACTACTTACGTTACTCTGAAAATGAACCCGTTGTAAAACTCAGATTATCTAGCCGTGAAGAGAATAAAATCGCCCTTTCAGAAAGCACAGGCACCTACTGTTTAACTGTTGCTAAGAATGAAATTATTACGATAAATCCTTTTAATGAAATCGTTCATTTTAATTTAAGAACAGGCGAATTTATATTAAACTCACCAACCATCATGGAAGGCTGGGCAACAGCCATTGCACCTTATGAAGAGAAAGTGGAGTTGTAAAAAGTAATTCTAACTTTCTACCAAACGCAAACTTACATACGCTCCGGAACGTGAATCCCAAGCAATCCAAAACTATTTTTAATGGTGTTTGCTACGGTATTAGATAACTGCACACGGAAAGCTTTTTCACTCTCGTTATCGGCACCCAAAATTGACACATTTTGATAAAAAGAATTGAATTCTTTAACCAGTTCATAGGTATAATTCGCAATTAATGCCGGACTGTGGTTTTCGGCTGCATTTTGAACCACTTCTGGAAACAACTGGATTTGCTTAATTAACTCCTTCTCTTTAGGCTGTAATGTTATGGTTTCTGTAACCTGAGCATTTAAATCTGCCTTTCTTAAAATAGACTGAATTCTTGCATAGGTATACTGAATAAAAGGCCCTGTATTCCCTTGAAAATCGATAGATTCCTTTGGGTCGAATAAAATACGCTTTTTAGGATCTACTTTTAAGATGTAATATTTTAAAGCCCCTAAACCAATGGTTTTATATAGCTCCTTCTTTTCTTCATTAGAATAGCCGTCAAGTTTCCCTAATTCTTCCGAGATTTCTTCAGCCGTATTCGCCATATCGTCAATTAAATCGTCGGCATCAACAACGGTTCCCTCTCTACTCTTCATTTTTCCGCTAGGTAAATCTACCATACCATAACTTAAATGGTATAGATTTTTTGCCCATTCAAAACCTAATTTCTTCAGTATTAAAAACAGGACTTGAAAATGATAATCTTGCTCGTTTCCTACGGTGTAAACCATTCCGCCAACATCTGGAAAATCTTTAATACGTTGAATGGCCGTACCAATATCTTGGGTCATGTAAACCGCTGTTCCATCGGCACGCAATACGATTTTTTTATCCAAACCATCCTCGGTTAAATCGCACCACACCGAGCCGTCTTCTTCTTTTTGGAAAACGCCAGATTTTAAACCTTGTTCAACAAATTCTTTTCCTAATAAATAGGTTTTACTTTCGTAATATAAGGTATCAAAATCAACCCCTAAATTTTTATAAGTTTCATTAAAACCTTTATAAACCCAAGCGTTCATTTTCTCCCAAAGCGCTACAACTTCAGCATCGCCAGCTTCCCATTTTAAAAGCATGTCTTGTGCTTCTAATAAAATTGGCGCGTTCTTCTTAGCGTCTTCAACTGTTTGTCCTTCAGCAACTAATGCTTCTATTTCTTTTTTATACTCTTGGTCGAACTTTACATAATAGTTGCCTACCAGTTTATCGCCTTTTAAATTCGTGCTTTCTGGAGTTTCTTCGTTTCCAAAACGTTTCCAAGCCAACATACTTTTACAAATATGAATACCACGATCGTTTATAATCTGAGTTTTATAAACCTTCTTGCCCGAAGCTTTTAAAATTTCGGCAACACTGTAACCTAATAAATTGTTTCTAACGTGACCTAAATGCAAAGGTTTATTCGTGTTTGGCGAGGAATACTCTACCATAATGGCTTTTTCTTCAGGATTAGGCGATACAAATCCGAAGGTTTCATCAGCCTTAATTCCTTCGAAAAAATTGAGGTAATACGAGTCGTTTATTTCAATATTCAAAAAGCCTTTTACCACATTAAAAGCCTTTACATCTTCAACTTCATTCACCAAAAATTCACCAATAGTTTCACCTATTTGAACCGGATTTCCCTTTATAAAACGTAACATTGGAAAAACAACAACGGTAATATCGCCAGCAAATTCTTTACGTGTGGCTTGAAATTCTACCGATTCTAATTCAATATTAAATGTTGCTTTTACGGCTTGTTTTACGTAATGCGATAAAGTATCCTGAAGGTTCATGTCTCGTGTATTTTAAGCCTGCAAAGATAGCAAGATTTTCTAGTAAATACGAAAAAGCTTGCGGTGACCTGCGGTAAATTTCATAAGATTTTCATTTTTGCAAAAACCCGATGAAATACAGCTGTATTTTTTCAAAAGAAACGCATCTTTTCTATGATTTATGCTGTTCATCTATTCATCGATATTTCACTGGTTTTTTAGCACTCATTTCATCTAATTTTTTGGCATTAAAACCTATAAATTAGATTTTAATAAGGCTTTTTACAACATTTGTTTTTGTAAAGCTATTAATTTCCAAGTCATTGGATAAAACAATTAAACTAACCAACCTTTATAACTTAATAATACCGTCTTATTTTCTCTCAATCTTAAGGCTTTTTCAATTTGTTGAGTTGTAATTGAATTTTTATATGAGGCGATTAATTACATTAGTTACTCTTTTATTTATTTCTTTAGGATTTTCGCAATCCAACGAAATAGATAGTCTCGCCTTGCAATTAGCTTTTCAAAATCAAGATTCTTTAAAAGTAGACGTTTCATTAAAACTTATTAAATCGCTATACGACAGTAATGACTACGAACGTGCCATAAAATATATTATTGAAAGCGAAAAACTTTCAAATAGCATAAATCATAAAAAAGGTATTGCAGAAATCACCTATTACAAAGCCTTAATTTATGCTGAAAAGAACGATTACATCAACGCTATTAGTGGTTATGAAAAATCGAAACGTTTATTCAACAAACTAAACGACACCATTAGTATAGCCAAGGTGAATAATAGTATTGGTTTAATTGAAATTAAAAGAGGCAACTTTAACAAGGGCTTACAATATTCGCTAAATGCTATTCGCGAATTAGAAAAAAGGCATTTAAAAACCGATCTTAATTTAGCTTATAACAACTTGGCACAGGCTTACTCTAGTATTAACCAAAAAGATAAAGCTATTGAGTATTACCTAAAAACCCTTGAAGTACAAGAACAATTAAACGACGAAAGTGCCATTTTTAAAACAAATACCATACTTGCTGGACTGTATTCCGAAAGAAAAGAACACCGAAAAGCCATTGAAATTTACGAAACACTTATTGAGAATACCAACCCTAAAAACGATTCTATTCTGGGGCACCTCTACCCTAAACTAGGTGGCGAGTACTTAGAGTTTAATGACTTTGAAAAAGCTTCAAATTATTTAAATGAAGGTTACGACATAAATGTTTTAAAAACGAACAAAACCGACTTATTAATCACCTTAAACAATCTTGCCAATTTAAATATTAGTCAGAATAAACTAACACTTGCTGAAGAACAACTTCTAAAAGCAGGAGAAATTGCAAAAAACAGCAATAATAAACCTGAATTACTAAAGCAGTATAAATTATTAAAAGCACTAGATTCACTTAGGCAGCGTTTTGAAAAAGCTTACGCTTGGCAACGTGCTTATTACGAATTAAAAGAAGAGATACAACAAGAAAAAGCAGCGTTAAATACCAAAATAAATGAAAGTTTTGATGTCTTAGAGTTCGATACCGTAAACATTGCAAGCACGAATCAACACACCACAACCCCAATAAACACAAGCAGCACTTTACAAAATGCTAAACTAAAACAACTCAATATGGGGCTTTACTTTACTGTTGGCCTTTTAATTGTTATATCTACTTTTTTTGTGGTATTTCTTTTAAAACGAAATAACACCATTAAGTACACTAAAAAACTAGAAGAAAAAAACATTAAAATAGAATTACAAAACGAAGCTTTTTCCAAACAAACGAAGCATTTAGAAAACGTTAATAATGTAAAAGACAAGCTTTTTTCAATTGTTTCTCACGATTTAAAAGACTCGCTTTCATCTATAAATGGTTTTATCGATTTGCTTAAAGATGGTTCGCTTAGTAGAGAAGAATTTGACACCCTTATTCCTGAATTAAGCGAAAATGCTAACAACGCCTCGCTTTTATTATTCAATTTACTTAATTGGTCTAAATCCCAAATGCAATCGCTTGAACCCAAACCTAGCCTGTTTGATATTCAAGAAGTTTTTGAAAGCAAAGTAAGCCTTATAGAACAGCGTATGCAAAATAAAGGCATCACTTTAATTGATCGTTCTTTAAGGGATTTCGCTTACGCGGATAGAAGCATGTTTGAAATCATAATTCAAAACTTACTTGCAAATGCTTTGAAGTTTTGCAAAAAAGATGACAGCATTACCATTTCCAATCATATTAGCAATGGTTGCTGCATAATAAGCGTCGCCGATTCTGGAATTGGCATTTCTAAACAAAATTTAGATAAACTTTTTAAAGAAGATTCCTTTTCAACTCTAGGTACAGACAACGAAAAAGGTACAGGACTTGGACTCTCAATTTGCAAAGAGCTTGTAGAACTGAATCATGGAAAAATATGGGTAGAAAGCACCCAAGGCATAGGCAGTACTTTTTATGTACAATTGCCTAAATCTAATCCTGACATATCATAATCTAACTATACTTTTGGTAAAAAAACTTCTGCCATCATACAACGCGCACTACCACCGCCACAGGCTTCAATTGTATCTAAAGAACTGGATAAAATTTTAGTATGCTTTTCAATAGTTGAGATTTGAGACGTTGTTAATGCATCATAAGCCGATTGACTCATTACGAGATAAGACACATCGTTTGCTCCTTTAACTTGTAACATATTGCCAGCAAAACGCTGTACTTGCGCTTCGGTAATGTCGATAATTTCCTTGCCATCTTCTCTTAAATGCTTCACCACATTTTTACGTTCCTTTTTATCGTCAATGCTACTCAAACAGATTACTGCAAAGGTTTCCCCAACACACATCATCACATTAGTGTGATAAATAGCTTTTCGTTGGCTGCCTACGGTTTGGTATGCTGTAAAGAGTACGGGCATGTATTCAAAATCTTCACAGAACTCTATAAACAAATCTTCATCGGCACGCGGCGATAAGGCACAATAAGCCTTTCTGTTAACACGGTCTAGAATTAAACTTCCGGTGCCTTCAAGGAAAATTTCATCATCTTCAGCACTGGTATAATCTACAACATTATTAATTTGAAAACCTTGACTTTCTAGAACCTCTAAAACATCTTCACGACGCTCTAAACGACGGTTTTCAGCAAACATAGGATACAAACCAATATCGCCATTTTCATGAAAAGAAATCCAATTATTAGGAAACACGGCATCTGGCGTATCGGTTTCTGGCGAATCGTTCACCACAATAACATTTACGCCAATACTTTTAAGTTTTTCAACATAGGCATCAAACTCCTTTTGGGCTTTAAAATTAACCGTTTCAGGAAGCACATCATCTAAAACTTGTTGATAATAATTATTAACCGCAGTTTGTTCGTTCATCCTAAAATTAACAGGACGAATCATTAAAATGGTATTTGTTATTTGTTGCATGAGCTATGTAAATCTGAATTAATCTCGAATTAAAGGTAAAGTAGAGCATCTTAACAAGCCTTCTTGTTTACTAATTTCGGCATAGGCTACTTCTTCAACAGTAAAACCATTTTGGCGTAACCATGTGTTTAAACGTGTAAAGTTTTTTTCTGAAATAATAACTTCTTCCGAAATAGAAAAAACGTTACTATTCATATCGTACATTTCATCTTTAGTGATTTCGAAAACATTTTCACTTCCGAAGTAATCAACTAGCCATTCATATTCGCTTTCCACTAAAAATCCATTTTTATGAATAATGGCTTTGTCTGTTCCTATGGGTTGAAAACAACAATCTAAATGCAAGGCGTTTTCCTTGGCATTAGTGTTCGATTTTCTTAACTCGAAAGCTTTTACAATTTTATTAGGAAACAGTTCCTGTATGGCAATAACTGCATCTAAGTTAGTACGCGCTGTAATTAAATCGGGGTAATCTGCACCCGAATAAGTGCCTATAAATATATAATCGTCCCACAGGATAACATCGCCACCTTCGGCGTGACATTCTTCGGGCAAAATAATTCGGTTTTCAGGCGCTACTTTGTCCCATAAATATTGAATTGCTGAAACTTCAGCTTCACGATTTGGTAAAATATTAGATTTTATAATTTTATCTTCAATTACAAAAGCGATATCTCTGGTGAAAATTTGATTGCAATTATTAATAACTTCTGGTCTGTAAACGGTAACATCGTATTTTTTGAAGACGGCTGCTACTTCTTCCATTTCCCGTACCATATCGGCTTCCTCAGGGTAAGTTCCAGCTTTTATGTGCTCGATGCTTTTAGGGTCGTAGCAGTCTTTTATTTCTGGAATAGGCCCGTTATTAACAGCGGTTCCTAGAACCACTGCGCGTAATCTAGATGTTTCGTTTTGAACGTTTAATTTCAACATATTTTAAACCTAAAAGAATTACATATCAAAGGTTCAAAACTAGTAATATTTAGATGATTTTTAAGGAATTTTTAAAAATATTACTTTAAAAAAAGAAAAGTTTCACAGGAAACCTGTGAAACTTAAATATAATATAAAAATAAGTATTAATTATCTTTCATCAACTGGAACAAATTTTCTTTCAGTTGCTCCTGTATAAATTTGTCTTGGTCTTCCAATTGGTTCCTTTTTAAGACGCATTTCTCTCCATTGTGCAATCCAACCTGGTAAACGTCCTATTGCGAACATAACCGTAAACATATCTGTTGGAATACCCATAGCTCTGTAGATGATTCCTGAATAGAAATCTACATTAGGATATAATTTTCTATCTACAAAGTATTGGTCTTTTAACGCTTCTTGTTCAAGACCTTCTGCGATATTTAAAATAGGCTCTTTAATACCTAACTGACTTAAAACATCGTCAGCAGATTTTTTGATGATTCTAGCACGTGGATCGAAGTTTTTGTAAACACGGTGTCCGAATCCCATTAAACGGAAAGGATCGTTTTTATCTTTAGCTTTAGCCATGTACTTTTTAGTATCGCCACCATCGGCTTGAATAGCTTCTAGCATTTCTAAAACCGCTTGGTTTGCACCACCGTGAAGTGGTCCCCAAAGTGCAGAAATACCAGCAGAAATTGAAGCAAATAAACCTGCGTGAGACGATCCTACGATTCTAACTGTAGACGTAGAACAGTTTTGTTCGTGATCGGCGTGTAAGATTAATAACTTATCTAAAGCATCAACTAACACTTTATTTTGAATATACTCACCATTAGGTTTTTTAAACATCATTTTCAAGATGTTTTCTACATATCCTAAAGAGTTATCCCCATAATCAAGAGGTAAACCAGCCTTTTTTCTATAAGTCCATGCTACAAGAACAGGCATTTTACCTAAAAGTCTAACAACAGATTTATACATATCTTCTTCCGACTCAACATTTACAGAAGAAGGATTAAAAGCCGTTAAAGCACTTGTTAAAGAGGAAATAATACCCATTGGGTGTGCAGACTTAGGGAATGCTTCAATAATTTTCTTAACATCCTCATCTACATAAGATTCAGCTTTAATATCTTCGTGAAACTTATCATTTTGCTCTTTAGTTGGTAACTCTCCAAAAATTAATAAGTAAGCTACTTCTAAGAAATCTGCATTTTCAGCTACTTCATCAATTGAATACCCTCGATATCTTAAAATTCCTTTCTCACCATCTAAAAACGTGATAGCACTCTCACAAGACCCTGTATTTTTAAAACCTGGATCTATAGTAATAACGCCTTCTGTTGCAGCTCTTAATTTCGTAATATCTATTGCTATTTCATTTTCTGTTCCTTTTACTAAAGGAAAATCGTATTTTTTACCATCAATCTCAATGGTAGCTGTATTTGCCATACTCTTAACGTGAATTTAAATTATTTTGCGGAACGCTAATTTATGAAATATATACTCTTTTTTAGCGAGAATTTTAAGAATGTTTTTATCAATTCATAATTTGACAAAATTGATGTTAAATAAAAAAGCGATTATTAAAATAATAATCGCTTTTTTATCTATAATTCAATTGAAGCTTATTTTATCTTGAAAGCCTTTTCTTGAGGGAAATAAGCAACTTCTCCTAATTCTTCTTCAATTCTAAGTAATTGGTTGTATTTCGCCATACGATCACTACGAGAAGCAGAACCTGTTTTAATTTGACCACAGTTTAATGCTACTGCTAAATCGGCAATAGTATTATCTTCTGTTTCACCAGAACGGTGAGACATTACTGAAGTATAACCAGCGTTTTTAGCCATGTTTACTGCAGCGATAGTTTCTGTTAACGTTCCAATTTGGTTTACTTTAATAAGGATTGAATTCGCAATACCTTCATCAATACCTCTTGATAAACGCTCTACATTCGTTACAAATAAATCGTCTCCAACTAATTGAATTTTATCTCCAATTAATTCAGTTAAATAAGCCCAACCTTCCCAGTCGTTTTCATCCATACCATCTTCAATAGAGATAATAGGGTATTTTCCAGCTAATTCAGCTAAATATTCAGCTTGCTCTTTAGATGTTCTTACAACACCTGTATCGCCTTCAAATTTCTTGTAATCGTATTTTCCATCAACAAAAAATTCAGCAGCAGCACAATCTAAAGCGATTTTAACTTCATCACCAAATTTATAACCTGCATTTTCTACAGCTTTTGCAATAGTATCTAAAGCATCTTCAGTACCTCCAGCTAAGTTTGGTGCAAAACCACCTTCGTCACCTACAGCAGTACTTAAGTTTCTGTCGTGTAATACTTTTTTTAAGTTATGGAAGATTTCAGTTCCCATTTGCATAGCGTGTGTAAAGTTTTTAGCTTTCACAGGCATAATCATAAACTCTTGAAACGCGATAGGCGCATCAGAGTGAGAACCACCATTGATGATGTTCATCATTGGAACAGGAAGCGTATTTGCAGAAACCCCACCTACATATCTGTATAATGGCATGTTTAATTCGTTAGCTGCAGCTTTAGCAACCGCTAAAGACACCCCTAAAATAGCATTAGCTCCTAATTTTGATTTGTTTTTGGTTCCATCTAAATCGATCATTAATTTATCGATTAGGTTTTGTTCAAAAACAGAAACTCCTATAAGTTCTTCAGCAATTATTGAGTTTACATTTTCAACAGCATTTAAAACAGCTTTCCCCATATATGCAGATCCACCGTCACGTAATTCTACGGCTTCATGCTCTCCTGTAGATGCTCCTGATGGCACAGCAGCTCTTCCTAATATATTATTTTCTGTTACAACATCAACTTCAATAGTTGGATTACCTCTAGAATCTAAAATTTGTCTCGCATGGACATTGATTATAATACTCATAATTGCTATATTTTTTTAAACTTAAATTATTTCAAATTTACGGCTAAATCTTGTTTATTGTTATAAGTTTCAAAAGAAATTAACATAATAATTCCTATAACGTTTTAGTAAAACAAAATCTCAAAAATATTTGACTATTTTTGAGATTTTAGCACTTTTTATTTTTTGATATTTTCTATAAATTGATCAAAAAGATACGCTGAATCGTGTGGTCCAGGACTAGCTTCTGGGTGGTACTGCACAGAAAAGCAATTTTTGCTCTTCATGGCCAAACCTGCCACTGTGTTATCATTTAAATGTACGTGTGTAACTTCTAAATCTGGATGCGATTCTGCTTCTTCACGATTAACAGCGAATCCATGATTTTGAGACGTAATTTCACCTTTTCCTGTCAACATATTTTTTACAGGGTGATTAATACCACGGTGCCCATTGTGCATTTTATAAGTTGAAACGCCGTTTGCAAGCGCTATAACTTGATGCCCTAAACAGATACCAAATAATGGCAAGTCTCTTTTGATGATTTCTTTAGCCACTGCTTGAGCTTCCACTAATGGCTCTGGATCTCCAGGACCGTTAGATAAGAAATAACCATCTGGATTAAACGCCTCTAAATCTTCAAATTTAGAATTGTATGGAAATACTTTTATGTAAGCATCTCTGCTTGCTATATTTCTTAAGATGTTCTTTTTAATTCCAATATCTAAAGCAGCTACTTTGTAAGTTGCATTTTCATCACCATAATAGTAAGGCTCTTTTGTAGATACTTTTGAAGCCAATTCTAGACCTTCCATATTTGGAACCTCGGCCAATTGTTTTTTAAGACCTTCAATATTATCAACCTCAGTAGAAATTACAGCATTCATAGCACCGTGATCTCTAATGTAGCTTACTAATGCACGCGTGTCTACATCTGAAATGGCTAATAAGTTATTTTTATCTAAGAATTCTTCTAGAGAACCATCGGCATCTACTCTTGAGTATTCATAACTGAAGTTTTTAACAATTAAACCAGCGATTTTAATAGAATCAGATTCTACTTCAGCATCATTGGTTCCGTAGTTACCAATATGAGCATTTGTAGCTACCATTAATTGTCCGTAATAAGAAGGATCTGTAAAAATTTCTTGGTAACCAGTCATTCCTGTATTAAAACAAACCTCACCAAATGAAGTCCCTTGTTTATTACCAACTGCTTTACCGTGAAAAATGGTGCCATCTGCTAAAAGAAGGATGGCTTTTTGTCTTTTTTGATATTTCATATTATTCTTATGAGCTTCCTGAGTGCTCAGGAAAAAGTTTTACAAAATTGCGCAAAAAAAAGGATAAACTAAAATAGTTTATCCTTTATATTTTAAATGCTTATTAACATCTATTCTTCTTCGTTTGAAGCTTTAGTTTCAACAGGAGCAGTTTCAGTAGTTTTAGCACCACCTCTTCTACTTCTTCTTGTTGTTTTCTTCTTCGCTTTATCAGCATTATAGATTTCGTTGTAATCAACTAATTCTATCATCGCCATATCAGCGTTATCACCTAAACGATTTCCTAGTTTAATAATTCTAGTATAACCTCCTGGTCTGTCAGCAATTTTAGGAGCTACATCTCTAAACAACTCAATTACTGCTTCCTTTTGTCTAAGGTTAGCCATAACAATACGTCTGTTATGCGTTGTATCTTCTTTAGACTTAGTAATCATTGGCTCAACAAATTGTTTTAAAGCTTTAGCTTTAGCAACAGTTGTGTTGATGCGTTTATGTTCAATTAATGAACATGCCATATTAGCCAACATGGCTTTTCTATGAGCTGTTTTTCTACCTAAGTGGTTTACTTTTTTTCCGTGTCTCATGACATTTGTGTTATCATCTTGCTACTAAACTCGTAAATCGAGGAGCAAAATATGATTAATTAATCTTTATCTAATTTATATTTGCTTAAATCCATTCCGAAATTTAATCCTTTAACATTTACAAGCTCTTCAAGCTCGGTTAAAGACTTTTTACCAAAGTTTCTGAATTTCATTAAATCATTTTTATTAAAAGATACTAAGTCACCTAAAGTATCAACTTCAGCAGCTTTTAAACAGTTAAGTGCACGAACAGATAAATCCATATCGATTAACTTAGTTTTAAGCAACTGTCTCATGTGAAGAGATTCTTCATCATAAGTTTCAGTTTGTGCAATTTCATCAGCCTCTAAAGTGATACGCTCATCTGAGAATAACATAAAGTGGTGAATTAATGTTTTTGCACCTTCTGTTAAAGCGTCTTGTGGTGTAATTGAACCATCGGTAATGATTTCGAAAACTAATTTTTCATAATCAGTTTTTTGTTCAACACGATAGTTTTCAATACTGTACTTAACGTTTTTTATTGGTGTGTAAATGGAATCTGTAAAGATGGTACCAATTGGTGCTGAAGCTTTTTTGTTTTCTTCTGCAGGTACATATCCTCTACCTTTCTCAATAGTGATTTCCATATTGAAATTCACTTTTGGATCTAGGTTACAGATTACTAATTCTGTATTTAATACTTGGAAACCAGAGATAAATTTTTGAAAATCTCCAGCTGTAATTCTATCTTGACCAGAAATTGAAATTGAAATTGATTCGTTATCAATATCTTCAATTTGTCTTTTAAAACGAGCTTGTTTTAAGTTTAAGATGATTTCTGTTACATCTTCTACTACACCAGCAATCGCTGAAAATTCATGATCAACACCCTCTATTCTAACCGATGTGATTGCAAAACCTTCTAAAGAAGATAATAAAACTCTTCTTAATGCATTACCAACAGTTAGACCATAACCAGGTTCTAAAGGTCTGAATTCGAATTTTCCTTCGAAATCAGTAGAATCGATCATGATTACTTTGTCGGGCTTTTGAAAATTAAATACTGCCATTTTTTTCTTCGTTTTAATTGTTATTTAGTTGCGCGATTTAAAAGTGTGAAGAAGACTAATGAATCCTTTGGCTAAATACCAATATGATTAATTTATTATTTAGAATATAACTCGACGATGAATTGCTCGTTGATGTTTTCAGGAATTTGAATTCTCTGAGGAACAGAAACATAAGTTCCTTGTTTTGTATCATCATTCCAAGTAATCCATTCGTAAACTGTACTAGAATTTGAAAGTGATCTTGCGATAGCGTCTAAAGATTTAGATTTTTCTCTAACTGCAACAACATCACCAGCTTGTAATTGGTATGAAGGAATGTTTACTAACTCACCATTAACAGTAATATGTCTGTGAGAAACTAATTGTCTTGCACCACTTCTTGTTGGAGCAATACCCATTCTAAATACAACGTTATCTAATCTAGATTCGCATAATTGTAACAAAACCTCACCAGTAATACCTTGTGCAGCTCTTGCTTTTTTAAACATACCTCTAAATTGACGCTCTAAAATACCGTAAGTATATTTAGCTTTTTGCTTAGCCTCTAATTGGATAGCATATTCAGATTTCTTACCACGTCTTCTGTTGTTTCCGTGTTGCCCAGGAGGGTAATTTCTTTTTTCGAAAGATTTGTCATCTCCGAAAATAGCTTCGCCAAATTTACGAGCTATTTTAGTTTTAGGACCAGTATATCTTGCCATTTTAAAATTTAATTATGAGAGTGATTATGAATTAAGGTCTTAATCTTATCCTTCGATAATCTTTTGATCTCTCGGTTGATACTTGTTATTTTTTCAGTTTGCAAATGTACACAAAAAATTAATACCACCTGAAAACAGGTGATATTAATTTTTAAAATTGCTTTATTTAATTCGCGTTAATTAAAACGTGATTAAACTCTTCTTCTTTTTGGTGGACGACATCCATTATGTGGTAATGGCGTAACATCGATAATTTCAGTTACTTCAATTCCAGCATTGTGGATAGAACGAATAGCAGATTCTCTACCATTACCAGGTCCTTTAACGTAAACCTTTACTTTCTTTAAACCAGCTTCGATTGCTACTGCAGCAGCATCTTCAGCAGCTAATTGAGCAGCATAAGGTGTGTTTTTCTTAGAACCTCTAAATCCCATCTTACCAGCAGAAGACCATGAAATTACGTCTCCTTTTTTGTTGGTAAGTGAAATAATAATGTTATTAAAAGAGGCTGTTACGTGAGCTTCACCAACAGACTCAACAATAACTTTACGTTTTTTTGTGCTTGTTTTTGCCATATTTCTAGTGCTTAGTTTTAGTTGATAGTCGCTAGAATCCTAAACCGTAAAATTTCGAACAGATTCCTTCCAACGTCTAAAGACTAAAGACTAAATTTTTAATTATTACTTAGTTGCTTTTTTCTTGTTAGCAACAGTTTTTCTTCTACCTTTTCTGGTTCTTGAGTTGTTCTTAGTACGTTGTCCTCTTAATGGAAGACCAGATCTATGACGAATACCTCTGTAACATCCAATATCCATTAATCGCTTAATGTTTAATTGTGTTTCAGAACGTAATTCACCTTCGATTGTAAAAGTACCAACAGCTTCACGAATTCCAGAAATCTGGTCATCGGTCCAATCTTGAACTTTTGTACTTTCGTCTACTTTAGCCTCGGCTAAAATTTCTTTCGCTCTACTTCTTCCTATTCCATAGATATAGGTTAAAGAGATAACTCCTCTTTTGTTTTTTGGTATGTCTACACCTGCAATTCTTGCCATAATTACCCTTGTCTTTGTTTAAATCTAGGATTCTTTTTGTTTATCACGTAAAGTCTACCTTTTCTACGCACGATTTTACAATCTGCACTTCTTTTTTTAACTGAAGCTCTTACTTTCATCGTATTAGTATCTATAAGTTATGCGAGCCTTAGTTAAATCGTAAGGACTCATTTCTAATTTTACTTTATCTCCAGGTAACAACTTAATATAATGCATACGCATCTTACCCGAGATATGTGCAGTCACAATGTGACCATTCTCTAATTCAACACGGAACATCGCATTAGATAATGCTTCAATGATTGTTCCGTCTTGTTCTATTGCTGCTTGTTTTGCCATAGTATAAATTAAGCTACTGCTTTTCTATTTTTACCTGTCTTCATCAAACCATCATAGTGTCTATTCAACAAATAAGAATTTATTTGCTGCATCGTGTCAATTGCAACTCCAACCATAATTAATAACGAGGTTCCTCCGAAAAATAAAGCCCATCCTTGTTGTACGCCCATTAACTTAACAATAAGTGCAGGGAATACAGCTATAAGTGCTAAAAATATAGAACCTGGTAATGTGATTTGAGACATTATTTTATCTAAATATTCAGATGTTTCAGATCCTGGACGAATCCCTGGAATAAAACCACCACTACGTTTTAAATCGTCGGCCATTTTATTTGTTGGAACCGTAATTGCAGTATAGAAATATGTAAACACAATAATCAATAAAGCAAATGTAAGGTTGTAAACAAATCCGAACATATCAGAATAGTTAGTTTGTAACCAAGCTCCAGTAGCCGTTTCTTTTAAGAAAGAAGAACCACCAATTAAACCAGGTACAAACATAATAGCTTGAGCAAAAATGATAGGCATTACTCCTGAAGCATTAAGCTTTAAAGGAATATATTGTCTTGAACCGGCCATAGCGCTTTTCTCGTAACCACCACTGGCAGTTCTTCTAGCGTATTGTACTGCTATTCTTCTTACACCCATCACTAACATGATAGAAGCTAAAATGATAACAAACCAGATTACAAATTCAATTAATACCATCATTAATCCGCCGTTTCCACCGCCTTCTAATCTAGTCGCTGCATTTTGTAAAAATGCTTGCGGTAAGTTAGCGATAATCCCTACCATAATTAATAAAGAAATACCATTACCAATACCTTTATCGGTAATCTTTTCTCCTAACCACATAGCGAATATACAGCCTGTTACTAAGATAGTTACTGAAGAGAAATAAAATAACGGTCCTGTACCTAATAAAAATGCACTTTGAGGAATACCTAATGCAGGTAAACTTGCTAAATACCCAGGAGCTTGTAATAAACAGATTGCTATGGTTAACCAACGCGTAATCTGATTAATTTTCTTCTGACCACTAGCACCCTCTTTTTGCAGTTTTTGCAAGTAAGGAATTGCAATACCCATTAACTGAACCACAATAGAAGCAGAAATGTAAGGCATAATACCAAGAGCGAATACCGAAGCATTAGCAAATGCACCTCCTGTAAAAGCATTTAGTAATCCTAACAAACCTGAGTCTGTTTTATCAGCTAAACCTCCTAATTGAGCGGCATCAATACCTGGTAATACAACTTGAGCACCAAAACGATAAACTAATAACAGACTTAATGTTACAATAATTCTGTTTCTTAGCTCTTCTATTTTCCAAACATTCTTAATTGATTCTATAAATTTCATACTTGTAATGAGTATTATATAGTTACAGCTTCTCCGCCAGCAGCTTCAATAGCAGCTTTTGCTGAAGCAGTAAACTTATGAGCAGATACTTTTAATTTTGCTTTTAATTCACCTCTACCTAATATTTTAACTAGATCGTTTTTACCGATTAAACGGTTTGTGAATAATGTTTCAAAATCTACGGTATCTCCAATTTTCTTATCATCAGCCAATTGTTGTAAGGTATCTAAATTGATGCCTTGATATTCAACACGGTTAATGTTAGTAAAACCAAATTTAGGAACACGTCTTTGAAGTGGCATTTGACCACCTTCAAATCCTAGTTTCTTAGAATAACCAGAACGAGATTTAGCTCCTTTGTGACCACGTGTAGCGGTACCACCTTTTCCAGAACCTTGTCCTCTACCTATTCTTTTCCCTTGGTTTTTTACTGAACCTTCTGCAGGTTTTAAATTACTTAAATCCATTTTTCAGTTTATATTTTTAAGCTTCTTCAACAGAAACTAAATGTGAAACTTTAGCAACCATACCAAGTATATTTGGTGTAGCTTCATGCTCTTTAACTTGACCAATCTTGTTAAGACCTAGAGCTTCTAAAGTTCTCTTTTGTCTTTGTGGGCGATTGATTGCGCTTTTAACTTTTGTTACTTTAATCTTTGCCATTTCTGTCTTTATTAAGCGTTAAAAACTTGTTCAAGTGAAATCCCTCTATCTCTAGCGATATCGTTAGCGTCTCTTAATTGTAATAAAGCATCAAAAGTTGCTTTTACTACGTTATGAGGGTTTGACGATCCTTGAGATTTAGATAATACATCATGTACACCAACGGCCTCTAATACTGTTCTTACAGCACCACCAGCAATTACACCTGTACCAGGAGCTGCAGGAATAATATTTACTCTTGCACCACCGTATTTACCTTTTTGTTCGTGTGGTAAAGTTCCTTTAATAATAGGAATTCTAACTAGGTTTTTCTTAGCATCTTCAACCGCTTTTGCAATTGCACTAGCAACGTCTTTAGATTTTCCTAAACCTTGTCCTACAACACCAGCTTCATCACCAACTACAACAATTGCTGAAAAACCGAATGCTCTACCACCTTTAGTTACTTTTGTAACTCTTTGTACACCAACTAAACGATCTTTAAGATCTAGTCCACCTGGTTTTACTAACTCTGCACTTTTATATTTTTGAAACATAATTTCTTAGAATTTAAGTCCTGCTTCTCTAGCTCCTTCAGCTAATGATTTAACTCTTCCGTGATATAAATAACCACCTCTATCAAAAGAGATTGTTTCTACACCAGCTTTTAAAGCTTTTTCAGCAAGTGCTTTACCTACCAATTTAGCTACTTCAGTTTTAGTTGCTTTTGCAGAGCTAATGTCTTTATCTCTTGAAGATGCTGAACTGATAGTGTTACCAGTTACATCATCAACTATTTGAGCATAAATTTCTTTATTACTTCTATAAACAGCTAATCGTGGTCTTGCTTCTGTACCAGAAACAACCTTACGGATTCTGTTTTTTATTCTTAGTCTTCTTTCGTTCTTTGTCAATGCCATAACTTAATTATTAAGCTGATTTACCTGCTTTTCTTCTTAATTCTTCACCAACAAACTTAACTCCTTTTCCTTTGTAAGGTTCAGGTTTTCTAAATCCGCGGATCTTCGCAGCTACTTGACCAACCAGTTGTTTATCGAATGATGTTAATTTTACAATTGGATTTTTACCTTTTTCAGATATCGTTTCAACAGTTACTTCTGGAGCAATGTTTAAAATGATATTATGAGAAAAACCTAAAGCTAAGTCTAATTTTTGTCCTTGGTTTGATGCTCTATAACCTACACCTACCAATTCTAATTGCTTAGTCCATCCTTTAGATACACCTTCAATCATATTGTTCATTAAAGATCTGTATAAACCGTGTTTAGCTTTTTGATCTTTAGTATCTGAAGAACGTGTTACTAAAACATTTCCTTCTTCCACTTTAATTTCAACTGAGTCGAAATTTTGTGTTAATTCTCCTAATTTGCCTTTAACAGTAACAACATTATCTTTAATGTCTACTGTTACACCTTCTGGAATGGCTACTGGATTATTTCCTATTCTTGACATTTCTTTCTGGCTTTAAATTAGTAAACGTAACATAAAACTTCTCCACCAACGTTATCTCTTTTGGCTTGTTTACCCGTCATTACTCCGTGAGAAGTTGAAACGATGGCAATTCCAAGACCGTTAAGGATTCTAGGCAAATCTTTAGAACCAGAATACTGACGTAAACCTGGTGTACTAATTCTTTGAAGCTTCTTAATTACTGGTTCTTTTGTTTCTTTATTGTACTTAAGGGCTATTTTAATAGTACCTTGTACAGTAGAGTCATCAAATTTATAACTTAAAATATATCCTTGTTCGAATAAAATTTTAGTTATGTCTTTTTTCAAATTAGATGCTGGAATCTCTACCACTCTGTGGTTAGCACGCACCGCATTTCTAATTCTTGTCAAATAATCCGCAATTGGATCTGAGTACATAATGAATTGATTTTGTGATTTTGGTTTTCGGCCTTGCGCCGAACCTTAAATCTGATTATTTAAATAATATTACCAACTAGCTTTTCTTACTCCAGGGATAAGACCTTGATTAGCCATTTCTCTGAAAGTTACACGAGAGATCCCGAAAGTTCTCATGTATCCTTTTGGTCTTCCTGTTAATTTACATCTATTATGCTGACGTATAGGAGATGCATTTTTAGGTAACTTTTGTAATGCTTCGTAATCACCAGCTTCTTTTAAAGCTTTGCGTTTTTCAGCATATTTAGCTACTGTTTTTGCTCTTTTTACCTCACGGGCCTTCATTGATTCTTTAGCCATATCTTAGTTCTTTTGAAAAGGTAATCCTAATTCAGTTAATAATGATTTTGCTTCTTTATCAGTTTCTGCAGTCGTTACAAATGTAATATCCATTCCAGAGATTTTATTGACTTTATCAATATTTATTTCTGGGAATATAATTTGCTCGGTAATTCCTAAGTTGTAATTACCTCTACCGTCGAATCCTGTAGCTTTAATACCGTTAAAATCTCTTACACGTGGAAGTGCAGAAGTTACTAAACGGTCTAAAAACTCATACATTTTTTCACCACGTAAAGTTACTTTTGCGCCAATTGGCATCCCTTTACGTAATTTAAATGATGCAACATCCTTTTTAGATAATGTAGATATCGCTTTTTGTCCAGATATAGTTGTTAATTCTTCTACTGCGTAGTCAATTAACTTTTTGTCTGCAACTGCAGCTCCAACACCCTTAGATATTACTATCTTAGAAAGTTTAGGAACTTGCATTACATTTTTATATCCAAATTCGTCTGTAAGAGCAGCAATTATTTTGCTTTTGTACTCTTCTTTAAGTCTTGGTGAATATGCCATAACTATATTACTTCATTAGATTTTGTTGAAAATCTTACTTTTTTGTCGCCTTCTACTCTATATCCAACTCTAGTTGTTTCTCCTTTTGAAGTTAACAATGATAAGTTAGAAATATGAATAGCTGCTTCTTTCTCTACGATTCCGCCTTGAGGATTTTGTGCACTTGGTTTAGTATGTTTCTTAACCATGTTTACGCCTTCAACGATCGCTTTATTCTTTTCTATTAACACTTTTTGAACAACACCTTCAGAACCTTTATGGTCTCCAGCAATTACTCTTACAGTATCTCCAGTTTTTATTTTAAGCTTTGTCATCTTAAATATTTATGTATTAAAGCACCTCTGGTGCTAATGATACAATCTTCATGAATTGTTTATCACGAAGCTCTCTAGCAACAGGACCAAATACACGTGTTCCTCTCATCTCACCCGTTGGGTTTAATAAAACACAAGCATTATCATCGAATCTGATATAAGATCCGTCTGGTCTTCTTACTTCCTTCTTGGTACGCACAACAACTGCTGTAGAAACTGCTTTTTTCTTAATGTTTCCATTAGGAGTTGCATCTTTAACAGAAACAACTATTTTATCTCCTACAGAAGCATATCTTCTTTTAGTACCTCCTAAAACACGGATTACTAAAACTTCTTTAGCTCCAGTATTGTCTGCTACTTTTATTCTTGATTCTTGCTGTAACATAATTATTTAGCTCTTTCTAGGATTTCTACTAATCTCCAACATTTAGATTTACTTAAAGGTCTTGTTTCCATGATCTTTACAGTATCACCAATGTTACAATCGTTTGTCTCGTCGTGTGCAACGTATTTTTTCGTTTTTAACACGAACTTACCATACATAGGGTGTTTTACTTTTTTAACTTCAGAAACCACGATTGATTTCTGCATTTTGTTACTAGTAACAACTCCTATACGTTCTTTTCTTAAATTTCTTGTTTCCATCTTTTCGGCAGAATTATTGTAATTCTCTTTTAGTTAATTCGGTCGCAATTCTCGCTACACTTCTTCTTATAGAACGTAATTGAATTGGATTTTCTAAAGGAGATATTGCATGAGCCAATTTAAGGTCTGAATAACTCTTTTTTGTTTCACTAAGTTTCTCTTGTAACTCAGCTACAGATAATTCTTTAATTTCTGATTGTTTCATAATATCAAATAAATTATGCTTCGTAATCTCTAGCGATTAAAAACTTAGTTTTAACAGGTAGCTTTTGTGCAGCTAAACGTAATGCTTCTTGAGCAACGTCTAAAGGCACACCACCTATTTCAAATAAAACACGACCTGGTCTACAAACGGCTACCCAATACTCAACGGCACCTTTACCTTTACCCATACGTACTTCAAGAGGCTTTTTTGTGATCGGCTTGTCTGGAAATATTTTAATCCAAAGTTGACCTTCTCTTTTCATGTAACGTGTAGCGGCAATACGTGCTGCTTCAATTTGACGAGACGTTATAAAAGTTGCGTCTAATGCTTTTATTCCAAAAGTACCGTTTGAAAGTTGGTGTCCTCTACCAGAGAGACCTTTCATACGACCTTTTTGCTGTTTACGAAATTTTGTTCTTTTAGGCTGTAACATTTTTCTTTACTTTATAAAAAATTACTTTCTACGACGAGGTTTGTTATCTCTGTTTCCGCCACGTCCTCCGGCTCCACCTTTTCCTTGCTTCTTAGATAATCCAACAAGCGGAGAAAGTTCTCTTTTACCATATACTTCACCTTTCATGATCCATACTTTAACACCCAATCTACCGTAAGTAGTGTGTGCCTCAACTAAAGCATAATCAATATCGGCTCTAAAGGTTGATAAAGGAATACGTCCTTCTTTGTAGTGCTCAGAACGTGCCATTTCAGCTCCATTTAAACGTCCACTAATTTGGATTTTAATTCCTTCAGCATTCATACGCATTGTAGCAGCGATAGCCATCTTAATTGCACGTCTGTATGAAATTCTGTTTTCAATTTGACGAGCGATACTTGATCCTACTAAAAATGCATCAAGTTCAGGTCTTTTAATTTCAAAGATGTTAATCTGAACTTCTTTTCCAGTAATTTTCTTAAGCTCTTCTTTTAACTTGTCTACCTCTTGACCACCTTTCCCGATAATGATACCAGGTCTTGCAGTAGTGATAGTAACGGTTACAAGTTTTAAAGTTCTTTCGATAATTACTCTACTAACACTAGCTTTAGATAAACGCGCATGAACGTATTTTCTAATTTTATCGTCTTCGGCAAGCTTATCTCCATAATCATTACCTCCGTACCAGTTAGATTCCCATCCTCTGATAATACCTAAGCGATTTCCGATTGGATTTGTTTTTTGTCCCATACTTCTATCTTAGCTTTGTGTGTTATTTTTAGCTCCAACAACGATAGTTACGTGGTTAGAACGTTTTCTAATTCTGTGTGCACGACCTTGAGGTGCTGGACGTAATCTTTTTAACATTGATCCGCCATCAACTCTAATCTCTTTAACTATTAATTCAGCCTCTTCGATGTTTCCTTCTTCGTTTTTAGCTTGCCAGTTTGCAATTGCAGACAATAACAATTTCTCTAAACGACCAGAAGCTTCTTTTTGGTTGAATTTTAATATATTAAGTGCATGTTCTACTTTTTCACCTCTTACTAAATCGGCTACTAAACGCATTTTTCTCGGTGATGTAGGACAGTTATTAAGTTTAGCAAAAGCAACTTGCTTTTTTCCTTCCTTAATAGCGTCTGCCATTTGTTTTTTACGACTTCCCATAGCTTACTACTTTTTACCTTTATTTTTAGCACCTGCGTGTCCACGGAATGAACGTGTTGGTGAAAATTCTCCTAATTTATGACCTACCATGTTTTCAGTAACATATACTGGTACAAATTGACGGCCATTGTGTACTGCGATAGTTTGTCCAACAAAATCTGGAGTAATCATACTTGCTCTTGACCAAGTTTTGATAACTGTTTTCTTGTCGGCTTCAACATTTGCAGCCACTTTTCTTTCTAATTTATAATGAACGTAAGGTCCTTTTTTTAATGATCTTGCCATGTCTTATTTCTTTCTACGTTCTACAATATATTTATTACTTGCTTTCGTTTTAGAACGGGTTCTGTAACCTTTAGCTGGAATACCGTTTCTAGAACGTGGGTGTCCACCTGAAGATTTACCTTCACCACCACCCATTGGGTGATCAACTGGATTCATTACTACTGGTCTAGTACGAGGTCTTCTACCTAACCATCTTGTTCTACCTGCTTTACCGCCAACTAATAATTGGTGATCTGAGTTAGAAACAACACCGATAGTAGCCATACAGTTTACAAGAATTAATCTTGTTTCACCTGAAGGTAACTTAACGGTTGCAAACTTACCATCTCTTGCCATTAATTGAGCAAAAGCACCAGCACTACGAGCCATAACAGCACCTTGACCTGGACGTAACTCTACACAAGAAATAATAGTTCCTAATGGAATTTCACTTAATGGCATAGCGTTTCCAATTTCTGGAGCAACACCTTCTTTACCAGATACTACATTTTGTCCAACCTGTAAACCATTTTGAGCAATAATGTATCTTTTTTCGCCATCTTGATAATTCAATAATGCAATAAAAGCTGTTCTGTTTGGATCGTATTGAATTGAAGCTACTTCAGCAGGAATTCCCGCTTTGTCTCTTTTAAAATCGATAATACGATACTTTCTTTTATGACCACCACCTATGTAGCGCATAGTCATTTTCCCTTCACTGTTTCTACCACCAGACCTTTTGTTCGGAACGAGTAAACTCTTTTCCGGCTTATCAGTAGTAATAGCATCATAGCCATTTACTACTCTAAAACGCTGTCCTGGTGTGATTGGTTTTAATTTTCTTACTGACATCTGTCTTTAATTACATGTTACTGTATAAATCAATCATTTCACCTTCCGCCAGCTGTACAATTGCCTTTTTAACTGCATTTGTTTTACCATGTTGAATACCAGTTTTAGTAAACTTGGTACTACGATCTGGACGGACATTTATAGTACGAACTTTTTCAACAGAAACTCCATAAGTGGCCTCAACCGCTTTTTTGATTTCTACCTTGTTCGCCTTAGTTTTCACTGCGAAAGTATAGCAATTTCTTAACTCGCTATTTGCAGTCGCTTTTTCTGTGATGATAGGTTTAATTAAGATACTCATCTGTTTCTTATTTACTTAAGTTTGTTTCAATTCCTGCTAAAGCTCCTTCTAATAAAACTACTTGTCCTGCATTTAGGATTTTGTATGTGCTTAATTCTGAAGAAGTGATAACCTCTGTACGTTGTACATTACGAGAAGATAAATACACATTTGCATTAGCTCCACCCATTACGAACAATGTTTTTTTGTTTTCAAGCTCTAAAGCTTTTAAAACCGCTGTAAAGTTTTTAGTCTTTACTGTGTCAAAATTAAAGTCTTCTAAAACTGTAATTGACTTTTCTCCTGCTTTGATACTTAAGGCAGACTTACGCGCTAAACGCTTTAAGTTTTTATTAAGTTTGAAGCTGTAGTTTCTTGGTCTTGGACCGAACATACGACCACCACCTTTAAACACACCAGACTTAATACTACCTGCTCTCGCTGTACCAGTTCCTTTTTGCTTTTTAATCTTACGAGTAGATCCAGAAATCTCAGCACGTTCTTTCGACTTATGAGTTCCTTGTCTTTGGTTTGCTAAATATTGTTTAACATCCAAATATACTGCATGATTATTAGGCTCAATAGCAAACACATCTTTAGAAAGGTCTGCCTTTCTACCTGTGTCTTTTCCGTTTATATCTAAAACTGCTACTTTCATTATTTTCTAATAATTACATAAGCGTTTTTATGTCCAGGTACACACCCTTTCACAACAAGTAAGTTCTTTTCAGCAACTACTTTTAACACTTTTAAATTTTGAACTTTTACTGTGTCTCCACCCATTCTTCCTGCCATTTTCATTCCTTTGAAAACTCTTGCAGGGTAAGATGCAGCTCCAATAGAACCCGGCGCTCTTAAACGGTTATGCTGACCGTGAGTAGCTTGACCTACACCACCGAAACCATGACGCTTTACAACACCTTGAAATCCTTTACCTTTAGATGTTCCTGCTACATCTACAAATTCACCTTCTGCAAAGTGATCTACAGTAACAGCATCTCCTAATTTGTACTCCGCATCAAAACCTTTGAATTCAACGAGTTTTCGCTTAACAGAAGTACCCGCTTTTTTAGCATGACCTAAGTCTGCTTTAGTAGCGCTTTTTTCTGTCGCGTCATCGAAACCAAGTTGAACAGCGCTATAGCCGTCAACCTCTTCAGTTCTGACTTGGGTAACGATACATGGTCCAGCTTCGATAACTGTACAAGGAATGTTCTTCCCGTTTTCATCGAAGATGCTGGTCATACCGATTTTCTTTCCAATTAACCCAGACATATTTAATTATTTATTAATGATTTACTATTTATTAAAAACATTTAAGGCTGAAAATACCATTCAGCCTTGAAGTGTATTTTTACCGTTTTTCCCGCAACCGCATTGGTGGGACATGTAAATATGAGTTTAAACCTCACATTTTAGGAGTGCAAATGTAGACTTTTATTTTGGTTTAAAAAAATGATTTTCAAATAATTCCACATAAAATCTTTATAGTCATCTATTTACTGTGTTTTCACTGCGTTTAGACGGTATTTTAGAACACAACCAAAATTAGATTTAAATAGTTATTTGCATGTTGAATTTCAAGAAAAACACTGTAAACACAAGCCATTTCGGTCTTTAAACAAAAAAAGCATCAAAATAATTTCTTATTCTGATGCTTAATTTATGGTATATTACAAGTATTAAACTTGTTAAGACACTTATACTTTAATCTCTACTTCTACACCACTTGGTAACTCTAATTTCATTAGAGCATCAATTGTTTTTGAAGATGAAGAGTAAATATCAAGTAAACGCTTGTAAGAGCTTAATTGAAATTGTTCTCTAGATTTCTTGTTAACGTGCGGTGAACGTAACACAGTGAAAATTTTCTTGTGTGTTGGTAATGGAATTGGTCCAGTTACAACAGCACCAGTACTTTTTACTGTTTTTACAATCTTATCAGCAGACTTATCTACTAAGTTATGATCGTAAGACTTTAATTTTATTCTAATTTTTTGACTCATTTTCTTAACTTTTTAAGATTATTCTCCTTTTGCAGCTTTGATAACTTCTTCTGATACATTAGAAGGTGTTTCAGCGTAGTGTGAAAATTCCATGGTTGACGTTGCACGGCCTGAAGACAATGTTCTTAATGTAGTTACATAACCAAACATTTCAGATAATGGCACAGTAGCTTTTACAGTTTTTGCTCCAGCTCTGTCACCCATGTCACTTACTTGTCCACGTCTTCTATTTAAATCACCAACAATGTCACCCATATTTTCTTCAGGAGTAATAACCTCAAGTTTCATGATAGGCTCCATGATTACAGCTTTTGCTGCTTTAGCACAAGCTTTAAATCCTAATTTAGCAGCTAATTCGAAAGAAAGTTGATCCGAATCCACATCGTGGTAAGATCCATCTTTTAATGTTACTTTCATAGCATCGATTTCGTAACCTGCTAATGGACCGTTCTTCATAGCTTCTTTGAATCCTTTTTCAATAGATGGTACAAATTCTTTAGGAACGTTACCACCTTTAATTATAGATTCAAATTGAAGCCCTGTAGCGCCTTCCTCAGCTGGTTCCACTGTAAATACAATATCAGCAAACTTACCACGACCACCAGATTGTTTCTTATAAACCTCTCTATGATCTGCAGCTTGTGTAATAGCCTCTTTGTACTCTACTTGTGGTTGCCCTTGGTTAACCTCTACTTTAAACTCACGTTTAAGACGGTCTACAATAATATCTAAGTGAAGCTCACCCATTCCAGAAATAATAGTCTGTCCTGAAGCTTCATCAGTTCTTGCTGTAAATGTAGGATCCTCTTCAGCTAATTTTGCTAAAGCCATACCCATTTTATCAACATCTGCTTTAGTTTTAGGCTCAACCGCGATACCAATTACTGGATCTGGGAAGTCCATAGATTCTAAAACGATAGGGTGTTTTTCATCAGACATGGTATCACCAGTCTTAATGTCTTTAAACCCTACTGCTGCTCCAATATCTCCTGCTTCAATAAAATCGATAGCATTTTGTTTATTAGAGTGCATTTGATAGATACGAGAAATACGTTCTTTTTTACCTGAACGGTTATTTAAGATGTAAGAACCTGCATCTAAACGTCCTGAATAAGCACGGAAGAATGCTAAACGTCCTACGAAAGGATCGGTAGCAATTTTAAATGCTAATGCAGCAAACGGATCGTTTACAGATGGCTTACGTTTTTCTTCGTCTCCTGTGTTTGGGTTTGTACCTACAACACTATCCCTATCCATTGGAGAAGGTAAATAACGACATACAGCATCTAATAAGAATTGTACACCTTTATTTTTGAATGAAGAACCACAAATCATTGGAATAATTGCCATATCCATTACAGCAGCTCTAAGTGCAGCGTGCACTTCTTCTTCTGTAATAGAATCTTCATCTTCCATGAATTTTTCAAGTAAGTTTTCATCGTAAGATGCTACTTCCTCGATTAATAAAGCTCTGTATTTACGAGCTTCAGCTTTCATATCTTCAGGAATATCAACAACATCGAATGTAGATCCGTAGTTATCTTCGTGCCATACGATAGCTCTATTCTTTACTAAATCAACGATACCTTTAAAATCTCCTTCGTCACCAATGTTTAAAACGATTGGCACGGCGTTAGATTTCAACATATCTTTAACTTGTTGACAAACAGCTAAGAAGTTTGATCCTTGACGGTCCATTTTGTTAACGAAACCAATTCTAGGCACTTTATAGTTATCTGCTAATCTCCAGTTAGTTTCAGACTGAGGTTCAACACCATCAACTGCACTAAATAAAAATACTAAACCATCTAGTACACGTAAAGAACGATTTACTTCTACCGTAAAATCTACGTGACCTGGAGTATCAATAATATTGAAGTGATAATCTTGAGCATCAGCAGTTGGCTCTCCGTTTTCTTTAGGGAAAGTCCAATCGCAAGTTGTTGCTGCAGAAGTAATTGTAATACCTCTTTCAGCTTCTTGTTCCATCCAGTCCATTGTAGAAGCACCATCATGTACTTCACCAATTTTATGAGAAACTCCTGTATAAAAAAGGATACGCTCTGTTGTTGTTGTTTTACCAGCATCAATATGAGCCGCAATTCCTATATTTCTAGTTAATTTTAAATCTCTTGCCATTTCTTATTAAAATCTAAAGTGAGAGAATGCTTTATTTGCTTCTGCCATTTTGTGAGTATCAACTCTTTTCTTAACGGCTGCTCCTTCTTCTTTAGCTGCTGCTAAAATTTCTGAAGCCAAACGTAACGCCATAGATTTCTCGTTTCTTTTACGTGAATAGCTAATTAACCATTTCATTGCCGTAGAAACTTTACGATCTGGACGAATTTGCATTGGAATTTGGAATGTTGCACCACCAACACGACGACTACGTACTTCTACGTGAGGCATCACATTTGATAAAGCATCTTTCCAGATTTCTAAAGCTGTTTTCTCTTCGTCAGTTTTTTTCGAATCTACAATATCAATTGCATCGTAGAATACTTTAAAAGCTACCGATTTCTTTCCATCCCACATCATCATGTTAACGAAACGAGTTACTAACTGATCGTTAAAACGTGGATCTGGTAAAAGCGGTCTCTTCTTTGCTGCTCTTTTTCTCATGTCTTCTTTTTGAGTTTTTAGTTTTTAGCTATTGGTTACTAGTTATTAGTTATTTAAAACTTTCAACTTTTAACCTCTAACGTCTAACTTTAATTTTACTTCTTAGGGCGTTTAGCACCATACTTAGATCTACGTTGCGTTCTACCTGAAACACCTGCTGTGTCTAAAGCACCACGTACAATGTGATATCTAACTCCTGGTAAATCTTTTACCCTTCCACCTCTAACCAATACTATCGAGTGCTCTTGTAGATTATGTCCTTCACCACCGATGTATGCATTAACCTCGTTTCCGTTTGTTAAACGAACCCTTGCTACCTTACGCATTGCTGAGTTAGGTTTTTTAGGTGTCGTTGTGTAAACACGAGTACACACACCACGTCTTTGCGGACAAGAATCTAAAGCAGCCGATTTACTCTTCTTGGTTATTTTGGCTCTTCCTTTTCTTACTAATTGCGAAATTGTTGGCATATATATTATATATAAATTTTATTATCCTCTTCTAAGAGGGCTGCAAAGGTAGAAATTAAAATTATTAATTCAAACCCTAAATCATTAATTTTCAATAGAAAGTAAAAAATACTTCCCCTATTATATTATAAACCTGTAATTTCCGTTAGATTTACATAAAAATTTAGTCGTTTAAAAAGTGCAAAAAACCCGCTATCTATTCCTTATTATATATACCCTTTTTTCTGCGGAAGGATTTTGCCAAAATTTACAGTTAAAAGTTAACGGACAAACCCCTACTGAAACACAGGTTTTAGATTCTTTAAACTATTTGAAAAACCACAAAGATTACTTTTCAATAAAAACGGAATTAGACTCCCTTCAAAACACCCTATACAAATTAGGTTATATTGAGAATGAATTAAAACGGATTGAAAAGATTAACGACTCTATTTTTGAATCTGAAATTCATCTGAAAAACAAATTCAACACCATATATATATACTACAATAAAAATAACATTGATAAATCGCTTTTAAAGCAAGTTTCTAAACATGTTTTTGATGATTATTTTATTCTGAATATATCTGAAACCGAAAACGCATTACATTATATTAATACTGAAGTTTCTAAAAACGGACTTCCATTCGCTAAACTAAACTTATCAAACATACAAAAGAAAGATTCAAAAACCTTAAAAGGCGATTTAACTATTGAAGCTTCAAATAAAAAAAGAATTATAAACGATATAGTGATAAAAGGCTATGAAAAGTTCCCGAAGTATTATTTAAAACATTTCTTAAAAATAAAACGTTCGCAGGTTTTCGATTTACAAACCATTCAGGAGAAAACTAATCAACTACAGAATTTAAATTTTGCCAGCGAAACCAAATCGCCCGAAGTGCTGTTTTCTAAAGATTCAACGACACTATACCTTTATATTGAAAAAACAAAAAGCAATGCCTTTGATGGCTTTTTAGGCTTTGGCACCAACGAAGACACCAATAAATTAGAATTTGATGGTTATTTAAACCTAAACCTAGTCAACAACTTAAATTTTGGAGAATCCTTCAGATTGCTATACAAAAGCGATGAAAACGACCAAAAAACATTCGAAACCGAATTATCCTTACCTTATTTATTTAAGTCGCCCATTGGTATCGACCTGCAATTACGAATTTTCAAAAAAGACTCTTCATTCACCACAGCCAATCAAGCAGCCAAAGTCCATTATCAAATAAATGCAAAACACAAAACTTATGTTGGCATCAATTCAATAGAATCGAACAATTTATTATCAGAAAACACAAGCGGATTCATTGAAGATTATAAAACTTTTAATTACACCCTAGCTTATCAATTTTTAAGCACTCGAACACAAAACACACTTTTTCCTTTAAATTCTAAAATTTATTTAGAAACAGGTTTCGGAGAACGAACAACCAGTGAATCTACAGAAAAACAATCTTTATACACAATTGACGCTTTCAAAATATTTAACTTAAATCAAAAAAACAGTATCTATTTAAGAGCAAATGGCTCTAGTTTAGTTTCAAATTCATACTTTGAAAACGAGCTACTACGTTTCGGCGGCATAAACTCAATAAGAGGGTTTGACGAGAACAGCTTATACGCTACACTTTATGGTGTTTTAAACAGTGAATACCGCTACCAAATAAGCAACACCATCTATGTACATACGATTATAGACACAGCTTATTACGAAAACAAAATAACCAACATAAACCAAAACCTTATAGGTTATGGCTTTGGTTTCGGACTTCTAACCAAAGCAGGTTTATTTAAATTCAACTACGCCAACGGCAAGACAGAAGGCAGTATTGCTAAACTTTCAAATTCAAAGATACATTTAAGTTTAATTGCTAATTTTTAACATTAACTAACAGTTTTGTTATAATTTTAACCCTTATTTGTAAATTTTAACCATTATTTGTTGTTTTATTAACTTTTTATTGTGATTTTTGACCTGACTAATTCAAATAATTATAAAATGAAAACAAAGTTTAGTGGAATTCTAACGCTATTACTAGTGTTAGTTGTGCAATTTACGTTTGCACAAGAAAAGATAGTTTCCGGTTCGGTTGTAGACGATTATGGTCTACCGCTTCCTGGAGCAACAGTCTTAATTAAAGGTACATCTACAGGTACCTCGACAGATTTCGATGGTAAATACTCTATTCAAGCAAACTCAGGAGATGTTCTTGTTTTTAGTTTTGTAGGGTACACCACAAAAAATGTGACAGTAGATGCTTCAAACAGTATTAATGTGACAATGACTGAAGATGCTGAGTCTTTAGAAGAAGTTGTAGTAACGGCAATGGGAATTTCTAAAGAAAGAAAAGCAGTTGGGTCCTCAGTACAATCGTTTGACAATCAAGAATTAACAAGTGCAAAGGTTGTTAACACTATGGATGCCCTACAAGGAAAAACATCTGGTGTAGATATTGTTGCAGCTCCTGCTCCTGGTTCAACTCAAAACGTAATCATACGTGGAGCTTCTTCTTTCGGAAACAATCAACCTTTATACATTGTAGATGGTGTTCCATTAACCAATGACCAAAATAGATCTGGAGACAATTTAAACTCTCAAGTTGATTTTGGTTCTGGTATTAATGCTATTAACCCAAATGACATTGAAACTCTAACAGTCCTAAAAGGTGCATCTGCAACTGCTATTTATGGATCACGTGCCGCGAATGGTGTGATTATGATTACAACTAAAAGTGGTAAAGAGGGTATGTTACAAGTAAATTACAACAACTCATTTTCTCTTTCTAGAGTTGGCGTATTACCTGAAAGACAAACTCAATTCGGCCAAGGATGGAGTGGAGATAGAGCTCTTGATGAAAATGGAAACTGGGGAGCGGCTTACGATGGAAAAGATCGTGTTTGGGGTAATATTGTTGACAACAGTCAAAAAATTAAACCTTATGTTTATTTAGAAGATAATGTTAGAGATTTTTATGACTATGGAACAAACATAGCGAATTCATTATCTTTGTCGGGTGGAACTGATATCACAAAATATTACTTCTCAGTATCTCAAAACTCTGTGGATGGTGTAGTACCTGAAGATAAAGATACTTATGATAGGATTACATTATCGACAAGAGGTTCTCATAGATATAAAAAATTACTTATAACTTCATCTATCAATTATAGTAACGAGATTACTAATGCAGTCCCTACAGGTCAAGGAACCTCTCTTTTAAGGTCACTGTATGAAATCCCAAATGACGTTTCTATAGTAGATCATAAAGATTATAACGACAAATTCAATAATTTAGACAATTATTTTACTCCATATGGTGTGAATCCATACTTCATATTAGATAATGATGGTGCTGAACAAGTAAAAAATAAATTTTTCGGTAAGTTTCAATTGGATTATGATGTTTTAGATAACTTAAAATTAACTTACAGATTTGGTGGTGATATTGAAAACGCAATTGAACAAACTCATACTGGAATTATTAGCTTTAGTGAAGGATCTTACAATGAAGGCTCAAGTACAGCTAACCCAGGTTCTTACAGAGAAGAACGTATACAACGTGTTCAGATGAATCACGACTTTACAATAGGCTACGATCATTCATTTAATGAGGACGTCAACTTATATGCATTAGCTGGATTTAACGCTAATGAAAGAAAATGGTCGTCGTTATATGGAGAAATTTCCTCTATCGATGTACCTGGCTTTTATAACCTTTCTAATAGTTTAACCCCAGCAACTTCAGGGCAAGATCATTCTCAAAGAAGATTAATTGGTGCTTACGTAAGTGCTGACATCAGTTATAAAAATTATTTATACATAAATATGACTGCTAGAAATGATTGGTCATCAACCTTACCTTTAGAGCATAACTCATTTATGTATGGAGGAGTTAATGCCAGTTTCATTCTTAGCGATTTTTTAAAGTCAAAAGACGTAAATACAGGAGTAATAGACTTTACTAAACTTAGAATAGCGTACGGTAGCACAGGTAACGATGCTGGTGTTTACCAAGTATATAACAGATTTGTACCTGGTTATTCTACTAACCCAGGTTTCCCAAATGTAGACGATTTAACATTTCCACTTGGCGGAGTAAACTCTTATAGCAACTCTAACGTACTAGGTAACTCCAATCTAAAACCTGAATTAACAGGTGAGTTTGAAGTTGGTATTGAAAATAGATTGTTCAATAATCGTTTTGGGTTTGAAATTTCTTACTACAATAGATTAACTAAAGGACTAATTGCTACTTTACCAATTGACCCGTCAAGTGGATACACGCAAATAGCCTCAAACCTAGGTGATGTAAGAAATCAAGGTGTGGAAATAAATGTTAACCTAGCTCCTATAAGAACAGACAATTTCAAATGGGATATCAACTGGAATTACACACAAAATAAGAATACTGTTGAAAGCCTTGATGTTGGAGAAGTGTTTATTTCAGGGTTTGGTACTGGTGGTGTATATGCCATTGAAGGTATGCCGCTAGGACAATTCAAATTTGCAAAAGCAAGAACAGTTATGGTTAACGGAGTGGAGTCTACAGTTGTAGACGGTAGCGGTAATCCTCAACAAACTACAGATCAAGAGTTATTAGGCAAAGATATTAACGAAAAATATAGAATGGGTTTAACAAATAAATTCGCTTACAAAAACATTTCGTTAGCAGCTACTTTTGATTTTAGATATGGTGGATACATGTTTTCAGGAACTAAAGATTATATGCATTGGACTGGTAGTTCTCCCGAAAGCGTTCTAAACGACAGAAACGCATTTATAATACCAAATTCTGTAGTTGATAATGGTGACGGAACGTTTTCTGAAAACACTATACCTGTTGACCCTACAGCTTTACATACGTTCTACAGCAATGGAGGATTCGAAGGTGAAGGGTATGCCGTTATCGATAAATCTTTCTTGAAATTAAGAAACATAACCTTAGCTTATGAAATGCCAAAATCACTTTGTGACAAATTAAACTTTAAAAGTATAGTAATTTCGGCTGTAGCAAGTAACTTTCTATTATGGACACCTGAAGAAAACCCTTATATCGATCCTGAAAACACAACTTTCGGTACCGACATCAGTGCTAAGTTTGGTGAATTTATGGGTAACCCAAGCCAAGAAACATTTTCTTTAGGTCTAAATATTAATTTATAAAAAAGTAATAATGAAAAAATATATATATAAAATAGCATTATTTGCATTAGTAGCTACAGCATGGAACTGCGAAAGCTATCTAGATGTAAACCATGATCCAGATGTATTAGAAGAAACGGACACTCCTGAAATTATTCTTCCTTCTGCTCAGGCAAGTTTAGGAAATAATTTAATGGGATGGGACTTTGGTTTTGCTGGTGGTTTCTGGAACGAATATTGGACCCAAACATACACAGCTTCTCAATTCAAAACATTATGTGAATATGAAGAAACTAGTTTTAGCAACCAGTATACTGGTTTAACTGCTGGAACGTTAAGTGATCTTGAAATGATCAAACAATTATCAAGTTCTAATGAAAACCAAGGGTATTACTACATAGCTGAAGCGCTTTCAATTTATACTTGGCAAGTGATGACGGACATATGGGGAGATATCCCTTATTCTGAAGCGTTACAAGGAGATACCATTAAATCACCAGTTTTTGATTCTGCAGAGAGTATCTATGCTGATTTATTAGATAGAACGGATGCTTTACTAGCTATTGATAATTCTGCATATTCAATTAAAACCCAATACGATTTTATCTATAATGGAGACATGAACGACTGGAAGAAATTTGTAGCTTCTTTAAAATTAAAGCTCATGTTACGTCAATCTGAAACTTCAGGATACAACAATGCTACAGTACTTGCTTTTGTTAATAGTAACAGTTTTTTAACTAATTCTGCAAAAATTGATGGTAGTTACTGGGATGACAGTGCAGAAGGAAAAAGACACCCTATGAGAGAATATCAAGCTGGTGGTGCAAGTTATTTATCTACAAACGTTATCGGGTGTAAAACATTCATTGATTATCTAAATGTAAATTCAGATCCACGACTTGATGTATTATTCACAGCTCCTTCTTCTGGACATGAAGGTGCTTTCTTTGGTGATTTCGACTCAAAAGCAGATTCTGATTCAGACGGAACTCCTGATGATCAAGAAGACTACAGTGAGCCAATTTTTACAGGTGACATGGATTTAATGATTATGAGTGATTGGGAAGTATATTTCTACATAGCTGAAGTCTATGCAAGAGCATCAGATATGACTAATGCTAAAACCTATTACGACATGGGTGTTGAAGCTTCTTTAGCACAAAATGGAATAACAGATAATTCAATATTAACTTCTGGCTATGCTACTTGGACAAATGGATCAATAGAAGAGAGCATTAAAATGATTGCAATGCAAAAATGGGTAGCTAATGCTAACTACCAGCACATTGAGTCTTTCCTGGAACGTAATAGAACAAAATATCCGTCTGTAAATGAGATAGATATTAAATCTGATCGACAAGCAGCATTTTTGAATTTCCCAGTTGGACAATTAACAATTTCAGTTAACGGAAGAGAAAAAACAAACGGTTTCTTACCTGCTTCACCAGTGTACCCGAGTAATGTTATTAATAGTAACGTTAATGCTCCTGGACAAAAATTAAACCTATTAGAAAAGGTATGGTGGAACCAAAAAGCTGGTAAATAATTTTAAAAAAAAGAAGATGAAAAAAATATTTATAAAAATACTACCGCTATTACTTGTTGCATTGATATCATGCGAACAAGACGATGTTACAGAAGGAGTTTCACGAATCACATATTATAATGACATTGAGTTTGTAGGAGATGAAACCATGTATGTTGAAGAAGGGGGGACATTTCAAGATCCTGGCGTAATAGCATTTGAAGGCGATGAAGAAGTAACAGAAGATGTTATTGTTTCTGGAACAGTTGACACAGCTAAAGTTGGCATTAATTACGTTACCTACTCTATTACAAACTCGGACGGGTTTGCTAAAGAAATTACAAGAACGGTAATTGTTTATCCTGATTACGCACCATCTGTGGATGTAAGTGGTACTTATACAGGGATAGCAAGAGGAGAAACATTACCAGCAGGTTGTTTAATTACAAATGTTGCTCCAAATACTTATCTAGCTACAGACTTCTTTGGAGGTGTATACTGCTGCGGTATTCGTAATTATGGTTTAGCATACAGACTTAAAACCTACTTCTACGTTAGTGAAGACGGGACAACCTACACGGCTATGTCAACAGATTCCCCATGGGGTCCTTGGAACATCCTAAATCCAAGCATTACTGGAACATCATTATCACATGCAGTTGAACAAGGCGGTTTTAGCTTTGCGGTACAATTGATTAAAGAATAATTAAAACGAAGAAAATGAAAAAAAATATAATATACCTTTTACTCGTATTGATCTCGGTAAGTTTTACTTCTTGCGATGAGGATTTAGAAATTTGGGATAGCAATACATTAGATTACTCAGGAACGTATTTCTATGAATTGTATAATGAAGACATGACAACGAAATATGTTGAATATAGCCATAGTAACCAAATTTTAATTTATAATACAGCTAATAATAATGTAAATGAACTTTGGATGGAAGATACAGCGAATATTTTCCCTCTAAAAAGTAAATTTTTCTTAAATGGAAGCACTGATGATTTTAGCTCTGAATCTTTAGATTTTAGCGAATTAACAAATAACATCAATGCTGTTGTTCCACCTTCTACAAAACCTACGGGTTTAAATCAAACAGTGAATGTTGCTACTGACTACATTAGAGCTGCAGTATTAGAAGGTAAAATCTTAAAAAATGAAGCAACTACTGTAAGTGGTAATCCTGTTGATAGTATTTACACTAAAATAGTATTATATAGCGGTGAAGTTAAATATACAAGTTATGAAGTTGCAGAAGCAGATCGTGTAGATCCAGATGTTGTAGAATTTGCCTGGGAATATGACAGTGCAACCTACGATAGTACACTTGATGAAATCTATGTTATTTCTGGACACAGAAAAACAGGTTTTGCAGAAGACGATCATTAAAAGATAATTATTTACACTTTAAACCACCTCGATAGGGGTGGTTTTTTTTATACCTTTACCCCATGGAAGACCAAACACAAATATTCGGTATAAGAGCTATTATTGAAGCCATTAATGCAGAAAAAACTATTGATAAAGTATTTCTTCAAAAAGGCTTAAATGGCGATTTGTTTTCTGAGCTAGAAACACTAGTTAACAAGAAATCAATTAATAAATCGTATGTTCCTATTGAAAAGCTAAACCGATTATCAAAAGGAAATCATCAAGGTGCCGTTGCTCAAATATCGCCTATTGCTTTTCACGATATGGAGACTTTGGTCATGAATGTAATTGAATCTGGAAAAAACCCTTTATTTCTACTTTTAGATCAACTTAGTGATGTTAGAAATTTTGGTGCTATTATTAGAACTGCAGAATGTACCGGAGTTGATGGCATTATTATTCAGAAAAAAGGTGGAGCACCTGTAAATGGCGACACTATTAAAACAAGTGCTGGTGCTGTATTTAAAATCCCTATTTGTAAAGTAGACCATATTAAAGACGCTGTTTTTTTCTTGCAAGCTTCTGGCATAAAAGTTATCGCTGCAACAGAAAAAACAAACGATACCCTTTATGATGTGTCTTTTACTGAACCATGCGCTATTGTAATGGGCTCTGAAGGTCGTGGTATTAACCCTTCCATCATCAAAGTATCGGATGCTAAAGCAAAACTCCCACTTCTTGGCGAGATTGAATCTTTAAACGTATCTGTAGCTTGTGGAGCATTTTTATATGAAGTGCTTAGACAGAGACGGGATTAGGTTTTGGTTGGTTGTTCGTTGTTGGAAAATATAATTTTAGATTTTAGTTAATTTCTCTTGGCTCTTGGCTCTTGGCTCTTGGCTCTTGGCTCTTGGCTCTTGGCTCTTGGCTCTTAAAAAGTATGATTTCTATTTTTAACCTAGGCATTTAAGGAAATTCTTTTCACTTTTCACTTTTCACTTTTCACTTTTCACTTTTCACTTTTCACTTTTCACTTTTCACTTTTCACTTTTCACTTTTCACTTTTCACTTTTCACTTTTCACTTTTCACTTTTCACTTTTCACTTTTATAAATATAGTTAACGGTAGTTTGCTCCTTAGTTTCTTCCGGCCCCTCCTCTACTTCTAGGTGCTCAATAAAATTTCCGTTTTCATCAAAGTGTTTTAAAAAGGGATCGTCGTCTTCATTGTAATTTGGTTGTTCCCAAACATATTTTTTTGGCTTTGCTATAGATTTTCTAAAAAACAAAGCAAACAACAACCCTGTAATTAAACCTGCTAAATGCCCTTCCCAAGACACGCCTTCTTCAACAGGCATCGTATACCAAATCATACTTCCGTAAAGAAAAACAACCATTAAAGACAACGCAATTAATCGATAATGTTTTGCGAAAACCCCTTTAAAAAAAGTAAAACTCACCAAAACATAAATGAGTCCGCTTGCTCCAATATGATACGATGGTCGCCCTATACACCATGTTAAAAAACCTGAAATTAAAATACCGTAGAACAGCACTTTCCATGCAATAGGGCGGTAGAAATAAAACAAAGCCGTAGAAAGCACAAACAAAGGAATGGTATTATGATAAATGTGCTTGATATCGCCATGAATAAATGGACTAAAAAGTACACCACGCAAACCCAAAGCTGTTTTAGGATAAATACCATACTTATTAAAACGGAATCCAAAACGCACTTCAAACCAAAACACCAACCAAATAATTAGCACAAAAAATATAGGGTATGCAATAACACCTGTTGAAAATTTAAAATGCTCGTTACTTTTCATCAATTAAATATAACAAATAGTTATCCAAAAAAGGTAATATGCTAAATTGACAGATACCATATTAAATTGTTGGGATTAGATTTAGAATACAAAGCACAGATTAATTTCAAAAGATATTTGCCCGTTAAGATTCCGTATTGCAATAGAATTGTTTTAATTTTACATTATGAATGTGAATGAACCTTTAGCTGAACGACTTCGACCTAAAACTTTAGAAGACTATGTGAGCCAGACCCACTTAGTTGGTGAAAATGGCGTATTAACACAGCAAATTAAACAAGGTTTAATTCCGTCTATGATATTCTGGGGTCCTCCAGGCACTGGAAAAACAACCCTTGCCAATATAATAGCCACAGCATCTGGCAGACCATTTTACACATTAAGTGCTATAAATTCTGGGGTAAAAGACATTCGTGACGTTATTGACAAAGCCAAACAAAGTGGTGGTTTGTTCACAACCAAAAACCCTATTCTGTTTATAGATGAAATCCACAGGTTTAGTAAATCGCAACAAGATTCGTTACTACAAGCCGTTGAAAAAGGTTGGATTACCCTTATTGGAGCCACTACTGAAAATCCGAGTTTCGAAGTCATTTCAGCGCTATTATCTCGTTGCCAAGTTTACATTCTAAATGCTTTTGATAAAAATGATTTAGAAACACTCTTGAAGCGTGCAATGGAACAGGATGAATTTCTTTCAAAGAAAAACATTCAATTAAAAGAAACCAATGCCCTATTGAAGCTTTCTGGTGGAGATGCTAGAAAACTACTTAATATATTCGAACTTATTGTCAATTCTTATGCCTCTGAAAGTATCGTTATAACTGATGATGCTGTTTTACAAAAGATCCAGAATAACACGGTACGCTATGACAAAACTGGAGAACAGCATTACGATATTATTTCTGCGCTTATAAAATCCATTCGTGGTAGCGACCCAAATGCCGCAGTGTATTGGCTTGCTAGAATGATTGAAGGCGGCGAGGATGTAAAGTTTATTGCTCGCCGTTTATTAATTTCGGCAAGCGAAGACATTGGCAACGCCAACCCAACAGCATTAGTAATTGCCAACAATACTTTTCAGGCGATTTCAACGATTGGTTACCCCGAATCTAGAATTATACTTAGCCAATGTGCAACCTATTTAGCTTGTTCACCTAAAAGTAATGCGTCTTATGCCGCTATTGGCAATGCCTTGCAATTAGTAAAACAAACTGGCGATTTGGCTGTGCCTTTAGATTTAAGAAATGCGCCTACAAAACTCATGAAAGAGTTAGGTTATGGCGATAATTACAAATACGCACACAATTACGCCAATAATTTTGCCAATCAAGAATTTATGCCTGAGGAAATAAAAAACACCAAGTTATACGACCCAGGACATAACGCCAGAGAAAATGCCCACCGCGAATTTTTAAAAAACCGCTGGAAAGATAAATATGATTATTAAGAAACAGTACTAGAATTTAATATTAAGAACCTGCTGTTTTAAAACGTTATTATCATAATATTCAACTACCCAGTCACTCCCTTTTTTATACACAATAGCACTTTTGTTTTCAACTAAAAAAACATCTTGTAAGTGCGTGGTTTTTAATTTATAAACAACTTTTGGCGTACTATCAACCAATTGGTAACCATTCTCGATGGCTTGCGCATATAAAACGCCAGATAATACAACTTTAGCTCCAGCATCCAATGTAGCATTAGCTGGTGCTGCAACTGCAGGAACCGTTGCGACTGTGGCAGCAACAACTGGCGCAGCAGGAACCGGCACAGGCGCTTCAACAGTTGTAGGTTCATATTTGTAATGTAAAGCTTCAACGGAAGTAAAAGCATCTCTCAATGCAAAATTATAAGCCGTTTTAAAATCTTTTTCTCGGCTTAACCCTTCTTTAGAAGTAAACACAACTTTATCGAAACAATCTTTAAGAATTATGGTTAGTTTGGTTTTAAACATTCCCGAATCTTTATCTACATTAGCATTTAGCGCTAAACAGCGATTAATCATTAAGTCTTGGGGATAATCAACCCCCTCCATAAGGACCGTAAATCCATATTTTTCAAATAAAAATGCAGATAATGAGTTGAGTTGATATTGATCCTTTTCATTTAAAAAGCCATACTTCTCAGGAACAATTACATATTTATATTGGTTTAAACTTTTTTGTGCAAATACAGTCGACATGATAAAACATGCCACAAATACGGTGAAAAACTTAGCTTTCATTATTTCTTAAATATTTAATTAAACACGAATTGTAAATATACGGTTTTCGGTATTTTTATTGAGATGATTTCATTACAAAAACGCTTTTAACTGTAGTAAATTATCAATCTGTTTAACTCCAGAATCAACGACCTTATTGTCTACATCAAAAAGTACGACATCCATTCCAATATTTTTTGCCCCTAAAATATCGGCTTCATAACAATCGCCAATCATTATACTTTGGTTTACGTTTGCTTTAGCCAAGTTTAAGGCAAAATTAAAAATCTTGGGATTTGGCTTTTTAACGCCTACCATTTCAGAATTGGTAACCGTTTTAAAGTAATGAATAATCTTAGAATTACTCATTTTTTTATACTGAACAGCTTCAAAACCATTGGTAATGATATGTAAATTATAAGAAGCACTTAAATAATCTAAAATCTCGAAAGTATTTTCAAATAAATGGTTGAAGCTGCTTAAATGTGTAATGTAATCATCAGACAATTTATTAATCATTGCTGGTTCTACCTGCACTTCTATCGCTTCAAAAGCATCATTTAACCTAGAAAACCGTAACGCTTCTTTACTTATCTTTTCTTCTCTAAATAACTTCCAATACTGTAAATTAATGGGTTTGTAATGCTCTAAAAAATGATTAAGATTAACCTTTAGCGCATTCATTTCGAAAATCTTCTGAAAAGTTAAAGCTGAATTTTTATCGAAATCCCACAAGGTGTGGTCCAAATCGAAAAACACATCGGTTATACTGTTATTCTTCATCTACAGAATCTAATATCAGGTTAAACAACTCTTTAAAACCCTCCCATTTTTTATCTTCGGAAAAAGTATAATTATGAAAAACTGGCACAAATAGCCCATTTACAGCTTTAATGGAATTAATAATTTCGTTTAAAACCTTCTTTTTATCTAATAACGACCATTGTTTTAAAAGTGCCGAATCCATTAGTTGGTAAGGCACAATTTTTAAAGGTGTTTGCACTTCGTAATCTAAATCGTAAAACAAAAAAGGCGTACAAGTGCCTGCTCTAAAACCTATATGATTAATATAACCCATAGTGTAATCTTCTTTGATTTCTAAGGTGATTAGATTTCGATAGGTTTCAGGCAAATTAAGTTTTGAGTAGGACTGACGCGAGGTTTCTAAATTCGTGTTTAGAATGTCTTCAATTCGTAGTTTTTCGCGTTTTAAACGGTTTTCATCTTCTAAAGCAAAAAAAGAAATTTTCAAGCCGACTTTGCAATAATCGGCCACGTGTTTTATAAGTGAAATAAAATTCTTTTTATTGGGATTGACGCCTTTATCATAAGTAGAATATTCGCCAATTAAGAAAAAAAACAAAAACTTCGAACTCACATTTTTCTGCCTATTTATAAGATATTTAAACGTATCATGCGGGTCATGTTTAAAATGAAGCAACACTGCAAAACGTTCGTAAATATTAAAAAATCGAAATCTTGAAAGATCCATTAATGTTCCGCCAAAAGTTCTTAAAAGCCCTTTTAATTTAAAACTATAAGGACTAGGCACATCAATTATTGGAGTTATACCATACTTTTTTAAAGGAAATTCAAATTCTGGAAACTGAAGTTGCAAAGCATCTTTAAATTTATAAGCCCAAATATCGACTACGGGTTGTTGTAAAAACCCCGATTTAAATGCTAAACTTTCTTCGGCAGTAAAGCGCCCAAATTCATCTTTTACATGTGGTAAATATTCTTCATATCGAGACAATAAATAAAAAGAAGCAGAAAAAATATCAAAAGGAATAGCACTTTTTTCACCATTAAAGAAAAAGCATTTGGTGTGTCCCCATTTCTGAATACTAATATCGATATCGCCCAAACCTTGTTCGAATAAAATATCGTGACTTTTCACAAAAAACTCGCTTCCTAATTGCTGTTTTGTGTACGACATTTTTAAACTATCATGCGCAATAAACTCTTCAATGGTTGTGGTAAATTTAACTTCAACACCTAAAATTCGTGTGCAAATATGTTTAAAAACATAGTTTAGTCTAGGCGATATTTTATGGGTATAAACTAATAGCATTATAAAAGGGTTTCATCAGCAAAACTAAAATAGGCCTGTTCTGTAATTATTAAATGGTCTAGCACTTTAATGTCTAAACTTTGCGCTGCCGTTTTTAACTTTTGAGTGATTTGTTTATCGGCTTCACTCGGTACTAATGTTCCCGAAGGGTGATTATGTGCTAAAATTAAACCTGTTGCGCCAACTTCTAGAGCTACTTTTAAAACCAAACGCACATCGACCAAAGTACCCGTAATACCCCCTTTACTTAATTGGTTTTTATGAATGACTTTATTGGAATTATTTAAATAGATAATCCAAAATTCTTCATGCTGAAGTTCACCAATTATAGGTTGCATCAATTCGAAAACCGACTGGCTCGATGTAATTGTTTTACGTTGTAGTGCCTCTTCTCCGCGCCTGCGTCTTCCTAACTCTAAAGCAGCTAGAATAGTTATGGCTTTTGCTTCGCCAATGCCCTTAAATTCCATAAGCTGCGCTATAGAGAGTTTGCCTAATGCGCTTAAATTATTGCTTGTAGATGCTAAAATACGCTGACATAAAGCTACTGCGCTTTCTTCACGATTTCCAGAACCTATTAAAATGGCAACCAATTCGGCATCACTTAACGCCGCTTTGCCTTTAAAAAGTAATTTTTCTCGTGGCTGATCATCTTGACTCCAATGCTTTATCGAGAAGGCCTCTGGTTTTTCTTGCATTTGATAAATATAAATATTGTAAATTTATAAATCAACAATGGTCAATTTAAAATCTAAATTTAATTGAAACAGCCTATGAAACCAATAAAAAAAGAAGATATAAGTCAGGATGTTTTTGATTTATATGACGACTACGCACATAACAAAATAAACCGCCGTCAGTTTGTAGAAAAACTATCACTTTTTGCGGTTGGAGGTTTAACCGTTCCAACACTTTTAAGTTTTGTGTCGCCCAACTACAAAGACACCCTAATGGTAAAACCAGACGACCCGAAATTAGATTCAAATTATATAAATTATGAATCTCCAAAAGGAGGCGGAACCATAAAAGGTTTGTTATCAAAGCCCAAAAAAGCTCATGAAAAACTACCTGGGGTTATTGTGGTACACGAAAACCGCGGTTTAAACCCTTATATTGAAGATGTTGGGCGCCGAACTGCCCTTGAAGGTTTTATTTCGCTAGCGCCAGACGCTTTATCTCCGCTTGGTGGATATCCTGGTAACGACGATGACGGCCGAGAATTACAACGAAAACGCGATAAAAATGAAATGCTACAAGATTTTATAGCAGCATATAATTATTTAAAAACACACGAAAACTGCACGGGTAAAGTAGCTGTGGTAGGTTTTTGTTTTGGCGGATGGATTTCGAATATGATGGCCGTAAACATACCTACACTATCTGCAGCAGTTCCATTTTATGGCGGACAACCAAATGATGAAGAAACTGCTCATATAAAATCGCCATTATTATTACAATTTGCAGAATTAGACACGCGCGTAAATGCAGGTTGGCCAGCTTATGAAGCTTCATTAAAAAAATACAATAAAACTTATGAAGCTTTTATATACCCTGGCGTAAATCACGGCTTTCATAACAATACCACACCAAGATACGATGAAGCCGCAGCAACTTTAGCCTGGGACAGAACCATTGCGTTTTTCAAAAAACATTTAACATAGTGGTTTAAATCTATAACTTAGGCAAAACCAATTGGATTACAACTACTTAAAAACGCCTCGCTGTAAAACACAAAAACAGTATCTTTACCCTTCTAATTTTAGTCCAAAAAAATGAATTTAAAGTTTTTCATAACATCTCTATTAATTTGTTTAACCTGCTTCTTTAACCCGGCTAATCTTAACGCTCAAGAATTTAAACTTGACAACACCTCAACCGTTGTCGATTCTTTAAAAACAAAGCCCAAAGCCATTCCGTTAATTAATATCGTTCAGGAAATTGAAAAAACCAACAACGATCTTAAGCTTAAACAACGAAAAATAAAGAGGTCTACTGACATTGAAAAAATTGATTCGCTTTTACCCGCTTACGCAGCATTTTTAAAATTAGAAGGAGAACGTGCCGAGCACTTTATAAAAGCCAATCCGAATGTGCAAAAAATAAATAACACATCGCTTAAATGGAATGGGTATTTAAGTTATTTAAGGCAATGGATCTCTGAAATTAACAATCAAGAAGAACGCAATTCCATACTTATAGAAGACATCCAATTTAAAGCTCAAGTATGGAAATTAAGCTACGATAATGCTGTTGCCGAAAATGTTCCTCTTGAGGTTTTAGCTGCTATAAAAGGCACTGTTGATGAAATTGAAAAAACGAAAAAAAGTATTTTTGACAACAACAATTACTACATAAAACTAGAGGCGGAAATAAGCAAAGAAATAAATTATGTTGAAGACATTTTAGACGAGTTAGTTGCTTTAAAAAACTCTGATGTTTATGATTTATTTTATCTACGTCACCCACCCATTTGGAAAACATCGTTTGAAAAAACGCAAAAAGATTTAGACGAAAAGAGCGAAATTCAATCTTTAAAAGGTACTGTGGCTAACATCCACAAAATGCCTGATCAGCAAAAAGGCCGCATTATCTTATTCATCATTTTTGTGGCGCTTATTGTTATCACCTTAAAATATTTTAAAAGCGGATTCTACAAATACCCATATGAAGAAAAAAATGAAAGAGTCGTTATTTTCAAAAACTTAATAGTAAACGGGAATTATTTATGCATTGCATTTACATCATTAACATTTGCTAAAATGTATTTTGCAACTGCTCACAAATTCATTGGAGACAGCATTACTTTATTAGCCATTTTGGTTGCTATCCCAATGATTATGCCCTTAATGACTAAGCGTTTTAAAAACATACTATATTTTGTATTACTCTTTTACATTTTAAACTCTGCAAAAACTTATTTATGGTTTTCATCGCTTGGGTACCGCATTTATATTTTAATTGAAGCACTTATTGTAATTCTAATTTTATATCATTTTACACACCCGTATTTAAAAACTATAAAATTATTTAAGGGCGGATTTAATGCCTTCTTAATTAGACTAACGCCCGTAATCTATTTTTTAAGCGCCGTCTCCATAATCTCCAATATTTTAGGGTACACCAATTTAACAGACATCACGCTTAAAATAAGCACACAAGGTGCCATTATTACCATATTGTTTTACGGTATATCCATTATTATTAGTGGCAGTGTAATTAGTGTAATTCATCGTCATTTTACGGTTAAAAAAACGTACAGCGCTTCTGAAAGAAGAAAGATTGAAGACCACGTTTTGAAGATCATTAGAATTAGTATGTATTTTATTTGGGGTCTATTTTTCCTTGGTATGATAGATCTGCTACGGCCGCTTATAGATTATTTCACCGATGTTTTTTCCGAACCCTATAAAATAGGAAGCTTAACCTTTACTCTTGGCGCTGTAATTAGCTTTATACTCACATTAATTTTAGCATTTGCCCTCACTAGATTGGTAACCTTTTTAATTAATGATGATGATGGAGTTTTACGCTTTTTAAAATTACCAAAAGGTATTCCGGCTGCGGTATCTTTAGTAGTTCGCTATTTCATTATTGGCTTTGGTATTATCTTGGCTTTGTCTGCTCTAGGCGTCGATTTAAGTAAATTTAATCTTATGGCAGGTGCCTTAGGTTTAGGTATTGGTTTTGGTTTACAAACCGTAATTTCAAACTTTGTATCAGGCTTAATTTTGGTTTTTGAACGCCCTATTTTGCCTGGCGACACTGTGGAAGTGAATAACCTTTTAGGAACCGTAAACCGTATTGGTGTTAGAGCTTCAAAAATTAGCACTTTTGATGGCGCCGAAGTGGTTGTGCCAAATAACAGTTTAGTTTCTAACGACCTAATAAACTGGACGCTTTCCAACAACACAAAACGTGTCGAGATTTTAATAGGAACCACATACGATTCCGACCCTAACGAAATTTTAAAAATACTTAAAGAAGTGGCTACAAATTGCCCGTACGTTTTAAAAGACCCAGAACCAAGAGCGCTTTTTAACGATTTTGGCGATAGTTCGTTAAACTTCAGGTTGCTATTTTGGGTGCATTATGAATTGGGTCTGCAAGCAAAAAGTGATGTTTCTATCGATATATACAACCGCTTTAAAGCAGAAGGTATTGAGATTCCGTTCCCACAACGCGACCTTAATATTAAAAACATTCCTGAAGGTTTTGATATGAAACCGCCTCACGAACTTCCTTTGGATGTTGATGATACCTCCGACTTAAATAAGAATGTAAAAAGACCTTTAATAGAACCTCTTGAAAGTGATATTGATTCGGATGCAGGCACTTCAGATGATGCTGATGATGGACCTGTAAAATAGTAGGGCGTTAACCTGAATTTGATTCAGATTCTCATGATATTGTATTAGTTATAAACGGTCTCGTATATGAATACTTGAGTGAGTTTTTGGTTAACTTTACAAGCACACACCGAACTAAAAATCTGACAGGTCTTTTTAAAATAGACAAGATCAAGCAATTACTTATAGCCATTGTTAGCACCTGTATTTTTTATCATTTTCATTCGATAGACTAAGTATAAAAATACAATCAAAATTATTGTAACCTTAAAGATTAGTTCTAACAGGTTATCTCCATTTATAAAGTAGTCCGATGACGTTGTAATTAAAGTCAAAGTCTGTGAATAAATCACAATTCCTATGCAGACCAATGAAAATATTAATTGATTTTTGAAATTAACTCCAATAATTATCGCAAAGCAAACAAGAAATAAAGTCAGAAAACTATTTATATATCTAGTGTTTTTTGTCCAATTAGATTTTTTTAACTGCTTTGTCAAAAGCTCATTTTTTCTTATTTCGTTTTTTAGTTCGAATAAATCCCTGCGGTTAAATTCAGTTGTCAATTCGTTTTTTGAGATCCCATATTCGTTGAGTTCTGTTTTTGTAAAATCTTCTTGAATTATGCTGTCTGGAATTTTTTTAAATAAGTCAAAGATGATTTTCCTTTGCGATTTATTTTCAATTGCCAACGAGTCAGAATATTGATTAATAAGTCCAATATTCATCATATCCACGTTTGTTTTTTTGAATTGTTTAGCTTTTTCCATTCTCACTTGTGAAGTAAATGGCTCTTTTCTTGCGTTTTCATACCTATCCAAGAACGATGTCATTCGCGATTTTGGCACCACGTTATTACATAGAAAAAATATTAGTCCACCAAAGATTAGTGATAGGATAAGTCCAACTTTGAAAAAGTTAGAGACTGGAATTTTCTCTTTTATTAATTCCGCTGTAACTAAAATTAAGGCTATGAAAACTCCAAAATTGATTACAGCTGGTATCTGACTAAAACTAATAAGTATTCCATTCGTTAGGTCAAATCCAAATTCGTTAAAATATAAGCTGATAGCCTCAACAACTAAAAATAAGTAGAAAACTAAACTGCTTATTATAAAATATGATATGAATTTTCGTAGTATTTTTATCATATTGGCACACCCCTATTATCAAAACTTAAATACACCCTCCTACCCAATCAAAGGTTTTACATCTTCAAAATTTAACCCGCCATAGTTTCCAGAACTCATTAAAAGCAAGGCTTTGTTTTGAAAATCTTGAGCAAACAGAAAGTTTTTAAAATCTTCAGGATTGGTATAAATAATTAAATCGTCGCGTTTAAAAGCTTGAGCAATTTGCTCGTGTGTTACTTTTTGTAACTTCTTAATTTCAACGGCGTCTGGCGAATAAAACACCACGGCAACATCGGCGGCATCAAGCGCGCCTTTGTATTCTTTTAAAAATTCAGCATTTAAGCTACTGTAGGTATGCAATTCTAAACAAGCCACCAAGGTTTTATCTTTATACTGCTCTTTTACGGCGTTGGTAGTCGCTTCAACTTTACTTGGCGAATGTGCAAAATCTTTATAGGCGACACTGGTTTTACCTTCGGCAATTTTTTCTAAACGCTTACTTGCCCCTTTAAAAGTGGCAATGGCTTCGTAAAAATCGTCTTCATCAATACCCATGTGTTGGCAAATCCATTTAGCCCCGGCGAGGTTATTTAAATTGTGCTTTCCAAAAACTTCAATAGGCAAATCACCTTCTGATGTTTCTAAAATTGTTTCGCCGTTTTCAACAGTATAGGCTGGAGTGTGGTAAGGAATTTTTCGAATAGGATTAGCACTGGCTTCTACCACGCGCTTTACTTCGGGATCTTCCTCGTTATAATTTATGTTTCCGCCACTAACAATAGAATCTACAAAAATGCTAAACTGCTCGACGTAATTTTCGTAGGTTGGAAATACGTTTATATGATCCCAAGCAATACCACTTAACAAAGCGATATTGGGTTTGTACAGATGAAATTTTGGACGCCTATCTATAGGTGAGCTTAAATATTCGTCGCCTTCAAGGACGATAAAATCGTTGGTTTCGGTAAGTTTCACCATAACATCAAAACCTTCCAATTGCGCACCAACCATATAATCGACATCGCGATCGTGATAATGCATCACATGGAGAATCATGGAGGTTATGGTTGTTTTTCCATGGCTTCCACCAATAACCACTCGGGTTTTGTGTTTTGCTTGTTCGTACAAAAATTCGGGATAGCTATAAATTTTCAAACCCAGTTCTTGAGCTTTAAGCAACTCCGGATTATCGGCTTGCGCATGCATCCCTAAAACGATAGCATTTAGGTTTTCGGTTATTTTTTCTGGAAACCAACCAAAAGTTTCTGGCAGTAATCCTTTGGTTTGTAATCTGGATTTTGAAGGTTCGAAAATCGCATCGTCGCTTCCTGTAACTTGGTATCCTTTATTATGCAATGCAATGGCTAAGTTGTGCATTGCCGCTCCGCCTATAGCTATAAAATGTACGTTCATCTCTTAATTTTAATGGTATCAAATATAGTTTTTTCAGCACGAATTCTCGAATGAATTGGTTTGAAATTGTTCTCGCTATATATTGAGGATTTGGCTTAAAAAGTCAAAATTTAAGCAATCTTAATTCCTGCATGTATTTTGAAGTATTCATTACACCGCATTGTCTGTTCGAGTGATGCGACCTGAGGAGCATTGTATCGAGAACGTTTACACCAAAAACACCCCTATAATCTCCTCTAGGGGATATGCCTAACCAAGAATACTTAGAATTAAAACATGAATAATTCCTATATGTCTTTTGAAGTATTCATTACACCGTTTTGTCGGTTCGAGTAATGCGACCTGAGGAGCATTGTATCGAGAACTTTTACACAAAAACACCCCTATAATCCCCTCTAGCGGATATACCTAACCAAGAATATTTAGAATTAACAATCTTAATTTCTGCATGTATTTTGGAGCATTCATTACACCCTTTTGTCTGTTCGAGTGATGCGACCTTAGGAGCATTGTATCGAGAACTTTTATACCAAAAAACACCCCTATAATCCCCTCTAGAGGATATGCCTAACCAAAAATATTTAGAATTAAAACATGAATAATTCCTATATGTATTTTGAAGTATTCATTACATCGCATTGTCTGTTCGAGTGATGCGACCTGAGGAGCATTGTATCGAGAACCATTATACAAATTCACACACATACAATTACCAACAAAATAGAAATCACTAAACACTCCCTAAAACACTACATATCTAAAAATGCCCGCGCTAGTGATTGCAGTGGATAGCTTTTGGCGAGCGGACGCTTCGAGCCAAAACTAGTAACGGAAAGCACCACCCCTAGGGTAGCGCCCAAAAATTACAAACTTAAAATAGCCTCTTTTTCAGTTTTAAAAACAGCTGTTTCGGGGTCTTCACTTAGCGCCAAATCAATGTATTCTAACGCAGATTTCCTGTCTCTTTTCTGACGGTAAATTTGTGCCAAACGGTATGCTGCCCAAGCTTTAGAAAGCTCATCTTTTGGGGTGTGATTTTTAATATAAGCCTCTAAACATTGTATGCCTTTTTCCATTTGAACATGGTGCAACGCGGCTATTTTTCCTATCTCGTAATTAAACTTATTATTTTGATGCTGTTGTTGGGCTAATTCCAAATATGAAATGGCCTTTTCTGGCTTATTTTGCTTGTCGTAAAAATTAGTAAGTTGGGCGTAACTGTATACAGACCCGCCTGTTTTTACAGCTTTTTTATAATAGGTTTCTGCCAATTCTGGTTCGTCGTCATACTCGTAAATATAGCCCTTGGTTAGGTAGCCATCAATGGGCGAAAGCGCTTCCAATTCATCGGAATAATACAACGCCTTTGTTTGGCTTCCTCCTAAAATTCCTGGCAATAACATGTACATTTTCACCAAAGCCCAGCGTGTGTCGATGTGGTTTTTATCCAATTGGGCAGCCCTAAGAAAGGAACTTTTAATATCGCCAATATAAGCCATGGCTTTAAGTTTGTTTTGCAAGGCTTTCATGGTTAAAACTGCACCATATTTATAATGATAATCGGCATTATTCTCGTCTTCTGCTACAAGGTTTTTGTATATCGCAATAGATTTATCCCACTGTTTTTGGTAGCCATAAGCATCGCCCAAAAGTGCTTTTGCTTTTATGTTATTTTGATGATTTTCTAAATATTGGACTAATAAAACTTCTGCTTTTTGGTAGTTTTTAGCTTTAAAAAGCGAATCGATTTCGGGAAAGTAATCTTGAGAAAACCCTAAGAGTGGCAGTAGTAAAAACCATAAAATCTTGTTCATAATCCCTATAATTTACAATAAAAAAACCCATTCTTTAAGGAGTCCGAATTTATAAAATAAAGCCGAGGCAAATTACAGCTTTGTTGCCCACAATTTATTTCTAAAATGATTAACTTTCCTGATTAAACATAAAGTTTACCGAAATTACTGTTTTCTGGAATGGCTTTTGAAGACTTCCAGACCACAATTTAATACAATCTGACACAAACTCAGTATTTATGAGGCACGCGCTATTATTAATATTCATACTTCTTTTTTCAAATTACACTCAAGCACAAAAAAATTACGATAATTTATGGTTAGAAGTTGATGCTTTTGAGCTTGAAGGCTTACCTAAATCGGCTTTAAAAGTGATTAAAACCATTGAAAAAAAGGCGAAAAGAGACAAAAACCATGCTCAACTGGTTAAAATTATGCTTTTTAAAAGCAAGTTTCTTTTAATTCTAGAGGAAGATGCCCAGCTAAAAATTATAAACGATTTTAAATTAGAAATTGCAAAAAGTGAAGCGCCCACCAAAAATGTGCTTGAAAATATTTTAGCGCATTTATATTGGCAATATTTTAACCAAAACAGAAGTCGATTTTATAACCGTACCAAAACTGCCGAAAAAGTAAATACCGCCGATTTTAGAACCTGGGATTTAGAAACGCTGTTTGCCGAAATTCATTTACATTATCAAAACTCATTACAGCACGAGGCTTTGCTTCAAAAAGAAGCTATTGGAAATTATGATGCCTTACTTAACAAAAAACAAAATTCTAACATTTACAGGCCGACACTTTTTGACTTTTTAAGCCAAAATGCACTAGAATTTTATAAAACGGATGAAACCCATATTACCAAACCAGCGTATAAATTTGAAATTGACAATCCTGTTTTTTTAGCACCTGTAGAAACCTTTACAAAGCTAAAAATTGAAGCTAAAGATTCGACATCTTTACAGCTTAATGCTCTTAAAATTTATCAATCACTTAGTAAATTTCATTTAAAAAATAAAGATTTTTATGAGCTTACCGATGTTGATATTGACCGTATAAAATTTGTTTATGAGCATGCTACTTTTAAGAATAAACAAAACTTAGAATTAGAAACCTTAAAACAAGCTAGTGCTACACTAAAAACACATGAAACTTCTGGTTTATACAATTTTGAAATCGCTTCCATTTACCAAAAACTAAGCACTTCTTATGATGCAAAAGAAAACACTAAAAACCGTTGGAAAGCGAAAGAAGCTATAGCCCTTTGCAACCAAGTTATTAGCCAGTTTCCAAAAAGTAAAGGCGCCGAAAAATGCGCTATTTTAAAAGCTGAAATTGAAAATTTTAATATTCAAATTATTTCAGAAAGCCATTTGCCTATTCAAAAACCCTCTCGTTTATTATTAAGCTATAAAAACTTAGACAGCCTACAGTTTAAGCTCTATAAAGTTAGCCAAGAGCAACTTGAAAAGCTGAAAAATTTATACCGAAAAGACCAACAAATTGAGTTTATAGATTCTTTAAAAGCGTCAAAATCTTGGACAAGTAAACTTAGAAACGAACACGATTACCAAACACATCGTACAGAAATTGTTATTCCAAAACTAGAAAACGGAAGCTATTTAGTGGTTGCCCGAATAAAAAACGATGTCGAAAATTTTGCGTTTCAAAACATACAAATTACCAACATGGCCTTGGTTGAAACGGAGACACCAAAATATAAAATATTTCAAATAATAGACCGAAATAATGGTGCACCTAAAGTTAATGCTCAAGTAGAATTAACGTATTTCGAACAAAGCACAAGTTCGATGCAAACTAAAAAATTTACCACTAACAATATTGGTGAATTTAAAGTTGAAAAACGAGATAATTGGTATCGAAATGTTAAACTAAAAATAAGTCATAACCAGGACACAGCCCTTTTTGGAAGCTTCTACATTAATAAATTTTACAATCAACAAAACAAAGTAGAAACCAATTACAACAGTTTTATTTTTTCCGATCGAAGCATTTACAGACCAGGACAAACCGTTTATTTTAAAACCATTGCCATGCAAACAACCGATGGAAAATCGGAAGTTTTAGCAAACCTAGACGCCATTGCTATTTTATACAATGTAAACGGTGAAAAAGTAACCGAACTTAAATTAAAAACCAATACTTACGGCTCGACTTCTGGAGAATTTATTTTGCCCTTGAACGGTTTAACAGGGAGGTATCGCATTGAATTTAATGCAGGATCGGCATACTCAAACTTAAATAATTCGTACTATTTTTTGGTTGAAGAATACAAGCGCCCCAAGTTTGAAACTAAATTCGACCCCATTACCGAAACCTTTAAAGTTAACGATTCAATTACCATAAAAGGAAAAGCTCTCGCCTATTCTGGCAGTAACATCACCGATGCTAAAGTTGTGTACCGCGTGCACCGAAAAGTTGAATATCCTTCATGGTCTTTTTGGTACCGCCCATGGGTAAATAGCGAGCCCCAAGAAATAACACATGGCGAAACCACAACCGATGGAAATGGTTATTTTGAAATCACTTTTAAAGCCCTACCCGACCAAAGTGTTGACAAAACAAGTTTGCCGATTTTTAATTATGAAGTTAGTGCAGATGTTACCGATTTAAACGGCGAAACACACAGCAAAACAACGCTTGTAAACGTAGGTTATCATGCCTTAACCGCGAAACTGAGCTTAGAAAACACACTTGATAAAACGAAAAATAATCACGAGATAAACATAGACACCAAAAACTTAAATGGTGCTTTTGTCCCTGCGGAAGGCACCATTAAAATTTACAAATTAAAAGCACCAAACTCTGTTTTAAGACCACGACCATGGGCGGCTCCAGATTATCAAGATTTAACCGAAAAAACATTTAAAGATTTATTTCCTCATGACGCTTATGCAGATGAAGGTAATTCTAGCCATTTAGAAAAAGGTGAACTCGTTTTAGAAAAAAGCTTCAACACTGCAAACCAAAAAACTTTGGCGCTTGGTAGCATTACCAAATGGCAATCGGGACAATATCTAGTAACTCTTGAATGCAAAGACAAATTTGGTCAACTGGTTAAAGATGAAATTAAAACAACGCTTTTTAGCCCTAGCGACGAAAGTCCTGCCGACAATCAGCTTTTTACAATAAACACCAATAAAGCCTCATATCATGTTGGCGATATTGCCGAAATTACTATAGGTTCTTCAGCAGAAAATCTTTCAGTTAAAATGTCCATTGAAAAAAATGGAGCACTCATTAAAACCGAAATCGTTAAACTCAATAACAATAAAAAAACCATTAGTATTCCCGTTACAAAAAATGATATTGGTGGCTTTGTAGTGCATTATAGTTATGCGGCTTTCAACAGTTATAATTCAGGCTCTGAAGTCATTTCAGTACCTTACCCTAAAACCAATTTAGAGATTGAAACCCTAACTTTTAGAGACAAATTACAACCTGGAAGCGAGGAAACTTGGCAGTTTAAAATTAAAGGACCAGATGGCGAAAAAGTGAGCGCCGAAATATTAGCCAGCATGTATGATGCTTCTTTAGATATTTTCGAACCACATTCATGGAATTTTAACCCCATTTATCAGTCAAATTATTACGCAAAAACCTCTAATCGCGCGTATCAAAGTTTCGGCATAGCAAATTTTAAAGCTTATAATCCCAAATATAACCCGAAATATCCTGTACAGTATTATGATCAATTCAACTGGTTTGGTTTCGATATGAATAACGATATTACCTATAAACAATATTTAAACACACTGCGTTCTAAACAAGAATCGAGATTTAGTAAGGCGGTAAAAAAAGGATATATTACAGGCACAATTTACGATGACACTGGCGCCCCAATTCCTGGAGCAAATATTATTGTAAAAGGTACAACACGTGGTACGACCACAAATTTTGATGGCAATTACACTTTGGAAGTCAGTAAAAATGAAGTTCTAGAAATTAGTTACATTGGATACTCGCCACAAGAAATTACGATTGGCGACAAAAACTTACTGCATACCTATTTAACGCCAGACACAGCTTATCTAGATGAAGTTGTTGTTATCGGTTATGGGGCTGCACCTAGAAGCGATGCTAAAATGGCTGTAAAGAGTATAAGTATCTCTGAAGAAGCCGAAGAAGACATAGATAGTGCATCTTTTGTAAAAATTCGAGGATTAAATAGCGTTACAGGAAACGACAATTTATTATATGTGGTTGACGGAAAAATAGTTGAAGGCACACCAAACCTAAACCCTAAAGACATCCTTTCTATGGATGTTTTAAAAGATGCCGCTGTAACTGCAATTTATGGTAGCAAAGGCGCAAATGGTGTGGTAGTGATTACCACCAAACAAGGTTTAAATCCGTTATCGCAAGTTAAAATTAGAAAAAACCTGCAAGAAACCGCCTTTTTCTTTCCGCATTTAAAAACCGATGAAGCAGGAAATATTAGCTTTAGTTTCACAACGCCCGAAGCGTTAACCCAATGGAAATTGCAACTTTTAGCGCACACCAAATCTTTAGAAAGCAGTACTAAAAGTTTAACCACGGTTACCCAAAAGGAATTGATGGTTACCCCAAACGCCCCTCGTTTTCTACGTGAAGGTGATGGTATTACCATAAGCACAAAAATTGCAAACCTTACTGATAAGACACTTTCTGGGCAAGCCTTTTTAGTGTTAACCGATGCTATTTCAGGAAAAGAGATCACCGCAAACTTGCTCGGTTCTCCTACTACGAAGGAGTTAAAGGGGACTTCTTTTACGGTAGATGCTCACGGAAACACTCAAGTTTCTTGGCAATTACAAATTCCAGATAACATACAAGCCGTGCAATACAAAGTAGTTGCTAAATCTGAAACTTTTAGCGATGGCGAACAAAACACCTTGCCTGTACTTTCAAACCGCATGTTGGTTACCGAAACTTTACCCATGTGGATTAAAAGCAATGAAAGCAAAACGTTTCAATTAGATAAACTAAAAAACAACACCTCAACAACACTAAAAAATCATCAATTAACTTTAGAAATCACTTCCAATCCTGCTTGGTATGCCGTGCAAGCATTGCCTTATTTAATGGAATACCCATACGAATGTAACGAGCAAACCTTCAGCAGATATTACGCAAATGCTTTGGCGAGCCATATTGCGAATTCGAACCCGAAAATTCAAGACGTTTTTAAACAATGGGTATCTCAAGACGTACTAATTTCAAATCTTGAAAAGAATGAGGCATTAAAATCTATACTTATTCAAGAAACTCCTTGGCTTCGCGATGCACAAAGTGAAACGGAACAGAAAAAACGCATCGCCCTGCTATTCGACTTAAATAAGATGCGTGATGCATCGCAGTCGTCCATAAATAAACTTAAAACCAACCAACTTAACTCTGGTGCTTGGGCTTGGTTTAATGGCGGCAGCGAAAGCAGATACATTACCCAACATATAATTAATGGTTTTGGACATCTGGAAAAACTTGGTTTAAGTATAAACGATAGCGAGGAAGTTATGATTGAAAAAGCCATCTCATATCTGGATGCCGAATTTGTAAAAACCTATGAAGCACTTAAAAAACACAACAGTGAAAAGGATTTAAACAAAGATCATCTTACTGCTATTCAGCTTCATTATCTATACATGAGAAGCTTTTTTCCTGAAGTTGAACAATCGGAAGCAGTTAAAAACACCTGCAATTATTATATAAAACAAATTGAAAATTATTGGTTAAAACGACCTTTATACTCCAAAGGTTTAATGGCACTTGTTTCCTTTAGAAATGGTGATTTAAAAACTACTGAAAAGATTTTAAAATCTTTAGATGAAACGAGTATCACTTCGGAAGAACTCGGCATGTATTGGAAAGAAAACAAAAGTTCATGGCAATGGTATCAAGCACCAATTGAAACACAAGCCCTTTTAATTGAAGCTTTTTCAGAAGCTGGGCATGTTATTCAAAATGAAACAAAAAACCTTGAAACTATTGATAACCTAAAAATCTGGTTACTAAAAAACAAGCAAACCAATCAATGGAAAACCACAAAAGCCACGGCCGATGCAGTTTATGCCTTATTGCTACAAGGAAGCGATTGGTTAAGCGTAACCGATATGGTGGATGTAACCATTGGCGGACAAACAATTAATCCTTCAAAATTAGAAAATGTAAGTATTGAAGCTGGAACAGGGTATTATAAAACATCTTGGTCTGCTTCTGAAATTACAGCAAAAATGAGCGAAGTTAAGCTCACCAAAAAAGGCAGCGGTATTGCTTGGGGAAGTCTATATTGGCAATATTTTGAAGATTTAGACCAAATAACCTCAGCAGAAACACCTCTTAAATTGAAGAAAAAATTATTTGTAAAAAGTAATACTAACACTGGTGAAGTGCTTACCGAAATCACAAAAAACACCAAACTAAAAGTTGGTGATTTGGTTACCGTTCGCATCGAATTACAAAGCGATAGGTCTATGGAATTTCTTCATATGAAAGATATGCGCGCTGCTGGTTTAGAACCTGTAAACGTAATTTCTAAATACAAATGGCAAGATGGTTTGGGTTATTATGAAAGCACAAAAGATGCAAGCACAAACTTCTTTTTCGACTATTTACCTAAAGGCGTTTTTGTGTTTGAATACGATTTACGCGTTAACAATGCTGGCGATATGAGTAACGGCATAACCACCATACAAAGCATGTATGCTCCGGAATTTAGCAGCCATAGTGAAGGGCTAAGAATTCATGCTGATTAATTTTTGAAAACCATTTTTTTTAATGCCATCCACAAAAACACATACACAGACTATAAAAATGCTCTTTTTGATGTTTTCGTGGATGCTAATTGCTTGCGGAACTACAAAAACCGTAAATCCTGAAACACTTGTTATTGCAGACACGAATAAAATCATTTTTTTAACTTACAGTATTTCGGAAGACCCATCGGGAAAAAGGACACTCACTTTTATTAAACAAAATATTGTTGAAGGGAAACTAAAACCAAACAGCTCCTGGTCTGTTGAAAATGCACAAGAAGGCGATTTAATTTGTGCGCAGTTAAATAAAAACTCTAATATAATTAGTACGCGGTTAATAAAAAATCCGTTAAAAAAACATGTGGAATCTTTTCATCCTTCTGGAAACATTGAAATCACAACAATTAATCAAGACAAAACACAATTTTCAGTAAGATTAGCACTTCATAGCCAAACAAGTATAATTACAATTAGTAACTTTGCCGACCGCAAATCTCTTATTTCAACCAAGATTAACTTAGAATGAAACCTTACGTATTCTTCTTGATTTTTATTTTTAATGCAGCCTTAGTTACTGCTCAAACTTTTCCGTACGAAATCATAAAAAAATCTGGCGACGACGATAAAAAAATAAACATTGTTATACTAAGTGAAGGTTATCAAACTTCTGAATTTGATAAATTTATTGCAGATGCAACCGCGCTTAACAATACAATGTTTGCTACCAGTCCTTTTAAAGAATATGCAAACTATTTTAATGTATATGCCGTAAAGGTACCTTCTAACGAAAGTGGTGCAGACCACCCCGGCACAGGTGAATCTGAACCCAACTCACCGCCATACGACCCTCAAGTCCCTTTCGCTTCTGTAGACACCTATTTCAATACCACTTACGATGCTTTTGATAATCATTATTTATTGTATTATGAAATTGACGGTTACAATGCGAATAACGGCGAAGCATTAATAGACAATGTACTCATGAATAGTTTCCCGATGTACGATCAAGGAATTTTACTAGTAAACTCATCATATTACGGGGGAAGCGGTGGTAAATATGCAGTAACTTATTCTGGATATTGGGGACCTCATCTAGCTATACATGAAATAGGACATTCCTTATTCAATTTATTTGACGAATACTATCCTGGAGATTTATTGGCTGCTGAAGCCATAAATATGACCAAAGAAACAGATCCAGCCCTTGTAAAATGGAAAAATTGGATGAATGAAGACTGGGGAGCTGCAAGCCCCGTAAACATTTACCAATATAAAGATTCAAATGGTGCCCCGAAAAACTGGTACAAACCCAGCAATGCAACCTGTAAAATGGAAAGTGTTGACAAACCATTTTGCCCTGTTTGCAAGGAAGGTATTGTTGAAAAAATTCATGAATTGGTATCACCTATAAACGCCTTTTCACCAAATAACAGTGCGGTTGTTCAAGGCGAAAATTTCCCGATAGATTTTCAATTAGATGTAAGCAAACCAGAGCCCAACACTATAAAAAGTACATGGACTTTAAACAACACCGATTATACTAATGGTGTAGATGCTGTTTCTGTAAATGAAGCCGATTTAATAAAAGGCACCAATACATTAACCGCTGTTTTAATTGATGATTCTAATCTACTAAAAGTTGATAACCATGAAAGCATTCATGCACATACGGTTACATGGACCATCAATTATTCAACCTTAGGCCTAACCACTATTGAAGCTGAAGAAAACAAACTTAATATTACCCTGTTTCCTAATCCTGCCAGTTCTTTAATCACTTTAAAATTTGAAAGTGATCGTCTTCAACCATTAAAAGTTGACATTATTAGCATGGATGGAAAAAAGGTTATGACTTTAAACTTAAACGCTTTAGAGCATCAACAGTTTGATATTAGTCATTTAAATTCAGGAATATATTTAACGAATTTCTATGCTGAAAGTACTTTAATTGCTAGTAAACGGTTAGTTAAAAATTAGTATCACCTAAAAAATAGTGTTCATTTTTTCAATAAATCAAAAAAATGAACACTAACATATCAATATACTATTTACTTGGAGGCATTGTTGGGCGCACCTCTATTTTACTAGGCAAGGTTCTCGGATTCATTTTTAGAATATCAACAACTAATTCGCCAATATCTTCAATTTGAATTTTCCAAGAATCGCTAGCATCTGGCGTATTACCGTTAAATTGTGTAGACACCGAGCCTGGCATAATGGTACTCACTTTAATTCCTTGTTGCCTTAAATCCAACATAACCGATTGTGTAAATCCGGTTAACCCAAATTTACTCGCATTATAAGCAGAGCCATTTGCGAAAAAATTGGTGCCTGCCAAACTTGAAATAGTTATGTAATACCCCTTGGCTTTTTTTAATGCATCAAGACTTGCTTTTATGGTATAAAAAGCGCCTGTTAAATTGGTGTCTATGGTTTCTTGCCATTCGTCGATGGTTAAATCTTCAATATTTGCAAAATGCCCTAAACCTGCATTGGCAATAACAATATCTAATTGATTAAAATGCCCGATGACTTTTCTAACCGCATTTTGCTGACTTTCAAAATCGCGTACATCGGCTTTAACGCCTATTGCCTGAGCACTTAATCCGCTAGAGTTTAACATTTTTGCGGCCTCCTCGGCTGCCTCGGCACTTCTACTAGTTATTGCCACATTAATTCCTTGATTAAGTAAAGCAGCGGCAATACCGTAACCTATTCCTTTTGAACCGCCTGTAATTAGGGCGACTTTATTTTTTAATGTTTCCATAATTGTCTTGTCTTTCTAGTAAAACTACAAAACAAACACAGAAGGGCAGGGAAAAATATGTTATGAAAATGATAAAGTTTGTAGGCTTACAGCTCTGGCGGGTACTGCGACAGTACTTTTTCAATCAAACGCTTAAAGGTTTCCTCCTTCTGGTCTGGCGTTTGAGTTGGGTTAAAACTAAAATCGCTAAGCGCCTGCCAAAAAAGTTGTTTTTTAGCATGATCTACAAAATCAATGGTCATTTTACAGTTGGTATGGCTCTGCCCTACAGGAATCCCAATGGAAACACCGCCACCAACATGACCGCCACCACCTCCCAAACCAACACCAACGCTACTGCCTTGTACGTCTTGGTAAGTTTGACTTTTAATATCAATGTAAAAATCTGGAGTTTCGGATACGCTATATCCTAAAGTTTGCATTTTAGAATCTATGGCATCTAAAAGGCGGTTTGTATCTAATTCGCTGAAACCCGTTTGCATATCTGCGAAGTATTGGTAGGTTTTGTAATTCTCGAAATTTATGGTTTTATCATAATCATAATTCACATGAATTGAAGCACAAGCTACAAGCAAAAACGCAAGAAAAATAATTTTAGGAAACCGCATCACCACAAATTTTAGATATAAAGTTAATCAAAATTACTGCAATCTTAATCTTTAGTAAGGCTTTCATCTAATCAATTGTAAGAAAAACACCCTAAACAAGCCAGCTGTTTTACGTTTAAACTTAATGACTCCAAAATTATCTAAAATCTTAATTTCTCTTCAGCAAAAGGAACAACAATATTCTTACTAAAACGATGTCTCTTTCAATGGATTGATTTTCCTTGCAACTAGTAATATCTAGACTTAAGCAAGTTTTATTATTCAAAAAAAACACACTATAATTCTTACTTATTCTCATGGTTTTACCAACCTGTTTTCATAAAATGAATAGCAATCTAAACTTTACAAAATCAAGTTCTAAAACCACATGTTCAGTTTATGTCTATGATAGACAAACCCTTATAGTGACTCGTTTTTTTTCTGAAATATCCTAAATTGCTTCTCGGTAAAATTCAAACACATTTTACCTACAACCACTAAACCATAAACTAATTCACATGAAAAAAAATTATGTATTACCCATTGCGCTATTTTTAACTAGCATGACAATGGTTGCTCAAGACTGGGCAGGGATTCCCGTACCTGCCGATGCCGGATCTGGTAAAACTTGGGAATTGCAAGACAATGTTTCCGATGATTTTAATTATAACTTTAACTCCTCCTCTTGGTCTAATTTTGGAGATGGTAACAAATGGTATAATTTTTATCACAACGCTTGGGATGGTCCTGGTTATACCTATTGGAAAAATCAAAATGTGACTGTTGATGGTAGCGATTTAGTAATAAACGTAGGCTACACCGCTGAAAACAGAAAAGGCGGAAACTATGGCGTTGCCTCTGGTTGTGTGACTTCTAATAACAAAGTCATCTTTCCTGTTTATGTTGAGTCTGCTATTAGTGTGGCAAATATTTCGTTGGCTTCATGCTTTTGGTTGCTAAGCCCTGATGATACTGAAGAAATTGATATTATAGAAAACTACGGTGGTGTAAATGGCTATAAACACTTAACCCATATTAGTCACCACTCCTTTGTACGAAGCCCGTTTACCGATTACCAACCAAGAGATTGGAATTCATGGTATCCAGACAGCCGCGTATCTACCAGCTATGGCTGGGGAGATTGGTGCTACAACAACGGTGGCGAACGTCGTTATATGCGTATGGGTGTGAATTGGATTAGTCCGAAACACTTTGAGTACTATATTGATGGTGAATTGGTAAGAGTGATGTATTACAATGCCATTGCCACAAAATACAATGGCACTTGGGAGTACACCTATTTCAACTCTATGACCTGGAATGTAAATGGTTATAACTTACCTACAAATAACGGCGCTGGCTATACCGATGTCACGGTTCACGCTACAACTGCAGCATATAGTTTTAACACACTACAAGCGGCTTCAAATGCTTCAAACGGTTATAATGTTATTGATCCAGCATGGTTTCAAGGTGGCGATGATACCGATACTGATGGTAATGGAGTAACGGTTGAGGCTCGTGGTTTCACTAAAGAATTAGATATTATAATCAACATGGAATCTCAAAGTTGGTTAGCAGGCTCTACGCCTTCGACTGCCGATTTAAACAATCCTGCTAAAAATCAGATGAAAGTGGATTGGGTTCGTGTTTATAAACCTGTTAATTCGTCGAATACGGTTGGCGTTACAGGAATTTCAGTATCTCCAAACACATTAGCTTTAAATGTAGGCGATCAAGGTAATCTTACTGCAACTATAACGCCTTCAAATGCTAGTGATAAAACAGCCACTTTTACATCAAGCAATACAGCGGTTGCAACCGTTAACCAAAGCGGTGTGGTAACAGCTGTTGCCAATGGAACAGCAACTATTACAGCCACATCAACCGATGGGAATTATACCGCTTCTAGTGTGGTAACTATTACAGCATCATCGGGAGGTTCTGGAGATTCTTTAATTATTGAAGCAGAATCCTTTACTTCTACAGGAGGTACTTTTAACGATGGTTTTGTGCCTTTAGGGATGAATAAAACGGCTTCGGCTGTAAATTATGTGAATACACAAGATTATGCTGAGTACAGTATTAATGTAACAGAAGCAGGCGATTATAGTATTGCCTACCAAATAGCGACGCCAGCTGATAACGCCCAAGTTTCCATATATATTGACAATGTATTAGTTAGCACAGACAATGTGGTTAATAACGGTTCGTGGAATGTGTTTCAAACACTAAATTCGGGAAACGAAGCTGCTTTAACAACGGGAACGCATACGGTAAAAATTGTGGCATCTGGCACAAATAACTGGCAATGGAATATGGACAAAATTGTACTTACCAAAAGTACAACAACTACCCCTCCTTCAAACGCTAATATTATAATTGAAGCAGAAAGTTTTAGCTCGACAACAGGTACTTTTAATGATGGTTTTGTGCCTTTAGGGATGAATAAAACAGCAACAATCGTTAATTATGTAAACACAAATGATACGGCAACTTACAGCACTAACGTTACACAAGCGGCGACCTACAACATTGCTTATCAAATTTCCACACCTATGGCTAATGCTCAAGTTTCTATTTATATTGATAATGCATTAATTAGTACAGACAACGTAGTGAATAATCGCTCTTGGAGTGCTTTCCAGACGTTAAATGCAAATGGCTCGGCCACATTAAGCACAGGAATGCATACAGTAAAAATTGTGGCGTCTGGTGGAAACAATTGGCAGTGGAATATGGATAAAATCATTCTAAGTACAAGTAGCAACCAGTCGAAAAAAGCACTAGAAAAAACTGCGACTGCTTCTAATGAAGCGGTTACTAAAGTGTATCCAAATCCTGCTAGTAATGTGGTTTTTATTGAAAGCAACAAAGAACTCATTGGAGTAAGATTAATAAATGCCTTTGGACAGACCATTTTAAAACAAGATGGTAACCAAAAAACCATTCTTATTGATGGTTTTAATAATGGTATTTATTTTATTGAACTTAGCTTTGTAGACGCTCAAGAAATTAAGAAAATCGTTATTAAACATTAAGCGATTCGCGAGAATGATAGCACTCACTTTCAATTTTGAAACATACTGGAATTGACAAATTTGAATCTAATTTTAGAACAGAATAATCGTTCCGTTTTGTATTAGTTAGTTCTAAACGTCGTTTTACTTAATTGTGAAGCGGCGTTTTAATTTAAATACAAATGTGCTTTAGTACGGTATTCGCGTTAGGGATTGCAATGGAAATCCTTTTTAAAAGGAAATAAAAAACGAGCCTTTATAAAAAAACAAAAGGCTGAAAAAAAGCAACCTCTTTCCATTTTGCCAAAACCTTTTAAAAAGATTGCAATGGAAAGCCCGACCTTTAGGTAACGCCCTAGTTATAAAAATAATTCATTAAGATTTCTGCTTTCGCGGAAGTATAAAATGAAATTAATTCAGCATTTTCCAAAGTTTATCTTTAAGTTCGGTGATGCCTTGCTGGGCTACCGAAGAAATAAACATATAAGGAATAGGCAGCTCGTTATCTAATTCCGTTTTCATTTCGGCTTTAAGCTCATCATCTAACATATCGCTTTTTGAGATGGCGATAATGCGTTCTTTATCCAGCATTTCTGGGTTGTAACGACGCAATTCGTCTAATAAAATATCGTATTGTTTTTTAATATCTTCAGCATCGGCTGGAATTAAAAACAGCAATATAGAATTACGCTCGATATGACGTAAAAAGTAATGCCCGAGACCGCGTCCTTCGGCGGCACCCTCGATAATTCCAGGAATATCGGCCATAACAAAGGTTTGAAAATCGCGATATTCTACAATACCCAAATTGGGCTTTAGAGTTGTAAACTCGTAATCGGCAATTTTTGGTTTTGCTGAAGTTACTACCGATAATAAGGTCGATTTCCCTGCATTAGGAAAGCCTACCAAGCCAACATCGGCAAGGACTTTTAACTCCATAGTTACATAAAACTCCTGCATGGGCATGCCTGGTTGTGCGTAACGTGGCGTTTGGTTTGTAGAGGATTTAAAATGCCAGTTTCCTAGGCCGCCTTTACCGCCTTCGGCTAAAATACGCTCTTCGCCTTCTTCGGTGATTTCGAATAAAACGGCATTGGTTTCGGTGTCTCTAATTACCGTTCCTAACGGCACATCGATATACACATCTTCGCCGTCGCTACCAAAACTTCTTCCGCTAGATCCATGACCTCCATGGCCGGCGCGAATGTGTTTTTTAAATTTTAGATGAAGTAAGGTCCACAAATTAGATTTTCCACGAATAATAACATGTCCACCACGACCACCATCGCCACCATCTGGACCACCTTTTGCAATGTACTTTTCGCGATGTAAATGCGAAGACCCTTTACCTCCGTTTCCAGAAGATACATACATTTTTACGTAGTCTACAAAATTCCCTTCAGTCATGATTTTAGTTAAAAGTTATGAGTTAAAAATTAAAAGTTTGCCTACTCTTACTTTTTGGTTTTTTCCGCGAAAGCGAAAAATTTTTATTTAAATATAAAACACAAAAACTATAACTTTAATCTCAAAGCTATAGTTTTTGGTTATGAGATTCCTTACCGATAGCAATCGGATACGCAGGAATTTATAAATTATCGATTGTAGAACTTAAACGCTCTGTAATCTCTTCAATGCTACCAACACCATTTACACCAAAATATTTGTCTTGGGCAGAATAGTAATCTTTTAAAATAGCTGTTTTGTTGTAATATTCGGTAATTCTATTTCTAATAATAGTTTCGTTAGCATCGTCTGCTCTTCCACTAGTTTTGCCACGTCCTAAAAGACGTTCTACAAGAATTTCATCTTCAACCTCTAAAGCAATCATCGCGTTAATTTGCGAATCTTTAGAATCCATTAACTTGTCTAATGACTCTGCTTGTGCGTTGGTACGCGGAAAACCATCGAAAATAAATCCTTTAGCGCCTGCATTTTTTTCTACTTCGGCATTAAGCATATCTATGGTTACTTGGTCTGGCACTAATTGGCCTTTATCTATATACGATTTTGCTAACATCCCTAAAGCCGTTTCGTTTTTAATATTGAATCTAAAAACGTCGCCTGTAGAAATATGTACTAAATCATACTTTTCTTTTAAAAATTCTGCCTGTGTTCCTTTTCCTGCTCCTGGAGGGCCAAATAGCACTAAGTTTGTCATGTGTTGGGTTTGTTTTATTTGATATACTTCTGGCAAGTTTCTTCCTAAACCATCATAATCTAAGCCGTAGCCTACAATGAATTTGTTAGGAATTTCTATACCTACATAATGTAATTTAAAATCTTTTTTATAAGCTTCGGGCTTGTAAAACAGCGTTGCTATTTTTAAGGATTTTACCTTTTCGTTTTTAAAAATACGATGCACTTCGGCTAAGGTATTTCCCGTATCTATAATATCTTCTAAAATAATTACGGTACGCCCGGTTAAATCTTGGGTTAATCCTATTAAACGCTGAATGTCTTCTGTAGATTTTACGCCTTCATAGGATGCTAACTTTATAAAAGTAACCTCGCAAGGTTTAGGATACTTTTTTACAAAGTCGCTTACCACCATAAACGAGCCGTTTAATATGCCTACAAAAACTGGAATTTCGTCGCCAACATCGTTAGCAATTTCAGTAGCAAGGCGTTGCATGACATCGTCTATTTGTTTTGCAGAAATAAAGGGCTTAAAATATTTATCGTGTAGTTTTACCAAAACTTAATATTTTTTTGAAGTTGCAAAGATAATCAATAGATTGAGCATTAACCATTTTTTGATTTATGATTTTAGGAACTATTTTAAGATTTAAACGTATTTTTGCCTATCCTAATTCGATTTCGTAAAAAAACACATTAATGAATTACTTTTCATCAGACTTTAAACTTGGTATTTTAGGCGGCGGCCAACTTGGTAAAATGCTGCTATATAACACACGTAAATTCGACATTTATACAGCTGTTTTAGATTCTAGCAACGAAGCGCCTTGCAAAATTGCTTGCGACAACTTTCAGCTTGGCGATTTAATGGACTACGATGCGGTTTATAATTTTGGAAAAAATCTTGATGTTTTAACTTTTGAAATTGAAAACGTAAATGTAGATGCCCTTGAGGCTTTAGAAAAAGATGGCGTAAAAGTATATCCGGCTTCTAAAACCCTACGCACCATACAAAACAAGGCGACACAGAAATTATTTTATGTTGATAACGATTTACCAACAGCGCCTTTTACACGTTTTGCTTATACTTCTGAAATTACTGAAGCCCTAAACCACGGCGGATTAAGCTTACCTTTTGTTTGGAAATCGGCTCAATTTGGCTATGATGGAACTGGCGTAAAAATTGTAAAATCGGTTGACGATTTAAAGGGTTTACCAAATGTAGAATGTATTGCAGAAACCTTAGTGCCATTTAAAAACGAGCTTGCGGTGATTGTCTCTAGAAGTGCGTCTGGCGAAATAAAAACCTATCCAGTTGTCGAGATGGAATTTCATCCTGAAGCCAACCAAGTGGAATACGTTATTTGCCCTGCTAGAATTCCTGATGATGTGGCTAAAAAAGCAGAAAATGTGGCTTTACGCACATCGCAGGCCTTTAATCATGTAGGCTTATTAGCTGTTGAAATGTTTCAAACCCAAGACGACGAGATTTTAATTAATGAAGTGGCACCAAGACCACACAATTCTGGTCATCAAACCATTGAAGCCAGTTACACCTCGCAATTTGAACAACACATAAGAGCCATTTTAGATTTACCTTTAGGACGTACCGACAATAAAGTTGGTGGTGTTATGGTGAATTTAGTAGGTGCTGAAGGTTTTTCAGGAAATGTGGTTTATGAAAACATTGAAGACATCATGAAGTTAGACGGTGTAACGCCGCATATTTACGGCAAAAAACAAACCCGCCCGTTCCGAAAAATGGGTCATGTTACTATCGTGAACGAAAATTTAAACGAAGCGAGACGTGTTGCCGAACTAGTTAAAAATAGTATTAAAGTAATTTCAGAATAAGTTTTGTATTTTTGATATAAAGACGTTAAGCCATGACTGTTATTGAAAAGAAAAAAATAATAAAAAAGTTTGTTGACAAACTTCCTGAGTCTGATTTAGACGAAGCTTTGATAATGATACAAGATTTAGCATCTAAAAATCAAAATCGTAAAGCGATTCTTTTAAACCTTTTGGAAACTGAAAAAACTTTATTTGAAAGACTTGCGCAATGATTTCCAAGAATTCCGCAATTGAATTTAATAAAATAATTTCTGAAGCCTCTGGCGGATCTGCTGGTTTACGAGATGAAAGCCTTTTGCTTTCTGCCCTAAACAGACCTTTTCAAACTTTTGATGGTAAAGATTTATACCCTTCAATTATAGATAAATGTGCTGCTTTATTTGAGAGCATTATTATAAATCATCCCTTTATTGATGGTAATAAAAGGATGGCTTATGCTTTTATGCAAATTTTATTAATTGAAGAAGGTTTTGAACTTGAAACTTCCGAAGATGAAAAATACAACTTCGTTATTGCAGCTTCTGAAGGAAAACTAGATTTTGAATCTATTAAAAGTTGGATTCTAAATAATTTAAAAAAATAATTTAAATGAGTAAAGTAGGAATAATTATGGGAAGTAAAAGTGATCTTCCTGTTATGCAAGATGCCATAGACATCTTAAAAGGTTTTGATATTCAGGTTGAAGTCGATATTGTATCGGCACACCGTACACCAGAAAAATTATTCGATTATGGTAAAAACGCCCACACCAGAGGATTTTCAGTCGTTATTGCTGGAGCTGGTGGCGCAGCACATTTACCAGGCATGATTGCTTCATTATCGCCGCTTCCTGTAATTGGCGTGCCTGTAAAAAGCAGCAATTCTATAGATGGATGGGATTCTGTTTTATCTATTCTACAAATGCCAGGAGGTGTTCCTGTGGCAACTGTAGCCTTAAACGGCGCTAAAAACGCAGGCATTCTAGCCGCACAAATTATTGGCGCAAGTGATAAATGTGTACTCGATAAAATTATTGCCTACAAAGAAGGTTTAAAAATAGCAGTCAACGAATCGGCTAAAAATTTATAATGAAAAAAGCCTCGAAAATAAATTCGAGGCTTTTCAGCTATTAACAAATAATTCTATTGAGTTAGTCACTCTTTGCAATTATACTTTCAAAAATACAAAAATTTTATTATGCACACATAGTAAAATTATATTTTTAACACTTTATATAAAAAAATGCTAAAAAAATCATTAATTACCCCATTTAATACAAAATATAACACGGCACCTTTCACAAAAATTAAAAACGAAGATTACCTTCCTGCCTTTAAAGAAGCTATAAAAAGTGCTAAATTGGAAGTTGATGAAATCGCAAATAATCCAGAAAAGCCAACCTTTGAAAACACCATAGAAGCTTTAGATTTCTCTGGTGAACAGCTAGACCGATTATCAAGCATTTTTTTTAATTTGAATTCTGCCGAAACCAATGAAACCATTCAAAAAATAGCGCAGGAAGTATCCCCTTTATTGTCTGAGTTTAGTAACGACATTACTTTAAATGAAGATTTATTCAAACGTGTTAAAGCCGTTTACAACTCAAAAAACACTTTAGATTTAACGGTTGAACAAGAAACCCTTTTAGATAAAAAATACAAAGGTTTTTCTAGAAATGGTGCAAATTTAGCTGAAGACAAAAAACAGGAACTCCGTGAAATTGACAAACAATTAAGTCAGTTGAAACTTAAATTCGGTGAAAATGTTTTAGCTGAAACCAACAAATTTGAAATGCTTATTACCAATGAAGCCGATTTATCTGGACTTCCTGAAGGCGCTATTGAAGCAGCAAAACAATTGGCCGAATCGAAAGATAAAGCGGGTTGGATTTTCACTTTAGATTACCCAAGCTACATTCCCTTTCTTACCTACGCCGACAACCGCGAATTAAGAAAAAAATTAGCGCTTGAGGCTGGCTCGAAAGCCTTTAAGGGTGATGCTTTAGACAACCAAGAAAACGTACTTCAAATTGTAAAACTGCGTCATAAACGTGCCAATTTACTAGGTTATAAAACCCATGCTCATTTTGTTTTAGAAGAACGCATGGCGCAAACACCAGAAAAAGTTGAACGTTTTTTAAATGACCTTTTAGAAAAGGCAAAACCTGCTGCCGAAGACGAATTTAAAAACCTTGAAACATTTGCTAAAGAATTAGATAACATCGACCGATTAGAAAAATGGGATGGTGCTTATTATGCTGAAAAATTGAAGCAAAAACTTTTCAACTTAGATGATGAATTATTAAAACCTTACTTCAAATTAGAAAATGTAATTAACGGCGCCTTTACTGTGGCGAACAAATTATTTGATTTAAATTTTGAAGAAATTCACGATATCGATAAATACCACGACGAGGTTTTAACCTATAAAGTAACCGATAAAAACGGCAAGCTCGTTTCTATTTTTTACGCCGATTTTTTCCCTAGAGCAGGAAAACGAAATGGCGCTTGGATGACGGTTTACAAACCGCAATACATTAAAGATGGCGAAAATAGCAGACCACATATTTCTATTGTTTGCAATTTCACAAAACCAACCAAAAGCAAACCGTCTTTATTAACTTTTAACGAAGTTACCACATTGTTTCACGAATTTGGGCATGCTTTACACGGCATGTTAGCAAACACAACCTATCCAAGTTTATCGGGAACTAGCGTGTATTGGGATTTTGTAGAATTACCTAGTCAGGTTTTAGAAAACTGGTGTTACGAGAAAGAAGCATTAGAGTTGTTTGCAACACACTATGAAACTGGTGAAGTAATCCCGATGGATTTAGTTGAAAAAATAAAAGAATCGGCAACTTTTCATGAAGGTATGCAAACACTTCGTCAGTTAAGTTTTGGTTTGTTGGATATGAGTTGGCACGGTGCCGACCCTAGCCAAATAAACAATGTAAAAAAACATGAAACTGAAGCTTTTAAAAACACAACCCTTTATCCAGAAGTTGAAGAAAATTGTATGAGTACTGCTTTTTCACATATTTTTCAAGGTGGCTATTCCTCAGGATATTACAGCTATAAATGGGCCGAAGTTTTAGATGCTGATGCTTTCGAATATTTTAAGGAAACAGGTGTTTTCAATAAAACTGTGGCTAAAAAATTCCAAGATAATGTATTGTCCCAAGGCGGAACCGAAAACCCAATGGTGCTTTACAAACGTTTTAGAGGTCAAGAACCAAAACCGGAGGCTTTGTTACGAAGAGCTGGATTGTTGAAATAAGTTGATGTGTTTTTAACAATACCTTTACTACATTTTAAATAGTACTAAAAAATCAAAAATTTTCAACTACTTTTGAGTCAATAAAAAAACATTCCTCAATGCCAGATCATCAAATTAATCCTAATAAATGGATCGATTTATACGCCGATTACTTATTCAACTACACGATTTCTCGTGTTAGCGATAGGGAAATTGCCCAAGATTTGGTACAGGATACGTTTTTGGCTGCATTAAAATCGATGAAAAACTTTAAAGGCGAAGCCAGCGAACGTACTTGGTTGATTTCTATTTTAAAGCGAAAAATTATTGATTATTATCGTAAAATTAATTCGAATAAAGGCAAGGCCGAAGTTAGAATTAATTATAAAGATTCCGACAGTGAAGGCGATTGGCTTGAAGAACGCGTAGCCGACCCTTTTGATAAAACAGCTGAAGACGCTCTTGAAAATAATGAGCTTGGTGAAGCCATACTGAATTGCTTAAGCAAATTACCCGCGAAACAAGCTGAAGTTTTTAAAATGAAAACAATTCTTGATTACGAAACAGAAACCATCTGTAATGAACTGAATATTACAGCGTCTAACCTTTGGGTAATCATTCATAGAGCACGAACCGCTATGGCAAATTGTCTAAAAGAAAATTGGTTATAATTATGAGTAAGATTAAGGTTTTTATGCCTTGTAACGAAGCGGGTCATATTTGCGATAAAGCACAATATGAAGAAGCAACACTATGGGATAAAATTAAATTAAAAATGCACGTGCTTTACTGTAAAGGTTGCAGAAAACACACGAAAATAAACACCAAACTTACCGAGATTATAAAAGTATCTAACGTCGAATGTCTTGATAAAAAATGTAAAGAAGCCATGAAAAAGACCTTAGAACAAGCCTTAAACGAAAATAAGCATCAAAATTAACCACAAAACGGGTAGCCCTTCAACCCAAAACGAACAGTAATATTTCCCTTGTTCTGTTTTTGCTTTTAATACAAACATACCAGTTAATACTGTCATAAAAGACAAAATTAGCATTCTGGAATAGTCAACTTCATGCTTAAATAATTCTAGAACTAGAATAAAAACTAACAATAAAACACCTAGATTTTTAGTCTTTTTTACGCCTATCTTCTGCGGAATGGTTTCTAGATTTAATGTGTCATATTTTAAATCCCTAATTTCAAAAGGCAACATAAGCACAAGCACATAAGCAAACCGCTGAATGGCTATTAAAATTACGTCATTATTTATTTTAAATCCTTCATCGATAACAGGTAAAAACACGGTAACACCCGTCCAAACCAAAGCGATTATATAAACTTTTAAACCTTCTACACTTCGTAAACTTTGGGTTTTCTTCTGTAAAAACGGCGTGGCATATAAAAAGGTTAAAACGGCAAAACCACCTACTATAAAAATCGTTTTTATTTGCAATTGAACCGCGTAAAAACACATCAACAGAAAAGAAAAAAACGATAAAACCTGAATCGATTTTAGCCAATTTGCTAAACGTCTGTGGTAAAACTTGGCTACACTAAAAAATTTAACAAAATTATAACCTGTAATTGATGCAAAAAAAATAAAGTATAACACTACAGAATCGTAGGTTAAATCCAGTTCCAACAGGGTTATCCAAGCGCATGAAAACACAGCTAAAGCCACATGAATACTACTGTTTATATAAAAATTAAAAAACTGTTTCAAAACCTTCATAAAACAAATGTAACCAAAGTCTTGCTACAGATTCCTACGGAATAAAAACTTTCTATTTTTCGCAATAAAACACAACAAATATTCAGTATTTTTGCGAATTATTTATTCAAATATACTTTTATGAATACAAACGCGTTTGCTTTGCGTCATATTGGCCCTAACCAGGAGGACCAAACTTTAATGTTACAAACCTTAGGTGTAGATTCGTTAGATCAGTTAATCTACGAAACCATTCCTGATGATATTCGTTTAAAAAAACCGCTTGATTTAGACGAGCCTATGACCGAATATGAGTACCTACTTCATATTCATAAATTGTCTCTAAAAAATAAAGTTTATAAAACTTATATTGGATTAGGATACCACCCAACGGTTTTACCTGCGGTTATTCAACGTAATGTTTTAGAAAACCCTGGTTGGTACACGGCTTACACGCCTTACCAAGCCGAAATCGCTCAAGGTCGATTAGAAGCTTTACTGAATTTCCAAACCATGGTTATTGATTTAACAGGAATGGAAATTGCCAATGCATCACTGCTAGACGAAAGTACTGCTGCTGCCGAAGCTATGAGTTTATTATTTGCTGTGCGTGAACGCGATCAGAAAAAAGCAGGCGTTAATAAATTTTTCGTTTCAAAAAATATTTTACCTCAAACTTTATCGGTACTACAAACCAGAGCCACACCAATTGGTATTGAGCTAGTGGTTGGTAGCGAAGAAGAGTTTAACTTTTCTTCAGAATTTTTCGGAGCTATTTTACAGTACCCAGGAAAAGAAGGTCAAATTACCGATATTAAATCATTTATAGAACAAGCCAACGAAGCCAGAATAAAAGTAGCTGTAGCTGCCGATATTTTAAGCTTGGTAAAATTAGAAGCGCCAGGTAAATTTGGTGCCGATGTAGTGGTTGGAACCACACAACGTTTCGGAATCCCGATGGGTTATGGTGGTCCGCACGCAGCCTATTTCGCCACGAAAGAAGCTTACAAACGTGATTTACCAGGACGTATTATTGGAGTTACCAAAGATACCAACGGAAACCGTGCACTTCGTATGGCCTTGCAAACCAGAGAACAGCATATTAAACGTGATAAAGCCACATCTAACATTTGTACAGCGCAGGTTCTACTAGCTGTTATGGCTAGTATGTATGCCGTATATCACGGACCAAAAGGCTTAAAATTTATTGCCAACCGTGTGCATAATAAAGCGGTAACCCTAGCCAATGCTTTGGAAAAATTAGGATATGAACAAGTTAACAGCTCGTTTTTTGACACCATCCTTATTAAAGCCAACGCTAAAAAGATTGAGAAAATAGCCAATGGTAAAAAAGTAAACTTTTACTACCCAAACAAAAACACGGTAGCCATTTCTATTAATGAAACAACTTTAATTCCAGATTTAAACGTTCTTATTTCGATTTTTGCTAAAGCCGCAAATAAAAAGAGCATTATTATTTCTGAAGTTGAACAACATAATAACATTGCCGAGAATTTACAACGTAGGTCAGATTTCCTTACCGAGCCTGTTTTTAACAGTTATCATTCTGAAACTGAATTAATGCGTTACATTAAAATGCTAGAGCGTAAAGATTTATCATTAAATCATTCTATGATTTCTCTAGGATCTTGTACTATGAAGTTAAACGCGGCTTCAGAAATGTTGCCTTTAAGTTCTGTGAACTGGGGAACCATTCACCCTTTCGCGCCTTTAAAACAAGCTAAAGGCTATTTAAAAGTGCTTAAAGCTCTAGAAGATCAACTTACCGAAATCACAGGTTTTGCTGCAACATCATTACAACCAAATTCTGGTGCTCAAGGTGAGTTTGCCGGACTTATGGTTATTAAGGCTTATCATGAATCTCGTGGTGATCACCATAGAAATATTTGCTTAATTCCGTCGTCTGCTCACGGCACCAACCCTGCCAGTGCGGTTATGGCTGGTATGAAAGTGGTGGTAACCAAATCGACCGAAGAAGGCAACATCGATGTAGAAGACTTACGTGAAAAAGCCGAACTACACGCCGATAACTTATCCTGTTTAATGGTTACTTACCCATCAACACACGGGGTTTACGAATCTGCGATTAAAGAAATCACCAAAATTATCCATGATAATGGCGGACAAGTATACATGGACGGAGCAAATATGAACGCCCAAGTAGGCTTAACCAATCCAGGGAATATTGGAGCCGATGTTTGTCATTTAAATCTGCATAAAACCTTTGCGATTCCTCATGGTGGTGGAGGTCCAGGTGTTGGCCCAATTTGTGTTGCCGAACAACTTGTACCATTTTTGCCTGGAAACCCAATTGTGAAAACAGGAGGTAAAGATGCCATTACTGGAATTTCAGCGGCGCCTTTTGGATCGGCTTTAGTTTGTTTGATTTCTTATGGTTATATTAAAATGTTAGGTGCTGAAGGTTTAACAGAATCTACCAAAGTAGCCATCTTAAATGCTAATTACATCAAACAACGCCTTCAAGGTAGTTTTGATACTTTATATTCTGGTGAACGTGGTAGAGCGGCTCACGAAATGATAGTAGACTGTCGTCCGTTTAAAGCTAACGGTATTGAAGTAACCGACATCGCAAAACGATTAATTGATTACGGTTTCCATTCACCTACCTTATCATTCCCGGTTGCTGGTACTTTAATGATCGAGCCTACAGAAAGTGAAAGTAAAGGGGAAATAGACCGTTTCTGTGATGCATTAATTGCTATTAAAAATGAAATTGATAACGCCTCTAAAGACGAGACTAACAACGTTTTAAAGAATGCGCCTCACACTTTAGCCATGCTTACTAGTGAAACTTGGGACTTCCCATACTCTCGCGAGCAAGCCGCTTTTCCTTTAGATTATGTAAAGGAAAACAAATTTTGGCCAAGTGTTAGACGTGTTGATGATGCTTACGGTGATAGAAACCTAATTTGCTCTTGCGCACCGATTGAAGATTATATTGAAGCTTAAAAGCACGGTTGAACATCGTAAATTTTAATAAAACAGAAACCATCACGATTTAAAAACTCATATATTGCTTGATACTAATTTTAATCAGGCAATTTTCCTTTTTTATGACTATAAAAATAACAGGAACAGGAAGCTATATTCCTGCCGATATTGAAAGAAACGAAGACTTTCATAATCATGAGTTTTTAAATAGTGATGGTTCTACAATAAACGCCCCGAGCGAGGTTATCGTTAAAAAATTTAAGGCTATAACAGGTATCGCCGAAAGGCGTTATGTTAAGCCTCATTTAACAACTTCCGACATCGCTTCTTTTGCTGCTGAAAAAGCCATTGAACGCGCCAATATTTCTCGTGAAGACCTTGATTATATTATCGTTGCCCATAATTATGGGGACATCAAACACGATAGCATTCAAAGTGATACAGTTCCTAGTCTCGCCTCTCGTGTTAAGCATCTTTTACGTATTGAAAACCCTAAATGTGTAGCCTACGATTTACTTTTTGGCTGCCCAGGATGGATTCAAGGCGTTATTCAAGCCGAAGCATTTATCAAATCGGGTATTGCTAAAAAATGCCTAGTTATTGGAGCCGAAACCTTATCGCGCATTTTAGATCCTTCCGATAGGGATTCTATGATTTACAGCGATGGTGCTGGTGCCGTAGTTATAGAGGCTACCGAGCAAACAGGCGGTATTTTAGCCCATGAAGCGGCAACATTTTCTTTGGAAGAAGCCCACTTCATTTTCTTTGGAGAAACTTACAACCCAAAGGTAGATGACAACCGTTGCTACATTAAAATGCACGGTCGTAAAATTTACGAATTTGCCTTAACCAACGTACCACTAGCCATGAAGTCTTGCTTGGATAAAAGTGGTGTTGATATTTCTAAAATCAAAAAAATCCTCATCCATCAAGCCAACGAAAAAATGGACGAAGCCATTGTAAAACGTTTTTACGAGCTTTACAATTTAGAAATGCCCGATGGTATCATGCCTATGAGTATTGGAAAATTAGGAAATTCTAGTGTGGCTACGGTTCCGACTTTATACGATTTAATTTTAAATGGCAAGATGAAAAATCAGGAAATAAAGCAAGGAGACACTATTATATTTGCTAGTGTTGGTGCAGGTATGAACATAAATGCTATTGTTTACGAAGTATAAAATATTCAACAATTATTTGAAATTTCCAGTTTTTGGAAGTGAAAAAATAAAACCAATTGATGTACGAAAAAACATTTCCAAATAAACGTTTTAAACACACCATAGAATTTCTAGAAAAACACATCACAACCGCCGAAACTATTTTAGATTTGGGCGTTGTAAATCCGTTTACTAAAATCATGGAAACACAGGGTTTTCAAGTTGAAAACACGAAAGGTGAAGATTTAGACACAGACACATCGAACATTACAAATTCGAATGCCGATGTGGTAACCGCTTTTGAAATTTTCGAACATTTACTTTCGCCTTTCACCGTCCTTCAATCGATTAAAGCCGATAAACTAGTAGCTAGCGTACCACTGAAACTTTGGTTTTCTTCAGCATATAGAAGCAAAACCGATATGCTAGATCGTCATTATCATGAATTTGAAGATTGGCAATTCGACTGGCTCTTAGAAAAAGCAGGCTGGAAAATTATAGACCGCCAAAAATGGACAAATCCAACTAAAAAGATTGGCATCCGTCCTATTTTAAGATGGTTTACGCCTAGATATTACATCGTTTACGCCGAAAGAGTTTAACTTTACGCCAAAACCTTTCTACTTTGAATTTTTATATTGTTATCCCTGCACACAACGAAGAAACCTCGATAGGACAAACCTTAGAGTCGTTAGTCAATCAAAGTCTGTTGCCTAAACGTGTGGTGGTGGTGAATGATAATTCAACCGACGATACTCAAAAAATTGTTAGCGCTTTCGCGGAAAAGTACGCGTTCATATCCTTAGTTAATTCCAAGTCATCCAACAAACATTTACCAGGTTCAAAAATCATTAATGCCTTCTATAAAGGTTATGAAACTTTAGATGATGATTACGATGTAATCTGTAAATTTGATGCCGATTTAATTTTTCCGAAGCATTATTTAGAACAATTATCCCATCATTTTTCTACTGATGAGAAACTAGGTATGGCTTCAGGCTTTTGCTATATTGAAAAAAATGGCGATTGGATTCTTGAAAACCTAACCCGAAAAGACCATATTCGAGGTGCTTTGAAAGCCTACAGAAAAGCATGTTTTATCGAAATTGGCAAATTAAAACCGTCAATGGGTTGGGATACCGTTGATGAGTTGTTGGCAAAATATTACGGTTGGACCATTTTAACCGATGAAACTCTTCATATAAAGCATTTAAAACCTACGGGCATCAGCTACAACAAAGCTTCTAAATATTTGCAAGGAGAAGCCATGTATAAAATGCGCTATGGTTTTATAATCACTTTAATTTCTGCGGGAAAACTGGCATATAAAAAAAGAAGTGTGGCATTATTTAAAGATTATTTGGCAGGCTATTTTAAAGCAAAAAGCAACAACATTGACTTTTTAGTTTCTGAAGATGAAGGCAAATTCATTAGAAACCTACGTTGGAAAGGCATGCGTTCAAAAATTAGTTAAACGCCCAGTCTTTATAACTGTTTGAAGCTTCCAACTTGTTTTCCAAATCATCTTCCAGTTCTGGAAAAAAATCGATACCCGTTAATTTTTCAATAGAATCTACAGGCACCACAAAATCGTATAGCGGCTTTCTAGAATTTTCATGTGGTACTAAAAAACCAATCATTTTAGTTTTTCCCGAATTGGTATCAATAAGCACTTTGTAAAACGCATTAGGCACCGATACGTTTTCGCTACCAATAGTTTTCATCTCGCCTTTTAAAACACCGCCAGTAACCACAAATACACCGTCGTATTTTTGTGCCCAATAGCGTACTTTTTGTTCTAAAGTATTCCAAATCCCTGCATTGAAATTATGCTCTTGCGGACTAATATTACTGGTTAAAAAGGTTTCGTCGTGCGCTTCTTTGCTGTATAAACGATCGGCAGCAGGACATAAATGGCCGCGATCGTAACCCGATTTTTTATAATTACGCCAATGTGCTGCTCCGGTTTTAACGGCTGAATCAATTTCAAAATAAGGCCGTTTGAAATTTCTATTTGAAAGATCCGATTTTTTCAATTCGTAAGCTACCCATTCTGCTTGTTCGTCTTTTTCACTGTAAGACAAGGAATATCCGTTATGATGAATAACTTGTCCTGTAGTACTTGTAGGCAAGAAAAATTCGTTGGTTTTTGCCTTTGGGTTTTGGCCATCAGTTACAACCTCAGCTTTTTCTGCTTCAGCTAAAAAATGTTCATAACCATAAACACTCACAAAAAGCAAAACAGCAATAATAGAATATAGGGTGCGTTTATTCATTATTCTAAAACATACTCTAATGGTTTTCCTATCGCAGCGTTAGGAAAGCTAATGCCTAATAAAGCAGAAATTGTAGGCGCTATATCAATGATTCTCGTTTTCTCAAGGGTTTCACCATGTTTTATTCCTTTTCCGAAAAATAACAATGGCACATGCGTATCGTAATTTAAACCGCTACCATGAGTAGACCCCGTTTTTCCGTATGAAATATAAGCCGGATCGTTAACCAACATCACATCACCCGAACGTTTCTGATTGAATCCTTTTTGCACTAAATCTTCAATACCTTCGGTGAAATCGGTTGAAATCATTGTAGTTCTGGTATAAGCTTTAGAAACATGAGGATAAGTCATTTGCTCGGCAACAATAGCATTTTCAACATCTTCAAGTTTTAATCCTAAAGCTTTTATTTTAGCTTTATTCAAGAAAATTTGATCGTTGCTTATGTTTTCGACAATTTCAGTAGACCCATAAGTTTTAACTAAAAAATCGTTGAATTTTTGTTTTCTCTCATCATTATTCAAATACCCTGAAGGAATTTTATGCGATTCCAAATAAGCAGGCACATCAATTGCACCGTGATCTGCCGTTAAAAAAACAACATACTCCCCTGCCCCTACTTCCTTATCTAAAACTTTAAAAAAGCGTTCTAAATCTTTATCTAATCGAATATAAGCATCTTCAACTTCCTTTGAATTCACTCCAAAATTATGACCAATATAATCTGTGCACGAATAACTTACCGTTAATACATCGGTAAAAGCATCTGTTCCTAGCGCTTCACCTTCAATCGCTGCAATAGCAAAATCGGTAGTTAAATTATTGCCATAAGGTGTTGTTTTCAAAATATTATAATGGCCGTTTTTATCTTGTAACGACTTTAAATCATAAGGAAATGTTGCGGTTTCTTTTCCTTTAAAACCACCTTCAAAAGCATTTAAATCGGCACCACTTTCAACATAAGAATCAATCTTATAAAAAGTATCCCATTCCTTTAAATACGATTTGGCTGTTTTACTTTTATTAAATTTTTCAACCCATTTAGGCAGTTCATTCATATAAAACGAACTTGAAATCCACACCCCTTCTTCTTTACCATGAAACCAATAAGCCGCATCGGCAGTATGTCCTGCAGGTAAAATGGCACCACGGTCTTTTACAGAAATACCAATTGTTTTTCCTTTTTGCTGCGTAAACAATTTATTTTCGTCGGCAAACGTTGTAGTTAACATTCTACTCGGCGACATTTTTCCTGCTTTATCGGCAGTTCCAATAGATTTTACACTAGCATCATCGGCACAATATACCCTAGACTTCGTTTCTTTTTCATACCAATTGTTACCAATAATACCATGGTATTTTGGCGTAGTTCCCGTGTAAATGGAAGCATGCCCTGGTGCGGTGTAAGTTGGTACATAATTAAAATGATTGTTTTTACAGTTAAAACCTTCATTCATCATACGTTTAAAACCACCTTCACCATATTTTGAATAAAAACGCGTTAAATAGTCGTATCGCATTTGATCGACTACAATTCCAACTACTAATTTAGGTTGGGTTTTGCTGGTATTTTGATGTGATTCAGACTGTTTCTGTGCAGAAGAATTAAAACTAAAAGCACACAAAAAAAGGGTGTAATATATATATTTAAGCATAATTTGTATATGAACCTCAAAAATACATATTTTAAAACATCATAATTTAAAATTAAGGTTAAATACCTCTAAGTTTTTTTTACTTTAGCAGCTACAAAACTGCATATGAATTACCTGCACAGCATAGGAACTTATTTTTTAATGATTGCCGAAATGTTTCGCAAACCAACAAAATGGAGCGTTATGAAGAAGCTAATCTTAAAAGACATAGACGATTTAATTATTGGATCTTTAGGTATTGTTGCGTTTATAGCCTTTTTTGTTGGTGGCGTTGTTACCATACAAACCGCATTAAATATAGACAACCCATTAATCCCAAAATATCTTGTAGGTTTTGCTACAAGACAATCAATTTTATTAGAGTTTGCCCCTACATTTCTTTCCATAGTAATGGCTGGAAAAGTAGGATCATTTATAACATCCAGTATAGGAACCATGCGCGTTACCGAGCAAATTGATGCCCTTGAAGTTATGGGTATAAACTCGATAAACTATTTGGTTTTCCCTAAATTTATTGCCCTGATGCTTTATCCGTTTTTAATTTGCATTGGTATGTTTTTAGGTATTCTTGGTGGCCTTGTTGCTTGTCTATACGGCGGATTTAGTGCTCCTGAAGATTATATTACGGGAATTCAATTGGATTTTGACCCTTTTCATATCACATACGCCTTTATTAAAACGGGGGTTTTCGCTTTTCTATTAGCAACTATTCCGTCTTACCACGGTTATTATATGACAGGTGGCGCACTTGAGGTTGGAAAAGCAAGTACCACATCCTTTGTTTGGACTAGTGTGTTTATCATTCTTTTAAATTATTTACTAACCCAAATGTTATTAAGCTAATGATTGAAGTTAAAGATTTACACAAATCGTTTGGAGACAGTGAAATTCTAAAAGGGATAACAACGTCTTTTGAACAAGGCAAAACAAACTTAATAATTGGGCAAAGTGGTTCTGGTAAAACAGTTTTTTTGAAATGCTTATTGGGGTTATTTGATTATGAAGGTGGTTCAATTTCATACAATGGAAAAATATTTTCACGCTTAAGTGAAGATGAAAAACGAAACATACGTGCCGAAATAGGTATGGTTTTTCAAGGCAGTGCCTTATTCGACTCTATGACTATTGAAGAAAACGTGATGTTTCCCTTACGCATGTTTACCAAACTTAACAAAAACGACATGCGAGAACGCGCCGACCTTGCTTTAAAACGCGTAAACTTAGATACTGCACACAATAAAATGCCAAGCGAAGCTTCTGGCGGAATGCAAAAACGTGTGGCTATTGCTCGCGCCATTGTAAACAGGCCGAAGTACTTATTTTGTGACGAACCCAATTCGGGCTTAGACCCAAAAACCTCGATTGTTATTGATAATCTCATTAAAGAAATTACTGAAGAATATAAAATAACTACTGTTATCAATTCCCATGACATGAACTCTGTGATGGAAATTGGTGAAAAAATTGTGTTTTTAAAAGACGGCCTAAAAGCTTGGGAAGGTTCCAACAAAACTATTTTTAGAACCGATAATGAAGTCGTAACCGATTTCGTTTACTCTTCAAACCTCTTTAAAAAGGTTCGTAAAATGTATTTGGAAGAAAATAGTTAACCCGTTATACAAAACTGGGTAATTTTATTTTAGTTACAGTTTATCCATTATCGATTTCTAACTTTTTAAACACTTAAACAAAGAACTTGTGTTTGTTTAAATGAACACGTCTCTGCTTTAAACCAAAAGCTATAAACCCCAGCTATAGTATTAAAATTAACGCCAATTTAGGAAGCTTCAGGAATATATTTATAAAAAATAGGGGGTGTTTATTCTACAAAAAAAGGCTCTGCTATATCGTATAGCAGAGCCTTTTCAATTTGAAATATAACTGTAAATAAGTTTTTAATTCATTTTACGAACCACTAAAGTATCTAAACTCAACTTTAGTTTTAACCATTTTTCTAGTTTGGTTTTATCTTTCACACGATCAGCTTCCTTATAACCAGATTTCCATTTTACAGAAAACACAGGCATGGTGTCTTTCTTTTTAAAATTAGTGTTAATTACATTGGCATAAGAGAATTGCTCGATGTTCTCGTAATTAATCTTCAGTTCTTCGGTTAAGCCATCAAATGCCAAATAGCTACTTTCAAGCTTTGTAAATCGTTTAAGTTTATCTTCTAAATAATGGATTTTATCAGTTTGCGATAAAATATCCAAAGAATCACGGGTACGTAATTCTTCCATGTATTTAAAATTATCTAGATTTTTGGATCTGTTTTGATTGAAGTTCAATTTCGTTTTAGACAAGGCTCTATAATCCTTCATGTTATTTCGTAAAATAGCAATGGTTGTTTCTGGTATTTCATCTAAACCAAAAGTATTTAGCTCGATAAACGAATTTTCATCATCAATATAAGTATATGAAGCATTATTTTTAATGTACTCACCATGTGGTAAATCAGATAATTCTTCTTTAATAAACATACTAGCATCACGTTTAAAATTGCTTTCTTTTAAAACATTTAAAAACGTCCAAACCGCAGGAACCATAACCACTACAGCCAACAACATGGCCATTCTAGAAATAAATAAACGGCGTTTTGAATTGGCATATTTAATCATTGGAAACCTTAAAAGTTTCAATACTAAAAATGTAGCCAATGCAATAAAAATGGTGTTAATTGTAAATAAATACATGGCTCCTCCAAAGTAAACAAAGTTGCCCTTAGCTAAGCCATAACCTGCCGTACAAAGCGGTGGCATTAAAGCTGTTGCAATCGCTACACCAAATATAACAGAAGCAATAGTTCCTTTTTTTGTTCGTGCAATAATCAAAGCTAAACCACCAAAAAATGCAATTAAAACATCGCGAATATCGGGTCTTACACGACCTAAAAGTTCCGAGGTATCTTCACTTAATGGAAACAACCAAAAGAATAAAAAAGCCGTTAACAAACTAAGCACAATCATGGTAGCTAGGTTTATTAATGATTTTTTAAGGGTATCGATATCGTTAATAGCAAGCGACATTCCCATGCCTAAAATCGGCCCCATTAGAGGAGAAATTAACATGGCTCCAATAACAACAGCTGTTGAATTGGCGTTAAGCCCTATAGATGCCACAAATATAGAACAGACCAAAATCCATGCTGTAGCGCCTTTAAATGGAATATCTGCCTTTATCGCTAAAAGCGTTGCTTCCCGATCGGTATCATCTCTAAAATCTAATAATTCTCTTAAAAAGATTTTTATACTGGCTAAAAGACCTTGTGCATCTTTTTTAACAGCTTCTTTAGATTCTTCAACGTTCTTTTCTTTTTCGGCTTCAATTTCCTCGTCCGAAAAGTTGAATTTATTTTCTTCGCTCATCTCTTTGGTTATCCGTAATGTTCTCCAAATTTATTTTTAACATTTTGGAGCACTTTTTTAATATCCTGCTCCTTAGACTTAGGAAAGATAAGTAAAACTTCCTCTTTATCCACAATAATATAATCGTTCAGTCCATCTACAACAACGATTTTATCTTTTTTAGTACGAATCATATTCCCTGAAGCATCTTCGGGTAAAACTCTCGCATTCACTACGGCGTTGCCATTTTCTGTTTTATCTAACTTGTCGTATAAACTGCCCCAAGTTCCTAAATCGTTCCAGTCAAATTCGGCAGCAATCACGTAAACATTGGATGATTTTTCCATAATCGCATAATCTACCGAGATATTTTCTGCTTTAGGGTAAGTTTCCTCAATAAAATCCGCTTCTAAATTGGTATTATAAGCCGATATGCCAGACTCAAATAAAGCGAATAAGTCTGGTTGATTTTTCTTAAAAGTATCGACTACCGTTTTAACACTCCACATAAAAATCCCTGCATTCCAAAGAAAATTACCTTGAGAAATAAAGCCTTTAGCCGTTTCATAATCTGGTTTTTCTCTAAACTGATTTACCGATTTTATCGCTTCCGCGGAAGACTTATCGTATTCAATATAACCATAACCTGTATTTGGAAATGTGGGTTGAATACCTAAAGTCATTAAGGCATCATTTTTAGAACAAAACTCGAAAGCCTGCTCGACATTTTTTGAAAAGGTTTGTTCATCTTCAATCCAATGATCGCTAGGTGCCACAATCATAACAGCATCTGGATTTTCCTTTTGAATTTTTAATGAAGCATACAAAATACATGGAGCCGTATTACGCATAGCGGGTTCTAAAACCACTTGGCGTTGCGTTACTTCTGGCAATTGCTCTAAGACCAAATCATTGTAACGCGCATTGGTTAAAATGAATATATTTTCTTTAGGAATAAGTTTTGCTAAACGGTGAAATGTTTTTTGGATTAAAGTATCGCCCGTGCCTAGCATATCGTGAAATTGCTTCGGAAATTCTTCTGTACTTATCGGCCAAAATCGTGATCCTACACCGCCTGCCATTAATATGGCGTAATAATTCTTCTTCATGTATCTTATTTTATAATTTCTACTTCGGCATTGGGATTAAACAAATACATTCTACCTGTTTTAACCTCAACCCCTTCATATCGTTTTACGCGTTTATTCCCCATTTTAAAGACTCTTCCGTTATAAATTTTAAAAATGCTTCCCATGGGAACTTCAAAAATATAGGTTTTATCGTTAGGTTCATCAAATTGTTTTAATGCTAACGATAAGTTGACATCGGTATCGCTACTCGCTTTTGGGTTTTTAAAATGTTTTGCCAATAATGGTAAAAGCTCATTTGGAAAAATATCTGGATTTAAAAAGGGCAACATTAAATGCTGAAAGGTGTATTTCCATTCCTTACCATGGGGTTTTATAAACTTACCGTAGGTTTTAAAAGCTTCAAAGTGAGCGATTTCATGTACCAAAGTAATTAAAAAACGATAGACATTCAAATTTGAATTAATAGTAATTTGATGCCGCCCATTAGGCAAGCGCATGTAATCGCCATGCCGCGTTTTGCGTTCGCTCTTAATTTTAACCACCAAATGCTCATGCTTTAAAAGCTGTAAAATTTGGGGTAAAGCAGTTTCTGGAATGTATTTTTGAAGTTGATTTTGCATCGAGGCAAAAATAGTAGAATTATATTTAAATGTTGAGTCGGGGAATTGTTTAATTATGAAAAGAGACAGCGCCTCAAAGTAACAAAGGTTCAAAGTATGTGGCGAGAAAGGGAATCGGGATTTAGTAATTAACATAGCTTAAAGCTACTTATCCTCCTCAATAAGCCCCAACAAGTCACTCATTTTAGAAAATGTTTTGGTGGCTAGGGTTTCTATTTCATGAGTTGTTCCATATTCTGTATAAGCAAACACATCAAATCCGCCGGCCTTTGCTGCTTGAACTCCAGACAAACTATCTTCTATAACCAAACATTCTTCTGGGGTAAAGCCCATGGTTTCTACTGCCCATAAAAATACGGCAGGATCTGGCTTCCATTTCTGTAAAGCGTAACAACTAAAAATTCGGTTTTCAAAAAAAGGTAGTAATCCTGTAACTTCTAAATTTAGACGTATTTTATTTTCCGGACCGCTTGAAGCTACACAAAAAGGAATATTTAAAGCTTCAATAACCTCTCGAACTCCTTTTATAGGTTGTATTTCTGCTCGAAAAGCTTTGAATGTATTGGTTCTGTAATCGGCTTCAAAAGTATCAGGAAGTGGTTTTCCTATTAAATCTGAAATTAACGCCATACATGAGTTTAACGACTTTCCTTTTAAATCTATTACCGATTGTTCAACAGGCATATTAGCGCCTAGTTTATTAGCCATTGCAACCAATACACCTATAGCAATGGTTTCACTATCAATTAAAACCCCATCACAATCGAAAATAACACATTTGTATTTACTCATAAATTAACGTTTTAATGCAAAATGACCAGAAAAATTATTCGTGCTATTTAATTTAACTGTAAACCAATAATCCGAACTAGGCATATTCTTGTTTTTACAAGTGCCATCCCACCCCATACTGTTAGCTGAAATTTGCTTTAAAAATGTTCCATGTCTATCATATATTAAAATAATAGCGTTTGAATAATTAGTTACCCCTTTAATTTGCCAAGTATCATTGATACCATCGCCATTTGGAGTAAAATATTTGGGATAATCTATTACAGTTACTTCTTCAAAATCTTCTCCACAACCTAGTTTATCCCTCACCGAAACAGCATACACACCTCCGTGTATATTATTAAATCTATGGCTTGATTGATAATTAAAACCATCTATAGAATATTCAAAATCTCCATCGCCTGAAACATAAATCTCAATAAAATTATTATCAGACAACTCCTTATATTCAACATTTGTAATAATTGGTAATACCGAACGAATTAATTCAAAATCAATTCGATTTTCACAATAAATACCATTCTTGGTTTCGCCAATTGTAAGGGAATAAAATCCTGCTGCTTCTAAATTAGCTTCAAAAATATTAGAAATAATAGTTCCATCTTGATATTCCCATATATATGTATCTAAATTCCTTTTAACACTTAGGTTTAAATGAGGTTCTAAATTACATAAGAAATAAGTTTCCTCTAAGTTAACAACAGGTAACTCATTCACTATCAAATCAAAACTAGTTTCAGAATAACATAAACTATTCAACTCATTTTCAACTCTAACTTTTAAGTTTTGTTTCCATGATTGAGTATTTTTAAAAGATAGAGGTAACGGACTAGGTAATATATTTCCACTTGTATCAAAATAACTAATTTTTAAACCGCTTTGATTTCCTATTAATTCGTTCTCAATATGGGATGTATTAAAATTGGCAAAACCATTCCCCAAATTACATCCATAAAGAGTTTGTGGGGTATTAACTCGAGGTTGCGACGCTGTATTCAAGAGTAAAAGAGTTTCTGAAAAACAGTTTGTTTGTGGGTTTGTAACTCTAACTGTTATTATTTCTTGATTCGCAATACTATTTTTATAGGGGTTAGGTAACGGACTAGATAGCTGTTTTCCAGAATTATCAAAATAAGACACTTCCATGTCTGTTTGACCACCTAAAACTTCTGTTTCAATTGTTGACGTATCAAAATATTCTGAAATACCATCGTTATTATCATCGCAACCAATGATTTCATCTAATGAGTTTGCAATTGGTAAAGCACTCACAACTAACTTAAAAGTAGTTTCATTAAAACAATTAGTATCGGTATAGACTGCCCTAACCGAAATTTCTTCTTCATTTACCACTAAATTTTCAACAGTTTGTAATGGAGAAACAATTTTTTGACCGTTTTCATGATAAAATTCAATATCAACATTAGTGTTATTTGCAATTAAACTTGATTTAACTTGTTGTAAATTAAAATTAGAATAGCCTTTGGTTTCACTTTCACAAACAATTAAATCTTTAACATGTTCTAGATTTGGTAATGGGTTTATAATTAAATCAAAAGTAGTTTCTGAATAACAACAAGGAGCATTTTGATGAGCTACTCTTACAGTAATCGTTTCCCTGTCTCTAATTGTATTTGAAAAAGTATTTGTTAATGCCTTGTACTCGTTTCCTGAACCATCAATAAAAGTGACTACTTTATTTGACTGAGCTTTTAAAACTTGTTGTTTAATTGTTGAAAGATTAAATGATGAAGATATACCGGAACCATAAGCATCTTCACAAGCATAGACATCATTAATCCCATAGGCTGTCGGCGGCTCTTTTACATCGATAGTCTCTTTTAAAACCTCGACACTTCCGTTTTTACCAGTAACCGTGGCAGTAATGGTATATGTGCCATCTGCTGAAAAATCATGAAAAGGGGATAAATTCGTCGATGTATTATTTACTCCTGAAGCCACATCACCAAAATTCCAAACCACTGAAGCCACGTTTGCTTTATCTTCTATACTAAATTCTTTAAGAAACTCTGAACAAACATTTGAAATATTCATTTCAAAATTGTTGGTTACATGTTTAACGTTTCCTGTAACATTTATGTAGAAATTAGCATTTGGTCTTCCAAAATCTGCTGTAGAAACATATTCATTTCCAAAATTAGAACCTCCAGCAACCCATGTACAACCTCTTTGCCATGATACGGCATTATCATAAGTGGAACCAGCAATAAAAGCTACACCATCTCCATAAACAATTCCTTTATGAACTTCTACTAAAATTCTTTCTACATCAGCTGGAATTACAATTGGTGTATCAAAATCTACCTGAACAATTTGCGAACTACGATCTATATTAGGAGAAAGCTGTTGATATTGACTACTACCTATCAAATCTGCTTCGGAAAACGAGGCAGGAAATTTATCATCTATTTTATATATATTAAAACTAATCTCTGGCAGCCAACCTGTTTTATTAATACCAACTTGACCAGAATTAATTACAAATTCTTCATTTGAAGATATACCAAAATCATCTAAAGTAAATGCTCTTGCCCAATATATGTATGATGACGAGCAAGAGTGTATATTTGTTTCTATTATATCATCACAACCGTTATGAGATAACCGGACAGTGTTACCTGAGCTTTTTACAGCCAAAACATCTCCTGTTACATTAATATAAAAATTAGCATTAGGAACAGGAATGGTTAATTCTGTTGTCGGTTTTAGGCTGTAATTCTCTAGACATCCCTCGTACCAGGATTCACCTGTATCAGCTTCTGTTCCTGCAATAAAAACTTGAGCAGATTCAGGATTATAAGAATCTACATGCTTTTGTACTGTCACTAAAATTCTTTCTGTTCCAGCCGGAACAATTATTGGTTCATCAAAATCTACTTTTATTACTTCAGGAACACCATCAATAATAGGCGCCTGACCAATACCTCGACGACCAAGTACTGTTCTTGGATATAAGGAATGGTGAAATACAGGAAAATTAGCGTCTATACTATAAACATTAAATTGTAATCTTGCCCCGCTATTAGACTTGCTAAGAGCTACCTGCCCGGATTTAATAACAAATTGTTCATTTGCTGATATACCAAAATCTGACAACTTAAAAATTCTCGACCACCCTTCATCCTTATCTTCGCATGAAAACATCCCTGTATCTATTGGCGTATTACCTACATTGTGTGATAAAGTTATTTGAGAATACCCCAAATTCACTAAAGTTAATAACAAAAAAATCGAAAAGATATTCCTCATAAAAGTAGGCTAAAAACTAAACTCTGTCTTATTTTAAGTTATAAAAATCTATAAGTACGGTTAGAAATTAAGGCGTAGAATTAGAAACCTGAAGCATTTTACCGTTATAATATTTGTTTCCGTTTAGGGCAAAATCGAAAATGTATTCAGCCATTTCTAAAGCTGTAATTGGTGCCTGATAACCAGGAAAGGCTTCCTCAAGCATTTCAGTTTGAACGGCACCTAAAGCTAAAACATTAAATGAAATTCCAGAATCTTTATATTCTTCGGCTAACAATTCTGTTAAGGTAATTACGGCAGCTTTACTAGAACTATAGGCTGCTAAACCTGGGAATTTCATACTACCTTGCACCCCACCCATTGAACTAATGGTTACCACGTGACTTTGTTTTTTCATAAAAGGTAGAACCACACGGGTTAATTCGGCAACACCAAAAACATTGGTTCGGTATATGTTTTCAAAATCTTGCATGGAAATTTCTGAAAACGGTTTATTAAGCAATGCTCCGGCATTATTGATTAATACATCAACTTGTTTCCAGTTTTTAGCTATAAAATTTTCAACCTTTTTGTAAGCCTCATGATCTGACAAATCAAAAGAAAAAACGGTAACATTTTTAAGGTTCAAATCAAAAATTGGCTTTTCATTCCGCGAAAGCGCTAAAACTTGATGCCCTTGTTTTGCAAATAATTGCACCAATTCGAAACCAATACCGCGACTTGTTCCTGTAATAATAATATGTTTACTCATGTAGTTTAATCTCTTTGGTTGGTGCATTTATCATGCCTTCTAAAGCAGGAATCATTTTATTTATAAAACTTGTCATGTGTTGATAATCGATTTTATCAGGCTCGTCATCAACGTGATGGTAATATTCAAAATTTGCAAAATCGAAGGTTGAAATTGCTTGAGCAGGAACATGAAATGCTTGATAAAACGGATAATTATCCGAACGTTTAAACAAATTATAAGCCTTAGCTTTTTCTAGATAACCAAGTAACTTTTGCTCTGCGTAAACATTGAGCTTTTCTCCCATATTAGAAAGATCGTAACCCGTGATGTAGGCCATAGATTGGTCGGGATTTCGAGGCACGCCAATCATTTCAAAATTAATCATGGTATATAGATCTAAATTTTCAGCCTTTAAGCGTTGAGCTAAATGCGTTGAGCCTAACAAACCCATTTCTTCGGCTGCATAAAGCGTAAAGAGGATGCTTCGTTTATTGCTTTTTGTTTCATTAAAATATTTAGCCCACTCCATTACAGCCACAGTTCCCGAAGCGTCATCGTTAGCACCATTTGCAATAACATCGCCTTCAACTGCGGGAGCCGTTCCAATATGATCGTAGTGTCCGCCAAGAATTACGAATTCATTTTTTAATTTAGAATCGTTGCCTTCAATATACCCAACAATATTATAGCCAATAATTCCGCCCTCAATATTAAAGGTATCTCTATAGGTCTTAAAATAAGGTTTGATGTTATTCTTTTTGAAGAATTTCTCGATATAAACCGCTGCTTTTTCAATACCAGCTGTTCCTGTTTTTCGACCTTCAAGAGCATCTGAAGCCAAATGATGCACGCTTTTTTTGATGCTTTTAAGTTTAATAGGAGCATCTGAATTATTGTTTTGTGCTATGCCACTTAATGATATAAGCAGTACAAGCAGGACGTTTATTTTTGTTTTTACCATGGAATAAAGATAAAAAAAACCTGTTTCTTTTTACTGAAACAGGTTTTAATATTATAGTATGATTTCCTCTTTCGAGGACATCTAAATTACACTAACATCGTTACAGGGTTTTCAATAAATCCTTTCAATGTTTGAAGGAATTGAGCTCCTGTAGCGCCATCAATTGTTCTGTGATCGCAAGCTAATGATAATTTCATCGTGTGACCAACAACAATTTGTCCGTTTTTAACCACTGGTTTTTCAACAATATTTCCAACAGAAAGAATTGCCGAGTTAGGTTGGTTAATAATAGATGTAAACGTATCGATACCAAACATACCTAAGTTAGATACTGTAAACGTACTACCTTGCATATCGTCTGGCGTTAACTTTTTGTTTCTCGCTTTTCCTGCAAGTTCTTTAACAGCTGCTCCAATTTGAGGTAAGGTTTGCTCGTTTGCAAACTTAACCACAGGAACCACTAATCCGTCAGGAACTGCAACAGCAACACCAATATGCACGTGATTATTTAAGCGCATTTTGTCTGGGAACCATTGAGAGTTCACTTGAGGATGTTGTTTTAATGCTAAAGCACAAGCTTTAACAACCATATCGTTATAAGATATTTTTGTATCTGGAATCGAGTTGAATTGCGCACGGAATGCCATAGCATTTTCCATGTCGAATTCTACATTTAAGTAATAGTGAGGCGCAGAGAATTTAGAATTCGTTAATGCTTTAGCAATTGCTTTACGCATTTGCGAGTTATCAACTTCATCAAAATCTTCTTGACCAGCTGGAACAAATTTTCCTGCTGAAGCCGCAGATGCTGCTGGCTCATAATTCTCGATATCACGTTTTATAATACGTCCGTTTTCTCCTGAACCTTGAACTTTAACTAAGTTGATGCCTTTCTCATCGGCTAACTTCTTAGCTAATGGCGACACATACACGCGTCCGTTTTCTGTAACAGGCGTTGGTGCAGGTGCAGCTGCCTTTGGTGCAGACGCAGCTTTTGGAGCTGGAGCCGCTTTAGGCGCTTCTTTTTTAGGCGCTGCAGCTTTTGGAGCTTCAGCTTTAGCTGGAGCAGAGAAATTAGCAGCAACTCCAGAAACATCTGTTCCTGCAGGGCCAATAATTGCTAATAAAGCATCTACTTTTGCAGATTCACCTTCTTGTAATCCTATTTCTAACAAAGTCCCCGATTGGAATGATTCAAATTCCATAGTGGCTTTATCGGTTTCAATTTCGGCTAAAATATCACCTTCTTCAACCGTATCTCCAACTTTTTTCAACCAAGTAGCTACTGTTCCTTCTTCCATGGTATCACTTAAACGTGGCATAGTTACCACGATAACACCTTCAGGTAATGCAGCAGCAGGAGCAGCTTCCTCAGCAGGAGCTTCTTCTGTTGCTTCTGGAGCAGCCTCAGCGACTTCCTCTTTTGCTTCAGCAGCAGGAGCAGCACTTCCACCACCGTTTAATATATCTGAAATATCTTCACCTTCATCACCAATAATAGCTAAAAGCTCATCTACTTTAGTAGTTTCACCTTCTTGAACACCAATATGAAGCAAAGTTCCTTCATTAAAGGATTCAAATTCCATAGTGGCTTTATCAGTTTCAATTTCAGCTAGAATATCACCTTCTTCAATTTTATCTCCTACTTTTTTTAACCAAGCCGCTACTGTACCTTCTTCCATGGTATCGCTTAAACGCGGCATATTTACTACTATTGCCATAGCTTATATTTTGTGTTGAATAAATGGATAATCTTCTTGTTCGTAAACCATATCGTAAAGTTGTTGCTTGTCTGGATATGGCGATTCGTCTGCAAATTTTTCACATTCTGCAACGCGATCTTTAACTCGCTTATCAATAACTTTAATATCGTCTTCGGTTGCATATTTCTTTTCAAGAATAACATCCTTCACTTGTGTGATAGGATCTATTTTCTTGTATTCTTCAACTTCAGCTTTAGTTCTGTAGTGTTGTGCATCACTCATAGAGTGTCCTCTATAACGGTAAGTTTTCAACTCTAAAAATGTTGGTCCATCACCACGACGTCCTCTTTGAATAGCTTCATCAAAAGCTTCAGCTACTTTTATTGGGTTCATACCATCTACAGGAGCGCAAGGCATATCGTAACCCAAACCAAGTTTCCAAATATCTGTATGGTTTGCTGTACGCTCTACCGAAGTTCCCATAGCATATCCGTTGTTTTCACAAACAAATATTACAGGAAGTTTCCATAACATGGCTAAGTTAAAAGCTTCGTGAAGTGAGCCTTGTCTAGCAGCACCATCACCAAAGCAACATAAAGTTACAGCATCGCTACCGTGGTATTTATCACCAAAAGCAATTCCTGCTCCTAATGGAATTTGACCACCAACAATACCATGACCTCCGTAAAAACGAAATTCTTTAGAAAAAATATGCATCGAGCCTCCCATACCTTTAGAAGTCCCTGTTACTTTTCCGTATAATTCTGCCATAACACGTTTAGGGTCTTCTCCCATACCGATAGGTTGCACGTGATTACGATAAGCGGTAATCATCTTATCTTTAGTCAAGTCCATCGCGTGTAAAGCACCTGCTAATACAGCTTCTTGACCATTATACAAGTGAAGAAATCCTCTTACTTTCTGTTGAATATATACTGCGGCAAGTTTGTCTTCAAACTTTCTCCAGAACAACATGTCTTCGTACCATTTGAGGTAAACCTCTTTTGTGATTTTTTGCATGGAATATTTTTATGATAATTTATAAGCGACTACAAAAGTAACACATTGTGCGCTAATGCGGAAACCCAACTACACTAAAGTAGAAAAAAAATCAAAATAATATTCTTAACTAACTCCTTTGATTATTTGATAATTTTTTAATGAAAAATTAAATTTATTTGAAATTTATCAGCTTTAATTCTACACTAATCGCGATTTATTTTTAAAATAAAACAGATTTATCAAAAGTAAAAGGGAGCAAATTTGAGATGGAATTAGATTTTGCTACAGCCCCTTTTTCACCCATAAAATAAATAGCGATAGGTGTCTCTTGTTTAATTTCATATTCTACCATGGCCTGTCTGCAGGCACCACAAGGCGGGATAGGTGTTTCTGTTGGATTATTCTTGGCTGTTGCCGAAATAGCCATTTGAAGCACTTTAGCATCTGGATACTGAGATCCGGCATAGTAGATTGCTGTACGTTCAGCGCAGAGTCCTGAAGGATAAGACGCATTTTCCTGATTATTGCCTGTAATAATTTCGCCGTTATCTAAAAGAAGCGCAGCACCGACTTGAAAATTAGAGTAGGGCGCATAAGCATTTTTTCTAGCTTCAATAGCCTTATGAATTAAATTTAAAATTTCGCTAGGCAGTGCTTTTAAATCTTCAAAAACAAAAAGCGTTGATTCTTTTTTAATTTCTTTCATAATGCTTGTCTTTAATACAGAATTGGCATGAGTAAAGCTACGAAACGTCTAACAACAAAAAAACTATTGCTTTCACAATAGTTTTTTATAGATTGTTAAAACTTATTCTGTTTAGTACTCCATATAGGTACCAGCTCCAATATTGAAAGTTAAAGAGAAACGTAAGGTTCCCTCTAAAGGACTCTGTACTTTTGATGTTGAAAATAAATAGGATAAATCTACATTTACAACATTTGCCTTAAAGCCAGCACCTAATGCTAAAAATTTTCTCGCTCCTTTTTCTTCAGCTTCATTAAAATACCCTGTTCTAAACGAAAAAGCATCTTGATACACATATTCAGCTCCTAATGCCCATGTAAACTCTTTCATTTCTTCGCTAAAACCACCTGGGGCATCTCCAAAAGATTGAAACATCCCCTGTAAGAAACCAACATCGTTAGATTTTCCTTTGTATATAACATCTGATTGTACTACAGAACCTAAGGTATCTACGCCTTCTTCATATTTCCCATCGCCATTTTCATCTGTATACGAATATTCATCACCTAAAATTGGCGGTGTTGGCACTAACAATTTAGTCACCTCTGCAGTTACCGAAACTTTATTATAATCGTCGAAAATAAAATCAAAACCACCACCTAATCTTAAATTAGTTGGTTGAAAATTTTCTTCGCCACCTTCATCATACTTAAATTTCGGGCCAATATTTTGAATGGCAAAACCACCACGCCATCTTCCGTTAAAATCGGCATAAGCCTCTTCTTCACTTTGATAGTATCCAGAAATATCCACATTAAAAAGATTCGCAGATCGGGCATCTCCATCAACACCTGTTAATCTTAAGTTTGAATTTACATAACGCATAGCTACCGACATGGCAAACTGATCGCTTAAACGTAACGAATAAGATCCATCTATAGCAAATTCACTAGGGCGTTGCACTAAAGGTGATGACGTTTCATCGTCTACAAATTCAATATCTCCTAAAGAAAAATAGCGCATACTTGCTGCAAAAGAACTACGTTCGTCAATTCTATTAAAATAGGTAACGCTTCCTAAAAAGATGTCGTTAACCAATTTACTTAAATAAGGCGTGTAACTAACTCCTATCCCAGATTTAGTTTCTGAAAACGCATATTTTGATGAATTCCATTGTTGTGAAAAAGCATCAACAGTCGTTGCAACCCCCATATCACCCATACCTGCTCCACGAGCATCGGTTGCAATTAGTAAAAAGGGCACTCCGGTTGTAATTACTCTTGAGTCGTTTTGATTAGGCACAATAGTAGTTTGGGCTTCTAATTTCAAAATAAAAGCAAAGGCTAATAATAGCAATAATTTATTCTTCATGAAATAAAGTTTAGTTAGCAAATATAATTTTTTATTAGAGGATTACAAGTTTCTCTATTTTTTCAACAGTTTTATTTAGCAAGTTTGAGTGCACTTTTAGCTTATACACATAAACGCCTTTTCCTATTTTATCTCCAAAATCGTCTCTACCATCCCACACAATGTCTCGAGACAACGTACTATTTACAGCTGCGCCTCCAGCCGTTTGTCCGTTCAGGGTTCTTACTAATTTTCCTGAGACTGTGAATATCTGTATAGAAACGTCCAAAGACTCCGAACTATTGTGATTAAACCAAAATTCTGTGTAATTAACAAACGGATTTGGATAATTAAGTACATTATTAATAACCAATTCTTGATCTTGATCGAAAACGATAAATTGAATTTCGGAAACGGATGAATTGTTATACACATCCCAAGCTTTAACGGTTAACACATGTAAACCTGGTTCCAAATCCCGTAGCGGAAAACTAACCACACCTCGTGTATAATCGTCAACTTCTGTTTGGTAATAATCATTAAGAATTATCGGATTTTTTTCATCACCATCCAAAATAGCAACAATATCATGCCCAATACCACTTGCCGTATTTATACCATTTAAATCTTCAAGCTTAACCAACAAAGTAGGCGATTCATTAGTTATACCTCCCGAAACAAAATTTTCATCATTCATATAAATATTAATGACTGGCCCTATATTATCTTCTTCGGCATCTTCATTTATGCCACCAATTTTCACCGTATTTTCGCTTGCTCCCGCCTGATCTAAAGTTTCATTTTTAGAATAAAAGCTCACTCTTCCAAAACCTACAGGGATACCAATATCTTTTGGCACCACAAATTCAAATTCAAATTGGCCATTTGTTACAGAAGCTTGGCCTCTAAAAATAATTTCACCCAAGGTTTTAAAATCTAATATAACTAGCTCGCCGTTTAATCGGGTACCGTCATTTCCTAGCGTGCTTCTATCAATATACTTATCATATATTGTTGTTGAAAGAATACCGTTATAATTGGTTATTAGGTTTCCTGAAATATCGGTAACCTCGCCTGCCAATTTCACTTTACTTAAGGCTTTTAAAGTATCTGTAGACTGCGCTAAAGGCACATCGTTTATTTTGGTTAGCCTGATATTGGGTTTAGCAAAACTTAACTTCATAGCAGGATCACCGATAAAAAAGATAAGTCGCCTTTGTGTATTTCCCGAAACACTTGGATTGCCCTTGGCTAGCCTTAAAGCTTCTGCCATCGAAGGATATTCGTTATCATCATAACTATCATCATCACTATAAGAAAACAAATATTGCCCTAAAATGTTATTAAAAGAAATAGCAAAACTCACATAAATCTGGCGTGTTGTTGTAATTAATCCTATAGCACCTGCTTGCTTGTTCCAAAAGGTGAACTCGCCAGCCGTTTCTCGATAAGGATTATCAAAACGGGTAAACTCACAAGTTACCGTAACAAAGCAATTGAGCTTATTAATGTTTCTAAAATTCTCAATTTCCGGCTTGCCTAAAATACGTTCTGAAGCCAATCCATCTTCACCGCCATGACCAAAATAATTAACTACTAATGCGCCATTATCAACCGCATTAGAAATGGCAGTATTAACAGCAGGGTATCGATTCCCTCCAGCTGAAGTTTCTTGCTTAAAAGCATCGGAATGTATTTTAGTAACATTAATAAAAGGTTTTTCGGCAGAGACCAAATTTCCTATATTATCGGTTGTTTGCTCCAAAATACCTTCCCAATCATGATCCACATCATCAGAAATTACTACATAACTATTTCTCCAACTCCCAAAAGATTCTTTAGCATGATAACTCGCTACTTTATCAACCATTTCTTTGGCTAATTGAGGCGTATCTACAAGAATTCGCCCAACAGCGATATCCAACATATCTGTTCGCGCCATACTGCCTTCATTATCGTCCATCATACCATAAAAATCATCAGAAACAAACGAATTTGCTAAACTAAAACTATCATATGAATACCACGAAGGCACAATATTGGTATTATTAGGTATACGGTCTTTATAATCAAAAGATCCATCACCAAACAAGCATAAATATTTAATTCTTTGGTCGGGACCACTAGCGTTATCGTAAACATATTTCACCAAATTTCTTATGGCACCTACGTCTTGATTTCCTGTACTGAATTCGGCATAAATCTGATCTAAACCTAACGCTTTTACATTTAAACCATATTGAACTCTATTAATTTCTGCTAGACGCTCGGCCTGACTTAGCAGATTATTTGGCGACACGATAATATAATCGACATCTTGAAAATCGCCTTGAGCATTTTTAAAAATAGTTCCTTTTATATTTTGATTAACCACCTCGGTTTTTGAATCCGATTTAGGGGTGAAATAATCTGAAGGCGATAGCGCAACATAAGTTTTTAAAGTTCCTAATGGCACTTTAAAACTAAAACTTGAAGCGTTCTGTGTGTTTTCGATATTTGAAACATTATACAAATCGCTAACATCCCATATTTCTGAAAGGTTTGAAGCATTGCTAATAGTGTATTCCCCTATTCCTGTAGCCGAGGTTACGGCGCTATTTTTAAATTTTAATTGCTTACCGGAAAAATTTAATGCACTAATAGCTTCAATAGAAATATAATCTAAGTAAGCATCAATACTAGGATTACCAAGATTGTTAAAATTTAGTCCTACTGAAATTTTAGACGAACTTTCATCTAAATTTCGACTAAGCGAACCTCCTGAAGCCAAGGTTGGACTGGAAACACCACGAAGAGAAATTGTTGAGACAGCAGTACCGTTCACACTAACATCAAAAGAACAATCTGTACTATTAACAGCAGCAACCACAACATTCAGCTTTATGGGCTCGGAAGTTATTCTGTTTGGAAAATCGAAATCGAAAGTTTTATTACTTACAACATCAAATTTATCTCCAAACCAACGCCTACCTATCAACGCTATATTATGATCGTCAATTTCGTGATATTGATAAGATTCGTACGTATCGATTATCATATCAGCAGTTCCAGTAGGCTGAGAAAAAGACTGAATACGCTTCCCTTCCCCTGAACCAACTTGAATGTAATAATAGGTTTTATCAGCATAACAATTTATATGCGTATTACTTACTGCATCATAGCCTTGCGGGCCTTGACCATAAAACAAAATATAATCTTCGTTATTAAATACACCGTCTTCTTCCCCAACAAATTTAATGGCATTTTCAGGTACGTCATACGGATAAGGCACTGCATTTGAATAAGGAATCATAGCACCACCATGACCATATAATTTAATGCTTCTTGGGTTCACATTATTTACATCAACCCCTAAATTTTGCAAAAAACTTTTAGATAATTTAAAAACTCCTGTGGTATCAATATAAAACTTATACCATTTCCCCGAACTTAATACAGAATTAGACACAACTTTTGAAGACACATAATTTTTCCCAAAAGAACGACTGCTCGCTGTAATGCCATATTTGTAATTAATTTGAAAAGAAGTCACTTTTTTATAGCGACCATCAGCGTCTTTTATAATTGGTTTTAACTGAAAAGACACAAAGCGTTTATTTCTAGACACGGAATTTCTTAGGGCAAAATCAATTTCACTTGGAATAGTGTTTAGATTTAGATCTTTTAATTCTGAAACCGATATGCTTTGGTAAACAACTTGACTTAATGCAACTGAAGATTCATCAACTTGATTTTGAGACTCCCACTGATCAACAAAAAAAAGGCCGTCGGCATTATATTCAAAATGATCCTTATTGAAGGCAGGCAATTCTATTTCAAAATTGCCACCAGATAATTTCTGATAACCTTCCCAAGAAATGCTATATTTTTTTTGTTGGGCAAATAAGCCTACTGAAGTTATCAGTAGTAAAAACAAAAGTTTATTTTTCATCGTTAAAATAACGTTATTCGAAGCGTGTTATTATCACAAAGAAATAACATTTTTAAAAAGTACATTATAAATACTATAATAAATTAGTTAAAGGTACGTTAATACATCACAAATTACGACGAAAAACAGATAAAAACATCGTTGTAAGGCTTAAAAAACAGGACGAAATACACGTTTTTTTAGCTTAAATGTAATTAATCGCTTGCGTTATTCGGTTTAATTCTTATATTGCAGCACCAAAACATTATTTAGCTTACATAAAAGTATGGATATGAAAAAAGTAGTCGCATGCAAAGTTTTAGCGGTTTTAGCACTTGCTATAGCTTCAACTGGTTGTTCAAAATCTTCGAGCTCTAAAAACAGTTCGAGAGCTACTGGATGGCAAATAAACTCCAGAGACGGTGGTTTCCAATACAATACAAACTTTAAAGAGCAAGAAACTGCACCAGGACTTGTATTTATAGAGGGTGGTACCTTCACAAAAGGACGTGTTCAAGATGATGTTATGCACGACTGGAATAACAGTCCGAATCAACAACATGTGCAGTCTTTTTACATGGATGAAACCGAGGTTACTAACATGATGTACATGGAGTACTTAGACTACTTAAAACGCGTATATCCTCCTTCGGAAGAAAACTTTAGAGCGATTTATAATGGCGCACTGCCAGATACTTTAGTTTGGAGAAACCGTTTAGGATTCAATGAAGTTATGACAAATAACTACTTACGCCATCCTGGATATGCAGAATACCCAGTAGTTGGAGTGAGCTGGATACAAGCCGTGGAATTTGCAAATTGGAGATCGGATCGTGTAAACGAACTTTACTTAGAAAGAGCAGGTTATTTACAACGTGATTCTAAATTAACGGAAGTAAATTCAGAACAAACTTTTAGCACAGATACATACATCAATGCTCCTTCTTTAACTTATGGAGGTAATGAAGAAATTCATGACGGACAAGCACGAAGAAGAAATGTAAAAGTTGATGAAGAAGGAAACGAAACTGGTTTATACGCACGTCGTGAAACTGGCTTAATTTCTCCTAAATACAGACTACCAACCGAAACCGAGTGGGAATATGCTGCTTTAGGTTTAAGTGAAATTAGAGACTACAACTTGTACCGCGGGCGTAAAAAATACCCATGGGATGGACAATACACACGTTCTGAAAAACGTAAAATTCGTGGTGACCAATTGGCTAACTTCAAACAAGGAAAAGGTGATTACGGTGGTATTGCAGGATGGTCTGATGATGGTGCCGATATCACAAATGCAGTGAAATCATACGATCCAAATGATTACGGGTTATACGATATGGCTGGAAACGTAGCAGAATGGGTTGCCGATGTGTACAGACCAATTATTGATGATGAATTTAACGACTTTAACTACTACCGTGGAAATGTTTATACTAAAAATGCTATAAACGAAGACGGCACAGTAAAAGTGGTTACATCAAACGATATTGTTTACGATACACTACCTAACGGAAAACTAATTGCTAGAAATTTACCTGGTGAAATTCTACAAGTTCCAATCGATGAAAATGAAACCTATTTAAGAACAAACTTCGATAGAAGTAATCACATTAACTATAGAGATGGTGACAAACGTTCTTCTCGTTATTTTGAAAGCTACAACGATGAAGACAGAAACGCTGATACTGACGCTGAAACAAGAAAAATGTACAACTCTCCTAAACACTCTATTACTAGAGATTCTTTAGGGAACATTATTAGAGAGTTCGACAGAGCTTCACACAGAACATCACTTGTTAATGATGAGGTTAGAGTTTACAAAGGTGGTTCTTGGAAAGATAGAGAGTATTGGTTAGACCCAGCTCAAAGACGCTACTTCCCACAAGATATGGCAACAGATTACATCGGATTTAGATGTGCTATGTCAAGAGTTGGATCAAAAAGTAAATCGAAAAACAAAACGAAAAACTAAATTTTATTTTTCAAATAAGTTAAAGTCCTAACGTGAGTTAGGACTTTTTTTATACTTTTATTTAAAATTTATTTCAATTGAAAATACCAGAAATCCACAGCCTTTTTCTAACCTGCCATTCGGCATGTACAGACACCAGAAACATTCAACCAAACGCGATGTTTTTCGCTTTAAAAGGCGACAACTTCAACGGAAATGACTATGCAGAAAAAGCAATAAAATCTGGTGCGAAATATGCTATTATAGACGAGGAATCTGCACAAACTACAGAATTCACCATATTAGTTCAAAATGTTTTACAAACGCTTCAGGAATTAGCAACTTTTCATCGCGACTATTTAAAAGTTCCTATTGTTGCATTAACAGGAAGTAATGGCAAGACCACAACCAAAGAGCTTATCAATGCGGTGTTATCTCAAAAATATAAAACTACAGCAACCGTTGGAAATTTAAACAATCATATTGGTGTTCCTTTAACGCTATTATCGATGAATGGTAAAACAGAAATTGGTATTGTAGAGATGGGCGCCAATCATTTGAAAGAAATTGAATTTTTATGTCGTATTGCAAAACCCGACTATGGCTATATTACCAATTTTGGAAAAGCACATTTGGAAGGTTTTGGTGGTGTTGAAGGTGTTATAAAAGGTAAAAGTGAAATGTATGCCCATTTGATCGCACATGATAAGACGATTTTTGTAAATACTAATGACCCTATTCAAGTTGAAAAAGCCAAGAAAGCTAACATTTATACTTTTGGAAATGCAACAGGGCAAAATGATGTTGTAATTAAATTTCTAAACGCACAACCATTCGTAAAATGCCGTTACAATAATTTAGACATCAAAAGCCAGCTTATAGGCGATTACAACTTTAATAATATTGCGGTAGCAATCACTATAGGAAATTATTTTAAAGTAGAAGATAAGGCTATAAAAAAGGCTATTGAAGGCTATATCCCTTCAAACAACCGCTCTCAAATTATTCAAAAAGACACAAATAAAATTATTTTAGATGCCTATAATGCCAATCCTACAAGTATGCGAGCGGCTTTATTAAATTTTGAAAAGCAAGAAGGTTATAAAATAGCTATTTTAGGTGATATGTTTGAGCTTGGCGAAACTTCAAAAATAGAGCATCAAGAAATTGTAGACCTAGCGCTTTCGCTGAAATTGGATGCGATTTACTTCTTAGGCGAACACTTTGCTGAAACGTCCTATAATTCTGAGAAAGCCAAACAATATAATTCTTTTTCTGATTTTGAAGCTGAAAGCAATTTATCTGAAATAAAGGATTGCACTTTCTTAATTAAAGGTTCAAGAGGCATGGCTTTAGAACGTGTTTTAAAACTTATTTAAACATCTTCAAAAACAAAAAAGCCTGCTCATATTTACACATGAAGCAGGCAATAATAAATAATTCTCCCTAAGAACTAATTAATAGCAAGTCAAAATTGCAATTATAAAATCAACATCACAATACTCAATTTGAGTATTTAATTTATTTTCGATTAAGAGTACTACATTTCGGATTACCAGATTAAAAACAAGGTGTATTCCTACTAAAACATTTTTATATCTTAATTACAAATGAGTTTTTTATAGTTAAAGCTCATATTTATATAAATTATTATAAATGAAATTTCGAATTTCGAACCTTTTGCGATTTAACGAAGTCTGAAAAACACAAACTTAATATCGACGAAGCAGACAAATATTTGATATCATATTGACTATTTATTTTGCGAATAAAGAACATAAACATTTAACAGAACTGCTCCCTATTAATAAATAAGATTTTTATTCATTTTAAGCATACCTATCAATTCACCCGTTGAAGAGACGTTTAATTTTTTAAGAATATTTCGGCGATGCGTATCCACCGTATTAGAACTAATATTTAATTTTTTAGCGATTGTTTTACTTGAGTCATTTAGTACTAAAAGCCGAATCACATCACGTTCGCGATTGCTAATCCCTTCGGAAAGTAATTTTTGCGAAAAATTATTAAAATACACGGTTTCGTACTCATTATTTTCGTTCAATAATTTTGCCGAAGCACAGATTTGCATATCAATCTCAGGCACTAAAACGGTGTAATGCGCTAGTCCTATAATAGGTTTATTTCCACTATCCAACTCTAACGGCGTTGTATTTTGAACTACATTAACATAGTCGCCATGATTGTTCTTTAAACGATAATTCCATGTGTACGTCATTCTACTACGCTCTGGAATGCTTATTTCGTTTAATGTAAACTTCATAAGTTCACTTAAAGCTTGTAGCCACACATCCAAATCATCGGGGTGCATCCGATTCCAAAAATATCGCATACCTCTAGTTTTCACATCGGCACTATCCAAGGGTCAATCTCAAAAGTTGTGGAGCATCTAAAAAAGCAAGACCTTTGAATAAAAATTTTTAATGCCATCAGATTCATTATTAGCCATAGCCAATTTATTACTTCCAGAAATACTTATTAAGTATTTT
>NZ_JACLAF010000031.1 GCF_015355625.1 Tamlana sp. I1
GCATCATTATCTGAAGACCAAGTGACATTTTGATTGGTCGCGTTAGAAGGCGTAAATGTTAGTGATAATTGTTCTGTAGCATTTAAATTGATTGTTGTTGCTTCTGGAGAAAGCGTCATATCGGTTAATGCAACTGATGTATCTGACGGTGCATTGGTTAATTTCCATTTAGTAGCATCGTTTGTTATAGTGTTGTCTGCTATTCCTGCAGCTGTTAAGCTTTTTTTACTTAAACGATTCATTCCGCCATATTCTTCACGAGAGTCGATATGATAGTAACCATCCGTTGAGGATTCAGTAAACTTCCACTCTACACTATTGCCCGTTGTAGTAGAAGGCACTAGTACGGGTAGGTCACCCCCGTTAGTACTTAAGCGTTTATTATCGTGTGTACGACAATCTATGTAGAAGTAACCATTAGTAGGTGCTGGCGTAATTATCCATTTTACATTATCAGTATTGATTATTGTTTCTGTTAAAAGCGGCTTTGTAGAACCATCAGCTTCTAATCTTAGCCCACCGCTTGCTCTACAATCCAGAAAAGCAAGAGTATTAATTGGGACATCTAGTACAGTAATATTACTAATATCACTCAACCCGCCATCCCAGGCTGTCGCTGTAAGGGTAACCGTTCCTGCTGCTTTTGGTGTGATTTTACCGTTTTCATTTACTTCAAGAATGTTTTCATCACTCGATATCCAGTTCAAAGCAGGATTAGTAGCATTGCTAGGATTTACCTGAACTCCCATAGTCTCGACCTCTCCAACATGAGCTACATAATTGTCATAATCCAAAACAACACTTGTAACATGCGTTGTAATCTCTTGTACCGTAACGTTGCAGGCATCTGTAAAGTTACCATCTTCCGTCGTTACTGTCACTGTAGAACTTCCTGTTTGCTTGCCTGTAACCAAGCCATCTACTACGGTAACATTCGCATTATTTGTATCCCAACTTAGATTCTGATTGCTCGCATAAAATGGTGTAATACTAGCTGTGAGTTGAGTTTCCATATCTGGAAAAGTATTTAACGTACTTTTATCCAAGGAAACGCTTTCTACGCCTACAGAAGATGTAGTACCTGTCCAAGTAAGTGTTTTTGCCGAATTGGCAGGAATGGCAACTTCTAGAAATTGGTTTCCCCATTGCAAAGTGAAAGTTTGACTCGTATTTTTTTCATTAAAAATCAATGCTACCTTTGAGCCATCGGTATTTGTAAAAGCCACATGATGTAGACCATCAACTCCCCTCAGATTTTTAGAAGCAATACGTGTTGCTCCTTCTGTTACAAATTTTGATATTTGACCGATAATGTAATAAGCTACATTACGTTGAACGGATTTATTATCATTAATGGTGACAGCTCCCAAACAAGACACACACCCGCCTGGTGTACGTGGAGTATCATCAGAAAAAGCGGATAGATTCCACTCTAGAACCGATCGCGACCAATTTCTTAAAGATCCTACGACTATATTTTTCATATGCCATCCAAAATCGCCACCAAAATCGCCACTAGAAGAAACCCACTGCTCTGTAAAATAAACATCTTTGCCCGTCGCATCATGAACTGTAGACATAGCCGAAATATCACCAGCATATAGGTGAAAAGCACCTCCATCTGCGTGCTCACTGGCCATCACTTTAATAGGAAAACCAGTGTTGTCGCAATTATGATCGTATGCTATAATTTGCACTTTATCAAATCCTGCATTATTCAACTTTGGTCCTAAATGATTTTCTACAAAGTTTAGTTGTTCATCACCATTCATAAGCATAGAAGGCTCGTTGTGTTTATTTAATGGCTCATTCTGAGGGGTAATTCCCCAAATGGTTAAACCTTCTGCCTCCATGGCCTCCATGTATTTTACAAAATAATCGGCATATTCATCGTAGTGATCTGTATTTAATCGCCCGCCAATATATCGGTTTGCTGAAGACGGATCGCCTCCCCAATCTGAATTGTTCTCCACCTTCATCCATGTTGGAGCTGTCCACGGCGTGGCTAGTAGTCTAACATTTGGATTGATAGCTACTATTTTCTTTAAAATAGGAATCAAATCTGTTTGGTCTGGACCAGCTAAAGAAAATTCAGATAAATCTTCGTCGGTATCTCCATAGGCCACTTCATTATATGTATAGGCAAACTCACTTAAATCTGAGGCACCAAGACTAATGCGTATCAATGATGAACGTATGCCATTGCTAGGATGAAATAGCTCTTCTAACAGTGCATCTTGGTCTGTTTGATTCATAGAACGAATAGCTTTGGCACTACCTTGCGTCAAAGTCCACCCAAACCCTACTACGGATTGATATGTTTGGGTATCATCAATGGATACAACCGTATTGTTATCAATAAAAGTGGTAGAAAAATTTGCATCAGCCTGTTGCTCTAGCAATGCTGACTGGTCGCCTTTTGTTAAATAGACTGAGACGGGAGAAGTCGTTTGGGCATGAGCTGCCAAAGTCAAAATTAGCCCTGTAACAAGACTAATGCATCTTATTATCTTATTTGGGTAATATGTTTTTTGTAAAAACCTCTTCAAAATAAGGTTCTTCTTTTGTAAAAGTTTGATCATG
>NZ_JACLAF010000032.1 GCF_015355625.1 Tamlana sp. I1
AAATGCTGCACCATATCCTACAAGTAGCAACGCCAAATGGAAAATTACTCCAACTAATGATGGTGCTTTTTATATAGATAATCAGGCAACAACAGCCAACCGTCTATCAGCCATAGCATCGACAGATGCTAAGGCGGAGATGGTGTCAAGCAATGTTACTGGCAACAGAGCGAAATGGTATATCAAATATGATAAGACGCAAAATGGAGTTGAATATTACTTCATTGAATGCAAAGCTAATTTTGATAAAAGTCAGTTTTACAAAAAAAGCAATACCGAGGCCGGAATGAGACCTTTTGAAGCCAATGACGGTGGCCGTTGGTTCTTTCAAGAAAGTGGCTCATCAGTGTCAGGCGTTAACCTTAACACCAACTATCACTTGATGAAAACGGTTGAAAGTTTCGTTCTAGAGGCCAATGTAGAACCTGCTAATGCTTCCGAACAAGGCGTGACTTGGTCTAGTGACGATGAATCAGTGGCAACTGTATCAGTAACGGGTGAAATAACACCGTTGAAACAAGGCATTGCTAACATCACAGCTACGACAATCGATGGCAGTTTTATTAGCTCCTGCCGTTTAACTGTGCTAGATATTGATATTAACCAAATGCAATTCATTAACTCAAAAGCAAGTGGTGGATTGAGATTGAGCGCCTCTAATGGTGCTACAAACCCGATTCTAAACGAGTCTCCTTATCCTACGAGTAATAACGCCAAATGGAAAATCACTCCAACGAATGATGGTGCGTTTTATATAGAAAATCAGGCAATAACAGCCAACCGTCTATCGGCTATAGCATCGACAGATGCTAAGGCGGAGATGGTGTCAAGCAATGTTACTGGCAACAGAGCGAAATGGTATATCAAGTATGAAAAGACACAAAATGGAGTAGACTATTATTTCATTGAATGCAAAGCTAATTTTGATAAAAGTCAGTTCTATAAAAAGAGCAATACCGAGGCTGGTATGAGATCATTTGCGGCTAATGATGGAGGGCGTTGGTATTTTGAAGCAGGTACACAAAATATGAATTCACTAGAATCGGGTGCTAACTTGAAAACCAATTACGCCTTAAAGCTAACTGATGGAAGTTTCGTTCAGGATGCCAACATCGATGTTGCCAATGGGAAAGAAACGGGAGTTGGAGAGGATGAGACAGATCTTAATCCAAACCAGATCATATTGAAAAACAGAAATATTACTGTGACGATTCCTTATAGCTACAGTTCAGCACATGTTTATATCTATACACTGAATGGTAAAATTTTATTCTCAGAGAAAATGAGTTCTAATAAAATGAATATCAGTCTTAACAATCCGAAACCAGATGTATACATCATTTTATTGAGTATTGATGACAAGCAACAAGTGAAGAAGTTTATGTTAAAATAGTCAGTTTGAAAATTTAGTTCTAGCTGGGGTATACACCCAGCTAGAATTTTTTTGCATATTTTAAAAGTACCTCTACAAAACAACATCAGTGTGGTAGCTTAAAAAAACTCATCATTATCGGGTGTATTCCAAGTAGGCATATTGGTGTAAATTAAATAGCATCATGCCTTCTAAAGCATATGTAACTACAAAAATTCAGCCTACTAATATTTTCGATACCCCATCAAAACGAAAAGCACCTTGTAACATGTTACTTACCAAGTATAAAAGGTGTACTGCAATGGTTTAAACCATTTTACCCCCTTTGTTTTAATAAAATGCCCTCTTTTTTTTTAGCCTAAGAATTTAATTTTGGCTTAGCTTATTTAGTTCATTATAATTCGTTTTTATATCCGAACAATATATTTAGAGACTGGAAAAGTTTAAAATTTAACCTTAATGACTATAAACAAAAACTAAAAAACTGAAAGACATGATCAAACTTTTACAAAAGAAGAACCTTATTTTGAAGAGGTTTTTACAAAAAACATATTACCCAAATAAGATAATAAGATGCATTAGTCTTGTTACAGGGCTAATTTTGACTTTGGCAGCTCATGCCCAAACGACTTCTCCCGTCTCAGTCTATTTAACAAAAGGCGACCAGTCAGCATTGCTAGAGCAACAGACTGATGCAAATTTTTCTACCACTTTTATTGATAACAATACGGTTGTATCCATTGATGATACCCAAACATATCAATCCGTAGTAGGGTTTGGGTGGACTTTGACGCAAGGTAGTGCCAAAGCTATTCGTTCTATGAATCAAACAGACCAAGATGCACTGTTAGAAGAGCTATTTCATCCTAGCAATGGCATACGTTCATCATTGATACGCATTAGTCTTGGTGCCTCAGATTTAAGTGAGTCTGCCTATACATATAATGAAGTGGCCTATGGAAATACCGACGAAGATTTATCTGAATTTTCTTTAGCTGGTCCAGACCAAACAGATTTGATTCCTATTTTAAAGAAAATAGTAGCTATCAATCCAAATGTTAGACTACTAGCCACGCCGTGG
>NZ_JACLAF010000003.1 GCF_015355625.1 Tamlana sp. I1
ACTAAAGAATTCCAAGGAATGGCACTGTAAATTTTTCCTAAATCACTCTCTAAAAATCGGGAGTAATAAGTATTAAAGTTTTCTGTAGAAGATAAAAATGAAAACTCATGCTGAAATTCACTAATTTTCTGTATTTTCATAAACGTAAGAATAAGAAAACCCCGTTTTTGGCTCTGATCAGCCTTTTTCGGGGTTTTTATGTACTTAAATTTACGTAAAAATACTTGTATTTACAAGGGATAACGCGTTTTCTGAATGTGCCTAAAAAAATAACTCAAACATTTATTATTCACACATGGCATTTAAATAAAAGCTTAAATTCTGTCCGCTTTTATTCCAATTATCCATTGCCTTTTCTCTATAATAAGCAGTATGCGTTGGGGAGCTCGCAGTTGAAATCGAAAAAAACTTACTGTTTTCAGTATCTTTCACACTTTCTATCCACTGGATTGTTACTGCCACATCTTCGGTTTCTTCGTTTAAATAAATTTCATAAGGTTCTAAATCAACAGTAAACCAACCTAAAAAATTATCTTTTATTTCAAAAACAATGTTTTCTTGAACAATCAAATCGGAAGGTACTCCGTCTTTAATGTTATAAAAATTAACTCTAAACTTTAACGATTTGAAATCATTTGAGCTTATATTAAAATTCAAATCTTTGATATTACAATTTCGTCTGATTTTAAATTTCATACCTCTTTCTTTACTCAGCCGGTCGTCAACATCTTTTTCATAATATGAATAAAAATTAGAATGTAATAAGCCAAGGCCTTTTGAAGACCTTCCAATTTTTTTGGCTTTTAATTTAACTTTATTTGAATTTACAATGATTTCAGCTAATTCTATATTCTTGGATTGAAGCAAAATAGAGGTAGACATCTTATCCAAATCCGAAACTATATATTTTTCGGTTTTAAATCCAACATGCGAAAAAACAACAGTGTCTTTTGGTGTCACTTTATTATTTAAAGCAAGATTGAATAAGCCATTTTTGTTAGAAACGGTTCCGACAGTTTTGTTCTTAATTCCGATATTAACATAAGCAAGTGGCGCTTTGTTTTCGAAATTCAGTATTCTTCCCGATAGTATTTTCTCTTGAGAATAAACAATTAAACTGAAAAACAGAGTTGTGGTTAACAAGAAAACTTTCATAATAGTGATTGATTTTTGGTTTAGTGATCAATACTAAAAAATAAAAAAATCAATTTAAGTTAAGAATTTAACAATTAGGAAAACGTTAAGATTCAATCAATTGATATGATTTCTACACAATAATTATATTCCGTAAAATCTATGTGGAATTAATTATTTCTAATAATAATTCATCAAAATAAAGATTAAACATTTTATGACACCAAACACAAATCCTAAAAACCGTGAGCTATAAAATTGAAGTTTATAGCTCAAAATAACAAGATTTTTGAGCTATAAAACCCATCTCTATAGCTCAAAGCCCATCTTTTTAAAAATTTGGGTTGATTTAGAGATACCCATCGTTTACAGAATAATTCCAATTACTACAAGTTCAACACGGGACATTTATTATCTTTACCCCATGAAAGCTCTCCTTGTTATATTCCTATTTATTACGGCGTCTGTATACGCCCAAGAGGATTTGTTAGCCAAGGAATATTTTAATAACGGGGAGTATGAAAAAGCATTAGTAGAATACAAAAAACTCTACCAAAATGCGCCTTCAAACATCAATTACATCGAACAAATTATTAGTGCAGAACAGCAATTAGAACAGTATGCTGCTGTACAAACGTTTTTAGAAGGCATTTTAAAACGGGTGCAATACCCTGCTTTCTTGGTTGAAATGGGCTATAATTACCAACTTAGTGGCCAACCAGAAATAGCGAAAGACTATTACCAACAAGCGCTTGCTGCAATAGACGAGCGTCCAAATCATGTGTTTTCTATAGCACGCACGTTTCAAAGTCATTCACTTTTAAATGAAGCTGCACTAGCTTATGAAAAAGCTGCCACATTAAATTCAAATTTTAATTTCAGTATACAACTGGCGCAAATTTATGGCGAACAAGGACATATTGAAAAAATGTTTACAAGCTATTTGGAGTATGCCGAATCTAATCCTTCGGTTTTAAGTGATGTAAAACGAGCTATAAACGACTTTATAAGTGAAGACAGCAGCAATGAAAACAACATTGTATTCAGGAAAATACTGCTTAAAAAAATGCAGCAAGATCCTAAAACACTTTGGAACTCCTTATTAAGTTGGTTATTTATTCAGCAAAAGGAATACCGAAAAGCATTTACTCAAGAAAAAGCTATTTACAACAGGGAGCAACGCAGTTTACATCGCATTTTCGAGCTAGCCCAAATAGCAAATAAAGATGAGGATTACGAGGTTGCTAAAGACATTTACAACTACATTATTGAAACCACACAAAGCGACAACACCAAATTAGAAGCACATTATTTCTTACTAGAAATAGAAGTTAAAACAAGCTCAAAAAGCGATTACGCCAACATAAAAGCTAAATATTTAGAGCTTTTAAAGCAGTATCCTAAAAAAGATAAAACACTAGATTTACAAATAGCTTATGCCGATTTTCTAGCGTTTTATATGAATGAAACCAGCGAAGCCATTAGCTTTTTAGAAAACACGCTTAACGAACCATTAAGCAAAATGGAAAATGCCCAAGTAAAACTGAAGCTAGGCGATATTTTAGTATTACAAGAACAATTTAATAAGGCTTTAATTTATTATTCTCAAATCCAGAGGAATTTAAAAAACAGCACCATATCCCAAGAAGCCCGTTTTAAAGTTGCTAAAGCTAGTTATTACAAAGGAGATTTTAAATGGGCCGAATCGCAGCTTAAAATTTTAAAAGCTTCAACTTCGCAGCTTATTGCTAATGATGCCTTAGATTTAAAATTATTAATAAGCGACAATAAATATGAAGACTCATTGCAAACCGCTTTAAAAATTTATGCTAAAGCCGATTTGTTAGCCTTTCAAAACAGAAATGAAGAAGCCATTGTTTTATTAGATAAAATTTTAGACGAGCACAAAACCGAACCTATTATCGCGCAAGCCTTATTTAAACAAGCACAACTGTTTGTAAAAGAATCGGAATTTAAAAAAGCAACGGCCAATTACGAATTCATTATCGCCAATTATAAAGATGGCATTTTAATAGACGACGCCTATTTCAATCTGGCTAAAATTTATGAAAATCAATTAAACGAGCCGGAAAAAGCAAAAGCTTTATACGAGAAAATCATCTTTAATCATGCCGATAGCATTTACTTTGTTGAGGCAAGAAAACACTTTAGAGCCTTACGCGGAGATGCTATAAATTAAGTTTAGTAGCAGCGCATTAATTCAACAAAAAATAAAATCATGTACATATACAACGTAACGGTAAACATAGACGAGTCGGTTCATGACGAATGGCTAATTTGGATAAAAGAACAAATTCCCAAAGTTTTAGGTACAGGAAAATTTGAAAAAGCCACCCTAACGCGCGTTTTAGTTGAAGAAGAAATGGGCGGCACCACCTACTCTATTCAATACAAATCGTATTCGCGAGAAGCCTTAGACGCCTATTTTAGAGAAGATGCTGAAAGAATTCAACAAGAAGGCTTGAAAAAATTTGCCGATAAAATGCTTTCGTTTAGAACCGAACTTCAAATTATAGACGAATACACCGTAAATTTCAAATAACTTTTTTAGCTTTTTAAAAACCGCAGCATCTATTTATAAAAACTTACTTTTGTAAACTGTTATGCATGATGACTGAGATTTGTCGATTCGCTTGAATTTTACGAATGAAAATGAGTGGCATTAGTATCGATAATCAAATTTCATAACCTACTAAAACCTCTTACGAATGACAGTAAAAGCAAAAAAACATTTAGGTCAGCATTTTTTAAATGACGAATCTGTAGCCGAAAGAATTGCCGATTCGCTTACTTTAAAAAACTACAAAAAGGTTTTAGAAATAGGTCCTGGTATGGGCGTGCTTACCAAATATTTACTAAAAAAAGACATCACCACCTATGTGGTTGAAATAGACAGCGAATCGGTTGAATATTTACAAGCCAATTACCTCAATCTAGCACCGCGAATTATTGAAAAAGATTTTTTAAAATACGATTTAAACGAGGTGTTTAAAGGTGAACCCTTTGCTATTATTGGCAATTTCCCTTATAATATTTCAACACAAATTGTTTTTAAAACTTTGGAAATGCGCGATCAAATTCCCGAATTTTCAGGCATGTTTCAAAAGGAAGTCGCCGAACGTATTTGCTCCAAAGAAGGCAGTAAAATTTATGGCATCCTTTCGGTTTTAGCACAAGCATTTTACGACGCCGAATATTTATTTACAGTACCACCAAACGTTTTTAATCCGCCGCCAAAAGTAGATTCAGGCGTTTTAAGACTCACTCGAAAAGCAGATTACAGTTTACCCTGTGATGAGAAATTGTTTTTCAAAACCGTAAAAACCGCCTTTCAGCAACGCCGAAAAACACTTCGTAACAGTTTAAAAACATTCAATTTATCCGATAATTTAAAAGCAAATAGTATATTTGGCCAACGACCAGAACAACTAAGCGTTCAAAAGTTTATCGAGCTTACTATACTTATCGAAAAAGACGAAAACTAATTAACTTCTAGCAATTTATTTTGAATGAAAGAAGAAAAAGAAAACATACAATTTCAGCTTACCGATGAACTCATTGAGCAGGTACAATTACTAGTCGAACAACAACAAGACAAAGAATTACGCAAGCTTTTAAATGATTTTCACTATGCTGATATCGCCGAAATTCTAGATGAAATAAATCTAGAAGAAGCCATGTATGTGATTAAACTTCTGGATTCTGAAACGACTTCCGACATCCTAATGGAGTTGGACGAAGACAATCGTGAGAAAGTCTTAAAGAACCTTTCAGCCAAGGAAATTGCTGAAGAAGTAGAAGAATTAGACACCGATGATGCTGCCGATATTATTGCCGAATTACCTTTAGAGCGTCAGCAAGAAGTTATTTCGAATATTGAAGATGTAGAACACCAGGCCGAAATTCGAGAACTTTTAGCTTACGATGAAGATACCGCTGGGGGACTTATGGCTAAAGAGCTGGTTAAAGTTTACGATACCTGGACCGTTGCGGGTTGCTTACGTAGAATTCGAGGTCAAGCCGAAGAAGTAAAGCGTGTGCACTCGGTTTACGTGGTAGACAAAAAAGATAAATTGGTGGGCAGACTGTCTTTAAAAGATCTTATTGTTGCCAAAAACGAACAAAAAATTGCAGAAATTTATATCTCTAGTGTCGATGCGGTAAATGTGCATGAAGATGCAGAGGAGGTTGTAAAAATCATGCAAAAATACGATTTGGAAGCCATTCCGGTGGTAGATGATAATTACACCTTATTAGGCCGAATTACCATTGATGACATTGTAGATGTTATGAAGGAAGAAGCCGAAAAAGATTATCAATTAGCGGCTGGTATTACAAGCGAAGTCGATGCCGATGATAGCATTTGGGAACTCACCAAAGCACGATTACCCTGGCTATTAATTGGAATGTTTGGCGGTATTGGCGCCGCAAGTATTATAAACGGTTTTAGCGATGCCATGCTAAAATTCCCTGCTTTACTTATGTTTATTCCTTTAATTCAAGCCACTGCTGGGAATGTTGGTGTACAATCTTCTGCCATTGTCGTGCAAGGTCTTGCAAATAATACCATTGACGGTAAAATTCTTAGCCGATTATTAAAAGAATTTGTGCTTGGCTTAGTAAACGGATTGGCCATTGCAGCCATAGTATTATTAATAAGTCATTTTATTTTTAAAACCACCTATTTAGAGTCCTTAACCATTTGTGTCGCTTTAATTACCGTCATCATTATGGCCGCATTAATAGGCACCTTCATCCCTATTTTTCTAGATAAACGCGGTATCGATGCCGCAGTGGCCACAGGACCATTCATCACCACAAGTAATGATGTTTTTGGAATTTTCATCTATTTCCTAATCGCTAAATTAATTCTACATTTTTAATCATATTCTAAAAGCCTGATTAAAGTTTTAGCCTCCTTTTAATTGAAATAAAAAGCATTAGCATCACTTTAATTTCAGTTTGTGTTAAGTCCTAATAAATATTAGTCCTAATTATCTGTTTTCTATACCTTAGGTTTTAATTATCTTTGCTTAACTTAATACTTCAGTATATGATATATTCAATGACAGGTTACGGAAAATCTGTTTTGCAACTGCCCACTAAAAAAATAACAATCGAGCTTAAATCTTTAAACAGTAAAAATTTAGATTTAAACGTTAGAATGCCTTCTATTTACAGAGAAAAAGAACTGGCTATTAGAAAGCTTCTTGCCGAAAAATTAGAGCGTGGCAAAGTTGATTTTTCAATTTATGTTGAAGCAACTGCTGAAGACACATCAACGCAAATTAACACCCCTGTTGTTAAACAATATATCGAGCAATTAAAAAATGTTGTAGACGGCGATGCTATTGAATTACTAAAAATGGCCGTGCGTTTTCCCGATGCTTTAAATACCGTACGAGAGGAAATTGATGCTGAAGAATGGCAAACCATTAACACCGAAATCCTAACTGCTATTGATGACATTATCAATTACCGTTTAAACGAAGGCAAGGTTTTAGAGGCCGATTTTAATAACCGTATTGTAACGATTTCAAAAATTCTAGATGAAGTTATTGCTATGGATCCCGAGCGTGTCGAGGGTGTTCGCGAACGTTTATTAAAAGGTGTTGAAGAATTAAGAGAGAAATACGACGAAAACAGATTCGAACAAGAATTGGTGTATTACATTGAAAAATTCGATATTACTGAAGAAAAAGTACGTTTAAAAAACCATCTAAATTATTTCACCGAATCGATTAATTCTGAAGATTCTAACGGAAAAAAACTAGGCTTTATCAGTCAAGAAATGGGCCGAGAAATTAATACCATTGGCTCTAAAAGTAATTATGCGCCCATGCAACAATTGGTGGTGCAAATGAAAGACGAATTAGAAAAAATTAAGGAACAATTATTAAACGTACTTTAACTAGTTTTCAGTTACAGAGTTCAGTCGCGGTCGCAGTAATCAATAAATAGTAAAAATAAGTCTTAAAGTGGATCAAAAAAATAATAAAAAAGGCAAACTTATCGTGTTTTCTGCACCTTCAGGATCGGGAAAAACAACCATAGTAAGACATTTATTAGGTGTTGAAGATTTGAATTTAGAATTTTCTATTTCGGCTACTTCCAGAGAAAAACGCGGTACCGAAGAGCATGGCAAAGACTATTACTTTTTATCGGCTGAAGACTTTAAAAACAAAATTAAAAACGACGAGTTTTTAGAGTGGGAAGAAGTGTATCGCGATAATTTTTACGGTACTTTAAAAACCGAAGTCGAACGCATTTGGGCAAAAGGCAAGAATGTTATTTTTGATATTGATGTTTCTGGCGGACTCCGAATTAAACGTAAATTTCCAGATGAAACTTTAGCTGTTTTTGTAAAACCACCAAGTGTCGACGAACTTAAAATTCGTTTAAAAAAGCGAAAAACAGAAACCGAAGATAAAATTAACATGCGTGTTGCTAAATCTTCAGCCGAATTAGCCACAGCACCTTTATTCGACACCATTGTTATTAACGATACTTTGGAACATGCCTTAGAGGAAGCCCACCAAAAAATTAGTGATTTTATAAACTCTTAGTCGTTCTTCAATGAAAATCGGATTGTATTTTGGTTCTTTCAACCCCATTCATATTGGACATATGGTTATTGGAAATCATATTGCAGAATATAGCAATTTAGACGAAATTTGGTTCGTGGTAACCCCTCACAATCCGTTTAAAGAAAAAAAGACCTTATTAGACAATCATCATCGGTTAGAAATGGTGTATCGCGCTACCGAACCTTACCAAAAGTTAAAACCCTGCGATATAGAATTTAAATTACCGCAACCCAATTACACCATCGATACCTTAGTTTATTTACAAGAAAAATACCCCACAAAGGAGTTTTCTTTAATTATGGGCGAAGACAATTTAAAGAGCTTTCACAAGTGGAAAAACTACCAGCTTATTCTAGAAAACCACTTTGTTTACGTGTATCCGCGTATTTCAGAAAACAAAATAGAAACTCAATTTGATGGACACCCCAAAATTGTTCATATCGATGCGCCTATCATGCAACTCTCATCCTCTTTTATTCGAAAAGCGATAGCTGCAAAGAAAAATATTCAACCTATGCTTCCTGAATTTGTTTGGGAATATTTAGATGAAATGAATTTTTATAAGTAACTTTATTACAATAACTTAACACTCCCGTAACATCTACCTCGATTTTAGCCTATACTTTTAATTTTCTTGTTTGGTTGGAACTTTTTTTATAAAAAACCAACACGACAATTTAAAACTAAAGGCCAAATGAATATTGAAAACACCGCAGATTTTTTAAAGCAGTTTGATTATAAATTCAAACGTAAGGGCGACACAATAACCATTATCATGGATTATAGCCATCGTATTTTCATCGACTTTAAAAACCCCAACAAAATTGTAATAAAAGATCAGTTAGTTACCTGGAACTTTATTACAGGCATGTTAAAAATGAGCATTCGCAAAGCCATACTTCTAAATCTTTTATGCAATATGGGCTTCAGTGCTTTAATAGCGTTTTTCGATTTAAGTGCTGGCATAGCCGTATTTTGCGTTTTATTAATATGGACGCTTTTTTGGTCTATTGTACACATTTCAAAATACGATAAATTAAGAGACATGCTTACCAATTGGAGTCATCAAGGCGTGTATTCTATAGAATCTTAATATTGTGTTTTTATCAGAAAATCTGCATTAAAACCATCACTCATCAACTAAATTTATTTTCTCATTTAATTTGTCTTTAAACTCTTTTTGGCAAATGGCAAACCACCGCGCTATCCGTTACTAGTTTTGGCTCGATGCACGCCTCGCCAAAAGCTATCCACTACTATCGCTTTTGCGCCTGTTTACAAAGGTTTATTTACAAGAGCTAAATTTTAGTGTGTTTATTTTGTGAAGCGTGCCTGAATATTTAAAATTATAGGTTCTCGTCTCCGCTAGAACACCCTAATATTGAAGCCTTAAGTTCAATTTCATAATCTAAATTCTAAAGGCAATGGTCTTCAAGTGCGGTCGAGAAGTTATTTTCATGGATTCAGATAAATAAGGTGTTTGAGTGAAAAAATAACAGACATTTTAATGCAAATGTTCACAATTTCGCGTGGTTTTATTTCACATCTTAACTTTCTAACCTTATAACCTTTTCAACTTTAAACATTACAATCCAAATCCCATTTAAAGCAAAAAACAATCATAAAAAGAAACCGTTTAAAGCTATGAAGATGCTCTAAACGGTTTCTAACTAAATAACCAACCAAAAAATTTTATAAAACCCTAGTACTTGTTCTCGGGTTTTCTTTTCTATCGTTTTTAAACTTACGTTTTTTATCTACTAAATTGTTTGTATCTGTTTTTCCATCAGCAGCTTTTAAATACTGAATATATCCGCGACCTTTAAACCTGTAAACGGTACCCGAAGATATATGATACAATTCTATTGTTGCATCATCTAAAACGGTCAATTCGAAAGATTCATTGCCATACAAATCATAAATTAATGTTAAAGTCTTTAAGTAGAAATTATTAGAAACATCGCCTACTCCATAATCGCCTATAAAATCCCAATAAATCTGATTCGGATTTAACCCCACAGGATCCTGTGAACTTTCGAATGTTTCATCGTTTCCGCCAGATAAAAAACGTAAGTAATTCTCCTTGTCAAAATCGTTTACCGTTCCTTCTGCGCTCGTATAAATCTTCGCCCAGGCTTCGTATTCTTGTAAGAAATAATGAATATTATCGTAAAACACGAAGTCGTAATCAAAATCCTTACGCTGATACCCTTCTAAGAAATATGACGTTTTGTTTCTTGGGTTATAAAGTTCAATACGATGACTATTCACTTGATAGACATCAAAACTTGAAAACCCATCGATATCATGATTAACATCTAAAATCATATCATAAGCATCATAAACGCCAACATCTATTCCTAAACCACTTCCTGTACTACCAATGCCAACAAGGTTATTATTTGCATAAAGCAATCCATTTCTAAAAGACACCGTAAAGGCTTTTTGTAACCAAGGGGTTTCTCCATAGCCCAAAGTGGCGTTAATATCTACATACCACAAGTCGTAAGAACTTAGTAGTTGATTTACTGAAATAGGGCGCCCGCCCTCCAATGTGCTTTCACAGGAAGTAAAAAAAGTAGCGCTTAACGCCACTATTAAAAATAATTTTATCGCTTTCATAGGTATACAAGTTAATCATTTATGGCTATTAAGTTTCAAAACATGTGCCAAAAAATAAAGCTTGTCCCTCCAAAGCCCGCATATTGATTATTTTTTTATGTACTTTTGACCTAAGAAATTGATTTAATTTTCATGGATAAACCATTAAAATACGCCGTTTTCGGAGCAGGAAGCTGGGCTACTGCCATTGTAAAAATGCTTTCTGAAAATTTAAATGAAATTGGCTGGTATATGCGCAGCGTATATACTAAAGAACATTTACTACGCGAACAGCACAATCCTAACTACCTGAGTTCGGTAGAGTTTCACTTAGAACAACTTATTTTAAGCAACGATATTAATGAAGTTGCAGACTATGCCGATGTGCTCATTTTCGTTATCCCTTCAGCCTTCATACATAGTGAATTAGAAAAACTCGAAATAGACATCTCTAATAAAATCATTGTTTCTGCCGTAAAGGGCATTATGCCCGAAACAGAACTATTGGTAGGCGAGCATTTCCATGATATTTACAAAGTACCTTACGATAATATTGCCGTAATAGCAGGGCCTTGTCATGCCGAAGAGGTTGCTCTAGAACGCTTATCCTATTTAACCATTTCCTGTTCCGACCAAAAGAAGGCAACAGCCATTGCAAACAGCTTTAGCAGCGATTATATAAAAACAAAAATTAGCGACGATGTAATTGGCATAGAATACGCTGTTATGCTTAAAAACATTTACGCCATTGCTGCAGGAATAGCACACGGTTTAGGCTATGGTGACAACTTCCAAAGTGTTTTAATGAGCAATGCCATTCGCGAAATGAAACGTTTTATTAAGAAAGTTCACAAAATGAAACGTAACATTAATAATTCGGCTTATTTGGGCGATTTATTAGTAACAGGCTATTCTGTTTTTTCACGAAACCGCATGTTTGGAAACATGATTGGTAAAGGCTACACCGTAAAATCGGCACAAATGGAAATGAATATGGTTGCCGAAGGTTATTACGCCACAAAAAGTGCACACGAATTAAACCTTAAAAACGCCAAAAAAACGCAAATGCCTATTATAAATGCCGTTTACGAGATCTTATACGAAAATAAAGAACCTAAAAAGGTATTTAAAAAATTAACCGATAGGCTAGATTAACATATGCCTTTAAAAAAAGGAATCTTCTAAATTAAATTTATCATTTTGGACGCCTGCCTTCCGGATGGCAGGTTACCCAAGGGTTGGGCTAGCAGCTTATCTGCCAAGGCCTTTGCTTAAGAATTTAGTTTTGGATTGCTTGCTAAGAGATTCCTGCATTCGCAGGAATTATTTTACTAAAACACCTTTTACAGACATTAAAGGCAAGGGCTGTAAAGCTTTTAAATTAATCGTGTTTTTTCTAAATAAGTAAGTTTTATCACACATCTTATTGCCTTCAAAAAACGACACTTTAAAAGTATTATTTATCGCAAATAACTCTTCTTGCATGAGTTCAATTTTAGCATAGCTTTTTTTAGGAAGCACATCAATTTTTTTTCTGAAAATGGACGTCATTTTATCTTCAGAATAACCACTTGTAACGATTAGCACCATGTCTAAATCAACCTCCTTATCGTTAATAATGTAGGCGTTCCAATCTTGAGTTTTATAAACGTCGTTGTACTCGTTTACCACTGCAATGTAAACACCTTCAACTTTTGGTATGATAATATCTTCTTTCATGCATCAAAAATAATAAATTCATTTGAAGTCAAGACTTTCTATTCACATCTAAAAACATCAAAGCAAGCTGTTCTTACGAATCAGCTTGCTTCAATTGAAATACAAATAAACAATCTAAAATTATCAGTAAAACTTTTAATTAACAATTATTATTTCCATCCGCCGCCAAGGGCTTTATAAAGATTTACAACAGCAATTAATCGGTCTAATTTATTCTCAATACTTGTTAATTCTGTTGTTAAAACAGTTTGTCTGGCCACTAATAGATCTAAATAGGTGGCATAACCACTATTTAATAATTCTTCGGAATTTGTTTCTGCACGACGCAAAGCTTCAACTTGTTTTTCTAAATATTGGAGTTTTTCAGTTTCGGCATTATAGGTATAGAGTGCTTCCGAAACCTCGTTTCCTGCTACTAACAGTGTGCGTTTAAAATTCAACAGCGATTGCTCTTGTTGTGCTTTGGCAACTTCATGTTGGGTTCTTATTTTTCGTTGATTAAAGATAGGTTGTGTTATACCGCCAACTATATTTGCAAATAGCGAGTTGGCATTAAACCAATTATCAAACTCTAAACTTTGAAAACCGCCTGAAGCACTTAAAGTAAACGACGGATAAAAGTTGGTTAAAGCCACATTGGTAAACTCGAACGATTGTCTAAAATCACTTTCGGCAGCGATAACATCCGGACGGTTACGCAGTAATAAATAAGGCACGCCAAGCTTTATTTGAGTCGTAATTTGTTGGGCATCCAATGCATTTCTTTCAAAATGTTGTGGTGGTTTTGCCAATAAAATACTCAAAGTGTTTTCGGCTCTAAAAACAGCACGTTCAATATCAACTTGTATGGTTTTCGCATTATTGTACTGCGCGATATCTTGGTCTACCGCCACTTGAGTCACTTCCCCCGCCTCTTTAAGGGCTTGAATAGTTGCTACACTTTTTTCGCGAGAAGCTACAGTTTCCTTTGTTACTTTTAGCTGAGCATCTAACGCAACTAAAGTGTAATAGGTGGTTGCAATGCTTTCAATCAATTTGGTTTTCACGGCTTGATGTGCAGCTACGCTTTTTAAATAACCCGCTTGAAAAGCACGTTTATTACTTCGTATTTTTCCCCAAACATCGGCTTCCCAAGAAAGATTTGCAACAGCTTCGTACTGACTTATCCCCCCGTTGAAAAAACTACCAAACTGACTGTTTTTAGAGAGTTCTTGATGGGTTGCAGAAGTCCCTACACTTAAGGTTGGCAAATAACCAGCATTGCCCTGTTTCATATAAGCTTCGCCCGCAATAATCTGCTGGATGGCAATACGAATATCAATGTTATTTTGTAAACCTTCTTCAATATATTGCTGCAAATAGGCATCTGTAAACACCGATTTCCAAGACACATCGGCCATCGATAAACTATCGGTTGGTAATTGGTCTGTGCGGTATAAGTTATCGGTTTCAGCATCTAGATTTGGACGCTCGTAATCTTTAGCCACAAAACAACTTTGTAGGGTATACATTAAAACAACCAAAAGTGCCGCTTTGCTAAAATATTTATGGTTCATTATAGATTTCATAGTCTTAATCTTCTACAGTTTGAATTGCGGGTTTGCGAGATACTTTTTCTTGCAACCACTGAAATAATATAAATAGAATAGGAATTACAAAAACACCTAAAAGGGTTCCTATAAGCATGCCTCCTGCGGCTCCTGTTCCAATAGAATTGTTCCCTTCGGCACCAACGCCTTTTGCTAACACCAATGGCATTAACCCTAAAATAAAAGCGAATGACGTCATTAAAATAGGACGCAAACGCGATTTGGCTCCATGAATTGCTGCATCGACAATAGATTCACCAGATTTTCGTCGTTGAAGGGCAAACTCAACAATTAATATCGCATTTTTAGCGAGCAAGCCAACAAGCATAATTAAGGCAATTTGGAAGTAAATATTGTTTTCTAATCCGAAAAACTTCGTGCTTATATAAGCTCCAAAAACTCCAAATGGTAATGATAAAACAACTGCAAAAGGCAGTAAATAACTTTCGTATTGCGCACTTAAAAGGAAATACACAAACATGATACTTAAAATAAAAATGAAGGTTGTTTGGTTTCCTGCATTAACCTCTTCTCGTGTTAAACCAGAATAAGCAACGGTATAATTATTTGGCAATTTTGCTGCTTCCTCTTCAATAACTCGAATGGCATCTCCTGTACTAAAACCAGCATTAGTTGCTCCTGTTATACTCGTAGAATTAAACAAGTTAAAACGGGTTACCGATTGCGGTCCATACACACGTTTTAATTCTACAAACTGTGTAATTGGAGCCATTTCGCCAGAATCTGTTCTTACATACATGCTATTTAAAGCATCTTCATTGGCTCGGTCTTCTGGAAGTGACTGAATGTAAACACGGTATTGCTTCCCAAAACGAGAGAAATCCGATGCATAAACACCGCCTATATAACCTTGAAGCGTTGAGAAAATGCTATTAATTGGCACGCCTTTTTCTTTGGCTAAAGGCACGTTGATTTCCATTTCGTATTGCGGATATTTTGTATTGAAAGCCGATTGTGCATACTGAATTTCTGGATGGCTCATAATGGCCGCTGCAAAATCTGTATTCACTTTATCCAATGCTGTAAATTCGCCTCCAAATTTATCTAACAAATTAACCTCAAAACCTGCAGAGTTACCAAAACCTCTAATACTTGGTGGTGAGAAGAAAATAATTTTAGCTTCAGGAATAGATGCTGCTATTCCGAATAATTTTACAGTTATGGCGTGCGCCGAAAGCGACTCGTCTTTACGTTCGCCCCAATCGTTTAACTTTATAATTCCGAAACCATAGTTGGTTCCCGAACCACTAATTAAACTTCGACCTTTAATGAAGTTTACACCTGTTACACCTTCTAAATTATGAATCTTTTCATATAAATCTTTAGAAACAGCATCGGTTCTGTCTAAAGAAGCACCTGCTGGTAATTCTATGTTTGCAAAAATAATTCCACGATCTTCGTTTGGCACAAATCCCGTAGGTGTTGTTTTTGATGCCCAAAATATACCAACGGCTGCGATTAACAATAAAACCGCCGATGTCCATTTTCTTTTATATAAAAACTGAAGTGATTTTCCGTAGCGCTCTACAGTAGCATTAAAACCACGGTTGAAAAGCGCATAGAAACGCTGCAACGGATTTTTGGATTTTAATTCGTCGTCGTCTTTATGGCCTTTTAATAATAAAGCACACAATGCCGGACTTAAGGTTAAGGCATTAACGGCCGAAATAAGAATGGCTATAATTAAAGTCACACCAAACTGCTCGTAAAACACCCCTGTAGGACCCGTAACAAAGGTTACAGGAATAAATACAGCTGCCATAACCAAAGTAATGGAAATAATGGCTCCCGAAATTTCATTCATGGCTTTTAAGGTTGCCGATTTCGGATTTTTTTCACCATCGTCAATCTTGGCATGTACAGCTTCAACCACCACAATGGCATCATCGACCACAATACCAATGGCCAGAACTAAGGCAAAAAGCGTTAATAAGTTAATAGAATAACCAAATAAATTCAGGAAGAAAAAAGTTCCTATAATAGATACGGGTACTGCAATTGCAGGAATTAGTGTGGAACGAAAATCTTGTAAAAAGATAAATACCACCAAAAACACCAATAAAAAAGCTTCTAATAAAGTACTCACTACTTTTTCTATGGAAGCATTTAAAAATAAACTAGTATCGTAAGGTATAAAAATATTTAAGCCATCGGGTAAATCTTTTTCAACAGCATCAAAAGTGGTTTTAATGTTTTCGATAATTTCTTGGGCATTCGAACCTTTGGTTTGAAAAATCCCCATAAACACAGCAGGATGCCCCAAACTCATCGCGTTAGACGCATAAGACTGCGCATCTAATTCTATAGTAGCAACATCGTTTAAACGTAAAAATGCGCCGTTACCAAGCGCTTTAATAATAATGTCGCCATACTGTTTTGAATCTTTAAAACGACCGCTATAAGTTAAAACATACGAGAATGCTTCACCATTATTTTCGCCTAATGCTCCCGCTGCAGCTTCTAAATTTTGTTCTTTTAATGCCGCTGTAACATCGGAGGGAATTAAATTATACGCTGCTAATTTCTCTGGTTTTAACCAAATACGCATCGCGTAATCTTGCTGTGAAAATACACTAACATCGCCCACACCATTAATACGTTTCATGGCGGGAATCACGTTAATTTTTAAATAATTTTGAATATAGGTGGCATCATAATCTTCGCTATCGGAATACATCGAAGCAAACATTAAGGCACTTGTTTCTTGTTTTTGTGTGGTAACCCCCGTTTGAATTACCTCTTGAGGCAGTAAGGGATTTGCTCTTGCTACACGGTTTTGAACGTTAACGGCAGCAATATCGGCATCCATTTCTTGATTAAAATATACTGTAATTTCAGCCGTACCATTATTGGATGCGGTCGACGTGATGTACGTCATCCCTTCTGCTCCATTAATTTGTTCTTCAATAGGAATAATAACACTTTCTAAAACAGTCTCGGCATTTGCCCCTGGATACGAAGCAACCACTTTAATGGTTGGTGGCGCGATATCTGGGTATTCTTCAATAGGCAAGGTTGAAATACTTATAATTCCAAGCATGACTATTATCACCGAAATCACTGTTGAAAGTACGGGTCTTTCAATAAATGTTTTTAACATAGTTGTAAAATTTCTAGTTTTTAAATAATGTTGCAATAGGTTTTAAAACCTCATTATAAGCTACTTCTTGCGGTGTAATAGACATACCTGTTCGTAGTTTCCCTACGCCAGTAACCACAATTTTATCGCCAGGTTTAAGCCCGGATTCTACAACATATAAGTTATTTACATCGGCCTTCACTTTTATCATGTGGGTTGCAATTTTATTATCGGCACCCACTTTAAAAATCATAATATTTCCTTGTTGTTCGAAAGTGGCTTCCTGCGGAATTACAATCTCATTTTCATACTGTGTTGGAATTTGAAGCTTCCCACTATTTCCATTGGTTAACAACTGGTTTGGATTATTAAAAACAGCTCTAAAACTTACGGTTCCTGTTTTTTGATTGACTTGTCCGGAGCTGGTTTGAATCTTGCCTTTTTCAGAATATGTAGTTCCATTGGCTAGGATTAAGTTCACTTCAGATAAATGCTCTAACTTTTCAGCAAGATTTTTTCCTTCCGAATTTTGTAAAAAATCAAAATACTCCGATTCATTCAAACTGAAAAAAGCATAAACATTTGAGATATCACTTACAGTGGTTAAAGGCGTGGCATCGTTTGGACTAATTAAAGCACCTTCTCTAAAATTAATAGTGCCTACAAAACCATTAATTTGACTTTTAATAGTAGCATAACCAATGTTTGCAGAGATACTGCTATAGTTGGCCTGCGCTTGCGCTAAATTAGCTTTAGCCGTTTCCAATTGAACTGGGCTAATAATATTTTTTTCGACTAAAGGAATTAACTTATTCACTTCAACCTGTGCTACATTGACACGCGCTTTTGCAGCACCTGCATCTTCAGACAGGGCCTGAGTTTCTAGTTTAAATAGCATCTGACCTTTGCTTACTTTCTGTCCTTCATCAACCAATACTTTCTGAATATACCCAGCAGTTTTTGCGCGAACATCGCTATTAATAATTCCTTCAATATTGGTTGGATACTCCTTAAAGCCTGTAACCGTAGTTGTATTTACGGCTGTTACAGGAATTGTAACTGGAGGAGCTTGTACGGCTTGTTGCTCTGCCTTTTTTCCGCAACTTGCCACGGTTAACGCCAAGCAAACTAGGAGGATATAATGTAATGTATAGGTTTTCATATTTCTTGTTTTAAAGACTGAATTGACTGTTTTTTAAATTTGTTCTTAATTCTTCAATAGATTTCGTGGCACCATCAATAAATTTGATATAATCGTTATGAAAATTTAAATCAAATTTTTCATCATCATTTTCAATAATGGCATTGTTTTTAAACTCCTTATAATTTTTAATTTCTAGGTGTAACTCGCGTAATTCTTGCCAATCGCTAATCATTTTATCAACATGCTGAACGACGGTATCTTTATTAATTACAAAATATTTTTTACGGTCGCCTGTTTTGGTGAAATATTCAATCTTATTTAAATCTAGTAAATGATTTAAATGCGTTGAGATGGTACTTTTACTAGCACAAAGTATATGTACTAAATCTTCAAAGGTGGTTCCTGATTTGCCCGTTAAAATGATATATGATAAAATACGAGCCGCAACAGGAGCTAATTGGTCTCTGCTCTCTAAATGAACGCCTAGCTTTTCAACCAATGCCATTTTTTCTTTACAATTGCTATCTTCCATTATTGTGTATGATTATTTCACTGAAACTATAAATTCAAACAATTTCATAATTTCCGACAAATATACACTTGGTTCGAAACAAACCGAACTAAACGAAGTTAAGAAAATGTTAAACAATTTAAATAGAAGCTAAATCAATAATTCACATTAATCACATCTCAAAATATAATGGAATAAAAAAAGCCGATACAATGTATCGGCTTAGATTATTTTATGAAGTGTTTGTTTTACAAGGCGCTTTTAAACTGCTCTAAGAAACGCACATCGTTCTCGCTAAGTAATCGAATATCGCCTATTTGATGTAATAACATAGCGATACGATCGATACCCACACCAAAGGCAAAACCTGAATATTCGTTGGTATCTATGTTACAATTTTCTAAAACGTTAGGATCTACCATACCGCAGCCTCCAATTTCTAACCAACCGGTACCTTTAGTAATTTTATAGTCGGTTTCGGTTTCTAAGCCCCAATACACATCAATTTCTGCGCTTGGTTCTGTAAACGGAAAGTACGACGGACGTAATCGTATTTTGCTTTTTCCAAACATTTCGGTTGTGAAATGCTGAAGTGTTTGTTTTAAATCGGCAAAACTCACGTCTTTATCAATATACAAACCTTCTACTTGATGGAAAAAACAGTGTGAACGCGCCGAAATCGCTTCGTTTCTATACACGCGACCTGGCGAAATAGTACGAATTGGTGGTTTATTATTTTCCATATAACGCACCTGCACCGAACTGGTATGTGTACGCAATAAAATATCTGGGTTCGTTTGAATAAAGAAGGTATCCTGCATATCGCGTGCTGGATGGTATTCTGGCAAATTAAGCGCTGTAAAGTTGTGCCAATCATCTTCAATCTCCGGACCTTCACTAACGTTAAAACCAATACGTGAAAAGATATCGATAATTTGATTTTTAACTATAGAAATAGGATGACGTGCCCCAATGTGAATTGGCTCTCCCGGACGCGATAAATCGCCGTAAACCCCTTTAACTTCATCCTTATTCTCTAAGGCTTCTTTTAAATGATTTACTTTATCTTCGGCGGTTTTTTTAAGCGCATTTATGGTTTGTCCAAATTCCTTTTTCTGGTCGTTTGCAACATTTTTAAATTCGGCAAAAAAGTCGTTTAACAAACCTTTCTTTCCTAAGTATTTAATACGGAATGCTTCAACCTCGTCTTTGGTTTTGGCTTCAAAAGCTTCTGCTTCAGCAATTAGGTCTTTTATCTTATCTATCATATCGTCATTTCAAAAATGAACGCAAATTTACTACTTTTTCGCGATTTGCGTTAGGGATTAAAGAGGAAATCCTTTTTGAGAGCTCCGAACAAAAAGATTGGAACGGAAAGCCCGACCTTTAGGTAACCTGCCAGCCGGCAGGCTAGCGCCCAAAATATTTTTAATTGATATATTCGGTTTCTAAAAAGTAATTTACAATGGCTTCCTTCATTAAAACGCTTTGCTCGCCTGCCTTTAAATGTGGCAAGTTTTCTAGGGTTTTATAGTGTGGCCAACCTTCATCATCGACAAAATCGAGTTCGTAATAGCCATAAGGCACCAAAAGTTTACAAATGGCAATGTGCATAAGGTCCAGCTTTTGGTCTTTTTTAAAAGTTCTATCTAACTGCCCAAGCTCTTGCACACCAATTAAATAGATGATCGCATCGAGATCCATTGGGTCGCCATCGGCAAATTGACTAGATAATTTATTAACTACCAATTCCCAGCGTTCCTTTAATTGTTCGTCTCTAGACATTTCTTTTTTAAGTTTAAAAGACTCAAAGTTTCACAGTTTCTGAGTTTCAGAATTTCTGCGTTTCTAAGCTCATTCTTTTTTCGGCAGTAAAGTTACGTAATGGCTAGGTAACTTGACAAGTGTTAGCTGAAAAAGGACAGAAATTATTATATATTTACAGAAATATTAACAATTATGGGCGTTATTGATATCGTTTTAGGGGCATTGATTTTATTCGGGTTGGTTCGCGGGTTTATGAAAGGGCTTTTTGTTGAAGTAGCTTCGTTGGTGGCTTTAATTGCCGGCGTTTATGGCGCGCTTCATTTTAGTAATTTTGCTGCCGATTTTTTACAAAGTAAAACCGATTGGGAAGAAAAAACAATTAGTATTGCTGCCTTCGCCATTACTTTTGTGGTTATTGTTTTAGCTATTGGTTTAGCAGGCAAAGCGCTAACCAAGTTGGCTAATTTTGCTGCTTTAGGCATTCTTAACAAGCTTCTGGGAGGTGTTTTTGGGGCATTAAAAATTGCACTTATTTTAAGTGTAATTTTAAATATTTTTGACCGTATGAATAATACGATTACATTTCTTGAAGACGACACAGTAAAAAATTCCATACTATACGAACCCGTAAAATCTATTGTGCCTCTTATTTACCCAAGTGTTTTAGAAGAAACTGAAAAACTGAATTCAGATGAAGATATCACCGATGAAATGGAAGATGAAACTCCAATTCTTAATCAAGAAGCTTAAATTATTACGCTAATTTGTGCCGTTGTGTTTCGCTATTATATTTTGTTTGATCCACTGTAAACAGGTTTTAAAATCTTTAAAAATATGTGCCTTAGGAATTAACTGCGGAATAATTCCAATGCGCTCCATCATGTATTTAGGCTGTTTTAGAAGGTCGACAAACAAAACTTCAACGTTTTTTTTATTTAAATCCTGAAGCATATCCTCCATAGCATACAATCCCGATTGATCCATGTATTGCATACGCCCCAATCTTAGAATAACGGTTTTGGCTGAATCTGGGATTTGAGCGGTAAGCTGCTGAAAATCGCTAGTGGTTCCAAAAAACAATGGCCCTTTAATGTGTTTTATAAAAACTTCTTCTTTTAAATTGGCAGGAAAATCGCCTTCATCGTCCCAGGCTTCTTCCTTGAGTGGTTTAACATCGGAACGTTCGGCCGTTAAATCGCCTATTTTCTTCATAAACATTAAGGAGGCGATAATCAGCCCAATGCCTACGGCGTAAACTAAATTCCAAAAGGTTGAAAGTATCAATACGATAACCATTATTAAAACTTCGGAACTGATTTTGAAAAGTCCGAAATTCATATCTTTTGGCAAACTAGGTATGGCTTTAATACCTTTAAAATCCATAACTCCAAAACCAACAGTTAATAAGATCCCTGCCAAAACAGCTGCTGGAATACGAGAAGCTACCGGACCTAAACCTAGCAAAATGGCTAACAGCATGATACTTGAAATCATTCCCGATAACTTCGTTTTTCCTCCAGAAGTAATATTCACAACGGTTCTAATGGTTGCGCCTGCTCCTGGAATACCTCCAAAAATGGCTGCGATACTATTTCCTATCCCTTGACCCACCAACTCTTTGTTCGGTTTGTGTTTGGTTTTGGTCATATTATCGGCAACTACACTGGTTAACAAAGAATCTATAGCCCCTAAAAGTGCTAAAGTAAGTGCCGTGAAAACATAGGGCGTCACGCTTGCAAGTTTAAATTCTGTAAAAATACCGAGATTGGGAATGGGCAATCCGCTAGGGATTTTGTCGATAGGACGATAATCTAAACCAAAAATAACCGCAATTGCCGACATAACAGCTAAAGCCACCAATGTACTAGGAACGGCTTTAGTTATTCTTTTAAAACCGTAAATTATGATTATGGTTCCGAGGGCTAATATTAATTCTAGCCAATTAATATCTTTTAACGCGCGAGGAATGGCCTTAATAGCACCCAATGCTCCCGATGTTTTTTTAGCAGCCAGGGTTTGCGATTCAACCAAAATATCTTCTTGTGAAATATGGTGTGAACGCTCAATAGTTTCTTTAAAATTTTCAAGAACAAGAATACCTTCGCCTGCTTCTTCTCTAAGAATGTTTTCTAATATGGCTTCTTCGGCTTGCGGTTTAAACTGTTCAACAAAAGGCATATCTTCTTTTGGATAATACCCTAAGGCTGGCAGTATTTGCGTCATAATAATAATGAGACCAATGGCCGTCATAAAACCAGAAACTACAGGATAAGGAATGTAACGAATGTATTTCCCTAATCCTAAAACACCCAAACCTACTTGCATGAGTCCCGCTAATAAAAAAACGGTTAGTACGGTAGGTAAGGCTTTGGAAACATCGCCATCGTTTGCTGCAACAATACCTGCTATAACCACCATGCTTACGGCGGTCATGGGTGCTGTAGGCCCTGAAATTTGCGTGTTAGTACCACCAAAAAGCGCAGCAAAAAAACTTATAAAGATAGCCCCGTAAAGGCCTGCGGTTGGTCCAAGACCAGAAGACACACCAAAAGCTAAAGCTAGAGGAAGGGCAACTATACCAGCTGTAATTCCTCCAAAGGCATCGCCTCTTATATTCGAAAACAACTTCTCCATACACTTACTTGTAAATCATTAAGTTAGCGTATTTTTTTGTAAAAAAAAAGTCAATACTTGAAGTATTGACTTTTTTGTTTTGCTATTTATTAATCATAGTCATAACATAAAGCTATTGAAAAATCAGAGTTTATCTAGCTTTATATGGTATACCCATCCGTTTTCACGGATATTTTTTAATAGAATTCTACAGCACCTGTACTGATATCGTACATCGCTCCTACTATTTTAATTTCACCATTTTTTTCCATTTCTGATAGAATCGGACTTTCAGCATGAATTCTATCAATGGTTAATTCTACATTCTTTTTAGCTACTTCATCAACAAAATCTAAATTTTTAGATGTTCTTAATGCTTCATCTTTAGGTGCTTCAACAGCATTAACCGCCGGCGTAATTTTTTCGATTAGCTTAGTTAAATTTCCTAACTCGGCATGATCGCAAGCGCCTTTTATTGCTCCACAGCTAGTATGTCCTAAAACAACAATAACTTTAGTCCCCGCTAATTTACAGGCAAATTCCATACTACCTAAAATATCTTCGTTTACAAAATTACCTGCTATTCGAACGCTGAAAATGTCTCCTAAACCTTGGTCGAACACCAATTCTGCAGAAACTCTAGAATCGATACAGCTTAAAATTGTTGCAAATGGAAATTGTCCTTCACTAGTATCATTTACTTGCTCTAGTAAATTTCTGTTTGCTTTTAAGTTATTTTGAAATCTTTGATTTCCTTCTTTTAAAAATTGAATTGACTTCTCAGGTGTAATTGTAGCCTGTGTTTCTTGAGTATGTGCTTTCATAATATGCTTTTATTTATAATGATTGTTTTCAAGTTTGAGTCATTCATCAAGGAATAACTCAAACCTTCATACTTATTTTTAGCTTAAACTTATTTTTGATTTAGGACGGTTACGGAAAAACTCGAAATAACTATCTGGATTTTCTACTACACCACGTTTTGAAATCAGTTTAATATCAATATTGCGTTCTTTTGCCTTGTGTGAAAAATCGTCTAAAATTTCAATAATATCATTATCCAAATACCTTGTTTTCATAAGATCTAATTCTAGATATGTTTCATTTGGCAAGTTATCCAATTCTTTCAAAATCGCACCTTTATTGAAAAACGTAACTTCTTCAGCTAAAGTCATGCTAATTTTATGTTTACCATTACTTTTATCTTCAATGTGTAAGAAGTGAGAGTTTTGGTAACTTTTTAATAAAATTACGATGACACCAACTAAAAGCCCTAAACTGATTCCTACCAATAAATCGGTGAATACAATACCTAAAATAGTCACCATAAACGGTACAAATTGTTTCCAACCTAAACTGTACATTTTCTTGAATAAAGCTGGTTTTGCTAATTTGTAACCAACAACTAATAAAATAGCTGCAAGTACAGATAATGGAATTTGATTAAGTAGTCTAGGAATTAAAATTACCGAAACCAATAATAATAAACCATGTATAATGGTTGATAATTTAGTTTTTCCACCAGATTGCACGTTTGCTGAACTTCTTACAATAACCTGAGTAATAGGCAAACCACCTACCAAACCAGAAACAATGTTTCCTGCACCTTGAGCTAATAACTCACGGTTTGTTGGTGTTACATTTTTATCTGGATCTAATTTATCACAAGCCTCCACACTTAATAAAGTTTCTAAGCTTGCTACCAATGCAATGGTAAAAGCAACTACCCACACTTCAGGATTTGTGATAGCTCCAAAATTTGGAAAACTAAACTGCCCTAAAAAGGAATTAATATCATCTGGAATTGGCACACTAACTAAGTGTGATTCTGCAATTGCCAACGTATCATTTGATCCCGTAAGCACGTAAAAAATAATACCCAAAACCACAGCAATTAATGGCCCTTGTATTATCGTAAAAAATTTAGCTTTCTTAGCTAAAACATTATCCCAAAATAATATAACAGCTAACCCTATTAAACCAATAACTAATGATCCTAAGATAAGATTATCAAATACATTAAATATTGCTGAAAATGTATTTTCTCCAGAAGCTTCAATAAAGCTATCTGCGCCTTCTGGCTCGGCATCATATCCAAAAAAGTGAGGGATTTGCTTTAAGATAATGATGATACCAATACCTGTTAACATCCCTTTAATTACTGAAGATGGAAAATAATAACCAATAACTCCGGCTTTTAAAACACCGAAAATTAATTGCATAATACCAGCTAAAACTACAGCTACTAAAAAGTTCTGATAACCACCTAAAGTACCAATGGCAGTTAATACAATAGCAGCTAATCCTGCTGCAGGACCACTAACACCAAGTTTTGAGCCACTAAGCCCACCAACAACTACACCACCAATAATACCAGCAATAACGCCCGAAAATAATGGCGCGCCACTGGCTAACGCGATTCCTAAACATAATGGTAAGGCAACGAAAAATACGACTATACTCGCTGGTAAGTCATTCTTAATATATTTAAACATACATAATAAAATTTTGCTTTTTGATGAAAATCACACCATTAGCGGTTAAAGATAAATAGACAAAATTAAATTGTCTGAGACAAAACAATAATATTATGTAAAATCGGGAGGAGGAGAAACTAAATTAAAATACGGGTTGGAGTACGTTTTAAACACATAAGGCATCGTGTTTTCTTGAGTACTTAACAGAAAAAGTGACTCACTATTCAGTTCTTCAAGAACTATAACTTCTTTAGTTACATTTTTTGTAGCGCCTTTTTCTTCTTCTTCTGCGTATGAATAATAAAATGAAACATCAATCGAATCATCAACCATCTTGATAATTGTTGGTGCTGCAATGAACGCCAAAAAAATCATAGATAATATAGTAGAAATGAATTGTCTTGACATTAACTTTAGTTATTTGGGTAACAAATATATAACTTATAAGAAAATATCCTATAGAATTTAAAGTTCATTTAACATTTTAATATCATCTGAAATAACCCAACCTGTTTTACCATCGGTGAGTTTTATTTTTTGCCAATCGTTGTAAGTTTCCAACACTTGAACCTTAGTGCCTTCATGCAATCTAAAGGCCTCTTCACTTTTTGGGTTTGGTGTACTTCGCACTTTACTTTCTTGCACAAAAACAATAGCGGGATTGTCTTTTTTATCTAAATTAAATTTATGAAATGCTAGAGATAAGGTGATACAAACGAGTGCTAAAACAACAAAACTACCAACAAAGGTTAAACGTTTTATACCTGTTGAATATGAAAAATAATACACCAAAAATAAAATCACAAAACAAAACACAAAAACGACTGAAGTAATTGCCCAACCATCAAAGGTCATTTTATCGGTAAAATTATGAATTAATTTAGCTAGTCCGGTTTCAGGAATCACATCAATAGCATCGATGGTCATGTTTTTAGCATAGGCTAAATTATTTTTAATATCGTTGTCATTAGGCTCCAATTGCAATGCCTTTTCATAATAATAAATACTTGGCGCGATATTATTCAGCTTATAATTGGCATTGGCTAAATTGAAATACAAGTCGGCAGACTGCTGCCCTGTTTCTAAAATAGCTTGGTAATTGTCTATAGCTTCGGCGTATTTTCCATCGTTGTAAAACGCATTGCCTTTTTCAAATAAATCTTGATTTTGAGCAAAAACGCCAAAACTTAATAAAAACGATATGGTGTATAATAGAGTTTTCATTTTAACGTGCTTGTTTATCAATTAAAGAAATTGTTTGTCCAGCCTTTTCAAAATCTTCTTGCATGGTAACCACATCGATAGGCGTGTAACGCGCTAATTCGCAACGTTCAATAAGGCTAATAAAATCGTTTACAACCTGAGTATCTACCTGTTTTGTAGTTAAGATTTCAGTGATTTTATCTTTACTCATATCACTAGTCTCAATATGCAATTTGGCTTTAAGATAGTTATGCAATGCTTTTTCTAAAGCAATGTAAAACGCTTCTTTTTGTCCTAAAGATTTCTTGGCATTACTCAAATATTTTTTAACCAATTTATTGGCTCTTCTTACTTTATTTCCTGAAACATCGGCAGCTCTGGTCGCTCTTTTATTTCGAATAAGAATAGCGATAGGAATGGCTAAAAATGGCAACAACAGTAAACTCCAAAACAACTTAGTTTTAAAGAAAAAGTCTTGCTTAATGGCCGAAAATGTTGTGGCTGTTTTTATAAACGCAAAATGATCGCTATTTAAAACCACAGCTTGCTTATTTGAATTTGAAGCATTCTGGTTGTTAGCATCTGTTGAATGACTTGCAGGCCCGTTTAAAACGTTAATTAGAATTTCATCGGAAGACAAACGCTTATACGAATTAGATTTTAAATCGAAATACGAAAATGAAATACTAGGTATTGGATACTTCCCTTTAAACTGAGGAACTATCGTATAACTATCGGTAATGCTTCCTTGCATACCAGCTAAATTCGTTTTTACATTTTCATTATGCTCTGGCTCGTAAACCTCTAAAGAACTCGGCAACGATACTTTGGGCAACTTAAACAATTTTAAATTACCACTACCTTTTACTGCAATTTTAAGCTGCAACGATTCGGTAGCATCAAGCTCAGTTTTTGAGGCATTTACATCGAATGTAAAATCGCCAACTGCACCAGTAAAATCTAATGGTTTTCCAGCTTCGGGCAATGCTTTTACATTTATCGTTTTTCGTCCTGCCGAAATGGTTCTATTAACACGAGACATTAAAGTACTACCAAAAATATCACGACGGTTTGTTGGTACGCGAAGTGCAATATCTAAACTTAAAGGCTCAATCTCTAATTTTCCTGTTTTTTGCGGATATAACACCGCTTTTTTATACACTAAGAAACGATAATCTTCTCCATTATATTTACCATTCTGAACTTGTTCGTTCTGAGTATTAATAATCTGACTCCAAAAATCGCTGTACTTTGGCGAGTCGATTTCATTCATATGATCCACCCCAATAGTTGGCGAGATATACAATTTATAAACCACCGTAATGGCTTCATTTAAATATGGATTTGCTTTTGAAACCTCAGCAACAAGATGCACTCCTTCCGAAGCTAAATACGAAGGATCGTTCGGGTCTTTAGGAATGTCTACCGCAGCAGTAACCTCAATTTTTTGAGCTATGGTTTTATAGGTTTTCCCCTGAATAACAATAGCGGCCTGCCCAATAGTAAACACCCCTCTTTTTTGAGGAGACAAAAAGTAACTATAGGTTTTTTTATAGGTTCGAACGCCGTTTATCCACGAATTACTAACCGATTGGTTTGGCCCTCCAACCACCGAGAAATTTGAAAAATCTGGCGGATTAAAATTATCACCATCCTGATTCATTACAAAATCAACACGCAAACGCTCGTTAATTCCTAATTTCTGTTTACTTGTTTTCATAACAAATTCCACCTCTTGAGCAGAAGCGAAACTTGTAGAAAGTATGATTAAAAATATTGATATGTACTTTATAAAACTCATAAATTTACGAATCGACATTAACGATTAACGAACAGGTTTTAATCTGCTCTACCAATCCTTTTCTGTTTTAATTTTTACACCTTTTTGTTTTTCGGCGTTTATTTTATCTTGAACTTCCTGTTCTTGGTTGTTCATGGCTTCTAACAAATTCTTTATTTGCTGAGGCGATAATTGTCCAGGCTTAGGCTGTGGCTGGCTTTTTTCCTTTTCATCTTTATTCTTATCGCTTTTGCCCTCATCTTTTTTATCGTCCTTTTCATCTTCTTTAGGCTTACCTTCATCATCCTTTTTATCGTCGCCTTCTTCTTTATCTTGGTCGCCTTGATCTTTGTTTTCGTCCTTGTTATCGCCTTCTTTATCTTTATTATCTTTATTATCTTGGTTTTCTTTATTGTCTTTGTTTTCGTCGTTCTTATCCTGATCTTGGTTTTGGTTATCCTGTTGTTGCTCTGCACAAACCTTTGCTACCCCTAGATTATAACGGGTTTCATCATCGGAAGGATCGTTTCTTAAGGCGTTTTTATAAGCTTCAACAGCTTCTTTACATTTTTTATTCTGCATTAAAACATTACCAATATTATGGAATGCTTTATGCTTTTCGTCTTTTGAAGTTGCTGCCTTTGCCGCCTGTTCCAAACGGAATAAAGCTTCTTCAAAATTACCGCTTTTAATATAAGTATTGGCTAAATTATATGCCGCAGCTACCGATGATGATTGCTTCGAAATGGCTTTGCGGTAGTCCATTTCGGCAGTTGAAAAATCTTCTTTCTCTGCCAGTTTATTGCCTTCAAACACAAAATCGTTAGCTTTTTTAGCAGCCAACGCTTGTGCTTTATCTTCGTCTTGCGAAAAAGAAAAAAGCGATATAAAAAGTACTAAACCTGTTATTATTTGTTTCATTGTTATTCTGCTTTTTAGAATCACGCTTTCGCGGAAACTAAAGATTTTCATTAAATAAATTCAACTTTTTTAACCACCCCGTTTTGCGTTCCAGAAGGAAAATATCGAGGAGCAAAAAGAAAATTCCGAAACCTAAAAACCATTGAAACTGATCTTTAAAATCTGCAAATTCCTTGGCTTCAAATTCGGTTTTATCCATGGCATTTAAAATATCACGAATTTCATCAACCACAGATTTTGTGTTTTTCCCATTAATATAAACCCCATTTCCTGCCGAAGCAATACTTTTTAAGGTCTCTTCGTTTAACTTGGTGATAACCGTTTCGCCTTGGTTGTCTTTTTTATAATTTAAAACAACACCATTGCGTTTTTCAGGAATGGGACCACCTTTCACATCGCCAACACCAATGGTAAAAATACGAATACCTTCATCGGTACTAGCAGATTCTGCAATAGCTGTAGAAGCTTCACTATGATCTTCGCCATCGGAAATTATAATAAGCACACGATTGGTTTGTTCGGCGTTATCAAAATAGGTAGTCGCCAATTTAATAGCTTCGTTAATTGCTGTTCCTTGCGAGGATAACATATCGGTATTCATGCCTTGTAAAAACATTTTTGCCGAAGCATAATCTGTTGTTATAGGTAACTGGGGAAAGGCTTTTCCAGCGTAAGCGATAATCCCAACACGGTCGCTAGCTAAATTATTTATAATTTGAGTTACCAATTGTTTTGACTTCTCTAATCGGTTTGGCGCAATATCTTCAGCCAACATACTTTTAGAAACATCGACGGCAAAAACAATATCTACACCCTCGCGTTTTACCGTTTCTAGCTTGGTACCCACTTTAGGATTTACTAAGGCAATGGCCAAACACAAAAAAGCCAAACTTAAAACAACAACTTTTAAAACGCCTTTAAAAACTGAGCGGTTAGGACTTAATCGTTTTAATGAATTTTTATCGGCAAACTTATTTTGCGCTCTATATCTCCAAAATTGAAGCACCAAAAAGAGTAGGATTATTACAGGAATAATACCTAACGCCCAAAACCATATTTTTTCTTCTAATTGATACATTAATTGTTTATTTGTTTTTCGTTGATACGTTTAACTGTTTAACCACGAATACGAATATCTCATTTATCTTTTTCATGCCCTCCGTCTTCAGTCTTCAGTCTCCCGTCTCAAAATCTTGTCTCTTGACTCCTGTCTCTAAACCCAACTAAACAAAACTCCTAAATACCGTAAAACGCAATAGCAATTCGATTAGCAGTAATAAGCCAGCTAAAAGCACTAACGGACGGTACATTTCTTGGTAATTATAGTACTTAAACTCTTCAACTTCGGTTTTTTCAAGTTTATTAATTTCCCCGTAAATTTCTTCAAGCTTTTCGTTATTGGTCGCTCTAAAATATTTTCCGCCGGTAACCTGTGCAATTTCTTTTAATAAATCTTCGTCAATTTCAACTTGAACGCGTCCGTATTGAAAATTACCATTTGGCAAAACAGCTACGGGAGACAAGGCCATACCGTTAGTTCCTAAACCAATGGTATATGTTTTTATGCCGTATTCCACCGCTAATTCGCTGGCTATTTTAGGATCGATAAAACCTGAATTATTAACCCCATCGGTTAATAAAATAATCACTTTGCTTTTGGCTTTACTGTCTTTTAATCGGTTTACAGCCGTTGCTAACCCCATACCAATAGCGGTACCGCCTTCAATGATATTATTGTATTTTATACTTTTTAACGAGCGCAACACTATAGCTTTATCGCTGGTTATAGGTGTTTTTGTATAACTTTCGCCAGCATATTCCACCAACCCAATTCGGTCGTTCGGTCTGCCTTTTATAAAGTCGGCTGCCACGTCTTTTAAGGCTTCCAAGCGGTTTGGCTTTAAATCTTTTGCCAACATCGACCCCGAAACATCAATAGCCATAACAATATCGATACCACGAGTGGTTTTTGTTCTTGAAGATACATCTACAGAACGTGGTCTTGCCAAAGCCGTAATTAATAAAGCTAAAGCTATTAGCCTTAAACCAAACATAAGGTGTCTTAATTTGGGCAACCAAGAATTGGTAACTTTAAAACCTTTTAAACTTGATATTTTTAATTCTGCGGTTTGCTTTTGATGTTTAAACACATACCATAATATGGCTAACGGAAGCGCCAACAGTAACCAGAAAAACCCTTTATTTAAAAATTCTACGCCTTCAAACATTATTTTTCTGCTTCTTTAAGTTCAACTGAATTTAAAATGCGTTCTACCATTTGCTCTGCGTAAACATCGTCATCATCATGAAAAATTATAATTTGCTGCACCACATTTTCAGAAGCAAAACCTAGCATAACATATTTACCTTTTTCAAAATGTTCTGTATTTGGAATAGGCAGATCCATGCTACCAAAAACCTTCATGCCTTCAGCTCCATTTGGCGTTACAAACTTTTCCTTTTTTGTGATGATGTTTTGTGCGCCAGTAGATTCGAAATTTTTCAAACTAGAATCTAAAACTTGCTGAATATCAATTTTATGTTCACTTTGTTCTTGACCCTGGCCTTGCCCTTGATTAATTAGTTTTGTAGTTGCTACGGTAATTTGAAACTTTTGAAGCAAACTGCCATAACTAAATTGGGTGATTTTCATATTCTGAGCCATCTCGGCAGGCAACTCGGGCGTTGTACGCTTTAAAACCTGCGGTGTTGAAATGGTAATGGGCGGAATACCGTATTGGCTTGTTACCCATTCGCCTTCTAAAAGTTCCTTGCTATCATGCCCAAAAATGGTGTCTTTTACATAACCAAAACCATATTTTAACGAAAATCCTGTTAAGGTTGCTAATAACAAAAAGACACTAATACCAACGGTAAGCCAAACTTTTTTACGTTGCTTTTTACGCTCTTGTTCTAATCTGTATTTTTCGTCTAACAGCTTTTCTTCTTCGGTAGGTTCTGGCAAGGCTTCTTTAACCTGATCGATTTCAACATCAATGGTGTTTCTATCTAATTTTGCCAACTCAATATCTGGTGCAGATTTTGCGAATTTCACCAAATCGGCACGCTTTAAAATGCTTTCTATTTTTTTGATATCGTCCAGACTTAAATCAACTTGATTGCCTTCTTTTAATAAGTTTAAATGATTAATAAGTTCGTCGGTGGTACTCTCTAAAGCACGGTCGTAAACTTTTTCATCTAAATATTTTCGGATGATAAAGGTTAAATCGGAATAATAATCTTTTAAATTTTCATGTTCTAAATATTGGCTCTCATCTAAGGCTTTCAAGGCCAATTTCGCACGATCGTAAGGTGGTAATAAAGCTATTTTCTCTTCTTCGGTTAATGGTTTTTGTCGCCAAATAAACCAATACAACAAAAAACCAACCAGGCCTAATATTAAAAGAGTGATTAAAACATATTGCCACCAATTGCTGCTACTTTTTTCAACAGCAATTATAGGTTTTATGTCGTAAAGTCCTTTAGTGGTATCGACCACGACGTTATGCACTTCAACTTGCACAGAATCGGTAAAAAAGGTTTTATCGCCAATTAAAATTTTCTGTCTTGGAATGGTGTATTTTCCCGAATCGAATTGTGTTAATCCGTATTTCTTAATTAAGTTGAATTTATCTTTATTCTTAAGAGTATCAACATCATAAGAATCAATCATCTCCAATGGTGAAAATGTTTGCCCTTCTGGAAACACCACCAAATTAGTTGAATCTGTTTCAACCTGAATATGATACGTAATTTGAGCCCCAATTTTTATAGACGTTGAATCTACAGTCGATTTTACCTGTGCAAACGAGAAAAAAGCGTGTAGAAAAAAGACTAATGACAGGAGACGGAAGACCGGTGACGGAAAACCAGTGACGGAAGACCGATGACTGATGACCGAAGACGGAAGACCGGAGACTGACTTCTTTTTATTTAATTGTATATTTTGAAACGTATCTCTTTTCACTTTTAAATTTTAATTTTAACTAAGATTAACCTCTTTGTTTAAAATATCCCAGCAGCTTTTTAACATAACTTTCATCAACACGACAATCAATACTGCCTGCACCAGATTTGTTAAAGCTTTCTTTGTAGTAGTTTACCTTGTCATGATAAAATTTAGCGTAGTTGCGACGTACGGTTTTAGACGATGTGTTAACCAACATAAGTTCGCCTGTTTCTTCATCTTGCATTTGCACCATGCCTAAATTCGGGATGTCTTCCTCGCGTTTATCGTAAATTCTTATGCCTGTAACATCGTGTTTTCCTGAAACAATTTTCATGGTTTGATGATAATCGTCGGCAATAAAATCGCTTAGTACAAACACAATCGCTTTTTTCTTCATTACATTTTGCAAGAATTTTAAAGCTTCGGCGAAATTGGTTTTTTTACTTTCTGGTTTAAACTCGATTAATTCGCGAATAATACGAAGTACATGCGAACGTCCTTTTTTAGGCGGAATGTAAAGTTCAATGTTATCTGAAAACAAAATGAGCCCAATCTTATCGTTGTTTTGGGTTGCCGAAAATGCTAAAGTTGCTGCTATTTCGGTAATCACTTCATTTTTAAACTGCTCGGCGGTACCAAATAATTCAGAACCCGAAACATCAACCATAAGCATCATGGTGAGCTCGCGTTCTTCTTCAAAAACCTTCACATAAGGTTCGCTGTATCTTGCAGTAACATTCCAATCAATATTTCTAACATCGTCGCCAAATTGATACTGACGCACTTCACTAAAAGTCATACCACGCCCCTTGAAGGTAGAATGATATTCCCCTCCAAAAATATGATCAGACAATCGGCGTGTCTTAATCTCTATTTTTCGTACTTTTTTTAGTAATTCTTTAGTATCCATTTTTCAATTGTCTATTGAATATTTATTATTGATTAATTAAGTATTAATAATCAATTGTTATTTATCAATTGTCAATTTTAAGGAACTTCTATCTCGTTTACAATTTTATTGATAATATCTACCGAGGTTATATTTTCAGCTTCAGCTTCGTAAGTAATCCCGATTCTGTGTCTTAACACATCGTAAACTACGGCGCGAACATCTTCAGGAATCACATATCCTCGACGTTTAATAAAAGCGTAACATTTTGCAGCCGTTGCTAAATTGATACTACCACGTGGTGATGCTCCAAATGAAATTAATGGTTTTAAATCGCCCAATTTATATTTCTCTGGATAACGGGTTGCGAAGATGATATCCAAAATATATTTTTCAATTTTTTCGTCCATGTAAACCTCACGAACTACTTCTTGTGCTCTTAAAATTTGAGACACAGAAACCACAGGATTTACTTTTTCCCAAGCGCCTTTTAAATTGGCTCTCATAATAAGTTGCTCGTCGGCAATTTTAGGATAATCAATCACTGTTTTTAACATAAAACGATCGACTTGCGCTTCAGGTAAGGGATAAGTTCCTTCTTGCTCAACCGGGTTCATGGTTGCCATAACTAAAAATGGTTTATCCAATTTAAAAGTTTCATCACCAATAGTCACCTGCTTTTCTTGCATGGCTTCTAATAAAGCCGATTGCACTTTTGCTGGCGCTCTGTTAATCTCATCTGCCAATACAAAATTTGCAAAAATGGGTCCTTTTTTAATTGAGAAATCATTCAGCTTCATGTTATAGATTAATGTTCCTGTAACATCGGCAGGTAATAAATCTGGAGTAAACTGAATACGACTAAAACTACCATCTACCGCTTGAGACAATGTATTAATAGCAAGTGTTTTTGCCAAACCAGGCACCCCTTCTAATAAAATATGCCCTTGCCCTAACAAACCAATAAGTAAACGCTCGACCATGTGTTTTTGACCTACTATTACTTTATTAATTTCTAGCATTAGTAAATCTACAAAAGCACTTTCCTTTTCAATTTTTTCGTTAATTGACTTAATATCAATTGAACCTGTTTCTTCCATCATTTTTTGTTTAATTAAAAGCCCGAATATACTTTCCTTTTTTGAGCTATGCAAAGTGTTAAAAAAAATCTTTAAACCTTGTTAACAATTGGTTAAAATATAAGGCTTTAATGAGTTAATAATAACTTAAAAAGAGCAATACCATATGATATTGCTCTTTTTAAAACAGGTTATAAAATCTAAATTACGGAACTAAACTCATCGTAGCATTTACAATTTCATTTTCTCCAGACTCTACTGTAATTTCTATATTTTGAGTAACATATCCCGTTGCGCTAATTGTTAACGTATATGCTCCTGAGGCCACACCTTCTATAATGTATTGATTTTCATTATCAGTTTCAACGGCAGTTAAAGCTTCGTCATTTATTGCTACTGTTGCAACTACACCTTCTGCTAAGCCACTAATGGTTCCGCTAATTGTTCCTTTTTTAAGCATTAACTCAATTGGACTTGCAATAACGGTTTTTTCTCCATTAACTACAACAACACCTTCTGCAATACCATAATCATATTCTGATGCGTCATCAATTGGAGTAACTATAACATCATATGTACCAGCTGGCACGCCCCATAATGCGAAACTTCCATTTTCATCTGTTAATGCAGTAATAACAAAATCATCCTCGGTATCTTCAGTCCCCATATCATCAACTAAAACATGCGCCATAGCAGGCATGGTAGATGGTGAAACAGTACCTTCAATAATTCCTGAATTTGTTTCTAAACTCGCATAAAGAACAGGCTTTAATATAATATTATCCGAATTTCCAGCATGCACAATAGATTTAGCAACATCAAAATCTAAAATAAAATCATAAGCATAACCTGCTTCAATGTCTTCATTTATTTTAAGCTTCAATCCAGATTGCTGGGCACTAGGTGTTTTCAAATCATAAGTTTCATCTTGATCATTATCATTTTTAATAACAATGGTATTCCCGTCACCTAGAACCAATCTCATCTGACTTAAAGTCCCTTCTGGAATTGGAAATCTTTCCACAAGCACTTTACTCATCCCGCCTGTAAAGTCTAAAAGGTTTACAATTCCTGAATCAACCTCTAATGACATCCAACCTTCTTCGTCTTCAGCATTGTTATCCATTTTAATCATCACGTCAACAATTTCAACATTGACGGCTTCATAATCTCCAGGCGCATCCACAAGCCTAATAGAAATAGTTGGATCACCTTTTTTAATCGAATCTGACTCTGAATCATTACAAGCCACTAAAAAGCTTAAAAAAAGTAAGGGTAGAATTAATGCAAATCTTTTGATACTAATCATAATGTTTTCTTTTTATGTTTAAAATTGTTATACAAAATTATATACGAGCCATATCTTGTTTTAGGATGTTTTTATTTTAGAAACTATAGATTTCAAACAATTAAATAAGCCTTAAAATTTAATTCACGCTCAAGACTACTATATTAAAATCAGTTTATTTATTTTTATGTACGAAATGCTAATAAATTAATTAACAGCTATTAAGTTAGTGTAAATACTTTAATAAATGAGTAAAATTGCCCTAATAACAGGAGCAACTAGCGGAATTGGTGAAGCTACCGCTTACGAATTTGCAAAACAAGGCATTCATTTAATTCTTTGCGGAAGGCGTGTAGAACGTCTAAACACCATTAAAACGGCTTTAGAAAAGCTTACTTTAGTACATATTTTAAATTTTGATGTGCGCGATAAAGCCGAAACCCTTAAAGCAATTGCTTCGATTCCAGAACCTTTTAAAAACATTGACATTTTAGTGAATAACGCAGGAAACGCCCATGGTTTAGACCCCATTCACGATGGCAATCTGGACGATTGGGATGCCATGATGGATATCAACGTAAAAGGCTTGCTTTATGTGAGTAAGGCCATTATCCCTCAAATGACTGCGCGTCAATCTGGACATATAATTAACATTGGCTCTTCGGCAGGCAAAGAAGTTTACGCCAAAGGTAATGTGTATTGCGCCAGTAAACATGCGGTTTTAGCTATTACTGAAGGCATGCGTATTGACTTAAACCCTTACGGAATAAAAGTAAGTGCTATAAATCCAGGTTTGGTGCAAACCGAATTTTCGCAAGTGCGTTTTAAAGGCGGCGAAGAAGCTAATTCGGTTTACAAAGGATTTAAGGCGCTTGAAGCCAAAGACATTGCTGATATTATTTATTTTACCGTTTCCAGACCCGCTCATGTAAATATTGCCGATTTATTAGTATTTCCAACGGCGCAAGCCAATAGCTCGATAGTGAATAAGAAGTTTTAAATGCATTAATTATTATTTATTTTCATTATTTATTCAAGGTATATGGCACATTATAGTTCGTTTGAAAGTTTAGAAGTTTATAAAGAAGCCACCAGCTTTTGTGACGATATTTGGAATACTATAACACATACAACACTTAGCAAAGATTATAAATTAAGAGAACAAATAAATGGTTCATCAGGCTCTGTAATGGATAATATTGCAGAAGGTTTTGGAAGAGGAGGTAATAAAGAATTTATTATGTTTTTATCATTTTCAAAAGGTTCTTGTTGTGAAACAAAAGCGCAATTATTAAGATGTTATAACAGAAATCATATTGATAAAATAACTTATCAAAAACTAAATAACAAAGCTGATGATCTTATTAATCAACTTTCAAAATTCATGAATTATTTAAAACACTCAAATCGCAAGGGCGCAAAATTTGATTAAACTTGAATAAATAATAAAAAATAGACAATCGTCAAATGATTAACAAACGCCTACTCATAAAACACCTTTTGGCTCATAATGATGAGAATAGTTTTTACGACAAAAAACGTAAAATTGATATTGGACAAAAAGAAGGGAAGGCAAAATTTTTAAAACATGTTTGCGCGCTTTCTAATAGCAATCCTAAAAACAATTCCTTTATCGTTATTGGGGTTGAAGACGATGATAACGCGATTATTGGTGTCGATTTTTTTGATGATAGCAAAATTCAAAACCTCATCAATGCCTATTTAACCAATCCGCCTATAGTACAATACGAGAACATTCCGTTTCCACATTTGCCCAACAATAAATTTGTTGGCTTGGTTACAATAAGACCTAATGATAAAATTACCTCGCTTAGAAAAAACATTTGGAAATATTTTGGAGGTTCGGTCTTTTTTAGAGATGGCAGTATAAGCATGCCTAAAGTTTTCGATATTGAAATTAAGGATGTGAATTCTAAAATTGTACAATCTATAGAAAACAATTCACAAAACAATATTGAGCATACCCTTGATGGCGTTTTCGATTTTATGAATAGTCGTGTAGATTACAACGCGCAGTACAAAGTTTTTAAAGAATATTTTGTGGTTTGTTGGGCTGGGCAAAAAAAGCTTGTGAAAAATGACATATTCTACTCTAGAGTAGATTTAGAACTGATAAATGAACAAGTACGTTTGTTTTTTTCGGCTTTAGATGAAGTTTCCATAACCATAACCGACAACCAGTTTAAAATTATTGAATATGTGAATTTAGGCCTTCAAAACACTACCAGATATTACCCTTTAGAAGAAACTGTTATTAATTTTGAAGACAATGCCCAATACAATATTGAAACCACTTTATTGTTTGTTCCTCCTAAATTCGACAAAAAAGCATTACACCACATCTATAATGCTAACAATGCCATTTTAGAAAAACTTAAAAAAGGAATAGCCCTTACTGCTGCAGAAGAAATCGATTTAAATAACCTGCCTGCAACTTATTTAATTTGCTACCTCAATCAGTTTGAAAATGCCATCAATAAACTTACAGAAGCAAAACCCTACCTAAAAAACTACAACGGAGAGGTTTATAGACTTTATAAAGAAACCTTGCGTATTTTAAGGAAGGTGAAGTACAATTAACATTTGTTAATAAGTTTTACATTAACTTCACATTAAATATTTTGATTTGTGAGAAAAAACATTAGTTTTGCCTTGCTATTAATCTTTTTAAGATATGACCTTGCTTCTCTCAATGAATTTTGAAATTGAAGCGAGGTCTTTTTAATTTAAATAAGTTGTAAGTAACAAATTTCTTTACTCATGATTTTATCCCTCTTTTTAAGCATTGTATTTATTGGACTTGGCCTAATTCACTTCAATTGGTTTTTTGGTGGTAAATTTGGGTTTGCAGAAGCTTTACCAACCAAAGAAACTGGAGAACGCGTTTTAAATCCGAAAAAAATAGATAGCGCTATCGTCGCTATAGGACTAACACTTTTTGGGATGTTTTACATTCTTAAATCTGGACTTGTACCCTGGCAGCTTCCGCAAGGAATTATTAAATATGCTAGCTGGATTATTCCCTTAATATTTATTTTACGCGCTTTAGGCGAATTTAAATATGTTGGATTTTTTAAAACTGTAAAAAACACCACCTTCGCCAAATACGACACCAAATTTTACTCCCCACTTTGTGCCATTATTGGGCTAACAGGAATAGTTATTGCGCTTTTGTAATTAGTAAAATTCCTTATCTTTTGTTACAAATAAATTTTCGTACGTTAAAAAAGCGTACAACAAAATTAATTAGTACGTAAATAAAACGTACATTTGTAAAAAAGGTTTATTATGGCAACAAAAGATTTAAATACTAAAAACGCAAGGTTTGATACGCGACTTACCAAAGAACAAAAAGTTCTTTTTGAAAGAGCAGCGCAATTAGGTGGTTATAGAAGTTTAACCGACTTTGTTGTGGTGGCTGTTCAAGAAAAAGCTAAAGAAATTATATCGGAAAGCGAACGTGTTTTGGCTTCTCAAAAAGATAGCGAGATATTTTTTGATGCTGTGTTAAATCCAAAAGCACCAAACCAAGAACTTTCTAAAGCTGCCGATGAATTTAAAGCGCTTTTTACTTAATGAGTCAATTATCAGAACCTTTAAATTCTTCACATAAAAAATCAGCCTTTTCTTGTGGAAAAGAACTTTTAGACACCTACATACACAAACAAGCAAATCAGGATATTAAAAGAAAACTTTCGGCTTGTTTTGTAATTAATGATGCCAATACCAATCTAATAAAAGGATATTATACGCTATCAAACAATAGTATTCCTTTAGAATTTATTCCAGCTCGAATCCAAAAAAAACTACCAAGAACTTATCATTCTATCCCTACTACTTTACTTGGAAGGTTAGCAATAGACGATAAATTTCAAGGACAAGGAATCGGAAAGTTACTATTAATAGATGCGTTAAAAAGAAGCTACGACATATCTAAAACCATAGGTTCATTTGCCGTAGTTGCAGATCCAATAGACAAAGAAGCAGAAAGCTTTTATCTAAAATATGGCTTTATAAAACTTCCAGATAGTGGTAAAATGTTTTTACCAATGAAAACAATTAGCCAATTATTTGAATAAAAAAATCCAGAAAGTTCACCCTTCTGGATTTTTTAAGTGGTTAATATTCTATTCAAACAATTAATGAAATTGTTTTTCCAACTTAATAGCTTGTGGGAATAAAATATTGTTTTCTAAATGTATGTGCTTATGTAAATCCTGCTCAAATTCTTCAAGCATGGCATAAGTAACTCTAAACGTATTACAAGCGTCTGCTGGCGGATTGTAATTATTGGTTAACTCGGCAATTTTTCTAAAACGCACACCTTCATTATCGTGTTCTTCCATCATCATGGCAATAGGGTTTTCTACCGTTCCAAATTGAGGCGATTCAATAGCGCCTTGACTTAAAGTTGCAGCCACCATTTTTTTCACAAAAGGAAAAAGAATTAATTCTTCTTTCTTTAAATGCGATGCTAATTCGCCTGCCGATGCGGTAAAAAGTGCGTTAATTTCAAATAATTCGGGATGTCTTTCGCCGTGTACTTTACAAAGCTTTGTTAAAAACTGTAATAGCACTGGTATTTTTTCCTCCACATATCTGTGGTGTTTTTTCTCGATATAATCAGCCAATAAATCTAAAGGCCACGATTTATAATCGGTAGTTTCTCCTGTTTTCGTACTTAAAACAGCTTCTAATTTATCTAATAAATCATTCGGGTCAATGTTGTTTTTTTCGCAAACTTCCTCAACCGTTCTATGTCCCCTACAACAAAAATCGATTCCGTAATTACTAAATACAGCTGCTGTTCTAAAATCTTCTGCCACAAATTGCCCAATTTGTTTTTGAGCGTTATTACTTAATACTTCCATAATATTGCTTATTTCGGATAAATTTATCCTATTTATATTCAAATTTTTTTTGAGTGAAACTCAACTATTTTCTAAACCTTTAAAAATGATACGCCAGACTTAATGTTTAATGCTAATTCTTCCAAACTCGTATTTTCCAACATGAGTTTTAAATCGTTTCGTATGGCTTTAAATTTGTCGTGAACCGGACAAGGGTGCGCTTCATCACAAGTATGAAGCCCAAGGCCACAACCGTTATAAATACTATCGCCATCAATAGCATTTACAATTTGCGATAACTTAATGCTCGATATCTGGCTTTTATCAATTTCAAAACCACCATAAGCGCCTTTTACAGATGATACCACATCGTTTTTTACTAAAGCTTGTAGAATTTTTGCTGTAAAAGCTTGAGGCGAATCTATTTCCTGTGCAATCTCTTTCGGACTTACACGCTCACCTTCATAGGATTTAGTGGCAATAAAAATTGCGGCTTTAATACCATATTCGCAAGCTTTTGAAAACATATTCTAGTTAATTTCTACACAAAGATAAGCAATATTTTTAATTCGGACAAACTTATCCTAATTAAAATTTAATATTTGTTTTTAAACCAAACCTTCTGCCATTCACGACGAAGAATTAAAAAAGCAACATCTTCCGAAAGTTTTAAAACATCATCACCATCCAATGCTTTAACCTGATTTTCAGAAACATCAATAATATATAATAGGTTTAGATATTCTGTGAATTTTTCCTGAATCAATCTAAAAACAGTTTCATGCAGCAAGAGTTTTAAACTTGAAGGCAGTATATCTTCATGAAAATCTAAGTCCACATTAGCTAAAAGGAAATCCTTATTTAACTGTTGAATCAATTTTTTATACAAATCCAATTGGTTGGCTTCTTCAATTAAATTTTCAAAAGTAGTTGGTAACTTCATAAGGTGGATTTCCGCTTCCGCTGAAATAAAAATTTAAATATTTATACCGTTCTGTTCATTAAATTACTTCCAAAATCTTTAAGCAATTCCTTTTTATCTTCCGAAATATTCAAGGCATCTAAAACATCGAAAGCTTTATTGGTATATTCTAAAATGGCATTTTTTGTCGCTTCCGCGGAACCAGACGATTGAAAAATAACCTTAGATCTTTCAATTTTAGCTGAAACATCTTCAACTGTTGAAGCAAATAAATTTTGTAATTCTGCACGTTCTGAAACTTCAGAAAACTCGACTGCTTTTAAATACAAATAGGTTTTTTTGTTTTCAATAATATCACCTCCAACCTGCTTTCCAAAGGTTTTCGGATCGCCAAAAGCATCTAAATAATCGTCTTGCAATTGAAATGCAATTCCTAAATAGCGACCAAAATCGTAAATATTTTGTTGGTCTTCTTCTGATGCTTGAGCAACAATTGCACCCATTTTCATAGCCGCGCCTACTAAAACCGCGGTTTTGTATTCAATCATTTTTAAATACTCTGGAATGGTTACATCGTTTCTAGTTTCAAAATCGATATCGTATTGCTGACCTTCACAAACCTCTAAAGCGGTTTTGCTAAACAATTTGGCCAAGTCTTGAAAAATATGCGCTTCATAACGTTCAAAAAGCTGATATGCCATAATTAGCATAGCATCACCAGAGAGAATCCCGGTGTTAATATTCCACTTTTCATGCACGGTTTGAAACCCTCTACGCAGTGGCGCATCGTCCATAATATCGTCATGAACTAAGGAAAAATTATGAAACACTTCAATACTTAAAGCTGCGTTAAAGGCTTTTTTATAATCGCTGCTAAAAATATGTGCAGTCATTATGGTAAGCACTGGCCTTAAGCGTTTTCCGCCTAAATTTAAAATATATTCAACAGGTTGATACAGTCCCTCGGGCGCTTTAACTATCGAATAATTTTCTAAAAACTCTATAAATTCTTCTTGGTATTTTTCTATTGAAAGCATCGCACAAAAATAAACCAATTCGGCTTATTAAAAAGTTTCTGTGTGAAATTACTATTAAATAAATGTTAAAACTACGGAAACTTTTTTGGTTTTTAAAGTTTCCATGAGTACATTTGCAGCTTCTTATGAAGGATAAAATAATAACAGCATCGAAAGAACTATTTTTAAACTACGGGTTTAAAAGTATTACTATGGACGATATCGCCAATCATATTGGCATATCTAAAAAAACCATTTATGTGCATTTCGCAAATAAAACTAAACTAGTGGAGGCGGTTGCTTTTAACGTTTTTGAAAACATTTCCGAAGGCATAGACACCATTTGCAATTGTTCTAAAAACCCCATTGAAGAATTATATGCGATTAAAGTATTTGTTTTAAATTATTTAAAAAACGAAAAATCGTCTTCGCAATTTCAACTGCAAAAATACTATCCTCGAATTGCCGAACGCCTACATTTAAAACAGTTTGAAAAAATGCAAGTCTGTGTTAAAGAAAGCATTCAAAAAGGCGTAGACATGAACTTATTTAGAAAAGAAATTGATGTCGATTTTATTTCTAGAATGTATTTTAATGGCATGTCTGGTTTGAAAAATCAAACGGTTTTTCCTTTAGAATTATTTACCATGGATTACCTTATGGAAAACTATTTAGAATACCACTTAAGAGCCATTGTTGCCGACGAAGGCCTACAAATATTAAATAAATATATAACATCTAATCAATCATAAAAATGAAGAATAAACTAATTGTATTTTTTAGTTTACTATTTGCTATTTCAGGGTTTTCGCAAGACAACACCATGCCTTTTAGCCTGCAAGAAGCTATAGACTATGCGTTAATAAATAACCGTAGTGTAAAAAATGCCTCGAGAGATATAGACATGGCTAAAGAAGAAAAATGGCAAGCTACCGCTACAGGTTTACCTCAAATTAACGGAGCTGTAGATTACCAAAACTGGTTAAAACAGCAAGTATCGCTACTGCCCGCAGAAATAACTGGAGGAAATCCTGGCGAGTTTGTTCCGGTAGAGTTTAGTCCAAAACAAAATATTAACGCCACAGCGACTTTAAGTCAATTAATTTTCGACGGTTCTTATTTGGTTGCTTTAAAAGCTTCAAAAGTCTATTTAGAAATTTCTGAAAACGCTAAAACTAAAACCGATCTGGAAGTTAGAAAAGCAGTCATTAACGCCTACGGAAATGTTTTACTAACTGAAGAAAGTATAAAAATTCTTGAGAGCAATAAAGCTATTCTAGAATCGAACTTAGAAGAAATTCAAAAAACTTTTGAAAACGGTTTGGAAGAAGAAGAAAGTGTGGAACAAATGCAAATTACACTTTCAAGTTTAATGAGTGATTACAACAATGTAAAACGCCTTAAACTTTTAGCATACCAAATGTTTAATATTACATTGGGTATCGATTTAAACGCGCCTACCGTATTAACAGACAATCTTGAAATTCTAAGTTTACAATACACCTCGCTTGAAGCTTTAGCAGCCGACGATAGTGTAGAAAATAACATTGATTACCTAATTGCCGAAAACGAAGTTGAAAGCAAAGATTTACTTGTAAAACTAGCCATGAGTAAAGGCATGCCAACACTTAGCGCCTTTGTAAATGGAGGCTACAGTGCCTTTGGTGAAGACTTTGCTTTTTTTAGAAGCAACCAAAAATGGTATGCTTCATCCATGTTTGGGGTGAGTTTAAACATTCCAATATTTAGCTCTTTAGGTCGCTCTTCTGCAACTCAAGAAGCTCGAATTGATTTAGAAAAAGCAAACGAATCTTTTGTTGAAGTTGAACAACAAATCAAATTAGAAATTGCTCGCGCTAAAAGTGAATACCAATATGCTATTGAAGATTATGCCAATAAAAAACAAAATTTAGACTTAGCAGAACGTATAGAACGTAAAAATGAAACCAAGTTTTTTGAAGGTATTTCATCAAGTTTCGATTTACGTCAAGCGCAAACACAATTGTACGCTGCACAGCAGGAATACTTACAAGCTATGATTGACATTATCAACAAAAAAGCAGAATTAGACGCCGTTTTAAACACCATAAATTAGTAAAAAATGACCATGAAAAACATATACGCAGTACTCCTTGTTACAATGATATTAAGCTCCTGTGGCTCAAAAAGTCAAAAATCTGTTGACGACATTATTGCCACCAACGATTTGGAACAAATACGCCAAAAGAAAACAGAATTAGATGCTGCTGCGCACGAAATCGCTTCAGAATTAAAAGAAATTGAAGCAGCCATTAAAGAACTAAATCCGCAGTCAAAAATTCCTTTAATTACAACTTTTAAAGCCAAAGAAGAAGTTTTTAATCATTTTGTAGAGCTTCAAGGAAACGTAAGCACCAACCAAAACATTGTTATTTATCCTGAATTTTCTGGAGTACTAACGCGTGTTTATGTAAAAGAAGGACAACAGGTTAAAAAAGGTCAAATTTTAGCAAAAATTGACGATGGTGGTTTAAGTCAGCAATTATCTCAATTAAAAATTCAAGCGAATTTAGCACAAACAACCTACGAGCGCCAAAACCGTTTATGGGAACAAAAAATAGGTAGTGAAATTCAGTATTTACAAGCCAAAGCCAATTACGAAGCGCAATCGCAAGCCGTAAACCAATTGGAGCAACAAATCTCTAAAACCGAAGTACGTGCTCCGTTTACTGGAACTATAGACGATGTGATTACAGACCAAGGAAGCGTTGTAGCTCCAGGTCAATCGCAATTATTCAGAATTGTAAATCTAGACGACATGTACATTGAAACCGATGTACCAGAGCGTTACATTTCTAACATTACCAAAGGAAAAGATGTTACCGTAAATTTTCCTGTTTTAGGAAAAGAATTAAACGCCAAAGTACGTCAAGCAGGAAGCTACATCAATCCTGCTAACCGCACTTTTAAAGTTGAAATCGCGCTGCCTAATAAGGATAAATCTATTATTCCAAACTTAACAGCACGATTAAAAATTAACGATTATACCAGCGATAAAGCGATTTTAATTCCGCAAAGTATCATTTCTGAAAATGCTGAAGGACAACAATATGTATATGCCATAGCTGATAAAAACGGAAAAAGTGCCAAAGCAAAACGCCTAATTATTGAAACAGGAAAAACCCAAGGTGATTATATTGAAATTTTATCAGGAATTGAGCATGACCAAGAAATTATCGATGAAGGCGCACGTAGTGTAAAAGAAGGACAGGAAGTTAAAATTTTGGTTAGTGAGTAGACTTTCCATTGCTGTAAAAGCAGGAAACCATAGTATAATTAATCCGTTTCATAGTATAAAAAGATTCCCTTTTTCAAGGGAATGAAAAAAACTAACGACTAATGACTACAAAGAAAAACAAAGTAAATAAAGAATTTAGTTGGTCTTCTTGGGCGATCAACAACCAAACAACCATGTATGTGTTGATTGCTATGATTCTATTTCTAGGTGCAGGCGCCTATTTTAGCATGCCCCGAGAAAGCTTCCCAGAAATTAAGGAAACTAAAATTTACATCAGTTCGATATATCCTGGAAATACTGCCGAAGATATCGAAAAACTAATCACCGATCCTTTAGAAGATAAGCTTAAAACCGTAAGCAATGTAACCGAAGTAACCTCAACTTCTCAAGAAGATTACTCGATTATTATCATCGAATTTGATGAAAATATTACTGTTGAAGCGGCGAAACAAAAAGTAAAAGACGAAGTCGATTCAGAAACATCTGGAGAAGACTGGCCAATTTTTAATGGTGCAAAAGTAGAACCAAACGTGTTCGATTTAAGCCTTTCGGAAGAAATGCCCATTCTAAACATTAATATTTCTGGCGATTATCCTGTAGATAAACTTAAAGAATATGGCGAATACCTTCAAGATGAAATTGAAGGACTGCAAGAAATTAAGCAAGTTGATATTAGAGGGGCTCAAGAAAAAGAAGTTGAAGTTGCTGTAGATGTTTACAAAATGATGGCTGCTGCCGTTAATTTTGACGATGTTATTAATACCATAAAAAAAGAAAACTTAACCATGTCTGCTGGTAATTTAATTACAAGCGGCCAAAGACGTACTATAAGAATATTAGGAGAAATTACCGATCCGCACGAGCTTGAAAACTTCGTTGTAAAATCGGAACATAACAATCCTATCTATTTAAGAGATATTGCAAAAGTTACTTTTAAAGACGAAGACAGAACCACTTACGCCAGAGAATTTGGCGACCCTGTGGTTATGCTCGATGTAAAAAAACGCGCTGGAAAAAACATGGTAGCTGCTGCCGAACAAATTCGTGTAATTGTAGACGACGCCACCGAAAACGTATTTCCTCCAGACTTAAAAGTAACCATCGCCAACGATCAGTCACCAAAAACCATTGGTCAAGTAGACGATTTAGTAAACAATATTATTTTTGGTATCCTACTGGTTGTTACCGTATTAATGTTCTTCTTAGGTTTTAAAAACGCATTATTTGTTGGGTTTGCTATCCCTATGTCGATGTTTATGTCGTTAATGATTTTAAACTATTTAGGCTACACCATGAATACCATGATTCTCTTCGGATTAATTATGGGCTTAGGAATGCTTGTAGATAACGGGATTGTTGTGGTAGAGAACGTATACCGACTCATGACAGAAGAAGGCATGGGCCGTGTTGAAGCAGCCAAAAAAGGTATTGGAGAAATTGCATTTCCTATTATTATTTCTACAGCAACTACTGTTGCAGCCTTTATCCCTTTAGGGTTATGGCCAGGGGTTATGGGAGAATTCATGAAATATTTCCCAATAACATTGTCGGTTGTTTTAGGTTCATCATTATTTGTGGCTATCTTTTTCAACTCGGTGATGGTTTCTCAATTTATGACCACGGAAGATAAAAATATGCCGTTAAAGCAAATTATTAAGATTTCAGTCATTTTTGGAATCATTGGGTTGCTTATTTTAATCATTGGCGGCGAGTATAGAGGTTTAGGCTCTTTAATGATTTTTACGGTTATTTTATTATGGGTTTATAGATTATTCCTAAGAAAATGGGCTAACAAATTCCAAAACAACGCCTTACCACGTTGGGAACGTTTATACGAACGCGTGCTTCGTTTTTCAATTAGTGGTAAAAAACCAGCTATTATTTCCATTACAACCTTTGTATTATTAATTGTTGCATTTATTGGTTTTGGAGCTTCTGTAGCAAGCCAACGTACCAAAGTTGAGTTTTTCCCAGAAAACAAACCCAATCAAATTATAGCTTATATTGAATACCCTGAAGGTACCGATATTGAAAAAACTAATGCCATTACAAAAGAAATTGAGGAGCGTGTTTATAAAATTATAAACGACCCGATATACATGCATGATGGTTATAATTTCTTAACAGAAAGTGCGGTTTCTCAAGTTGGTGAAGGTGCCGGAAATCCACAAACCGATGGTGGTTCGGCAGCCGAAATGCCACACCGCGGAAAAATAACCGCAACCATGCGCGAATACAAATTCCGTGAAGGTGCCGACAGTCAGGAATTACTTAAAAAAGTACAGGAAGAATTAAAAGATATTTATCCTGGTGTTACTATTTCGGTTGAAAAAGATGCCAATGGCCCGCCAGCAGGGTATCCTATTAATATAGAAATTGAAGGTGAAGATTATGGCGAACTTATTAATCTAGCCGAAAAAATGCGCGAATTCATTAATACCAAAAACATTCAAGGTATCGATGAATTAAAAATTGATGTCAACAAATCGAAACCTTCCATGCAAGTGGTGGTCGACCGAAAAAAAGCTGGAGAATTAGGTGTGTCTTCCAGCCAAGTAGGCCAGCAATTACGTAATTCCATTTTTGGAGCTAAAGCGGGCATTTACAAAAAAGACGGCGATGATTACGATATTTATGTGCGTTTTAATAAGGAAGATCGCTATAACACGAGTGCTATTTTCAATCAGAAAATGACCTTTAGAGATATGGCCTCGGGCCAAGTGAAAGAAATCCCAGTTTCAGCCGTAGCAAAACACAGTAATTCTTCTGGATTTAGCGCTATAAAACACAAAGATGTAAAACGTGTTGTAACCTTGTATTCTGCCTTAGCCCCTGGATTTACAGATGCTGGAGCTATTGTTTCTAAAATTCAATATGAAATGCAAAGTTTCACCGAAAAACCAGATAACGTAAGCATTGATTATACAGGACAAATTGAAGAACAGAATAAACAAATGAAATTCCTTATGGGCGCCTTTTTTACAGGATTGGGCTTAATTTTCTTCATTTTAATATTCCAATTCAACTCGGTATCAAAACCAGGCATCATTATGTTGGCTATATTTTTAAGTTTAATTGGTGTATTTGGCGGTATTGTAGCAACAGGAAGTGCCTTTGTTATTATGATGACCATGATGGGAATTATTTCCCTGGCCGGAATTGTAGTAAACAACGGGGTGGTTCTCCTAGATTACACGCAACTTTTAATAGATAGAAAGAAAGTTGAATACGACATGGAAGACAATCAATATTTAAATGATGGCGATTTAATTGAAGCCATTGTAAAAGGTGGAAAAGCACGTTTACGTCCTGTATTATTAACCGCAATCACTACGATTTTAGGGTTAATTCCGTTAGCAACAGGTTTAAACATTAACTTCTTCTCTTTATTTAGTGAATTTAACCCACATATTTATGTAGGTGGTGATAACGTGATATTCTGGGGACCATTAGCATGGACCGTAATTTACGGTTTATTCGTGGCTACCTTCCTAACTTTAATTGTGGTGCCAATACTGTTTTATTTAGTAACTAAATTTAAAATGTGGTTATATAAAGACCGTGTAGTAACTAAGAATGAAGTGGTTTCTTAAGCCATTTAAAACATATTTTTTAATTATGTATAGAACATGATTAATAGCTGAAAAGCTTCAATTTAATTATTGAAGCTTTTTTCATTTATAGACTCGTTAAATTCACTAAATTTGCACCTCAATTTTTCACTATGTACAGAAGTCATAACTGCGGCGAATTAAGAGCCGCACATATAAATACAGAAGTAACACTTGCAGGCTGGGTTCAAAAATCTAGAGACAAAGGTTTTATTGTTTGGGTAGATTTACGCGACCGTTACGGTATTACCCAATTGGTTTTTGATGAAGAAAGAACTTCAAAAGCACTTATCGAACAAGCTCAAAACTTAGGACGCGAGTTTGTTATTCAAGTAAAAGGAACCGTTATCGAGCGTGCATCAAAAAACCCAAATATTCAAACGGGTGATGTTGAAATATTAGTTTCAGAATTAACTATTTTAAACGAATCGATGCTTCCTCCCTTCACTATTGAAGACAAAACCGATGGTGGAGAAGACATTAGAATGAAATATCGTTATTTAGATATTCGAAGAAATCCTGTTAAAAACAGCTTGATTTTTAGACATAAAGTTACTCAAGAAGTTAGAAATTATTTATCTAATGAAGGCTTTATTGAAGTTGAAACACCTTACTTAATCAAATCGACTCCAGAAGGGGCTCGCGATTTTGTAGTGCCTTCTCGCATGAATGAAGGTCAATTTTACGCTTTGCCACAATCACCACAAACTTTTAAGCAATTGCTTATGGTTGGCGGTATGGATAAATATTTCCAGATTGTAAAATGTTTTAGAGACGAAGATTTACGTGCCGACAGACAACCAGAATTCACACAAATAGATTGTGAAATGGCGTTTATCGAGCAAGAAGATATTTTAAATGCTTTTGAAGGTTTAACGCGTCACTTACTTAAAGAAGTAAATGGCGTTGAAGTTGAAAAATTCCCAAGAATGCTTTACGACGATGCCATGCGTTTATACGGAAACGATAAACCAGACATCCGTTTTGGTATGGAGTTTGGCGAATTAAACGCCGTTGCTCAACATAAAGATTTTGGCGTTTTTAATAGTGCTGAACTAGTTGTTGGAATCGCTGTTCCTGGCGGAAATAACTTTACAAGAAAAGAAATAGATAAATTAATTTCTTGGGTTAAGCGTCCGCAAATTGGTGCTTTAGGTATGGTTTACGCACGTTGTAATGACGATGGTACTTATAAATCTTCAGTAGATAAATTCTACGATCAAGACGATTTAGCCAAATGGGCAGAAGCAACTAACGCAAAACCTGGCGATTTAATTTGTGTGCTTTCAGGAGATAAAAATAAAGTACGAGCACAACTTAGTGCCTTACGTATGGAATTAGCCGAACAATTAGGTTTACGTAAACCAAATGAATTCGCACCACTATGGGTAATGGACTTCCCGTTATTAGAATGGGATGAAGAAACCGAGCGTTACCACGCCATGCACCATCCGTTTACCTCACCAAAACCAGGACAATTAGAATTATTAAAAACAGATCCAGGCGCTGTAAAAGCCAACGCTTACGATTTAGTCCTTAACGGAAACGAAATTGGTGGTGGTTCGATTAGAATTCACGATAAAGAAACCCAATCGTTAATGTTCGATTATTTAGGATTTACGCCTGAAGAAGCGAAAGCTCAATTTGGATTCTTAATGGATGCCTTCCAATATGGCGCGCCACCACACGGCGGTTTAGCTTTTGGTTTAGATAGATTGGTAGCCATTTTAGGCGGACAAGAAACCATTAGAGATTTTATTGCTTTCCCAAAAAACAACTCGGGACGCGACGTCATGATTGATGCCCCTGCGCCTATTGACGATGCACAACTCACAGAATTAAGTTTAAAACTCAATTTAAAATCATAACTTTAAAAAATCCTGCAACTTGCAGGATTTTTTGTAGATTTAATCATGCCTAGAAGAACCCTTTTAAAGCGATTTCTTATTTGGAGAGCTAAACACATCTCCCATAAACAGTTTATTTCCATATTAAGTATTATTATAGGTTTTGCCGCAGGAGTAGGCGCTGTGATATTAAAAAACTTAACACACTTTATACAAAGTTTATTAGAAGGCAATTTTATAGAGCAATACCACCATGCTTTTTATTTCTTGTTTCCTATTTTAGGTTTTACTATGGTTTATCTCATCATGAAATATGTGATAAGACATAAGGTAAGTCACGGTATTCCTTCTACGCTTTATGCCATTTCAAAACGAAAAGGCATTATGAAACGCTTTCAAATGTTTGGTTCTATTTTAACGGCACCAATTACAGTTGGTTTTGGTGGTTCGGTTGGACTAGAAGGTCCTACGGTTGCAACGGGTGCGGCGCTTGGGTCTAACATTTCTAGAATGTTTCATATGAATCAATCTTCTAGAACCTTACTTATTGGTTGCGCGGCAGCTGGTGCTATGAGTTCCATTTTTAAAGCGCCTATTGCGGCCATTATTTTTGCTATTGAAGTTTTTAGTTTAGACCTTACTATCGCTTCCATGTTACCGTTATTATTAGCATCACTTTCAGCCATCTTAACCTCTTACTTTTTCTTTGGCGACGATGTTTTACTACCGTTTAGGATTGAAGATAAGTTTTATATTTCCGATGCCCCTTTTTACATGCTTCTAGGCGTTGTTGCTGCATTTGTGTCTATTTATTTCACCGAAGTTTACGATCGTATTCAAAAACTTTTTGACAAACTAGATTCTCCAATAAAAAAGCTAGCGGTTGGTGGTATAGGCATAGGCGTGCTTATCTTTTTAATTCCGCCTTTATACGGTGAAGGTTTCGATGTAATTAATAATTTAATTGTTGGAAACCCCGAAAAAGCCTTAGAAACCAATTTATTCCATTTAGATTTAGAAAACATTTGGATTGTTGTTTTACTTCTAATTGGTCTTCTCCTTTTTAAAATTATAGCGAGTGCCTTAACTTTTGGCGCTGGAGGTGTTGGTGGTATTTTTGCTCCTGTTCTTTTTATGGGCAGTATTATGGGTTATTGCATGTCTAAAATTTTAAACCATTGCGGACTACTTAACGAACCTATTTCCGAAAGTAATTTTACGCTTGTAGGCATGGCTGGTTTACTCGCTGGTGTTTTGCATGCGCCTTTAACCGCTATTTTCTTAATTGCAGAACTTACTGGAGGTTACGAACTGTTTATTCCGCTAATGCTTACGTCTACGATTTCATTTGGAATCACTAAATATTTTAGACCACATTCGGTTTACACCATGGAATTAGGTCGGAAAGGCGAGCTAATTACCCACGATAAAGATCATGCCGTTTTAACGTTAATGGATATTAATAAAGTTATTGAAACCAATTTCATTTCTATTTATCCAGAAATGAATTTAGAAGAAATGGTTAATCAAGCCATTATAAAATCAAAACGAAATATTTTCCCTGTGGTAGATAAAGAAACCCGAAAGCTACAAGGTATTATTTTGTTAGATGATTTACGTCCTATCATGTTCGACCGCAGCTTGTATAAGGAAGTTATTGCCAATCACATCATGCAAAAACCGCCTGCTATCATTCATCTAGACAAAGATAAAATGACCGATATTATGCAGAAATTCCAGGACAGTAGCGCGTGGAATTTACCTGTAACTCAAAATGGCGTGTATTACGGTTTTATATCGAAATCGAAATTATTAACGGCCTATCGTCGTCAATTAATAACCCTACAAGTCGATTCATAAAACCTCAGGTTTTTAAATTTACTTGTTAGCATTAAAAACATCATGAAATACTTTCTTCTTATACTAACTATCGCTGCTTTTGCAAGCATTATTTTAGGTTTTACTTTAAATGTAGACTACTCTGAAAAACTTATTGGCTTTGGTGTTTCAGGGCTTTTTTTAATCGTTTTTCCTCTATTCGCTTACCGTCAATGGAAAAATAAAGACCCTAAAGATTATATGCTGACTAAAGAGAATTTAGACAAAATGCGAGAGAATCAGAAGCGGGAATAATAGTTTTCAGTGATCTGTTTTCAGTCACAGGAGCTGAAATAAAAATACTTTGACACGAATTGTTTACGAACAAATTTTCATCAGTGAAAATCCGTGTCCAAAAAAATCAAGATTTAATTCAAGTTAGGGCGTTCAATAAAAAAACGTTTCATTAAATGACTGGCTTCATCAGCCAAAACACCACCTTCAATAATGGTTTTAGGATGCAGTTTGGTGTTCAAATTAATACAACCACGACCAATGAAGCAACAAAAAAGGCCTGTAAAATACATTTACAGACCTTTTTACTAAATTTAAGATAGCTTATTTTTTAACATAAGTCCTTACTTCAGAATGCGTTTCTCCAGCATTCTCATAAAAGACTTTAATTTTTAAAGTTTTAGCTGTTAATTCAAGTATTTCAACTGAACTGTTGTTAACCTTAATATAATTCCCCTCAACACTATAACTAAATACATCACTTTCATCATTCAATTCACAATCTGTTCCATAGTACAATATTAAACTCACTGTGGTTTCCGTATACACCTCTTCTCGTGGACATCCACCCTCTACATCTGAAACAAGCGTCCAGGTACCTACTAAATCTGATGCAGAATATTTTGGATCATCGTCTTTACTACAAGAAACCGATAAACTAACAAGACACAATACTAATAATAATTTTTTCATAATGTTTTTGGATTTTATTCTTGGAGCGAAAATATGTTAGAGGTTTGAGAGAAAAAACACATTTAACAAATAAATATGTTTTTAGTATTAATTTTGCTGTAATACATTTTGAATAAAAACCTGTTAGATACCATACATTGTCCTAGCGACCTTCGTCTATTAAACCAAAAAGACTTACCGCTTTTTGCCAAAGAATTACGCGAGTTTATTATTAACATTTTAGCGACTAAAGAGAATTTAGATAAAATGCGAGAGAATCAGAAACGGGAATAATAGTTTTCAGTGATCTGTTTTCAGTCACAGGAGCTTTAAGAAAATATTTCTTATTTGATATAAGTTGTTTCACTGAGACACGCAGAGAGTCACAGAGCTGAAATAAAATACTTTGACACGAATTGTTTACGAGCAAATTTTCATCAGTGAAAATCAGTGAAATCCGTGTCCAAAAAAATCGAGATTCAATTCAAATTACGGCGTTCAATAAAAAAACGTTTCATTAAATGGCTGGCTTCTTCAGCCAAAACACCACCTTCAATAATGGTTTTAGGGTGCAGTTTGGTGTTCAAATTAATACAACCACGATCTAAGTCTCTGGCGCCATAAACAATTTTAGAAATTTGCGACCAATACAAAGCACCGGCACACATTTGGCAAGGCTCTAAAGTGACATACAAGGTGCATTTTTGAAGGTACTTACCACCTAAAAAATTAGCCGCCGCCGTTATGGCTTGCATTTCGGCATGAGCCGTCACATCATTGAGCATTTCGGTTAGATTATGACCACGAGCAATCACTTTATTATCGATAACAATCACTGCTCCCACAGGAATCTCCCCCTTTTCAAAAGCAGTTTCTGCCTCCTGAAGGGCTTTTTTCATAAAATAAGTATCGTCGAATGGCTGAATCATAATGAAAAGATTAGATTTTCAAAATTACAATTTCAAAAATAATTTGAATTATAATTTTAAGATTAAGCCCTATTTATATTTTCAATAGTAAGAATAATAAAAACAGTATTTTTGTGTCGTGCAAAAAACTCTATTAAACCATATTCACTCCCCTAAGGACTTGCGTCTTTTAAAACAAAAAGACTTACCACTTCTTGCCAAAGAACTACGCGAATTCATTATAAATATCGTAGCGACTAAAGAAGGGCATTTAGGGGCGAGTTTGGGTGTTGTAGAACTTACTATCGCCTTACATTATGTGTTTAACACACCGGAAGACCAATTGGTTTGGGATGTAGGACATCAGGCCTACGGACATAAAATTTTAACAGGCAGAAAAGACAACTTTGAAACCAACAGACAACTAGGAGGACTAAGCGGATTCCCAAAACGCGACGAAAGTATCTTTGATACTTTTGGCGTTGGGCATGCCTCCACCTCTATTTCGGCAGCTTTGGGTATGGCCATTGCATCACGACTTAAAGGAGATTTAGAAAAACAACACATTGCCGTAATAGGCGATGCTAGTATTGCGGGCGGTATGGCTTTTGAAGGCTTAAACCATGCCGGCGTTACCAAGGCCAATTTATTAGTGATTTTAAATGATAATGCCATTGGTATCGACCCCAGCGTTGGGGCCTTAAAAATGTACCTCACCAACGTAAAAAAGGGCACCCAAAAACAAGATAATATTTTTGAAGCTTTAAATTTTGATTATTCGGGTCCGATTGATGGGCATGATCTAGATGCAGTCATATCGGAATTACAACGCTTAAAAACCGTTCAAGGTCCAAAGTTTTTACACATTATAACCACGAAAGGCAAGGGTTTAAAGCAAGCTGAAAAAGACCAAGTTAAATACCATGCTCCTGGAAAATTTAATGCCCAAACGGGGGATATTCCTGTGCAAGCAACCACCATTCAACCCCCTAAATATCAAGATGTTTTTGGGCATACCATTGTGGAATTGGCCAAAGAAAACAAAAATATAGTTGGCATTACGCCAGCCATGCCAACGGGAAGTTCCCTAAAATTTATGATGGACACCCTCCCCGATCGTGCTTTCGATGTTGGGATTGCCGAGCAGCATGCGGTGACTTTAGCTGCCGGTATGGCCACCCAAGGTTTAATTCCATTTTGCAATATTTACTCCACATTTTTACAACGGGCTTACGATCAAATTATTCACGATGTGGCCTTGCAAAATCTACCTGTTATTTTTTGTTTAGACCGCGCTGGTCTGGTTGGCGAAGATGGCGCCACGCACCACGGCGTTTACGATTTAAGCTATTTACGCTGCATACCAAACCTTATTATTTTTGCCCCTAGAAACGAAGTGGAATTGCGCAACATCATGTACACCGCACAATTAGGACTGGAACAACCCATCGCTATTCGTTACCCTCGAGGTCGTGGGGTGATTATCAATTGGAAACAAGGATTCACTAAAATTAATATCGCCGAAGCAGTCACCCTTCAAGAAGGTCAAAACATAGCCGTTTTAAGCATCGGAACCATGGCTAAAAACGTTTCGGAAGCTATTACAAATTTAAATGTATCGCATTACGACATGCGCTTTGTAAAGCCTCTAGACGAAACCTTATTACACCATATTTGTAAAACACATCACACCATAATTACCGTTGAAGACAACAGTGTTCGCGGTGGTTTCGGATCGGCGATTCTAGAATTTATGGCTGAACATAAGTACACCAACACCATAAAATTATTAGGCATTCCAGATACTTTCATCGAACACGGAAAAGTTACTGAACTCCAACAATCTATTGGCTTAGATCCTGAAAGTTTAAAGAAAACCATTAGTAATTTCGTATAAACGCATTTATTTTTAGCCTAAAAAATCTACTTACTACCTAACAATTCACTTTTAAGAGGGCATATTATTAGTTTAAGAATCGAAGATTATATTTTACTTTTTTGGGCGCCAGCCTGCCGGCTGGCAGGTTACCTAAAGGTCGGGCTTTCCAATACAATCTTTTTGTTCGCAAACTCTCAAAAAGGATTTCCTTTGCAATCCCTAACGCATTCACGATTTCCATAAAACAAAAATTAAAAACAATGAGAAATCCCTAACGCAACAGTCTATCAATTGATAATTTTAAGCTGTATACTAAAAGCGACAACTGCACACGCTTCGAATTAATAGCACAAACACATTCCTGCCAATTAGTGTCTTTATAGTTTTTAACATAAGTACTCTAGAAAAGTTCTTCGAAGGAATACTAATAAAAACAGCAAAAATACCCCTGTGATCCCCTCTAGGGGATATTTTAAAAAAAACCCGAATTTGATTGGTATCAAATTCGGGTTTTATATTTTTTATGCGAAGCACTTACTTAATCTTGTGACGCCTCTTTTCTTAAAGCTCTAGCCGCTTCATTACGTTCAATTTTATGTTCTGGGCGTGTCCATTTTGGTTTTTCACCTAAAGCTTCAATTTTAGAATCTTGAGCTTCAACCGTTTTTGGTTGTACTTTTTTAGTGAATGGTTTTTGAGGTTTTAATCCTAATAATTCAAACATTTTCATGTCTTCGTTCACATCTGGATTTGGAGTAGTTAATAACTTATCACCTGCAAAAATAGAATTTGCTCCTGCAAAGAAACACATCGCCTGACCTTCTCTAGTCATTTGCGTACGTCCTGCACTTAAACGCACTTGAGTTTCTGGCATCACAATTCTTGTGGTGGCTACCATACGTACCATATCCCAAATAGAAACTGGCTCTTGGTCTTCTAAAGGTGTTCCTTCAACAGCTACTAAAGCGTTTATTGGTGTCGATTCTGGTTGCGGATTTAAAGTAGAAAGTGCTACTAACATACCTGCACGATCTTCAATATTTTCACCCATGCCTATAATACCACCGCTACAAACCGTAACATTGGTTTTACGCACGTTATCAATAGTATCTAAACGATCTTGATAACCACGGGTTGAAATCACTTCTTTATAATATTCTTCCGAAGAATCTAAATTATGATTGTAAGCATACAAACCAGCTTCAGCCAAACGCTTCGCTTGGTTTTCGGTTACCATACCAAGGGTACAACACACTTCCATATCCAGTTTATTAATGGTTCTTACCATTTCTAAAACTTGATCGAACTCCTCGCCATCTTTTACATTTCGCCATGCAGCTCCCATACAAACACGTGAACTTCCGCCTGATTTAGCGCGTAAAGCTTGTGCTTTAACTTGTTGCACAGACATTAAATCGTTTCCTTCAATATCGGTGTGGTATCTGGCTGCTTGTGGGCAATAGCCACAATCTTCAGAACATCCGCCTGTTTTTATCGACAATAAAGTAGAAACCTGTACGGTGTTTGGGTCATGATGCAAACGATGAACCGTTGCAGCATCATAAAGCAACTCCATAAAAGGTTTGTTATATATCTCTAGAATTTCTTCTTTAGTCCAGTTGTGTCTAGTCTCGCTCATTTGAAGATTAATTTTTAGCAAAAATAGTTATAACCATTTAGAATTTCTTTCAGTTGCATCTAAAATATCAATATTTAATACCTGAGAAAGATATTTAGCATTTTCAAAGGCATCATTAAGGTCATCTGTAATGTAGGCTTCAATTTTCTCGTTTCCATTATAAAAAAGATTTAATTTATAAACTTGGTTAGAAAAATTAGCCGAAGCTCCCATGCCCTGTACTCTCTTGTTTTCGTTAGTTTTAAAAACTGAAACATATTCGATATCAGGTAAATCTTTCCACTTTCCAATATTAACACCTATTACTGAATAAATTTCTCGATATTTCTTTGAAGCAAAATCTATTTCAGACCCCTCTCTTAGCATTAAAAAAACACCAATTCCTGAAAGGATTAAATTGAAAACATTATTTGTGATTGCTCCAATAAGACCTAAAATAAAGAGGGTAACTCCAAATACCATTTTCATAGTTGGTACGGGTCTTAAGTGTTGTAAAGTTGTTTTGTTCAATGTAATAAATTTATGTTAGTATTATCAAAATCTGTTTTTAAGATTCGCCTTTTACGGTGTTCTTTCAACCGGTTTTATCCTATATTTTACCTCTTAAATAATCAGAAAATTACTATATTCTCTCAAAAATTACAGCGGCTTAATCGCCTGCCTTAGTTAACAATATAGAAACCGCATTCCCACCAAATCCAACAGCGTTTACTAGTATATTTTTAATTCTTTTTGGTTGTTTTTGATCCTTTAAATAAGGAACACTTATAAAGTGTTGCTTTTGAAGTATCAAAACCGCCAACTCAATACTTAACGACCCCGAAGCCCCAAAAGTATGTCCGATTTTCCACTTATTAGTGGTTAGCGCCGGTGGGTTAGGGAATACTTTTTCAATGGCTTTTACTTCTGATAAATCGCCTTTTATAGTCCCTGGCGCATGCATGACAATAACATCGACCTCATCGGGATTTAAATCGCCTAAGGCCATTTTCATCGATTTCTGGAAACATTTTGCATCACTAGAAATGGAAATATTATGTTTTAATATTTCGGTAGCATAGCCATAGCCGCTAATAATTGCAAGGGCGTCCTCCTGAATGCCAGCTTCCAAACAAGCTACGGAAGCACCTTCGCCTAACACCATCGTGTTTTTGGTTTTTTCGAGATCTAAGGCGCGACATGGGAATGTTGCTTCCAGCGCTTCTCCAGGCTCAGCGTGACAATCATCTTGAATTTTGACTTGCGAATATATTTTTAGTGCTTGCATCTGCGCTAAGGTAAATGGCGTTAATGGCGCCTCACTTCCTCCAACTAAAAATTTATTGCACATGCCAGAATTAATCCACGCGATACCATTTAACATGGCATGCAAAGCTGTAGAACAGGTTATGGAATGACTTATTTCTGGGCCTTCGGTTTGTAAATCGTGAGCCACCCAAGAGGCAATATTGCCTAAGGTTGTGGTTGGCGAACTTAAGGTTTCTGCCTTATTAGATTGTAAAAAGGAATCGTAATAAGTTTCGAAAAGTTCGGTAGCGCCGCGGGAAGACCCTAAGTTGATGCCGAAATTATCGCTAGCATCCCATTTTGCTTGTTTTACAGCAGCTCTAGAAGCATAAATGGCATATAAAACGGAATTATCTAAAGACTTGTACTTTTGATCGGATTGCTTTAAAGCCTCAATATCAGCTTTAGCATGCTCAGGAATTTGAGCCACCGGTAGCTCTTGATTCAAAACGGATTTTGAAGTCAGACAATGGTTGTTGCTTAAATAACTTTGCCATACTTCGTCGGATGTTTTTCCTAAGGAAGAAATAGATGACATGGCGGTAATGGAAATGGGTTGTTGCATAAATATTTCGTCATGCTGAACTCCTGCCTGCCGACAGGCAAGGTGTTTCAGCATCTCATAATATGGTGATGTGAATCTAAAAAGTTAATCTGATTAACGTTAGTTGACAAAAATACTATTTATGCGTTAGGGATTACTCATAGTTTACATTTTTATTGAAATCGTGAATCACAGCATTTGAAGCGGCATCCTTTTTAATTTCATAAAAAATTAAAAAGATAAAGCGGATAGCCCGACCGCCTGTCCTGAGCGTAGTCGATGGATGGGTAACGCCCTAAACAATATCCAAAGCCTCTTCAATAACCTGATAGATTTTTTCTAACTGAGTTTCCGTAACCACATAAGGCGCTTGAATGTAAATGGTGTTCCCAAGCGGTCGTAAAAACACGCCGTGATTCATGAAAAACTTGAATAGTTTATCACGCAGATTTCCGTAGCGTTGCATTTCTACATCTAAATCTAAGGCAAAAATAACGCCTGATTGTCTGATGTCTTTTACTTTAGGATGCTTTTTAATGTGTTCGCCAAAAGTTTGATGTGAAGCTATAATGCGCAGTATATTGCTTTGAATGGCTTCGGTTTGTAGCAATTCTATACTCGCCAAAGCAGCTGTACAGGCTAGTGGATTTGCCGAATAGGTATGTCCGTGAAAAAGGCCTTTTCCGATATCGTCGCTATAAAAAGCATCGTAAATATCTTGTGAGCAGGTGGTTAATGCCATGGGTAGCAATCCGCCCGTAAGCGCCTTGCTTAAACACATAACATCTGGTTTGGTTTCCATGTGTAGCGATGCGAAATGTTTTCCGGTTTTACCAAAACCTGTCATGACCTCGTCGGCAACGGTTATAATTTGATTGTTTTTACAAAATTGTAAAATGGTATTTAAGTCATTAACATCATGCATTTTCATGGCTGCTGCACCTTGAACCAAAGGTTCGTAAACAAATCCAGCGACTTTATTGTCTTTAGAAATTTTTTCTAATTGCTCTAAAATAGCATCTAAATTTTCACCATTTGGAACTGGAATACGTTTCACATCGAGGAAAAATTCTTCAAACGGACCGTTATAAACCGAGAGTCCAGAAACACTCATGGCGCCAAAGGTATCGCCGTGAAAACCATCCTCGAAAGCGATTAGGGTATTGCGTTTTTCCCCATTGTTAAAATGATATTGTAGGGCCATTTTAATACCAATTTCAACCGAAGTGGAGCCGTTATCACTAAAAAATATTTTTTGTTGATTATCGGGAAGAATATTGATCAAAGCTTCGGAAAGTTTCACGGCAGGTTCGTGTGTAAATCCGCTAAAAACCACTTGATCCAGCTGTTTCATTTGTTCTGAAACCCGACTGGTTATATAATCGTTGCAGTGCCCGTACATACAGGTGTACCATGAGGCGATAGCATCGATATATTCGTTACCATTTTCGTCGGTTAACACACAGCCTTTTGCTTTTGTAATGGCAATAGATTCTGGGTGCAATTTATGTTGGGTAAGCGGGTGCCAGAGGTGTTTTTTGTCGCGTTGTTGTAGTGTCATAAGTGCTCTCGTCATTCTTGTTGTACTGATGTTCTAAAGTAATTATAGTAGGGTGACGTTACAAATTAGCTTTAAACTTATCAGCATATTCCCGAATCACATTTTTATCGAAATAAGGTTCTTCATCAATCCTTCCAATAACGGAAGCTTTTGTCATTTTTTTAATGATGTCTTCTGTCGTTTTATGTTCGTTTCCACTGAAAATTAGTGAGACATCAAATCCTTTTTCTTGCAGTAATTTTACTGTTAGAAGCGTGTGATTGATACTTCCTAAATAGTGTCTAGATACCACAATAACCTTATAATTTGGTTTGATAATATCTAAAATCGTCTTTTCATCATTCAAAGGAACTAACAAACCACCAGCACCTTCAATAACCAAATGATTGTTGGTTTTGGGAGGGTTTATCTGCTTTAAATCGATTGTAACGCCATCTATTTCCGCGGAAGCGTGCGGACTCATAGGCGTGTTTAATGCATAGGCGTTAGGATGAAATTTTGTATTGGTATTGGAGATTAGGTTTTGTACTTTTTTGGTATCGCAATGGTCTAATTCTCCGGCCTGAATGGGTTTCCAGTAATCGGCTTCTAAGGCTTCTGTTACAATGGCCGAGGCCACGGTTTTACCAACTTCGGTAGAAATACCTGTTATGAAATAAGTGTTTGTTTTTTTCGTCATGCGCAAGTCATTCTATTGATGCTTTTCTGTTTTAGAAAATGACATCAAATTAATAAGTGTAGAACTTAAAAATCAGTCTTTTAGCGTTAAAATTTTAATTAATTCCACGTTAATATAATAATTTCCTGTTCCTAATTTTTCTTTTTTGAGGATGTTATCTTTTGCTAATAAATTAAGATATTTTGAAGCTGTAATTCTTGAAACACCTAAGTCATTTTCAATAAATTCAATCTTCGTATAAGGGTGCATAAATAAATTATTTAATAAATCTTGGCTATAAAACTTATAGTTGGTTCTAAGCAGGTGCTTATATTTAAGCATTAGATCATTAATTTTTGCAATTAATACAATGGTTTCTTTTGAAATTTGCTCAACACTGTCTAGCATGTATAAAATCCAATTCTCCCAATGATTCGTTTCTCTAACTTCTTGTAAAAGTTTATAATAATCTGCTTTATGCGTTATAATATAACGACTTAAATACAAGACGGGAAGATTTAATAAATCGTTCATTACTAAAAACAACACGTTTATAATTCGCCCTGTTCTTCCGTTTCCGTCATAAAAAGGATGTATACTTTCAAACTGAAAATGAATAATAGCCATTTTAACCAAATCGTCGTAATCCGAAACGCTAGGATCATTTATAAATCGTTCTAGATTTTGCATTAAATCTAATATGGCATCGTAATCTTGGGGAGGGGTGTAAACGGTTTCTCCCGTTGTTGCATTTTTAAGTGTGGTTCCTGGAACTCTTCTAAACCCAGCGTTATTTTTTTCTAATTCCGACTGGATGGCGATAATATCATTGTTGGTTAAAATCCTATTTTTTGAAATGAGACCAAATCCTTTTTTTAATGCAGCGATATAGTTTTGAACCTCTTTAGCGTTTAAAGATTTAAACCCATCGAGATTTAACTCGGCTTTAAAAATATCGTCGTGCGTGGTGATAATATTTTCAATAGCCGAACTATCTTTAGCTTCTTGAAGACCTAAAGTGTTAATTAAGATATTTTCGTTTGGAATACTTGAAACAACACCTTTGAGTTCTGCCAAAGCTCTATGGGCAGAAGCTAATTTTTTTAATACTTTTTTAGATTCAACATCATGTGTGAGGGGTAACTTATTTAAATGTCCTGAATCCACTATGTATAAAATTTTGAATTTGCTTTACAAAGTTACTTTATTATGATAAGAAAACTCAATTTTCTTATCATAACTTTATGCTGTGATAAGAAATGGGTTATTTTACGTCAATCTGAATTTATTTCAGATTCTCATAATTATTGATTTCATTTGCTGAAATGTAACCCTGAAAACGTTTAGGGTGACGCAAGCTGATTCATTTTATATTAAACTCCGTTTGGCACATTTCACATCTATATTTATGTTTCATATAAAATGGAAGCGATGAAAATAAAACCCCAAAAATAAACCAGAATAATGATTTAGCATCCTTAATTGTTGAAAAGAGGGCAACTTTTTGGCTTTCACAATTTGGACAAACGACGGTTTGGCCTTCGTCGTCTATGGCATATTTACTTATAGATTCTAAAATATGTTGCGCCTTTAGGGCTTGTTCTGATAGCACTTTTAGTTTTACACCGCCAATGGCGTTGCTCACTAGTGGATCGGTATCGATGGTTAAATTATCGGATAAAAAAACCTGTATGCCTTCGGCTTCCAAACGCCCTTTTACAATTTGGGCTTCGGTAGAATATTGAAATCGTGCTATGGTTTTAAAACGATTGCTCATGAGGTTACCAAGGGTGCTAGTAGTTTTAAAACTTCAGAAATTTGAGCTTCGGTGTTATAAGCGTGTAGACAAAATCGTAAGCGTTCCTGTCCTTTTGAAACCGTTGGAGACAAGATGGGTTTGACATCAAAACCTGAATTCTGAATATGTTTTGATATGTGTTTCACCCTATCGTTTCCTGAAATGATACAGCAATGTATGGCCGAATCACTTTCTCTAAACAACTTTTGAAGCTGGTTTTTATTGATTTCAGACTTAAAATACTGGATGTTTTCTTTTAGTTTCTGGCGTGTTTGAGTTTGCTCTAGTGCTGCATAACTGGCATGAATGGTAGCCAAACTGTGAGGCGGGAGTGCTGTTGTGTAAATTAAACTGCGAGAAAAATTAACTAAATACTGTTTCAAAAGGTCGCTACCTAAAATAGAGGCCCCGTGGCATCCTAAGGCTTTTCCGTAGGTTACAATTCTTGCAAACACGGCTTTTTCTAGGCTTAGGTGTTGAATGAGTCCGCCACCATGTTTTCCAAAAACGCCAAGGCCATGAGCTTCATCAATCACTAAATACGCCTTGTGCTTTTTACATATTTGCGATAGTTTTTCTAAATCTGGTGAATCGCCATCCATTGAAAAAACAGATTCGGTAACGACATAAATATGTTGCTTACTATCAGAACCTCCTTCAGTAAAGCGAGTTAACAGTGTTTCTAAATCACTTAAATCGTTATGCTTAAATTTATAGGTTTTCGCATTACTCATGAGCATGCCATCACGGATGGACGCATGAATATAGGCATCATATAAAATAATATCACCACGTTGCGGTACACTGGCAAAAAAACCAATATTGGCATCGTAACCTGAGTTGTAAATTAAGGCCGATTCACTATTATGAAAGTTAGCCAATTGCTTTTCTACAAGGGGATATAATTTATGATTTCCTGAAAGCAATCGTGAACCCGTAGCTCCATTATGAAGCAGATTTTGCGCTTTTAAAAACGCGTGACTTTCATTAAAAATAGTTTCATTATTTGAAAATCCTAAATAATCATTCGATGAAAAATCAACGTATGGATTATCCGCACCAAGCTGTCTCAATGCATTTTCAGCATTGCGGTTTTCTAATTTTTGATGTAATTTTTCAGGAAACATGCCGTAAATATACTTCTTAATTTAAGCATTCTCATAAATTAGAAGACTTGATTTCTTTTGACATAATTTCTGTACTTTTGAAGACACATCACACCTTTATTTATGAGAACTTACATCTTTATTTTTCTATTCAGCCTATCATTTATCGGATTTTCACAGAACAATTATATTGTAAAAACAGAAGACGGCCGACGTGTTTTGCTTAAAGCGGATTACACCTGGGAATATATTGATAATATAGTTCCAGAGAAAAAAGCAGTTGACAGCACTTTAGTAGAAACAAATAACGACAATTCCTGTAAACCTGATGCCGATTTTAAAGAACCAAAATTAGACAGTAAAATTCAAGCTGAACTTAAAAAAGGCCGCGCTACCATAGACCATGTCAAGGCTAAAGTAGCTAAAGATAACGACTGCAATGTGGAAGATGTTTTACTACTAAACGCTAAAGAACAAAAAACCAATGCGATATATCTTTTTTGTGCCAACGGAAACATTGTAAAATATAAACGCGTTGGAAATTCCATTATAAAAGCAGGAAAACTCTTTTAACTCTTTAGGTAAAGGAATTATAAATCGAATTTTATGCCTTGGGCTAATGGTAATTCCGTGGTATAATTTATGGTGTTGGTTTGACGACGCATATATACTTTCCAAGCATCGGAACCCGATTCACGTCCGCCACCCGTTTCTTTTTCGCCACCAAAAGCCCCTCCTATTTCGGCTCCCGAAGTACCAATATTTACATTTGCAATACCACAATCGGAGCCCGTTACCGAAAGGAAACACTCTGCTTCACGTAAATTATTGGTCATAATGGCCGAACTTAAACCTTGAGCAACGCTGTTTTGAATGTCGATGGCATTTTCAACAGTTCCAGCATATTTCAGCACATATAAAATTGGTGCAAAGGTTTCTTCTTGTACCATTTTAAAATGTGGTTCTGCTTCAACTATGGCAGGCTTTACGTAGCAACCACTTTCAAACCCTGCGCCTGAAAGCAGGCCGCCTTCAACCAATATCTTTCCGCCTTCTTCAACAACTTTATCCAAAGCATTTTGGTATCGTTTTACGGCATCGGCATCAATTAATGGTCCCATATGATTGTTTTCATCTAACGGGTTTCCTATGCGTAATTGTTTATAAGCATCTGTGATGGCTTTCATCACTTTATCATAAATAGTTTCATGAATTATTAAACGACGGGTAGAGGTACAACGCTGTCCAGCCGTACCAACAGCACCAAAAACAGCACCAATTACGGTCATTTTTATATCGGCATCTGGGGTTACTATAATGGCGTTATTTCCGCCTAATTCTAATAAACTTTTTCCTAATCTAGCAGCAACAACCTGCGCTACAGTTTTACCCATTTTAGTTGAACCTGTTGCAGAAATTAGAGGTATTCTGGAATCTTGAGTCATAAATTCCCCAACCTGATAATTGCCATTTATTAAAGATGAAATGCCTTCGGGCAGGTTATTTTCAGCAAAAACTTCTGCTGCAATGTTCTGACAAGCAATACCGCAAAGTGGTGTTTTTTCTGAAGGTTTCCAAACACAAACATCGCCGCAAATCCAAGCAAGGGCAGTATTCCAAGCCCAAACAGCAACAGGGAAATTAAACGCCGAAATAATACCAACCACACCAAGCGGATGATACTGCTCGTACATACGATGCCCAGGGCGTTCGCTGTGCATTGTAAGCCCATGCAGTTGTCGAGACAAGCCCACAGCAAAATCACAGATATCTATCATTTCCTGAACTTCGCCAAGACCTTCTTGGTAACTTTTGCCCATTTCGTAAGACACCAATTTACCAAGCGCTTCTTTTTTTTCTCTTAATTTATCACCAAACTGCCGCACGATTTCGCCACGAAAAGGTGCTGGTTTGCTTCGCCAGACTTTGAAAGCAGCCGTTGCTGTTTCTAAAACTTCATTATAATCGGCTTGCGATGTCGTTTTTACTTTAGCAATTAATGCACCATCAACAGGTGAAAAACTTCCAATAATTGATCCGTTTGAAAATGAATTTATTCCTGTAGAACTTCCTAAATTAATAGGTGTAATCCCTAAAGTTTTTAAAGCTTTATCTATTCCAAAATGAGTCGAAATTTCAGGCATAACATATAAATTTTTAAAGCGGTTTGTAGTTTCCACAAGTTACGGTTTAAAAGTTAATTTTGCTACAATTAGCCAATTCTTAGCCCTTAAAACTAGCGGATTAATGGCTGTTTCAAATTAAAAAAGTCTGCTAGATTTATATTTCTAACAGACTTTAAACTTACACTTAACCTGAATAATGTTTATTTTTTGAAGAAAATTAACGAATAATAAGCCACGCCATTTGCATCTTTGTTTACACCAATGCCAATATGTGTAAAATCGTCTTCAATATTTTTTCGATGCGCTGCATCGTTTAATAAAGCTTCAATTAGCGTTTCAGCCGAACTGTATTTATTAGCCACACTTTCGGTCATTGATTTAGCATTTTCTTGTGCAATCAATTCACCTGCTCTTTTAATAGAATCGTCGTAACTAAGCTTTCCTTGAGCAGCCATATATGCGCTATGCTCATCGGCCATAGTATTTGCTAAAGTGCTTGAAGCAAATGCTTTTTTGTCTAAGCTTTTCCTGTGTGCATTTATTTCGTTAAAAATTTGGGTGTTAATGTATGCTGATTCATCAGAATTAGAGTCATCACTTTTTGAACAGGCTACGCTACAAATTAACATTGTAAAGCATAGCAATAGGTACCATGGTTTTAATTTTAAGGTTTTCATATTTTTTTTGATTTGGGTTTTCAAATATACATTTATTTTTAATTGGAATGTTACTAAACTACGCATTCTGTATGGAAACAAGCACCAACATTCACTAAGATACATTGAGCACTCACTCGACCAGTTAAGAAAGATTTTACTTGTTAAAAAATATGATGCTTTACTAATGCAATCTTATAACATGTTAAAAAAACTGTTTTTTATCGAAAAAAAGATGAAATTTAACTAAAGTCCTTTTTAATAATTAATTTTGATCATTATTTATTTTTAGCTATTTAAACACAACATTCTCTCATAAACTCTCTCTCTCTCAAATCACATGATAAAAACATATGTATTTTATTTTAAGTCTATACTTATAGCCTTATTTTTTTTGGTTAACCAGTTTTCATTAAATGCACAATGTACGCCTAGTAATGTAGGAACGAATAGCCAAGTTGGAATAACAAACGTCACGATAACAGGTGAATCAGCTTCTACAATAAATAACACAAGTGTTATTGGACAAGGATGGACAAATTATACCGCAAAATCGGTTAATGTTAAAGTAGGAGGAATCTGTACTTTTTCTATTACAAACACAAACGGTAGCTGGGGTGATGGTGTAAAAACAGTATTATGGATAGATTACGGAGATGGTAATTTTATTGAAGCCTATAATTCTGAGGAGTTCAAACTTAACTTAAAATCTTCAGGAACTATTCAAATAACAAAACAACTACAAGACACGGCTGTATTACGCGTTGTTTCTTTCTATTGCCGAACGTGTGACCCACAGTACGATGTTGATGCTTGTAATTTTGAAGGCAAAATAACAGAGGTAGAAGATTATACGCTAAATTTTGCATTACCAAGTACTCCAGAGGCATTTGACGATGAATTAATTGTTGGGAAAGATTCGAGCGGCGTTAGCAATCAAATAAATGTTGGAGCAAATGATATGATTAGCAATCACCTTGGAGATGGTGACGATTTTTCTATCGCGACGACACCATCACAGGGCTCTATAACCGAACAAGATATAGATGGAACATTTGAGTACGTGCCAAACCCAGGTTACGTTGGAACAGATAGCTTTACTTATTCAATTTGTGACAGCAATGGTAACTGTGATACTGCAACTGTAAACATCATCATAAACACAGGAGCTTGTGAACCTGTATCTCATACCAATGGCAATGCTTATATTACAAATGTAAAACTTGATGGGGCAAATTCTACTAGTATTAATAATAACTCTGGAGACGATGGTGGATATGGTAATTATTTAAACACGCCTTCCGTTGACTTAATAGCTGGAAGTGAAAAAAAAGTATACATTTCAGTAGCGGGAGGACCGTTAAACCTAGGACTCTTTATTGATTATAATAAAGATGGCATATTTAGCGACAGTGAATTTATTAGAGGTACAAATAACAATTATATTACGTTTACAATACCTAATAACGCATCAGTTGGAACCACAGTTATGAGAATTGGTGCTGAAAAAAACTGGTTTCAACAAAACCCTTGTGGTATCACTTACGATCTCCAAGAGTTCGAAGATTACTTTGTAAACATATCTTCTAAACTAGAAATTAGAGGAAATAATAATCTTATTACAAATGGAGCAACTATAACAAATAGTATTAACAATACTTATTTTGGAACAGTTGAGCTTGGCTCAGCAAGTATTACAAAAACGTTTACGATTATAAACACGAATCCTAATACAGGGAACATAAAATTACCAGCAAATCCGGTAAGCTTCATAGCGTCATCAAGCGATTTTACAATATCCCAACAACCTACAAAAAAAACTGTTTTAAACAACGGAAATCCCTCTACAACTTTTGAAGTAACGTTCACTCCAAGCTCATCAGGTTTTAAACAAGCTACTATTAGCGTAGCCAGTGATGATCCTAATAACAACCCATATACGTTTATAATTGAAGCAGAAGTAACTGCACCAGCAGTAATAATTAACGGTTCACATGCCTTAAGCTTTGATGGTGTAGATGATTATGTAGAAACACCAAATTTTTTAGATGGGTTATCAGAAATCACTTTAATGTGCTGGATAAAACCAGAATCGGATGGCTCTACACAGCAATTTGTTATTGGCCAAGATAACTTCAACATAATTATAAACGGAACCAACATTCGAACTATTGTTAACGAAACATCAATTGGAAGCTCAACTACTGCTTTACAACAAGGCGTTTGGATTCATGTTGCAGTAACTTACAATACGGCAACAGGCTTGGCAAACATGTATATTAACGGGGAAGATCATATTAATGGCTCAAAAAATGTAGGGACAACGCTTAAAACAAGTGCAAATAATTTTACCATTGGAAAAAATCCAGCTGGAAACGATCTTTATTTTATAGGTGAAATCGACGAAGTACGTGTTTTTAGTGAAGCTCTAACAGAATTAGACATTCAAAAAATGATGAATCAAGAGTTAGATGATACCAATTTCAATAAAGGTAAAATTATAGATAGAGAAATAAAAAGTTCTCTTAATGGTTCTTTACTACGTTATTACACGATGGATAACTACATTGGTGATGCTGTTGTAGACAAAACCGGAAATACCGATGCTACAATGTATAACGACGGCATCTCAAATATACGCCCACAAACGGCTCCATTACCTTTTGTTACTACAACTGATGGCGACTGGAATAACAGTAGTACATGGCTACATGGTGATGCTTGGGACATACACGATTACACTTTAGCTAAAGATTGGTCGATAGTAAACATAAATCACGATGTAAAAACCTCAACCTATCATTCTAATTTAGGTTTATTTATCTCTGAAAACGGTAAACTTGAAGTTAATAACCATGTTGAACTAAAAAACACTTGGTATTTAAAATTAGAAGGTGAACTAGATTTACAAGGTGAATCTCAACTGGTACAAACTCAAGACAGTCAACTGGAAGCTGGCCCCTATGGAATACTTCAACGCGACCAACAAGGCACTGTAAACATGTATTCTTATAACTTATGGTCTTCTCCTGTACATTCATTTAATACAAATGGTCTTATTGATGGCAATGAAACGTATACTGTTGCAGACATTCTTTATGATGGACAAGAGACTAACAACCCGCAACCCATAACTTTTGTTGGGGGCTATGATGGTGACGACACAAGCGATCCTATAAAAATTGCAGACTATTGGATTTACAAATACACCAATAAACCAAGAGATACTTACGCCTTATGGCAACAAATTAAAAGTACAGGCGAATTAAAGGTTGGCGAAGGTTATACCATGAAAGGCCCCGGAAAAGGCGATATATCTAACGACCATAATTACGTATACATTGGCACTCCAAATAATGGTGAAATAACTTTAGAAACACATGAAGGCAATGAATATTTAGTAGGAAACCCATATCCTTCTGTTATTGATGCTGCCGAATTTTTAAACGATAACCCACATTTAGATGGCACCTTATATTTTTGGGAGCACTTTGGAGGTGGCTCTCATTATTTAGCTGATTATGAAGGTGGCTATGGATTATATAATCATTCTGGTGGCACGCCAGCCTTATCGGGTAAAGGCGCAAAATCGCACCCAGATGTTAGTCAAACTGGAAAATCTTCAAAAACCCCACAACGCTACATTGCTGTAGGGCAAGGCTTCTTTGTAAATGCAGAGTCTGATGGCGAAACCAAATTTGAAAACGACCAAAGAGTATTTGTAGATGAAGCAAGCAAGAATTCTATATTTCTAAAAAGCGCATCTAATAAAACGAGTGCTAAAACAGAAGCAACAAAATATGATGATGTAAGACCAAAACTTAGAATTCATTATGAATCTCCAAAAGGTTATGTGCGTGAGTTACTAACCACTGTTGATGAAAACGCAACATTGGGGCACGATTGGGGTTACGATGGCCGTTTAAACGAAACCAACATTGAAGATATGTATTGGAATATTGAAAACGACGATTATATTATTCAAGGGATTGATGCCATAACAGAAGAAACAGTGTTGCCACTAACTGTAAAAACTAAAAAAGGAGGATTAATTGAGATAAGCATCAATACTTTAGAAAATGTTCCTGACGACGTACAGGTTTATTTAAAAGATCATGACACTTATTTTGATTTAAGAAATTCTTCATATTTTACTAATGTTGAAGCAGGACTAACTAGTAACCGTTTTGAAATTGCATTTTCGGACAAAACAAAAACTTTAGATATCAATTCTGAAGACCATAAATTAGGGGTTCAATTATTTTATAATGCATTAGACTCTAATATAATTATAAATAACCCGAAAAGTCAAACGGTTGAAACGCTACAAGCAGTAAATATGTTAGGTCAAATTGTTTTTGAAAAGCATATAAATGCATCCGATAAAAAAATTGTTATTCCAACACATTTATCTTCGGGAATGTATGTGTTTTCAGTAAAAACATCGGATACCGAAATATCAAAAAAAGTGGCTGTTTCAAACTAAACGCAAGGCTTCTTTTTTGTTTGAAATTTACTTAAAATGAATTTTCGTCATTCTGATTTACTATTCTTTGTATTTCAGAATGACGGATTTTTAATTACTGTTTTAATCATTTCATGATCCGATTCTAATGAATTTAGTTTTTTAGAATCTAACAGCTCTAAATCTTTAGACACCCAAATATGATCTAAAGACAACAATGGCAACCCCCAAGGCCAAGTTTCCCTAAAGCCTTTCCCTTTTGATGAAAACCAATGCTTAAAATGAGCTTTTATAACTTTAAAATAAAGCGATTCATAAGGCAAGTTAAAATCACCTAAAACCACCGTTTTATTGCCGTATTTTATATGCTCGTTCACATAATCAAGTTCCCATTGTCTTGGCACATCCTTGCTTCCTGTAACATCAATAGCAAAAAAATCGATGTTGGAAGCTTTAAAGTGTACTACAGAGGTATTGTAATTCGAGGTTGCATCTGAAATAATTTTCATCGGACTTTTAGAAAAAATAGAAAGTTCGCGAGTTGATTTATAAAAAGAATAGTTTGGATATTTTGCCTGTAATTGCGTAAAACCTTGACTATTGGCTTCGGCTAGTACCATAATATCGGGAAGACCGCCGTAATGCGCCATAGCGTCTTTAAAATTATGCGCTCTAGATGTGTTCCAAAAAACAACTTCTAAATCGGCTTCTTCAATAGGTTCGGCAAACGAAAATCTAAAACTTCCAAATAACCAAATAAGTAATAAAACGCTTGCTACAATCAGGTTGTATTTACGGCGCTTTCCAAGAAAAATGGATAAACCAAGAACAATCCCAATAATTACAGGTAAAGGAAAAGGGTAAAACCATAAAGACATTTGATAGCTCGCATCTTTTATTAAAAAATGAAGCAGTATTAATGCCATTATTATAACAACATTAATAGAGAAAAATAAAACTTTAAAAAACTTTAGCATTATCTTAATGGAAATCCTTTTGCTGCCCACCAAGGATGTACTTCAACTATTAATCGATTCGCTTTAACCATCGGATCGTCGTTAGCTAAGCGTTCGGCGGTTGTTATATTGGGTACATTATAGATGGTCATGCCACGTAAAGCGGTATCATCACCAAAAGGACCAGAAATATCGGCATGTCCCATTTCATACATTTTGCCTAAATAATCTAAATGTTCTTGTTGTAAAGCAGCAGCTTCTTCTTCATTCTGCCCTCTAATGGCTCCCGCTTTTAAAAAAGCTACAAAATATTGTTGCATTAAAATGGTGTCTTTCGATTTTTCATCAACATAATCGAATGTTTTATAACCCTTAAATTTTAGGTCTGCTTTTATTTGTTCTCGTGTTTTTTTATTTTCTTTTGCCTTAATAAAAGCTGTGTATAAAGAATCTTTTACTTTATTAATTGCAGCTTCTTCCGGACTTATTTCTACAGGTTGTACAACAGGTTTCACATCTTCCTTACAAGCCATTATTAATAACATTATTAAAAAAACTGGGGCTAACTTTTTTATCATTTCCATAATTTAAACGGTTGTTTACTTAATTGCGAATTATAATATTTTACATCTCCGGTTACCTCTTTAGCTAACCAATCTGGCTTTATATACGTTTCGTCTTCACTACTTAGCTCAACTTCGGCAACAATCAAGCCTGTGTTTTCACCAAAAAACTCATCAACTTCAAAAATATGACTGCCCACATTTACTTCATAACGAATTTTATCAATTACGCTCATTTCACAAAGTTGTAAAAGGGCTTCGGCTTCATGTAGAGGGATTTCTTTTTCCCATTCAAAACGGGATAAACCATTATCAGACGATTTTCCTTTTACGGTAATAAAGCCCAAATCGTCTTTAATTCGAATTCTAACGGCTCGGTCTTTATTGGAATTAAGATACCCTTGACAAATTCTGGTTTGTTTAAAAGCCTCATTTTTAAAAGCTTCAGATTTCACTAAAAACTTACGTTCAATTTCAATCATATAAATCGTCAGAAAACACTTTTGTGTCTTTTTATTCTGTTTAATTTCCCGAATTCGAGATTTTTCTTCCTCAGGATTTGATAAATTTACAGTATGTTATCCGATTTACCAATAAGAAAAATAATTCATGTAGATATGGATGCGTTTTACGCGTCGGTAGCGCAATTGGACAACCCCGATTTAAAGGGCAAAGCCATAGCCGTTGGTGGTAGCGAAACACGTGGCGTAATTAGTGCTGCAAGTTACGAGGCACGCAAATTTGGAGTAAAAAGTGCCATGTCTGGAAACATGGCCGCTAAATTGTGCCCCGAACTTATTTTTGTAAAAACCGATTTTGAAAGGTATACCCAAATTTCGAAACAAATTAGAACCATTTTTTTCGATTACACCGATTTGGTTGAACCGCTGTCTTTAGATGAAGCCTATTTAGATGTTACCCAAAACAAAAAAGGAAACCCCAGCGCCTCTTTAATTGCTGAAGAAATTCGGGAACGTATTTTTAATGAAATTGGATTAACAGCATCGGCAGGAATTTCTATTAATAAATTTATTGCCAAAGTGGCTAGTGATTATAATAAGCCTAACGGACAAAAAACAGTAAATCCTGAAGAAGTCATTCCCTTTTTAGAAGCTCTAGATATTAGGAAGTTTTATGGTGTTGGTAAGGTTACTGCCGAAAAAATGTACCAAAAAGGCATTTTTACAGGACTCGATTTAAAACAGAAATCTATAGAATATTTAGAAACTCACTTTGGTAAATCTGGAGCTTACTATTACCATGTGGTTCGAGGCATTCATACCAGTGAAGTGAAGCCCAACCGTATAAGAAAAAGTTTAGCAGCCGAACGCACGTTTAGTGAGAATTTATCTTCGGAAGTTTTTATGCTTGAGAAGCTTAAACACATTTCTGAAGAAGTTTCTAGAAGATTAACCAAAAACAAAGTGGCTGGAAAAACAGTGACTTTAAAAATAAAATACAGCGATTTCTCTCTGCAAACACGAAGTAAAACGCTCCCCTATTATATTAGCAACAAAGATTTAATATTTGATACCGCTAAATCTTTATTGTATCAAGAAAAACTAAATAATTCGGTGCGGCTTTTAGGCATTTCGATGTCTAACTTAAACACCGAAACTAAAAAAGTACCCGAGAAAAAAAGTGTTAGTGTTCAATTACAATTTGCGTTTTAAAGTCTCCTTCGCTTTCTTAAGTCAAAACACTTCAATTTTAACATACAAAATAGCCCATTTTCAAATTATTAAAAATCACTATTCATAATTAATCTAAATAAAAATTAGATTTAACGCAATTTAATAGGTTTAAAATTATGATATTTTATGTTTTCACATAAAAATACTAAATATTACTCATTTATAAACCTCTTATTTGTAATTAGTCTAAATAAATATACTTTTGTTAAAAATATTATAAATGTCTTTTTGTCCAAAATTTTTAACATCAGTATTCCTACTTTTAAATGCCCTTGTTTTTAGTCAAAACGGGCATTTATATGGTGAAATTACCTTCAATAATGACGAGCCTGTTTTAGGAGCACAGGTTGTATTAACCGGAAATTCGGTTAGAAGAACTGTTGCTTCTGGTATTAATGGTGAGTTTGCTTTTAAAAATGTTCCCTACGGCAATTATACCATTAAAACCTATTCATTAAATGCTAAAGAACATGCCCTTGAAACGGAAATTAATTCAACAGAAAAAAGATTAAAATATGTTTTAGAGCTTACTGAATATCAAGATCTGGGCGAAATTCATCTAAAAACTAAAACCAAAAAGAAAAAAATAGAAGAAAAAGGTTTTGCTGTAAATGTATTGGAAACTAAAGAAGTTAGCCAACGAAACATACAAACCAACGAATTACTAAATACTTCTGTAGGGGTGAAAATTAGACAAAATGGTGGTTTAGGGTCTAACGTACAGTACATGCTAAACGGACTTTCAGGAAATGCAGTTCGAATTTTTATTGATGGCATTCCAATTTCTATTTACGGTTCCTCATTTAGCTTAAACAGCATACCGCCATCCATGATAAAGCGCATTGAAGTTTACAAAGGCGTAGTGCCAGGGTATTTGGCCGATGATGCCTTAGGTGGTGCGATTAATATTGTACTACATCAATCTACAAAATCCAACTTTAATGCATCAGCTTCATTTGGTTCCTTCAACACTTCACAAGTTAGTATTAATGGATTATACCGATTAAAAAACTCTGGGTTTACCGTTAAAGCATCGGGCTTTAATAATTATTCAGACAACAATTATAAAGTTTGGGGAAGAAGTGTATTAGTTACAGGCTTAGGTGGTGTACAAACACCAATTACAGCAAGACGTTTTAACGATGCTTACCGTTCTACTGGAGGCATGCTACAAGTTGGTTATACAAATGTTTCTTGGGCAGATCAATTTTTAATTGGGGTAACAGGTTCTGATGATTACAAAGAAATTCAACACGGTGCATTTATGACTATTATGCCTTATAAAGACCGCTTTATGGAGTCTGATGCCTTACTAGCAAATGTAACCTACCAGAAAAAAAATTTATTTACCAAAGGGTTAGATGTAAACATAAACGGGTTATACGGAAAACGCAATCGTACTGTTAATGATACCGTAGCTTGGGCATACAGCTGGAACGGTGAAAAAGCAATAGATTTTAGAGGAAACGAATATAAATATACTTGGGGCTCTCAACAGGAAGGTGGCCCAACTTTGGCTACAATTAATAGAAATGTAGGTTCTATAAGAACTGGTGTATCTTATGCCATAAACAGACATCATAAATTTTTAGTAAACCATTTATATAGTGGAATTGATAGAGAAGATAGTGATGCATTAAGGTCGGTTTTAGAAAACACTTTTAAAGGAACTAGAGATTTACACAAAAATATCATTTCAGGAACCTACGAATTAAACGCTTTTCATAAGAAGTTAAAAGCTAGTGTATTTGGAAAATACTACCAACAAAAAACTATAAATATAGACCCAGCTGTTGAAAAAGACGCCAACGGGATTGACCAAATAGTTGATGAAACCACAAGCAGTAATAACACTGCAAACGGTTACGGTTTTGCGATTTCGTATAAAATGTTTCATAACTTTTATGTACTAACTTCTGCCGAAAAAGCTATAAGACTTCCAAACGAAACAGAAGTTTTTGGTAACGATGGAGATAATGTTGTAGCCAACCCAAGCATAAATCCAGAATTAAGCTATAACTATAATTTAGGGTTCCGTTTTGATGATTTTGAATTCGATAAAAGCACGATTACTGTTTCCACAAACCTTTTTACTCGAAATATTAAAAACCGAATTGGATTGCCTATTGAAACCTCATCAAACGTAAATGATGAAACCATTCTGTATGTTAATCAGGGAAGTGGAAATTCAAAAGGCTTTGAAGCGCGATTAAATTACAGTTACAATAAAAATTTTAATGTCAACTTTAATATTTCAAAATTTGAATTAACCATATTAAATCGAGGTGTAGAAGTTGATGTACCAAACACACCATTTCTTACTATGAATGGCTCCTTTCGATATGCTTTTAAAAATCTAATTCAGAAAAACACCTTATTAAATCTTTTCTACACAATATATTATACCGACGAATTTTCATATTTAGTTCCTCAAGGTACAAATACCGTAGGTGACGAATTTTTTAAAGTCCCAGAACAATTGGCTCAAGATTTCGGTCTTAGTTATGCTTTTCCTAATAAAAAAGTGGTACTAAGTTTCGATATTAAAAACATATTCAATAAACCTGTATACGATAACCTATCTATTCAAAAACCAGGACGCGCATTATACTTTAAACTCAATTATTTCATTAACAAATTATAAAACTATTTTCATGAAAATTTCATTTTTAAACCTTAAAACTTTAGCACTCGCATTAAGTGCTTTAATATTTTCTAGTTGTAGCGATGACAACTCAACTAACAATAAAGAAGAAAACAAAGGAGACGATAGCCGATGGATTACTGTAGCAGCCGCAAGAATGGGAGATAACCCTGGCGATGGTAATGGTGGCACCTTAATTTATTCAATTTCAAGTGAAGACGCTAAAGACCCTACTAAATCTATCGCACCTTTTGATGAAGGATTTATTGTGCCTTCAAACCGCACAGCCAGATTACAAGCATCGGAAGATGGCAATACCATGTTTAATATTAGTTATGCTGGAGACACAGGTGGAAACTACTCAAAATACACGGTAAATGGAGGTCAAAATTTTACACCTACAGGTTCAGAAGTTAGTATTGCTCCTTATGTAGGTTCTGCACCTAGATGGATTAAATTATTTGATGGTGACAAAACAGGTTCTGCAGTTTACGTTTCTACCGAACACCAATTTAGCGATAATGGCACTACTGATGACGCTACTGATGATTTTTACACACACACTGAAGCGACCATGGGAGTTGTAACCTTAGATTTAGTAAATTCTAAAATAAATGAATTTCAAGAATCTAAAATTTCTTTAAGCGCAGAAGAAGAAGCGCAAGGTTATTACATTTCAAGAATTGACATGCCTGTATTAAACGAGTCTGGAGACAAATTATACATTGGAGCACGTATAAGCAAAGTAGACCCTGCTACTGCCGAAAGCGAAAGCGGTTTTGATATTTTACCATCTAAAACAATTGTTCTAGATTATCCTTCATTAACTAACCCAAGCATAATTACCTCTGGCGTTGGCTACGGAAACACAAACGGATACCGTAGTATTAATGCATTTCTATACAACGGAAGCGTATACCAAGCAAACCAAGGAGACCCTAATGGTTCGCACATTTTAAAAATTGATGCTAACAATGAGTACGACGATAGCTATGTATTTAATTTAGATGCGGCTTTAGGCGTTCAAGATGCTTATATTCTTGCTTGGCGACCAGCTGCAAACGGGAAAGCAGTATTAGCGTATCGTCATGCAGGTTCGCAAGAAGGTGTAGCAGGAGCTCAAGGATTTTTTGCTTTAGTTGATTTAAACGCTAAAACGGCTCAAAAAATTGATGCGATTCCTTATGAAGCAGATTTCTACTTATTCCAATACCAAGGTTTTGCTGTTGATGGAAATAACATTTATTTAACGCAAGCACCAGTTGGAAAAAACGGAAACATATATGTTGTTGATACCGAAACAGGAGTTACAACCAAAGGTGCTGAGTTGGTTAACGTAGCAGGAAGCCACTTTATAGGCGCTTGGTAAACAGCTAATCAAAAAGGTTAAATTATCTAGTCTTTAAATTCTAATTTAGAGTTCATAGAAAAGCCCAACGAATTCAAATTCGTTGGGCTTTTTTAATAATGTATGTTTTATAAATCTATGCTTTACTAGACTTTTTAATTTCGGTAACACGTAACGTATTTACCATACCTTTTTCCTGAATTGGCATAGCCGCTAAACTAATAACCATATCACCAGCTTCTAAATACCCTTTGTCGCATGCAATGGCGTTTACGTCTTCAATGGTTTCATCGGTGCTTACAAACTTATCGTAGTAAAAAGCACGAACACCCCAAAGTAAACTTAAACGTGTTAAAATACGTTTGTTTGAAGTAAATACTAAAATATGACATGATGGTCGCCAAGCCGAAATTTGGAAAGCGGTATAGCCACTATTTGTAAGAGTTGAAATCGCTTTTGCACTAATTTCATTCGCCATATTAGCGGCATGAAAACAAATCGCTTTAGTAATATAACGATTGGTACGAATATGTGGAGGTAATTGTGGCACTTGAATTAAAGCTGAATTTTCAACACTTTTTAAAATGTCTGACATTTGCTTTATAACCTGAACAGGATACTGTCCTACTGATGTTTCTCCAGAAAGCATTACAGCATCAGCACCATCCATTACAGAGTTAGCAACGTCGTTTACTTCTGCACGTGTTGGTGTTAAACTAGAAATCATAGTTTCCATCATTTGCGTAGCAATAATAACAGGAATTCTAGCTTTTTTAGCACGTAACACCAATTGTTTCTGTATAAGTGGCACTTCTTCTGCTGGAATCTCTACTCCAAGATCACCACGAGCTACCATTAAACCATCACAATGTGCAACAATTTTGTCTATATTTTCAATAGCCTCTGGCTTTTCAATTTTAGCTATAATTGGAATTTTGCTATCTGTATGCTCAGCAATTAAATCGCTTAATTGCATTAAATCTTCAGCATGACGCACGAAAGATAAGGCGATCCAATCGACTTCTAAACCAATGGCAAAAATAGCATCTTCTATATCCTTTTTAGTTAATGCTGGCTGCGAAATATTGGTGTTTGGAAGGTTTACCCCTTTTTTAGATTTTAACGGTCCTCCTTGAATAACTTTAGCTTTAACTTCAGAAACATTATCTGTAGAAACAACTTCAAAATGCAGTTTACCATCATCTAAAAGAATACGTTCGCCAGGTTTTGCATCTTGTGGAAACCTTTTGTAGGTCATGTATACACGATCTTTAGTCCCTTCAAAGCGTTCGCCAGTGGCAAAAATAATTTCATCTCCTGGATTAACTACAACGTCGTCTTGCATCACGCCAACACGAAGTTTAGGTCCTTGTAAATCGGCAAGAATTGCAGCTGTAAAACCGTATTCTTCATTTAACTCACGAATCATTTTTACACGTTCTGCAACATCGTTATAATCGGCATGAGAAAAATTAATTCTAAATACGTTTGCACCTTCTTCAAGCATGCGTTTTAAAACTTCTTTAGTGCTTGTAGCAGGGCCAAGAGTTGCTACTATTTTGGTCTTTTTTGTTGTTGTCATTAGTTAAAAATTAAATTGTCTTTAGATTTCAATGTACTAGAATCAATGCTGTAAGCAGTTGCAATTTGAGGTATTTTCAATATATTATCTAGAATATATTTTTCTTTTCTTAAACTGAACGTGCTGTCTATTTTTAAAAAATAATTTACAGTTTTGTGTTCTGGTAATAAATGAAATGTTTTTATTATTTTTTCTTGAGTATCAAATAACGACTCGAAATTTCTGTTTTGAAATTCTTCAGTCTTACAAATATTTGAAACTAAACTCCATGTTATTAATTGTTTCTCGTCTTCCCATTCGAAAATGGAATAAGTTACGCGTCCTTTGTTATAATCTAAATCTGTTTTTCTTCTTTTAAGCGTAATTCCTAAACCTTGATTTAAAAGGTACGCCAATCGATAATCTTCAAGCCTGCAATGTATGCCTATTAAGGTATATACCGCTTCATCAAAAGTATCATCTAAAACAAATTTTTGAACCGCCATAACTTACATCCAAACTTCACAAAGATAATATTATATCGGTGTGAAATGAAAAGATTGGGGCATTGTTAACAATAAAAACAACTAAAACGTTGTAGTTTGAGTAGCGAAAAATAAAAGCTTAAAGCATTTTAGAGATTCTGCTTTGGAATGCAAAAAAAGCGCGTTTTGAAGCTTTTTCTTCGGCTTTTTTCTTCGATGTAGCTCTTGCCTTAGCCACAACTTTGTCATCTATAGATAGTTTAACTGAAAAATGCTTAACCTCGTCTACTCCGGTGTCTTCATAAACATTGTAGTTAAAGGTTTTCTTTTCTTTTTGGCACCATTCAATTAATAAACTTTTGTAGCTGATGACTTTACCTTCTAAAGTTTCAATATCAACATGAGGTGTAATAACGCGTTTAGTGATAAATTTTTCACAATATTTATAGCCTCTATCTAGAAAAATGGCACCAATAAGGGCTTCAAACAAATTGCCATGAATGTTTTCACCAAATTGGCCAGGAGGAATTTTACTTTCTACAATATCGATGAGTTTTAGCTCTTTGCCTAACTCATTTAAATGCTCGCGACTTACAATTTTCGAGCGCATTTTAGTTAAATAGCCTTCATCGCCACCAGGAACTTCAAGATATAAATGTGATGCAATGACAGCGCTTAGCATGGCATCGCCTAAAAACTCCAAACGTTCGTAGTTAAATGCGTTTCCTTTACTGTCCTTAATGTTCATAGAACGGTGAGTAAAGGCTCGTTTGTAGTGTTTAATCTCCTTGGGTTTAGATTCCAGGATTTTAGTTAATTGCATAAAAAAATTCCCGTTGCGTTTAAAACGGGAATTTAATATGTTGCGAATGTTTTTCATCTGATATTGAATATTTTATTTTAATGTCAGATGTAATAAACCATGTTTCATTTTACTGTAAAAATTAATTTATCGTTATGGTTTATTTCATTCGGGATTTAGTCAATTTTTTTGAATATTACACAGGCGTTGTGACCGCCAAATCCAAATGTATTACTCATTGCTACTTTTACGTCGCGCTTTTGAGCCTTATTCAAAGTTAAATTTAATTCAGGATCAATATTTTCATCTACAGTGGTATGGTTTATGGTTGGCGGAACAATGCCGTTTTCCATAGCCAAAATAACCGATATCGCTTCAATGGCTCCTGCAGCACCTAATAAATGGCCTGTCATTGATTTTGTTGAATTGATATTTATAGATTTCGCATGATCGCCGAACACCTCTGAAATGGCCTTTAGTTCTGCAACATCACCTAACGGTGTTGATGTACCATGTGTATTAATATGGTCTACATCTTCAGGGTTTAACCCAGCATTTTCCAAACAGTTTTTCATGACTGCTATAACACCAATTCCATCAGGGTGAGGGGCTGTCATATGGTAGGCATCGGAAGATAAACCTCCTCCAATAAATTCCGCATATATTTTTGCTCCTCTTGCTTTTGCATGTTCATATTCTTCTAGAACAAGTGCTCCCGCACCTTCGCCTAAAACAAAACCATCACGTGTACCATCAAATGGACGAGATGCTGTTTCTGGACTTTCGTTTCTAGTTGATAAGGCATGCATGGCATTAAAACCTCCCATTCCAGCAATAGTTACTGCTGCTTCACTACCTCCTGTAACTACTACATCTGTGTGTCCTAAACGTATCGAGTTTAGCGCATCAAACATAGCATTGGCAGAAGATGCACAAGCAGAAACTGTTGTGTAATTTGGCCCCATAAAACCATGTTTTATAGAGATGTTTCCTGGCGCAATATCAGCAATCATTTTTGGAATAAAGAAAGGGTTAAACCTTGGTGTTCCATCACCAGAAGCGAAGTTTAACACTTCATTCTGGAAAGTTTCTAAACCACCAATTCCTGCACCCCATATAACACCAACACGTAGTTTGTTAACGACGTCTAGATCTAGCTTAGAGTCTTCAATGGCTTCGTCTGCAGCTACCATAGCGTATTGTGCAAATCGATCCATTTTTCGAGCCTCTTTTCTATCTATAAAGTCGGTAACATTAAAGTTCTTTAATTCGCAAGCGAATTTTGTTTTGAACTTTTCGGTGTCATAATACGTTATAGGCGCAGCCCCGCTTTTTCCACTCACTAAACCATCCCAATATTCATCTTTGGTATTGCCTATTGGTGTTAAAGCTCCTAATCCTGTGACTACAACTCGCTTTAATTCCATAAAATACTTTGCTTGTTTTTGCTTATTTTGCTGCTTCTATATAAGAAATAGCTTGACCAACTGTTGCGATGTTCTCAGCTTGATCGTCTGGTATTTGAATATCAAATTCTTTTTCGAATTCCATAATTAATTCAACAGTATCTAAAGAGTCTGCTCCTAAATCGTTTGTGAAGCTAGCTTCAGTAACAACTTCGTTCTCATCTACTCCTAATTTGTCTACGATAATCGCTTTTACTCTTGATGCAATGTCTGACATAACTTTTTATTTTAAAATTTTAATTTAGTCTGCAAAAATAAAAAACTTTATTTTTAAAACACGTCTTTACTTTAAAAATGTGTCTGTAATTTACTAAAATTAGTTTTAAGTATTTTATAAAACCTTTCTAATTCTTAATAATTATTCCTTTTTTTGCTCAACAAATATAAGTTTATAAGCTTGGAATTAAAGCAAATTTAATGAATTTTAATAAGAAATATCCTAAATTTAATTTTGAAAACACCAAGTAAAAACCTCAAATAAAACTGAACAGATGAAACGTATTGTAATTTTTGCTTCTGGGAGTGGTTCTAATGCTGAAAACTTAATCAAGTTTTTTCAAAACAGCAACAATGCATCTGTAGTTCAGGTGCTTACCAATAATCCGCATGCTAAAGTTTTAGATCGGGCCAAAAATTTAAAAGTAAGTGCCCTATCTTTTAATAGGATAGCCATTTCAAAAACCGAGGATGTTTTAAATATTTTAAAAGCTTCAAAGCCTGATTTAATTGTATTAGCAGGTTATTTATGGAAATTTCCAGACAATATTTTAGAAGCCTTTCCTAATAAAGTTATTAATGTACACCCTGCTTTATTGCCTAAATTTGGCGGAAAAGGAATGTACGGCATGCATGTTCACGAAGCTGTAGTAGCTAATAAGGAAACTGAAACAGGCATTACCATTCATTATGTGAATGAACATTATGATGAAGGCGCCATTATTTTTCAGGCGAAATGTGATGTAATTGCAACGGATACTGCTGAAGATGTGGCTGCAAAAATTCATGAATTGGAGATGGAACATTTCCCGAAGGTGGTTGAAAAACTACTCCATGCGTAATTATTATTAAAATTCAACCTGCAGAACATTTGTATATTTACAACATTATATAAGGTGTTCTGAGCTTATTACATTTAGCACACTTTATTAATCGGTGAAAACCTGTGAAATCTGTGTCTAGAACACAACTTAAATTTATGAGATTCCCTCCTTCGAGGGAATAACAAAAATGTCGAAATCTAAAAAGAAATATTACACCGTTTGGCAAGGGCATAAAACTGGCGTTTTTGAGTCTTGGAATGTTTGTAAAAAACAAATAAAGGATTACCAAGGCGCACAATACAAATCGTTTCCAACTTTAGAAGCGGCCAAAGCAGCTTTTAAAGGCAACTATTTTGATTATGTTGGAAAAAACAATGGGTTTAAAACGGAATTATCTTCGGAAGAATTAAAAAAAATAGGCCAGCCTAATTTCAATTCCATTGCTGTAGATGCGGCTTCAAGTGGAAACCCAGGCATTATGGAATACCGCGGTGTTGATACCAAAACCAAAAAACAACTTTTTATTCAAGGCCCTTTTGAAGAAGGCACCAATAATATAGGGGAATTCCTTGCTCTTGTTCATGGCTTAGCGCTTTTAAAGAAGAACAATAGCAACCGTATTTTATACACCGATTCGCGAACAGCTATGAGTTGGGTGCGTAAAAAAAACTGCAACACCAAACTGGAACGAAACGCTAAAAACAAACCTGTTTTCGATTTGGTTGACCGTGCTGTAGACTGGCTGAAAAACAATTCATATAACACGGTTATTGTAAAATGGGAAACCAAGGCTTGGGGTGAAATTCCTGCGGATTTTGGGAGAAAATGATAATCACATGTTTTTAGAAATGACACTGTGATTATTAGAAATAAATGTGACCAAAAAGTTATTATTTTCTTTTTCGAAAAAAATATACCAAGTCGTTCTTTTGTTACTTGAATAAAACATATAATAACTTCCTAGAGATGCATTAGACAATGGTATAAATTTCTTAGGAAAAGTAGCTATATTATTTTCTATAAAATCTATAAGATTGTTTTTGTAATCAATAGCACTTTCTAAAAAACCAAAATATTCATTTTCATATAATTTAAAAATCAAATCATTTATATAGCCTACAACTTCAGGTTTGTAATAAATGTTTATTTTTTCCAATCTAAAGATTTAATATAAAAATCTGTTTCTTCCCTAACTTCATCTGCAGTAATGGCGTGCTTCATGTTTTCGTTGAAACTTTTGGTTTTCAGTTTTCTGTACTCAAAAATCTGCTCAATGATTTCTTTGTCATCAATAGATGAGATCCAATCTATAATTAATTTCTTTTTTACTGAAGTTGACATGATTTAATACTAATAAAATTCATTAACGGAAAGATACTCAATTTTAATTGAAAACAGTTTAGAAAACTAACAAATCTAGATATAATAACACTTCAAACGACCCTAAAAATTCTTTTTAGTAAATTTGATTTACAACCCGTTTTTCATGCCGTACCTTTCAAAAATAAACATCAATTCCGAGCGAACACATCCATTTCCTTATGATGTTCCAGCAATTAAATATGCTAAAAACATAGATTTAACCAGCAATATCACCTTTTTAGTTGGCGAAAACGGCACAGGAAAATCAACGTTATTAGAAACTTTGGCATGTCGTTTACAGCTGCCGCACATAGATGGTTCTAGTTATTCCAAAAATAGTTTTGATGCTGCTAAAACCTTATTGCCTTTTTTGGAATTAACTTGGAATATTGAACGTTCTGTAGGGTTCTTTTTTAGAGCTGAAGATTTTGGTGACTACCTAAATAGTGTACATCGAACAGGTGTTGAAATTCAAAATAAAATGGGCGATATGCCAGACAGCATTCCGAAGCATATTATTGAACAAATGAAAGAAAGCGCTAATTATCAATTACGGCAGATGCGCAAAAATTACGGTCAAGAACTTAATAGTTTTTCGCATGGTGAAGCCTACCTTCATATTATGAACGAAATGATAAATTCTAGAGGTATATATCTTTTAGATGAACCCGAAGCTGCTTTATCTCCTGCAAAACAACTTACCCTTATTTACTTTATAAACAATCATTTACAACAGCACAATTCCCAATTTATTATTGCTACACATTCGCCCATGCTATTGGCTTATCCAGGAGCATCTATTTATGAAATTACCCAAGAAAGCATGAAACAAACACCTCTAGAAAACACAGACCATTACACAGTAACAAAGTCCTTTTTAAACAACCCAGAGGCTTTTTTAAGACATTTTAAATCTTAAAACCAAGACACAACATTCATAAAAAGATTCGCATATTCATTGCTAAAAGGCTTATATTTGCACAAAAATTATCCGTTCTCTTTTATGAGTAAATTAGTAATTGTTGGCACCGTAGCTTTTGATGCTATTGAAACGCCTTTCGGTAAAACCGATAAAATTCTTGGTGGCGCAGCTACTTTTATTGGTCTTGCCGCCTCTTATTTTGATATCGATACTGCAGCAGTTTCTGTTGTTGGTGGCGATTTTCCGCAGGAATATTTAGATTTATTATCAAACAAAAACATCGATATTTCTGGTATTGAAATCGTTAAAGATGGCAAAACATTCTTTTGGAGTGGTCGCTATCACAACGACATGAATTCTCGAGATACTTTAATAACCGAATTAAATACACTTGCAGATTTTAACCCTGTGGTTCCTGAAAATTATAAAGATGCTGAAGTGGTTATGTTAGGAAATCTACATCCGCTCGTCCAAGCTAGTGTATTAGATCAAATGTCTAAAAAACCAAAAATGGTGATTTTAGACACGATGAACTTTTGGATGGATTGTGCGCTTGAAGATTTACTAAACGTAATAAAACGCGTTGATGTTATCACTATAAACGATGAAGAAGCCAGACAGTTAACTGGCGAATATTCGTTGTTAGTGGCAGCTCAAAAAATTTACGAAATGGGGCCAAAATTTGTGGTAATTAAAAAAGGTGAGCACGGGGCTTTATTATTTCATGAAGACCATGCCTTTTATGCGCCGGCATTACCTTTAAAATCAGTATTCGATCCTACAGGAGCGGGCGATACTTTTGCAGGTGGCTTTTCAGGATATTTGGCCAAAACCAACGATTTTTCTTTTGAAAACATGAAAAACGCCCTAATTTACGGATCAACTTTAGCGTCTTTCTGTGTTGAAAAATTCGGTACCGAACGCACGCAAAATTTATCGAAAGACGAAGTACATAAACGCTTATTGCAATTTAAGCAGTTAACGCAATACGATTTAGATTTAACATAAAATAACGCGCTCGTAAAAGAGTGCGTTTTTAATTATAAACCTTTTAGAATTCAGCAAAATCAAATAAATAGCATAAACAAAGCTGATTTTTTTGAGTAAAGCGAAAACATTTATATTATGAGTGATGCCTTAAAACACGAATGTGGAATAGCTGTTATCCGACTTTTAAAACCTTTAGAGTATTATAAAGAAAAGTATGGCAGTGCATTTTATGGGGTAAATAAAATGTATTTAATGATGGAAAAGCAGCATAATCGTGGTCAAGACGGTGCTGGACTTGCAAGTATTAAATTAGATACAAAACCTGGCGAACGCTATATAAGTAGAGTCCGTTCGATAGCGCAACAGCCTATTCAAGATATTTTTGCTCAAATTAACGAACGCGTTAATAAAGAGTTTAAAGATCATCCTGAATATATGGATGATGTAGCTGCCCAAAAAAAGAACATTCCATACATTGGCGAAGTGCTATTAGGGCATGTACGCTACGGCACTTTTGGTAAAAATAGCGTGGAAAGTGTCCATCCGTTTTTAAGACAAAACAACTGGATGCACCGTAATTTAATTATGGCTGGTAACTTTAACATGACCAATGTTAAAGAGTTATTTGGCAACTTAATAGATCTTGGGCAACATCCAAAAGAATACACCGATACCATTACTATCATGGAGAAAATTGGTCATTTCTTAGACGATGCCGTAAGTAAAATATATAAAGACTTAAAGAAAGAAGGTTATAACAAACAGCAAGCGTCTCCACTTATTGCCGAGCGTTTAAAAGTGGCAAAAATTTTAAAACGTGCTGCAAAAAACTGGGATGGTGGCTATGCTATGGCTGGACTTATTGGTCATGGTGATGCCTTTGTTTTAAGAGATCCTGCAGGAATTAGACCCGCTTATTATTACCAGGATGATGAAGTGGTGGTGGTTGCTTCAGAGCGTCCTGTAATTCAAACGGTTTTTAATGTGAAGTTTGAAAACGTTAAGGAATTAGACCCAGGTCAAGCTATTATAGTTAAAAAATCTGGAGAAGTTAGGTTGAAGCAAATTTTACAGCCTTTAGAAAGAAAATCATGTTCTTTTGAACGTATTTATTTCTCCCGAGGATCGGATGCTGAAATCTATCAAGAGCGTAAAATGTTAGGTAAATTATTAATGCCTAAAGTTTTGGAAGCCATAGATAATGATACAAAAAACACGGTATTCTCTTACATCCCTAATACGGCTGAAACGTCATTTTTCGGAATGATTGAGACTGCTGAAGAATTCATCAACGAAAGAAAAACAGAAGCGATTTTAAACGGACAACGTTCATTATCGGCAGCAAAAGTAACAGAGATTTTATCGGAACATGCTCGCGTTGAAAAAATTGCAATTAAAGATGTCAAGCTAAGAACCTTTATTACCGAAGATAGTAGCCGTGATGATTTAGTAGCCCATGTTTACGATGTTACTTATGGCGTTATAAAACCAAACGATAACTTAGTTATTATAGACGATAGTATTGTAAGAGGAACCACTTTAAAAATGAGTATTTTAAAGATGTTGGATCGCTTAAACCCAAAGAAAATTATTGTGGTTTCATCGGCACCTCAAATACGTTATCCAGATTGTTACGGTATTGATATGGCGCGATTAGAAGACTTAATTGCATTTAGAGCGGCTTTAGAGTTATTAAAAGATGCTGGAAAATACGATATCGTTGAAGAAGTGTATCACAAGTGTATCACACAAACCGATTTAGCCGATAAGCACGTACAAAACTTTGTAAAAGAAATTTACGATCCTTTTACTGATGAACAAATTTCAGATAAAATTTCAGACTTATTAAGTCATGAAAGCATTACAGCTGAAGTGAAAATCATTTTTCAACCTGTAGAAAACTTACATAAAGCTTGTCCTAATCACTTAGGTGATTGGTATTTTACAGGAAATTACCCAACTGTAGGCGGAAATCGTGTTGTAAACAGAGCCTTTATTAACTTTTTTGAAGGGAATAAAGAACGCGCGTATTAAAAAAGCGGATAAACGTTGTAGGATTAGACCTTGATTTTCAAACTATAATCCAAGAAAAAAACGTTTAATCTGAAAAAATTACCGTTTATCTAATAAATATACAGGTTACGGAAATTACATATAAATTAGAAGTACCATAACATAAGTAGGTTAAGTTCATGGTAGATTTGGGGCAAAAAAAGGTGAACATCTGTTCGCCTTTTTTTATGAACATTAATTCCCTGCTTTTTTTATTTCCCACCGAAAAACAATCAAAATTATCATTTACAGCACTCTAATTCCCTCTTAAGCCTATATTTTTGTAGTTCAGCTAAAAAATTTCAACAGTTTACCCAACACTCCTATATTTGTACCACCATAACATAAGTAGGTTAAGTTCATGGTAGATTTGGGGCAAAAAGGTGAACATAAACTGTTCACCTTTTTCATTTTATGATAAAAAATCATAATTATACTTAAAATTCCGCGTCAGAATTAATTCATTTCAAGATTTAAAAACTTAGCGTTGATTTCAAAATATAATGGAATGCAGCTATATTCAAATCATCCATTATTTTTTTCAATTCTTAAAAGCTATTCTTTTATAAATGGTAACGCTTGTTTTTCAGCGTTAAAATAAAGCACTAAAACATAAAGGCCTTTTTCTAATTTTTGAATTTCAATAGATTGATTTGGAAAAACTTCTCCTTGTTTTATCGCTTTTCCTAAAAGATCATAAATCGTAAAACGGGCTTTAGTTTTAAGGTTCCCCATATTTAAAACTGAATTCGAAGGATTTGGAAATAAAAAAATAGCATTGTTTAACAAATCATCTGAAGCTTCAAGTCCTAATTCAGCTTTTTTATCTAAATAAAACTTATCCATATTCCATTGCCAATCATTACTTCCATTTGCTAAAACCTTAATGGTATGAGTTCCTGCTTGAATATTAATTAATGTTGGATGTTGTAATAGTCTAAAATCATTCCAATCCCCATTATTAGGTACCGCAGTATCAGCCATAATATGACCATCAATTTGCAGTTGCACATTAGCATTATCTGAAGGTGTACTAACTAAATAAGTGAGTTCATACATGCCCGATTCAGGAATGCTAACAGTAAATTCCATCCAATCTTGTCGGTTTACATGATCTACTCCTGTGCTGTTGGCATGAACACCATCATAACCATTTGGTGTATAACCAACATCATTTTTTGTGGCTTCAAAATCTTCAGCCTCAATCACAATGGCACTATTTGAGGGCTGATTAACTTCTACAACTAAATCAAATCGTTTTAAATGCATCCATCCACCATCAACTTGGCCATCCCATTTAAGCTGATGCGCCAAACCCCAAGTAACTCCCGAAGTAGGTTTACTACCAGCGGAGTTCGCTCTAAAAATCCCTAAAGCATCAGGCACATGGGTTGCAGTCCCTTTCATTTCAAAATTTAAGCCATCGGGAGCGAACTGTACAGAGCCTCTTTCGGGACCATCTAATTTTTGAATTATCGCAATACCATCATCATAATTCCAAACACTAACTTCGTGTCCCGAAGTGGTAATAGGGTTGTATTCAGACTTTACATAAGGTCCCGTAGGATTATCGGCAATAGCAACGCCCCAACGAATTTCACGCTCCCCACAATATTTTTCTTCACCCATGCGCTCTCCTTTATAATAGAGATAGAATTTATTATTGTAAAACATTAAACAAGGGTCGTGTACTTTTTGACTATCAAAATCACCTTTTTCAACAACATCAAACCTACTGGTTGAATTAGTTGCCCAAATTCCATTATCGGTTGGTCTTAAAATTGGTGCGTCAAGCTTTGTCCATGGGCCATTTGGTGAATCGGCTACTGCCATAGCTACGGTGTTTTTAACACGCTGTATATAAGGATGCTTAACCGCCTGATAAATTAAATAGAATTTGTTTTCATGTTCAAAAATTTCAGGAGTAAACACAGAGCGATCATCAAAATTCCCAGAAGCTCCCCTAGCCACTGCAACTCCTTGTTCGCTCCATTGGTAACCATCAGGTGATGTAGCGTAATAAATATCACAATAATCCCAAGGAAACACATTGTCGTTTACATTGTTTGTTCCAAAATATGTAGAGGTTTCCGATAATTTATAAGTGTACCACACATAATACAAGCCATTATGCTGAATAGCAGCACTAGGATCGCGTCGTGTATAAGTTGCATTTGGCGCAAAATCGCCCGTTAAGTTGGTTTCGGTAAATGTGACATTCCAGTCTGTATCATTTGGAACATTCGGATTATTATAAACCGTACAGCTCGATAAATAGTTTTCCCAACGTGCCGTTGCCGAACTTTTTATTTTAGCTCTTAATTGAATATCGATATTAGTGGCTGGCGTAAGACTTCTAAAATCTTCAAAAACATAACCACTTTTATCAATTTGAAGAGTTCTCGGCGAATTATCGCTTACCGAGAATGAAAACTGTCCGTTGCTTGTTGTTGTAATTTGTTGGTTAGTTTCAACTAAAGTAACTTTAGCGCCTTCAATAAAAGCACCTGTATTTTTATCTGTTATAGTTCCAGAATAAGTTTGTGCCGTGAGTTGAAAAGTACAGCAAAATATAAGTAGGTAATTTAAAAGTTTCATGAGTTTATATTTAGGAAAGTAAAACTATAGTAAAACAGTAGTTTCTTTTCTAAATACAACTCGACTTAAACTCTACAAACGGGTTAAATCATATAATAAAACCAATTTATGAAGCTCGAATGAGTAATCAGCAAAAACGAAAACAAAAAAAACGCCTCGGTTTAAGCCAAGGCGTTTTTAAAAAATTTTATAAAAAAGTTATGCTTACTTCGCTGCAGCGTAACGTTTTTCAACTTCATTCCAGTTAACAACATTAAAAAATGCATTGATATAATCTGGACGACGGTTTTGGTAGTTTAAGTAATATGCATGTTCCCAAACATCAAGACCTAAAATAGGAGTTCCACCACAACCAATTCCTGGCATTAATGGATTGTCTTGATTTGCAGTAGAGCAAATTTCAACTTTACCACCTTTTTGTACACATAACCAAGCCCATCCTGATCCAAAACGAGTTGCTGCTGCTTTAGAAAAAGCTTCAATAAACGCCTCTTTAGATCCGAAAGCTGCTTCGATAGCATCTTTTAATTCACCTGATAAATAACCTTTATCTTCTGGACTAATAACATCCCAAAATAATGAGTGATTGTAAAAACCACCACCATTATTTCTAACTGCACCATTGCTTAAATCTAAGTTAGCAAGGATATCTTCAATAGATTTTCCTTCTAAATCTGTTCCAGCAATAGCACCATTTAAATTATTAGTATAACCTTGGTGATGTTTAGAGTGATGAATCTCCATGGTTCTTGCATCTATATGAGGTTCTAAAGCATCATAAGCATATCCTAATTCCGGTAATTCGAAAGCCATAATTTTTATTTTTAATTATTAATATTTGGTTTGTCCAAATTTACACATAAAACAGCGCAATTAAAAATAATATATTGTTATCAAACCATCGAGAGTTTTTATATTGTCTTCAAATTCTTTTTTATGCAAGCAACTTTACCTTTCACCATATACAACGCTTCGGCTGGCAGCGGAAAAACCTATACCCTTGTAAAAGAATATTTAAAAATTCTATTTCAGTCACCCTACAGAGATCAGTTTAAGCGCATTTTGGCAATTACTTTTACCAATAAGGCGGTTGCCGAAATGAAAGAACGTATTATTGAAACCCTAAAAAAGTTTTCAAACCCTGATGTTTTACAGGCAAACGACAGCATGTTTCAATCGATTTGTGATGAATTACAGATAGAACCCGAAATACTTCATGAAAAATCTAAATCCTTACTAAACCATATTATTCATAATTATGCCGCTTTTGATATTTCTACCATTGATGGATTTACACATAAATTAATTCGAACTTTTGCCCACGATTTAAAACTGCCTTTAAATTTTGAAGTCGAACTCGATCAAGAAAGTCTTTTGTATGAAGCTGTAGATAGTTTAATTACAAAAGCTGGAACCGATGCCGAACTCACACGAATTTTAGTCGATTTTGCTTTAGAAAAAGCCGATGATGACAAAAGTTGGGATGTATCCTTCGATTTTAATAAAATAGCCAAACTGCTTACTAATGAAAACGACATTCCTTTTATTGAAAAACTAAAGGATAAAAGTTTAGATGATTTTAAAATCTTAAAAAAACAATTAATTGAAGAGTTAAAATCTACCGAAGTTTCTATTGTTAATTGTGCTCAAAACATATTAACCTTAATTGAAAACTCCGGATTAGAATTCAAAGATTTTTCAGGAGGCTATTTACCAAAATACTTTCAAAAATTAGCCGAAAGTAATTTTGATGCAAATTATGGTGCCAAGTGGCAAGAGGATATAGAAAGCAGCACACTTTACCCTAAACGTGTTTCATCTGAAACGGCTTCTGTGATTGAAGGCATTCAACCGCAAATCGCTTCAGCATTTAACCAAAGCAAACAATTGGTTTTTCATCTTAAATTTTTAAAAGCATTTTATAAAAACATCACGCCTTTATCGGTTTTAAATGTGATAAACAAGGAATTGAATGATTTGAAAGAAGCTCAAAACAAAATGCTTATTTCTGAGTTTAATGCCATTATTAGCACCGAAATTAAAGAACAACCAACACCATTTATATACGAACGTATTGGGGAAAAGTTTAAACACTATTTTATCGACGAGTTTCAAGACACTTCGGTAATGCAATGGCAAAATTTAATTCCGCTGTTAGACAACTCTTTGTCGGCTCAAGGCGGAAGCGCCATGTTGGTGGGCGATGCCAAACAAGCCATTTACCGTTGGCGTGGCGGAAAAGCAGAACAATTTATAGGGTTATTTAATAAGGACAACCCTTTTCATATTGAAAAGCAGGTTGAAAATTTACCTTCCAATTTCAGGAGTTTTAAGGAGGTGGTTGATTTTAACAACGGTTTATTTCAGTTTTTGGCGCATCAGGTTTTTAAACACGACGATTATCAAATTCTTTACCAAAACGCTTCACAAAACATTACTCAAGACCAAGATGGTTATGTAGAACTTTCATTTTTAGATATTGAAAAGGAAGATGATCGCGATGAAATTTTTCCTGAAATCACCTTAGAAAAAATTAATAATTGTCTTGAAAACGGCTTCGAACTTAAAGAAATATGTGTACTTGTTCGGAAGAAAAAAGAAGGCGTTGCTGTGGCCAATTATTTGAGTCAGCATAATATTCCAATAATTTCTTCAGAAACCTTATTAATTAATAATGCCCCCGAAGTTACTTTTATTACCAATGTATTAGCGCTTTTAATTCAGCCTAAAAACGACGAAATTAAAATTAAAGTTTTAAATTTTCTAACGGCACATTTTCAAATTGAAGATAAACATGATTTTTTCATAAAACACATCAATCTTTCTATTTCCGATTTATTTGAAGCCTTAGAAGCCTTTGATGTTCATGTTTCCGGCGCTAGTTTAATGGAATTACCTTTGTATGACTTAGCTGAAACTTTAGTTAGAACCTTCAATTTGGTTGATAAATCGAATGCTTACATTCAGTTTTTTCTTGATATTATTCATGACTTTTCACAAAAAAAGGGATCTGATATTTCGGGGTTTTTAGATTATTTCGACAAGAAAAAGGAAAATTTAAGTATTATTTCGCCAAAAGGACAAAATGCTGTTCAGATTATGACCATTCATAAATCTAAAGGCTTAGAATTTCCAGTAGTTATTTTTCCTTATGCCGATTTAGATATTTATCGCGAAATTGAACCTAAAGAGTGGTTTAAAATAGATGAAGAAAAATATCATGGGCTTACGCACACTCTGTTAAACTATAGTAAAGATTTTGAGCATTATGGCGATGAAGGTTTAGCCATTTTTAATAGGCACCAAGCCGAACAAGAATTGGATAACATCAATTTACTTTATGTGGCTTTAACTAGAGCTGTAGAACAATTGTATGTTATTTCGACCAAAGACATTTCGGCTAAAGGCGAAATAAATTCAAAAAGATATTCAGGTTTGCTTATAAACTATCTACAACATTTAGGTTTGTGGAATAATTCAGAACTGTGCTATTATTTTGGAAATCAGAAAAAATCTTCAGAAAAAACAGAAAACATAAAAGAAACAGAGTTTCAGCAGGAATTTATTTCAACAGCAAAAGAAGACCATAATATAAAGGTAGTAACAAAATCTGGACTTTTATGGGATACCAATCAGCAAGAAGCCATTGAAAAAGGAAATCTTATTCATGATATTATGTCGAAAATCATCACTAAAGATGATGTAGATGCAGTTATCCAGGAGTATTTAAAATCTGCTATCATAAATTCCGAACAAGCCGACAGACTAAAATTAACCGTTTTACAAATCGTTACGCATCCCGAACTTGAAACTTTTTACACCTCAAATAATACGGTTTATAACGAAAGGGATATCATTACAAAAACAGGTGTAATTTTTAGACCAGATCGTGTAGTTATTAATCCCCGAAGCGAAACTTTTATTATTGATTACAAAACAGGACTTGAAGACAAAAAACATGCACAACAATTGCAGCTGTATCAAGATGTTTTAGAAACGATGAAATTAACCGTAAAAAAGAAGATTCTTGTATATATAAATGATGATATTTTGGTAAAAGATGTTTAATTTTACGAAAATTTCATCAAAATGTACGGAAAACTGAAAAATCATCTTTTAGAGCGCATTCAAGACATTAAAAATAACGGACTTTATAAAGAAGAACGTATTATAACATCTGCTCAGGGCGCCGAGATTACATTAAATACTGGCGAAACTGTTTTAAACTTTTGTGCTAATAATTATTTAGGACTATCGGCACATCCCGAAGTTATTCAAGCAGCTAAAGACACGATGGACACTCACGGGTTTGGAATGAGTTCGGTTAGGTTTATTTGTGGAACACAAGATATTCATAAAGAATTAGAAGAAAAGATAGCTGATTTCTATCAAACAGAAGACACCATATTATATGCTGCAGCATTTGATGCCAACGGCGGTGTATTCGAACCTTTATTAGGCGCTGAAGATGCTATTATTTCCGATTCTCTAAATCATGCATCTATTATAGATGGTGTGCGTTTATGTAAAGCAGCACGATATCGGTACAATAATAATGACATGGCCGATTTGGAAAAACAACTTATCGCTGCAAATGAAAACGGTGCGCGTTTTAAAATAATAGTAACAGATGGCGTATTTTCTATGGATGGACTGGTTGCTCCATTAGATAAAATTTGCGATTTGGCCGATAAATATGAAGCCTTAGTGATGATTGACGAATGTCACGCTGCAGGTTTTATAGGAAAAACAGGTCGTGGCACGCTTGAAGAAAAAAATGTGCTTAACCGTATCGACATTATAACAGGCACTTTAGGTAAAGCCTTGGGCGGTGCTATGGGTGGCTACACCACTGGGAAAAAAGAAATTATCGATTTATTACGTCAATTATCAAGACCTTATTTATTCTCTAATTCACTCGCACCTGCTATTGTTGGAGCTTCTATTAAAGTTTTTGATATGCTAGCGAACAACACAGAATTAAGAGATACCTTAGAATGGAATACCAATTATTTCAAAAAAGGAATGATAAATGCTGGTTTCGACATCATAAATGGCGATTCTGCCATAGTTCCTGTTATGTTATATGATGCAAAATTGGCTCAAAATATGTCAAATTTACTTTTAAAAGAGGGAATTTATGTCATTGGATTCTTTTTTCCGGTAGTTCCAAAAGAAAAAGCAAGAATACGAGTACAATTATCTGCAGCACACACGCAAGTCCAATTAGATAAGGCAATTAGCGCATTTGTAAGAGTTGGTAAGCACTTAAAAATTATTTAAACTGAATCTGAACAAGCATTTAACAATGTGCAAAGTAGTAACGCAGATTGTAATATCTTAAATATTTTTATATATTTATCTTTGTTAATAACAATTAACAACTTACTTTTGTTTACAATTAACACTTAAAAATTAAACTTTTGAATATGAAAAATCTTAGCAGATTATTGTTCGCTATGTTGCTTGTACTTGTTTGTAGCAACGTAAATGCGCAAGACAAAAACAACCCATGGCAAGTTACCATTGGAGTAAACGCAGTTGACTTTTACCCAGTAGGAGAAGATTACCCTCAAGGTGAGTACTTTGACGAATACTTTAATGCCACAGATCACTGGAACATTTTACCTTCTTTATCAACAATCTCTGTATCTAAATACTTAGGTCACGGTATTACTTTTGGTGTAGCAGGATCATTAAACAAAATCGACAAATTTGGTGATGAGTCTGTTGATGATTGGTCTTATTACGGAGTTGATGGTACAATTAAGTACAACTTTTTAGATGGTACAACTATCGATCCATTTATTGGACTTGGTGGTGGTTACACTTGGGTTGACGAAATTGGTGCTGGTACTGTAAATGGTACTGTAGGTCTTAACGTATGGTTTAGCGAAAACATTGGTTTAACGCTTCAATCAGCTTACAAACATGCATTCGAAGATTACTTATCTTCTCACTTCCAACACACTGCTGGTATCTCTATCCGTTTTGGTGGAGCTGATACTGATGGTGATGGTGTTTACGATAAAGATGATGCTTGTCCTCACGTAGCTGGATTAAAAGAATTCAACGGTTGTCCAGATGCTGACGGTGATGGTATCCAAGATAGCGAAGATGACTGTCCTAACGAAGCTGGTTTAGCTGAGTTTAATGGTTGTCCTGATACTGACGGTGATGGTATCTCTGATAAAGATGATGCTTGTCCTACTGTAGCTGGAATCAAAGCTTTAAACGGTTGTCCAGATGCTGACGGTGACGGTGTTGCTGATGGTGATGATAAATGTCCAAATGTTGCAGGTCCTGCAGCTAACAGCGGATGTCCTTGGCCAGATACTGACGGTGATGGTGTATTAGATAAAGATGATAGATGTCCAGATCAACCTGGTACTGTTGCTAACAACGGTTGTCCAGAACTTTCTGAAGCTGTACAAAAATCATTAAATGCTTACGCTAAAACGATCTTATTTGATACTGGTAAATCAACTATCAAATCTCACTCAGCTGAAGTATTACAAAACATTACAGATATCTTAAAAGAGTATCCAAATTCTAAATTTACTGTAGAAGGTCACACTGACAGCGTTGGTTCTGCATCTTCAAACCTTAAATTATCAGAATCTAGAGCTCATGCTGTGAAAAAATACTTAGAAAACAATGGTATAGATGGATCTAGATTATCTGCAAAAGGATACGGAGAGTCTAAACCAATCGATTCTAACAAAACTCGTGCTGGTAGAGCAAATAACAGACGTGTTGAAATTAACTTAGTAAAGTAATTATAAGCTTTAAAAAGTTTTAAAATACATTAAGAAAAACGCTTCGGATATCCGAAGCGTTTTTTATTTTTATAAAATGACAACATTCATTTTTGATGTATTACAGGATTTACAAAAAAGTAAAACTTCCTTTTCAGAATTAACCTTTGTATTGCCAAGTAAACGGGCTGGCGTCTTTTTAAAACACCAACTGCCACAGGTTATAGAAGAAACCCTATTTGCTCCTAGAATTATTAGTATTGAAGAATTTGTTGAAGAGTTATCTGAACTTAAAAGTATTTCGAATACCGAATTACTCTTTGAATTTTATAATTCTTACCTGCAAATAACCACTGAAGGCGAAGTTGATTCCTTCGAGACCTTTTCTAAATGGGCACAAATACTACTTCAAGATTTTAATGAAATTGATCGTTATCTAATTCCACAGAAACATATATTTGGATATCTAGCAGACATTGAAGATTTGAAACATTGGTCGTTAGAGGAACCCATAACAGAATTCGTCAAAAATTATTTAATATTTTGGCATAAGCTGTTTGACTATTACAACCATTTTACCAAACACCTAAAAGCCAACAAAATGGGCTATCAAGGTTTAATTTACAGAGAAGCTGCTGGGAAGATTGACACCTATATAAAAAACAACACCAAGACTCAACATGTATTTTTAGGTTTTAATGCTTTAAATACTGCCGAAGAAATTATAATACAAGCATTGCTTGAAAACAATTTAGCTAAAATCTATTGGGATATTGATAAGGTTTTTATTGAAAATAAATTACACGATGCTGCGTTGTTTACTAGGCAACACAAAAACAAATGGAATTTCTTTAAAAACAATCCCTTTGAATGGATTACGAACAACTATTCCGAGCCCAAAAAGATTTCAATATTTGGTGTTCCAAAGAATATCGGACAAGCAAAATATATAGGTACGCTTTTAAAAGATTTAGAGAAGAAGGATGCTGCGCTTCAAAATACAGCTGTAGTTTTAGGGGATGAAAACCTACTAATTCCTGTTTTAAATGCCATACCTAATACGGTTAATGCCTTGAACATTACGATGGGATTTCCGCTAAAGTCGATTCCGTTAGCATCATTGTTTGACACGCTTTTTAATCTACATAAAAGCAATTCGAAATCATTTTACTTTAAAGACATTGTTAAAATTATATCGCATCCATTTATAAGACCACTGTTCTTAGTAGATGAGATGGATTATGCCAATATTTTAATAGAAACTATAGACAGCAACAATCTGGTTTACCTTAGTGTAAAACGTTTAAAAGAAATGGCTCCACATTCTGAAGCTGTTCTAGATTACCTGTTTTCAGACTGGAACACTTCTATTGAAAAGGCATTAAACAACTGCTTTAAACTCATTTTAGCCATTAAAGAAAGCTTAGATAAAAACACCGAATCGCAGCTCCTTTCGTTAGAATACTTATTCCGATTTAATGAACTATTTAACGAACTTTCTAATTTAAATTCAACCCATAAACACATTAAAGATGTTTCAACATTGTATAGTGTTTATAAAGAACTACTAAGTTCGGAATCCTTAGATTTTCAAGGAGAACCCCTTGAAGGTTTACAAATTATGGGTATGTTGGAATCCCGTGTTTTAGATTTTGAAACCGTTATTATTTCATCGGTAAATGAAGGTATTTTACCATCGGGAAAAAGCAATAATTCTTTTATTCCTTTTGATGTAAAAATTGAGAACAAACTCCCCACTTATAAAGAAAAAGATGCGGTTTATACTTATCACTTTTACAGACTTTTACAGCGTGCCAAAAATGTGTTTATTCTTTATAACACCGAAGCTGATGTACTTACAGGTGGTGAAAAAAGTAGATTTATTACACAGTTAGAACTTGAAAAAATACACGAAATAAATCATCAAATTATTGCGCCACAAGTACCCATTATCGAACCTTCTCTAACTGTTGTTAAAAAAACAGAAGACTTAAATACAGCCCTTATAAAACTGGCTAGCGAAGGGTTTTCACCTTCATCGCTAACTAATTACATGCGAAATCCTATTGATTTTTATTATCAAAAGATTTTAAAAATTAGAGACCATAATGATGTTGAAGAAACTGTTGCTGCAAATACCTTAGGAACCGTAGTACATAATACGCTTGAAGATTTTTATAAACCATTAATTGGTAATCTTATTAATGTTGAAATTATTAATGCATTAAAACCGAAAATTGAAGAACGCGTTGGGTATCATTTCAAAAAAGAATATAAAGAAGGTGATATAACAAAAGGTAAAAACCTCATCATTTCTGAGATTGCTAAGCGTTACGTTTTAAATTTTTTAGACCTTGAAATTAAAAGTTTAAAAGCGGGTGATGTTATTAAAATTTTAGCCATTGAAGCCGATAACGATGTACAAATTACAATACCTGAATTGGATTTTCCGGTGAAATTAAGAGGTAAAGTAGATCGTGTTGATGAGTGTAACGGTATTATCAGAATCATCGATTATAAAACAGGTAAAGTTGATCAAAACCAAGTGGAAATTATAAATTGGGAAGACCTTACGTCAGATTATAAAAAATTCAGCAAAAGCTTTCAAATTCTAGCTTATGCGTATATGATGCAGCAATCGAATCAATTAAAATTACCCATAGAGGCAGGCATTATTTCATTTAAAAATTTAAGTTCTGGATTTTTAAAATTTGCTAAAAAAGAAAGTTCAAAAGGTAAAAAAATGACTTTAATTACAGAGGAGACGCTTGCTGCATTCGAAATAGAACTGAAAAACCTCATCCTGGAAATTTGTAACCCTCAGGTTGATTTTACCGAAAAAGAAGTCTGATATGAAAATTATAAAAAATATAGTTGTTCCTGGAAGTCATAAAAAACCAATCGTAACCGATGTTTTTTATACTGAAAACAATCAACCCAAACCCATTCTTATATTTTGTCATGGATACAAAGGCTTTAAAGATTGGGGTGCTTGGAATCTTATGGCTAAAGCCTTTGCAGATGCAGGATATTTTTTTATTAAATTCAACTTTGCTTTTAATGGAGGTTCAGCCGAACAACCCATTGATTTTCCTGATTTAAAAGCCTTCGGACAAAACAACTATAGCAAAGAACTAGATGATTTAGAAACCATTATTAATTGGATTTGCACATATCACGAATTTAAAAATGAGGTTGATTTAAACAGCATCAATCTCATTGGACACAGCAGAGCCGGAGGAATTGTAACCATAACTGCTGAAGCCGACAACCGAATTAAAAAAGTGGTGAGCTTAGCAGGAGTGAGCAATTATTCAAACAGATATCCTATTGCTGGAGATGTGGAGCAATGGCAAAAAGACGGCGTGAAATATGTTGAAAACGGACGCACAAAACAACAAATGCCGCATTTTTATCAGTTTTATGAAGACTTCATTAAAAATGCAGAAAAACTTGATATAAAACGTGCCATTTCACATTTAAACAAGCCGTATTTAATTATTCATGGCGATGCAGATACAAGTGTTTTAATTAAAGAAGCCCAACAACTACAGAGTTGGAAACCAGATAGTCAATTTATTACCATTGAAGGTGCAAATCATGTTTTTGGAGCTTCTCATCCTTGGGAGAATACAGAATTACCAAATCATTTAAAAACCGTCATTGAAACTACTTTGAAATTTCTTCAGCATTAAAAAATATAAAGTATATGCCCGAAACCAAATCAGATTTTTCTGTTTTAAACAGAGTGCATCAACTTGAAAAACTTCAAAATGAAGTCTTTGATTTAGCTATAATTGGTGGCGGAATTACAGGGGCTGGAATTGTTTTAGATGCGGCTTCAAGAGGTTTAAAAGTGTGCCTTATTGAAAAAAACGATTTTGCTTCAGGAACTAGCAACAAATCAACAAAGCTAATTCATGGCGGACTGCGGTATTTAAAGCAATTTGAGATTAGTTTGGTTCGCGAATCCGGATCGGAACGGGCCATTGTTCATAAACTTGCACCTCATTTAGTAATTCCCGAAAAAATGCTTTTGCCTTTAAGTGAAGGGGGAACCTACGGACGAATAATGACAGCTATTGGATTGAAAGTTTACGATTTTTTAGCCGATGTACATGGTGAAGACAGCAGAATCATGCTAAGTAAAGCTGAAACATTAGATAAAGAACCTTTACTAAATGAAGACGTTATTCTTGGTGGCGGATTGTATGCAGAATACCGCACCGACGATGCCCGATTAACTATTGAGATATTAAAAAAAGCAGCATCTTTTGGCGCTACCATTATAAATTATTGCGAAATGCAAGCCTTTAATTATGATGAAGATTCTAAAATTGAAAGTCTGAATTGTTACGATTATAATTCTGAAAGTCATCTCAAAATTAAAGCAAAGCACTACATTTCGGCTACAGGACCTTGGGTAGATTTATTACGCACCAAAGACCATTCGATAAATGATAAGCATTTGCATTTAACCAAAGGTGTGCATCTTGTTTTTCCGCATAACAAACTGCCTATAAAACAATCTATTTATTTTGATGTTGATGACGGTCGCATGATATTCGCCATTCCCAGAGGCCGCGTAACCTACGTAGGCACAACAGACACGACTTATTTAGGGAATAAAGACCGTGTTGTAGCCACTAGAAAAGATGTAGATTATTTGTTAAATGCGATAAATAAGACCTTCCCGAAAGTGAATGTAACAGTGAATGATGTAGAATCAAACTGGGCAGGATTACGACCGTTAATTCATCAAGACGATAAAGATCCTTCGGAGTTATCTCGAAAAGATGAATTATTCATTTCTAAAACGGGACTAATTTCTATTGCTGGAGGCAAACTTACTGGTTATCGAAAAATGGCGCAACGTACTTTAGATGCTGTGATAAGCCAAATGAATTCTAGCGAAAAAAGCAGACTAAAATCATCGCAAACCCAAAGCATTTCGTTGGTTAACCCTGCCTTTGAGAATTTTGATGCCGTTGAAAATTTTGAAAATGAATTAGAAGGCACATTGAAAGATTTGGGAATATCAGACCCTTATTTAGCTTGGTATTTATGCAGTAACTATGGAAAACAAGCTATAGATATTTTAAGTAAATCTGAAGATTTTAAAAACACAGATGCTTTAGAACGACTTATTCGTGCTGAACTTTGGTACTGCATTAACTTCGAAATGACACAGCGTTTAAGCGATTTTTTTGTGAGACGCACAGGCCGATTGTATTTTGATATTTCGAGTATTCATAAATATCGCGATATCATATTAAAAGACTTTACAACTTATTTAAATTGGAATGCTAATCGTGTAGCTTCAGAAAACGAAAACTTAAATGTACTTATTCAAGATGCTACTACATTTTACGATGAAGAATTTAACTAATCCGTATCCAATTAATACCAAAAAAAGAAGGCAACGTAAAATTACGCTGCCCTCACACTTAAAAATCAAACTTCAATCTTGCTATTAATCTTGCTCCATTTCCGTTTAAAACTAATTAATCCCTTAAACTTAAAAACCTTTGTTATCTTAGCATTTCAGCTTTGATTACAGTACAAATTTACGACCGCTTTTCTGTTTATCTTGCGACATGTGGTGTCGTAAATTTAAATGGTGTTCAAAATTACTTTTATTAATCCCGCTTCTTCAGTAGACAACGATTCGCCCTTTATATGACTTAAAAGGTTAACCATTTTCTCAAAAGAGAATTCGGATATATGTTCCGCTTTAAAATCAATTTGAAGCAATAAATTTTTTAATGTTACGGCCGTATTCAATTCATCAAAATTGGGGCGCTCACTGTTTTGTATAACAGACTCTAATTCTGTAAGCTTATATAAAAGCATAATCGCTATTGTTTTTTATAAAATCAACCATATCAAAATAGTCGACACTTGTATTTTATAAGTACATTTTCAATACAAACCCTACTTAAACTTTAGGACTTGTGGGTATGTAAACCAATTTATAATTGCCATCTTCTCTAAAATTTATAATCCATAGAATTAGTAAATATTGGGCACGTTCCAGAGAAATTAAAAACGAATTGGCTATAGAAGACTCGCAACCATAAACATCTTTTTTATTAATTTTAGCAAGCATATGTAGGTATAAAAAAACACTCTGCTCAAAAGCAGTGATTGGTCTATATTTATCACTTTTACCCTTTTTAGTCATAGCTATTGGTATCTTGAAAGCTTTTTAAAGCCTCATTTAATGATACAAATGTACTTGTAAGGAAGGATTATTGTTGCGACATGAAATGTCGTAGGAATAATTTGGTTATATTTATTGAACATTTTTAATTTTAATGAAAAGATATTATTCCATAGGCGAACTTTTTAGTGATTATCGCGAATTCAATGCGCTTTCACAAACCGAATTTGCAGCCCAAATTAAGGTCGATTTACGAACCATACAACGCTGGGAAAAGGATTTAACTTTGGTGAAATCGGAAAAAGAAGAAGACATTGTTTTGGCTACATTAATGCCCTACCAACTCATTCATAATTTGAATGCTACGGTACCTATTCCAACATATTACAGTTTTAAAACCAGGAAATACGCCCTTTCGGAACAAAATAACGAACTGCCAAATTTATCTTGGTATAAAGATCAAATCGAACTTAAATCGGACAACTTAAGAACCATCGATTTTGATTTAGACATTAAACACATCGATCAATTTATAGATACTCAAAAACATGATGATAGCTATGTGAACGAAGAATTAATTAAAGAAGCTATTAGGTTGTTGCCCGAACTTAATTTTGTATTTACAGGAAAAACAGGTTATTATGCAGGACATTGCATTGTTTTACCACTCAAAGAGGAAGCCTACAAAAAGTTAAGAACCAGAGAAATTACGAATAAAAACTTGAGAGCTGGCGATTTGGTAAACTACAAACAAATGGAACGCCCAATTTTTTATAGGTACGATATTACAGGCGATTGTAATGACACCATTTTTTACGTGATGGCAGCCTTTTTTAGATTTTTTAGAGATCTTGAAAATAAAAATTATCTGCTATGCGGATATACCGAACGTGATGATAATTATAACCTAAATTTACAAATAGGACTTAAAAATGTTTGGGAAGACAAAGTGCTACAAGAAGAATTAAACTTAGATTTTCCGCCGCGTTTTATTGAAGGCGATTTTAATGCTTTTTTGTTTGAAGATTAGTGCCTTATGTAAGATTGATTACTACAAAGACCTCACGATTTCTTGTTTCACATAAGGATTATAAGTTTTATCCCCTATCAGCTCAAATTGAAGTATTTGATTCTTAGAAGCTTTAACACCTATATCAAAAAGCATGGCACGCAAGGAAATAGCATACCATTTTTTCTGTTCCATGCTTAGTTTTTTTAATATGCTATACGCCTGATTGTCGTCTGTTTTAGCATATTTATAAACGTAGTCTTGTTTTAAATCGAAGCCAAGACATTCAAATTGCTCATGAATATAGTTGTACATTTTTAGATTTAGCACAGCGTCTTCAGCCATCATAACTAACAAAAATGTATGAATCATAGCCGAGATTTGTGCTTCATTTAAATCTTTTCCAAATGACTTTAAACTTGGATTCGCTTTAAAGCCAAATTCTTTCTTTTTGCTTCTTAATAAGTTAAACACGGGTTTTGGTTTTATTTTTAACAAAATTAGTTTGAAGCAGATTTAATAATTGCGACATAGTATGTCGTTAATTCTATAACTAAAAGAAAATTTGATTATTAATGATTAAAATAACGGTGTCCCGCTTAAAATCAAATAATTACAGCATAAGATTATCCTTAGTACTTTAAGGGATTAATTCTTTCATTTCATTGAAACATTTTGTATATTGTATCCTATTTTAATTAATTAATCCTTTAAAAAAACAATTATTATGAGTGATAATGGAAATGCATTTTTAGGGGTCCTAGCAGGAACTGCAATTGGGGCTACTTTAGGAATTTTATTCGCGCCAGACAAAGGTGTAAATACAAGACAACGTATTAACGATGAAGCACTGTTAGCTAAAGAAAGGCTAGCAGCAACAGCTCATGATTTAAAAGAACAAGTGGTTAATACCGCTACAACTCAAAAACAAACTTTAGAAGAGCATGTAGAGTCTATCGTGTCTAACGCAAGTTATAAAGCAGATGACATCATCAAGACTTTAGAAGCAAAATTGAAGGACTTAAAAGAGAAAAATAAAAACCTACAAAAATCACTTTAACGTATGAGTTTAAGCGACTCTATAGCAGACACCAATAAAAAAGCAAAACATGTTAGTGAAAAGTTTATTGATAAGACTTACGATTATTATAAACTAAAAGCGTTTCAGCAATTAACGACCTCTTTTGGTATTGTTTTTAAAACAATATTCATTGGTGGGCTATTAGCTATAGGTTTTACTTTTCTAGCCATTGGGTTAGCCCTCCTTATTGGTAAAGCTTTAGGCAATTACACGCATGGATTTGCTATTGTAGGCGGTATATTCATTTTACTTTCTCTTTTTGCTTTTATGCTAAGAAAATATATGAGTAACTTCATAATCAGTAAACTATCTGAAAAGTTTTTTAATTAATATGAAAACATATAAAGACAGCGCAAGCATTGAACGCGATTTAGAAATTTTAGATCTAGAACGTAAAATCGCTCTAGAAGAATTAAAATTATTGAAATACGACTATAAAGAAAGTTTAAAACCTATAAATTGGATTAATTCTGGTTTTAAGTTGGCAACGAAATATTCAGCAGGACTTATATTGAAAAAGTTATTGAAGTAATTTAGCGTATACCATATTATAAAAGCTGTTGTAGTGTAAAAACTATAACAGCTTTTTGTTTTATCAACGGTTCTAAATCTTCATAGACGGGTTGTATTTAAAAATTATACTAAAAAAATATTAAATATTTTTTGGCTTAAACTCAATTTGATACTTATTGAAAACCCTATACAAACAAGGGCTTTTAGCGAAATTGATAAATGGAAATTTCAGGTTATTGAGTGCCCTCCAACTCCTTTGGATTATAATTTTAAATAAAAATCACCTCTAATTCAATTATTAATCGTAATATTGCAATGAACAAATAAATAAGTACTATGGGTTTAGCAAAAACAGAAATGTTTAACGATTTACAAAACGAAATTTCATTAATTTCGAAAGCCTTTGGACATCCTGCTCGTGTAGCTATTTTACAGTATTTGTTTAAAAGTAACACCTGTGTTTGTGGGGATTTGGTAAACGAAATTGGTTTAGCACAGCCCACCATATCTCAACATCTTAAAGAATTAAAACAATTAGGCTTAATAAAAGGTAGTGTTGAAGGCACCAGCGTTTGCTACTGTATAAACACCGAAGTTTGGAGCAAAATGAAAACCGTAATGTCGGAGTTTTTAGATCAAGACCTTCCTAAAAAGCAAGATTGCTGTTAAAAAAATTTGAATTCATTAATCGTATTATCGCAATAAACAAATATAGTTATGACACTTTCAGAAGTAAAAAACAAATTAAGCACATTAGATCAAATTGGCTTCCAATTACCAAACGGCACATTGGTTCCTAGCCATTTTCACGTTACAGAAATAGGAAAAGTTACCAAACATTTTATTGACTGTGGAGGAACTGTAAGACATGAGGAAGTTGCAAACTTTCAATTATGGAATGCCAATGACTACGACCATAGGTTGCATCCTGAGAAACTATTAAACATCATAGAACTTTCTGAAAAAGTTCTAGAAATAGGTGACTTAGAAATTGAAGTGGAGTACCAAGATACTACCATAGGAAAATATGGATTAGATTTTAACGGTACACATTTTATATTAACCACAAAACAAACCGATTGCTTAGCAAAAGATAATTGTGGTATCCCTGCTGAAAAACCAAAATTAAAATTATCTGAAATACAATCCGATTCTTGTTGCACACCTAATAGTGGCTGTTGTTAACCCCAAAAGTATTTAAACCCATCAAAAATGAAAATATTTAGTAAAATTGAACAAACCATTTCAGGATTAAACCCTGAAAGCATCACTGAAGAGCGCAAAGAAACTTTGCAACCTCTAATAGATTTTATTCAAGATAAGGTAAACACGAATGCAGAAATTCGTATAAATTTTATTTGCACACACAATTCACGTCGTAGTCATTTATCGCAAGTTTGGGCGCAGACTTTGGCAGCACATTTTAATATAAAAAATGTGTTCTGTTATTCAGGAGGTACCGAGGCTACTGCACTATTTCCGGTGGTTGCTAAAACTTTAAGTAATACAGGATTTGCTATTGAAACCATATCGGAAGGTAAAAACCCTATTTACAGCATAAAGTACGGAGAAAATGCAGATCCTATTATTGGTTTTTCTAAAAAACTGGATGCTGAATTTAATCCGAAATCCGAATTCGCAGCCATCATGACCTGTTCGCAAGCCGATGGCGGATGTCCGTTTATTGCTGGCGCAGAAAAACGTATTCCCATCACTTTTGAAGACCCTAAAGCTTTTGACGATACGCCGCTACAAGCCGAAAAATATAACGAAAGGAGTTTACAAATTGCTACAGAACTCTATTTTGTATTCTCAAAAATAAAATCATAATATGGCTTCACATAAAAAACTAAGTTTCCTCGATAGCTACTTAACACTTTGGATTTTTTCTGCTATGGCACTAGGTGTTGGTATTGGGTATTTTGCACCTAATTTCCCAACGTTTATAAATAGTTTAAGTAGCGGAACAACAAATATCCCCATCGCCATAGGGCTTATTTTAATGATGTATCCGCCTTTAGCAAAAGTGAATTATGCCTTATTACCAAAGGTTTTTAAAAACACCAAAATTTTATCCATATCCTTAATTTTAAATTGGATTATTGGCCCTGTGCTCATGTTTATTCTGGCAATAACTTTTTTACGGGATTATCCAGAATACATGGTTGGCCTCATATTAATAGGTTTAGCACGATGTATTGCCATGGTTTTAGTTTGGAATGATCTTGCGGAAGGCAATGCCGAATACGGTGCTGGTTTGGTTGCACTAAACAGTATATTTCAAGTATTTGCTTATAGTTTTTACACTTGGATTTTTATAACCATACTTCCGCCTTATTTTGGTTTTGAAGGTGCTATAGTCGATATTTCAATTGCTACCATTGCCGAAAGTGTTGCCATTTATTTAGGCATCCCTTTTGTTTTAGGAATTTTAAGCCGTGTAATTTTAGTAAAACTAAAAGGTGAAGTTTGGTACACTACAAAATTTATTCCTGCCATTTCTCCAATAACACTTATTGCCCTATTATTTACAATTGTGGTGATGTTCTCTTTAAAAGGAGAACTGATTGTGGAAATCCCAATGGATGTATTAATTATAGCTGTACCGCTCCTTATTTATTTTACTTTAATGTTTATTATTGGCTTTTTCTTTACAAAAGCCATGGGCGCTACTTACGATAAAACAGCATCGGTGGCATTTACTGCTGCAGGAAACAATTTTGAACTCGCTATTGCCGTTGCTATTGCTGTTTTCGGACTTAATTCCGGACAAGCTTTCGCAGGTGTTATAGGTCCGTTAGTTGAAGTTCCTGCCTTAATTTTATTAGTACGTGTGTCCTTTTGGTTACGTAAAAAGTATTTTGGGAAGGTTGCGCTTAAAGCGGAATAAATAAGCATATAGATCAAAATAAGTAAAACTTAAAAAGCTTCCTGTTAGTTGGAAGCTTTTTCTATTGTTGAGAACATGAATTCTTAATAGCTTTCTTGAAATAAGTTACTTAAAAATCCATTAGAAATTTATTTCACAACAATTTTTTTAATAACAGTACTTGCATTAGCACCTATAAGGCGTATAATATAAACACCTGGAAGAAGTTTTCCTACCGCAACCTTATTACTTAAAACGTTTTTACTTTCAAACACCTTTTTCCCTGTTATATCGAACAATGTTAAGCTTGAAACGGCCGTATTCGATTGAATATTAATAATGTCCTTTATTGGATTTGGATAGATTACAAAATTAGATGTATTGGCTTTATCTACACTTAAACTTTTTGATGTAAAATTATAAACAAAGGTATCCGAATTAAAAGTAACATCGTAGGTTCCTGCTGTTGTAGGAATATTGTCTGGGCTATCTTCAACTGCTGTTCCGTTTGGAAAATTAGTACCTCCCCAGATATACGGTAAATCCCAGGCATTGTTTCCTCTAAATTTAATCGATCCCGTTGTAAGTGTTAAATTATCAAGTGTCCAATTTATACCATCAGTAGAGGTCATTTGATGCAAATCATTTGGCCCAGGGTTTCCTGCGTCTCCAGGCCATCCGCCAGCGCCATCACCAACAATTGAAACGGCGTTCAAATTGCTAGCCGAAACCAATACAAATGCATACTCTAAAGTGTTTGAATTAAAAGTAATATTATAAACACCAGCTGTAGTACCTATTCCTGCGCCATCTTCGATTGCCGTTCCTGTTGGAAATGATGTCCCTCCCCAATTATATGGTAAGTCCCAAGAGTTATTTCCTCTAAATTTAACAGCTCCACTAGTTAGCGTTACATTATCAAGTGACCAAAGTATATTGTCCGTTGAAGTCATTTGATTCGTGTCTGTTGGACCTGGGTTGCCTGCATCTCCAGGCCATCCTCCAGCTCCATTCCCTACAATAGCAACAGAATTTAACTGTGCACTCGCAAAATTAACTGTTAACAAACAGAAAATAATAAAAGTAATTTTTCTCATAATTTAATGGGTTTAGTTAGTAAATAATTGCACACTATTGTGCAAAATCTTTATAGCTTTCTCAATGCTTTCATTTCTGAAGTATTGCCTTCTTTAATACTTATTGCAAATCCGCCACCTGGTGCTATATATTGGTTTAACTTACTTTTACTAGTAACAATAGCTTTTCTTACAGTGTACGCTTGTGGGTTTTTATTCCAACTGGCATTTTTAGCATCGGCGTAAATGGTAGCAATGTATTTTTTACCTTTTGGTAGATATGAAAAGTCTATGGTAGCAGTTCTTGAGTTTTCATCAGTAATCCCGCCAACATACCATTCATTTTTACCCTTTGCTTTTCTAGCAATCGTAATATAGTCTCCAGGTTCTGCTTCTTGAATGTATGAAGCATCCCAATCGACAGCCACATCTTTTATAAATTGAAAAGCATCAGGAAAACGCTCATAATTATCTGGAATATCCGCAGCCATTTGTAAAGGGCTGTACATGGTTACATAATAGGCCAATTGTTTTACAAGCGTTGTGTTTACTCGTTGGTTTCCACCTGTATTATAATAGGTTAAATCGGTTTGAAAAATACCAGGGGTGTAATCCATAGGCCCACCCATAAGTCTTGTAAAAGGTAGTATTGTAGTATGGTCTGGATCTAATCCTCCCATAGTTTCAAATTCTGTACCTCTTGCCGATTCTTGTGCAATCCAGTTAGGATAGGTTCTATGTAATCCTGTTGGTCTTACCGCTTCATGACTGTTAATCATAATTTGATAATCTGCCGCACGTTCTGCGACATGGATGTAATGATTCACCATAGACTGGCCGTCATGATGTTCACCACGTGGAATGATTTGACCAACATAACCTGTTTTTACAGCACTATAATTATTGTCTTTCATGAACTGAAATGCTCTGTCCAAGCGGCGTTCGTAATTTGAAGCTGAAGCTGAAGTTTCGTGATGCATCATTAATTGAACACCTTTAGTTGCAGCATAATCACGCATGGCATCGACATCGAAATCGGGATAAGGTGTTACAAAATCAAATACATTTTCTTTCCAATTTCCAATCCAATCTTCCCAACCAATATTCCAACCTTCTACTAAAACCGCATCAAAACCGTGTTTTGAAGCAAAATCTATGTATGATGAAACACGCTCATTGGTTGCGCCATGTTTTCCGTTAGGCGTGAATTTGCTAAAATCTTGATCCAATTTCACATTCGTTTCTGTGCCATAAGCCCAAGTACTTTTTCCCGCCACGAAATACTCCCACCAAACGCCAATGTATTTAACTGGTTTAATCCATGATACATCTTTGTATTTTGTAGGTTCATTAAGATTTAAAATTAATTTTGAAGCTAAAATTTCAGTGGCTTTATCACTTACAACAATGGTTCTCCAAGGTGTTTGCGTATCGGTTTGCATATATCCTTTATTGCCAACCGCATCGGGAGTTAAATGCGAACTCATTTTGAAGGTTTCCGCATCGACATTTAATGACATTGCAGGGTAATTTATTAATGCAGCTTCATGAATATTAATGTATAAACCATCATCGGTTTTCATCATAGATGGTGTTTGTACTGCAAGATTTTCAATAGGGTGTTGCGCCGTAATATAAGCCGTTGCTTCTTCCATCAGTTCAGGAAGCTCACCAATTTTTGAAGTGGTGTACGCATATTCATTCGTATCATAATCGCCTGGAATCCAGAAAATTTTATGATTTCCAGTTAATTGAAATTCGGTATGCTCTTCTTTGATAATGAAATAATTCAAGTTAGGCTGTTTTGGAAATTCATAACGAAAACCAAGCCCATCATTAAACAATCTAAACCTAATAATCAATTGTCTGTTATTATTTTTAGGTTGCATTAATGCTACCTTTAATTCGGTATAATGGTTTCTTATGGTTTTTTCTTCACCCATGAGCGGCTCCCAATTGGTATCAACCGTTTTTTCTTCTGTTTTATCTACCTTAAAACCTTCCATAAAAGAGGGCTGATCTTTAATTTCAAGTCCTAATTTACTTGGTTTAATCACAGATTTTCCTTTGTATTGAAGTTGATATACGGGAATACCTTGTTGATTAACTTCAAAAGTTAGAGACAGGTTTTTGTCTGGTGACGTAATGGTTTGCGCTTGTAACCCCTGACTAAAAATTACAAATACAAGTAAAGTAAAGACATAGTTAGCCTTGGATTTTAATGAAAATCTTGTGTGGTAAAACATAATATTTTTTAGAATTATTTCTTTAAAACTAGGTACTGGTAGGGACTTAGGGTTATTTCGGTGTTTAAAGGTGTAGCTTGCCCTGTAAAGCCATTACTCCAAGATCCAGAAAGTGTTGCTGGAACAATATATTTAACATTACTATTTGTTAAATTAGAAAGCACCAGTACGGTTTCGTTATTTGTTTTCATGGTAAAAGCAGACACGGTATTACTGCTATAGCCGCTATAAGCACCTCTTTTTATGGCGTCGCTATTTTTTCTGAACTCGATGATTTTTTGATATTCCGCTAAAACATCCGCATCAGCAGTGCTCCAATCAATAGGGCTTCTATTAAAAAATGGAATACGTTCTGCATACCCAATTTCTTGACCATTATAAATCATAGGAACAGATTTCATGTATGCTGCAACCACAAAAGTAGCCAACGAACCTTGTTTACCTCCAAACAACTCTAAAGGCGTTCCATCGGTAATATTCACATCATGATTGGTTGTATAGCGTATTATACGGTTTTTGTCATCATAATTATTGCTGTATTCTTCAGCATTTGCATTTTGTATTGAAGATGCCGGTTGGCCTTCAGAAAATACTTTTTTAAGAGTTTCAAAATATTTAAATCCGAAAGTATAATCAAATCCAACATCAAAATGATCTCTTCGAGTGCCTTCAGCAAACATGATCATTTCTTGGTTTTTTATAGAACGTATGGTTGAAATGGCTTCAGACCAAAAACTTTGTTGTACGCCATCGGCAAAATCGCATCTAAATCCATCAATATTGGCATTATAAACCCAATACGACATGGCATCAATCATTGCTTTTCTTAGTTCAGTATTGTTATAATCTAGCTGAGCAACATCATTCCAACCCGTTCCAGGAGGCGCTATAATATTTCCAGAATCATCTGTTTGATACCATTCAGGATGTTCGGTAATCCAAGCATTATCCCAAGACGTATGGTTGGCTACCCAATCTAGAATCACTCCCATATCCATTTTATGGGCTTCATCTACAAGGGTACGTAAATCCTCTAAAGTACCGTACTCTTCTCCAACTGCTTTATAGTCTTTAACAGAATAAGGAGACCCTAATTCGCCTACAGAATTTAAAACTCCTACAGGGTAAATTGGCATTAAATAAACCACGTTAGCGCCAAGCGATTTAATACGACTTAAACCTTCTTTAACTCCGTTAAGCGTTCCTGAGTTACTAAAAGCCCTTAGATTAACTTGATAGATAATAGCATCCTTAGGTTGAGGCATATTGGCAAAAGGTGAACCGTATTGCTTGTAAGGCGATGAAACTGCAGCAGCCCCATCATCATCCGAATTGCAGGATGTAAACGCTGTGATTGAACACAGCGTTATTAATATATTTAAAAATAAATTTTTCATCGAATTTTTTGTTTATAATTTCGTTACTGAATAGATTGCTGTTCCTGCATTTGAAGGATCTAAATTGAAAACTACTTCATAATCCCCTGCTTCGGTAATAGTATGTGCGCCAGGATTGTCTAGGTACATAATGCCATCGACAATATCACCACTGTTTCCATCTTCAGTACCATAGTTAACAGCCCATTCATCATTAAGTCTAAATTTAAGTGCGCCTGGAACTAAAGCGCCTGTAAATTTCCATTTTGAAATACTAAAATCGTAGGTCATATCGGTATCGGTATCCCAGCCACCAGGCGTTGAGTCGCCAATAATTCCCCAGGAATAAGGCTCGCTAGTTACCGAATATATGGCCTCCTCTGGAGTGTTTGGATCAACAGAAAATGTTACTTTATAGAATCCACCATCTGTTATAGTATGTGCTCCTGGGTTATCTAAATACACTTTGCCATTTTCAATTTCCCCACTATTTCCATCTTCAGTTCCGTAGTTAACAGCCCAATCATTGTTTAGCCTAAACTTCATCGCTCCTGGAGCTAATAACCCAACATATTCCCATTTTCCTGTGGTATAATTGTAACTCATGTCGGTGTCGGCATCCCAGCCACCTGGTGTTGAAGGACCGATAATTCCCCATGAATGTGGGACAATACTATAACTAAGTGTATTAAGATTTACCGTTATTTTATAAGCCCCATAATCTGGAAAAGTTAAATCGCCATCGGCTCCTAAGGCCAAACTACCATTGCCATCTAGACCATAAAATTTATCCCAATTTTGCTCAGGTGTAATTTTAAACCCTAAACCATGAGGCGCATTAATTGTTAAATAACCTTCGTAAACATCCGGTCCAATGGCCATTAATTTTGATGCCGTAGAAGGATCCCAACCATTATAAGACCCTGGTATGTAAACCTCTCCTGTTGCAATCTCTTCAAAATATGGCGTAACCTGAACTACAACAGAATCGGAATATACATAACGATCCATGTAAGCTTCAACTCGAACAACCAATTCGCCTTTAACATCTGGCGCTAAATTTAGACTTGCAGCATACTCATTTAGTTCTTTTCCTAATAAGGAAACACTTAACACATCTTCGCCAACTGAAATTCTTTTCGCATTAGCCCAAGCATTTTCGCCAAAAGTATCGGCCACAACATCAATGGCTAATGTATAGGTTACGGGAGCTTCAATTGGAAATTTTACATCCAACCATGAAACCGTTAGTACCGATTCAAAACTATTAGCTTCAGAGAGTACAACTTTATTTGGTGTTGCAACAATTGGGGCAGAAAAACTTACATCGGCTAAAGTAGTTAACCCAGCTGGGTGTTGAAATTCTGCATCGTCCTCGCAAGAGGAAAATGTTAATAGCAATAAACTAATTGCAAATAATTTATTTATAAATGTTTTCATAGTTTTTAGTTTTCGTAACCTGGATTTTGTTGAAGACCTGGGTTTGCATCTAAAGCAGACGTAGGTATTGGAAATATTTTTCTATAATCGCTACTAGCACCTCTAAATTCATTTGGTTCTAAAAATGTTCCGAAACGAATCATATCTTGACGTCTATGTCCTTCCCAATTCAGTTCAAACCCACGCTCATTATAAATATCTTCTAAAGTTGGATTAGTGGTTAAGGCAGCAAGACCCGCGCGTTCTCTAATGGCATCTACAAATGGTTTTGCTGCTGCAGAATTTCCTAAACGCACATGGCATTCGGCCATCATTAAAAGGGCATCGGCATATCTGTAGATTGGAAAATCGTTAGAAGCTCCCCCACCTGTTCTAGGTGTTACTGGATAGAATTTAATGTTTCTAACTCCCGCTTGTGGCGCTGCTCCAGGACTATCGATAGACTGTACATCAAGGGTATAATTTACACCACCTGGTTGTTCTCCAACTAAATATTGTTGTTTACGGATGTCGTTATCATCATATTTTAAATAGAAATCTTTAGGAACAATGGTTCCATTCCAACCACTATACCCAAATAATGCTTGCGCATGCGATCCTGCCAAACTTCGATTTGTATAAATATTACGAGATAAAACATCGAGCGTAGCATAAATAGCTAAAATAGTTTCATCGTCTGGAAGCACATCTCCAAATAATTCGTAATAGGTGTTTCCTAAAGGTAAATTAGCATCAGTTATAGCAGGATGTAAATTAAATCCGCCTTCACTCACTTTTAAACAAGCTTCTAAACATTCAGCCCATTTTGCCTCACCTGTATATACTTCAGCATTTAAATACACTTTTGCGAGCAGCATGTAACCCGCCCATTTATTAAACCTTCCGTAAAAATTACCTCCTTTTGTTCCAGAAAGTAGTTCTACGTTTTCGGTTAATTCTTTTACAATAAAATCAAATACTTCTTTACGTGATGCTTGTGGTATTTGATCGACTGTAATGGTATTTTCTGTATAAAAAGGCACATCACCAAAATCATCAATAAGCAAATAATAAAAGAAAGCACGCAATACTCTTGCTTCTGCAATTTTTGCTTCGTCGGCTCTAGAATCTTCTAACAAACTAACAGCTAGATTAGCATTAAAAATAGATTTGTATAGCCAGTTCCAAGTGTTATTAATTATAAAATCGGTTGGTAACCACTCGTGTTTATGTAAGCGTGCGAAATCTTGTTGCCAATCGCCTGTATTTCTGTGAGGAATAACTTGTTCATCGGAAGCCATACAATTCATGTCGTACCAGCCATTATCGGCTCCAGCATAGCCTACACCAGAGGCATTATTACGTACAAATTCACCTGGAATTTCTGCGTATACACTAGCTAGAGCAATATCGGCTCCCTCTGGAGTTCCGTAAAAGTCTTCAGCAGGATATCTATCATAAACAACCTCATCTACATTTGTACAAGCGGCCATTAAAAGTATGCTTAAGCACCCTATTAATACTATATTTTTTCTTTTCATTTTCATGAGTTTATATATTGTTTTTAATCGTAACATGCAGTTAGCTATTTGATATTCCCGCGAATATAATTAGCGCTGCATGCGCGATTCATTTTATTTTAATTTCACATCTAAACCAATAACAATACTTCGTGTACGTGGATAAATACCATTATCTCCACCAAAGCCATTGCCTCCAGAAAAATTAAGTTCAGGATCAATTCCTGTGTAATCGGTAATTAACAATAAGTTGTTTCCTGTTATTGAAATTCGCATAGTGTCCAAAAACTTTATGTCGTTAAAGTTTAAAGTATATCCCGCTGTTAGATTTTCAAGTCTTAAAAAATCACCTTTTTCTAACCAAAGATCTGAACCGTATTGAGACGTTTCAATCCCTAAATTAACAGCACTTTCTAATACATTTGATCGCCCGATGTTTTCTAAATAACTTAAGGAAGATCTTAAGCCATTGTAAATTTTGTTACCACCAGAACCTCTCCACAACATAGACACATCGAAATTTTTATATTGGAATGTTGGATTAAAAGCATAGGTATAAGTTGGTAATGCAGAACCTTGCAGTAAGCGATCTGGACTTTGATTTCCTTGATCTATGACTCCGTCTCCATTAACATCTTGAACAGTTTCTGAGTTAGAATTATCTTTTCCTGTATGATGAAGAATATTAAAAGTACCAATTGGCTGACCTTCTATTAAATAAGAGTTTGGACCCCACGGCACATAATTTGTATTTAAGGGTACCCCATTAATACTACCGCTTAATTTTAGAACTTCATTTCGTAGAAAAGCGGCATTTCCTGCTAAAGTTAAAGTCATGTCTTCTCGACTAATCACATCATAACCAAGAGAAACTTCTAAACCTTCATTTACAATACTTCCCACATTAGCTTTAATGGTACTGTATGGAAAAGGGGGTTGTGGTACTGTATAATCGAATAATAAATTATCTGTTGTCGCTGTGTAAGCATCAATGGTACCACGCAAACGCCCTTTAAGTAAGGCAAAATCCAATCCAATATTCGTTTGTTTTTTTGTTTCCCAACGTAAATCGGCATTTGCATTTTGTATCACATTAAAGTTTGTAATTTGTTGTCCACCAAAATAAGTAACTCCAGAACCTCCAACTAAAGACAGTGAGTTTTGAGGATAAAGACCTTGTTGGTTACCTGTTACACCATAACCTCCACGTATTTTTAACTCATTAAACACCTTTTGATTTCTCATAAAAGGCTCTTGATCTATTTGCCAAGCTACGGAAGCAGAAGGGAAATTACCCCATTTGTGGTTAACTCCAAATACTGAAGCACCATCACGTCTCATACTCACCGTTAATAAATAGCGGTCTTTAAAAGAATAATTAACACGTCCTAAAAATGATATTAGAGTACGATCATTTTTATATGAAGTAATATCTCCTGGTCGTACACTCGATAAATCGCCTAATTGAAGGGCATTATATGTGGTGATATCATTAATAAAACCTCTTGTTTGAGCGAAATTACCTTGATAAGTTTGGTTTTGCCATTCGTATAAAGCTAGAGCATTAATATTATGATCTCCAAATACTTTTTTATAAGAGAGACTAATATTCATCAGTTTTTCATTCTGACTGCTGTTATTGATATTCGCAAATCCATTTTGGTCTATGGCATTAGCACTTGTAGATTCTACAGGAAGGAAAAAACCATTTGTATAATTTGTTTTTCTCCAGCTTCCAAACCAACCAACACTTAAGCCTTTATAGACATCTAAATCGGCTTTTAAGCTCCCAAATAAATTATCTTCTTGAGCTTCATTTACAACTGTTTGAGCAACAGCATAAGGGTTAAGGTATTGAAATACATTTGGGTCGTTAAAATAACTTCCATCTACATCAAAAACAGGATCTGTAGGACGCATCATGTAAGCATTTGTAATTAGATTGGATGTAAAAGACGCCCGACCAATACTTTGAACTGTACCCGTATTTTCAACAATACCACTGTTAAGATTATAGGTTAAAGTTAAGCGATCATCTAACGCCTTTTGAGTCGCTATAATTCGTCCAATATATTTTTGGTTATTTGAATTGATAACCACACCATCTTGCAGAATGGCACTTATTGAACCGCGATAATTAAATTTATCTGTTCCGCCTCCAAAAGATAGAGCATGTGTTTGTGTAGAACCACTATTTGTTAAAATATCATACCAATCGGTGTTTGAGCCATGGTTTGCTGATGCAGGTACACCTACACGTTGTGCTTCAGTCCACCATTGATTAGCATCCAACATATCCAATTTCTTAGGAATAAAATCTAATGAAGAGCTTACAACATATTCCAAGCTCGAACTTCCTGCTTTGTTCTTTTTGGTGCTTACTATAATCACACCAGCAGCACCTCTAGAGCCATAAACCGCAGTTGCTGAAGCATCTTTTAGAATATCCATTGAAGCAATTTCGCTAGGTGGGATTTGATTTAATAAATCCAAATTACCTTGAATTCCATCAACCACCACTAACGGATCGTTACCACCAATTAAAGAAGATATTCCACGAATTCTTACACTTGGTGTAGCACCAGGCTCATTACCTGTCTGGGTTACAACCACACCAGAAGCTTTACCCGAAATTAATTGTAGTGGATTTGTTATTGCTCCTTGATTCATATCGCCATCGGCTATGGAAGACACGGCTCCAGTAACATCTTTACGTTTAGAAGAACCATACCCTATAAGTACAATTTCATCTAAAGTAGCTGCGTCCAATTCAAGTTGAATGACTCCGGAATGTTTACCAGCTTCAATTTCTGTATTCTTATAACCAAGGTAGCTTATAACAATTACAGATGTACTGCTGGAGACCGAAATGGAAAAGTCGCCACTATAATCGGAAACAACACCATTTGTTGTTCCTTTTTCAATAATATTGGCTCCTGGTAAAGGCATGCCGTTTTCGTCAATAATTTTACCACTAATTGTAAGTTGCTGAATAATGAAATTACTGCTTTCAAAACCATACATTTTACGTGATGTAGTGTCTGATTTTGCATGCATACTTGTTACAAAAAACAATAATAGGATAGCATGTATTGCCTTTACCAAACAATGTCTATTCTTAATTAAAAGTTTCTTTCTCATGGGGTAGTTTGTTTTAGTTTAGTTTTCATAGGTTCGTTAATTTAGTTTAATTAGTTATGCGCTTACAGTTTTAAATAGTAAAAGCATATTCCAAAATTAGACACAATCTGCAGCCTCAAAAAAATTAGTAATCGAAAATCAATAAAATATATCTTAAATAAAACACACAAGAACTTAACTACCAATTGATTATAAAAAAACCATATGTTTTAAAATCAAGGTTTTTTTTTAAAAAATCAAGGTTACGCATTCAATTTTCATCAATTATATATCGTTTTTTTGATATATTCACAAAATAATCTAGTTCCAATTCAAGGATTATAACTTCAATTTTAAGTCTATGAGTAAATATATTTTCATTTTTTGTTTCTTATTTGCAATTGGAAAGAACTATGCTTTTCAAACCGATTCAATTATTAAGAAGCTAGACCAAGCTATTTCTCAAAAAGATATTTACATTAAGAATAAACACAAGCAAATCGCTTTAGTAAAAAAAATAGCCGAAAAAAATGCTTATGGCGGAAATAGAACAGGCTTATATAAAGCATACCTATCGCTTTTTGAAGAATATAAATCCTTTCAATACGACTCGGCTTATTTCTATATTGAACAAGCTAAATCTTTAGCACATGAACTAAAGGATTCATTAAAAATTAATGAAACAAAGATTAATGAAAGTTTTGCATTAATGTCGTCTGGATTATTTAAAGAAGCAAATGACACTTTAAATAGTATCAACATTGAAACGCTTCCGAAGTCTTATAAATGTGATTATTATTCGGTTAAAGCTAGAACCTACTTTGATTTAGCAGATTATACAAGGGACAGCAGATATAGTGCAACGTATATAAAAAAAGGCAATGCCTTTTTAGAGAAAGCATTAAACTATGTCGCTCCTAACTCTAACGAATATTGGAACTTAACAGGTTTAAAACTCCTTAAAGCGAGCCAATGGAAAGCTGCTGAAAAAGCATTAAACTTTTGGATTAATAATTACAAACTTACCCCTGAATATTATGCCATTGCAACCTCTTCATTAGCTTATGTTTATGATGCACAGGGATTTAAACAAAAAAACTTAGATTATTTAGCATTAGCATCAATCGCCGATATAGAAAATGCAATTATGGAAACCGTTGCTTTAAGGCATTTGGCGAATGAGTTTTTTAAATTAGGCAATTTACAGAAAGCCAACCGATACATTTCTATCGCTATGGAAGATGCTAATTTCTATAATGCACGACACAGAAAAATAGAAATATCTTCAATTCTACCTATTATTGAAGAAGCACAACTTCAAAAAACCGAAAAACAAAAAAGTAGCTTGCAAAAAATTGTTATCGCCCTTTCTATTCTTGCTATAATCGTTGTTATTTTTTCCTTTATCATCTTTAAACAATTAAGGGTACGCAGTGCGTCTAAACGCATTTTAGCCGAATCGAATTTAAAATTACAGGAAGTGAATACAGATCTTAGAGAAGCCGATAGAATAAAACAAGAATACATTACTTACTTCCTAAATGCTTCATCAGATTATATCCATAGAATAGACCAGTTGCAAAAACGGATTTTACACAAAATTATTACTGAAAGACCAAAAGAGGTTGTTCAAATCCTTAAAAAATATAATGTTAAAAAGGCGAGAATAGACCTTTTTAAGGAGTTTGATGAGGTCTTTTTAAAACTCTTTCCAAACTTTATAAATGATTATTACAAGCTTTTTCCTGAAAGCGAAAAAGTGCTATTAGATAAGGAAAATTCACTAAATAACGAATTGCGCATTTTTGCTCTATACCGCTTAGGTGTTCAAGACAGTAATCAAGTGGCAAATTTTTTAGAGTTGTCTGTCGCCACCATTTATTCCTATAAAGCAAGAATTAAAAACAGATCTAAGTTTAAAGATACTTTTGAAGAAAAAATAATGGAGATTAAACAATTTGATACTAAAAAAATCTCAGATTAAAAATAACCTGAGATTTTAATACTGATAATATTTATGAAGAAATTCTAAAAACTCACACAGGTTTCAAACTGGAATTTCAACATACATAATAAGTCTTCATCACTTATAAAACCCTAATTTTCAGTTGTGTTTTTATCCCAAAGCTGTTCCATTTCTTCCAAGGTTTTGCCTTTGGTTTCTGGCACATATTTCCAAACAAAAAACATAGCTAATAGCGACATAATACCATAAACCCAGTATGCAAAACCGTGATTAAATTGTTCGGTTAAATAGGTGTTATCATCCATCATAGGAAAAGTTAAGGATACCAAGTAATTGGAAATCCATTGGGCAGCAACAGCTACAGCCATGGCTTTACCTCTAATTTTATTTGGGAAAATTTCAGAAAGCAACACCCAAACCACTGGCCCCCAACTCATGGCAAAACTTGCCACATAAAGCATCATACAGCCTAAAGCCAAATAACCAGTTGCTCCAGAAAAGAACACAAAACCTAAGGCAAGCATGGCAATAGACATCCCTAAGGCACCTATCATCATTAAAGGTTTTCTTCCGTATTTATCAACTGTTTTAACCGCAATAATAGTAAACAAGAAGTTTACAATACCCACAATAATAGTTAGTAATAAGGCCCCATCGGTATTTGGGTCTATTGATTTAAAAATTTCGGGCGCATAGTACAGTACGACATTAATCCCTACAAATTGCTGAAAAACAGACAACGTAATTCCAATAATAATGATTAACCATCCGTAGGATAAAAGTTTTCCTGAAGATTGCACTAAGGTTCCTTCTATTTCAGTTAAAATTTTATGTGCTTCAGCTTCACCATTAACTTTAGTTAAAACATCTAAAGCTTCTTCTGGTTTATGCTTCAACATTAAAGAACGTGGGGTGTCTGGTACAAAAAATAATAAGATTAAAAATAAACCTGCCGGAATCACTTCCGAAGCAAACATCCATCGCCATCCTACTTCGTTTAACCATGCATCAGATCCGCCACTTCTAGAAATAAAATAATTCACAAAATAAACCACCATAAAACCACCAACAATAGCCAACTGATTAAAGGATACCAATTTACCTCTGCTATTCGCAGGCGCTATTTCGGCAATATAAAGCGGGGATAACATAGATGCTAACCCAACACCAATTCCGCCTAGAATTCTGTAAAAAATAAATATTGTTGAAAATGTATGATCCAATTCCCCTATAGGTTTTATAAACATTTCTGGCATGGCCGAACCTAAAGCTGAAACTAAAAATAGTATGGCCGCTAGAATTAAACCTTTCTTTCTGCCTAATTTTTTACTAATTAGACCACCAAAAATACCACCTATAACACAACCAATTAAAGCACTAGAAACCAAAAATCCTTTAAAAGCACTTGCAGCCGTTTCGCTTAAGCCTTTTGGAGTTACAAAGAAACTTTCTAACGAACCCACTGTTCCTGATATGACACCTGTATCGTACCCAAATAAAAGTCCGCCTAAAGTGGCAACCAGAGTTAGTTTAATAAGATATTTTGAATTTGTTGCTTCCATTTTAGATTTGGTTTAGTTGTTAAGAAAATGAAAGTACTGAATCATGAGCTACAAACTGTCATGACCAGTACTTTTTATGCCTGTGATTCTAAATATATTGATTAATTATATTCTCGAATAATTCTTGCTTGCCACTTTGTAATTTTAATTCGCCGTTTTCTTGAGCGATTTTGTATAAATCTTGAAGATTTAGTTTTCCCGCTTCAAAATCTTTTCCTTTTCCAGAATCGAAACTACTGTAACGTGCAGTTCTTAATTTATCGTAAGCTGAAGAAGTGATAATTTTATCGGCTGTAATTAAAGCTCTAGCAAAAGTATCTGCACCACCAATGTGAGCTAAAAACACATCCTCTAAATCGGTTGAATTACGTCTAATTTTAGCGTCAAAATTAACACCACCACCTTGTAAACCACCTGCTTTTAAGAAAACCAACATGGCTTCGGTAGTTTCTTGAATGTTATTAGGGAACTGATCGGTGTCCCAGCCATTCTGATAATCGCCACGGTTAGCATCTAAACTCCCAAACATGCCAGCTTTTGCAGCGGTTTCAATTTCATGCTGAAATGTGTGCTGCGCTAATGTAGCATGATTCACTTCTATATTTATTTTGAAATCTTTATCCAAACCATATTCTTTTAAGAACCCGATAGCGGTAGCCGAATCAAAATCATACTGATGCTTCATAGGCTCCATAGGCTTAGGTTCGATGAAGAAATTTCCTTTAAATCCTTGTGCTCTGGCATAATCTCTAGCCATGCCTAAAAACTGTCCCATGTGGTCTAATTCACGACCCATATCGGTATTAAGTAAAGACATGTAACCTTCACGACCACCCCAAAATACATAGTTTTCACCATTTAAAGCAATGGTAGCATCCATAGCCAATTTAATCTGTCCTCCCGCTCTTGCTACCACGTTAAAATCTGGGTTTGTTGATGCCCCATTCATGTAACGCGGGTTAGAAAAACAGTTTGCTGTACCCCAAAGTAATTTAACGCCAGAAGCCGCTTGTTTTTCTTTTAAATACTCGGTTATAGTTGCTAACCTGCTTTCTAATTCGGCAAAAGAAGATCCTTCTCTAACTAAATCTATATCGTGAAAACAGTAATAATCGAAACCCATTTTGGTAATAAATTCGAATGCAGCATCAGCCTTTTCTTTTGCAGCATCAATCGCATCTGAAGGTGCATCCCAAGGAAAATTTAGTGTTCCAGGCCCAAATGGATCGCCACCAGTGCCACAGAAAGTATGCCAATACGAAATGGCAAACTTAAAATGTTCGCGCATGGTTTTTCCAGCCACGACTTGTTCTGGATTGTAATATTTAAACGCTAAAGGGTTATCTGATTCTTTACCTTCAAATTTAATGTCGCCAATACCTTTAAAGTACTCTTTGTTTCCTATAAGTGCCATAATTTATTTGTGTTTTAATATCATTTCTAATTCGTTTTTCCATCTTTTATAAGCCGCTTCATAAGGTGCTTTGTTTCCTAAGGGCTTGTAAGTCATTACATGGTCGTTTTTGGTAATATTTTCACCAAACTTCTTAAAATCGCCATCGGTTAAGCCTGCAGCTCTAGCAGCACCAACGGCACCTGTTGTATTATAAATTTCGATATCATGATCGATTAAGGTAGCTACCGTATTCGCAAAGATTTCAGAACGGAATAAATTGTCGTTTCCTGCACGTATCACTTTAATATCTCCTATATCATTTTTCAAAATATCCATACCATACACAAAAGCAAACGCAATACCTTCTAAAGCAGCACGATACAAATGCTTATTGTTATGAATGTTTAAATTCAGATTTAAAATATGCGTGCCTACGTTTTTATTTTCTAACATACGCTCGGCACCATTCCCGAAAGGAATAACTACTACACCATGAGAACCAACATCTATTTTTGCGGCTTTATGGTTCATGTTTTCATAAGTATCGTTACCGCTATTATTGCGTAACCAACGGTACTGAATTCCGGCACCGTTAATATTGAGCAACGTCCCAATTACAGGCTGTTTTTCGGTGTAATTAACATGTGCAAAATGATTTACTTTTGAAATTTCTTGAGGTTGTAAATTATTTGAAACGGCATAAACTACGCCCGAAGTTCCGCCAGTTGCAGCAACCTCTCCAGGGTTAAAAATATTAAGCGATAAGGCATTGTTTGGCTGATCTCCAGAACGGTAGGTAACCTGAGCGCCTTTAGGAAGCCCCGTTTCTTTTGAAGCTTCATCATTTACAGCACCCTGATTGGTGAAATTTTCAACAATTTCTGGCACTAAATTTTTATCAATCCCGTAGTAATCTAATAAATGGGTAGCAACATCTTCATTTTTATAATCCCATAAAATACCTTCAGACAAACCGTTTTTGGTTGTCGCCATTTTACCAGTCAATTTATAAGCAATAAAATCGCCTGGTAACATGAATTTATAGGTGTTTTTATAAATTTCGGGTTCGTTATCAATCACCCATTTTAATTTTGAAGCTGTAAAATTCCCTGGCGCGTTTAACATGTGTTCACCACATAAATCTTTGCCTAAATCTTTCAAGGCTTGTCTGCCAATTTCAACAGCGCGACTATCGCACCAAATTATTGAATTTCGCAACGGATTACCATCCTTATCAACAATAACCAAACCGTGCATCTGATACGAAATTCCAATGTTTTTTATATCTGAAGCATTAATGTTAGCTTCAATAATAACACGTTTTATGGCATTACAAACATGCAGCCACCACATATTCGGGCTTTGTTCTGCCCAGTCTGGATGAATGGCTATAATTTCCATTTCATTTGGTGGTTCGTGTAGCGAGGTTATTTTCTTTCCACTAACGGCATCCACTAAAGCCACTTTAACCGACGAACTTCCTAAATCTATTCCTAAGTGATACATGTTTAATAAAAATATATTTATGATGGAATGTGTTATTATTAAGGAAAAGCACCTTTTACCAACAATAATTTGACAACACATTATTTTAAATGTGAAATTAGGCAGTTTTTGACTAAAATTAAATAAAGTTTAAATTTTACCTTTTATTAGATGATTAATAAATCAGTAAATTACTACTCAATACACAAGACTAAAAATATACATAAAATACTAATTATCAGAATATTAAAAATATTTTATAAGAATTCTGACAACCTATAAACCACCACTTAAAGGTTTAAGTACTTTTTTTAATTTATTGGTATTAAACCAGGTTGGTTTTTAAAAGTCCTACTAATAAGCCATATCTTTAAAGTATAATTTAGTTGATTGTAAAGATTTTAATCTGATAATTGTTATTTTAGACACGGTTTGCCATGAGCTAAAAATGACAGATAAACCCTAATTTTATACACCTAAAATCAATGATATACAAACACGTTTTACTCTTAATACTTTTTAGTTCTAGCCTTTTTGCACAACTAAAACCACATAAAACCGAAGTATTTGGCAAAGAGGAAATGCAATATTATTTATATACCCCTACGGAAAATCAGAATCAATATCCGCTAGTTGTTTTTCTTCATGGTGGTGCCCAAAGCGGTACCGATCTTAGTTTGGTAAAAGCGCATGGAATTCCTAAACGTATTGCTCATGGTGAAGCGTTTCCGTTTTATGTTTTTGCACCTTTAAATCCGCACAAAAATGGTTTATGGGACGACCGTGTTATTCACAGCATGGTAACAAAGCTCGCAGACTCCTTACCTATTGATAAAAAAAGAATTTATTTGGCAGGACTTAGTCGCGGTGGAGATGGTATTTGGCGCATGGCCGTAAATAACCCCAACACCTATGCCGCCATGCTCTCTGTATGTGCAGCAAACATTCCTTTAATCTATTTAAAATGGGCTAAAAAACTTCCTGTTTGGTTTTTTCATGGCGAAAAAGATGCTGTAGTTCCTGTTGAACAAACGAAAACCGCTTATGAAGCAATGAAAAAATTAAATCCCAATACCAAACTCACACTTTACCCAACGGCTAACCATGATTGTTGGACAGAAACTTACAATAACGAGGCTGTTTACAGCTGGTTATTGGAACAGCATTTGGAGTAGTTTTTTACTCGGATTGCGAGAAGTCTCTAAAAAATATATTTGATGTATATTAGCTTGTCAAAATATTTTTAACTGATTGCCAATCAATATCGGTTTCAACAAGCTCCTGCCAAATAAATTTTAGTAACTATTCAGTCGCTTTTACTTTTAATCAAGAAAATGAACTATTTATCCCAATAAACGATTTTATTTTGGTACATCGCATCTAAAGATAACTGCACCGTTTTGGCGGTATAAGCTCCAGTATGTACGTTTGAAATTGGTGTTTTATTGTTTAAAATATTGATTTTAAAATCTCTTAAAGCCAATTTACTCGGATCTTGTATTGGCATATCAATTGGAACTGCTTTTCTAGAATGCGGGTTGATCGTGGCGCCAGAAACACCATCTAAATCTCCATATTCTTTTTCAAAACCATTTTCGTAATAAATCCATGCCTGTTTATAATCAATAATAATGGTACCCTTATCGCCCTGTACTTTTATTTGATAATCGTCTAAAGCATTTGCTGTCAAACACTTAAAAGTTGCTTTTACGCCGCTAGGATATTCATAAATTAAATGCGTATTATCATAGGTTTCTCTACCGTCTTTCCAATAATCAACCCCTCCAACACCCATGATTTTTTTGGGATTTTCACCTAAAACCCAATAAACAAAGTCTATTTGATGCGAGCTCAATTCAGCCGTTAACCCACCTGAATATTCCCGATACATTCGCCAATTAATAGCTCGTTCTAAATCTGGTTTTGGCACAGGACGCCTCCAGTTCCCGTTTCTATTCCACTGACAATCAAAAGCAACTACTTTTCCTATTTCTCCGTCATGAATGAGCTTTACAATATGTTTGTAAAGTTTTGAATTGTGGTATTGGTGTCCTGTCTGAAATATTTTAGGTGTATCTTCGGCTTTTTTAACAAGAGCATCAATTTCTTTGAGTCCTTTTGCCATAGTTTTTTCGCAATACACATGCTTTCCTGCATCTAAAGCATCCATAGCAATTTTTGAATGGGTATTAAATGGAGTTGAAATGACAATGGCGTCAATATCCTTGTTGTCCAAAAGTTTTTGATAATGGTTATAGCCTTTAGCCTTATAATTTGTTTTAACCAAACCTGCTTCGAGCCTAAACGGCAATACATCACAACAAGCTGCTACATTAATGCCTTCAATTTCATTAAGTAAAGGTATTAACCCACTACCTCTGTCACCTGTTCCAATCACACCAACATTTACCATATCATTGGCCATAATATTTTTAGACAGCCCATAAATTGCAGATGTTCCAGCTACTAAACCAACGGAAGACAAGCCACTTTTTACTATAAAATCCCTTCTTTTCATAAACGCTCTTTTATGTTAGCTTTGGTTCCCAACCGGGTTCGTAACTACGTGACCATAGTGCCATGGCTTCTCTATCGAAAATCCTTCCTGAATTTGAATCAATTTCAAAAGGTTTGTTTATTCTAGATGCAATGTTCGCATAATGGGTCATGGCTTGACTAACGGCCCCTTGCTCAATAGGTGCTGCCAAGGTACTTTTACCTCGAATAGTTTCAAAGAAATTAGTAACATGCTTGTCGGTTAAATCGCCACCACCACCTAAAGCTAAACCGCCTTCTGTTCCAGCAGACTTATTGCTTCGAATAGATTTCCCTCCTAAATCAAACACCTCAAACCCTTCTCTATCAATAAAGACGGATCCTTCAGATCCGTAAATTATCGTACCCCTACCTTTTCCGTATTTGTTATAGCCATTTCTACTTTGACCATCCCATTCAATAATTTTTTTATTCGGAAATCTAAATCTTGCTTCCATCGAATCGTACATTTCCCAACCATCATCTAAAAATTGATTTTTACCTGATCGCACATCAACATATTCAGGTAGTTCTACACCTAATGCCCAACGCGCAATATCCAATTCGTGGGTGGCATTGTTACCCATTTCGGCTGTTCCGTAATCCCAACCATACCAATGCCAATTATAATTCCAAGTATCATCGGTATAATCTCGTCTTGGCGCTGGCCCTTGAAAAAGATCCCAATCCAATCCTTCTGGTGCGGCACTTTTTGTTTGGTTCGGTACAGCTCCTCTTTTGTTAATATAAAAGGCTGTTGCTTTATATGTTTTACCAATTGCACCTTCTAAAATATCGTTAATGACAGCTTTAGATTCAACAGAAGAACGCTGTTGGTTTCCCATTTGAACAAATTTATCATACTTTTTTTGAGCAGCTACTAGCAATTCATTTTCATACATATTATGGCTGCATGGCTTTTCTAAATAAACATGCTTTCCTGCTTGCATGGCCATACAAGCCCCTGGAGTATGCCAATGGTCTGGAGTTGCCATGAATACCGCATCTACATGTTTATCTTCTAAAACTTTACGAATATCATTCTCTAAAGCTACCTTATAATTTAAATCATTGGTAAAATTTGCTGCAGCTTTGTCGCGTTGTATTTTCATAACATCGCACAAATAAAGTAACTTAATGTTATTGTTTTTATTTACAATGGGGGCTTTAAAAGCGCCATAACGCCTTCCTAAGCCTTGTATTGCCACATGGATTCTATCATTAGACCCAATAATATTGGAGTAACTTTTGGCAGTCATGGCATTTGCTTTACTGCCTAAAGTAATGCCTATAGCACCTACCGCTGCTTTTTTTATAAAACTTCGTCTATCTGTACTCATAGTTGTTTAGTTTTTGACTGTATTTAGTGGTCGTATTTTAATATTTCTAAAAGACACTTTATCACCGTGATCTTGAAGCAAAATTCTACCCCGATCTGCTTCACCAAAATTTGGCCACTTACTGTATTTACTTTCAGAGACTAGTTTAAGATATTCTGGACTTTTACGCTCATATTCTAAAACTTTGTTACCGTTTAACCAATGTTCTACATGGTTATTTTTTGAAATAATATGTGCATGATTCCACGTTCCTATTGGGTTAACATGTTTGTTAACATCTGCTTGAATTAAATCGTATAAAGAAGCCATAGTTCTACTTCCATAATGATTTCCTAGTTTTGCATCAGGGTGTCTAGCATCATCTAAAATCTGATATTCTAAACCTATTGAAGAACCCGCTCCTTTATTAATTTCGGTATCTACATAATATTTAATCCCACTATTTGCACCTTCGGTAATTTTAAAATCCACTTGAAGTTCAAAATCGCCATACTTTTCGGTTGTTACTATATCGCCACCGTTTGTAGATTCTTGACCTCCAGAAGCCAGCACAGTAAGTTCTCCGTTTTTAATCTCCCAACCAGATTCTGGAAATGAATCCAGTTTGGCACCTTTCCAACCATTTGTCGTTTTTCCATCCCAAAGCATTTTCCAACCATACTTTTCATCTTCACCAAAAAGGTTATTAGTGGTATATATTGGCTTCAAAGTACTTGTTTTAGTATATTTAGCTACATTTTTTGTTACTATTTTTATATTTTTCCAAATAACCTGAGTGCCATTTTTTTCTTGATCTTGTCCAATACTATGCACTTGTAAACCTATAAAGCCTGTAGCGGTCATATCATCTACTAAGTAAGCTGCAGGCACCCCATTAATCCAAGTTTTTAATGTATCGCCAATCGCTTCAATGCGGTAATGATTCCAAGCATTTTGTCTGAAGGCTTTTTGAGTTTCTGGCTGCCCTTCAAGGTTATAAAGCCAACCTCTCCTAGCTTCATCATAAATACCAGCACTCCAAGCTCTTTCTGAAGGATCAATCTCGATTTGATAGCCATGGACACGTCCGTTTTTATATTCAGGAAGACTATTGCTTCGTATTTGAATTCCTGAATTTAATTTAGGATCTACTTTATAATCCAACTCTAAAATAAAATCGCCATACATCTTATCGGTTCGCAAAAAAGTATTTGGCGTGTTTAAGGTGGATGTCCCTACAATAGCACCGTCTTTAACTTCATAGGTCGCATTACCTCCAATTTTAGACCACCCATTTAAAGTCTTTCCATCGAATAAACTTACCCACGGAGTAGCGTCCTTTTTAGCTTGTCCACAACTAGACATGATGATTAACAATGCCAAAAATACTATACCATAGCTCTCAATACTTTTAAATTTTAATTTCATAATATTGTTTAGTTAAAATCTATTTCAGCTAATATAATTAATTTTCGTGTGCGTACACAAAATTTTTTATTATTGAAACTAAGCAAATTGTAAAACAATTAGACTCTTTAAAAACCCCTTATTCCTTCCTTAATATTGACTTAGATGGCTTTAAGAACATGTCGTTATAGGACAGGATTCATTTATGGGCGGTTATGTAGCTGGTAAATTAACACATTTAAGCATAGGAAATAAAGCTCCTATTTTAATTGTGCATGCCAGAATGAACCTTGCCAATTATCATGCTATCTCTAAATGAATTGGTTTTGATAATACCCAACAAAATATTGCCTGTTAGAAACCGATAAAGTTGCGTTTTTAATTTCTCAAAAACCTTTTTAACAAGGCTACGAATCTATTCATTTAATGAGTGATATTTTGGTAAAAAACAAAACACCAAAAAGGAAAATTTATTCACCTATAGATATTCTAACGAAAGAGATTTTAAAAGATTGAATACATTTAAATCAATTTGATAAAAGGAACTACAAGCTTTATAACTCCTCTTCAATAAAGAGGCTTTCAATAAGAATCATCCCTAAGTTTTACGAATGATATTTGTTCTTTGAGTTTAAAACTTGTTTTTAGTAGAGGTAGGATTTAACCAGACTGTATTAGAAGCATCTGCTTCTTGTTGTGTTACGGTTTTTATATGATTTAAATAGGTGTGTCTTGCCTTTTGCAAAGCTTTTTTAAACAAACTACTATTAAATGAAGCGCTAGTTGGATTAGACATACTTTGCTCTAAATTTTGGTATTGTAGCGATAAATCGGAATCGCCATAGGCCTTAATAAAAGCTTCCATGCTTGGAATGTCTGGATTTAGTTTTAACAACCAAATCTTTAATGCGTTTAGAGTCTTGTAACTTTGATTACTTCTAATAGATTGTTCTAATCTTTTAAAGGCATAAGCTTCTGAAACTTTGTATTGTTTATGGCGTTTAATTCCAGTTGTAATAGCCCATCGTAAAAATTTATAAAGCAGATATAAGCCAACAATACTTAACAATAAAAGTTTTAAAAAGGCTTTTACTGTCATGCCTAATATTAAAAACGGTTTATCTTTTTCTGCTTCGGCATCTATTTCGGCTTGCAATTGTTTTTTAATGCCAGAAAGCATTTTTAAATCTGGATTAGGAGCCACATTTATGGTTACAGAATCGATAACTTTTTTATAAAATTTACGCGTGTTATAGTTCCAATGTACAAACTCTATACGCGGTAAAGTTATAGGACCTTCCTTTTCAAATAAATAGTTTGCAGCTTCAGTTCGGCTTGCAGACACATAGGTTTTGGTTTTATTGGTATTAACCGAAGGGCGCTTAGGATAAATACTTATTCCTGGCACAGTATCCCAAACCACAGCTGGAATAAACTCCCCTAAAGTCCCAGATGCTGTACGGCTAATCGTGCGTTGCAACACGTCGCCAACTTTAACATGCTTAATATCTGTGTTCCATTTCTCCTGAATAGTCAAATTTCCACACACCAACCAATTATTGGGATTGTAACCAAGCGGAACCCCTTTAACCGTTATGGATCTAGGTTTAGTATGAATAACGTGCTTAATACCTTTATAACCTCCTGTTTTTGGCGATTCTACATGAATTTCTATTGCGGGAATTGTAATAGCGCCTTCCTGAGTTGGAAACACATTATAAATAAAATCGACCCCAGAATACTGCGTTCCTCTTATGTTTTTTGAACCAGTAACCGATCTAAAAAACACGGTTAAAGCACCTTCAACTTGTATATTCCCAAGGTCTATTCCAGAGGTAAACCATGTGCTAGAATATACAGAAACCGTCATTTGTATAGGTTGCCCAATATAAGCTTCATCATGATTTATGGTAACATAGCTCATTAACTTCTGACTGTAGCCAAAGTAGCTACACAGCAAAAATAATAGAGTTGTTATTTTAAGTTTAGCTACCATGTTGTTTGAGTTTTTTCAACATTAACTTGATGTTTTTTAACTTGATATTTAAACTTCCGTGTTAAAAACAAAGCGGGATCATCATCAACTTTACGCATTAAAATATTGTTCGGAATACCTCCTTTTCCAGATTTAAAATCGTCTGGCAGTTCATCCATCTCCTTTCCTGTACGCTTTCCTGTAGCAACTTCTTCTTCCATGCGCTGTTTTTCCATCTGCTTTTTAGTTGCCTTTTGCCCACCACCACTAAAATCTTCCATCGAATCATTTTTCTTGTTTTTGGCGTTGGGTTTACCGTCTTCAACTTTGCTTTCTTCAGCAGACATACCAGATTTTTTAAGCATAGCTTCATTTACTTTTGATAGATTTTGCTTTGCTTGGGTATTCGTTGAATCGTTAGAAACTAGGGTTTCAAATACAGCATGAGCCTTTTCTAAATCGCCCAACTTGGCATAAGTAACTCCCAAATTATATTGTCCGTTGCTAGTGGTGTCTTTTTCAAAATACTCCCTAGCTTTTGTATAATTCCCTGCTTTATAATAGGCAACGCCTTTTCTAAGCGGATCTTTAAAATCTTTAGCTGCAGCCAGATAATCTTTAGCATCATATTCCTGTTGCGCTTGATAAGCCTTGGTATACCATAAATCTTTAAATTGAAAACCTGCTTTTTTGTCTTTTGATTTGTCATTATCAGAAGCATCACAGGAAGACAAACTTATAAGTAATACCACTCCCAATAAACTCCACCCTTTTCTAAAACTAAACAGAAATAAAATCATTAATGGAATTAACAACCAATACCCATCGTCTTGCCAATTTTCATCTTTTTTCTTTGGTTTTTCTTCAAAAATCAGGTGGTCGCTAATGTCTTTTGCAAAAAGTGTGACATCACTTTTATCCAATGTCATATCTAAAACAGTAACCCCTTCAATACTTTTTAATGCGTTTAATGTCTCTGTTTGTAGCTTGGAAGCAACTGTTTTTTTATCGTGTTTTAAAGCTACTTTATGATTATAAAACGAGGGGACTTCACCTCCAGATTCGGTTGCTAAAGGGTAAATATTTAATGCCACATTATGGCCTTGAACAAAAGTGCTTACCGATGGCGTATCCATCCCTTCCAAGTCGTCTGTAAATAATAGTATTTTTCCTGGTGCTTTATTATTAGAAAATAAGGTGTCTAATTTTTGAAACAGCATTTTAAACCCTGTACCCCGTTCGGGCATCATGTGCGGCTGCAAACCATCTAGGTTATCGGTAATAATTTTATAATCTGTAGTAAAAGGAATAACGGTATGGGTTGTGGCTGCAAAAACAATCAGCGCTGTTTCTGCACGAGGATTGGCTTTTAATAAATCGTTTATTTTAAACTTGGCACGCTCCAATCGGTTTGGTGATACATCGGCGGTTAACATACTTTGCGATAAATCTAAAGCAATCACTAGTTTTGAAGCCACTTTTTTTGCAGGTGCTTTTTGTTCGTTCCAAGTCGGTCCTAAAAAAGCAATAAAACCTAGGGCAAAAATGAGTAAAACAAAAAGATAAAGCAGTCGTGATTTCCAAGTGGTTCCCTTCTGAATTACGTAGGGCTGTAAATGTTTTGCGATGTGTTTTTTCCAAGCATTGATTTCGCCATAAAACACCATGCACAACAAAAGGAGTATGGCCACAGGAAGTCCGTACCATAAATATTCGGCTCGTAAAAAGTGGAATTTATCCCAATCTATGTCTTTCCAAACCTCCATATTTAAGTCGATTTAACACGTTTTACAATTAAAACAATAAGGCTAACAGCGATGGATAAAGCACCTAATCCTAAGGCAATACCAAGTGGAATATAGTACAACAAGGTTTTTGGCGTATAACTTTCTTCTTCGTATTCTATAGGCTCTAAGGCATCTAATTCTTTATAAATATTTTGAAGTGCTTCGGTATCTTTTGCTCTAAAGTACTTGCCTTTAGTCATATCTGATATTTCCTGTAAGGTACGTTCGTCTAAGTCTGAACCCGCTGCAGTAGGGTCGCCAATACCAATAGTATAAATAACCGTAGAATCCTTTTTAGCTAAATTCGCTGCATCTAGAGGTAATATTTCCATTCCGGAATCGACGCCATCGGTTAAAATGAGCATGACTTTATGCGGAATGGTATCGCGTTTAAACATGTCCATCCCTTTCACAATGGCTTTCCCAATATTGGTCATTTGTCCTGCCATACCTACATCGGCTTCATCTAACATGGTTTCAACCGTTTGTAAATCGGAAGTAAATGGCGCTTGTATGTAGGCATTGGAAGCAAAGAACAGCAACCCTAAACGATCACTTTTTCGTTCTTTTACAAAGTCCTTCATAATATCCTTTACCGCTGCCCAACGTGTGGTACGTTTGTCGTCTATAAACCAATCGGTATTGGCCATACTAAATGAAATATCGGCAGCAATTAAAAAATTTCGGGCAGTTTTAATCTTCTTTTCTGGTTTTCCTACCAATTCTGGCGATGCTAAGGCCACAACCAATAAGCCCCATATACTATACATAACCAACCATGCCAACCAACTGCGTTTTTTAACTTGCGATGATTTTTTAGGTTTTTGTTGAGACACCACTACAGCTCTATTAAAATAAGGATAGCGCAAGGCACTGCTTCTATTTTTTATAGCTGGCAGCAACCAGTATACCAATAGTGGTAATGGTAGTAAAAGAATAACTAACGGATATTCGAAATGAAAATTATCTGGCATGTTTTCTTATCCAATTAATGCTTTTATTACTAAATTGTTCTTTATTAAATGTTGCAGACTCTAACATCTCGTGTTTATAAACGGCGGCTAATATTAATGATTCGTCTGCTTTAAAGTTTGAACCTTTTACTTTTTCATCTAAAAACCTCAACCAATCTTCACCATATAAACCAGCCACTTCTTGTCTTCCAAAAGTTTGTAAAGCTGTTTGTTTTATTTGAAACATCACCGCATTTACAAAAGCGACCACATCCAAATCGTTTTGATTTTTTAAAGCATGAATTTCAGCAACTGCCTTACGTAGGTAATGTTTCTTCTTATAATACTTATATACTTTAAAAGCAATAAAGACTAAAAGTAAAGCGACTAGTGCGAATACGATTTTCCACCCTAAAGTATCGAACGAAAACGGTACGGGTGCAGGTTCTATAATATCACCCATAGACAAATCGGGTGCGGTATTGGCATCCTGAAAGACTATCAAATTATGTAGTTTTAATACTATCATGGCTTATTTCGACTCGTATTGGGTAAATACTTTTACCAATTGATCTTCAATAGGATCGACGGTATCGATTTTAAATAATGTAATGTTATATTTTTCAGTTTCCTTTTTAAAGCTATCGTAATTGGTTTTAAAATCTTGGTTTAAGTCCTTTACAATACGCTTTCTATTTTTAGAGATACTGATTTGTTTTTCGGTATTGGTAAGGGTTATTTTTTCCTGCGGAAGGGATGCCTCCATCGGATCGAAAACTTTTACCAAAACCACATCATTATGCTCGGAAAGCAGGCTTAAATACTGAATAGTTTCTTTATTATATCTGTAAAAATCACTAATAACAATGACTAGGTAATCGTGAGTGATGATGTTTTGAAGTTTAGAAATCACCCCTTTTAGAGCTTCAGGAAAATCGAAGGTTTTATGCTGATATATTTCTTTATTCGCATCGACAATATGCTGAAAAAACTGAAGCATATTACGTTGGTCCCGTTTTGGCGTGGTTAAATCGTAACCATCGCCTTTAAAAACCATGCCACCAACACGATCGCCACCTTTCATGATTTTATAGGCTGCAATGGCAGCTAACTCGCCTGCAATAACGGCTTTTGTTTTATTTACTGAGCCAAAGCCCATACTTGGGGATTGATCGACAAATATAAAGGCTGGTTTTTCTTTTTCTTCAGTAAATACTTTGGTATGTGTAACTCCTGTTTTTGCTGTGACTTTCCAGTCGATGTTTCTAATATCATCACCTATAACATAGGGCCGGGCTTCTTCAAAATCTAAACCTCTTCCGCGTAAGCGCGACGCATATCTTCCAGATAATACACTGTTGGATTTTTGCGTACCTACTTTAAAATTAAGCACCGTTTTAAGCCACTCGAATTTTAGTAAATGCTCGAGGGTTAAAAAAACAGAATCTGTGTGCGGTTTTGAAGCCATGTTTTAGATTTTAACTATTATGCAACAACGGCTACCACTTCTAAAATCTTTTCGATAACTTGGTTTACGGTTATACCTTCTGCTCTGGCTTTATAACTCAATGCAATACGATGTCTTAATACATCTTTAATTACGGCTTGAATATTATCTGGCGACACAAAATCTTTACCCTCCATCCAAGCGTTTACACGACTACAACGGTCTAGAGCAATGGTGCCACGCGGGCTAGCACCAAAATCGATCCATTCGGCTAAATCTTTATCAAAACGGTCTGGGTAACGTGTTGCTGAAATTAAACTCACCATGTATTTTTCGAGTTCTTCAGTTACTTTTATAGTATTAATTTCATTTCGCGCATCAAAAATATGCTGCTGCGAAATGGTCTCTGGTTTTGCTTTGCTTTCTTTTGAAACTACAGATTGTTCTTGCTTGTTTAAACGCAGTATACCTAATTCTGAAGCATCATCTGGATAATCAATCACCACATGCATAATAAAACGGTCCATTTGCGCTTCTGGCAAAGGATATGTGCCTTCCTGTTCAATAGGGTTTTGAGTCGCCATAACCATAAAAAGCGGCGCCATTGGGTACGTGCTTCCTGCAACTGTAACTTGGCGTTCTTCCATGGCTTCTAAAAGTGCAGACTGCACTTTTGCTGGTGCACGGTTTATCTCATCGGCCAAAATAAGGTTGCTAAAAATAGGCCCCTTTTGAAAAGAGAATTTCTCTTCGGCTTCAGGCTGATAGATTTCAGTTCCTGTAATATCTGTAGGTAATAAATCTGGTGTAAATTGTATTCGGCTTAAATCACAATCTAAATATTTAGACAAGGTTTTAATAGCACGGGTTTTTGCTAATCCTGGAAGCCCTTCTAATAGCATATTACCATCGGCTAAAAGCACTAAAATAAGTCTGTCAATTAAATTTTGCTGTCCGATAATTGATCCAGACATTTCTGTTTTTAATTTTGCTATCGCTTCGTGTGGAGTCATTGTGATCTAAAATTAAATATAGTTTTTAAGCTTCTATATAAAGTGAATAAACAATTGAGTTTTAAAGATAAAAATAACTTTTTACCTGTTCAATATTTCAAGGCTATAATTCAAAAAATTAGTTTTCTTAAAATTGAAGTTAACACATCACCTTTTTGCTGGCCTTTTATAGGAAAAGTTAAAGTTTTTTCACGATGTAAACACTCTTCAGTAGCCGAATGAACTTGTAATAAATCCTTAATACCGGGCACAATACCCATAAGAAATTTTCGCACTCATCCTTAAAACCATAGCTATCAAAACCTAGAACATTACCGTTCTTTATTTTGCTAGAAAATTATCACAAACTTGCTTAAATAATTTTAAGACTCTATCTTACCTAAATCTTGTGCAATCACATCTGAAAATCCTTAAACTACGAAGAAAAAAGATAGCTCAAAGCAAACGAACACATTAAGAAGCTAAAAAAAATTAGTTATGATTTCTACCTCCTTTTTTATACTTTGTAAAGATTATGCATGTCGTTGTAATGACACAACGCTTAACAAACCTAAAATTTATGAAATCACTTAAAAGCTTAATTATTTTTATACTATTAAGTCTTCCACAATTTAGCTCTTCGCAAGCAGCTATTCTTGCCATGATTTTTGGCGATAAAGTCGCTTCGGAAAATTTCAATCTTAGTATGGAAATTGGTATTCCGTTTAACTCCTTTTCCAACTTAGAAAACTCTAAAATTAAAAGTGGTATTAATTTTGGCATTGCTGGAAACATTAAACTTTCGGATAATTGGTTTGTAAGTCCAACTGCTTACTTCTTATCGTCTAGAACAGCCACATTATCTTCTGCCAGTCTTAATTCCGACGATGCATATTTAAATACACTATATACAGGTGTTCCTGCGAACTACAAGTTAAATTATATTGATGTGAATGCCTTGATTGCCTACCAACCTAATGGCTCGAACTTTAGATTTGGACTAAGTCCGCAAATTTCATTCTTAAACAAAGCAAAGGCTACTTATGAAGGTGCCGAAGGCGAATTTACTCAAAACATTAAATCGTTTACCAACAAAACCGATTATGGTATGATTGCCAATTTAGGTTACTTTTTTAAAGCGGGTCACCAAGGCAAAGGTATCATTATGAATGTGAGATACTACCAAGGTTTTAGTGATGTGTTTAAAGATAGTTTTGCATCGGGTACGAACAGAAGTAGTTATTTTGCAGTACACCTAAGTTTGCCTTTTATAACCGATGAATTGGCACAGAAGAATTTAGATGAAGTAGAGTTAGAGAAAAATAAGCCTTAAATAAGCCTCAACTTTTCAGACATAAACGATTAAATACTAGGGCACAAATATCAATTGCGCTTCTACCCCGTTAAACTGAAAAAACTGTCTATTTCCATAAGAAGAAATCCATTTTAAATGGCCATAAAGTTTATCAGCAAGAAACCAATATCCTACACCAGCACTAACAACACTTGATCTATCTTTAACAGTAGTATTCCAATACACAGCAGACCCACTATCCTCTCCTACCTGCCATACATGTCCACCCTGGAGTGTAACTTCTATCTTTTCTGTAAAATAATGACTGATTCCATAATCCAAAGCTAAGCGATCTCCAACTTTTAGGCCGGCATCTTTTAACTTGCCATGAAACTCATATGTTGGCAACACCAAAATGGCTGTTGCTTTATTATTTAGATAAAAATATCCACCTATTTGCAAAATGTGCGACCAATATCCTAATCCAGTATTAGTATCATCCCCCGTTTCGTATCTCCCCGTCGGGGCTACAAAGGTGTACCCTCCTGTAATTTCAAAATCATCTTTAGAATAACTTAGAGTCAAGGGGGATACAGTTATATCACTAAAACCCGCTGCACCCCCTTTTATTGTTTCTGAAACTCTTAACACCTCTGTAGACGCAACTTGCAAACTACTAGTATTATAAGGTATATCTATATAAGCCATATATTTTATGCCATTAAGAAATTCTAATTTTGGAGACACATACATAAAGTCCAATGTATTATTATAAGCCCGAATATTTATGTCTGTAATTTGTAAATTTTGATTTGGAATGGATGAAATGGAATTCCCCTTAGCGTCATTAAAACGATTAGAAAAAAGCATAGCACTATAATTCGCAAACATCACACCTGAACCTGAAGGAGCCACTAAATCCCTAACACCTATTAAGCCAGGGATGTATGCCCCAGTTTGAAAACGAGACACAAATGCATCTTGAGCCAAACCATTATAAAAAGCTGAGAAAACAACAATAATGATTAAAATATCTTTGATTCTTATTTTTACAATCATCTATACTTTTAAAGCTGAAATATTATTTTTTAGGATTATATGGTTCAGGCGTACCTAATAAAATTGGAGGTTCTTCTTTAAGAGTTGCTTGAAATTTTAACACCTGTTTTGTTACGGCAGGTAAAATCCAGGTTAGGTTTTGTGCACCGGTTGTACCATTCCCACCTGCAATACCATAGAGCTCTTTTGGATCTCTTAATAAATCATGAATTCGAGGAAAATTGTGTTTTACAGGTTTATCAAACATACTTTCATGTTTGTAGTAATGTATTTTAAAATTCCGCCACTTATAGGCAAACATATTATCGCCGTTATATACCGGAAAGCCTTCTCGATCAGATTTTATTGTTCTACCTAAAAACAATGGCATTTGGTTAATACCATCTATCTTTCTATCCTGTGGCACTTTATAACCAGCTACACCCGCTAAGGTTGGCATAATATCTGTAATATGTACAATTTCATTCGTTACAGAACCTGCCGGAATATGATTTGGCCAACGAATTAAAAATGGCGTTCGCAATGAGCCTTCTAAGGCAGTAAAATAAAAACCTCGCCAATAACCAGCTGTTCCAAACCATGAAGGCGCCTCTTCTGGTCCGTTTTCACTCATCCAAATTACTATGGTGTTATCTTTTATTTTTAAATCCTCTATAGCATCAAAAATTTGTCCTGCTCTATAATCTACTTCAAACAACACATCGGCCCATTCACCATTACCAGACTTCCCTTTAAAATCGGGATGCGGCAGTGTAGGTAAGTGCATTTGAGTATATGGTAAATACAGAAAGAATGGTTTTTTATTCTTTACTTGTTTTTGCATAAAAGCAATAGACTTTTCTGTAAGCTCTCCATCAATTGTTTTACGTGTTTCCACGTTATATTCCTTTATATTTTTTGGAGTTCCGCCTTTTATAGCCTCTTGAATTTGAGGTGGCTCTACCACTTCTTGATCAAAATCGGTTTGTGAAGTATACTGCGATTCATCCGTTGTATTTGCTATACCATACCACTCATCGAATCCTTGATCTGTTGGAAAACGCCCTTTCATATCCCCTAAATGCCATTTACCATACATGGCGGTTGCATAGCCGTTATCTGAAAATAATTCGGCCATTGTTTTTTCCCAACCAACTAATCCATAAGGCAAGCCCCAAACCACTTTAGTTGTCCCAGAACGTATAGGATGACGCCCAGTCATTAAAGCTGAACGACTTGGCGTACACTGTGGTTCTACATTGAAATTTAATAACTTCATCCCCTCATTTGCAAAGGCGTCGAGTCTAGGTGTTTCTGAACCACGCAAGAGACCACCTCCATACGCACCGATTTCTCCCCATCCTAAGTTATCCATAACAATTACTACCACATTAGGTTTCTGTTGAGCCTGTATTGGAATTGCCAAAAAGCATAAATAGAGTGCTACTGAATATTTTAATAATGAAGAATTCATAAATCTTATGATTTTAACTATTTAAAACAACATTTTAATACCCGTATACAACATCGCCCTGCTATTAACTACATCGTATTGGGGTTCAAAAAACAAATTAACTACTGGGCCATTGGTATTAATTATTTTTCCAACACCTGCACCTAAAGGCACTTCATGTTGTCCTGTTTCAAAATTAAAAAGCATCCGTGGGTGACTTCTAAAATACCAACCTTTGTTGAAGTCGTGATACAAACCTGGCTGAAATTCCATAAGAAAAATATCATCGCCACCTTGAAGTGTGGTTAGCGTTATAACTTTCCATGCCCCAAATTTACTTACCGACACAAAGTTAACCCCACCAGCCCATCCGGCATGATTTATATAACTTACAACACCACCTACACCAAACTGATGCTTTCCGTTTTCAGATTGAAACAAGCGAGCGGCGAGAAAGTTTGTACTTGTAAACTCGCTACTTTCATGGTAATTGGCTTGATATTCGGTAGTAAAACGCACAAACCATTTTCCGTTAATAGTCATATTTCCTAGCAATTGAATTCTTGAAAAATCATCGGCATAAAATCGATTCCAAATGCCTAATGTCGGACTTGGATCTATAGGATTATTAGCGTCTTGAGCTGTAGCTATAAAAGCAGCTAGAAAACAAAAGATGATTGAGGGTATTTTTTTTATCATATTAAAAGCATTTTATATTCGTCACTACACATTAGTATTCATACAAGTAGACTAAAGTCTCATAAAAAACAAGACCTACTAACACTGAATGTTTATTAAACTTAAAACTACATCTCAATCAAATATTAAGTTAAAATCCAGACCGAGCAATATTATTAAAGACTTTTTTGAGTGAAATATTTATCTAGAGTGTAATTACTGATACAGTTTATTTTCTGATTAATTGGTTTAATGAGAAAATTGTTTTTTTCATTCCGATTAACGAACTAGGTATTCAAAAAAAGGTCATCTCATTAGACGACCTTTTATTGATTAAAAAATTTAATTATTTTTTGGAGATGTTAAAGCATCCATGGTATCTCCTAAATTAAAGCTAGCCGCTTTCATTCTAGGAGGGTATTCTTTAAATGTTGCTATAAAATTCCCAACATACTCTGAAGCTGGTAATAACAAAAATACATGATCTAAATACCAATCCCAATAGGTATTAGAGGTAATTGTAGCAAATTCATAAGGATCTCTTCTTAAATTATAAATCCAAGGTATTCTAGTCGTTTCCATAGGTTTAGACCAAGTTTCCAAAGTTCCTTTAGAATTTTGATGCATAAAAGTCACTTTCCAATCATTATATCGTAGCGCCATTAAATCACCATCATCTGAAAAGTAAAACAATTCCTGACGAGGACCTTTTTCTTCTTTACCTGTTAAGAAAGGCAAAAAGTTATAACCATCTAAATGCACTTTATACGATCTTCCACCTGCTGTTACACCGTTTAATAATTTAGTTTTCACATCTGGATTTCCTGCTGCCGCCAAATAAGTTGGAAACCAATCCATACCCGACATAATTTGATTAGAAACAGATCCTGCCTTTATTTTTCCAGGCCAACGTACCATTGAGGGTGTTCTCCAACCACCTTCCCAATTGGTGTTTTTTTCTCCTCTAAACGGATTTACACCAGCGTCTGGCCATGTGTTTTTATGAGGTCCATTATCTGTACCATATTGCACAATAGTATTGTCTGCAATACCTAATTCATCAAGTACAGCTAATAATTTACCAACATGCATGTCGTGTTCTACCATACCATCGGCATATTCATCCTGACCAGAAATTCCGCGATGTTCTGCTTTTACATGTGTTCTAAAATGCATACGTGTTCCATTCCACCACACAAAAAATGGCTTCCCTGATTTTACAGATTTTTTTATAAATGCAATGGCGGCATCAGACGTTTCATCATCTATAGTCTCCATACGTTTTTTTGTTAACGGCCCTGTATCTTCAATTTTACCATCGGAAGTACTATGAATTACACCACGAGGGCCATATTTTTTGGCGAAATTTGGATACTTTTTTGGGTCTGGATAATCTGGTAATTCCGGCTCTTCCTCTGCATTTAGATGATATAAATTTCCGAAAAACTCATCGAAACCATGGTTAGTAGGCAACATTTCGTCACGATCTCCTAAATGATTTTTACCAAACTGCCCTGTTGCATAACCTAATGGCTTTAACATTTCTGCAATTGTAGGATCTTTTTCTGAAATCCCTTCTTTAGCACCAGGCATACCTACTTTACTTAAACCAGTTCGCAAAACACTTTGTCCTAAAATAAAAGAAGAACGTCCCGCTGTACAACTTTGTTCAGAATAATAATCGGTAAACATCATACCTTCTTTTGCAATTCGATCTATATTTGGTGTTTGATAACCAACAAGCCCAAATGTATAAGCACTAATGTTAGATTGACCAATGTCATCGCCCCAAATAACCAAAATATTTGGTTTATTTTGTGCGCTAGCTAGGATACTTAAACCCAACAGCAGTAATGTAAAAAAATTAATTTTTTTCATAAATTTAATGGATTAATTAATATTTAATAAAACAACACAGTCTTAATAACCAATATGTTGCTCCTTTAAACTTACAAAAAATATTTTAGTCATATAAATATATCTAATAAAAAAAGAGGCTACCTTTTCAGATAGCCTCTTTTTAATCCATTTATAACAAAAACCCTAGTTTCTAGTAGGTGTTTTTAAAGTTTCTAAAACCTGATCTACACTTAAAGAGCTTCCTTTTCTTGAAGGGAATTCTTTAAAAGTGCCTAAAAACTTACCAACATAATCTTGTGCTGGTACCATCATCCACATTTGGTCTGCATAATTTCTTATGAATAATGCAGCATCCATAGATACTTCAAACGGGTCGTTTCTTAAGTTTAAAATAATTGGCCAGCTTGGTGACTTTCTATACGCTTCGTTAATAGACCCTTCCATGATAGAGAAGTGCAATTTCCAATCGTCGTAACGTAATGCATTTAAGTGTCCTGCAGCATCAAAATAGAAAATTTCGTGTCTTGGTCCGTCTCCTTTTTTAACTTCACCAGTTAATAAAGGTAACATGTTATACCCATCTAAATGCGCTTTAAACGTTTTACCTGCATAAGATTTTCCGTTTAATAACTCACTTTTCACATTAGCATTTCCTGCAGCAGCTAAAATAGTTGGCATCCAGTCTTCATGCGAAATAATATCGTTAATAACCGTACCTGGCTTAATATGTCCTGGCCATCTAACCATACCTGGTACTCTAAAACCACCTTCCCAAGTCGTTCCTTTTTCACCTCTAAATGGAATGGTTCCACCATCAGGGAATGTAAATTTCTCGGCACCGTTATCGGTTGTAAAAATTACAAGGGTATTATCTGCAATACCTAATTCGTCTAATTTATCTAAAACACGACCAACACCATCATCTAACTCCATCATAGCATCAGCGTATAAACCATAACCTGATTTATGTAAGTACTTATCAGATAAATGTGTCCAAACGTGTGTTCTAGTCGAGTTAATCCAAGTAAAGAAAGGCTTATCTCCTTTAGCACTTTTATCAATAAACTTTAATGCCGCATCGATAAACTCGGTATCTGCAGTTTCCATTCTCTTTACAGTTAATGGACCTGTATCTTCAACTTTACCATCGGCAGTACTTCTAATTACACCACGAGGGCCATATTTTTTTCTGAATTCTGGATCTTTAGGATAAAATTCTGTTTCTGGCTCTTCTTCAGCATTTAAGTGATACAAATTTCCGAAGAATTCATCAAAACCATGGTTTGTTGGTAAATGCTCATCACGATCACCTAAGTGATTTTTACCAAATTGACCGCTTGTATACCCTTGTGCTTTTAATAATTCAGCAATGGTAGGATCGGCAGGATTAATTCCGTGTTTAGAGCCTGGCATACCGATAGTTAATAAACCAGTTCTAAAAGGATGTTGTCCTAAAACAAAAGCAGCACGTCCTGCAGTACAACTTTGTTGTGCATACAAATCGGTTAATAAAGCCCCTTCGTTGGCAATTCTATCAATATTAGGAGTTGTACCACCCATCATACCGTTATGGTAAGCACTTATGTTCCACATACCTACATCGTCTCCAAATATCACCACGACATTTGGTTTTTTTTGAGCCGTTGCAATCAGAGGGATAAACATTAGCGCACTAAATAATTTTAAAAAGTGTGTTTTTTTCATTTGACTTCGTTATTAATTAATATTTGGTTAAATTAATTCATTTTTTTTAAATGATACAGAAAAAAGGGCTTTATTCTACAAGAAAATCTCCCTAAACATAAGGGCAAAGGAGCATTTTCTTAAAACTAAACAAACTTGAAAAGCAAGAATGTTTTTTTTAAAAAGACTTTATGACTTTAATTCTAAATACAATATCATTTGTTTTAGATAAGCCGCCTAAATCTTCTTGCCGAGTATAATGATAGGCCAACATGCCTTGAATTTTAAAACTTGGGTCGAATTGATAGCCTGCACCAGGGGTAATACGCACCACGTCGCTAAACTGTGAAAGCTCGACGATGTTATAGAAAAACTCGACGCCCATTGGAAAATAAAAACCGCGTTCATCGCCAAATAAAAACCCCTGTAAACCAAAATTTGCAATAATTTGATACCTTAAGCGCAGCCCAAAGTGATTATTATTAGGGTCTTGTGTTATTAAAAAACGTTCCTCTAAACGAAAATAATTAGAAAGCTGAATACGCTTGGAAACATTAAAACCGAGACGATACCCTTGAAAAGGTCTAATTTCGAAAGAATTATAACCCTGATTGTTATCAAAATAAAACAAACCGACACCGCCTATGTAAGATTCATAACGCTCAAGATGTTTTAAAACAAATGGTTTAATTTGTTTTTCATAACCTCCTCTTGCAATATAGCGTTGCCAACCATCAGAATTAACGGTTCGATAACCTATATCTATTTTAAGGTAGGTGCTGTCTTTAAGTTGCCAAGAAGGGTCTAAACTTAGCCAAAATTGCTCGGTAAACGAACTCTCCTCCCCAAGTCTTGTGTTTTGTGCCTGTCCTGTAAAAGAACACAGATACAACATAAGAATTAAGATATTAATTCTTTTAAAACTTAGCATTTTAGAATTATGATTTTGGTTAGCATACGGCATCCAAGCGTAATATTATCTGTACTATTTTCAGTATAAAAATATACTATTTGGCTGTTGATTTTAAATCATATCTAAATTAACACTATTTTTTAAATTACATATAGAACTTTAATCCACTTTTTGATTCAGACTCAATCCAGCTGAAACTGTTCTATGATAGCTGTAATCACTTATGCCAAAATTAAGACAACTTTTTTAGGGCTTCAATAATTTCATCCGGTTCAGATCGTGTTCGGTAGTCTACATTAACATTGCTCCAAGTTACCACGCCATCTTGCCCTAAAATAAAGGTTGCTGGAATGGGTAAAACATGACCACTTCCATTGTTTATTTTATCTAAATCCAGCTTACGATCTACCCGCATGTGTTCTGCCAAAAACTCGGGCACTTCCCAGGCTACTCTATACTGTAAAGCTACCTTTGCATCTTGATCGGACAACACAATAAAGTCCATATTACTAATCTCGTCTTTTGTTAAACTACCATCGGTTACTTGCGGACTAATAGCCACCAATGTGGCACCCAAAGCATGTATTTCGTCTAACCTAGCTTGCAAGGCTCTAAGCTGCAAATTGCAATATGGGCACCAATTCCCTCTATAAAACGTAATCACTACGGGGCCTTTTTCTAATAAATTATCTAATACTATGTTTTTACCTTCAGGATTTGGCAGCTTAAAACCGGGTGCTTTTTGCCCTATTTTAATAGCATTTTCACCTCTATTAAAGGCTTTTTCTTGTTTAATAACAGCATCAACACCACTCATAAACTCAGGATTTTTTTGGCGACCTGATTCTATTTTAGCATTTGTTAATTCTTTTAATTTTTTCATTTATCATGTGTTTCTTGCTACTACTTAGTTGGCATACTAAGCTATTCCTAACTATTATAAACCGCTTATTTTAATTATTTATAACTTCTTTACAAATATACCCCAGCGCCTCTCTATTATTAAAGCAATTAAGTGTGTAAACCATATATCCCATTACTTAATCCGACTTTAATTTGGAAATAATAACAGACACCTCTTTAATTTCAAAACTTTGTATGCGCTTCAATATAAATTGAATCATTTTTGTTTTAGGGGTTTTAATACATGTGCTAAGTTTAAGCACCAGCATATCAATTTTATTTATGGCTTCGTGGTTGTTATCATCGCCCAATGACCAAAGAAGATTTGCTGCATTCCAAGATTGTTCGCGGGCTTTTCGCATGCTAAAGTCTATTATCTTTTCATCGTTATTTTTACCTAGAAAATCTAAAAGAAACATTAAGGGCGACACACGACTTAGGCGGTCTTGCATCTCGTTAGTGATTTGAAAGAGAATATCATTTACTTTATTGAAATCGGCTTCAATATCAAGAATATCCTGTCCAGACATGGTTGCTGCAGTTGCTATGCTAAGATCCAGGTTTATATGGGCATTCATCCCGAGCATAATGTGCTGCAGTATGGTTAAAGGCTCGTGAGCATGATTAAAAGCATAGGCCCAAACAGCACTTACAGGTTGTCCGTTTTTATAGGCTTTATACGCATCTAAATACAGATTAGCAAAAGCCACATCCATGATTTCTAAGCGCTGATTATCCTCAAAATTACCTAAGGCTATTTCCGAGGCAATCTCGTAAGTTGTACGTCTATAGATATAGGCAAACAATCCTAACCTGCTGTTGGTTGCTATGCACTCTTCAATTATAAGATCGAGTTCATCAAGTACGTTTTGTATGGTGGTTGCTCGTGGCATGGTTAACGGTTGAAGTAGAGCATTTAGCTGAACATTAGAATTGGTTTTATACTCGTATAAATCACTAGTTTTTTAATTTTAAAAATGTGACCGCATTATCATAAAATATTTTTTTCTTATCTTCTTGAGTAAGGAAATCATAACTATTTAACTGGTTTATACTTTTCTCAATGGCGTGCGGCCATACCATTTGATCTGAGCCGAACATAACGCGATCTAACAATCCATATTTTTTAGCTTTTCTTAAAAATTGTTCGGCACAATCCAAAGCAAATTCGTGAACCCAAAGAATAACTCCCAAATCGGTGTATAACTGAGAGTATTGAAGCATTAATCTTAATGCATGCTCGTAAAAAGCTTCGCCTGCATGCATCATGTAAATTCGTAATTTCGGAAATTTAGCAAGTACGTTTTCTATAGTATAGGGGTCTCCCAGCTTTATTCTAAAATCTGGACAACATCTATACGTAATATCTTCAACTGAACCTCCTGTATGCACCGCAACAGGAATATCATATTGTTCACAGATTCTTAAGAAGGGTTCAAATTCCGGGTCAGATAAAGTATAACCGTCATAAATTGCACCTATTTCCCCGAAAACCTTAAGTTTTCCCGATTCAATTAACACCTTAAAGGCCGTGGTATCTTTTGGTGGAGCACTTGCATAATACCCTGGAATTAAAATGCCATCATCGTCTAATTTATTTTCCCCTCCAATAGTACTAACTACTGCTTTTACAACATTGCATTTTTTTAAAGCTTTAAGTAACTCAACCCTGTAGGTTTGATAATCTTTTGGAGACATAACCCCATCGTGGGCAGGTGCTGTATAATAGGACTTTTCAGAATAATCATGAAGGTGCATATCTATAATGGGCTGATTACCTACCTGTGGGTATACTAAGAACGGAATAAACAGTATTAATAAGAGTATTTTTTTCATTGCTTCTTAAATTTAATACAACCGTTAACCTTCATCGTTTTTAATTGCACCCTTTTCCTCATAACACACAATATCTAGTTGATTAGGGTACGAAAATCTTCCTCATTTAATACAATAGCTTCAAATTCTCGTTTCGTAATTGATGTTTATTAGTTAACCACTTAAGAACTTCTATATTTATATTGCCAAGTTCTCTCCACTAAATTTAAGTATTAAATAATCAAAAAACAAAAGAATAAATTAAGCCCAACTCATCATAAACATTAATTATCAATAGTTTACAAAACATCAAACTAGGTATCTGGAGTTTTTTATAACCTTAATTACTCTTGCAACAATGCCATTCGGTATTTTACCATACGCACAATCAGGTCTTTTGGTAATGGTTTGTTTAAAGGAAATTGAACCGATCCTTTTGCGCGTTTAAATGCACTTAATTCAGAGTCGAACTTTTCAATAGTTGATGGATGCGGATAAAAGCCTACGTGATTTTTATACCCTGCAATCATGATTTGCTGCTCTCTTTTACCATGCTTAACCAATGCATAAGCAGGAATATTATAGTTTAGTAATTCTGTTGCATAAGGCGCTGCTTTTAAAATACAGGCCTTCAATTCTAAAAGCGCTTTTCTACTGTTTTCGGGTTGAGAATTAAAGTATTCATCAACCGTTTTAAAGGCTACTTTCTCACTCATTTTTATGTGTATTTCTGCTTTAATTAAGTAATCATTCACTTTTAGCCACCTATAAATACTAGCATATTTTAATTTAATCGTTTAGTGCTATAAAACGTCTCTACGTCGTGTAGTAAGCTATCTAGCTGGGTTCGGTTTAAATAAATACCATGAGTAATCACGGCATTAATTTTTTGGGTGTTTTTTATTGCTTCCAACGGGTTTTCATCAAGCATGACAATGTCTGCCTAATTGAGATTTATCTAATTTAATGAATAACACATACATAGCACTCTAAAACACAAAAAAACGATACTGCTATAGTATCGTTTTTGTTGTTATTTTTTAATGGTGCTTTCAGGGGGCACCTGAATTGTAAATATGAACCGAATAGAAAATCTGTGGAGATTTTCATAAGTAAGCTTGCACTAGCCATAAATTATTATACGGCTTGTAAAACGTTTATTATTCAATTTTTCTAAATGTTCTCGAGTCTGTTAGTTTAACACCATTATATATTTCTTCAAAAGTTATTTTCAGGTTTCCGTTTTCGAAAGTTATTATTGGTTCAGCAGTTTCTCCATCTAAACTAAATTGATATGCATTTTCATTTTTTGTCCATGTGTATTCAAGAACTTTACTCAATTTACACCCATCATATTCAAATGAACTCGTGTCATCAGGATATAAGAAATCAGGGTCGTAATCTTCTTCTAATACAATGTTATTTGATTTAAACTCTATAGTTTCCATAAGTTCACATTCATCGAGATTTTCATCATTTTCACCATTAAATGCTCTTGCAATCTGTACCCATTTACCAATAACAGGGTCGTTAGATAATTCTTCACTAGGGTTGTCATCATTATCACAAGAAATTAAAAGAAAAGAAGTTAAAATTAATAAAATTAGATTTTTCATAGTTTTTTTTAATGTTTTACAACTTGTTTATATAAAGAATTTCACTTCACCTAATCCTAAAACTAAAATGTGCTCTATAAAAGTTTTACCCGTTATAGCATTTACAGTCCACACGGTAGAAAATTCTTATGCGATAAATATAAATGGTTTCTACAGCCCGCCAAATACATTTCTTTTATTTTCGACAAGAAGCGCGTATTCGTTTAGTTTAGGTGTTATTTTTTTACAGCACTACTGGGTACTAGCTCTAAAGGAGAGAACTAATAATTCTTAAAGTCTGTATTGTATGTAGTATTTTTTTAGTTCGAAAATTTCTTTAATTCTCTTTCTAATATTCTAAACCGCTCCTTACCGAGTTCAGTAGACCTTAATACCGCTGTACCATCTTGGTACAATTCATTACTATCAAACTCAATTATTTCTCTTGCTCTATCAGACATAAACTTATATAAATGTGGCGAACCACTGTTATAATTTCCGAAAGCGTATTTGTCATTTAACCTCCAAAATAAAGCCCCCATTGTATAGTACTCATTGCCTTCAAGAATTTCATTAAATTTATGATCTGTGTATTCAGATTCTAAAATAATTCGCACTTCATTTAGTGTATTTTTATAGTATTCTCGGTCATCAACAGATTCTATTTTAACTCCAATTTCATGATTATTAATTTGTGAATATTCATATAAATTCATTGATGAAATTAGAGCGACCTCTTCATTTATATAGATTTTAGAATGTAAATTTTTAACAGAGAAAATATTTATGTTATCAAATGATTTTAACCATTTAGAATCATTGTAATTCAGCTGTTTTTCCCTATGCAAAATGAATACACTTTCAGTTCTTTTAAAAGCATCTGACAATCTCACTCTTAGTCTCTGATTTAGTTTTAAATATGGTGTAACTAATATTAAGTAGTGCTCAGTACTATTCAAAAGCTGCTCAATTTCAAATGAAATTTCAGTAGTTCCAATTATTTTCAATTTTTTTTATTTTGTTGGTTAAGTTGATACACAAACATCATATTTGTATATGGTTTGTTTCGTGATTTATTCACTAAAATTTGTAAACAAAAACGATTAGAAAATCTGCGAATATTTTTCTAAGTATCGAGAAATAGTCATTACTTCCAATGATTCATCAATCCTTTTTGCTTTCGTAAATACTTCAGTGCTTAAAGCTGGATTTTTTGATTTGTATGCTGCCATTATTTTTGCTCAAATTATTACCAAAATGGTTATAGTAAACACGTTTAAGTATTTACAGTCCACACGGTAGAAAATTCTTATGCGATAAATATAAATGGTTTCTACAGCCCGCCAAATACATTTCTTTTATTTTCGACAAGAAGCGCGTATTCGTTTAGTTTAGGTGTTATTTTTTTCAAACCTTTTAAATCCATAAAAAATTAAACCACAACAAATTAATAAGCCAAGAATTGCTGGTAACACTATTGATTTTCCTGATTCCCCCGCATTTTGAATACTCCACACCATTTTACCTGTTGCCATAAGTACAACTACAGCAATGCCCATTATTACACTTCGTTTCCAAAATGCCAATCCTAATGCAATAAATGAAACAGGAATGGTTAAGATTAGTAGTTGTTTACTCAAGTTCCATTCGCCGTACAGATACGCTTTCTCGAATTCTAAAAACTCTATTACGCTTTCACTTACAACCTCGGGCTTAGGAAACCAAAACATACTTGTAAACAAGGCAAAAATTGAAACCATCATTCCTGCAAAGCTTTTTTTATAAGCGAAATAGCAAAATGGAAGTAAAAACAATGGTCTTAAATACCAACTCCATTGATTATGGTGTCTTTCAAAAACCCAATCGAAGAAGGGTTTGTTAGTCATTGAAATTACAATGAAAGCAATTGTCAAGATTAAAAATATACCGCCTATTAATAAGTCTTTATTTCTACTTTTCATTTGTTTTATTTAAGGGATGCTAACGGGATTTATGTGTGATTAGTTGCCTGGTTTAGAACCTAATTTAGCAAATTAAAATCAATAAATATAAGTCGAATCTATAACCCTCCATACCAACAAACTGTACAATTAATACATTGTTTATTGCTACCAATTTTAATTACTACTCGAAATATTAATGGAAACGAGAATAAATATCCCTAGCGGGGATTATAGAGGTGTTCACAAAGCAAAACAGGGATGTACAAACCATACGCAAACACCCCCAGCCCCCTCAAGGGGGAATTCCATACCAAAAAACTATAAAATTAATACACTGTTTAATGCTACCAATTTTAATTGCTACTCGAAATATTAATGGAAACGAGAATAAATATCCCCTAGAGGGGATTATAGGGGTGTTCACAAAGCAAAACAGGGATGCACAAACCATACGCAACACCCCCAACCCCCTCAAGGGGGAATTCCATACCAACAAACTTTACAATTAATACATTGTTTAATGCTACCAATTTTAATTACTACTCGAAATATTAATAAAAACGTGAATAAATATCCCCTAGAGGGGATTATAGGGGTGTTCACAAAGCAAAACAGGGATGCACAAACCATACGCAACACCCCCAACCCCCTCAAGGGGAATTCCAGACCAACAAACTGTATAATTAACACTTTGTTTATTGCTACCAATTTTAATTACTACTCGAGATATTAATGGAAACGTGAATAAATATCCCCTAGAGGGGATTATAGGGGTGTTTCGCAGCATAATTGAGGTGTTCACACAGTACGCAAACACCCCCAGCCCCCTCAAGGGGAATTCCAAACCAACAAACTATACAATTAATACATTATTTATTGCTACCAATTTTAATTGCTACTCAAAATATTAATGGAAACGAGAATAAATATCCCCTAGAGGAGATTATAGGGGTGTAACACCTAGTGGACTATCGAAATGAAAATATAATTTCATTGAAGATACCTCGCGTAGCGCAATAGGGATTTTACGAATAAAATCTACCGCGTTTTTAACCAACCCGTAATACTTAGTCTTTCGGTTTTTACAGGACGTACTTCGTGCTCTATAATCTGGCTTTCAAAAACAACTATGCGCCCAGGGAAGGGGTAAATAACCTTTTCAACCTCTTGGCCATTTTTGTTTAAGTACAAAACCAATTCGCCACCATTTTCGGGTAACCAACCGTCTTCATTTAAATAACAGACAAAGGATAATTTGCGTCTATCGTCGTTTTGGAAGGTATCAATATGGCGTTTGTAAAAGGTGTTTGTTGGGTAAATGGCATAATGAAATTCCTTTTGTAAAATCCCCATAAAACAAGTGCGATTTAGGTAGGCTACCAAGTCGTTTATCTTATTAAAAAAGAACATTTCAGAAGGGGTTGCTTTAGTTTCATCCATCCAAAGAATTAAATCGCCACGAATAGATTTTTCAATCGTTTCGTTTACACGATTTCCAATAGCAGCCTTTTTAAAAGTATCCTCCTCATGCCTGTCTATTAAAGCCTGACGCAATAATTCAACCTCATCAAGGGACAAAAAACCATCGATTATACTAAATTGTTGGCTACCAAGATCAGAAATAATCTGTTCGTAAATTGGGTTTTCAACAAAATCTATCGCTTCAAAAAGATGACTCATATTTCAACTATAAAACCTATCCTTATTTAGATAAAAGCGGGCAAATGTAATCTAAAAATCGTTTGCTTCAACAAAATGAATATCTTTGTACTACCAACACAAAAAAGAACATGGGAAACAACATTCGCATTACCAAACAATTCTCTTTTGAAACGGGCCATGCGCTTTATGGCTACGACGGAAAATGTAAAAATGTACACGGCCACAGCTACAAACTTTCGGTAACCGTAATTGGCAAACCCATTACCGATACTAAACATGTAAAGTACGGTATGGTTATCGATTTTGGCGATCTAAAAAAGATTGTTAAGGAGGAAATTGTTGATGTTTTCGACCACGCTACCGTTTTTAACAAAAACACTCCCCATGTTGAACTCGCCAAAGAACTACAACAACGCGACCATAACGTCCTGCTTGTAGATTACCAACCTACTAGCGAAATGATGGTTTTAGACTTTGCCAGCAAAATAAAAAAGCGTTTGCCTGAGCATATTAAACTACACTCGTTAAAACTACAAGAAACCGATAGTTCGTTCGCGCAGTGGTTTGCTTACGATAATATTTAAGTCAGTTATTTTTTAGCTTTTGCAATTCCATGAAACATGTTCTTATCATCCTTTTTTTGCTTGCCATTAAAAATGGTTATGGGCAAGAAAGCGAAGCGGGTTGCATTTTCGACCAGTCGACCCAAACCGATGATTTTATAAAAACATCAAGGAGTTTTCTAATTACCACTGGGACGATAAGAAAAAGGAAGCCAAAATAATTCTGAAAAACGGCGATACCCTAGTTGCTTTTCGTGGTGGTTGCGATCATTTTGGTATTTCGGGAACTTTAACAGAACCAAATAGCAAACACCCCATAAACGATTTTAATTATTGGTTTGACAAAGCGTTATGGATTTCGAAACGACTTTTCCATGAAGTTGATTATAACATTGTGCTAAACAGTATTGCAGAAAAAACGTATACTTTAAGTGGAAACGATAACTTTATTTATGTTATCATCCCACATGAAACTTACTCCGAATTTGCTATAACCATTACCAAAGAAAATACTGCCCACATACTTTCAGTTGGCTATTATTTCTAGATTAAAACCATTAGCAAAACAAATGGTTACCCCACAGCTTATTTCAACAAAAACAGCAGGTTGCAAACATAATTACCATTAAATACACCTGTATTTTACTTTTATCAATGTAAAAAAACAGAAAGTGGTTTGGTAACTTATAGATTCAACTTATATTTATCGCGTAAGAATTTTCGGCAGAAAGGATATGGTTGTTGAAAAGTATATCACTTTTGTATAATGTACATCTGTGCTGAGGTTTGGTGAAGAACGTTTTTTATATAACCTGTTGGCAATAATACTGAAATGACGAACACCAATTCATATTTTGAAATTAATTACAATGTGAATTTGATTTTGAACAAACCAACTTCCAAAATTGATTGACCAACTCGAAAATATAACGTCTGAATATCCAACAACTGGATAATTGAAAATATCGAATTAAAAACCTCTTGAAACACCTTTAAATTCAGTCTAACTGGCAAAAAAATTAATGCTTTTTCAGGTGATATATGTTTAGTCTAATTTTGCAATTCTAAAACATATTAAAAATGAGTAAAGAAAAATTAATAAAGGTTCTGAATAGAATACAATATTCTATAAAGGAAAATTACTTGAATAAAGTAAAAGAAACAGACACAATCGGATTTGAAGAATTGACTTCTATTAGAAATCAGTTCATTCAAGAGAGTTTTGCGAGTTATCAAAATGAATATGAAAACGAGTTCATAAACAATCTGAATAAAGAGAATACCGAATTACTAGCTAAAATTCAGGTTTTTGTTACTCGGGAAATTTACAAATTAGCGTACGATGAAAAATGGAATATAGCATAAGTACAGGTACTACCAACGTGTATGATTAATTGCTTGTGTTGGCTAAGACGATGGTCCTTCTCTACTTTTTATTATATTGCATATCAAAGAATTATCACGTACTTACACGGAACTAACCATACACATACACGTTAACAACAAGCATAAAGAAACAAACTGTAATTAGTGAGTTTTAAAAACATTTTCTCACTATATAAATAAGTTACATTCAATACCCACTTCATTCTATACCTCCTATACAACTTCAATAATTTACAAGCTACAAACATAAAATCGCTTTAAATATTTTACTATATTGTAACTCACAAGCCTAAATATGAGTGTTTTAAACAAAACAACTCTTAATGAAATTTTGTTCTTTCATTTCCTGAAAAATAAAAATCATATGGCAACTTATAAATTCCCCCATATTTATAATTTAATAATTTTCTGCAATTAACTTAAAATGATTAAAAAAACTAAAACCAGTTATAAGGTCACCACAACAGCAGAACAATAAGAGAATAACCTGCATATAATTAGGTTGTAGAATATTTGAGAAATTAAACAGATTTCCAAAACATCAACTTCTACACCCAAATACAAAAACAATTAATATGCGAAATACTAAAATGGATTTAATTCGATTTACAGGTGTTATGATAATAATGATAGCGCATTCAAGTCCTCCTAGTTGGTTTTACCAATTAAGGAATTTTGGAACCCCGCTATTAATTCTGGGCTCAGCCTTAACATATTCGTACATCTATAGACATAAATCGATTAATCTAATTCCTTTTTTAAAAAAAAGACTTACAAGACTAACCATTCCATTGTGGATATTTTTAACATTCTTCTTTCTACTCTTTTGGACAGCATCATTAATATTAAAATACGATTACCCTTTTTCTCAAAGTAAAATAATTGAATCATATTTTTTCTATGATGGAATAGGCTTTGTTTGGATTTTTAAAGTTTATATAATTTTAGCACTTATTACACCGTATTGTCTAAAACTCAGCAAATCATCTATAACCAATAGAAAATATTTCACCTTAATTATTATTTTTTATGTAGCCTATGAAGTCATAAATCAATTATTTTTAAACAGTGATATACCTTCAAATATTAAATATATTTTAAATCAATTTGTATTAGTTTTCATTCCCTATTCAATTCTCTATTTATACGGACTTAGACTACATTTGTTCAACAACAAGACACTTCAAGTGATTATGTTAACCTCACTGCTGTTGTTTGTTATTTTAGCAATTCAAAAATATAATGAATTTGGAGCCTTTGTCCCAACGCAGAAGTATAAATACCCTCCAACTTTATATTATTTATCCTATGCTTTTTTCTGCATCAATTTATGTTATTACATCGTAACCAGGTTCATATCACTAACAAATCAAGGCATTAAAAATTTAATCGTTTGGTTGTCTTCTAATTCACTATGGATTTATTTATGGCATATATTTGCTTCTTATTTATGGCGATTTTCAACTAAAATCTTAGTTGGAGATTACACCAATTCTTTGGTTGTTTTTATCACTCTAATTGTTTTTTTATTATCATTTGGTATTACAATGACATATTTTCAAACAATTCTAATTAAGAAATTCTTATTAAAAAACAATAATGCTTTTAAAAGTATTCTAAAATTTCTCACTTAGAATACTGATTGTTAAAATTTCACTTTTAGAACTACCCCCTCCTGTTTTCAGCACCCAAAAACGTTTAATAACGAAAAACCACACTATATCACAGGCCACTTCAAACAATTTGATTAAATTTACCCTACATGAAAACCTATCGAATAATGAAACAAATTATTGCCCTTTCTTTAACCACGTTATGCCTTTTAGTAAGTTGTAAAGACGCCCCAAAAACAGCACCTAAAGAAGAAAAAAACACTTATGAAGCGGTTAGTCAAACAGAGCCTTCAACATCTGGAAACACCCATAAAATTGTTGTTACAGATAAAATTGCCTCTGGAGGTTACATCTACCTTAAAGTAAAAGAAAACGACAAAGACTACTGGATGTCTATACCCGATAGAGATGTTGAAATTGGCGCCACTTATTATTACGATGGCGGTATGGAAATGAAAGATTTTGAAAGCAAAACCCTAAACCGAGTTTTTAAAAGCGTCATTTTTGCCGAAGGTATTCGAGCGGATAATAATGCTGTAAAGCAAACTAAAAAGAGTCAAGTTCAACAAGGCAAAACAAGCGTTGCAAACATTGAAAAGGCACCAAATGGCATACGCATTGCCGAACTTTTTGAAAACCCAGAAGCCTTTATTAACAAAGAAGTTATTATTAAAGGCCAAGTTGTAAAAGTAAACAACGGCATTATGCAGGTTAATTTTGTGCATTTACAAGATGGCACAACAGGAAATGGCAAATTTGATATTACAATTACCACTAACGACACCTTCCAAATAGGTGAAGTCGCAACCATAAAAGGCACCGTTATTTTAAACAAAGACTTTGGTGCAGGCTATGTATACGATGTGCTTATTGAAAAGGCTGTGCGCTTGTAATACTTATTAAATTGAATTATGAGAAAATATAAGTAAATGAATTCCGAAAACTTATTAAAGCAAATTGATTTTATAAAAGAAATTGATAAAATAAAATATATTCAACGACGAACAAAGTTATTTAATAGCGACCGAAACGAAAATGACGCTGAACACAGTTGGCATTTAGCCATGATGGCAATTGTTTTAAGCGACTATTCAGATAGTGAAATTGACTTATTAAAAGTGATTAAAATGGTGTTAATTCATGACATTGTTGAAATTGATGCTGGTGATACTTTTTTATACGACCAAAATAAAAATCACGAAAACACCACAGAAGAAATGAAATGTGCGGAACGAATTTTTGGAATGTTACCCAAAAAACAAGCTGAGGAATTCTTGCAAATTTGGATAGAGTTTGAAGAAGGAAATTCTAACGAAGCAAAATTTGCAAGATCGATGGATAGACTTGAACCCTTATTACAAAACACTTCAAACAATGGAGGAACATGGAAAGAATTTGCTGTAAAATATCAAACAGTTTACAACAAGAAAAAAGTAATTAAAAACGGCTCAACAAAACTATGGGAATATGCTAAAAACCTTCTTGATGACAACGTTAAAAAAGGCATTTTAGAGAAATAACCTTTAACCCTTTATAATCATGAAAAAACTAGGAATCCTAACCGTAATTTTTTCAATTATTTTGATGAATTGTAACACAGACAAATCAAAAACCAAAATTGAAAATCTGGAATTCACAAAAACCAAACATAAAACCGATACGCTAACAAAACATCTAAAACCATTTAATCCAAAATTACCAACAATTGGGCTTTTAATGTATAATGGCGTTTTGCAAAGTGAGGTAATTGCAACATCCGATGTTTTCTCTAAACCAGATGGACCAGAAGGAAAACAGCTTTTTAATGTAATTACCATTGCCGAAACCAACAAGCCTGTTACAACTGAAGAAGGCATGCATTTTGTTCCTGATTATACCTTTAAAAATTGCCCCAAATTAGCCGTGTTATTTGTACCAAGTGCTTATGACATGTATGCACAAGTACACAATGAAGCACTTATAAATTTTATTAGAGAGAAAAATAAAGAAACAGAATATACCGTAAGTAATTGTGGTGGCGCGCAACTTATAGGAGCTTCAGGAATTGCCGATGGTCATAAAATTGTAACTTGGATTGGTGGTGGCGAACAATTACAAAAGGATTATCCCAATTTAAAAGTTCAAGACGATAGTAAAGTCACGTATTTAAAAGACGGAAAATTTCTTTCTTCCAATGGCAACTTAACAAGCTATATTCCAGCTTTAAATTTAGTAGAGATTATGACGAGTGCTGAGCATAGAACATTTGTAGAAGACTATTTATATCTTGACCGACTTCAAAACTGGAAGCAATAACTCCAATTCCAACACCACAAACGCTTAAGCTTTCCTTTTTACTCTTAAACCCCCACTTTTACAAAACCAATTAAACCAAGTGTGATTGATAAAAAAGAGTTATAATTCATTAATTCAAACACAATGAAAGTTACTTCCGAAAAAAATGAAAAAGTTGCAAAAATGATATTTGCATCGGTGTATCCGCATTACGTAAATAAAGTTGAAAAAAAAGGACGAACTAAAGCCGAATTACATCAAATTATTGAATGGCTAACAGGATTTAATACTGCTAAATTACAGGAGCTTCTTGATGAAAAAGTAACCTTCGAAGCCTTTTTTAAAAGCGCCAAATTAAACCCTAATGCACACCTCATTAAAGGCGTTATATGCGGCTATCGTATTGAAGACATCCCAGATGAGTTTGAAACCTATAAACAATGTCGCTACCTAGACAAGCTTGTTGATGAATTAGCAAAAGGCCGTACCATGGAAAAAATTATGCGCGTAGAAAAGAAGTAATACAACGCATTTTGCACTAAATATAATCTACAAAACACCACATAATACGCTATTCAACATTTCACATGAGTGAGTATAATCCTCCAATTTCTGAGAGAGAAACTTTAGAGTTAATCGAAATTGCAAATTGTAATGACGAGAATATTTGGCAACGAGAAGCAACTTTACAAGCCAAAAATGAACTTGTTAAAAGAGATATATCACAAGAGGAGCAAAACCAAGTAATTGAAAAATGGGGATAAAAATTAGAAAAAAAATTAGAAGCAGAGATTGTAAGATTAGAAAAGAATAAAACAGAAAGCTATACAAAACTTGAAATGATTAAGCTTTTTTTATTTGGACCATTTATTTTTATAGATCGATTCCCTTTTGGCTTTGAACGATTTACGCTTTTTAATTTAAGGAGTGAAAATTATTACTTAAAGTTTAAGCAAAGAATTATACTATTCATATTAAGTTTTATGGCATGGTACTTTTTTATCAACTATACTTTTGAACAATCATTGAAGGCTAAACAAAAGGAAATTGATAAAATTGATATTTCAGACTGGAAAAAAAAATACGGATATGAATAAAAACGTTGTTTAAGATTCATAAAAAAAATAGGTGTTAACGGCATTAAAGAAGCCCCAGAATTTAATCCGTTTAACACAGGATTATTTCATTTTTGTGTGCAAGATCCAAATATTGAAGCCCTTATTGAAAAAATTGTGGCTTATGGCGGAAAACAAAGAATGCCAATTAGGTCGTACTATCCAGATGATAAACCCTTTAAAATGTGCTATGTTGAAGACTCTTTCGGAATTGTTTCGAAATCTACACACACAGCTACGAATTAACCTATTCTTCTGGCGCTTACGCGGAATAAAACGCTGCACCTTTAAAGTTGGTAGAAATATTCGATTATAAATCATATGTCTTAGTTAATACAATTATGATTAAAGTGATTATGAAAATAACAGTTGAACTAACAAAATCAATTGCCTAACGAAAAGTAAAAACAGCTCACCCAAACACAACATGATCGGTTTTGCCAAGCTAAATCTAATGAGGAATTATAGGGGTTACCATTTATTAGAGAGAAACATCTGCTTCTAAAAAGTTTTAAACACAAAAAAACAATTAAATTAGTAGCACAAAAGGAATTACATTAGATGTTCCTTGATGTATTTATATACTGCTAACCCTCTAACCCGTTTTAATGAAACCAATTTTTTCTGTATTTCTCGTTCTGTTTTGCTTCAACATAAAAGCACAAACCCCCACTACACACAAAGCTGATATTGTTATTTATGGCGGCACATCTTCAGCCGTTGTCGCAGCCGTAAAAGCCAAACAACTTGGTCACACAGTATTAATCGTTTCTCCAGACAAACATTTGGGAGGCGTTTCTTCTTCCGGATTAGGGTATACAGATAGTGGAAACAGTCATTTAATTGGAGGACTTTCAAGAACTTTCTACCAAAAAATCTACAACTATTATCAAAAAAGTAACGCATGGAATTGGGAAAGCATGGATGACTTTCATGGTGAAGGTCAAGGCACATCGGCCATTGATCAAGAATCAAAAACCATGTGGGTATTCGAACCTCATGTTGCAGAGCATATTTTTGATAGCTGGATAGCAGACAATAACATTAAAGTTCTTAAAGAAGAGTGGCTAGATCGCAACAAACCCATTAAAAAAGAAGCAAACACCATCCAGTCTTTTTATACCTTAAGCGGAAAAAAAATTGTAGGCAAAATTTTTATTGATGCTACTTACGAGGGCGATCTTATGGCTGCTGCTGGCATCTCTTACCATGTAGGACGTGAAGCAAATTCGGTTTATAATGAAACCTATAATGGTATTCAAAAAGAAGTATACCAACATCAACATAATTTTAAAAAGTTAAAAATTTCGCCTTACAAAAAACGAAATCGTTCAACATCTGGACTCATAGCTAAAATATCAGACCAAGATCCTGGAAAAAATGGAGATGGCGATCATCGCGTAGAAGCTTACTGCTTTAGAATGTGTTTAACTAAAGAACCACAAAATAAAATTCCTATCACAAAACCTGAAGGCTATAACCCTAATGATTATGAATTATTAGGGCGTATTTATAAAAAAGGATGGAAAGAAACCTTTAGAAAATTTGATGGCATCCCTAATTTAAAAACAGATGTAAATAATCATGGTCCTTTTAGCATGGATAATATTGGCATGAACTATGCTTACCCTGAAGCTTCTTATGAAGATAGAAAAGCCATTGCAGACGAACACCGTCGCTATCAAGAAGGCTTATTGTATTTTACAGCAACAGATTCTCGTGTGCCAAAAAAGATAAGAGAAGAAATGCAAAAATGGGGCTATGCCAAAGATGAATTTACCGACAATGGTGGATTCCCTCATCAACTTTATGTTAGAGAAGCTAGACGTATGATTGGCGATTATATTATGACCGAACACAATGTTATGGGAAAAATAGACACCAACGCCTCTATTGGTATTGGCTCTTATGCTTTAGACTCACACAATACACAGCGTTATGTTACAGCCAAAGGCCGTGTGGAAAACGAAGGTGATGTGGGCGTACAACCTCCGCATCCTTATAAAATTGACAAAGGCACGATATTACCAAAAGCAACAGAATGCACCAATCTTATTGTTCCCGTTTGTGTGAGCAGTTCTCATATCGCCTATGGCAGTATTAGAATGGAACCTGTTTTTATGATTCTTGGCGAATCTGCAGCCCAAATAGCAAGTCTTGCGCTACAACATAAAGTAAACGTACAAGATGTAAATTATAGCGAACTACAGCCTTTACTTGTCAAATCAGGTCAAATATTAGATAATAAATAATTCCATAAACAGAATTAAAACCGACACAATCTAGTTAAACTAAAATTCCTGCTAAAGTCTATCTTATATATAGTCGAATGGCAGGAATTACTATATTTACAGCATGCAAATCCCTGAAGGAAAAAAAATATATTTCGCTTCCGATAATCATTTAGGAGCCCCAACCGCCGAAGCATCACGTCCGCGTGAAAAGAAATTCGTCGCGTGGTTAGACGAGATAAAACACGATGCCGCAGCCATTTTTCTGTTGGGTGATATGTTCGATTTTTGGATTGAATATAAAACCGTTATCCCTAAAGGTTTTACACGAACCTTAGGCAAACTTGCAGAAATTAGCGACTCGGGCATCCCTATTTATTATTTTGTGGGCAATCATGACCTGTGGATGAATGGTTATTTTGAAGAAGAATTGAACATTCCTGTGTATCATAAACCTAAAGAATTCACTTTTAACAACAAGACTTTTTTTATTGGTCACGGCGATGGTTTAGGCCCTGGGGATAAAGGTTATAAACGCATGAAAAAAGTGTTTACCAACCCGTTTTGCCAATGGTTATTTCGTTGGTTACACCCCGATTTAGGGGTTCGTTTGGCACAACATCTTTCTGTAAAGAACAAGCTGATTTCTGGTGATGATGATGCTAAATTTTTAGGTAATGATGATGAATGGCTCGTACAGTATTGCAAACGGAAATTAGAAGACAAACACCGCGACTTTTTTGTGTTTGGCCACAGACATTTACCACTAAACATCGATTTGAATGCAACTTCAAAATACATCAATCTGGGCGACTGGATTAAGTATTACACTTATGGAGTTTTTGATGGTGAGACGATGGCATTGAAAACGTATTAAAAACCGTATTATTCTGCATTTTCATGCGCTTCCAAATCCTTAGTTAAATCCAATTTTCTAAAGGTTGGCGATACTACCGCTGTGGTAATTACGGTAATTATAGTCATGGTCCCTCCAAAAACAACCGCTGTTGCAGCCCCCATGAGTTTAGCTGTTACGCCACTTTCAAAAGCCCCCAGTTCGTTAGAAGAACCCACAAACATCGAATTTACCGACGACACGCGACCGCGCATATGATCGGGTGTTTTTATTTGTAAAATCGTTTGCCTAATTACCATAGAAACCCCATCGGTAATCCCACTAAAAAACAGCGCCAATAATGAAATCCAAAACACCGAGGATAATCCGAAAACCACAATACTCAATCCGAAACCAAAAATAGCCACCAACAATTTCATTCCGGCATTTTTACTAATGGGGATATACGCGGTAACCAACATAGTAATAAAAGCACCAACTGCTGGTGCGGCCCTTAAAACCCCAAAACCTTCACTACCCACTTTTAAAATATCTTGAGCAAAAACAGGTAAAAGCGCAATGGCTCCACCAAATAAAACGGCTACCATATCTAAAGTCATCGCCCCTAAAATGGCTTTGGTTTTAAACACAAAACGCACGCCTTCTTTTAAACTCTCTACTACTGGTTCGCCTATTTTCGGATTTAAAACAGGTTTTTTTTCTATAAAAAGTAGAATAAAAAAGGATAACATAATTAATCCGAAAACAATACATAAAGCCCAATGCACGCCCATCCAACCAATAGCAAACCCACCAAAGGCAGGCCCTAAAACAGCAGCCATTTGCCATGTTGAACTGTTCCAAGTGGCCGCATTCGGATATATTTTTTTAGGCACAATTAGGGCTACTAACGAGAAAATAGTAGGCCCAAAAAACGAGCGTAAAAAGCCACCAAAAAACACCAAAGCATATATAGAATATAAAATCGTTTTGTTATCCCAGCCTGCAATAACCACATCCCAGGTGAGTAAAAATAGCCCTAAACTAATTAGGGAAAACGCGGCAATACAAAGCGCCAAAAGATTTCGTTTTTCCTTTTGGTCTACAATATGCCCTGCAAACAATGCCATAGTAAACGCTGGAATAATTTCCATAAGCCCAATAACTCCAAGCGACAACGGATCCTTGGTTAAACTATACACTTCCCATTCAATAACAATAAATTGCATGGTCCATCCAAAAACCAATGCAAAACGCACCAATAAAAAAATATTGAATTCTTTGATTCGGAGTGCTGCGTAGGGATCTTTTTTAGACATAATACACTTATTTAATACGGGTTAGATTAGCTTTATTTCGTAATGGCACTGTCATTCTGACGAAGTATGAGAAAGAATCTTCACGTTAAAAGATTTCTCGTCAGTCGTTCCTCCTTCTCTCGAAATGACAAAACCCTAAAAACCGATTTTTATAACTTTAATAATTCAATTTATTTAACATCCCGCAATTTCAACTGTAACGAAACACTCCCTTGCCACTCATTTTCATCAATAGAATAAATGGCCGAAAATGGTTTTCCTTCTGTCGTTAAAGCTAATTTTTCACCCAAACCAAAACCTATACACACGATTTGCGATGGTGATGGCGGTTGTTTTACTGTTAATCGTAAATGGGTTTCATCGGCGCCAACACACTTGCCGTAGCCTGTGTCTACAAGGTTTTCAGTCATAAATACGGGCGACATATTACTGGGTCCGTAAGGTGCAAACTGTTTTAAAATGCGGTAAAATTTTGGGGTAATCTGTTCCAAATCGATTTGTGCATCAATTTGAATTTCGGGCGTTAAAAGGTTTCGATCTATGGTTTTAAACACCTCATCTTCAAAAGCTTGTTTAAAGGCTTCGTAATTTTCTTCAGCTAAAGTTAAACCTGCAGCATATTTATGGCCCCCAAACTGTTCGATGTATTCTTGGCAGGCTTCCAAGGCATTGTAAACATCGAACCCCTTAACCGATCGTGCCGATGCTGCTAATTTATCGCCGCTTTTCGTAAACACTAATGTAGGTCGGTAATAGGTTTCGGTTAATCGAGAAGCCACAATACCAATAACGCCTTTATGCCAAGTTTCGTGGTAAACAACAGTAGTAAGGCGGTTTTGTTCTTGATTAGCTTCGATTTGTTGCAGTGCTTCTTCAGTAATTTGCTTATCTGTTTCACGTCGGTCTAAGTTGTAATTATTAATTTCTTCAGCGTAAGCTTCAGCTGCTTTTTCATCGGTTTCCATTAACAAAGTCACAGCATAATTACCGTGTTTCATTCGGCCAGCAGCATTAATTCTAGGCGCTACAATAAAGACCACATCCGTTATGGTAAACTCAGTTTTATGAACCTGTTTTAAAATGGCTTGGATACCCGGTCTAGGGGTGTTATTTACCACCTGTAAACCAAAATAGGCAAGCGCTCGATTTTCCCCGTCAATAGGGACAATATCGGCACCTATAGCTGTGGCTACAAGGTCTAAATACGCGATTAAATCTTCTGCTGTTTTTCCTTCCTTAGAGGCTAAAGCTTGAATGAGTTTAAAGCCCACGCCGCAACCACATAATTCCTTATACGGATAGTTACAATCTTCGCGTTTCGGATCTAAAACAGCGACAGCATCTGGAATTTCATCACCAGGCCTGTGGTGATCGCAAATAATGAAATCGACCCCTAATGATTTGGCATGCGCTACCTTTTCAATGGCTTTTATACCACAGTCTAAAGCAATTATTAAAGTGAAATCGTTTTCATGCGCAAACTCAATCCCCTTATAGGACACGCCATAACCTTCGTCGTAGCGATCGGGGATATACGTATAAACCTGTTCGTGTTTGGTTTTTAAGTAAGACGCCATTAGGGCTACCGAGGTAGTACCATCGACATCGTAATCGCCATAAACCAGAATATTCTCGTTATTTTCAAAGGCTTTTTCAATGCGCGATACGGCCCTATCCATATCTTTCATTAAGAACGGATCGTGTAAATCTTCAAAACTCGGACGAAAAAATTGTTTCGCTTGATTATAGGTTACAATGCCTCTTTGCACCAATAAACTGGCTAAAACAGGATCTATTTGAAGTGATTTTGCTAAGGATTTAACCTTTTCTGAGGGTGGAATTGGTTTCAAAGTCCAACGCATATTTTGGTTTAAAATTTCAAGTTAAACAAGTTTAAAAGGTTTTCACTCAACCCTATGGTATCTTTTGAAGAAGGTTTTTTTTAGATATCATTTACTATTGAAAATGACTCGAACCAACGTTTCATCAAATAACTAAAAGACCCAAGGGGGTGGGTTTAAACTTATTTTTTATGAAAATGCGTTTGTACATCAAGCTCGGCGAATTTGCGGAACATTTCCATAACGCCACAGTATTTTTCAACCGATAAATCTACCGCTTTTTGAAGCTTTTTTTCATTTAATTCATCACCGTAAAAATGAAATGCCATGGTTACCTTATCGTAAATTTTTGGATGCTCGTCTGTAAGATTAGCGTCGATATCGACTTTAAAATCATCAACTTTCAACTTCATTTTTTTAATTAACGAGGCTACATCTAATCCCGAACACCCTGCTAAACCAGAAAGCATTAAGGCTTTCGGACGATAGCCTTCGCTTTTTCCGCCATTCTCTTCGCCTGCATCTATAAATAAATTATGTCCAGAAGGGTTTGTGCTTTCAAATCGCATCTCCCCTAACCATTTTGTAGAAACCTGTACTGCCATGTTTTGTTTTTTATTTGTTGATGATTCAAAAATACTATTTAAAAACTAAAATTGTGTTTTCGACTATCTATAATTCTATAAAACCTAGACTCTCTAAAATAAATTTGTAAAATATTTATTACTTTGAACCCGATAAATCACATGAATAATTATTTAACCGTATGACTTTAAAAAACCCTTTTTTTTGCATCTTGTTTTTTTCTGTTTTTTTAATCATGAGTCATTGTAAAAAAGACAATACGACTAAGCAAGCTACCTTTAAACTCATAAAAAGAAATAGCTATTATATTGACACATCTAATGGCTTAAGTATTTATATAAACAATGGAACAAATAAACCTCTTAATGGCTATTACGTAGTAGGCGATAAATTTAAAAAATGGGAGGAATTTAATGTTAAAAATGGTCTTTTACATGGTCAATCGATTGTTTTTCATAAAAATGGTGAAATATTTTCGATAAGTAACTATAGCAATGGAAAGCTCGATGGAGAAGAAAAAAAATACACTTTATTTGGAAAATTAAGCAGGCTTAACACATACAGAAATGGTGTAAAATACGGTAAAAGCTTAAGTTTCTTTGAAAATGGAGACATAAAACATGAAGCAAAAATTCAGGATGGAGAAATAATAGAAAGTACCACATTTAATTCTATAGGCGATATTAAATCTCAAATGTTTATTAAAGAAGGCCGAAAAATTAAGCAACATATAAAAGCTGGCACTGTAATTTTTGAAGAAATCTCTTCTACTTATGATAATTTTGAAGCCACGAAAATTTATAATGAAGATGGTTCTCTAAAATTATTTATCCAAACACTTAGTGATGGTTATAATGATTTTATTATCGAACGGGATAAAAATGGAAAAGAAATAAAACGAGTTAACTTAAAAGAAAACCCACAAGAAGCCAATAAATACAAGCAACTTTTTAATGGTTTTATTTAAATCAAGCACTATAACAACTCCTTTACACGTCTTTCTAATTCCGGCAAAACATCAACCTGAAACCAAGGATTTTTAGTAAGCCAAAATCTATTTCGTGGCGAAGGATGTGGTAATGGTAAAAATTTGGGTAAGTAGTCGTTATAATGTTTAACGGTTTCGGTTAGCGTTTTCTTTGCCAATTTCCCGAGGTAATAATTTTGTGCATAAGCTCCAATTAAAAGAATTAGCTCTACATTTTTAAGTTCGTCGAACAAAGGCTTATGCCATTGTGGAGCGCATTCTTTTCGCGGTGGCAAATCGCCAGACTTTCCCTTTCCAGGATAGCAAAACCCCATGGGAATAATCGCGAATTTGGTGTTGTCGTAAAAATCTTCAACCGAAACATTTAACCACTTTCTAAGCTGATTTCCGCTAGGGTCGTCCCACGGAATTCCCGAAGCATGTACTTTTGTTCCTGGTGCTTGTCCTATAATCACAATTTTAGAATCTGGATGCGCCGAAACCACAGGCCGCGGACCAAGTGGTAAATGCGCTTCGCAAAGTCTGCAATCTTTTATATTTTGGAGGAGTTCTTCCACAGGTTTCTTGTTTTGCTTAACTTCTTACTCTTATGGTCACGAGCGAGACGCTCGTGATATTGGGATGCAATCCGTGTCTGAAAAAGTTGAATTATTTAACTTTATATTTCCAACCTCTTTAGACTACATTCCCCCACCCTGCGGGCAACCCCCTTCAAAGTGGGAATTACCCCGTCGGCTATTTTTTACTTTGATTTAGTCCGAAAGTTCTCCTTAAATTCTTCAATACTTATTCCTCTAGCTTCTCCCTTTTCAATTTACTTCGCCAGCAAAGCAACACCATCAAAAGTCAAACCATCAAAACCAGTTTTCATAAAGTTTCTAATGTTTTGATGCCCTGTGCCGTTTGGATCATTTAAAACGTCTTCAGAATAAAAAGTTCCGAAACAAGCTAAAGTTTCTTCTTTAGTAAACCCTTGTAATTTTGCAAATGCGAATAATTTACAAGACCCTGAATTTTCGCCCGCAGCATTTTCTAAAACCCCATTTTTAAAAGCCGTAGGTGTAAACTCGTAATTAGCCTCAATGGTTTCCATAGTTTCAGAAAAGGCTATAGCGTTTGGTGTATTTTTTAATTTATTTTTAAATGTCTCTAAATTCATTTTTAACCTTTTTTATAATCATTTTCAGCCGTAAAATCAGGCTATTTTTTTCCTCCAACTACAACAACAATTTCCCCTTTTGGTGGTTTGTTGGTGTAATATTCTAAAACTTCTTTAGCGGTTCCTCGAATAGTTTCTTCAAATAATTTTGATAATTCTCTGGATACCGAAACGGTTCTGTCTTCACCAAAATATTCGCAAAAATGCCCTAAAGTTTTCACTAATTTATGCGGACTTTCATAAAAAATAATGGTTCTAGTTTCTTCGGCCAACAGTAATAATCGGGTTTGGCGTCCTTTTTTAACAGGCAAAAACCCTTCAAAAACAAACTTATCGTTTGGCAAACCAGAATTTACAAGTGCAGGCACAAAAGCGGTAGCTCCAGGCAAACACTCAATAGCAATGCCTTCCTCGATACAAGCACGCGATAACAAGAATCCAGGATCTGAAATGGCAGGCGTTCCGGCATCACTAATTAAAGCAACTGTAGTTCCCGATTTTAGTTTTCGGATAATGGTTTCAATAGTTTTATGCTCGTTATGCATGTGATGCGATTGCATCTGTGTTGAAATTTCGTAGTGTTTTAGCAATTTTCCCGAAGTTCGGGTGTCTTCGGCTAAAATTAAATCGACATCCTTTAAAACCTCGATGGCTCTAAAAGTCATGTCTTTTAAATTCCCAATTGGGGTGGGTACAATATAAAGTTTACTCATGTTTTATGATTGAAGCTGTCCTTGATTTGAAATTCCCATACTGCGAGAAACCAATCCACAAAGGTAAGCTTGATCTTTTATTGAAGCCTACTTTTTTTAATTAAACTTTGCTTCGATAATAGCAATAAAGCGCTCTTCAAACTCTTCTTTTCCTACCCAATTATTATAATCGGGCTTCACCATATTCTGAATAAAATTAAGCGCATTTTCAAAAGAATCCATGGTATTTAACTGTGAAATTACACGGTCGTAATCTTCACTTTTCCCTTCAAATAAATGCTTTATAAAGGCAATTTTATCGTTTAAACCAATATTAAATCCTCCAATTTTAAGCTTGTCATTCAATGATTTTTTTCCGTTTGAAACCCCATTTTGCGCGTTGAAAGCAGGCTCAAAAACAGGCATATCTTTAAACCCTTGAGTAATATCATCAAAATCGTGTTTTTTAGTAGGTTGCTGCGGAAGGGCTTCTTCAAAAACAGTTTCAATAGTTTCTGGAGGTTCGGGCATATGCTGTAACATGTCCTTTATTTTCGCCATGGCTGGCTCGGTAATTACATCGCGATTACTATCGTCTAAATCGACATAAATTTTATCTTCAACTTCAATATTATCACTCACTTTATTGTTAAAAGCGCTGTCTAGCATCCCAAAAAAAGAAGAATCGTTTCCTATTTTTGGCAAATCGCCATCAAAATTCTCCTCTGCAAATTTTAATACAGTAAGGGCTTCGTAAAGTACCGCAACTTCGGCATGCATTTTTACAACATCTTCTTTACCTTTTAATTTAAGAATTCTGTGCGCTATGCTAACAAGTTCCGACTCTAACTTCTGCTTCATTGGATATAATTTTTTAATTAATGCATTATGGACGTTTGATTTTTAATAAATTTGCGCCACCTTTATGCAAACGAATAATTCCTTTGTTTAATGAACTCGTTTCAACTTTTATTAACGAAAACAAGTTCCTTGTTAAAATTACAAAATGTTTCTTGAAAATACAGTAAATCATAAAGAACAATTTGGCTGGATTGAAGTAATCTGTGGCTCGATGTTTTCTGGAAAAACGGAAGAACTCATCCGAAGATTAAAACGTGCACAAATCGCAAGACAGAAAGTTGAAATTTTTAAACCTTCGTTAGATGTGCGTTATAATGAAGATATGGTGGTGTCTCACGATGCTAACGAAATTCGTTCTACCCCTGTTCCTGCCGCAGCCAATATTCCTATTTTAGCCGATGGTTGCGATGTGGTTGGTATTGATGAAGCTCAGTTTTTTGATGATGAAATTGTACGAGTTTGCAACGATTTAGCCAATAAAGGCATTCGTGTGATAGTTGCTGGATTAGACATGGATTTTAAGGGCAATCCTTTTGGTCCCATGCCAAATTTAATGGCGACTGCCGAGTATGTAACCAAAGTACACGCCGTTTGTACAAGAACGGGGAATTTAGCACAATATAGTTACCGAAAAAACAAAAACGATAGCCTTGTTTTGTTAGGTGAAGTTAACGAATACGAACCTTTAAGTAGAGCAGCATATCACAAAGCCATGATGCGTGATAAGGTTAGAAATATGAAGGTTAATGATGCCGAAGAACTAAATACTAAAAAAGATTCTGATGCCTAAAGCACAAGAAACTGTGCTTGAAATCGATTTAAAAGCACTACAGCATAATTTTGAATATTTAAAATCGAAATTAAAACCAACCACCAAATTTTTAGCGGTTGTAAAAGCCTTTGCTTACGGTAGCGACCCCTGCGAAATCGCCTTGTTTTTACAAGATTTAGAGGTCGATTATTTTGCTGTAGCTTATACTGAAGAAGGCATTGCCATTAGAACGGCAGGCATTACTAAACCTATTTTAGTGCTGCATCCGCAAACGGTAGATTTTGAATATTTAATTGAATACGACCTAGAACCTAGTCTTTACAACCAAAAAATACTTAACGAATTTATTGCCAAACTTTCTGAAAAGCAAATAGCAAATTACCCCATTCACCTCAAGTTTAACACGGGCTTAAACCGATTGGGTTTTTGGCATACAGAGGTGGAAACCATTGCCAAAATACTAAGCGAAACAACAACGGTAAAAGTAGAATCGTTACTATCGCATTTGGCTGCAAGCGAAGATTTAAACGAAAAAGCATTCTCTTTAAAACAAATTGAAGATTTTAAAGCCATAAGCGAGAATTTCACCAAACAGGTGGGCTACAAACCGCTGCATCATATTTGTAATACATCGGGCATTTTAAATTATCCGGAAGCCCATTTTGATATGGTGCGTTCGGGTATCGGACTTTACGGTTTTGGGAATTCTAAAAAAGAAAACCCGTTTTTTAAACCCGTTGCAACTTTAAAAACAGTTATCTCGCAAATTCACAATATTGTTCCTGGCGAATCTATAGGCTATAACCGCGCCTATAAAACCGATGTTCATCTTCGATCGGCAACCCTGCCTATTGGTCACGCCGATGGCATTGGCAGACCTTACGGAAATGGCAAAGGTTTTGTAACCATAAACGGTAAAAAAGCCCCCATTTTAGGCAATGTTTGTATGGATATGATCATGGTAAACGTTACCGATATAGACTGTAACGAAGGGGATGAAGTGATTATTTTTGGAAAATCGCCAAACGCCGAAGAATTAGCAGGAGCAGCAAACACCATTTCTTACGAACTAATAACCTCTATCTCTCAGCGTGTTAAAAGAATTTTTATAAAATAACAAACGCTTATTTTATACTTTTTTTTGACTATTTTTGAGTACTAACCAAAAATTTATACACATGCTTAAAGAATTTAAGGAGTTTGCCATGAAGGGCAACCTAGTCGACATTGCTGTTGGTTTTGTTATGGGTGCCGCTTTTAAAGAAGTCGTAACATCATTTACAGGAGGCATTGTTTCTCCGTTAATCGGATTAATTTTCAACTCAGATTTCAAAGATTTAAAATACGTAATAACTGAAGGCACACCAAATGCCGAAGGCGTATTACAAGGCGAAGTATCTGTGCTTTGGGGAGCCTTTTTAACCAACGTTATCGACTTTATAATTGTGGCATTTGTAATGTTCTTGGTCGTTAAAGCTGTTAATAAAATGAAGAAGAAAGAAGCACCAGCTCCTGAACCTCCAAAAGGTCCAACTCAAGAAGAATTACTAGTTGAAATAAGAGATTTGTTAAAAAAATAAAATACTGTTAAATATTTAACAAGGTGTTATTTCTTGTTAAAAAGCCCTTGTTTTGTGAAAATGAGGGCTTTTTTTAGAATTTAAAATAGAATTAATACTTAGTTTTGCCACTCAGAAATTTATTTTAATTACAAAAAATATAGATATGAAAGTTGCAGTTGTTGGTGCCACTGGTATGGTTGGCGAAGTGATGTTAAAAGTTCTTGCAGAACGTAATTTTCCTGTAACAGAGTTAATTCCTGTTGCTTCAGAACGCTCTGTTGGAAAAACAGTAACCTATAAAGGAACCGATTATAAAGTTGTTGGATTAGAAACCGCAGTTTCTATGCGTCCAGATATCGCTTTATTTTCAGCAGGTGGTGACACTTCTTTAGAATGGGCTCCTAAATTTGCAGAAGCCGGAACAACAGTTGTCGATAATTCTTCAGCATGGCGAATGGACCCTAGTAAAAAATTAGTGGTTCCAGAAATTAATGCTAACGAGCTTACAAAAGACGATAAAATTATAGCAAACCCAAACTGTTCAACCATTCAATTGGTTATGGCATTGGCGCCTTTGCATAAAAAATATAACATGAAACGTGTAGTCGTTTCAACCTACCAATCTGTTTCTGGTACAGGTATTAAAGCCGTAAAACAACTAGAAAACGAAATTGCTGGAGTAGAAGGTGAAATGGCTTACCCTTATCCTATTGGACGAAATGCATTACCACACTGTGATGTGTTTTTAGAAAACGGATACACCAAAGAGGAAATGAAATTAGCTAAAGAACCTCAAAAAATATTAAACGACAGTTCATTTTCTGTTTCGGCAACGGCGGTTAGAATTCCAACTGCAGGCGGACACTCAGAATCTGTGAACGTACAGTTTGAAAATGATTTCGATTTAGCCGATATACGCAAAATATTAAGCGAAACACCTGGTGTAGTAGTTCAAGATAATACCGAAACAAACTCTTACCCAATGCCAATTTATGCGCATGATAAAGATGAGGTTTTTGTAGGTCGTATTCGTCGTGATGAATCTCAAGCAAATACATTAAATATGTGGATTGTAGCCGATAATCTTCGTAAAGGCGCTGCAACTAACACGATTCAGATTGCTGAATATTTAATTGAGAACAAATTAGTTTAATCACAAATTAAATTTATAATTTAAACTCCTGCATTCATTTGTAGGAGTTTTTTGTTTAGAAAAACAAAGAAGCTTACAGAATTAAAAAGGTGATTCTTACAGCTTATATCTCAGTATTTTAACGCAATTTCTACCTAGTTTTACTTATTTTTGAAGGTATCTAAAAAGCCTTTAATAATGAATAAAATAGTCTATTCCGCATTAGTTCTTCTTACTTTCATGGCCTGCAAACCAAACAATAATAAAACACAAAACATTATCTTGAAATATCCTGAAACCAAAATGGTCGATTCGGTAGACACTTATTTTGGTGTTGAAGTTAAAGACCCCTACCGCTGGTTAGAAGACGACAGAAGCAAAGCAACCGAGGCTTGGGTTGCCCAAGAAAACAAAACAACCTTTGGCTATTTAAGCCAAATTCCGTTTAGAGATACTTTAAAAAGTAGACTCTCAGAATTATGGAACTACGAAAAAGTTGGTGCGCCATTTACCGAAGGCGATCACAGCTATTTTTATAAAAATGATGGACTACAAAACCAATATGTCCTATACCGAAAAACAGCAAATGGTGATGCTGAAGTTTTTTTAGACCCGAATACCTTTTCTAAAGACGGCACTGTGTCTTTAGGAAGTGTAAATTTTTCTAAAAACGGAAAAATAGTAGCCTATGCCATTTCTGAAGGCGGTAGCGATTGGCGAAAAGTCATCATCATGAACACCGAAACCAAAGAAATTACAGAAGATACTTTAGTCGATATAAAATTCTCTCAAGTTTCCTGGTATAAAAATGAAGGGTTTTACTATTCTAGCTACGATAAACCTGAAGGTAGCGAACTTTCAGCAAAAACAGATCAGCATAAAGTGTATTACCATAAATTAGGCACTTCACAAAAAGATGATGCTCTAATTTTTGGTGGAACGCCCGAAGAAAAACACCGTTATATTTTTGGCGAAGTTACCGAAGACAATCGTTATTTAGTGATTTCTGCCAGCACCTCAACTTCTGGAAACAAGCTTTTCATTAAAGATTTATCAAAGCCAAACAGTAAGTTTATTACCATTTTAAATCATGTAGATAGCGATACGGAAGTTTTAGATAACGAAGGCAGTAAACTGTTTTTACTTACCAATTTAAATGCACCAAATAAAAAAATAGTTACTGTAAATGCATCAAACCCAACGCCAGAACATTGGGCAGATTTAATTCCGGAAACAGAACACGTTTTAGAACCTTCAACAAGCGGAAATTACATTTTGGCACATTATATGGTTGATGCGATTTCTCAAGTGAAACAGTACAATTTAGATGGCACTTTAGTTAGAGACATTAAATTGCCTGGTTTAGGTACTGCTGAAGGTTTTGGCAGCAAAAAACTTGAAAAAACAGATTATTTTAGTTTTACAAACTACAATACTCCTGCAAGCATTTACACTTTAAATGTTGAAACAGGAGCGGTTGATTTATATTGGAAACCAGCCATCGATTTTAACAGTGCAGATTATGAGAGTCATCAAGTGTTTTACACTTCAAAAGATGGCACCAAAATCCCGATGATGATTACCCACAAAAAAGGCTTAGAATTAAACGGACAAAACCCAACCATACTTTATGGCTACGGAGGATTTAATATTAGTTTAACCCCTAGCTTTAGCATTCCTAATGTAGTTTGGATGGAACAAGGTGGCATATTTGCTGTTCCTAATTTACGTGGTGGTGGCGAATACGGAAAATCATGGCATGATGCAGGCACAAAATTGCAAAAGCAAAATGTATTCGACGATTTTATTGCCGCTGGAGAATATCTAATTGAAAACAAATACACTTCCTCTAAGTTTCTCGCTATTCGTGGCGGCTCTAACGGCGGTTTACTGGTGGGAGCAACCATGACACAGCGTCCCGATTTAATGCAAGTAGCATTGCCTGCAGTTGGTGTATTAGACATGTTGCGTTACCACACTTTTACAGCAGGCGCAGGATGGGCATACGATTATGGCACGGCCGAAGACAATCCTGAAATGTTTAATTATTTATTAGCCTATTCGCCTGTTCAAAACGTAAAAAAAGGCATAGAATATCCGGCCACATTAATTACTACGGGCGACCATGATGACCGTGTGGTGCCTGCGCATAGTTTTAAATTTGCAGCCGAACTTCAAAGTAAACAAACTGGAAAAAACCCTGTTTTAATCCGTATTGAAACCGATGCTGGGCATGGTGCAGGAACACCTGTTAGTAAAACCATAGAGCAATATGCCGACATATATGGCTTTACTTTATTTAACATGGGTTTTAAAACTTTACCAAATAACACCAATGTGAAAGCAATAGAATAAATGGATTTAAGTCAATTAAAGAACAAGCTAAAAAACCTCCAATTTTTAGATTCCCCTGCATGCTTAGCGTAAAAAAACTTACTTTTTCATATAACAAATCGCCTGTTTTAAACAACATTTCTTTTCAAGTTAAACCTGGCGAACACCTTGCTATAATTGGCGAAAGTGGCTCTGGAAAAAGCACGCTTTTAAAAGTTTTATACGGTGAATACGACTTAGATGAAGGTCATGTTTTTTGGAAAGATCAAGAGGTTTTAGGCCCGAAATTTAATCTGGTTGTGGGTTACGATTTTATGAAATACGTGGCTCAAGAATTTGATTTAATGCCTTTTATTTCGGTTGAAGAAAATATTGGAAAGTTCCTCTCTAACTTTTATCCCGAAGAAAAGAAAGCACGTACCGCCGAACTTCTTGAAGTTGTAGAACTCACGGCTTTTGCAAAAACCAAAGTTAAAATTTTAAGTGGCGGACAAAAACAACGGGTGGCATTGGCACGCGCTTTAGCCAAACAGCCTGAAATCATGCTATTAGACGAACCTTTTAGTCATATTGATAATTTTAAAAAGCAAAGTTTAAGACGCAATGTTTTTAAATATTTAAAAGCTAAAAACATTAGTTGCGTGGTAGCCACTCACGACAAAGAAGATGTGCTTGGTTTTGCCGACAAAATGATTGTTTTAAACCAACAGCAAATTGTTGAAAACAACACCCCTGAACATTTATTTAAAAACCCAAAAACCCCATTGGTTGCTTCGTTTTTTGGCGAATTTAATTTGATAAATAACACCCTGGTTTATGCGCATCAATTAAAAGTGGTTAATCATTCAGAGTTAAAAGCCACGGTAAAAACAAGTTATTTTAAAGGTCATTTCTACTTAATTGAAGCTGAGTTAAACGGAAAACCCGTGCTTTTTGAATATGACAAAGCATTAGCGTCTTCGGAGGTTGTTTGTCTTTCTGTGGTTAAATAAGTTTTAAGTTGATAGCTGCTATATTGAAAGGGTATTATTTCAATATTGTTGTAAGCTTCATCCGCTACCGCTAAGCTCTGCTTAGTGGCCTCAAAAATATCCTTCAACAAAAAAGCTCACAAATTCAATTTCTTAAATTTGTAAGATTCGTATAATATAATCTAGCTTTAATAAGCAAAATTAATTTTTCAGCAGTTCTATTTAAACTTAAAAATAGTAACCCCTAAAGGCGATAAGGTGACCTCAGCAGAAAAATCTTTACCATTCCAAGCAGATTTTTTAATGGTAATGGCTTTATTATTTGCTATGCCGCTACCACCAAAATCTTTAGCATCGCTATTAAATATTTCAACTAGCTTGCCTTTTGTAGGCAATCCTATTTTATATTTTTTCAAAACGTTAGGCGTCATGTTACACACCACCACAACATGGTCTTTTTCGTGATAGCCTTTTCTTATATAGGAGATCACACAGTTTTCGTGGTCGCCGTAGCTAATCCATTCGAAACCTTCGTGGCTAAAGCCTTTTTCGTAAAGTGCAGGTGTGGTTTTATATAGTTTATTTAAAGCTTTATAGTAGTTTTGTGCGTCTTGATGCGGTTTAAATTCTAGTAAATTCCAATCTAAACTTTCTTGAAAATTCCACTCGTTATACTGACCAAATTCGCCTCCCATAAACAAAAGTTTTGTACCAGGATGGGTGAACATATAGCCGTATAAAAGACGCAGATTTGCAAAACGCTGCCACTCGTCGCCAGGCATGCGGCCTAGAATTGAGTTTTTACCATAAACCACCTCGTCGTGCGAAAGCGGTAACATAAAGTTTTCAGTAAAGGCGTATGCTAAACTAAAGGTTATATCGTTTTGATGGTATTTTCTATAAATAGGGTCTTTCCCAAAGTACTCTAAAGTATCGTGCATCCACCCCATCATCCATTTCATACCAAAACCTAAACCACCTTCAAAAGTAGGTTTAGATACCATAGGAAAGGCTGTAGATTCTTCGGCAATGGTTTGAACATCTGGATACGAGGCGTAAACCTCTTCATTCAATTCTTTCAATAAAGAAATAACGGCTAGATTTTCTCTACCCCCATATATGTTTGGTTCCCATTCGCCTTCTTCTCTAGAATAATCTAAAAACAACATAGACGCTACGGCATCAACACGTAAACCATCGGCGTGGTATTGGTCCAACCAAAAAATGGCATTACTTATTAAAAAGGAACGGACTTCGTTACGTTCGTAATTAAAAATTAAACTTTTCCAATCTTGATGGTAGCCTTTTTTAGGATCTGGATGTTCGTATAGGTTGGAACCATCAAAAAAGCCTAAACCGTGTACGTCTTCAGGGAAGTGTGAAGGCACCCAGTCGAGAATAATTCCAATATCATTTTGGTGTAATTTATCAACGAGGTATTTAAATTCTTCAGGATATCCAAAACGCGAGGTTGGCGCAAAATAACCTGTTATTTGATAACCCCACGAAGGATCATAAGGAAATTCCATAACGGGCATGAGCTCGACGTGGGTAAAATTCATGTCTTTTACGTAGTTTACCAAATCGTCTGCCAATTCATAATAAGACAGGAAGCGGTCTTCTTCGGCATGTCTTTTCCAAGAGCCTAAATGGACTTCGTAAACTGAATAAGGCGCATCAATAGCATTGTGCTTTTTACGGCTTTTCATCCAGCTTTTATCTTTCCACTTATAGGAATCATCCCAAACAATAGAAGCTGTTTTTGGTGGATGCTCATAACGTCTAGCGTAGGGATCGGACTTTTCGGTTTTTATACCGTTATTATGACTTTCAATTTTGTATTTATACGTGGTGCCTTTTCCAACAAGCGGAATAAACCCTTCCCAAATGCCACTAGAATCCCAGCGTACATTAAGTTGGTGTTCGCCTTCGGTCCAAAAATTAAAGTCACCAATTACAGAAACTTGTTTAGCCGAGGGTGCCCAAACGGCAAAATATACACCGTCAATCCCATCAACGGTAACTATGTGCGATCCAAACTTTTCGTATAGTCTAAAGTGTTTTCCAGCTTTAAAAAGTGCGATATCAAATTCGGTAAATAGACTATAAGGTTTTACTTGTGCCATATGTTATATTACAAATCCATGAGGGATAGTTGCTCCATTTTTAATTACTACAATGCCGTCTTTTATAACGTAAGTTTCGGTTTCAACGTCTTCTAAATGCGGGCCTCCATTAATTCTTACATCATCACCAATGCGACAATTTTTATCGATAATCGCATTTTTTATAAAACAACGATCGCCAATACCCATTAATATTTCTATTTTATTTTCTTCAATTTCCTGAAGCGTTTCATAATAGTCGCTACCCATCATATAAGTTTTTATTACAGTAGTTTCCGTTCCTATTCTAGAACGAATACCAATTACCGAGCGTTCAATTTTTGCAGCTCCAATAATGCAACCTTCAGCTATCACGGCTTTGTCTAGCGTTGTACCAGCTACTTTGGTGGTAGGAAGCATACGCGCTCTTGTGTAAATACGTTTGGTTTTATCGTATAAATCAAATTGAGGAATATCGTCTGTTAACCCAAGGTTGGCTTCAAAAAAGGAATCTATGTTCCCAATATCTGTCCAATACCCTTCATATTGAAAGCTTAAGGTTTTATGTTTTTCAATGGATTGTGGAATAATTTCTTTACCAAAATCTATAGTAGATTCATCAGCCATTAGCTTCACCAATAAGTCTTTATTAAAAATATAAATACCCATCGAGGCTAAATAATGACGGCCTTGTTGTTTCATTTCATCACTTACATCCGAAGTCCAATCTGGTAATAAGCTAGGATCTGGTTTTTCAATAAACGAGGTAATAATACTTTCTTCATTAGATTTTAAGATACCAAATCCTGGAGCATCTTTTTCGTTTACGGGAATGGTTGCAATTGATATTTCGGCACCACTTTTTTCGTGAGCTTCAATCATTTTGTCATAATCCATTTGGTAAAGTTGATCGCCCGAAAGAATTAATGCATATTCAAAATCATGTCTTAAAAAGTGATGCATGCTTTGTCTTACGGCATCGGCAGTACCTTGAAACCAGCCTTTATTGGTTGGGGTTTGCTCTGCAGCCAATACATCTACAAAAGCACTACTAAAAAAACTAAAGTGGTAAGTGTCTTTAATATGACGATTTAATGATGCTGAATTAAATTGAGTTAACACAAATATGCGTTTTATATCGGCATTTAAACAGTTAGAAATAGGGATGTCTACCAATCTGTATTTTCCTGCTATGGGTACCGCAGGTTTTGATCGTTGATGTGTTAATGGGTATAATCTAGAACCTTGTCCACCTCCTAAAATAATGGATAAAACCTTATTGTTAATCATATTTATTTAGTTTTTAAAGAATTGTATAAGTTAATATAGTCGCGTGCTGAAACATCCCAGGAATGGTCAATTTCCATAATTTGGTTTTGAATGGCTTTATATTTTTTCTGATTTTCAAAAAGCTCAACAGCTCTGTCGATAGCTTCGGTAATTTCTGAAACTGTAACGTTTTGATGGCAAATACCAAAGCCGTTTTCTTGTTTAATATCCATAACGGTGTCTTTTAAACCACCTATACTTCTTACTATAGGAATGGTGCCATAACGTAAGGCGTACATTTGGTTTAAACCACAGGGTTCTACGCGCGAAGGCATGAGTAAAAAATCGGCACCTGCATAAACAATGTGCGATAATTGTTCGTCGTAACCAATATGGGCATTAAAACGACCTTCAAATTGAGGTTTTAAAGCTTCAAGCTGATTTTCGGTTTCAGGATTTCCTGAGCCTAAAAGCAAAATGGATATATCTTGTTTTTCTAAAGCTTGTTTAAAAACTTCGGGGAAAAGATCAGATCCTTTTTCATAAACCAAGCGCCCAATAAAGGCAAAAAGCGGTTTTTTAGGATCGAGATTAAAGGTTTTGCATAAATAGCTTTTATTGGCAGCAGCACCAGAAACCACTGTTTTAATCGTGTAATTATCAATTAAATAGGTGTCGGTTTCGGGGTTCCAAACGGCGTTATCGATGCCGTTTAAAATTCCGGTGCATTTTTTATATTCTGCACTTAATAAGTGTTCTAAACCATTGGCTTCTTTTTTAAGCTCTTCCATGTAACTTGGCGAAACGGTTGTTACCGTCCAAGCACATTTTATGGCTGAGGCCAACGGATTGATATTGCCACCCCAATCTAGTAAACCTACATGATCGAAATTAAATGGCGGTATTAAACCTACTTTTTCGTGTGAAAACCAACCTTGATACTGCGCATTATGTATGGTTAAAATATTTGGAATCTTTCTAAAGGCTTCGTATTTGTAACTTTCTTGAAGCATAAACGGGATTAACCCTGTATGATGGTCGTGACAATGAATGATGTCTGGGTAAATATCCCAAGTTAGTAACCAATCTAAAGTCGCTATTTGAAAAGCTAAAAAGCGTTCGGTATCCGATGAAGAATATACATAATTTTTGAATAATAACTCTGGGATGTCTATAAAAAACACATCAAAATCTAATGGTTTTTTATCTAAAACTAAAACATTAAAAGGATAAGTATGATCTCCTAATGTAACATTCGACTGGTAAATTGAAGCAAATGTATTTTCTTTTGTGAAGGCGTTATCATAAAAAGGCATGATAACCTGCGACCTTATTTTAGGGCCGTTTTGGTACTTTGGTAAAGCACCAACCACATCGGCTAGGCCTCCAACTTTAGCAATTGGGTAACATTCAGCACTTATATGAATAATATTCATTTAAAAAAAATTAGCATGGATATTTAGGTTCGTTTTTAAAATTACGAAAATATCATCTATTAATCGTGCTAATTTTTTTTTAGTGAGAAAAAATGCGGGATTAAAAAAATATGCTTATTTCAGTAAAAAAATGTAGTAAAAAACATATTTTTTTTATTTAATTGACTCGCAGTGTTTTATAGAACACCTTGCTCTTAATAACCAACTCCGATTATTAAAAAGCTTAAATTTTTAAAATTAAGAGGCTGTCTAATAATTACAACTTTATCGACCCGACTCATTTAAATTTAAAATTTTAAGCCCTTTAATAGTGTTCACAAAAGTAATAAGGATTGTTTTATCAGTCTTACTATAAGCTATTTAAAGCGGTATCCAACCAATTCATTCTTTTGGTGTACCAGGTTTTTAAATGATTAACTTCTTCCTGATGCGTATTGAAATACACAGGATTTGGCCAAACATAATTCCCAAAAAGATTCCATTTATTATCATTCTTTTCTTGTGCCCAATGCAGTTGTTTGGTGTAAGCATCAATTTTATCTAAAATAAGGGTTTCCTTGCTTCTAAAGTAAGCAAAACGCGCTTTTACTTGTGTTAAAAATTTAGGATCCTCAAACAAACGGGCGTACCAAGTGTGGTCTTTTACCCAAAAACCTTCAGGGTAACGGGCATCTGAATAATCTACATTTCCAAAGGCTAAATCGAAATCCCAAAGCGGTCCCATTTTAATTTTTTCGCCGGGGATTACATTCAAATAAATGCTCGAAAAATCTTTAGAGTCTTGATTTTTTACAATTTCGCTTATCAGATACCAATCTACAAAGCTATTTATATCTATAAACTTCGCGTATCCCTCTATAGGATCTTTAAAATTTGAGGCGTGTAACGCGGTTTCAAAAGCAATTATTAGCTCCTTTATATAAACATGCGCTTCGCTATTTGTTTCTATTTCAGGTTCTTTAATATTGATTAAAAAATCGTTTGTTTCAAAATACACATCTTCAGGATCTAAACGATCCATTTGGTCTATTTCTAATAAGTAGCCATCATCACCAAGATTTACTCTGTTTTCACTCGACTCAAGTTTTTGGGTAATATTATAGGTTCCTGCATATTCTTCATTAATAAAAACCTCGGCGAATTCGCTTTGTGGCGTCCAATCTAGATTACTTAAATACCCCATTTCGAAGGCTATTTTATTTCTTAATAGTGTTTTATCTGAGTATTCGGCAAGAAACAACCATTTTTTATCTTTAGGCATCCCTAGAAATTCGGTTTTATCATCAAATTTCATTTGATAAGGCTTTTTGGGATGAGTGTACCAGGTGGAATTTCCACGGCCTTTAATTTCCATGGCGGTGCTGTTTAGGTTGGCATAATCGTAATTTCCATCCACTAATACTGTTCCTGTTCTATAACCTTCTTTTGAATCGATAGCCTGACCGTTTGTGTTTAAATAAATTATTGGAAGACCCGTAAATTTTTCTAAATTAAAACTATACTCTTCAGTTTGATTTTCAGAGCCATTTAAGGTATATATTATTTCTTTTGAAAAATCGTTGCCTGTTTGGTCGCTTGTTTGTTCAGTTCCATTTACTAGAACTGTTTTACTATTGGTAGAAAAAGTAGCCACCAAATTTTCCATATCTGTATTTAGTGGTAAATTAATCCAAACGTGATTGTTTTCAAAACTAAGATTGATGTCTGCCGCTAAACTCGGGTTGTTTGATTTTAAGAATTGGAATTGTGAAAATTCTGTACCATAAACTTCTTCTGTAACCTTGGAATCATCAACGGGTTCATTCTCTGAACAGGCAGTTATTCCAATAAATAAACTAAGATAAAAAAGCAGATAAATAACGGATTTATATTTTACTTTTTTGTGACTATTTGTAGGTTTCATAGGTGTTTTGTTTAATTATTATGGTTGCTCCAGGAGAAAGAATACGTGTTGTACAACACTGTAAGTTAATGCATTACATATACCTTGAAAATGATTAAAAAAACCCTTCAGGTTTAAACAAAGGTTAGCTTGTGTTAAAACCTTGAAGGGTTCGAAAACTAATCTAATTAATAAAGCTTTAACCAGTTTAAATGAAATTTCCCTGAATTTAGAAAAATTCTAATAGTGTGTTTCCCCGAGCTTAATTTTACAGGCACTTCAGCGTTGTTCCAAATAAATTCTCGATCGGTATTATTTAGTAAAAAAGTTGTTTCAGGTTTACCGTCTACTTCAATACGGATTTCAGAATCTACAAAACAAGCATATCTTAATTCTAATATAAAATCTTTAGTCCTATCTACTTCAAATTGATATTCTACCCATTGCTTCGGTAAGAAATCGTAAAGCTCTAAGGATTCGTTAGGCGCATCGGTGGTTGTTTTTACACGTGGGCCTTTTGCCCAACCGCCTTCAAGGCCATCGGCAATACTAATCGAGCTGTAATGTTCGGCTTCAACGGTTTGCTGTTCAACATAAAAAGTGCTTTTATCTTGAGACGACATTTGTGTAAATATTTTACCAAGTTCGGTTAACTCTACATTTGCAGACCGTGTCAAAAGGGACATGTATGGAAATCCGTCTACATTTCCTGCTCTTGGAATAAACCAAGCATACCTTTCGATATCGGGATCACTTTCTAAATAATTAAACACATCCGAAAGGTGTTTTTGCTGGCCTTCGGGTGTAAATGAATCTTGATTTAAACCATCCCAAGCACAAAACTCGGTGAGCCAAATAGGTTTTTTGTATTTTTTAAAAAGTTCTACATAAGATTTAAGCGCCGATGCGTTTGGCATATAACAGTGTATGGAAATACCATCAATATCATCTATAGGCACCAAAGCGAAAAACTCGTCTAACCATTTAATGGGATTGCTATAATTTGGCAATGTTCCGTAATTCATAGCTGGCGAAATAATTTTTAAGCCCAATTCATCGGCAATAGATTTAACATCGCCCCATTTTGCGGCCGCTTCTTGCGGTGTCATATTAGCCTGATCGGTTAAATTAGGCTCATTAAAAGCCAAAAGGTATTCCGTTTCTGGATGGTTTTTCACATACTCGCGCAAGGCATCTTTATTCACACCGTTCCATGCCATTGGGAAATATTCCATGTTATTCTCTTTCATGGCTCCATCAAAACTAGCGCTTTGAGAAATTCCCCAATTATAAGACCAAGACATGCCTTTTCCTAAAGCATTTATGTCGTCTACATATTGATAATCAAAAGAAGCGCCTCTTTTAATGCTGCGTTTTTGTACTACAGGCGCTTTTGGCGTGTAATTGTCAGTATCGTTATCGTTAGAATCATCACTGGTACAGCCAAAAAAGAAGGATGTTACCGTAAATAAAAGTAATGAGATGTTTAATATTTTCATGCTTTATTGTTTTGATTTTAGTTGGTAAACTTTAACGTAGTCTACTTGATAGATTACAGGATTATCAAACATACTATCGTCTATACCTTGCGCGCCGCCCCATTGTCCGCCAATCGCTAAATTTAATATGAAGAAAAATTTATCGTTAAAAGGCCAATCGTCTGATTCTTGTAATTGTGAGGTTTCTCCAAAGGTTTTGGTTTTAACACCATCTACATAAATATGAATACGATCGAATCCAGATATTTCTTTTTCAGTCCATTCCATGGTTATAATATGAAAATCATCGGCTACATTTTCGGTTAATTCTTGATTCGAATGAAAATTTTGGCCATTCATTCCGTTTTTGTTTTTTGTATGTAAGGCGGTATGAAATATTTTAGGTTCGTAACCCACATGCTCCATAATGTCTATTTCCCCAGCACGTGGCCAAGAGCCATAACCAAGCATCCAGAATGCTGCCCAAGTTCCTCTACCACTAGGCACTTTTAAACGCGCTTCAATTTTACCATATGCAAAGTCTTTTTTGTTGGCGGTTTTTATACGAGCCGAAGTATAGGCACTACCATTGTAGTCTTCTTTTCTTGCTTCAATAAGTAAATAACCGTTTTCCACACGAATGTTTTCAGGCCTGTCTGTATAATATTGTTTTTCATCATTTCCCCAGCCCCAGGATCCGGTACCAGTTTCATAGGTCCAGATGTCTGTGTTTAATGCGGTGCCTTCAAATTCATCCGACCACACCAATTCATAAGCTCTTTCAGCAACAGTAACAATACAAGTTGTTTCAATATCACCTAAACGCGCAGTAATTGTGGCCGTACCACTTTGATGCGCGGTTACAAAACCATTAAAAACAGTAGCGATTGTTTGGTTGTCTGAAGTCCATACTAATGTTTCATTTGTAGATGGCGCTTGAATAATGGTTAAAGTTTCCTCTTCACCAACATTCATTGCTAAAGCATTGGTATTTAATTCTAGATAATCTGAAGTGCTATCAGGTTCTACAGAATTGCCCGAGCAGGAGTTAAAAGCACATAAAAAAAGGGTGATTAAAAATATAAATTTGGGACGCATGTTTATAGGGTTTTCAAAGTTGAATGAGATAATCTGTAAATTATTTAGGAGGAACGAAATGCTCCTCCTAAATTTATGTTTAGCTATTATTTATTCTTTTTATAGAAGAAAACAGCATCCATATCAAAAGTGGTGCCTTGAGTACCACCTGCTAAAAGTGCAAGAATATTAACATCACTAAAAGGTTGGTTGAAAAATAAACCCAATTCATTTAAGTGTGTTACAGGAATATCAATACTGTTCCAAGTATTGTCTCTAGTAAGTTGAGAAAAAGCTTGGTATGTAGTACCATCATCTACAAAGTTATCTCCAATAGCTATTTTAGCCTCTGCTTGACCGTCGGTTAAAATAAACAAATATGAAGATGCTGCTTGTCCTGTTTTAAGGCCAATATGTAAATAATAATCTTCTGGATTATCAAACATACGCGTCATATCAATATCGCCATAGTTAGGACCAATACTAAAACCAGCACCAGACCATCCCACATTAGCTACGGTAAAACTAATCCATCCTTGGTCTAAACCGTAAAAGTTAGGTCCTGTAGAAGTTCCGCCATTAAAAGTGTTTTCCCAGATATATAGGTTTTTATCAACTCCATCTGGACGGAAATCATTAATAACCTTAGTTGAAATACTATTGTAAGAGGTTTCATCTAATTGAATGATGTAGTAATCGCTACCTTTTAATGTTTCAGAATCAACAATTACGGTTTCTTTAGTAACTGTAACATCGCAAATTGCGGTAAGTGTACCAATGGCAGCAACAATAGCAGCTTCTCCTTCTTTTATGGCTGTTACTACACCTTCACTATCTACAGTTGCAACTGCTGCATTTGAAGAGCTCCATGTAATGGTACCCTCTGCATCTAAAGGTTCTAATGTAGCTGTTAAAGTTGCTGTTTCTCCTTCGTCGATGTCTAAGGTTGACTTATCCAATGTAATTCCTGTAGCTGGATTTTCGTTTCCGCCTCCGTTATCAGAATCGTCTGTACTATCTTCACTACTGCAGCCTGTTAGGGTAAAAACTGCACAAAATAAGGTAATTAATAAAAATTTGATTTTAATCATGGTTTTAATATTTAAATTAATAATTGGGTTATTTGAGTTTGTAACTCGGGGAATTCAAGGCAGTTGTATACTAAGGAGGTTGAATAAAACATCAGCCTCCTTAGAATAACTAGGCTTTCTAATTATTGCTTAATTAGTTTTGAAGTTTTTACAACGCCGTTTTCTGTTGTTATTTTTAAAATATATAAGCCGTTGTTATGGCTACTTAAATCAATAGTATTTGAATTTGTGCTTATTAGTATTCTTCCGTTGATATCATAAACTTCCACAGAATTAATGGCAATATTAGAATTGATGTTTATAATTCCTGAAGTTGGATTTGGAGCTACCGAAAATTCTATATTCTCAATAGCATTGTCTAGACTTAATGCGCTATCCAAGGCACCATATATTTCAAACTCAAATATGCTGAAGGCGTAAGGTGTTCCTCTTAATTTCCCGTTCATTCTCACGTATTTCGCACTTGTAGGCGTAAATGAAATATCATCAATACCACCGTCACCAGCAGTTTCATCATAAACAGAAGTCCAATTGGTTGCATCATCAGATACTTCAATACTATACTCTTTTCCGTAAGCCCCTTCCCAGCTTATGTTAACACCCTCTACATCGTAGGTGCCATCAAGGTCGACATAAATCCATTCTGTATCTGTAGCATCAGATTCCCAACGCGAATTGGCATCTCCATCAAAAGCAAGATTAGCAGTTCCTGTAGAAGCCATAGCTGTTTTACCTAAGGCGATATTTTCTTTGTCTACAGTAAAATTAAGGGTATACGTTTTTGTTGTGCTGCCGTCTTGAGCAGTAACCAGAACCGTTGTAGTACCTGGTAATGCCGAAGCATTTGTAGTAGTAGCATTGGCAGATGCTTGTTTAGGTGTTCCAACTACCGTAGGTACGGTTGTAGTACCAATTGGCAATTCAATATTGTAAGTTACTTTGCTGGAAGTAAAATCATCAATAGTAGTTCCGTTTACTGTTAAATCACTTAGGTTAGCATCAATAGATGTGTCTATATATTCATAAACTTCAAACTCCCAAAAACTATGTCCGTATGGAATAGCTCTCGCAGTTCCATAATATCTTACATAGCGTCCAGTTCCATCAACGCTTATGTCGTCTGTCCCTCCATTTCCAGCAGTTTCTGTGTATAAATCTGTCCATGTTGCGTTGTCTGAAGAAATTTGAATTTTAAATTCGCTACCATAAGACCCTTCCCAATAAATAATGACTTGCCCGATGTGGTAAGAAGCTCCAAGATCTACAGACCACCATTGCATATCGGTATGTTGCGATTCCCAACGTGTTGCCATATTACCATCAACAGCATCGCTACTGGTGTCGGTTGCAGGGCCTGGTTGCGCTGGGTCGGTAACTACAAAGCTTGATGCTGTTGTTTTGCCAGCTGCTAAATTCTGAGCATTTCCAAGTGTTATTGCAAAAATTGCAATTAGTAATGTAATTTTACGTATCATAATTTTCTAGTTTTAAGATGTATTACAATAGATGGTAAAGCTTTGTAATACAATTAGTTAATTTAGTTGTATTAAAGATTAATAATTAGGATTTTGTCCCCATCTTTCAACGGCATTGGCCAATTCTAATTCAACCAATGGAATGGGGAATATCTCATTTTTGTTTGTTGTGAATCCTGGTATACTTTGTGCCGCTTTGTCTGTTCTTACGAGATCGAAAAAACGATGTCCCTCGCCCATAAGTTCAACGCGTCTTTCATGATAAATAGCATCTGTTAATGCAGTCCCAGAGAGGGTTACATCGTGACTAGCATCGCTAACACCAAAAGCACGTCGACGCACTTGATTTAAGTAATCTTGAGCTTGAGAGTCATCAGCAGAAATTTTTCTATTGTTTGCTTCGGCAGCCATTAATAAAACATCAGCATAACGGATGGCTCTATAGTTGTTCGGATTGTTTAAGGTGAAATTTCCGTGAGTTTTATAGTCTTTTTTTCTAGGAAGATATTTTCTATTATAGTACCCGGTTTCGCCTCGGCTTAGTGTGTACGTTACTCCATTGTTTTTAGAAGCCCAGTCTACAATATCTAAAATTGCAACTTCCTTTCTTAAGTCTCCCATTTCAAATTCATCTACCGCTTCTTGGGTAGGCGTATTGTAACCATAGCCTGCAAAGAAAAATGGAGCTGCAGATGGGTAATCTCTAATGCCGCTGTATCCTACAGCAACATTACCATTGCCACATTGTAAGCAGCCCCACTCAACCCCAGGTTCATTCGTATACTGCACTTCAAAAAGGGACTCTATATTGTTTTCATTTTCGTTTTCAAAAATTTGATTATAGTCATTAACAAGACTATAAACGTTGCTATCTATAACATCTTTAAGCACGTCGGCTGCTAATTGAAATTTACTATCATCGTATTTACCATGGAATAGGTAAACTTTACCTAATAAGGCTTGAGCAGCACCTTTTCCTATTTGATATTCATAATTTTGAGTTAGATTTAATTTGCTAATGGCATCTTTTAAATCTTCTTCAATTAAAGCATATCCTGTGGGAATGTCTTTAATTCTATTCATTGTGTATTGGTCTCCGGGTTTAATTCTTGAATTTAAAATACGAAGTGTTCCGGAGCTGTTATTGGTAAGTAACGGGACGTTTCCGAACCATTTTACGAGTTCAAAAGCAAAATAGGCTCTTAAAAAATAGGCTTGCCCAATAATATTGTCTTTCCCTTTAAAGTCTATATTATCTTGGAATTCAAGAATATAATTAGCCCTGTTTAATCCCACGTAATTCCATTGCCAAATATTTCTTAGTAATGTATTATTGTCATTAGGAATCATATTGTCTATGGTATGGGTGTCGGGTCCGTCGATTTTAGAGGGATCTCCACCTGCCAAGGTATTGTCTGAGGCTATTTCTCCGAGCAGTACATTCCAAAAGGTAGGTTGTAAAGCATCATATGCGCCTATTAACGTTTTATTGTAATCGTCTGGAGTATTGAAAAAAGCATCGGTATTTTCAAACTTCGGATCCACATTTACAAAATCATCACTACAAGCTATGGTAGACAATGAAACTGCTACTAAAATGATTGCTATTTTTAATTGATATGTTTTCATAATTGTGATTAAAATTTTAGGTTAACTCCAAAAAGGTATGTTTTTGCTACAGGGTAAAACCCTTTGTCTACTCCTGCCCCAATAGGGCTTCCAGAACTTGCGGAAGGATCGTAACCAGAGTAGTTGGTAAAGGTGTGTAAATTGTTAGCAGAGAGGTATAACCTTAATTTTTTAACACCAAATCTTGAAAGTGAATCTTCTTTAAAGGTGTACCCTAATTGAATATTCTGAATTCTAACGTATGAGGCGTCTTCAACATAGTAATCTGAAAAATTACTAGTGCTTGGGGTTTGTATTAAACTTAATTTCGGGTTTGGACTGTTAGTATTTGTAGAGCTCCAACTATCTAAAACATAGCTCCCTCTATTTGCTAAAGGTTCGTCTCTGTGCTCGTAATCTCTAACCATTTCGTTTCCAACAGAGCCAAAAAGAGAACTGTTAAAATCAAGTCTTTTATAAGTGAATCCAAAATTAAAACCAAAAGTTAAGTCGGGAATAGGATCTCCAATATAAGTTCGGTCATGTTCGTCAATTATCCCGTCCGGAGTTCCGTCTGGGCCGCTTAAATCTTTAAATTTTAAATCTCCAGCACTTGTATACGCATTTGTTACGGCGCTATTGGCCACTTCGCTATCTGATTGAAAAATGCCGTCAGTTTCATACCCATAAAAGTACCCTATGGGATAACCTGCCTCCATTCGTGAAGTAAGTTGCCCAGTAATTCCAAAACCACCACCTTGTTCAAAACCATTTTCACTGGCAACAAACAACACGTTATTATTAATAGTAGAAAGGTTAAAGCTCGTGTTGAATTGAAAATTATCAGACACTACTTCGTTGTAATTTATTTGAAATTCAAAACCTTTGTTTTCTACCGTTCCAGCATTTACAGTAGGCCTAAAAGCACTACCTCCATAGTTGCCTGGAGAATTGGCGCCAACTAAACCTGAGATTTCAGGAGATAGCAATAAATTTTCGGTAGTCTTTATGTAGGCATCCATGGAAATGCTTAGTTTGTTGTTAAAAAACTGCGCATCTAATCCTATATTTGAGGTTTTTTGTTCTTCCCACTTAAACTCAGGATTCCCTAAAGTTCCTTCTGCAAACCCATAAATTCTTTCATCATCGGGGTTCGGGTTGTTTGCGGCATCTGCGGAAGCATAAGTAGCACCTCCGTTTAAAAGAGAAACCCATTTGTTATCTGGAATTCTATCGTTTCCAATGGTACCATAACTAGCCCTTAGTTTTAAGCCATAAATTACAGAGCTGTTTTTCAGGAAGTTTTCTTCTGAAATATTCCATCCTGCAGAGAAAGACGGGAAGTAACCAACTTTGTTTTTAGGACCGAATTTACTAGAAGCATCTCTACGAATTACAGCAGATAATAAATATTTTTCTTTGTAATTGTATTGCATTCTAGCAAAGTAAGAAAGTAGGCGAGCATCAAAAGTATTTTCTTCTCTTGCCAATTGTTCCTCGGTATAAAAATTTTGTGTTTCCTTAGCATTGGTTAAAACTGCATTTTTAAAAGAATTAATAGGCGTGCCATTATAGGTTACATCTATCCCATTAATACCATTAAAAGTACCCGTTGTTTTATAGATTGAATTTCCTAAAAGCACGGTTAAAGCGTGATTTTTTAAAAATGTTTTAGAGTAGTTTATGTAGGTGTCCATGGTAAAATCAAAGTAGTTGTCTTTTCTTTCAGCCATACTACTTACATCTGTATTCGGGTTTTTAGAATTCCCATAATCAAACATCGGGTTTACAGTTAGCCCATTGATTGTAGAATAGTTTGATAAATATTTTGCAGATACGATTAAGCCATCAATAATGGTGTAATCTAAACCTATTGTAGAGCTAATTTTATTAGTTTGGCCATTATCAAAACTATTTTGCATTTGAGCTATAGGATTCACAATTTCATTCCCTAACCCATCAGCTTGCGTAAATCCGCCTTCTATGTTTTTGTCGTGTACAAGTTGTGTTGGTGCTATATTTATTGCGTTGTAAAGTACAGAGCCTACGCCTCCTTCTTGTAAATAGTTTTTGTTGGCATGTGTAAGCAATGTTGTTACCGAAAACTTTAGCTTCTTTGTGATGTCGTAATTTAAGTTTGCACTTGCCGTTATTCTGTCGTAGTCTGATTTGTTTAAACCTACTATTCCATCTTGATTTAAATAAGAAAGACCAATAGAATATGTTGCTTTTTTTGTCCCTCCGTTTGCATTAAAATTAATGTTCATAATTGGAGCAAGATCAAAAGCTTCGTCTTGCCAATCCGTTCCTGTTTGTGGGACAGATGTAAACCTTGGATCGTATCCTACAGAAAATAAAGGGTGTGATGTAGAATTATAATAAGCTTCATTTATAATATTAGCGTAATCTTTATAGCCTAGTAAATCTAATTTCCTGCCTGTTTGTTGAACACCGTAATACGTGTCTATATTGTATTTTGTTTTTGTGTTTTTTATACCAGATTTAGTTACAATTAAAATAACACCATTGGCAGCTCTTACACCATAAATTCCTGCGGTAGCATCTTTTAATATATTGATGCTTTTAATGTCGTTCGGGTTAATTACAGATAAATCTTCAATTGGATTGCCGTCTACTAAAATTAAAGGGTTATTGTTTCCGTTGGTAGAAACGCCTCTAATATTGATATTCAATGCGCTTCCTGGAGATCCAGAAGAAGAGGTAATGTTTACTCCAGGCACCTGTCCTTGTAATGCTTGCTCAATTCGTGTTGGGTTTAACTTTTCAATATCTTTTGTATTTACTACAGATACCGCTCCAGTTACTTCTTTTTTCTTTTGTGTACCATAACCCACTACAACAACTTCTCCTAAGGAGGCCATTTCTTCTGCAAGGATAATGTTAATGGTTTTTTGGTTTGTAACGGTCACAGTTTGTGTAGCAAAACCAACATAACTATAGGTTATTTTCTCACCTGGAGACACATAAATTTGGTAGCCGCCATCAAAATCTGATATCGTTCCTCTGTTGCTACCTTGTATAATTATGTTTGCTCCTGCTATCGGGAGTTTTTCTTCTGAAGAAATTACAGTTCCTGTTACTAAAGTTTGTTGCGCATACATTATAGTGACGCAAAACAATAGTAAAAATAAGATGACTTTACTTTTCATTGGGGAGTTTAGTTAGATGATTAATTGTTACTTATAAACTCCTTTTTGGTTAAGAAAGGGTTAGCTGGTATGCTGAATAAATAACAACACCCAATATTATCTTGAAAAAACAGTTTTCCAAAATATTGGGTGTTGACTAAATTACAGCAAGCTAAATTTAGGTGTAGGTGTAGCTACTACATCAATAAATAACAATCTGTAAATTAGATTATTAAGAGCGCAAAGTAATATTACAAATCGCGAATAAATTGATTTAAATCGGCGCCTTGTTCGAGGTTTAATTTCTTTTTAAGACGGTATCTATTGGTGTCTAAGCTCCTCGAAGAGATGTTCATTAGGTTACAAATCTCGTTTTTATCAAGGTTTATTCTAATAAAAGAAAGTACTCTTATATCATTTGAAGTAAGTGTTGGGTATTTTTCTGTAAGACGACTTATAAAATCTTGATGGATTTCAGAAAATAGTTTATGAAACAGAAAGTCCTTTTTTTCATTATTAACCTCGTTGGTAATCATGTTTACCCAACGCTTGGCTTCGCTGTTGCGCATTTTCTCTAAACCATTCTTTATTTTGTTAAGAAATTCGTTTTTATGACTAATAATTTCTGTGTATTGTAATAATTGATCGTTTTTCAATTGAAGCGTTTTATGGGTATCACGATCTATAAATACATTTTTTTGTCTGTTTAATTTCTTACGGTTTATGCGTGTCATAATTATAATAACACCAAAAACCCATACCAATGTAACTAAAACGATAGGCAGGATAACCCAAGCGGTTTGATACCATAGTTTTTTTATAGAAAATGTTAACGATGTTTCTTGAGAAAGACCGCCATTTACTCTACTTTGAAGGTAGAGCGTATAATTTCCACCCTTTATTTGTGGTAGTAAAAGTTCTTTTTTTACTTGATCCCATTCAGTCCAGTTTTTCTGCTTAGGAGCGAGTTTATACCTATACTCTACAACATCATAATTCGATTTATTGATGCCAAATTTGAATTTCAAATCCTTGTTTCCAGAATCTAGGTGAATGCCGTCTTTTGGATAGGGCAAGTGAAATGTTTTATTTTTTTCGTTTAAAACGGTAAAAGACGAAATAACTGGTTTACTAAATTTTTTCAGATTCGATTGGTAGTTTATATCAAATGTAGTTACACCTCTATCGGTGGCAAGCCTTAGTAAATCGTTGTGAAAATCTATAAATTCAAATTCAGAGATTGTATTTTCCCCTAAAGAAGTTAGTAATGTGTTGTAAGAGTGAATCTGACCATCAGGAAGTAATACACTAAGTTTTATTTCTCTATTTTGCACATAAGCCAAGTAGCCTTTTTTATTAAAAGCCATAGCTTGTATTGGACCTTTAACAGTTTTTACTAAAGCATGTTCTGAAGGATGAAATGCACCTTCTTTATATTGAAAAAGCGCTTTATTATCACTAAAATAAAAACCATTTTCAGTTTTAATAACCTTAGAAAAATTTAAAAACTCCTTTTTTTCTACTGTAAAATTAGGACTGAGGGATAATTGGCAAATCCCCTTATCTGTAAATTCTCCCCAAATGCATCTGTTTGTTTTGTCGTAATTTAATTTTCTGTTTCCCCAGAGGTTTAGGTTTTTTATGTAATTAAATTGTTCTCCAACCTTTTCCATTAATACCGAACCATGATAGGTAGCGAATATAAAATAATTTGTTCCTTCAAAATGAGCCAAATCGTAAATGCCGGTGTAGTTTATTGATGACGGTAATGCTTTGTTATTTTTTACTTTTGAAAGCCCATTGTTATTGCAGATGTAAAGCTCGTTTTCAACCACTTTTAAAGACCAGATTTGCCCTCCAGAATTTTCCATCAATTGAAACCCCTTCTCATTAAAATTTGAATACAAACCTTTATTAGTTGCAATAAACGTTTTGTTATTAAAGTTTTTAATATCATAAGTTGCAGCACCCTTAAAAATCTGGTTGATAGGCCCTTGAAGCTCGACCTTTGCAGCACCATAATCAAGTCCAAGCCAAACATTGCCCAATTCATCGCTTGCCATCGATAAAACCGTATTATCTAAGAGGCCATTTTTAGAATTTACAGCATTAAAAACAGTTCCATTTTCATTAATTCTTACAAATCCTTCCGAAATGGTTGCCAAGCAAAAAGAGTCGCTATCAAAGGACATCCCTGAAAACAAAGCTTTACCCTTAAGAATGTCGGGCAATATTATCGTTGTTAACTTTTCTCCATTAAAACTATAAACAGCTCCTTTAAGGGTTACGATATAAAGTTTATTATTATGAACAAATAGTTTTCGTACTTCTACATTCTTTAGTTCATTAAGTGTTGTTGCGTTTTGAAGCACACCATTTTCTAAGAAGCCAATTTGACCGTCTTTATGCGCACTCCAAATTTTACCATTCCATTTTACAATGGAATAAATTCCAGGAGTAAATTTGTTTATTGTAGTAGTTTGATCTGTTTTATTGTAATAAATAACTTGTGTTTCTGCTAAAAAAACAATGTAGTTTTCATAAGCAATAATATCCCATACCTGTTCGTATTCTAAAAAACCTAAACTATGAAAAATTAAATCTCCCGTGTTTTTAGTAAAATAGCCATACTCATTCCCTCCGCACCAAATCTTATCATTATCTGCAAGAACAGCCCTAATAATACCTTTTTCAGACATGGTTTTTAGGTGCCATTCTCCATAAATATTATATAATAATCCGTCGGTATTCGCGAAATATACAACCCCATCTTGGTCTATATCAATATCCCAGTTCTGGCGTCCAGCATGATAGGATTTTTTATCGTAGCAAGTAAGTTTTGGTAAATTATTGTTGGCTAATAGATTTTTTGAAAATAAAGATACCGCAACAATAAATACTATAATAAGGTAATTAGTGTATTTCATGTTTAAAGTAGTAGTTTAGTAGTTGGTTAGTAGTTGTAGCTTGTTTTTAATAATCAGTACAGATTATAAAGGATTAAAATTATCAAATTAAGCTTAACAGCAGTGGTTATGCTCATGTTTTTTAAGTTTGTAAAGTTTTTGATGTGTTTTTCTTTTTATTAGAACTTCCCCTCTTACTGTTTAAGCCGTTAAAGGCATCCCTATAATAGTTTTTTTATTGGCATACAAAAGTTTAACGTAAAATTATTCCTGTATGTTAAATTATTCAGCTTACATGTTAAAGTGAATTTTCTTTCAGTTCTCTTGTGATATATTCGACTTTCATTAATCAAAAATCGAATAATTATGAGAAATTTTATGTTAGTCGGTACAGTTATTTCATCAGTTTCTGTATTGGCTTGCTCGTCTGATGAAGGCGAAACAAAAAGAGGTGATTGCTCCTCTTGTGAACCTTACGAAGCTCAAGGCCAAATATTTCCAGCAGTCGAGGTTTGTAAAAGTAGCACTGGCAGTTCTATTGTAGGCGGAGTAGATTTACTTGTTAATTATGATGCTTATGTGGATTCTTTAGAAAAAGTAACAACCTGTAACTAGGGTTTAACTTTTTGTTGAAGAAAAACATTTAAATTAAAAAACCATTTATCAAGTTAGTTTAGACTAAAATGATAAATGGTTTTTATTGAATTCCTGCGAAAGCAGAAATTTAGTCGTTCAATTTAAGAACAGCCATAAACGCTTGCTGCGGAATTTCAACATTACCAACTTGACGCATACGTTTTTTACCTTTTTTCTGCTTTTCAAGGAGTTTACGCTTACGAGAAATATCGCCTCCGTAACATTTAGCCGTAACATCTTTACGCAGGGCTTTTATCGTTTCACGAGAAATAATTTTAGCACCAATAGCGGCTTGAATTGGAATATCAAATTGCTGACGCGGAATTAACTCTCTTAACTTTTCACACATTTTTCGTCCGATATTCTGTGCATTATCGGCGTGAATTAATGCTGAAAGCGCATCAACAGGTTGGGCGTTTAATAAGATGTCTAAACGCACTAATTTTGAAACTTTCATACCTATTGGCGAATAATCAAAAGACGCGTAGCCTTTTGATACTGTTTTCAATCTATCATAAAAATCGAATACAATTTCAGCAAGTGGCATTTCAAAAATTAATTCAACACGCTCTGGTGTTAAATAGGTCTGATTTATAATGTTACCACGTTTTTCAATACAAAGAGACATCACGTTACCTACAAAATCGGCTTTGGTAATTATAGTCGCTTTAATATAAGGTTCTTCTACACGGTTAACGGTTGAAGGATCTGGTAAATCAGAAGGGTTATTTACTACAAAAGCTTCATCAGGATTTTTGTTTGTAAACGCGTGATAAGATACGTTGGGAACCGTTGTGATTACCGTCATATCAAACTCACGTTCTAAACGTTCTTGAATAATTTCCATGTGTAGCATTCCTAAGAAACCACAACGGAAACCAAAACCTAAAGCCGCCGAACTTTCTGGAGCAAATACTAAAGACGCATCGTTTAACTGCAATTTTTCCATAGAGTTACGAAGCTCTTCGTAATCTTCGGTATCAACAGGGTAAATTCCAGCGAAAACCATTGGTTTAACATCTTCGAAACCTTCAACAATATTAGTAGTTGGTTTTGCAAAATCGGTAATGGTATCACCAACTTTTACTTCTTTAGCCGTTTTAATACCTGTAATTAAATAACCAACATCGCCCGCTTTTACGCTTTGTTTGGCAACTTGAGTCAGTTTTAAAGTACCAACCTCATCAGCAAAATATTCTTTGTTGGTAGCAACGAATTTAATTTTTTGGCCTTTTTTAATTTCACCGTTAAAAACTCTAAAATAGGTTTCAATACCTCTAAACGTATTGTAAACCGAATCGAAAATTAGGGCTTGCAAAGGTGCATTAGGGTCACCTTTTGGTGCCGGAATACGTTCTATAATAGCCGCTAAAATATTATCAACTCCAAAACCTGTTTTTCCACTCGCGTGTATCACTTCTTCAGGGTCGCAACCTAATAAATCTACGATATCATCGGTTACTTCTTCAGGGTTTGCACTTGGTAAATCAACTTTATTAAGTACTGGAATAATTTCCAAGTCATTTTCTAAAGCTAAATACAAGTTAGAAATTGTTTGTGCTTGTATGCTTTGAGCGGCATCTACAATAAGTAAAGCGCCTTCACAGGCAGCAATAGATCGAGAAACTTCGTAAGAGAAATCGACGTGACCCGGAGTATCAATTAGGTTTAAAACGTATTTTTCACCTTGATATTCATAATCCATTTGGATGGCATGCGACTTAATGGTAATACCACGCTCGCGTTCCAAATCCATATTGTCTAGCAATTGATCTTGTTTCTCTCGGTCTGTTACCGAGCCTGTATGATCTAATAATCGATCGGCTAAGGTACTCTTACCGTGATCTATATGTGCAATAATGCAAAAATTTCTAATGTGCTTCATAAAAGAATCTAATACTTAGATTTAATTTGCAAATATAGACGTTTTATCGGTTTATATCTATTGTTTTTAACAGCTTAGTATGGAAGTCTATTTAAGCCTTTTTCAGAAAAAATAGAATCCATCTGAAAAAGGCTTAAGTAATTAATTTACTATTATTTTTTTAATCAAGTTTCGCCCTTCAACATTAAGCGATAAAATATTGAAACCTTGGCTTAGATTTTCAATAATATATTCGTTTTGCGTATTCAAAACTGGATTTTTAATCTCTTTAATTAAAGCACCTCTAACATCTAAAATTTTAACTGAATTTAGCTGTTTGGTCGTTTTGATATGAATTCTGCCATTGTTGGTAGGATTCGGATACACTTTAACCGATTGCGCTATAGCATCTTCAACCCCAAGAGCTCCTGTGGTAGTACCCCAAACCAATTTTGCATCGGAGTTTTGTGTCCCATTTGCAATAATTTGAAAGTAATGTTTTGTGCCAGATGCTAATCCGCTTGCGGCATAAGTTCTATCTGAAGCACCAAGGGTTGCTAATGGTGTAAACGTTGTACCGTCAGTTGAACTATTTATTTGAAATCCTGTTGGGCTTGCACCAGAAGCAATATCCCAACTTAAATTTAAAGAGGTATCGGTGGCATTATCGGCCATGGCATTAATGACAGAAGATTCCTTTCCTCCTGAAATAATGACTTTGTAATCTTCGGTTTCGCCAAAGTTAGCATCGGCACAAGCATCAGTTATAGTATTAAAATACAATCTAAATCTTATTCTTGTTTCGCCATTAGTAGCATCAGAAGGAATTGTTATCTGAATGGATGCAGCACTCTGGTTAGCAACGGTATAATTAAAATCGCCGTCTTGATTGCTGTCTAAAAAGACAGCGAAATTACCTTGTGGGCCATAATTAATATTTTCTCTATCTATAGTATAAGTGGTTCCAGCAGTTAAATTCATGGTTTTACTGTTAAAATAGTCCGAATATCCTGTAGAAGTCGTCCCGCAAGTACCATTACTATCGTTTTCAAAAGCGATAGAAACAATGCTTAATTTAGTGATGCCGTAGTTGTTTTCACACCCATTTGTGCTTATTGGTGGGCAGTAGTTGGTGGTAGTGTTTGGTGTATTAATAGCGACTACATTACTATATGCTGTACCTGTTTCTTTTTTCACACGATATTCTACCTGCGAATTGGGTGGAGCTGTTTTATCGTTGTAGTTTTTTGTTGTACCGTCTGCTGTACTACCAATTTTCGTAAAATTAACACCATCTATACTACGTTCAATATCGTATTTATTTGTGTCTACAGGATCTGTCCATGTTAATTCAACCTCGTTTGTTGTGCTATTAAATGTACCTGCTAATACAGGAGGTTGCTCTGTAACCAGTTTTACTACGTAATCTTCTGTTTCACTAAAATTAAAAAACTCTGTTGGATTTTCAGAGGCGTTTTGGGCTGTAGTTCGAACTCTTAATCTTGTAAAGCCTTCGGTGGCTGTAGCGCTAATATTAATTTTAGTATTTACGGTAAACTCTAAATTATTATCTGGATGTTGGTATTTAAGCTCGCCAGGATCATCAAAATCACCATCCCCATTTTCATCTAAATATATCAAGAAAAAGGCAAAACCACCTTGACCTCCAGAACCTGTTAGTATTTTTAAGATAACATCGTTAGAGCCGCCAATAAATAGCTCGGGGGTATTTGGATAGGTAATAATTGAAAACGAATTGTTTTTATTCGATGTATTATTTATGGGGGTGTTAGCAACCACAAATTCACCAATGCCTCCTAAAAACGCTTCGTCTCTATGTACAACGTAGGGTACAAAAACATGATTTTCGGTAGGTGAATAATCTAGAACTGCCGAATAGGTTTTACTATTTAAATGTCGTGCCCTTAGTTTATAATTGGTTCCTTTTTTTATTTCCGATAAAATTAAAGTGTTTTCGGTATCTAAAACGCCATTCATAACATGCCATGAAGTGCCATCAGGCGAATACTCAACCAGTGTACCGCGTTGCGAAGCTGCGTTTGTCCAAGACAACTCATCGTAACCTGGATTATGAGTTATCATCAAACCTGTTGGGGCGGTTGTAATTTCACCATCTCCCACATAAGCTGTGTGGTATTGATTAAAGCCAGCTTTCATCCGGTCATATTGTTGGGGTGTGAATATCATCCCACAACTTCCTCCGAAATAGGACATGATATTATCTATTGGCGGACTATAAACATCGCCGTTGGAATCTGTTGCACCGTTAGCATTCATGCAATTTGTTATGGTTACACCATTGGTTCCTGGATCGGCAGCGGTATCACAAATTTTATCCCCCGCAGTAGCACAGTTGCTACCGTTAACAAGTTCTACCCCATCTGCGATTTCAAAGGTGTGTGCCAGAGTTAAGAAATGACCAAACTCATGAGGAACCGTTGCTTCCGTTGTGTCTTTAAGTTCCACACCAGAAACACCTCCGTAACCCGTAGCGGTAGCAGCAGCACCTGGGCCAGACCAACCATCGTTTATCCAGACGTTTACCATATTTGGTGTTTTGTTTGCTAACAAAGCGTTGTGCTCGGTACTACCTCTTTCGGGGCGCACCCAGCTACTGTTATCTAAATAAGCAAATCTGTCAATATAAAACTGAATGCCTAGTTGCGAGAGTATGCGATTGGTTTCAATTAAAGAATACCTAAAGGCTATAAGATCTTTGTTTTCAGAAAAGCTTCCATCTGTATTTCTAACTAAATATACAGCTAGTGGAATTCGCTGAATATTGCTAGGGCTCGGGTCTGCAAACACTGTTTTCGCATTAAAATTAACTTTATATGTTTTTTTAAATAATGCAATTTGTTGCTGTGTGTATTCTGGTGTTACACCACATTGATTTTGTGAAAAACCAAAAAAAGATGCCAACATAAAAATTGAAAGGAGTAGTAGTTTTTTCATAATGAGTGGATTAATGTACCCTAAGATAATAATAATCGAAAAAATTCAATAGTTTAAAAATTAATTATTACAATTTCGTACGGCTTAAACTGCTCATATTTAACTTAAAAGCTGTAATTTTGCGCCCAATTATTTTTTTTGTGGTTAAAATAGACAACATAGAACTTCCAGATTTTCCATTGCTTTTAGCGCCAATGGAAGATGTTAGCGATCCGCCTTTTCGTGCCTTGTGTAAAGAACAGGGTGCCGATGTGGTATATACCGAATTTGTTTCAAGCGAAGGCTTAATTCGTAACGCAGCAAAAAGCGTTATGAAATTGGATATTTACGAGAAAGAACGCCCTGTAGGCATTCAAATTTTCGGAGCTAATTTAGATAGCATGCTACAAACCATAGATATTGTAGCCGAGTCTAAACCCGATATTATCGATATTAATTTTGGTTGCCCCGTAAAAAAAGTGGTGAGTAAAGGTGCCGGAGCTGGTATTTTAAAAGATGTCTGCTTAATGGAGCAACTCACTGCCGAAATGGTAAAACGTACCAACATCCCAATTACCGTAAAAACGCGTTTGGGCTGGGATCATGATTCTATCCGCATTGTCGAAGTTGCCGAGCGCTTGCAAGATGTAGGCTGTAAAGCCATTGCTATTCATGGCCGCACACGCGCCCAGATGTATAAAGGCGAAGCCGATTGGAAACCCATTATGGAAGTGAAAAATAATCCGCGTATGCACATTCCTGTTTTCGGAAATGGCGATGTCGATTCTCCAGAAAAAGCCATGCTTATGCGTGATGCATTTGGTTTAGACGGCTGTATGATTGGTCGTGCTAGCATTGGTAACCCATGGTTTTTCAAGCAGGTGAAGCACTTTTTTGAAACCGGTGAACATTTAGCGCCCATTTCATTAGAAGAACGTGTGGAAGCCGCCCGCAGACATTTACAGATGTCTATCGACTGGAAAGGGGAAATCCTTGGCGTTTTCGAAACCCGCAGACATTACACCAACTACTTTAAAGGCATTCCGCATTTTAAAGAACACCGTATGAAAATGGTAACATCAGACCATTCTGAAGATGTTTTTGCGGCTTTCGATGAGGTTTTAGAAAAGTTTGCAGGCTACCAATTCACCGAATAGATTTTAAACTTTTTTGGCAAATGGCAAGCCACCGCGCTATCCGTTACTAGTTTTGGCTCGATGCACGCCTCGCCAAAAGCTATCCACTACTATCGCTTTTGCACCTGTTTACTAAGGTCTGTGTATATCATCAAAATTTAGGGAGTGTTTAAAAGCGACCTGTGTTTTATACGTTTTTTATATAGTCCATTTTTAAAGCATATTTGGTTAAACCAGCTAGATTTCTAACATTAAGTTTCGAGATGAGGTTCTTTCTATAACTTTCAATAGTATGCTTACTTAAAAAGAGTTTATCTGCTATTTCCTGACTCGTGTATTCTTCCGCGATAAGCGTAATAACATCTATTTCTCTTTTGGTTAGTGTAATGTCTTCCTGCTTTTTCTTGGCAAATTTGTTTTCTAAATAAATGGATTGTATGTCTTTAGAAAAGTATTTGTCGCCATTTAATATGGTTTTTATGGCTTCTAAAAACACTTCTTTTTCGGCGTTTTTTGGTACGTAACCATCTACATCATCCTCGATAAGCCTATCAATCATATCGGCATCGTTATGCATGGTTACCACAAGAGTTTTAATCTTGTTATTTTTTTGTTTAATTATTTTATTAAGTTCAATACCGCTTATTTCTGGCATCGAAATATCGGTAATAATTAAATCGATGTGTTCGTTGGGGTTTACATCTAAGTATTTTATAATGTGCTTTCCATCTTTGGCAGTGAGCAGAATACGGTATTCTTTTTCTTCACTAAGAATGCTAAGCAGACCATCTAAAAACATTTTATGGTCGTCTGCAATCATTAAATTATACATCATTTAGGGCGGGGGTTAGGGTTGGAATTTCTATGTTTATTATGGTGCCTCGGTGCAAACGGGAATCAATACTCAAGGTACCTTGTATTTTTTTTAAGCGGCTTTTAATGTTTTTAAACCCAATACCATCTACGGTGTGTTTTGTTTTAAACCCTATGCCATTGTCTTCAAATAAAATATTAAAACAATGTTCTAATAAGTTTAGTTGCAGCTCGACTTCGGAAGCTTTAGAGTGTTTAATGGTATTGGTTACTAATTCTTGAATAATTTTAAAGGTTTCAATTTGTATGGTTTCATCTAGCGCATCTATTTCTGCTCTAGGATATACGGAAAAAGTGGCTGTTAAGTTACTGTTACCACTAATATTGTTAAAATAGTCTTCAAGCAGATTGCAAAATTTTTGCTCGGTAAACTTTTTAGGCATTAAATTATGCGATAAGTTTCTAACCTGCTCGTAGGTTTCATCCAACTGCGAATTAATGGTTTTTAATTGTGGCATATTGCTTTTTTCTGCCGTGGTGTTTAATTGCAGTTTTATGGCGGCTAGGTTTCCGCCAATACTGTCGTGTAGTTCTTGGGCAATGCGTTTACGCTCTTTGTCTTTCCCCTGGACAGTTGCTTTAATAAGTTTTAATTTTTGATCTTTTATTAACGACGATATTTTCTGTTCGCTAATTTCTTCGCGTTTTTTGTTCAGCTCGTTTTTGGTTTGCTGCTTTTGGTAGTAAGTAATTAGCAGGCCTATAAGAAGTAGCATGAGTATTATAGACGAATACAGAATGGTGTTTTTTATACTTTTCTGTCTTATGGTTTCTGCCTGCTGTAGCTCGCTGTCCTTTTTTAAGATGAGGTTTTCGTTTTGTATGCGCTCCTTAGTATTGGTGATTTCTAAAAGGTTATTTTCGTTTTCCTTTTCGTTAATCTTTTGTTCTAATAGCAGGTTTTTAATGGCTTCCTCCCTATTTTTTAACTCTAATTCTCTGTTGGCATTTTCGGCTTGTAAAAGTGTGATTTCCTTTTCTTTCTTCAAGGTTTGGTATTTAACCTCTAAAATATTGATGTCTTTATCCTTTTGTAGTTTATTAATAGAATCTTTAATGCTGTAAGCCATATTAGCAAAACTAAGGGCGGTTTTATAATCTTCTTTTTTTTCTGCCAGGTGTTTAAGTTGGTTATAAATATCCATTTCATCGGCTAGAAGACTTAATTTTTTAGCAATATGCAGCGCCGATGAGAGCATTAATTCGGCATCTTGATACTGACCTAATTTTGTGTAAACAGCGCCTAAATTATTTTTAGCGGTTAATGCAATGGGGTACAACTCATGCGCATCGGCAATACCAATAGCGGTGTGGTATTGGTTAATTGCTTCGGGGTATTTGTTTAGTTTATCGTAATTAATTCCTAGGTTAAGGGCAACAACAGCTTTGGCTTGTTGGGAATTGTTTTTCTGGGCTAATGCATTGGCTTTTTCTAAATAAGGTATTGCAGTTTTAAATTTGTTGAGTTGGGTATATATATCTGAAATATTAATATAACTCCCCATAATTATTTCGGGGTCTGCCTTATAGCCTAGGCATTCTTTAAAATGTATTAAGGCCTGTTCGTAATTTTCTAATGCGCTATAGGTTAAAGCCAAACCATGAATGTGCATGTAATACAAATAGGTTTCGTTAAACTTTTGGGTTTCTGTAATGCCTTTAATATGCCATTTTTTGCTTTCGTTAAGCAAGCCCTTGTTTTTGTAATTAATGGCTAGAATGTTATATGCAATGGCATTGCCACGAGCCTGTAGCGAGTCGTTACTTTGGGTATTGTATTTTAAAGATTGATTGACGTAATATATTGAAGAATCTATAGCCGTTTTGCTTTTATAGTAGTAAGCCAACAATAAATTGGTGGCCGTTTTAGCATATCTGGTTTTTACGGTTTTTAAAAGACTATGGGCGGTATTAACCACATTAGGGTTGCCCTTGTTAAAATCTTGAAATGCCTGTAAAACACGTTCCTTTTCTTGGCTTTCAAGATTTATATTTGAAGTTGTATGGGTATTATCGATAACCTGAGCCCAGTTTGTAAGCGATAGGCATAAAAATATAAATAGAATAAGGTGGTTAAGTGGTTGGGGCATTTTAAGTAGGTCGTTTCAATAGGTTTAAAATTATTAAAACAAGAAACATTGTGTGCTTGCTTTTTTGAGGCTTGTAAAAGCAAATACAATGCTAAATTCTTGTATGTAAACTTCTTTTTAATTGAAAATAATAAGTCAAAAATATAACTTTTTCAATTAATATAATTTTAGGATACTAGACTTATTATAAACTAACTAGGTAAACTGGCTTAGTCTGTCTCACAGGCTTTAGTTATGCTGTGTTTTTTATGGAATACATTTATACACAATAAATATGATGTGCTGTACATTTTAGTGTTAGGAATTTAACGTAAAATGTATACATTTACAAAATCTTACAAAGTATGTATTTGGGGATGTAGCTCAGTTGGCTAGAGTGCTTGACTGGCAGTCAAGAGGTCGTGGGTTCGAATCCCATCTTCTCCACTAGTGTTAATAAGGGTTCCAAGAGATTGGAGCCTTTTTTTTGGGCAAACATTCTCCCCTACAATCCCTTGTGGAGCGATTTATTAGAAGTGATTATAGGAGTTTAGCCTTGATTAGAATAGCTCTTGCAGGGTATTTTATTTGTAATAAAAATGATTTACATATCATGATGGGCTGCCGAAACAAGTTCGGCATGACGGAAACAAGAAATCTGTTTTTATGAGATTATGGTCTCCTTTTGCGGTTTACAATGTAGACAATAACTAAAACTAGAGCAAGAACGAGAAACAAACCGTTTCCGCTTAAAAATGACATAATATCCATAACGTTTATTGATTCTTTTTTTTGTTGAAATAATAAATTAAATAAGCAAGAAGCACAAGTAAAACAAAGGGCAACATGGAACCTATAAAAACGCCAATTTCGTAAGCACTACTTGGGGCGTTTTTAAGTTTTTCTTCAATGTTTACATCTTGAAATAGAGCAAAAGATAGATTCATACGGGGCTAAATTGCGAGCACAAAGTTACGAGTTTTGGGCTAGTGGCATAAACATTTGTCTAAATTTTATGATTAAAGGTACGCCTCTGGCAATAATCCAAAAAGTAATCGCTATAAACATGCCTTGCAATTTATAGTCGAAACCATCCAACCAAAATAATATGGGAACAAATATTAAAAAGGTTGAAAATAAAAGGACGTTTCTAAGGTATTTCATTTCGCCAAGCCCTTTAAAAATACCATCAAATATAAAAGCCAAAGTACAAAGGGGTTGCATTACTAAAACAATCCAAAATACATTATAAAAAGCCTCTAAAACTTCGGGTTCTTTTGTAAAAATCATTCCGATAGGGTAATAAAATAAAGCACCAACTAAACCGATAATAACACCCACAATAAGTCCGTATTTAATAAGCTTATTACTTAATGCTATAAGCGTGCTGTAGGCTTTGGCGCCAAAGAGTTTTCCCGATAATATATTGCCGGCACTTGCGTAACCATCAACAATAAAAGCACCTAAAAACCATAAATTTATAGCAATGGTATAGGCTGCAATATATTCGGCGCCGTAACTTGTGGCTTTGGCACTCGCAAAATACAGGGTTACATTTAAGGCGATGGTGCGTATAAAAAGATTGAGAATCATTCCTATAAAGCGTTTGATTTCCGGATGAAAAGGAAAAGAAGGCTTTAAGGGAATATTTGTTTTCTTCAGAATAAAATAGGTCGAAAACCCAGCCATTAAAATTTGAGCCATTACACTGGCGTAAGCAGCACCTTTTATATTCATGGGTTCTAGGTATCCTGAAATACCGTAGACTAAAACCACATCTAAAACAATGTTTGAAGCTGCTCCAATAATGGCAATAACCATAGGGTAATAGGTGTTTTGCAACCCTCTAAAAACACCAAAAATGGCAATGGTAAAAAGTGTAAAAGGAAAACCTAAAACGCGTATTTTGTAATAATCGACACTATAATCTAAAATAAGGTTTGTGGCATTATACAGTTGAAATATGTGTTTAGCAAACGGATAAGTACTTAAAATAATGATAATACTCAGTGAGGTGATTATAAAAATAGCCTGCGCCGGTAGGTTTTTAATTTTCTCTAAATTATTTGCCCCTACATATTGCGAAACAATGGAGGAAATGGCGCTTCGGGTTTGCCCCAGCACCCAAATAAGCATGGAAATAAAAGTGGTTACAATGCCCACTGCTGCCAAAGATTCGGTAGCGTTATTGGGTATATTTCCAACAATAGCAGCATCGGTAAGTGATAAAATAGGTTCCGATACACCCGAAATTAAAGCAGGAATAGCAAGTTTGTTTATATTTTTAAAACTAATATTTGTTTGCATTAATTGAGTTTATAGACCTAATGGACACAGATGAATTTAGTATTAAGTTTTTGTTGCAAATTATGTGCTATGCAAATGTATACAGTAAAGTTGAGACCTTTATTAGGGGTATGTATTTAATATGATTTTGAAATTAATTGGGAGATATTGAAATTGTGTAATGCTATAAGCTTGTTTAGTAGTAAAGTTCCTGTATTGGTTTTAAGTGGTTTAAAATAGAAATCCACTACAGGATAAAATAAAAAGCTGTTTAAAAGGGAGCGAACCTGAAACAAGTTCAGTTTGACTAAAGTCATCCTTTTAAACAGCTTTTTTATGCGTGGTTTAGAACTTAAAGTTCAAAAGACACCCCAATATTCATAACAAACTGGTTGTTAATTTCTTCAGCAGGGCTTAAATTTTTATTGTATTTGGCAATAGGAAACTGAGCTTCGGCAAAAACACCAAGTCCAGAGCCAAAGAAATAGCGTGTTCCTAATTGGCCTCCAAAGTTTTTTAAACTTAAGGTAAGTCCTGGATATAAATCGAAGTTCTCATCAACATTTATAACGTTACAAAGGTTAGCATTTAAACGTAATTTGGCATCAAAACGATCGTCGAAACCAGCGTCTAAATGATCGGCCACATCTAAAACATAGCCTGTGCTAAAACCAATAGAGGCACTTTCGCCTATACCATGATCGTAACTCACATTAATACCTGTGGCATGCGATTGAAAAGCTACACCCACTTGTAGTTTTTGGTCTCCTTTTCCTGTAAAAGCTTGTGCATTTGCAAACGATGCTGTAAGTATAGCGGCAATTACCAATAGTTTTTTCATTATATATTTTTAAGTTAAATTAAAACAGGGCAAATATATTAATTAATTCAAATTTGTGATGTGGTTGATGTTTTAAAATAAAGGCTGATTACTTAATGATTTTACCAATAAAGTTCTGCTCGTGTTTTACCAAATACACTCCCGAAGTTAAAGCATTTAAATTGGTAATTGTAGCATTTTGCAACCTACTAGAAACGACTAAGCGTCCTTGAATGCTGTAAATATTAACCAAATCGCCATCATGTAATCCGTTTATAACTAAGTAATCTTTAAACGGATTCGGATAGATTTTATAATTGTTATTTGGGTTATTTATAAGATTGCTACTTAAAGACGGACAAGCCGCACCTGTTGTTTTATACTTTTCTAAAATGCTCATTTGTGGTTTATCTACATTCCCGTTGGGTTCAACAGACAGGATATAGTTTCCCCACCATGGGCCACCTGCCCAATAGGTGCCGTTAATGCAATTTTGGTTGAGGTAGTTTAAAAAATTATCAAGTACGGTAAGCCAACGGCTGTCGTTTGCAGGTACACCGTACTCGCCAATAAATCCGTTTAGATTATTTGTTTGAAGCCAATTTACAAAGGGCGTAACACGGTCTATGCCAATGTTTGGATAAGCTCCATCGGCATCGTAACTATTTGGATAAGTTCCAGAAGCGTCTTTGTCAAAATACACATGCGCTTCAAAAACAAGCTTATTTGAAGGGTCTGAAAGGTTTTTTAGGTTATCACTATACTGCATCCAACGCTCTGCCGAACTCCAACTATCGCCACCAACAATTATTTTGGTTTGGGCATCTTTAGTTCTTATGCCATTAATAATTTCTTGGGCAATATTAAACCAAGGGGTGTTTGCTAACAAATCGTGTGGCTCGTTCATAATGCCGTAACCGTAAAGGTTTGGGGTATCTTTAAACGCCAAGGCTAATTTTGTCCAAAGATCTTTTACGTGCGCAATGCTTAGGTTGCTTGAGCCAATTAGCACTTCGTTCCCATTTAATTTATAACGGCAGTAGTTGTGTAAATCGAGAATGACTTGCATATTTCTGTCTTGAGCGAATTGTAAAACGGTTTTCATTCTTGACAATTCATCGGTATCTAAATTTCCGTTTAAGGTTTGCTGTATGCGTTCCCATTTAAAGGGTAAACGAATTAAGTTTAAGCCTTTGCTGTGGTAATACTCCAATTCGCTTTCGTTTGGGTAGGTGTAGTCTACACTATAAGTTCCTGGCATGTTGTTGCCAAAATCGGCGCCAGCCAGATTAACACCATAAGGGGTTTGCGAAAACGCTATTAAATTAATTAGTGTTAGTAGCGTTAGAAATAGGGACTTCTTATTTAGTTTCATGTTTGGGGGTTGTTTCAATGGATTATAAGTGTGTAAATATAATACTACATCATGTATGTGGCAATATATTTTATAATGTATTTTGTTGTTAGTTTAAATCATTAGTATTTAATTATTTAGGGTTTATCCTTTTTGCTGTATTAAGTAAAAACACAAAGCCAAAAACACCCCATAAACAGGGGGTCATGCTTAAAGGAAAACCCCATTTATAGTGATGGATGCCAAAACGGGTATAAATAGTTTTGCCAAAACAAATTATTTAATCAAGTATGAGGCGTTTACATCGTAATATTCAGGCATTAAGACTCACGTTACTCCTTGTTGTCTGTCATTTCTTTTCTATGATATCTTGGTCTCAGCAGCTTTATCCAGCAAATTTTGATGTCAATATATTAAATGGTACCAATGGTTTTGTTATTCCCGGACTTAGTACAGGCGCTAAATTAGGTGCTGAAATACAATTTATTGGGGATATAAATAACGATGGGTTAGAAGATTTTTGTCTTGGTAACGGTGATGAAACGGTAAACAGTCTAGATTTAGCAGGAAGGGCATACATTATCTTTGGGTCTGCAACTGGCTATGCTAATCCTTTTGATTTAACGTCTTTAAATGGCACCAATGGGTTTATTGTAAAAAGTATTGGTTATGATGAAAGAAGAGGCTCTACAGTGGCTGGGCCTGGAGATATAAATGGTGATGGTATTGATGATTTAATTGTAGGAACGAGTAATACAACTGCCAATAATATGGTTATTTATGGTCGTACTTCCTTTCCTTTAGAAATGACTGTAAACGATATTAATGGTACCAATGGCTTTTTAATAGATGCTCCAGGGAGTAAACAAGTTGCTGCTTTAGGCGATGTTAATAATGATGGTATTAATGATTTTATAATTGGCACTCCACATTGGTCGGGGCAATCGTGGATTGTATTTGGGCGAAGCAGTAATTTTCCTGCATCCATAAATTCCTCTTGGTTAGATGGGATTAATGGATTTAGAACAAGTGACTTTACAACAAGTAGGGACTCCTATAAGGTAGGCGGTGCAGGTGATATTAACAACGATGGCATTAATGACATGCTGATTGGGAGTTGGAATAGTTTAACAGATCCATGGAGTTATGCTTTATTTGGAAAAAATACACCTTTTGATGCTTTGGTTGATATTGAAGCGGTAGATGGAACCGACGGTTTTCAAATTGATAATACAGGAAATTCATTTATAACATTTGTTGGCCCCATTGGCGATGTAAATAATGATGGTATAGATGATTGTTTTTCAGAAAGTAACATCATTTTTGGTTCCAATAATCCTTTTTCTGCTAAACTAGCCATTAGCGACCTTAATGGTACTAATGGATTTGTATTAGCAAATAATGTTATTTGTGCAGCTCCAACGGGCGATATAAATAATGATGGTATAGATGATTTTATTGTAGCTGGTGCTGGCGATTATGTTGTATTTGGAACTGATGCTGGTTTTCCTTCATCTTTTGATCCAACGACATTGGATGGCACTAATGGGTTTAGAATTCCTGTTAGCAATTCAAATATTGGCAGACCCATTGATGGCGGTAGAGACTTGAATGGTGATGGCATTACCGATTTTATTTTTGGAGATAGAGCTACAACTTCAGATGGCGCAGTTTATGTTATTTTTGGAGGCGATCATTATGCAAACCCTTTAACCACACATGTGGTTAGAAATGTAACCACTTCAGGCTTTACCTTTGTGGTTAATGGACCGGAAACAGGCAGCATTCATTATGCTATTTTTCCAGTAACAACTGCTCCGGTAAATAACTACAACACGATACTTTCTGGAACTGGAGCCGTAGCGCATGGTAGTTTTTTAATGGATACTGCAAATACCGATATTTCAGAGGTTATTTCATCCTTATCTCCAGATACCACTTATGATGTGTACTTGTTTTTAGAAGACGCTGCAGGAAACCAAGGCGAAATTTTTAGTGGCGATAATGTAACAACCTTAGCAGAACCAACAGCGCCCTTTATCACCACTTGGCAAACCACTACAGTTAATGAATCGATTACTATTCCAACTATAGGTTTAGGGAACAACTACACAATTGATTGGGGTGATGGTACAGTAGATGCGAATCAAACGGGAAACGCAAGTCATATTTATACCACAGCAGGGGTGCATACAGTAAGTATATCGGGTGATTTTTCTAGAATTTTTTTTAATAATTCAGGGGATAAAGATAAAATATTAACCATAGAGCAATGGGGTGATATTGCATGGACTTCTATGAATCGTGCTTTTTACGGATGTACCAATCTTAATATTACCAATCTGGCTATAGACAGTCCAGATTTATCTCTGGTTACAGACCTGTCTTTTATGTTTGCTGGCACAAATTCTTTTAATGCACCGCTTTCAAATTGGGATGTAAGCACTGTAGAAAATATGGCATTTCTGTTTTCTGGTGCTCTCATTTTTAATCAGGATTTAAATACTTGGGATGTAAGTGCCGTGCGTAGTATGTATAATACTTTCAATTATACTTTTGACTTTAACGGTGATATAACGAATTGGGATGTTAGCAATGTGGAAGATATGCGATATATGTTTGCTGGAGCAAGGGCTTTCAATCAAGATATTGGTGGTTGGAATATTGATAGTTTAAAATACATTCATGGGATGTTTTCCACAACTGATGCTTTTAATCAAGATGTAAGTTCTTGGGATGTCTCTCAGTTAACCGATTTGAGTTTTGTATTTAATAACGCTATGGCTTTTGATCAAAACCTAGGCGCTTGGCAAATACAAAATGCAACCAATTTATCGTACTTTTTTAATGAAAATGCTTTATCTGTTGCCAATTATGATGCTACACTAAAAGCTTGGAGTGCCCAATCCTTACAATCTGGAGTAAATTTTCGTGGCGGATACAGTAAATATTGTACAGCCGAAGCAGAGCGTCAATCTATGATTGACACCTATGGGTGGACGATCTATGATAAAGGTAAAGTCAACTCGGCAGCAATTACACCTATTACAGATGTAAATGAAGGCGATAGCTATACCCTACCAACCATAGCAGGGACAAATTTATCTGGAAACCAAAAATATTATACACAAACTGGCGGTACAGGAACTGCTTACGAAATTGGCGATGCCTTAAATTACGCCGATTTTCCGAGCTACCCTGTAACTCTATATGCTTACGATCCAGGCACAGGTTGTGGTGCATCCGAGGAAAGTTTTAATGTCACTATTACTTTAACAGATACCACAAATCCAACGGCCAGTAACCCAGCAGCCGTAAACGTACAATGTTTAGCGGATGTTCCTGCGGCAGACATTAACGTAGTCACCGATGAAGCCGATGATAGTGGCATAGCACCTACAGTTGCTTATGTAAGCGATGTTAGCGATAGCAATACCAATCCGGAAACCATCACAAGAACTTATCGTATTGAGGACTCAGCAGGAAATTCAATAAATGTAGAACAAATCATCAGCATCAACGATACCACAAATCCGACGGCAAGTACGCCAGCTTCAATTCATGTAGAATGTTCTAGTGATGTGCCTTCAGCAGATATTTTAGTAATTAATGATGCTTCCGATAATTGTAGTATGCCAACCGTAACCTTCATCAGTGATGTAAGCGATGGCAATACCAATCCAGAAATCATCACAAGAACCTATCGTGTTACTGATGCGGCAGGCAATTCAATTGATTTAGAACAAATCATTACTATAAACGACACCACAAATCCAACGGCAAGCACGCCCGCTTCAATTCATGTAGAATGTTCTGGCGATGTGCCTTCAGTAGATATTTCAGTAATTAGTGATGCTTCCGACAATTGTAGCACTCCAACTGTAACTTTCATCAATGATGTTAGCGATGGTAATACCAATCCAGAAACCATCACAAGAACTTATCATGTAGAGGATGCAGCAGGAAATTCAATTGATGTAGAACAAATCATCACAATAAACGATACCGGCGATGTGCCTTCAGTAGATATTTCAGTAATTAGTGATGCTTCCGACAATTGTAGCACTCCAACTGTAACTTTCATCAATGATGTTAGCGATGGCAACAATAATCCAGAAACCATCACAAGAACTTATCGTGTTACAGACGCAGCAGGAAATTTTATAGATGTTGCACAAATCATAACTATAAACGATACCACAAATCCAACGGCAAGCACGCCCGCTTCAATTCATGTAGAATGTTCTGGCGATGTGCCTTCAGCAGATATTTCAGTAATTGATGATGCTTCCGATAATTGCAGCACTCCAACTGTAACCTTCATCAGTGATGTTAGCGATAGTAATACCAATCCGGAAACCATCACTAGAACTTATCGTGTGACGGATGCAGCAGGGAATTTTATAGATGTTGCACAAATCATCAGCATCAATGACACCACTAATCCAACGGCAAGTACACCAGCTTCAATTCATGTGCAATGTTCTGGCGATGTACCTTCAGCAGATATTTTAGTAATTAATGATGCTTCCGATAATTGTAGTATGCCAACCGTAACCTTCATCAGTGATGTAAGCGATGGCAATACCAATCCAGAAATCATCACAAGAACCTATCGTGTTACTGATGCGGCAGGCAATTCAATTGATTTAGAACAAATCATTACTATAAACGACACCACAAATCCAACAGCAAGTACGCCAGCTTCAATTAATGTACAATGTTCTGGCGATGTGCCTTCAGCAGATATTTCAGTAATAAAAGATGCTTCAGATAATTGTAGTACTCCAATTGTAACCTTCATTAGTGATGTTAGCGATGGCAACAGTAATCCAGAAACCATCACCAGAACCTATCGTGTTACAGACGCTGCAGGAAATTTTATAGATGTTGCACAAATCATCAGCATCAATGACACCACTAATCCAACGGCAAGTACGCCTGCTTCAATTAATGTACAATGTTCTGGCGATGTACCTTCAGCAGATATTTTAGTAATTAATGATGCTTCCGATAATTGCAGCACTCCAACTGTAACTTTCATCAATGATGTTAGCGATGGTAATACCAATCCGGAAACCATCACCAGAACCTATCGTGTAGAGGATGCAGCAGGGAATTTTATAAATGTTGCACAAATCATTACTATAAACGACACCACAAATCCAACAGCAAGTACGCCAGCTTCAATTAATGTACAATGTTCTGGCGATGTGCCTTCAGCAGATATTTCAGTAATAAAAGATGCTTCAGATAATTGTAGTACTCCAATTGTAACCTTCATTAGTGATGTTAGCGATGGCAACAGTAATCCAGAAACCATCACAAGAACTTATCGTGTAGAGGATGCTGCAGGGAATTCAATTGATGTAGAACAAATCATCAGCATCAATGATACCACAAATCCAACGGCAAGCACGCCAGCTTCAATTCATGTAGAATGTTCTGGCGATGTGCCTTCAGCAGATATTTCAGTAATTGATGATTCTTCCGATAATTGTAGTACTCCAATTGTGACCTTCATCAGTGATGTAAGCGATGGCAATACCAATCCAGAAATCATCACAAGAACTTATCGTGTAGAGGATGCAGCAGGAAATTTTATAGATGTAGAACAAATCATCACAATAAACGATACCACAAATCCAACGGTAAATTGCGTTTCAGATTTCTCTCAATACGTAGCTGCAAATATGCAAACAGCTATGGTAACGTATGCCGCTCCAGTAGGAACCGACAATTGTTCGGCTACCACGACAACGCAAATTGAGGGATTGCCTTCGGGAGCCGAATTTCCTATAGGGGTAACAACAAACACGTTCGAGATTTCCGATACTTCAGGAAATACAGTTAGCTGTAGTTTTCAGGTTACTATTTTGTCAGATGAAGACGAAGAGGAGCTTGTTTGCACTATAGATGCAGGAACCGATGTTGAGATTGAACAAGGGGAAGCCGCTCAATTGGAGGCTTTGGTTTCTAATATTGGTAGTGTGGTTTGGTATCCTAGTACAGGCTTAAGTAATGTCGATATTTTAAACCCAATTGCTACGCCAACCGAAACTACATCGTATACGGTTTATTACACGAGCAACCAAGGTTGTACTGTAGAAGATACGGTTACGGTATACGTTATTAAAAAACAAGAAGATGAAACTAAATACGGTTTTTCACCAAATGGCGATGGTGTTAACGATTATTGGGAAATTCACGGTATAGAACAATATCCTAAAAATAAAGTATCCATTTTCAACCGTTGGGGCGATTTGGTTTTTGAAACCGAAGGCTACAATAACAGCAGTAAGGTATTTAGAGGTATTGCCAACCGAAAGCGCCAACTAGGTGCCGATGCTCTACCTGAAGGCACTTACTTTTTCAACATCAAAATAGAAGGTCAGCACCATTTAAAAAAAGAAACAGGCTTCCTTGTTTTAAAGCGTTAATTTATGAAAGAATTTATAAAAATAATGGTGTTTATGTTGTCAGGAGGCATGATTTGTTCCGTTTTTGCTCAGCAAACACCTGTTTTTACCAACTATAATTATAATACGGTTATAATAAATCCGGCGCATGCTGGGTTCTATCCCGATACCGATATTACCATGACAAACTTGGGGTACTTCAATAACATTGAAGGGAGTCCGCGGAATATTGGTATAACAGTTAACACGCCTATGGGGTTAAGGCGTGTTGGCTTAGGGGCAGGTGTGTATAGCGATCAGGTAGGGGTTACACGTACCACAAGTTTATTTGGTGCTTATGCCTATAAAATAAATTTAGATGACGACCAGAGAGGCGGACGTTGGTGGAACTACAACCCAAGTGTGTTGTCTTTCGGAATTACAGGTGGCCTAACCAAATACGATGAAAATTTAACCGCATTAGGCATTACAAACGATAACGAGTTTGCTAATAATGTTAACGCCACCATGCCCACTTTAGGGATTGGGGTGCTATATAACCGCGAACGCCTGTTTGTTCGCGTATTAATTAAACCCAGTATGTTATTTAAATATGAAGCAGGTGCACCGCTACAGGTTGAGCTCAATGCTACTTTTAATTATGAGAATAAAGTTGAATTCGGACTCGGCTATAAAACCAACGCCTCGCTTAATTGCTTAGTAGGTTTTCGTGTTACTAACCACTTAAGATTTATTTATAATTATAACGTAACACTAAAAAACACGCCCATTAATAACACACACGGTATTGTTTTAAGCTACCGTTTTGGCGATGGATTTATGAAGTATAGTAAATAAAAAAATGTACAACAGACAAAGTTAGAGTGTCACTTTTATAAGAAATAAGAAACCTAATTTTGATAGGGAGGATAGGGAGTTTTAATAGTTGCTGGGGGGTAATTGGATTAAAACACCTCCCTTAATCCCTCCTTTTTAGGAGGGAAACTGTTGTGCTAACGTTTCCTATTTTTAAGAAAATGTTTTATACGTTCGAACACCTTGATATTCAATCCTTAAATTTAATTTCATATTCTAAAGTCTAAAGGTAATGGTCTTCGAGCGGCGTCGAGAAGGTTATTTTAATTGAGATTGCGAATCAAGTAACCATTTAAACTGTATGAATGAAAATAACAGACAGTTTGATTCAAACGTGAATGTTCTCGACTATACTCTAACACCCTATTATTAGAACTTGCTAGACTGCCTCGAATAGGCCTGTGTATATCATCAAAATTTAGGGAGTGTTTAAAATCTTTAACTTTAAACTTGTTTTGGAGTAGTTTAGAACTTAAAATTACGATAAAAAAATTCTAACTATTATCAGAACGTGCGTAGCGAAAGTGAAGTATCTTGTAACCTAAAACTAAGATACTTAAGTCGTACTCCTTCTGTATAACAAAACACTATGTCTTACTAATTAGTGCATTACACAATGAATCATCACCATACACTACTTTGAGATTCCTCCTAACGTCGGACAGAGCTATTACATAAAAAGTATTCTGTTCTTGTAAGACCCTGAAATAAATTCAGGGTAACGTAAAAACAACAAGTTTAAAGTGTACTTCTCGACTCAACTCGAAGACTCCATCAATAACAAAAAAACAGCAAAAAACAACCGCTTATAGCAATATGTTCACTCAAATAAAACCAAGAATGTTGGCTGAGGCTACAGAATCTCTCCTTACTTTCTAACTTCATGACCTTATAACTATTTTCAAGTCAACACACTTTCAACACGCCTCTTAGCTCCCGATTTCTAGCGAATAAACTCAAACGTAACAGTTTCCCTCCTACAAAGGAGGGATTAAGGGAGGTGTTCTATAACGACTACATTTTTTATTACTTAAATAGCCTAAAGTATTCAATAAAATGGTGTTCGAGCGAAGTCGAGAACTTATAATTACGGTTCAAAATTTACTTCTCGACGCCGCTCGAAGACCCTATCTAAATCTATAAACCCAAAGAGCGACTTTATAGACCCTGAATATCTGTTTTTTTTTATAAATCCACTATACCTTTATATGACTTTTAAAATCCTTATGTTCACTTTTATAAAGCTCTTCTTCAGTTAAACTTTTAAAATAATCAAAAGTAATTTTCATGCCTTCAGATCTATCTACTTTAGGAACCCAACCTAATAATTTTTTAGCTAAACTAATATCTGGCTGTCTTTGCAAAGGGTCGTTTATAGGCAAGTCCTGGTAGATTACTTTTTGAGTCGTCCCAGTTAACTTTATAATCTCTTCTGCGAATTCTTTTATGGTTATTTCGTGAGGGTTACCAATATTCACGGGTTCTGCATAATCACTTAATAGCAGTCTATAAATCCCTTCCACCTGATCGTCTACATAACAAAACGATCGGGTTTGCGAACCATCTCCAAAAATAGTTAAGTCCTCCCCTCTTAGTGCTTGCCCCATAAATGCAGGGATAACTCGACCATCATTCAGACGCATTCTAGGCCCATATGTATTAAATATGCGAACAATACGGGTTTCTAAGCCATGAAAACGATGGTAAGCCATCGTGATAGACTCTTGGAAACGCTTGGCTTCATCATAAACCCCGCGTGGCCCTATAGTATTTACGTTACCATAATAATCTTCAGTCTGAGGATGTACCAATGGATCGCCATATACTTCGGAAGTAGAAGCAATAAGAATTCTTGCTCCTTTAGCTTTGGCTAACCCTAATAAATTATGCGTTCCTAACGAACCTACTTTTAGGGTTTGAATAGGGATTTTTAAATAATCAATAGGACTTGCTGGTGAGGCAAAATGAAGAATATAATCTAAATCGCCTTCAATAGATACAAACTCCGTAACATCATGGTTAATAAATTGAAAATTGGGGTGGTTTTCTAAATGAACAAGATTCTTTTCGTCTCCAGTAATAAAGTTATCCATTCCTATAACGGAATAACCTTCATTAATAAATCGATCGCATAAATGTGATCCTAAAAATCCTGCTGCTCCTGTGATTAAAACTTTTTTCAATGGCCTCGTTTTTAATTTTTTAACTTTATCTCCTAGCAAATTTAATGGAATTACTTCAAAGTTATCGCTTCTTTTTTAGTAATCTTCGTCACATGAAATAAGCTAGCCTCTTCATTTTAAATCACTACAATATTTTAAACTGTCATTCAGAACCTGTGCAGCGAAACTGAAGAATCTTCTAACCTAAAACTAAGATACTTTAGCCGTACTCCTTCTATGTGACAAAAACCTGTGTCGTTCTAATTAGAACGTAACTCAATGAAATATATATACACACTGCTTTGTGTTTCCTCCGAGCGTCGGATGACAGAGCAATTACATAAAAGTACTATGTTCTTTTGAGACCCCTGAAATAAATTCAGGGTGACGTAAAACAACAAGTTTAAAGTGTACTTCTCGACGCCGCTCGAAGACCCTATTTTTGAGGTTAGAATATGAAGTTGAATTTAAAGCTTCAATATTAGGGTGTTCGAGCGCAGTCGAGAACCTGTAAATTACAGGTGAATATCGCTTCATATTTCAGTAATTCAAAAAAAAGATGTTTCAATATCGCTTTAAATACCTGATAATAAAATTGTTACTAACACACCCCTTAGTCCCCTCATTTTAGAGTGGAAACTAGAACGTGCTAATATTATTTCTAAAGAAGGAAAACAGTTTCCCTCCTAAAAAAGTGGGAATAAAGGAAGGGGTTTAATTTTTTTAAATCATAAATTTTGATTCTCGACGACTCTCAAATACGGTTAAAACCTAGAATAGCCCTTTGTAGCAAATAAAAACGAACTTAGCAAATACGCCCGCAAGAAGGATTGAGCAATTTGTTTGAGCTCCTCGCAGAGAGCGAGTTGCGAAAGCCTGTTTGCCATTTTTCATGGCAACTTGCCCAAATTATATGTTTTGAATTAAAGATTCTGTAATGCGTACCGAGGCGATTTTCGAGGCGATTATACCTAATACAGATATGGTAAAAAATACAATGAAAAAGTTTTCAACCTCTATGGCTACAGGGTATGCGAGTGTTGGAGTAATCATGAGTAGGCTAAAATGTTGCTGTATTAAAACGACAATTACAGCTACTATCAAGCCTATTATTCCGCCAATAACACTCATTAAACTGCCTTGAAGAAAGAATATTTTTCGAATGTCTTTAAGGGTTGCTCCAATATTATATAGGGTGGAAAGGCTTTGTTTTTTGTCTAACATCATCATGATTAATGAGCCAATTACATTAAAACAAGCGATAATTAATACTAGGGTAAAAATGAGATAAACGGCTAAATTTTCGGTGTTTAGCATTTTGTAAAGCGCATCGTTTAATTGGGCACGGTTTTTTAAAATAACGTTATCGCCTAATATTTTTTGAATTTTTACACGAGATTCTTCAACATTATAGCCGTCTTTAAGCTTAAATTCTATGGATGAAATTTGATTGTCTTTATAATTTAATAGTTTTTTTGCCAAATCGATAGGCGCAAAAACGTAAGTTTCGTTTAAATCTTCGTTTATAAAAAAGATGCCTACATTAAAGGCTTTTACTGAGTTAAATGCTGTTTTTGCCGAGGTTATTTGTCCTGTTCCTGGTTTGGGAACATAGAGGTTTATGGGTTTTGAAAAATCTAAAACTCCTAGCGACAAACTGTTTGAAATGCCCCAACCTATTACAATTTGATTGGTTTTTTGTGACAACCAGCTTCCGGGATCTTCGATAACAGAATCGATGCTCACTACTTTTTCGAAATTTTCATCGACTCCTTTTATTACAGCCAAAGCGTTTTTATCGCGCGATTCTATGATAATACGTTCTTCGATGGTTTTGGAATAAAAAGCAATATCGTCTAAGTTATTTAGCTTTTCAATCGTGCTGTCGTTTAGGAAAAAGGATTTCCCTGCGGCCGATTCAGCTTTTAAATCGGGGTCGACTACACTTGTAAACTGTAGTGTAAAATCTTTTAAACCGGCAAAACCAGAAAGTACAATAAATAAGGATGCGGCACCTAAAATAACGCCAATAATAGCGATATAGGTGATGAAATTTATAGCATTATTTGTGCTTTTAGAGCGTAAATACCGTTTTGCTATATATAAAGACACATTCATAACGCTAATATTATAAAAAAATAGTGATTAATGAATGTTCTGATAACGCGATAATAAAAATTAAGGGTTCTAAATTGGCGAAAAAATTAGGATTTTTTCCTTTTATCTAAAATTGAAGGGTCTTTAATAGGGTTTTCTTCGCCTTTTAAAGATTTTTCAATTTTGTCGATATACTCTAAAGAATCGTCTATAAAAAACTCTAAATGCGGCATACGTCTTAATTGATTTTTAGTACGTTGCGCTACTTCATGACGAATTAAAGGGGTGTTAGATTTTATACCTTCAAGAAGTTCTTTGGCTTTATTGTTAGGAAAAATGCTTAAATACACTTTTGCAACCGATAAGTCTACCGTGACTTTTACCTTCGATACAGAAATTAAAACACCACGCATACCACCTTGTGTAGCGGCGCCTTGTAATACTTCAACTAAATCGTTTTGTAAAACCGTTCCTATTTTTTTTTGTCTTTGACTTTCTTCTTCCACAGTATAAAAATTATAACCCGTTAAGGGGTTTAGAATGCAAAAATACGGATATTTAAAGATTATGTTACTTTTAGAGGCTTAATTTCGTAATTTGATGGATGAATTTAGGTTGGATTTAAAAAGACACGCTTCTTCAAGAGTATGAAAAAGACTATGATCATGAAAAATATAGAACATATAGGTATTGCGGTTAAAAGCCTTGAAGCATCGAATGTTTTATTCTCCAAACTTTTTGGGGCGCCACCTTATAAAACAGAAACCGTAGCGAGTGAAGGCGTAAAAACCTCTTTTTTTAAGGTAGGTGAAAATAAAATTGAGTTGCTTGAAGCGATCTCAGAAACCAGTCCGATTTCCAAATTTTTAGATAAAAACGGTGAGGGTATTCATCATATTGCTTTTGAAGTAACAGACCTTTTATCTGAAATTGAGCGACTTAAAAATGAAGGTTTCACGGTGCTTAATGACAGCCCCAAATTGGGTGCCGACAATAAACTAGTTGCCTTTTTACATCCTAAAACTACCAACAGTGTTTTAATTGAACTATGCCAGGAGATAAAGCCATAATTTTTCTTGGTAGAAATTAAAATAAGTGGTAATATTGCACTCCAATTTCGGTCCTATAACTCAGTTGGTTAGAGTATCTGACTCATAATCAGAAAGTCCCTGGTTCGAGCCCAGGTGGGACCACCTTAAAGCCTAAATTACAAATGTAGTTTGGGCTTTTTTTTGGAACAAATCCTGGGTTTGAAGTTTATCCCGCTATTTTAGCGGAAAGCCCAGATGGGAGCACCACAAAAAAATCACAAAAGCCTTGTAAACATTATGTTTGTGAGGCTATTTTGTTTACAGGACTTGTTATAAGGCTTCAAATTTCTGAGAGATCTCTAATGCGCTTATTTAATGTTTTTCGTGTTCAAATTTTTACTAGACTTAATTTTGGGAAATAATAAGACCTGGTGAAGTCACATATTCTATATCTTCTATATTATTTTTATAAGCAGTTTCTCATTCCTTGATTAAATATTAGGACTATAACGTGTAATATATTACTCAAAATAGGTATATTTGTGTTATATATTACACGTTATGTCTAAAAATAATTCAGTATTATTACCAAAGCTAGAGCGTTTATTGGAAGAAATGGGCGAGCAAATAAAATTAGCACGTCTAAGACGAAAACTAAGTACAGATCAAGTTGCGGAACGGGCAGGTACTAGTAGAAAAACGCTATATTCCATCGAGAAAGGAAAAAGCTCTGTTAGTATCGGTATTTACATTAAAGTTTTAAATGTACTTGGTTTGGAAAAGGACGTTTTACACATAGCAAAAGATGATGTTCTAGGTCGAAAACTGCAAGATATTGGTTTAACAACTAAAGAGCGTGCTCCAAAAAGAAGCTAAAAATGAAACGGACTATATATGTTTATGCCGATTGGCTGGAGTTAGGTGCTCCTGTATTAGTTGGTACATTATATTCAGAGACTTTAAGGGGGAAAGAAATTTTTTCTTTCGCTTATCATAATGATTGGTTACAATCCGATTATGCCTATCAGCTTGATCCAGATTTAGACTTGTTTGAAGGTGTACAATATTTGCATGATGAAAAGTCTAATTTCGGCTTGTTTTTAGATTCTTCTCCAGATCGTTGGGGAAGAGTGCTTATGAAAAGAAGAGAAGCGGCACTAGCTAGAAAAGAAGAAAGAAGAGCAGATAAATTATTCGAAACAGATTTTTTATTAGGCGTTTTTGATGGACATAGAATGGGGGCTTTACGTTTTAAATTGGATAAAGAAGGCCCTTTTTTAAATGATAATAAAGCGTTAGCAAGTCCACCATGGACATCAATAAGGGAATTGGAGCAAATAAGCCTGCGTTTAGAAGATGATGATAGTCTGGATGATCCCGATTATTTAAAGTGGTTACAAATGTTGGTTTCTCCTGGTTCTTCTTTAGGTGGCGCAAGACCAAAAGCAAGTGTACTTGATAACGATGGTCATTTATGGATTGCTAAATTCCCAAGTAAAAATGACGACGATGATATTGGTGGATGGGAAATGGTAACTTACGAATTAGCCATTCAGTCTGGAATTATAATGGCGGACTCTCAAGCTGAAAAATTTAGTAGCAACCAACATACATTTTTAACAAAGCGTTTTGATAGAACTAATGCGGGTGAAAGAATTCATTTTGCATCAGCAATGACCCTATTAGGCTATACCGATGGCACAGATGCTTCCTCGGGAGCTAGCTATCTAGAATTGGTGGATTTTATCACGAAGCATGGCGCAAGCCCTGACAAGGATTTAAAACAACTATGGCGAAGAATTGTTTTTAGTATTTGCGTGTCGAATACCGACGATCACTTAAGAAATCACGGTTTTCTATTAACAGACAAGGGTTGGATTTTATCACCAGCCTATGACATAAATCCAGTAGAAACGGGAACGGGTTTAAAATTAAATATTTCTGAAGATGATAATGCTTTAGATCTTGATTTAGCTTTAGAAGTGGCTGCTTATTTTAGGATAGAAGAAGCAGAGGCATCACAAATAATAAACCAAATAACTCAAGTTGTAAGTAATTGGAAGGTAATAGCTAACAAATATGGTTTGTATAGAAGAGAACAAGAATTAAAAGCTTCTGCGTTTATAAGGATAGAGGGCTAGTCTTTGATGAAAACAAGGTTTATGAGCTAAGACCCTTTTTTACCGCTGTATGTTGGGGTAAAATTAAAACTTATTTAAATTAATCTATAACAATTTGATTATTAGTGGAAAATGTATCTTTTTTATTAAAAACCTTGTTTACTCCAGCTAAGACCAACACTAAAAACCACAAAAGCCTTGTAAACATTATGTTTGTGAGGCTTTTTTATTGTTTCAAGAGTGCTTGACAGGGTGATAAAATGAACTTTAACAGGAAATCTATCTGACTTGTAATATTAAACAAAAGAGGCTACCTAAAAAGTAGACCAGATGTCATAAACTTATTGCTAATCAATATCGGTATCGACAACCAGACAAATCAAATTTTACTTACTGTTTCGACAACCTCTATCACGTGAAGTTTTCAACATAAAATTACACACCTAATACAATAGACGGCTCAATACTTAATTTTTTACTTATTTCTCTTGCTACTTTTAGAGTAGGTTCACTTTTGCCTGTTAAGTATTCACTAACTCTTGAAGTACTCACACCTAAAAGTTCGGAAAGACGTTTTTGGTTTAATCCCAATTCTACCATACGCATTTTTATAACTTCTGTTAATGATGGTTTATTAACAGGAAAGTTTTGTTCTTCGTAATCGGCAACAAGGTCAGATAAAATATTGAGCTCCACATAACCTTTGGCGTTTTGACTTTCTATGTTATTAGAGTCTTGTAAAAGCTCCTCTATACGAGCTAAAATAACGTTATATTGCTTTTCTGTCTGTATCATAGCTAAATGTTTTTAATATCGGTAATTTTATCATATTCCGCATGTGTACCAATAAAACATATGTATACTTTTTGAGCGTTAAAAGAAATAATAGCCACTAACCTGTAATCGTTACCTTTTATATTAAATACATACCTATTATTACCCACATAATCTACATTATTAAAAGTTTGTCTTATATCATGTAGGTTTTTCCAAGATTTAGCACTTGTGGTATGATACCAAACATTTAAAGACGTTTCTGCATCGGCGTGTTTTATTGAAAACGCTTGTATTCGTTTATAAGTTACAATACGCATTATTTATACATTATGATCACAAAGATAATATTGAATTTTGAATTTTAAAACAAAATTTTGTTTTATGTTATTTAAAAATCGTTTTTAAAAACTACCAATACCTGTTGCTCTTTTTCTATTCATAGATATTTATAAAATCCGTTTTAATTTTATGTCTTAAGAATGGCGTACGTTCACCTTCTAATAGCGCTATAAACTTTGATAATTAATAAAGACTTCGTCGAATTTCAGAGTAGTATGGTACTTATATTGAAGTTTTTCAAACATTTTCAGGGTTTGATTGCAATACTGATAGCTAAGACCACCACTAAAAACCACAAAAGCCTTGTAAACATTATGTTTGTGAGGCTTTTTTATTGAAAATATTTTATGAATCTGAAGTTAAAAAGTGGATAAAGACTTAAAAAAATCGAATCTTATTTTTTAACACCCACCAAAAATACCATATAAATTAAGAGCATGGCATTAGTAATTAACCCGTTTTATAGACTGTAGAATAATTTTATAAAACTATTAGAGAAGGGTATACTGTAAATTATTACCGTATTACTTAGTCTATGTTATAACAATACTGATACAAAGCGCTAAAGTGACTTTTCATTAGCTCTTTTGCTTTTTCTGGATCTTGTTCTTTTATGGCTTGAAAAATACCTTGGTGCTCTTGTAAATCTCTACTACTTCTATCTTTAGGACATACATGATGCTTTTCGAAATTGGTAATTATTTCTGGAGTAATAATAAGCATCATTCTATTTATGGTACTATTTCCACTCGCTTGGGCAATAGTTAAATGAAATAACAAATCTTCTTGAACAGCATCTTCCTTATTAAGTACTTTTTCACTGTAAGCTTCTAGAGCATGAGCCATTTTTTTTAAATCGGAATTTTTTCGTCGTTTTGCTGCTAAAGTCACTGCATTTAATTCGAGAAGAATTCTAGTTTCTACCAACGATTTAAAATCGGGTTCGTCTAACCTACGAATGTCTTCCATCATGCCATTCATGGCAATTTGACCTATATCTGCTACAAAAGTGCCACTTTGTGGCTTAGACATTAATATGCCATAAAATTCCAGTTTATGTATGGCTTCGCGTACACTGGTTCTACTTACTCCAAATTTATCGGATAACATGCGTTCCGAAGGCAGTTTGTCGCCTGGTTCTAAATTTTTAAAATTTATTAATTCTTGAATTTTAGAAATAATATCATTTTGAAGTTCGAGATTTTCATTATTGGTTAGTGGTTCTAACTTCATTTGTAAAATACTTAATCATTAATAAGGCTAATCATGTAGGTTGGAAAGTGGTGTAAATTATATGTTAAGCTAGATAGCAGACACTAATTTAATGAGTAACAATTAAAGACTCTACCGGCTAAAAATAGCCGGTAAGAGACTTTAAACAGGAACTAACTCCAATCAAAATAAACAAAATTTGAAATGATTGGAATTAGTGTTTAGTATTAGATATACCTAAAATTTACCAATGACATTATATAAACTTATGTTTATAAGCCTATTTAATAGCTTAATTTGTAAGTTTATCTAAATTAGGATTTCTCTCAATTTCATCTTGAGGAATTGGTGTATCATAATCAACTGATGCATTCCAATCTGGTTTAGCTCCTTCATAACCAGATGCACTAAATACTTGATCACCTAAATTTCTACGCTTAATATCATACCATCTTTTAGCCTCGAAAGCTAACTCGATTCTACGCTCTTCAATCACGTCATCTAAAGTAACTGTTCCTGAAAGATCTGCAGGAACTGCACTAGCTGGCACCGTCTCAGGTACATATCCTCCATTTGTAGAAGCACCACCCTTTCTTGCTCTTTCTCTAACTTGGTTAATGTAGTTTAATGCACCAGCATTATCTCCAGTTTCAACAGCGCACTCTGCTGCAATTAATAACACTTCTGCATAACGCATCATAGGGTAATTAATACTTGTTGCACGTTTATTTCCTCTTGCATAATCACCAGGGTAACGTGTATACTTAGCTATGTAAGGCATATTACCAGCATCACCGTGTCCACTAATAGAGAAGTTTGTATAGTCTACAGTTGTACCACCAATAGTAGCTTCTGTTTGAAAACTTACTCGTGTTCTGTAATCTGCTGGATCAAATGAATTGTAAACAGCCATTACTGGAACAGCAACAGACCAACCTTGATCATCATCGTCACTTCTAATACCAGTCATTGGAGCAACTTGATCATAAGCATTGTCATCAGCTTCAACATTGTTATAATCTAAAGTGAAAATCATTTCAGGAGAAGCACCTGACTCAGCGGCATTAAATAAATTTTGGAAGTTACTATCTAAAGTATAAGCACCACTATTAATTACTTTTTTCGCATATGAATAAGCTGTGCTAAAATCGCTAGCACTACCAAAATTACTAGTTGCTCTTGTTAAGTAAACCAATGCTAAATAAGAACTAGCTGAATAAGTAGTAGGGATCCCTGATGCTTCTGAAGCTGGATACAACCATTGTTCAGCAAATTCTAAATCAGAAATGATATTAGCATAAACTTCAGCTTCAGGTGTACAACTAATATTTCTATAAACCTCAGCATTAGCACCTGTGATAGGCTCGTCGATATAAGGCACATCACCAAATAAACGTACTAAGTGAAAATAATACCATGCTCTAATAAAATAAGCTTGTGCAACAACCGGGTTTTTTAAGTCAGCGGCTGCATCTACATCGGCTGCGCCAGCAATAGCTGTATTAGCTGCAGCAATACCTAAATAAATTCGTCTCCATGGATCATATACCATTTCGTTATTTCCTGAAATTGTATGCATATCCATTTCTACCCTGTGTGTCTGATTTGATTGTAGGTTAACCATATCTGAACGTAGCATTAACGAAACTGATAATTTTCTACCCCAAATCTCTTCGTTAATAGCATGGGTATACGCACCATTTACAGCGATCTGTATGTCTTCAGTTGTATTAAAGAATCCATCAGGAGACAATAGCCCTACCGGTTCTTCTTCAAGATCTGAACATCCCATTATTGATAATCCAATTACCAATAACCATATTATATATTTTGTGTTTTTCATTATTTATTTTTATTAAAATGATTCTTAAAATGTTAAGTTTAAAGTAAAACTGTAGGACCTAGCTGTTGGATAAGATCCAAAATCAAAACCTCTAGTTGTGTTTGTCGCCTGGTTGTTACCATTAGTTCCCCCTTGAGCACCAAAGTAGCTTACTTCAGGATCTAAACCAGAGTAATTTGTCCATGTCAATAAATTTTGTCCGCTTATTGAAAGTCTTAATTTTTCTACACCAATATTTTCTAAAACTTTTGAAGAAAAGTTATAACCTAAAGCTAAGTTTTTCAATCTAACATAACTTCCGTCTTCTACGAAACGAGATGAAATCTCTCTAGTACTAAAATTACCTACACGCGGTTGGTCTGTATCCGTATTAGTAGGAGTCCAAGCGTTGTTATAATAATCGTAGGTTGTATTAGAATCTCCGTTATTTAATTGTACTTGAGTCATATTAAAAATTTCGTTACCCTGAGAACCTTGGAAAAAGATGTTTAAATCCCAGTTTCTATAAGTAAAGTTATTTGTGAAACCCCAAGTAAAATCTGGATTTGGGTTACCAATCATCGTTCTATCAGCATCATCAATATCACCATTACCATCTAAATCTCTAAATAAAGGCTCACCTGGTATTGGGTTGCCAGCATCTCTTGAAGCTGGAATTACAGCAGTTCCATTAGGAAGTGTTCCTCCTTGATATACACCTACATAATCATAACCCCAGAACTGTCCAACTTCTTCTCCTTCTCTTAAGATAAAAGTTTCACTTAAACTAAAGTATGATGGTGCTCCATTCCCAAACCAATCATCTCCGTTAATTAAAGAAGTAACTGTGTTGGTGTTCTTAGAAAACACAAAGTCTGTAGTCCAAGTAAATTTATCGTTACTAATATTGTTAGTCGTTAAAAACACTTCAAATCCAGTATTGTTAATAGCCCCAGCGTTAACTAGTGATGAGTCATTATAAAACCCTAAGTAATCAGGTTGACCTCTATTTACCATGATTAAATCTTCAGTATCGATATTATAGTAATCTAAAGAAAGTGTAATTCTATTCTTTAAGAAACCTAAATCCAAACCAAAGTTAGATTGATAAGACTTCTCCCATTCTAAATCTGGGTTTGCCATTTGATAAGGAGTAATTGCAGCTACAGTACTACCAGCGTTTGAAGCATAAATAACTTCTGCACTAGCTAAAGATTGGTAAGGCGCAATAGAAGGGTTACCTGTTTCACCATAACTAGCTCTTAACTTTAAGTTAGAAATTATGTTGCTATCTTTTAAGAAATCTTCATTAGAAATTTTCCATCCTAAAGCTCCTGATGGGAAAATAGCATATTTCTTATTTGCTGCAAAGTTTGAAGCTCCGTCACGTCTTACTGTAGCAGTAAATAAGTATTTGTCGTTATAATCGTAGTTAATTCTACCAAACAAAGACTGAATAGTACGTTCATTTTTATAAATTTGACCTGAAGTTGGTTGAATTAAATTAGTTGCAGTATACAACCCATAGTAAGAAAATGAATCAGAAATAGTACCCGTTCCTTCATTATAAGAGCTTTGGTTTATATTTCTCTGGTACGAATAACCTCCTAATAAGGTTAAATTACCTTTACCTATTTCTTTGTTATAAGTTAAATAGTTTTCACTTAATACACTATTCGATTTCCAATTTTGCATAATAGCTCTACCTTGCTCTGTACTTGCCGTAACTTTTAAGGTACGAGGCATATACATTCCTCTAAAAATATTTTCTGTACTAATACCAAAAGTTGTTTTGAAATTTAATCCTTCTAAAATATCATAGCTAGCATAAAGATTAGCTCTGAAATTATCAATCTCAGTATCATCATCTCTTTGAGTTGCTACAGCGTATGGGTTATCTACCTCATCACCAATTTGATCATTTGTTGTAAATGTTCCATCAGGATTATACACACCTTTGTCTGGAGCAAATCGCATTGCCAAAGAAACTACATCATCACCACCTACTGTTACCGAACCATTAGACTGCGTAGTTACACCGCTTTTCTTGCTTGTGCCACCAACTAAGTTTACACCAACGTTTAATTTGTCTGTAACTTGAGCATCTACATTAGATAAAAAGGTAAGCCTTTCATAGTCAGAATTTACTAAAACACCATCTTGACCATAGTAAGTCGCTGAACTATAAAACTTAATTTTATCAGAACCCCCAGAAACAGACAATTGGTGGTTTGCAACACTACCATTTCTATAAATCATGTCTTGCCAATCTGTATTCTCAGCCCCTTGAATGTAAGGATTTGAATTGTTTCGGTTTACACGGATATCATTTTGATAGTCTGCAAAATCATCTGCATTTAACAAATCTAATCTGTTAGAATTAGCTTGTATCTGGTATGTTGAATTAAAATCAACAGTTATTTTACCTGTTTTACCTTTTTTAGTTGTTACTAAAACTACACCATTAGCAGCTTGAGAACCATAAATCGCAGTTGCAGAGGCATCTTTTAAGATTTCCATAGACTGAATATCTCCAGGTTGCGGCATAGTTGCCCCTACAAACCCATCTACAACAATAAGCGGTGAACTACTAGCATTAATTGAAGTGTTACCTCTAATTTTAATGCTTATAGGTGCACCTGGCTCACCACCATTATTAGACTGTACATCTACACCTGCTGCACGACCTTGTAGCGCCTGTGAAGCGTCTAACACAGGGAATGCTGTTAATTCTTCTGTTTTTACGGAAGAAACAGCTCCGGTTATGTCACTCTTTTTACGAGATCCATATCCTACTACGACTACTTCGTCAAGTTGACTAGCGTCCTCCATAAGCGTAATGCTTAATGTTTTTTGTCCGTTTATAGCAACTTCTTTAGAAGAATAACCTAAGGTAGAAAACACTAAAATATCACCATTTTTTACCTCAATAGTAAAAGAACCATCAAAATCGGCATAAGTACCTGTTTTGGTGTTTTTAATAATGACATTAGCTCCAGTAATGGGCACATTTTTATCGTCGGTTATTTGACCAGTCAAGGTATAACCGCCCTGTGCAAATAATGTGATATTGAATAACAATATCATCGTTAATGTTAATTTAGTTTTTAAATTCATTGTGGTTTTGTTAATTATGTTTGACATATTTTATGCTTGTTCAAAGCATTTAAAATAAAATTGAGAGTTTTCTCAATTCTTTTTATTTCACCAATACGACTTTCTTCAGCATTATTAAAGTGCTTTTTTAGAAGAAAACTTAAAAAGTAAAATATTACATGTTTTTTGGAAGTACTTCTTACTTGTTTTACATGCAAGAAATACGCTTTTGAAAAGAGCAGGTTTTTACCCACCTGTTTAGTGTGCTAATCTTTGTTTTGAATCATTCTGTTTAGTTTTAGTTTTTTTGGTTTTCCAGAGTGGTTTCCCAATCTGGTTTTCCAAATGTATGTTATTTTTTTGTTAAAAAAAAAGTGATTTTAGAATTTAACCTTTCGCTTCTTCAATTTTAACAGCCCAAAAAATGGCTGTTAACAGCCCTTATCTCACGTGTATCAAGCAAATAGGCCAATTTTTGCAGTCTGTATTTTTTTTAAGTTAAAATGTGATTTATTATAAAAAAAATGGTTTTCGTATTGAATTATTCGGATTTTTTAACAGGATTTTTTGAGACTTCAAATTCCATTTTAATTGAAAAAACTAGGTTTGTTTTATTTAAAATGAAGTATTTTTTTACAATTTTATTCGAAAATTTATGCTTGCATCTGCTATGGAAAAGATGTCTGATTTAAGCGTTTAAAAAAAGTAATTTAAACCCCTAAACTAGATTAAAAAATAAGCACTATTAATGTGATATTTTTCAATGCTGATATGTGTATTTTATAAGAAGAAATTTCAACTCTTGTTTGTTGAAGAAAACATACTATATATTATTATTTCCTGTTTTTATAAAACCTAAGAGAAGACCGATTTAAAGCTAAAAACCTGTATTTTATCGGATTATTTTGTTTTTTACAGACGTTTTTATAGTGAAATTACATATCATAATATTGTTAACTCACTTTTTTTTTTACATTTGCCACGTTTATGACTATACCAAAAACCAAAATATTAACCACAATCCTATTTTTATTAATAGGTTTTGCTTGTTTGGCTCAGGGAGTTTCTCCTCCACCTCCCGCGGGACCAGTAGTACCAGGGCTTGTTCCTATAGATGGCGGGGTATTGGCAGGTATTCTTGTTGCGCTAGGTTATGGGGCAAAAAAATTACTGTTTCAAAAAGAAAAAAAATAAGGCTACTTATTTAATTGTGTAAGCTTTGTTACATATTTTCCTAATACATCAAATTCTAAATTTATAATACTACCTACTTTAAAAGTATTAAAATTGGTATGCGCATAGGTGTATGGTATAATTGCCACACTAAATGCATCTTTTTTAGAATTCACCACGGTTAAACTGGTGCCGTTTACGGTTATTGAGCCTTTTTCTATAGTAAGATTATTTAATGAAGCATCGTATTTAAAAGTAAATATCCAGCTACCGTTCGCTTCTTTTACCTCGGTACAAACACCTGTTTGATCGACATGCCCTTGCACAATATGGCCATCAAGCCTATCGCCAAGCTTCATAGCGCGTTCTAAATTCACTTGATCATTTACATTTAAAGTTCCCAAGTTTGTTTTGTCTAAGGTTTCTTTTATCGCAGTTACGGTATATTCATCTTCATTTATGTTTACCACAGTTAAACAAACCCCGTTATGTGCAACGCTTTGGTCTATTTTTAATTCGGAAGAAATGCGGCTTTTTATCGTGATGTGAAGATTGTCCAATTCACTTTTTAAATTAGAAACCACACCAATATCTTCAATAATTCCAGTAAACATAATATTCTCTGTTTATTTAGTTAAATTTGCAGCATCAAAATTACGAACAAAAGTTATCATTTTTAATGAAGCAGATGGAAAATATAGTTGTAGGCATATCAATAGGTGATTTAAACGGTATTGGCGGCGAGATAGTTTTAAAAACTTTTGAAGACGCTAGAATACTAGATTTCTGCACCCCCGTAATTTTTGCTTCGTCGAAAACCATGGCTTTTTATAAAACCCATTTTAAGTCGGAAATCAATTTTTTCAACATAAACGACATGAGCCAAGTGGCCCTTGGTAAAGTTAATGTGTTTAATTGCTGGAACGAACCTGTTAAAATTGAATTTGGCAAAGAAGACCTTAAAATAGGCGCTTATGCCATAAAATCTTTAGAAGCAGCCACCAAAGCTTTAAAAGAGGGCAGCATTCAAGTATTAGTAACAGCACCTATAAATAAACACAATATACAGTCTGAAGATTTTAAATTCCCTGGCCACACCGATTATTTATCTCAGCAATTGGAAGGCGATAGTTTAATGTTCATGATTACCGATACGCTACGCGTTGGTTTACTTACCGACCATGTACCTGTTAAAGATGTTGCGGCGCATATTACACCAAAACTAATCGAGCAAAAAATAGAAACGGTTTATAATTGTCTTAAAAAAGACTTTAAAATTCAGAAACCTAAAATTGCTGTTTTGGGCATTAATCCGCATACAGGCGACAATGGTGTTATTGGAACTGAAGACGACACCGTTTTAAGGCCAACACTTAAAAAAATTAAAGACAGCGGAAAATTAGTTTATGGCCCTTATGCTGCCGATAGTTTTTTCGGATCGAATAATTACAAAAACTTTGATGCCATTATAGCATCGTATCACGACCAAGGGTTAATTCCTTTTAAAACCCTGTCTTTTGGGCAAGGCGTTAATTTTACGGCAGGACTTAGTAAAGTAAGAACCTCGCCAGACCACGGTACCGCTTATGAAATTGCAGGAAAAGGCATTGCCGATGAAAACTCGTTTAAAGAAGCGGTTTATAGTGCCATGCAAATTTTTAAAAACCGAACCGATTACGAAACCCTTACTGCAAACCCCTTAAAAAAGGCAGCGCGAAACGAGCGCCGTTAAGCAATTGATTTCTAGTTTTTTTGGTTAAAAGGACAGTCTTTTAGGATATAAACAAAAAAATGTTAATAAGTAATGCTGCATTAATAAAAATTTATATATTTGCAGGCTCAAAATAGATGTGATAATGAAGTCGTTAAAAGAGTTTACAATTCCATTTGTAGGGTTAAAAATTGGCAAACATCATTTTGAGTATGACATTAAGGAGGCGTTCTTTAAACATTTTGAGTACGAAGATTTTAATGATGTAGACGTACATGTTGATTTAATATTAGAAAAAAAATCAACTTTATTAGAATTACATTTTAAAATTTTTGGATGGGTTAATGTGAATTGCGATTTAACCAACGAGCCCTATAATCAAGACATTGAAAATGAATTTGATTTGGTGGTAAACTTTGGAAATGAGTATAATGATGAAAACATTGACTTATTAATTGTACCTCACGGAACTTACGAAATTAATATTCAGCAATATATATATGAATTAATTATACTTGCTGTTCCTATTAAACGTATTCATCCAGGCGTTGAAGACGGCACCTTAGATTCAGAAATACTCAAAAAATTAGAAGAATTAAGCCCAAAGCTTAAAGAAGATAAAAAGAAAGACAAAACAGAGGATATCGATCCTCGTTGGAATACATTAAAGAAATTATTAACGGATAAATAAACATATAAAATGGCACATCCTAAGAGAAAAATCTCGAAAACCAGAAGAGATAAAAGAAGAACACATTATAAAGCAACTGCGCCACAGATTGCGACATGCCCTACAACAGGTGAGGCTCACTTATATCACAGAGCGCACTGGCATGAAGGAAAATTATACTACAGAGGTCAAGTATTGATTGATAATTCTGAAGAAATAGAAAATGTTGCATAATTAATTATGCATGCATATTAAAAAACGCTCATTTATGAGCGTTTTTTTTATGAAATAATTTTTATGATTAACAAAAACACGTAATTTGCATATTATTACGACAAAATTTAGTAGTTTTCGCCAAATTTTGAATGTTTTTGTCCATTTTTAACGAATTTTTGGTCAAATTAACTATAAAGTTATGAGTAAAATCACAGCGGCTATTACAGCTGTAGGTGCGTATGTACCAGAATACGTATTAACCAATCAGATTCTTGAAACGATGGTTGATACAAATGATGAATGGATAACCTCCAGAACAGGTATCAAAGAACGTCGAATTTTAAAAGACGAAGGCAAAGGAACTTCTTACCTGGCCATTAAAGCAGCCCAAGATTTAATAAATAAAAAAGGACTAGATCCTAAAGCTATCGAGTTGGTTATTGTAGCTACCGCGACGCCAGATATGAAAGCCGCTTCAACAGCTTCATATACAGCTTCAGAAATTGGCGCAACCAATGCATTTTCATTCGATATGGATGCAGCATGCTCAAGTTTTTTATACGGCATGTCTGTAGCAGCAAGCTATATTGAATCTGGAAGATATAAAAACGTATTACTTATTGGAGCAGATAAAATGTCTTCAATAATTAATTATAAAGACCGTGCCACCTGTATTATTTTTGGTGATGGTGCTGGCGCTGTTTTATTTGAACCTAATGAAGAAAATTTAGGACTTCAAGACGAATATTTAAGAAGTGATGGTACGGGACGTGACTTTTTACAAGCCACTTACGGCGGATCTTCGCACACCATTACACCAGAAGTTTTAGAAAAAGGCGGACAGTACGCTTTCCAAGAAGGACGAACTGTTTTTAAAAATGCTGTTTTTAATATGGCCGATGCCGCAGAGAAAATTTTAAAACGAAACAACTTAACAAAGGATAGTGTTGATTGGTTGGCTGCACATCAAGCAAACAAACGTATTATTGATGCTACGGCACAACGTATCGATTTAGCTGAGGAAAAAGTAATGATTAATATTCACAAATATGGGAATACGACCTCTGCTACATTACCTTTGCTAATAAATGATTACGAATCACAATTAAAAAAAGGAGATAATATTATATTTGCCGCTTTTGGTGGCGGATTTAATTGGGGGTCTATTTATTTAAAATGGGCTTACAACGCTTAGAATTAACGACTAAATAACAAGCATATTATGGATATAAAGGAAATTCAGAACTTAATTAAGTTTGTTGCCAAGTCTGGCGCAAGCGAGGTTAAATTAGAAATGGATGATATCAAAATCACTATTAAAACAGGATCAGAATCAGACACAACTATTGTGCATCAAGTTCCAGCACCACAGTTAGCTGCACAACCAGTAGCCACTGCACCAGTAGAAGCAACAGCACCTGCCGCTCCTGCTGCACCAGCTCCAGCAGCGACAGAAGACTCAAAATATATTACAATTAAATCGCCAATTATTGGAACGTTTTATAGAAAACCAGCTCCAGACAAACCTTTATTTGTAGAGGTAGGACAAACCATTGCAGCTGGTGATGTACTTTGTGTTATTGAAGCCATGAAACTTTTCAATGAAATTGAATCTGAAGTTTCAGGAAAAATTGTTAAAATATTAGTTGACGATTCTTCACCAGTTGAATTCGATCAACCATTATTTTTAGTAGATCCATCTTAATTTTAGATTATTAGATTTTCAGTTATTAAAGTGTACATCATTTTAATGTTTGAAAAATCCAATTGTCTATTTAATCTAATTCAAAAAAGATGTTTAAAAAAATATTGATTGCCAATCGTGGGGAAATAGCATTACGTGTTATTAGAACCTGTAAAGAAATGGGCATAAAAACAGTTGCAGTTTACTCTACAGTAGACGCAGAAAGTTTGCACGTAAAATTTGCAGACGAGGCGGTTTGTATAGGACCAGCAGCTAGTAGCGAGTCTTATTTAAAAATGTCTAACATTATATCTGCTGCCGAAATTACTAATGCAGATGCCATTCATCCAGGTTACGGATTTTTATCTGAAAACGCGAAATTTTCAAAAATTTGCGAAGAACACGGTATAAAATTTATTGGAGCTTCTCCAGAAATGATTGACCGTATGGGGGATAAAGCAAACGCTAAAGCCACCATGAAAGCTGCCGGTGTACCATGTGTACCAGGGAGTGATGGTGTGATTGAGTCGTTTGAAGATTGCCAAAGAATTGCCGAAGAAACTGGTTATCCGGTTATGCTTAAAGCTTCTGCCGGTGGTGGTGGTAAAGGAATGCGTGGCGTTTTTAAACCTGAAAATCTTAAAGATGCTTGGGATTCAGCAAGACAAGAAAGTAAAGCTGCCTTTGGAAATGACGATATGTACATGGAAAAACTTATTGAAGAGCCAAGACATATTGAAATTCAAATTGTGGGCGATTCTACAGGAAAAGCGTGTCATTTATCTGAAAGAGATTGCTCGGTACAACGTCGCCATCAAAAATTAACTGAAGAAGTACCTTCGCCATTTATGACGCCTGCACTTCGTAAGAAAATGGGTGAAGCCGCTGTAAAAGCTGCCGAATATATAAAGTATGAAGGTGCTGGAACCATTGAGTTTTTAGTTGATAAGCACCGTAATTTCTACTTTATGGAAATGAATACACGTATTCAAGTAGAGCACCCAATTACCGAACAAGTAATTGATTTCGATTTAATTCGCGAGCAAATTTTAGTTGCCGCAGGAGTGCCAATTTCTGGTAAAAACTACTTACCAAAATTACACTCTATAGAATGTAGAATTAACGCTGAAGATCCTTTTAATGACTTCAGACCATCGCCAGGCGTTATCACAACATTACATGCCCCAGGAGGTCATGGTGTGCGTTTAGATACGCATGTGTACGCAGGTTATGCCATTCCGCCAAACTACGATTCTATGATTGCTAAGTTAATTACAACAGCACAAACCAGAGAGGAAGCCATTCATAAAATGAAACGTGCTTTAGACGAGTTTGTTATTGAAGGCATTAAAACAACCATTCCTTTTCACAGACAATTAATGGAACATCCAGATTATTTGGCTGGTAATTATACCACCAAATTCATGGAAGATTTTGTTATAGAAAAGCAAATTGAAGAATAAAACATTTAAACTCCGAAAGTCATTTTCGGAGTTTTTTTTTAGATTACTTTTGCGATTAATCTGATAATTTAATACCCTAAGTGATTCAGCGATTTTTCAAATTTTTATTTAAAATTTTTTGTTGGTTTGTTCTACTCTCATTAGCCTTTGTGCTTCTGTTTAAATGGGTTCCTGTGCCTGTAACTCCATTAATGCTACTGCGTTATTTTGAAAAAGACAGCCCTAAAATTCTTAAACACGATTGGGTTGAAATCAGTGCGATTTCTAAAAATTTACAACTGGCAGTAATTTGTAGTGAAGATCAAAATTTCTTAAAACATAAAGGCTTAGATTATGGCGCCATACAAAAAGCGGTGACTCATAACGCCAAAGGAAAACGCCTAAAAGGCGGAAGTACTATAAGTCAGCAAACAGCTAAAAACGTATTTTTATGGCCAGAGCGCAGTTGGTTAAGAAAAGGCTTAGAAACATATTTCACCTTCTTAATGGAGTTGTGTTGGAGCAAAGAACGCATTTTAGAAGTCTATTTAAACAGTATCGAAATGGGCCGAGGCATTTATGGTGCCGAAGCAGCCTCGCAATATTGGTTTAAAAAATCGGCAAGCACATTAACGCCGTATGAAGCAGCAGCCTTAGCAGCCATTTTACCCAACCCTAGAAAGTATAAAGCCGCCCCAGCAACTGCATATATTCAATCTAGAAAAGATTGGATTGTAAGACAAATGCGCTATTTTGGTCCCTTAAAGTTTGAAGAAAAAGACGATGGAAAACGAAAAAATTAAAGCCACTTTATACCGTTTGTGTGATGATTTTGTAAATCGCAGATTTCAAACTATTCAAAGTACAATCAATGAAATACAGCTTTCTTTAACTTCAGAAACTAAAAGTAGTGCTGGCGATAAGCATGAAACCGGTAGAGCCATGCTTCAATTAGAACGTGAAAAAGCAGGACAACAATTGGCAGAAGTTGAAAAAACTAAAGAAATTCTTTCCAAAGTAAATCCTTCTAAAACTTCCAAAATAATAGGTTTAGGGAGCGTAGTTTATACCAGCAAAGCCAATTATTTTATAGCCATTAGCGCTGGAGAACTTCAAATAAATACCCAAAAATTTTACGCCATTTCCCCAAATACACCTATAGGTTTACTATTAATGGGAAAAACTGTTGGTGACACTATAATCTTTAGAAATGAGGGTTTTGAGATTGAACTTGTGTTTTAATATAGTAAACGATCCTCTAAAGAGTAAGAACTTTTGTTTATTTTTAACAAACAAACGCCTTCCTATGAAAACTGCACTAAAAATTTTCTTCTGTATTTTGTTTTTTCCAGTACTTCTGTTTGCTCAAAAAGCGGAAGAAAATGAAGGTAAAAACCCTAAAAAAGAAAAACGCGTCAATACGGTTATTATTCCAACAATAACCTATAATAATAGTTTTGGAGCCATTTTCGGCGCCATGGCTTCAGGCTTTTATAGGATGCAAAAAAACGATAGCATTTCACCCTTATCTAAAACCATGTTAATTGCCAATTATTCAACCAATAAAACTTGGTATGTGGTGCAGCCCAATCGTTTTTATTTTAAAGAAAATATATATCGTGGTAAATTAGTTTCTGGTTTAGGGTCTGTAAATTTTCAAACCTATTTAGAATGGGGCGACCTTTTTCCGAACTTACCAAATGGCATTCTACCCATTCCAGGTGATGAAGGCGAATTTGTAAATTATAACAATAAGTTTCAGTTTGTGTTTTTAGAATTTTTAGGTCGCGTTTACGGGCAGCTCTATGTTGGCGGACGTATTTTATTTTCACATGCTTACACCACTTTTGATACGAATTTAAAGCCTGATGAAGAAGTGATTCAAATTGGTTTTGGGGTTTCTTCAGAATACGATATTCGCGATAATCAATTTCAACCTACAAAAGGAATTAATGCAAAGTTAAGCACCAATTCCTTTTTTGAAAGTTTAGGCAGCACCGATACCTACACAAATATAAATTACGAAGTGAATAAATACCTAGACCTAAAAGGCAAAAACACCTTGCTTATTAGGGCTTACGGACAAATAGCGACGGGTAATGTGCCTTTTTCCGGACAAAATGTTGTTGGTCAAGACGATTTAAGAGGATACTCTAATGGGAAACACCGCGCCAACCAAGTCTACGATGCACAAACCGAATACAGGCATTGGTTTAAACCGCGTTGGGGTTATGTGGCATTTGGTGGTGTAGCCACTGCTATTAATGGGCTTAACGATTTAAATTCCGATAATATTTTACCTGCCATTGGGGCTGGAATACGGTATTTAGCCATTCCTAAAGCTAATATTAACGTAGGAATAGATTTGGCTGTTGGTCGCGAAGATTGGGGCGTTTATTTTAGAATAGGAGAAGCCTTTACCAGATAAAATTTCACTTATACAGACTTCTTCATAAATTAAAACCTTATATCCCTTTACTTTTTTATCTTCACTTGCTGAATTTTTTTCTAAAATTAGAATATGATATACACGGTTTTATTTTTAATCATACTCGCTTTCGTGATTTTCGCTTTACGCGGAACAAAAACGAAAAAACCCGACACTTTTCCTAAAGCATGGAAACCCCTTCTTGAAGAACATGTTGCTTTTTATCGGGAACTCACTCCTGAAAAGCAAACCTTATTTGAAAACAGAATGATGCTTTTTTTAAAAGAAGTTAATATTGAAGGCGTTCAGTTAGAATTACAAGATTTAGACCGAATATTGGTTGCCGCCAGTTCGGTAATTCCTGTATTTGGTTTTCCAGAATGGCATTATAATAATTTAAGCGGCGTGATTTTATATCCCGATAATTTTAATGCCGATAACGAATTTGACACCAAACAGCAGGATAGAAATATTATGGGCATGATTGGTACTGGCCGTTTAGAAAAACAAATGATCCTTTCTAAAAAAGCCCTTTACCATGGGTTTTCTAACGCAAACGATAAAAGCAACACTGCCATACATGAATTTGTACATCTAATTGATAAAATGGACGGCGACACCGATGGTGTTCCAGAGTACATCATGCAACACGCTTATAGTATTCCGTGGCTTAATATCATTCATAAAGAAATAGAAGCCATTCGTAAAAACAAATCGGATATTAGAAGTTATGGTGGTACAAACCAAGCGGAATTTTTTGCTGTAGCCTCCGAATATTTTTTTGAAAACCCAAAGCAAATGGAAAAAAAACATCCCGAATTATTCCGCATGTTACAAATGTGTTTTCATACCAAAAATTGAGGATGTGAGATTGAAGAGACGTAACCTCCACTCCCGCTAAGCTTTGCTTAGTGGCGGGAATAAAATCAGGCTAGTATTAATATCTTCTCTTAAAGGCACCAAGAGCGTTTGGCAGTAGCAGAAATACAAAACAGAAGCTAACTACTCAAGTTATAACTTTTTCACAAGCAAGTACCATTTAAGCAGCTTCAAAAAAATTAACAAATAACAAAAGCCGATGCCGACGCGTTACGCATTCAACTACGAAATACAATTAATGCCCCTTTGCATGAAAAGTATGGGGTATAAATTACCTTTCGTAAATACGATAATCTTGTAAAATGGTTTTAGCTTCTTTTGATTTCAAAGTGATTTCACTCAAACTTAAATCTTCAATATCCACTGAAATATCAAAATAAACAGCGTCTTTATATATTTCAGTAAAGGTATTATACGCATTAAATAATGCTTTTTTATCGAAGGCAATAGCTATCCTACGTCTTTCATCCTTATCATTTAACAATTTTATTTCAATATAACTAGGCAAAGGTTTGGTGCTAATTACTTTTAAGGAATCTACTTGTCTGGTATACTGATTCAAATAGAAATCGATGATTTTAATTTCCTGTAGCTCGTTAATTTCATTTGGTTTTTCATTGATTTCAATAGTCATTCCATAGGGATACACACGTCTAAAACTTAAAATTTCTTCGGGCGTTAATAAGGTTCGTGTATTAGCTTCAAGCTCAGCAAAATCTCTTTTTAAGTTTTCTTTATGTTCCTCAGGTTTCCCAATAGGCGTAAAAAGTTCCCAAATAGCCTCTTGGCTTTGCCCTTCAACATCGGTAAAAGCCACATCATAATAAGGTGCTATGTGGCTATAATTACTATAACTGTGCTTTAATAAATCCACATGTCCATTAGGTAAAATGTTAATCAGCATATCACTAATTAGCATTTGCCCTTCATAAGTTTTACTTACCTTTAACTTCTTCTGATCTAAAGGAAAAACATCTTTATAAAAACGATGTTCTAAAACCGAATACCAAGACAATTCAAAAGCATTAAAAGTTATAGGAATTAATGTAGCTGCTAGTTTCCTATAATATCTTTGACTTTGCATGTCTTCATTTTCGTAATTCAACCCTTCAATTCTAGATAATTCACGATCGGTTTCTAGAAATCGAGAATATGGAATCGATGATTGATTTGTTTCAGAATTAAAAAACCTCAGCTGGTCTATTTGTATTGGAAAATCTATAGGATGCGCAATAATAACCTCCGTTTTATAATTTTTTACTTTGGTAGTATAGGCACTATAAGTTTCTCTTGCCAATAAAAATGAAGGATAGCCTACCAAAATTAAAGTACAAACAAGCCATTTTAATTTATAGCCCGCTACCCCATGTGCCATTTGACTAAAGCAAAAAGCACCATAACCAATAAAAGCATATAATGCAGCAAAACTTAAAAAAAGGAGAAGTATTTCTACGTTAAAAGTCGTAGGCGAACTACTGTTTGCAAAAGATTTGCCTAATGCCATACCGTACATTAATACAAAGCAACTAAACGCTGTTAAAATTATCCACGTTATAATTAAAGCTGTTTTCCCTCCAAAATAAGCCGCAGGAGTTAATAACAAAAGTCCTATAACCATCATAATTAATAGAACACTAAGGTAATCGGACATATAAAGTAGGGTAAATATTAGGGGTTCATTCTATTCAAAAAAAAGCACAAAAAAATACTTGTTGAATAATTGAACCTAATTCACACAATAATGATGTATGAAAAGGGTTGTTTATAATTTATAAGTCAAAGTTAGTAATCATCCTACAATAAACCGGATTTTAAAAGGATAATTCTATTTTTACAAAAAATGATACAAAATGAAAAAGAACCAATTTTTAATACTCATCACAATTTTATTTTTAACTCCAAAAATTGGAAACGCACAAATTAACGAAAGGAGTCTTGGCGCATGGTACATGTATTTCTTCGATACCACATTTAAAGATAGTTCCTGGGGTGCTCAAGGCGACATACAATACCGAAATTGGAACATGGGTGGCGACCTAGAGCAACTTCTAATACGAGGCGGTTTAACCTATAAACCCAAACAAGCCGACATAAAATTCACGCTGGGTTATGCCCATATTACCACAGGCACTTTTGGTGACGACAATGCTACAAACGCCGAAAGCAGAATTTACCAAGAAGCCCTTTTCCCTGTAAAATTTGGAAAACGCTTTTATACCAATCACAGGTTTCGTTTCGAGCAACGCTTTGTTGAACACCAAGATTTTAGAACACGCTACCGTTATAACCTCTTTTTAAACATTCCTTTAAATAAAGTTAATTTTGAAAAAAACACCTTTTATTTGGCTTTTTACAATGAAATTTTCATCAACGGACAACGCAACATTGGTCACGGTATAGATGTTGAAATTTTTGATAGAAATCGTTTTTATTCCGCTGTAGGCTATATGATAAAAGACAACCTCAAGGTGCAACTTGGTATTATGAACCAAACTACAAACAATTGGAATAAAAATCAGATACAATTAAGCCTTCATCATAAAATTTAGGGATTTTTAAGAATCCATTCTCGTTTGAAACGTGTTTTTATTAAATGGAATTGTTTTTAGGTTAATGAAGTAAAATGAACTACAACAACAAAATTTTTAAACCCATAAAAAATTCTGAAAATGGCGAAACCACTGAAGATACCATCTTTAAATATAAGCAAGAAGGCAACCTATTAACTTCAGAATATCATGGCGGAAACATTAAAAAAGGACATTTAATCGGTTTAGTACAGGAAAATGGCGCTATTGAAATGCGTTACCATCAAATAAACCAAAAAGGGGAATTCAAGACAGGGATGTGCACATCGCAACCTGAAATTATGAAAAATGGTAAAATACGGCTTCATGAAACTTGGCAATGGACTTCGGGCGACCACTCGAAAGGCACATCAATTTTAGAGGAAGTTTAAAAATACCGATATCAGGCTTCATAAAATATCATTAATTAAAACGTGAATAAATATCTCCTTTAGGGGATTATAGGGGTGTCCGCTCTGTAACTACCACTAGTCATCTTCAATGAAATATATTTTTGCCAATAATCCTTTTCAAAAGAATCCAAAACAAAAAAACAAAATCAAGTTAAGTCGCTTGGTTATTTTTTTGAGAATGATTCTACATGACTTGAAAATTTATAAATGATTATAGCATTTCATAAACTCAGTTCAAAAAATAAAATAGCCCAACCTTTTTCTCTAAATTATTCGCAATAAAATTCCTGCATTTTCAAAGGTTTTAGGAATTAATAAATTAAGACCCTCATTATTTGAGTATTACACAGCATATCTAATTATTTTTTAATGAAAACCGATATGAATCCGAAGTTAATTTTATTAAATTCGTTTACTAATTCTAATACCAACATATATGATTTTAAACACCGAATTAGAATATAAAGGAAACCTATTTCCTTCCCAAATAGTAAAATATGAAAAGAACCTAAACGTTCTTTCTTTTACCACTCAAAACGGCGTTGTTTTGCAAGTTACCGTGCGTAGAGATAGTGTTTTACGTTTTAGATTTACAACAACAGGTATTTTTGAAAAAGATTTCTCTTATGCCATTACAAAATATGCAAGCAGAGGGTATAATCACCTTGAAGTTACCGAAACCGATAATCATTTCATTATAACCACCGCAAAACTTATTTGTAACATTTCAAAGTTAGACTTACGCACATCGATATATGATGCCAAGGATAATTCATTGATTTGTGAAGATGAATTAGGTTTTCATTGGGAAGAAAGTTACGAGTTTGGAAGCGATATTGTAAAAATGTCGAAAACCGCTCAGCCCGGAGAAAGTTACTATGGTTTAGGCGATAAACCTGTAGACAACAACTTAAAAGGCAAACGTTTTGAAAACTGGGTGACCGATTCTTATGCCTATGGTCGCGATACCGACCCGATTTATAAAGCTATTCCGTTTTATACGGCCTTGCACAACAAAAAATCCTACGGTATCTTTTTTGATAATACGTTTAGATCCTTTTTCGATTTTTGCCAAGAGCGCAGAAACATTACTAGTTTTTGGGCACAAGGTGGCGAAATGAACTATTATTTCATTTACGGCCCCGATATGTCTGATGTGGTTGTAAACTACACCGATTTAACAGGAAAACCGCACGAAATGCCAGCGCTTTGGACTTTAGGGTACCACCAATGTAAATGGAGTTATTATCCAGAATCAAACGTTAAAGAAATTACCGCAAAGTTTAGAGAATTACAAATTCCTTGTGATGCTATTTATTTAGACATCGATTATATGGAAGGCTTTAGATGCTTTACTTGGAGTGAAGAGCATTTTCCAGATCCTAAACGCATGGTGAAAGAACTGGCAGACGATGGTTTTAAAACGATTGTTATTATAGATCCAGGAATAAAAATAGACATGGATTATTCGGTGTTTAAAGAAGGGCTTGATAAAGATTACTTCTGTAAACGTGCCGATGGCCCTTATATGAAAGGAAAAGTATGGCCTGGAGAGTGTTACTTCCCTGATTTTACAAAACCAGAAGTAAGAGAATGGTGGTCTAATTTATTTAAAGAACTTGTTGAAGACATAGGCGTAAAAGGCGTTTGGAACGATATGAACGAACCTGCAGTAATGGACGTTCCTGGAAAAACATTCCCTAACGATGTACGTCATGATTACGATGGTAACCACTGTAGCCACCGTAAAGCTCATAACGTTTACGGCATGCAAATGGCGCGCGCCACTTACCAAGGTTTAAAGAAATTTTCGTACCCTAAACGCCCTTTTGTAATTACAAGAGCTGCCTATTCGGGTACCCAACGTTATACCTCTAGCTGGACAGGCGATAATGTGGCCACTTGGGATCACCTAAACATTGCTAATTTACAAGCACAACGCATGTGTATGTCTGGATTCTCGTTTATAGGATCGGATATTGGCGGATTTGCAGAACAACCAAACGGCGAATTGTACGCTCGTTGGATTCAGTTAGGTATTTTCCACCCGTTTTGTAGAACGCACTCTTCTGGAGACCACGGCGATCAAGAACCATGGGCTTTTGGAGATACGATTACCAATGTGGTTAGAAAATTTATCGAATTAAGATACCAACTTCTACCGTATTTATACACCGCTTTTTGGAGGTATGCTGAAGAAGGCATTCCAATCTTAAAATCGTTGGTGCTTTACGATCAAGAAGATGCCCAAACCCATTATAGAAATGATGAGTTTATTTTTGGTGAAAAAATATTAGCATGCCCCGTTACAGGCCCTAACCAAAAAGGAAGACGCATGTACATTCCTAGAGGGAAATGGTACAATTTCTGGACCGATGAGATGGTAAGTGGCGGACAAGAAATTTGGGTAGATGCCGATTTAGACAGCATGCCAATTTTTGTAAAAGAAGGCGCTATTATACCTAAATATCCAATCCAACAATATGTTGGCGAGAAGGTTGTTGAAGAATTAACGCTAGACATGTATTACAAATCTGGTAGTGATACTTCGCAAGTTTATGAAGATGCCACCGATGGTTACGACTATATTAAAGGCCGTTACAGCTTAAGAAACTTTAAATTTGAAGGCAAAGCAAACGAAGTTATTATACAACAACATAAATCTGGAAAGTTTATAACCTCGTATAAAACCTTTAGAATTAATTTCCACGGGTTACCATTCGAGATTAAAGAAATTGAAATAGATAACGTTATTATTCCTTTCGAAGAACTAAGATTTAAAGGTGGTACAAGCTTAAAACTTACCAAAGAATTTACAGAGCTTCATATTATTGGTGAATAATTAACACCGATTTTAAAACATCATTAAAGCCTTCATTTAATTTAAAATGAAGGCTTTTTTATTTCAGATGAAGATTTATATTTCGCAGAGGACTCGCGTTGTTTTTCAGTCACGGATTTCACTGAATTTCACAGATAAATTTGATTGGAAACAATTCGTAAAAATCTGGGAAATCTATGTCGATACTTTTTATATTTAACTGACGGTTAACTTACACGCTATTCATCTTTGTGAGAAATCCCAAGGAATCGTGAAACAATCAAATTTTAATGAATTTAGAAGCGCATTATAATAAACTTTACAAGGCATCTAAAAGCCAAATTTTAGCCGATGCTTATGAAATTGACCCCTTAATAGACTCAAAAACAGATAATAGGTTCGGCATCACACTTTTAATAAGACCTTCTGAGGCTGTTAAAAAAAATATTCAAAAATGTATTGACGAGCTTAAACACAGAGAACCGAATCAATATTACTATCCGAATTCGGACATTCACATTACCATCATGTCCATTATTTCATGTTATAACGGATTTAATCTTTCTAAAATAGACCTTTCAAAATACATAGAAATTATTCAAAACTGCTTAACAAACACAAAGGAAGTTCGCATTCAATTTAAAGGTTTAACAGCTTCAAATTCGTGTATTATGTTACAGGGTTACATGTCGGACTCAACCATAAATGACATACGAGATCGTTTAAGAATCGCATTTAAAAACTCAAATCTAGAACAAAGCCTAGACAAACGCTACGCCATACAAACAGCACATGCAACCATTGTACGTTTTAAATCAGTATTGAACAATAAAGTTGAATTTTTAAAAACCGTTGAGACCTATAAGAATTTCGATTTTGGAACCTTTAAAGTTGAAAATTTTGAACTCGTTTACAACGATTGGTATCAGCGCCAAAAGTTTGTAAAAAAGCTACACGTTTTTAAGGTTTAAAATGAAGTTTATACCAATTATTAAAAACTTAAGCTTCTTTAGGTGTATTAACCTCCGTTGTTGGTACTTTTTCAACATCAAAAGGCTTACCTAGATACACGAGTTGATAACCTTCCTCAATCGCTTCAACTTCTAAATTATAAGAAGAAATAATATGCAATTCGCCCTCGTTATCTTTTATAAACAGAGGAATAATGTCTTTGTCTTTATTAGTAATTTCAATTAAACTAATGTAGTGTTCTTTATCATCTAAATCGATCTCCTGAATGGATGGATGCCTACGTGTTAATTCTGATAATGACATAAAATCATCGCGATGCGAGAACAAACCTTCTTTAGGCGCATCGGTATCATCTAACATCTCCTGTGGTGTTACCAGCCTAAACGAACCATTTTCTCCAAAAGTTTCACCAAACTTATTGATGGCGTATTTATTAATATCGGTGTTTCCTGTTAAGGCCATAACATAGCCCATGTCGTTAAGCTCAATATTATCCATTAATGTATCCGAATAAATATTGGCTGTCATCGCTTCTAAGCCAAGTTCTTGCGCCTTTTCAATATTTTTTTCATTACTATCAATAAGCACCACATGCCTGCCGTTTGTAAAAAGATAATGACCTAAAAGACGTGATACTTTTGATGCGCCAACAATTAAAATACCATCAGATTTTTTAAGAAAAACGCCTACCATTTTAGCAAATAAACGTGCGGTTGTAGCGTTTAATAAAACCGTACCTAGTACAATCATAAATACCAAAGGCGTAATATACTCGGCACCAGAAACACCTTGTTTTAACAATTTACTTCCAAAAAGTGAAGCAATTCCTGCTGCAACAATACCACGTGGCCCCACCCAACTGATAAATAACTTTTCATTAAATTTTAATTTAGAACCATAAGTACTTAAAAAAACGCCAATGGGCCTGATTAAAAGTACCACCGAAAAGAATAAAGCAACCGATTTCCATGTGTAAAGCAGCATTAAATCTTGAAAATCGATGTTTGCTGCTAACAAAATAAAAAGGATAGAGATTAATAAAATACTAAGCGATTCTTTAAAATAAAGCAACTCCTTAATATTTTTAAGATTCCCATTCCCTAAAACCATGCCCATAACCACAACCGCTAAAAGTCCGGATTCGTGAGCAAAAACCTCCGACTCTACAAACACTAATAAAACGGTAGATAAAGACACCACATTCAATAAATAATGCGGAATTAATTTTCGGTTAATCATAAAAGCCAAAGCATGGGCAAAGGTAAATCCGAAGGTAGTTCCGAATAAAATAATCTTCCCAAACTCAATTAATGCTGTTTTTGTAAACCCACTATCGCCTTCAACACTTATAAACTCGAAAACCAAAACGGCCACTAAAGCACCAATAGGATCGATTAAAATACCTTCCCATTTTAAAACGGTAGAGACATCTTTTTTAAGGGGGATATTACGTAAAATAGGCGTAATTACTGTGGGTCCTGTAACAATAATAAGTCCAGAGAATAAAAATGAAATCTCCCAACTTAAATCAAAAATATAATGTACCAACACGGCTGCTCCAAAAAATGTAATGGTCGAACCAATGGTTATAAGTTTAGTAATTACAGGGCCTACGTTTTTTATTTCGGCTCTTTTAAGAGTTAATCCGCCCTCAAAAAGTATGATACTTATGGCTAAGGATACAAAATAATACAGGCCTTGACCAGGAAAAAAACCAGTAGTACCGTTCCAAACAGGCTCAATCCATTTCGAGCCATCTTGGGTTATAAATTCGGCAGCAATTGGCCCCACCAAAAGCCCGATTAAAATTAAAGGTAAAATAGCAGGGATTTTAAATTTCCAAGCAACCCATTGTGCCAATATCCCTAAAATTATAATTCCTGCGAGTTCTAACATGCTTTAATTTAAATATAAAACACGAATTTAAAGAAAACAGATGATTTAAAGTTTTTAAAAAATGCTATCTTTCAACTTTAACTATTAAATTAACCGTTTTTTGACATTAAACCCTTTTAAAAGCATAGGAATTGGGGTGGCATTTTCACCAAACCTCAAAGCTAATTTATATGAAGCCGCAAGGTTATCTATTTTTTTGGGTGCTAAACTTTACTTAATTCATGTTGGCGCATCTTCCGAAGAAAAAACAAATCAGTTAAGCCAAATTTTAAAAAGTTTTGAAAAAGACCAACTCGATTACGAAGTGGTATTTAAAACGGGCAATCCTGTAGATGTAATTTTGTCAACTTCCGAAGAAAAAAATATCGATTTACTTATTCTTGGAGCCTTACAACGCGAACGTTTTTTAAAATATTATGTCGGTTCGATTGCTCGGAAAATTACAAGAAAAGCGAAATGTTCCATCCTTTTATTAGTAAAACCTTCAGAACAACGTGTACCATGTCAGCACATTGTTGTAAACGGCTTGAAAGATCCAAAAACCGAACAAACCATTACCTCAGCCTTTTATTTTGCCCAAAAGCTTGAAGCTGAAAAAATAACCATTGTTGAAGAAATTAGAGAAAATCAAGTGGCTGTAAAAGTTGAAGATGACAAATCGCTTAGACGCGCCAATATTGCAAAAGAGCGTATAAAATTACGTGAAAACTCTAGAATTAAAGACATAATTAGCCATATTCCAACCGAATACACCCTAGATAAAACCATTAAATTGCAGCCTATTTTTGGTAAACAAGGCTATTCTATTGGGCATTATGCTCAAATTTCACGTGCCGATTTATTAGTGATGAATGCGCCTTCAAAAATGACCTTTTGGGACCGCTTATTTCCGCATGATATAGAACACATTTTAACCGAACTACCAACCGATGTCCTTATTCTTCAATGAATTCTAAAAAAAACAATATAAAAAACTTTTTTCTAAGCCTGCCTCAAAACATTTTTTCTGGTTTTGTGGTTAGCTTAATTGCCTTGCCTTTGGGCTTAGGGCTTGCTATGGCTAGCGATGCACCGCCAATTGCTGGAATTATAACCGCCATAGTTGGGGGTATTGTAGTTTCTATTTTAGGCGGAAGTCACGTAACTATTGTAGGCCCTGGAAATGGTTTAGTGGGCGTAACTTTAGTAGCCATAACCACCTTAGGACTAGAAACCGCCTTTGTTGCTGTTATGTGTTCTGGTGTTTTACTACTCCTTTTAGGTTTTTTTAGAATGGGAGCTCTTGCCGATTTTTTTCCTTCGTCGGCCATTCAAGGCATGCTGGCAGCCATAGGACTTATAATTTTAGGCAAACAGTTTCACATCATGCTGGCACATAAAATAAATCGATCGGATACCATTGATTATATTTTAGAAATTCCATTTACGCTAAACGATGCGATACACTATGAAAATAAAGGCTTGATTTTCGCTGCTTTAGCAGGCATACTTAGTTTGTCGATCATGTTTTTTTATTCGAAAGTAAGAAACAAATACTTGCAATTAATTCCGGCGCCCATGTGGATTGTTATTTTATCCATTGCCTTTAGTTATTATTTTGAAATTGGGCTGCATGAAGCCAATCCCATATCTAAAGAGTACATGATTTCTGGCATCCCTGCTTTTGAAGATATTATAGCTGAATTACCAACCCCAAATTTTAGTGGTGTTTGGAGTTTACCCTTTTGGGGAAGCGTTTTAGGACTTACACTTATTTCGAGTATAGAATCGCTTTTAAGCATTAAAGCAGTTGATAAATTAGATCCAGAAAAACGCCGGTCTAACGTAAATCGCGACTTAAAAGCCTTAGGTTTAGCAACAATTGGTAGTGGTTTTTTGGGCGGTATTAACGTTGTTACCGTTATTGCTAGAAGTTCGGTAAACGTAAATCAGGGAGGAAGCAATCGGTCTTCTAACTTTTTCCATGCTTTGTTTTTAGTCATTTTTATTGTGTTTTTTAGCACCCAATTAACACGTATTCCGCTGCCTGCTTTAATGGCTATTTTGGTGTATACAGGGTATAAACTTGCGGCGCCAAGCGTAATTACCAAAATGTTTTCCATTGGAAAAGAACAGCTCATCATCTTTTTTATCACCCTTATAGTTACTTTAAAAATAGGTTTAATTACAGGTATTATTGCTGGTGTAATCGCCACTTTAATCATTCAAATCATCATCAATAAAAGCGCCGGACTGTTTTTAAGAAATGTTTTAAAACCCAATGTTTTAATGTATAAAGAGCAAGACGGAAAAGCCAATTATTATGTGAGTGTGAAGCATTTTTGTAGTTTTTTAAATTATTTCAGACTTAAAAAACATTTGGATGAAGTTCCTGAAAATCAAGATGTGATTGTCGATTTTTCACTTTGTAGTTTTGTAGACCATACCGTGATGGAAAACATTAACAATTATCAAGAATTATTCGCCAAACGCGGCGGTCATTTTGATGTTATTGGTTTGGATATGCACGACACCGACTCGACGCATCCGTTTGCTTCCAGACGCTTATTACCCGTACCAAAAATTATAAAAAACAGCTTAACCAGACGCCAAACCAGTTTGGAAAAACTAGCCAAAGATTACCTTTTAAGTTACACCCCAAAACGAAAAAAAGAGGTTTCTTTTTTAAATCATTTTGCTTTTTTCGGCACCAAGCACATCAATCATATTTACAATAAATTATCAAATGAAGATAAAAGCATCAAACTTTTTGATATTGAATTTTCCGAAGGTGAATTTATAGCAAAAGAAGTGATAAGAACCACCATGCTTCATTTTGATTTAGACCATACCATTCCAGAATTCACCTTAGATCGCGAAGGGTTTTTAGAAAAAGTTTCTGCTTTCGCTGGAATTAAAGACATTGATATTGAAAACCACGACGATTTTTCAAGCCGTTTTCACTTAATTGGTGATAATAAAAAGAGTATTGCTCAGTTTTTTAATGATGATATCACGCACTTTTTTGAAAGCAATCCTTATTATCATGTAGAATCTAACGGTACCGCAATCTTAATTTTTGGAAAGGAACGTTTAGCAAGTGTTAAAGAAATAAAAGCCTTATTTGATTATGGCAAACGCTTGCATGAGGTGTTTAAAAATCATGATTAAAATATTATGTTTCGTCACCCAGAACTTGATTCAGGGGCTCATCTAGATTGGTTAGAATTATGATGAGATTCTGAAATAATGTATTAAAAACACCCCTATAATCCCCTAAAGGGGATATTCCTAACAAAGAATATTTAGAAATAGTACATGATTTCAAACTACATATTATAAAAGTTTTTTATAAAATTCAATTAACCACAATTAGTTATACCCTAGAGGATTATAAAAATGAAAACAATATCTCAGAAATCCAGTTTGAAAATGCTAATTTAAGCCAGCTTGTTTTGTGTTTTTTGCTTCCTTAAAAACTCCACAACTATTATCGCAATAACACTCAATCCGAATAACGGAAAAATAACGCCTAATAATACAATGAGCGCGACAATTCCATAACCAACATTAAATTTAGCAGGCACTTTTGGGGTGCCCCATTTGCCTGTTTCTTTACGTTTTAAATACGATACCAAAGCGGCAATGGCAACAAAGGCCAATAATAGCGCTACACAAAGCATTAAAACCCAGTTCCAGAGTCCGAACTGTCCTTGGTGAAAAGCCATAAACCACATACGCCCACGCATTAAAACACCAACATCTTCCCAGTTATGATTTACCAATTGTTCGCCCGAATATTGATCGAAATGAAAACGCTTTTGAGCCCCTAAATCGAATGTCGAATTATAAATGCTATAAACACCATTGGGGCTGCTAGGCAAACCAATGCTTACCTCGCCTTTCAAATCCATTGACTTGGCTAGCGCCACCATTTTATCTAATGAAATGGGTTCCCCTTTTACATCAGATTTTAATGCTCTGGCATCCCAAGTTTTTGGAAATCCGGTATTGGTGGCATCTTGCAACCACTTAAAATTGGCACCAAAAACGTCGGTCCATGGCATGCCTCCAGTCAAAGTCATTAATAATAAAATAGAAATCTAAAAGCCTAAAACCGCATGTAAGTCTCTAAACAAAGTACGTTTTCCTTGGCTAAAACGAATTCTAAAAAAACCTTTGATCCCTTCCTTTTTAGTTGGCCAAAACATATAAATACCTGTAATAATTAATACAAACATCCAACTGGCAATAAGCTCGACTATTTTGGTGCCAAATTTCCCTAAAAGCAGCTCGCCATGTAGTTTTCTAACGGTATGCATGTTGGAGTCTTTCGGACTGATATTTCCAGTTACCACACCTTTATACGGATTCACATAAGCATTGTTTTTATGAGAAAACATGCCTGAAGAAAACTCGGTAGCCTGTGTAGCTTCCGTGGGAATTACCATGGCATTAGGCGCTTTGTGTAAGGCTTCTTTTGCCAATTGCCATTGTTCTTGAAACGGGATGGCTTCACCTTCAACCTGAACCGTTTTTATAGGGGCTTGTTTAGAGGCATCATAATTATCTTTAAACAAATAAATCCCGCCTGTAACAGCTAATAAGATTACAAAAGGTAAGGCTATAATTCCGGCAATAAAATGCCATTTCCAAAGCCATTGATTTAATTTTCTGTTTTTCATAGCTGCTGTTTTATTAAAAATTGTAATTAACACCTAAATGAAAGGCTCTTGGATTACCAATGGTATAATTGTTTTGATTTGCATACCTATTGTAGCTGGCATAGGTGGCGTATAAATCGTCAAATACATTTAAGACATGTCCCCAAATTTCAAAATTCTTATATCTGTAAGCGATAAGCACATCAATAATATCATGACCACCGTAGGTTACGGTGCTAAAAGTGCCATCGCCGTTATCGATTTGGTTCTCGTAACTTGTGTTGTATTTACTAACCAACTCTTGAGTTGCCGTTAGCGTTAAACCTTTAATAAAATGAGGTTTATAAATTATTTTATTAGTTCCAATAAAGCTTGGTGCCGATTGCCTATCGGTTCCAGAGTAATCGATTATAGAATTTCCTGATCTATCATAAAAACGCACATATTTATGCTTGGCGAAACTTCCGTTAAAACTAAAGGTTAAGCTATTAATTGGCGTGTAATTAAGTCCGTATTCTAATCCGTAAGAACTCGTTTTTCCTGCATTAGCATTAAAAAATTCGCCGGTATCGGTCGTGTTTGTAACTAGTGTATTTCTACCGTCTAACAGATATAAAGCCATATCAACTTTTAATTGATTAGCGATACTAAAATAGGTTCCTATTTCATAATTATTATAAGCGCTAGGTTTTAAATCGAATACCACGCCGCCAACGCCAACAAGACTATTTCGGTATAAAGATGATGTTTGCGGAGGTGTAAATCCATTTGAATAATTGGCATACAAACCTAAATTTCTAGATAGGTTATAATTGGCTCCAATTTTAGGCGAGACATTGCTATAATTATTTTTAGAATCTTGTGGCCCTGCAATAGTATCAACTAAATTATTATAGCTGTAATTAAAACCATCATAACGTAATGCGGCTGTTAATTTTAGTTTTTCTAACGGATTAATTTCATATTGAAAATAACCAGCATAGTTCAGTATATCAGCATCATAATTAAGAATATAATCACCAGAATTTAAGGTAAAATCTATGTTTTGTCCTGTGTTAACATCTACCCTAACAGCAATGGTTTCTGCTTGATAATGTTGCGGAGAAAAATCCGCGGAAGCGCCAAAAATTAATGACGAATTCGCAAAATTGAAATCCATTTTATGTTGTAATAAACCCACATAACTGTTAAAATAATTACTATTAACCTCGCCAACCCCTAAGCCTGTTAATTGACCGCTTTCACGGAATTGTGTAATACGATACGACGGATTTTGGCTGGTTTCATTCTTTCTAAATATGAAGTTAACTGCTGTTTTATTTTTAGCATTCCATTGTTTATCCAACGTACTTCTGAAGCGAAAAGCAAAAACCACACGCTCGGTAAAATTTTGATCGCTTTCGTAGTTGCCTCCCGAATAATCGGATTCGCTTAAAGACCCAGACATATCCGATCGATAATCGACCACATCAAACACATTCGTCCAGTTTAAATTATCAGATAGATGATTTACATTTTTAAAGGTTAAGGCAAATTTTTCATAATCGCTGTGCTGTATTGGACCATCTTTTCGTTGAATATATTGTGTTCCCAAATAAAAACCAACATCGTCGTTGGCATATTTAGCCAACTCCAAATTATAACGGGTTAAGCCCATATCGTTAATTTGAAAACCAACATCGCCCGTAAAATCTTGCGTCGGGTTTTTAGTTAAAAAGTTAAAACTCCCACCAATAGCTTCACTACCGTAAATACTCGATGCAGGCCCTTTTAAAACCTCAATTCTATCAAAAGCTACATCGTTCATTTCCAATAGGGCGTTATGATTAAAAACCGCCGTTGGTCGAATGGGTAAACCGTCTTCAACATACAAAAACAACGATCTTGTGGAAATTGGCGAACGTACCGACATTAAATGCTGCTCGTTGCCAGACATTCTAGACGTAGACATATTAACCCCAGGCACATCGTTTACCAATTGGTCGATGCCAAAAGCTTTAGATTCGGCAATGTCTTGCGAAGAAATAACCGAAATAGATGCCGGTACTTCCTTTCTTTGCTGCTTTTCTCTACTTGCAGAAATAACGACTTCGTCTAAAAGTTCATCATTTTCGGTAAGTGTAATTATATTTTTAGCTTCTGAAAGCGTTTTGGTTACGGTTAAAAACCCCATGAATTTTACAATAACCGCAGGATCATTATTAAGATTTATGGTGAAATCTCCGTTACCATCTGAAATAACCGCAAGGTTCGTATTTGTTTTTGATTGAATGGTTGCTCCTGTTAAAGGTTGATTATTTGCATCAACAATTTTTCCTGCATACGTGTTTTGAGCGTACGCAGATAGACTTGCTAAAACTATAGCAAGCATTAATAAATGTTTCATCTGTTTTTTAATTTTAGATGTGCCATTTTCACCCATGCTTATTTAAGTACGCAAGTGTGAAACTCGGCTGTATAAAAGTTTAATGTATAGCCATAACAACCTAGTTTAATAGGTTATTAAAAAATGTAGTTCGTTAAAAAAGACGATTAAACTTGTGGAGGAAGATAGGGTTGATCTCTAAAAACAGCATTATGAGAAGTTTTATAATGCCAGTAGTTTATACGGTTAGCATTATTTTTATAAAAAGTAATAGGTTGTGCTTCTTGGAAGTAAACAGGAATAAAGGTTTCAAACAAAAAGGTTAAATATGAATTCTCGTCTTGAGGATTCGTGTTTGCTGCCAACTGCGTGGCTAAGTGACATTTACCATTACATTTAAATTCTGGCTTTTCCTTATTAACACAATAGGTTTCAATAATATAATCGATATTTAATTCGTAATACGCAACACAACCCATATTATAAATAGGTCGTAAAGCCAATACAAAAAATAATAAATATGATAAATATACCTTCACTTAAAATGAAACCGTTTTAAGGAAGCCAAAAATAAATCAAAAAAATCTTATTCAAGTATTTATTTAATAGAAGTTCAATTTTATAATTTATTTGAGATTGTTTTATGGAACGATTTACGGCCTATCGAAAATTTATCGTAAAATTTGAAGTGAAAACACCGTAAAATTTCAGGCTGTTTGAGCTAAATGTATTATTGAAAGAACCTCTAAATTTCATAGCGAGTTCCTGAAATTTAGGTGTCGAATGAAAAATTTAGATAAAGATTCGTAAGCCTAGATTTTTTTGGTTCGTTTTTTCATCAATGGAAAAAATGAATATTACTATTTAATAAGAAAAAGTTTTGTAACCATAATTTTTATTTGTGATAATTTAAAGAGACACTTAACTTTAAGACTATTTTAATCTTAATAAATTCTTAACAAAACGATGGTTTCTTAATAGATTCCGTAATTTTGTTACTTATGACATTATATCCCATTAACGCAGGCAATTTTAAACTCGATGGTGGCGCTATGTTTGGCGTGGTTCCTAAATCCATTTGGAACAGAACCAATCCCGCAGATGCCAATAATATGATTGATATCGCCTCTCGATGTCTTCTTATCGAAGATGGTAACCGCCTTATTTTAATAGATAACGGCATGGGAAATAAACAATCGGATAAATTTTTTGGGTATTACCACATGTGGGGCAACTTTAGTTTAGACAGCTCTTTAAAACAATACGGATTTCATCGCGATGATATTACCGATGTTTTTTTAACCCATTTACATTTTGATCATTGTGGCGGAAGCATTCAATGGAATAAAGACAAAACAGGTTATGAAACGGCTTTTAAAAATGCACATTTTTGGACTAACGAAAACCATTGGCAATGGGCAACACAACCCAATCGCCGTGAAAAAGCCTCTTTCTTAAAGGAAAACATCCTGCCTATGGAAGAGAGCGGACAACTAAAATTTACCGCGCTTCCAGAACATGATATGCTTAAAAACTCTGCCTTGGGTTTCGATATTTTTTTCGCCAACGGCCACACCGAAAAGCAAATGATTCCTATCATTAAATATCAAGACAAAACCATTGCATTTATGGCCGATTTATTACCTACTGTTGGGCATTTACCACTACCCTACGTGATGGGCTACGATACTAGGCCTTTACTTACCATGGATGAAAAAGAAAAGTTTTTAAACATGGCAGCCGATAACAATCTTTATTTATTTTTAGAACACGATGCCCATAACGAAATAATTACCCTGCAACATACCGAAAAAGGCGTACGCTTAAAAAATACATTTAAAACACAAGATATATTCAATTAAAAACAGACACATTAAAATGGTAACTATGAAAACATTTAAAACAATAGCAACATCAGCTTTTGCAGCTGTATTACTTTATGGCTGCGGTGGAACGGCAAGCATTGCATCTACCCCAGTTGAAAATATTGATTCATCTCCTTTAAAAGTTTCAGAACTTACCGAAGCCGAAGCTCACAATTGGGGACATTTAGATCTTGTTAAAGATACCATCCCTGGAATGAGTGTCGATAAAGCTTACGCTGAATTAATTAAAAATAAAAAAGGTAAAAAGGTTATTGTTGCTGTTATCGATTCTGGAATTGATATCGATCATGAAGATTTAAGAGAAAACGTTTGGACCAACGAAGGTGAAATTCCAAACAATGGTATCGATGATGACAAAAACGGTTATGTTGACGATGTACACGGTTGGAACTTTTTAGGAAAAGGCTACAACGAACAACTAGAAATGGTTAGAATTATCGTGCATGGCGATAAAAATTCTGAAGACTATAAAAAAGCGAATGCAGAATTTGATTCAGAATACGAAAAATGGTTAGCTAGAAAACTTCAATACGATCAAATTTATGGCTTTATAAAAGATTCTGATGATGCCCTTACAAAACACTTCGGAAAAGCCGATTATACCAAAGAAGAAGTAAAAGAAATCACTACAACCGATGCCGATTTGTTGAAAGCAAAACAAATGGCCATGAATATGTACGCCAACGGTATGGACTCTTTATCTGGTGCTAAAAAAGAAATTGAAGGTTACCTTGAAAGTATTAACGACCGTTTAAACTACAATTTAAATAAAGAATTTAGTGGCCGTGTAACTGGTGACGATCCAGACGATATGTCTACCAAATATTATGGCGACGGAAATGTAAAACCTGTAGTTAAAACCGAAAGCCATGGTACGCACGTAGCAGGAATTATTGCTGCAGTTCGTAACAACGGCAAAGGTGCCAATGGAGTAGCAAATAATGTAGAAATTATGAGTGTGAGAACCGTGCCTAATGGCGATGAGTACGATAAAGATGTGGCTTTATCTATTCGTTACGCTGTAGATAATGGCGCTAAAGTAATTAACGGAAGTTTTGGTAAAAGCTATTCGCCGCATAGCGATTGGGTTCGCGATGCTATAACCTATGCTGCAAAAAACGATGTGGTTTTTGTACACGCTGCAGGAAACGACAGTAATGATGTAGACGTTAAAGACAACTTTCCAGATGATAATATCAATGGTAAAGAAATTTCAGATACTTATATTAGAGTAGGCGCTTTAGCCCCAACTTACGGTTCTAAAATGGTGGCTGGATTCTCGAATTACGGAAAGGTGAATGTTGATGTTTTTGCTCCAGGAGCAAGTATTTACTCAACAACTCCAGAAAACGAATACGACACTAAAGGCGGAACCTCTATGGCGGCTCCAGCTGTTGCAGGTGTGGCTGCTTTAATCCGTTCTTATTTCCCAAAATTAACGGCAGCTCAAGTAAAACAAATTATTTTAGACTCTGGTTTAGCCATTAACAGAAAAGTTATTGTTGGTGGAGATACTGCTGATATTAGACCTTTTGCTGATTTAACAAAATCTGGAAAAATGGTTAACGCTTATAACGCTTTAATTATGGCTGCAAAAATGTCTGCTGAATAATTTTAAGTTCATTAAAAAATAAATTATGTCTGTTGCACATCGTCGGGTTCTCATAAACTTTAGTTTATAAAACACGCGATAATGTCCAACAGGCATTTTTTTTATAATTTTAGAATAACCTTTTTATACCTATTATATGAAACGTTTTTTTTACACGGTATTTTGTGTTTCCCTTCTATTTTCTTGTAAACCTTCACAAAATGCAACGGCTTCAAAAACATCTGAAACAGCTTCAGCAGCTTCTAATAACCAAAGCACTTGCACGTATTGGCAACAGCATGTCGATTACAAAATGGACATTGATGTTGATGTAAAAACCTATCAGTATAAAGGCAAGCAGCAATTGGTTTACACCAACAATTCGCCCGACGTTTTAAACAAAGTCTTTTATCATTTATACCTAAATGCCTTTCAACCTGGAAGCGAAATGGATGTGCGTTCGCGTACAATTCCCGATCCAGATAAACGTGTTGGAGATAGAATTAGCAAGTTAAAACCTAATGAAATAGGCTACATAAAAGTAAATTCACTAAAACAAAACGGTTCTAAACTTAGTTATGAAACCGTTGGAACTGTTTTAGAAGTCGCTTTAGCAAAACCCATACAGCCCGGAGAAAGTGTCACTTTCGATATGGATTTTGATGCGCAACTCCCTATTCAAATTCGTCGTTCTGGACGAAACAATAAAGAAGGTGTAGCGCTTTCCATGACACAATGGTACCCTAAGTTAGCCGAATACGATTATGAAGGTTGGCACGCCGATCCTTACATTGGTAGAGAGTTTTACGGTGTTTGGGGCGATTTTGATGTGACCCTTCATATTGATAAAAATTATGTGGTTGGTGGAACCGGTTATCTTCAAAATCCGAATGAAGTGGGTTATGGTTACGAAACCGGAACTGTTAAGCGACCAAATTCCGATAAATTAACCTGGCATTTTAAGGCACCAAATGTACACGATTTTACTTGGGCAGCCGATCCTGATTATCGTCATGATACCATGCAAGTTCCTAACGGGCCTCTACTCCACTTTTTATATAAAAGTACCATGCCTAAGGACAAGTTAGAAAACTGGAAAAAATTACAACCTAAAGCGGTTGAACTCATGCAGTTTTACAGCGAAAATATTGGGAAATACCCTTACGATCAATACTCTATCATTCAAGGTGGCGATGGTGGAATGGAATACGCCATGTGTACTTTAATTCTTGGTGAAGGTGAATTTGATGGTTTATTTGGTGTTACGGCACATGAAATGGCACACTCTTGGTTTCAGTTTTTATTAGCCACAAACGAATTAACAAACTACTGGATGGATGAAGGGTTTACACAGTATTTTGGCGAGCTTGCTGGAAGCAAAATAATAAACACCTCCTTTAAAAAGGAAACAAAACAAACCTATGATGTGTATGCTTATTATGCAAATTCTGGAACAGAACAACCCTTAACCACGCAGGCAGATCGCTTTAATTATAACCGTTCATCATCCATTGCAGCCTATTACAAAGGTTATGTGTTTTTAAACCAATTGGCTTATGTTATCGGACAAGAAAATCAAGAGAAAACCATAAAAGAATACTTTAAAGCGTGGGCGTTTAAACACCCTAATGGTAACGATTTTATTCGCATTGCTGAAAAAGTTTCTGACTTAGAATTAGACTGGTATTTAAACGATTTTACTCGTACAACAAACACCATTGATTATGGCGTAAAAACTGTTGAAGGGAAAACCATAACTTTAGAACGCATCGGGTTAATGCCTATGCCTATAGATTTATCGGTAACCTACACCGATGGTTCTACGGAAGATTTTTACATTCCGCTTCAAATGATGCGTGGCGAAAAACCAACAACAGCAACCACCATTAAAGATTGGGCGTGGTCCTACCCGACTTACACTTTTGAAGCTTCAAAAACTGTAAAGTCGGTAACCATCGACCCCAACGAAATGATGGCCGATGTGGATAGAAAAAATAATAAGAAGTAACCATTTATTAAATCATTTTAAAAAGCCCTTTTGTTAATTCGAAAGGGCTTTTTATTTTACGTTTATTAAGCTACCCCCGATAATCCATACTGGATATATTGTAGCTCACTTTAATAACAACAAAAACTTCTTCGTTTAGATTCTCCTTTCAAGAGGACTTTAAGAGCCTGTTTTCCTAGTTTCAAAACTTCACCAAATTAAAAGAAACCTAAAATCACCCTAAACCCTATTAAATTTTTAATACATTTGTAATGTAAACTTTAGGGGTGTTCGTTAAATCGAACTGAGAAAAACCCTTTGAACCTGATGCGGTTAGTACCGCCGAAGGGAAAAGTTGAAAAGCACATTGCAATATGTGTTTACAAACCTTTTCATTTTAGTGCCAACATGCGCACTTTCTTTTCAAAGCCCATTTTTCTCGACCCTTAAAAATTTACAGCATATTTAAATATTCTGTTTATGATTAAAATACGGGTTAACGAGAAAATTTTAGAGGTTGCTAAAGACTTCAATATTCTTCAATTACTAGAAAAATTAAACACATCCCAAAATGGTATCGCGGTTGCTATAAACAGCGCCATTATTTCACGTGATTCTTGGGCTTCGCAAAATTTTTCCGAAAACGATAACATTCTCATTATACAGGCTACACAGGGCGGGTAACCCCCCTAACTCCCAAAAGGGGAAATTAAACACTTTAAAAATAACCTCTCTTTATTCCCCCTTCGGGGGTTAGGGGGAACAAAATAAAAGAAATGAAAAACAAAGACACGGCTCCAAAAGAAGGTCAAATTACAAGAAAGCCTTTTCCAAATTCGAAAAAGATTTATGTATCAGGAAAAATTCATCCGCAAATTAAAGTAGCGATGCGTGAAATTTCTTTAAACGATACCACCGATTCGATGACCAAAAAGAAAACGCCTAACGAACCGGTAACGGTTTACGATACTTCTGGCCCATACACCGATCCGAATAAAGAAATTAACGTTCATAACGGTATCGAACGTATTAGGGAACAATGGATTTTAGACCGTGGCGATGTGGAAGAATTAGATGCTTTTACTTCTAAATATTGTAACGAGCGTTTAAACGACAAAAGTTTGGACCACATGCGTTTTGATTTAAAACACAAACCAAAACGTGCCAAAAAAGGTAAAAATGTGACGCAGTTACACTATGCTAAACAAGGCATTATCACGCCAGAAATGGAATATATTGCCATTCGTGAAAATCAGCGTATCGATGAAATGACCGAAATAAGAAAGCAGCACAAAGGAGAACACTTTGGAGCCGCTATTCCAGAAAAAATTACACCAGAATTTGTACGTTCGGAAGTTGCTAGAGGCCGTGCCGTTATACCTTCAAACATTAATCACCCAGAAGCCGAACCTATGATTTTAGGTCGTAACTTCTTAGTAAAAATAAACGCTAATATTGGAAACTCAGCCACCACCTCATCTATTGAAGAAGAGGTAGAAAAAGCTGTTTGGGCTTGCCGTTGGGGTGCCGATAATATCATGGATTTATCAACCGGACAAAACATTCATGAAACCCGTGAGTGGATCGTGCGTAACTCGCCAGTTCCAGTTGGTACCGTACCAATTTACCAAGCTTTAGAAAAAGTAAATGGCGTTGCCGAAGATTTAACTTGGGAAATTTTCCGTGATACTTTAATAGAACAGGCCGAGCAAGGTGTCGATTATTTCACCATCCACGCTGGGGTATTGTTACGTTATGTACCAATGACCGCCAATCGTGTAACTGGCATCGTATCTCGTGGTGGTTCCATCATGGCTAAATGGTGTTTAGCACATCATAAAGAAAGTTTCTTATACACACATTTTGAAGAAATCTGTGAAATTTTAAAATCTTACGATGTTGCCTTTTCATTAGGCGATGGTTTACGTCCAGGATCGATTGCCGATGCGAATGATGAAGCACAATTTGCCGAATTAGAAACCCTTGGTGAACTTACACAAATTGCACGTAAGCACGAAGTTCAGTGTTTTATTGAAGGTCCAGGTCACGTACCAATGCACATGATTAAGGAAAACATGGAAAAGCAAATTGAAGTTTGCGACGAAGCTCCTTTTTACACCTTAGGTCCTTTAACGACTGATATTGCACCAGGTTACGATCACATCACTTCCGGTATTGGAGCCGCGATGATTGGTTGGTTTGGTTGCGCGATGTTATGTTATGTAACGCCAAAAGAACACTTAGGTTTACCTAATAAAGAAGACGTTCGTGTTGGTGTGGTCACTTATAAATTAGCGGCACATGCTGCCGATTTAGCAAAAGGACATCCAGGCGCACAACACCGTGATAATGCTTTAAGTATGGCGCGTTTTGAGTTCCGTTGGGAAGATCAGTTTAACTTAGGTTTAGACCCTGAGCGTGCTTTAGAATATCACGATGAAACCCTGCCTGCCGATGGCGCCAAAGTAGCGCATTTCTGTTCGATGTGCGGACCAAAATTCTGCTCGATGAAAATTTCACAAGAGGTTCGCGATTTCGCTGCCGAAAATGATATTGTCGATAACGAAGTGATCCAAAAAGGCATGGAAGAGAAATCTCAAGAATTTAAAGAAAAAGGTTCAGAGGTTTATCTTTAATCAATATTCAATTTACAATGTGCAATGAACAATTACATCCAGTTATTAAAATTGCACATTGTCAATTGTTAATTATCAATTGACAAAATGATAGTCCTTATAGCTCCAGAAAATGATATTCCAAACGAAATTGAAATACTACATCAGCTATTTCAAGAAGGTTTACAATATTATCATTTAAGAAAACCAAGTAAAACTTACGAGCAATACGTGAACTACTTAAATCAAATTGATAATAAATATCACAATAGGGTAGTCGTGCATCATTTTCATGAATTGGTAAATGCATTTGAACTAAAGGGGATTCATTTTCAGGAACAAAAAAGACGGGATCATATCGATAATCCAGGGCAGTATTTTAAAAATTTAAATATGTTCGGAAAAACAATTAGTGCTTCCTTTCATAGTCCTGAAGAACTAGAAAAATGTTATTTCGAATTCGATTATCATTTGTTAAGTCCCGTGTTTTCATCCATATCTAAAAAAGGCTATGAAGGTCGCGAATTTGATGTGAATCATATTGATAAAACCATTATTGGTATGGGAGGCGTAACAACCAAAAACCTCAGCGAATTTAAAAAATTAGGCTATAAAGGTGTTGGTGTTTTAGGTGGTATTTGGCATAGTGAAAACCCTGTGGAAGATTTTATAACAATGAACAATTGGCAATGAACAATTAGCAATGAACAATTGGTAATGAACAATTAGTAATGAACAATGTACAATCTGCAATTGAAAATTAGCAATTTGCCGTTAACAATTTATAATTAAGAATGGGCAATAATATTATTTTAGACAAGACCTATAGTTTCGCTGTTTTAATGGTCAAACTGTCTCAAAAATTAGTTTCAGAAAAGAAAGAATATGTTTTATCAAAACAAATACTTCGTTCAGGGACTTCTGTTGGAGCAAATACTGAAGAAGCTATCGGTGGAATATCTAAAAAAGATTTTATTGCTAAGTTATCCATAGCATACAAAGAAGCACGAGAAACAAAATACTGGTTGCGAATTTTAAAAGACACGGGGTACATTACAGAAAACGAATTTCAAAAATATTTTGTTGCCATTGAAGAAATTTTAAAAATACTGTTTTCAATAATAAAATCATCTAGAAATAATTTGTAAAATAATGTCAAAAAACAAAACACATATTAATAATTGTTCTATGCCAATTGTACATTGTTCATTGCCAATTGATAATTGCATTTTAACCATCGCAGGACACGATCCTTCGGGAGGTGCCGGATTGACTTCAGACATTAAAACGTTTGAAGCTCATGGTTTTTATGGTCTTTCGGTTTGTACAGCTATTACCGTGCAAAATGATACCGACTTTAAAAACTGTTTTTGGATAAACGCTCAGGTTATTTTAGACCAAATAGAAACACTTTTCGAACGTTTTAAAATTAATGTGGTTAAGATTGGCATTGTAGAAAATTGGGAAACCCTAAACCTCATTTTAAATAAATTACACGATTTAAACCCTGAAATTAAAGTGGTTTTAGATCCTATTTTTAAAGCCAGTTCTGGTTTCGATTTTCATTCAACAGAGAATCAAAATCTATTAGATAATATTTGGAAAAAGTGTTTCATCATTACCCCTAATTATGATGAAATTAAAAGCTTATATCCCAAATTAACTGTTGAAGAAACTATAGAACATATTTCAATTTTTACTCAAATTTATTTAAAAGGCGGTCATAGAACCGATAAAACAGGTTGGGACGAATTGTATTTCGATAAAACAGATGCGATTCAAATTTATCCTATTTACAAAACCATTTACGAAAAACATGGAAGTGGTTGTGTGTTATCATCGAGTTTAGCCTGTAATATCGCCGCAGGTTTTCCTTTAAACGATGCTGCAATAAACACCAAAATATATACTGAAAATTTTCTGAGAAGTCATGAAGGCTTGTTGGGAAGGCATGTACTGATGAATAGTTATTAATAGGAGTTAAGAAAACAAGGCCTTAGAAGAAATAAAAAATGGAAAAGACTAAAACTTTTGAAGCTTTAATGGTTTGGCAAACAGGACATGAATTTGTTCTGGAGGTTTATAAAATCACGAAATATTTCCTAAAAGATGTCGTTTACGGCTTAACTTCACCGTTTAGGCGTACTGCCATTTCAATAACCGCAACTATTTCAGAAGGTTACAAAAAATTAAGCACTACATAATTCTAACTCCTAAAATTCAATTTTAACTTTTTAACGACATAACTGCATAACTAGAAAATTATAAACAAATGATACCAAAATTACATTACATATCACAAGGCAATTCACCAAAAGAACATCTTGAAAACATTCAAAAAGCATGTCAGTCTGGAGCCGAATTGGTGCAATTACGTATAAAAGGGGTTTCAGAAAAAAAGATTTTAAAAGCTGCTGAAGAAGCCAGAGAAATCACCAACCATTACCAAACACGATTAATTATAAACGACCACTATAAAATTGCTAAAGCCGTAAAAGCCGATGGGGTTCATTTAGGAAAAACAGATACCTGCCCTAGCATCGCACGAAAAGAATTATACAGCTGGCAAATTATTGGAGGCACCGCAAACACCCTTAAGGATTGTAAAGATTTAGTAGATAAAAACGTTGATTATATTGGTTTAGGTCCTTATAGATTTACAACTACTAAAGAAAATTTAAGTCCCGAAATTGGCTTCAGTGGTTATTTAACCATCCTTGGAAAGCTGCACAGTAAAATTCCGGTTATCGCCATTGGAGGCATTACCACACACGATGTTTCCGAATTGCTTGAAACTGGTGTTTATGGCATCGCCGTTTCGGGAGAAATTACCAAAAACTTTAATACGATCAAGGCATTTAAGGAGCTATTAAAAGGCCCTGAAACTCTTGAAGAACAAGTTTGGAAACCTAAAGACATTTGACGCTTTAAAAAGTTATAAGATTATATAGTTATGCTGTTATAATGTTAAATAGTTAAAATAAATACGATAACATTTACAAATTCTATAGCACCTTAACCATATAATCGCTATCACAAATAAAAAACATGAAAGACACATTACAAATAGCAGATAAAACATTCAGTTCTAGATTATTCACTGGCACAGGAAAATTTAGCAGTTCAAGCATGATGCGCGATAGTATTTTAGCTTCGGAAAGCGAACTCGTTACCGTGGCTTTAAAACGCGTGGATATGGACAACCAATCGGATGATATGTTGGTGCATTTACAGGAAAATCATATTAGTTTATTACCAAATACCTCGGGGGTTCGCACGGCAAAAGAAGCTGTTTTTGCTGCACAATTGGCTCGTGAAGCTTTAAAAACCAATTGGGTAAAATTAGAAATTCATCCCGATCCAAAATATTTATTACCCGATCCTATTGAAACCTTAAAAGCTGCTGAAGAGTTAGTAAAATTAGGTTTCGTAGTGATGCCTTATATTCATGCCGATCCTGTGTTATGCAAACGTTTAGAAGAAGTTGGCGTGCAATGTGTGATGCCTTTAGGCGCACCAATTGGAAGCAATAAAGGCTTAAAAACAATGGATTTCTTAGAAATTATTATCGAGCAAAGCAACGTGCCTGTAATAGTAGACGCTGGAATTGGCGCGCCATCGCACGCAGCTTATGCTATGGAACTTGGTGCCGATGCGGTTTTAATAAATACCGCCATGGCTGTGTCGCAAAATCCAGTTGAAATGGGCAAAGCCTTTAAAATGGCTGTACAAGCCGGTAGAATGGCCTATAACGCCAAATTAGCGCCTGTAAAGCAACATGCCGAAGCAAGTAGCCCTTTAACGTCGTTTTTACAATAAATTTTAGCCTTTAGCGCTTAGCTTTTGGCTATTAGAAAAAACGATTACTTAAAAAACACCATTTAAAATGAAAACACAAATAGCCAATAGCCAACAGCCTATAGCTAAAAGCAATTTCAAAACTGTTTTTGAAACATACAATTGGGACACTCTAGAACAGGAAATATATGCGGTTTCTAAAACTGATGTTGAAACTGTATTGGCCAAAGAAAAAATAACTTTAAACGATTTTAAAGTCTTAATTTCTCCTGCAGCAAAACCATTTATCGAGCATATGGCGCAGCGCAGTCATCAACTCACTAAAAAGCGTTTTGGGAATACCATTCAAATGTATATTCCTATGTATTTGTCTAACGAATGTCAAAACATTTGTACCTATTGCGGCTTTAGTATGACGAATAAAATTCCGCGAAAAACTTTAAGTGACGCCGAAATTTTAAAAGAAGTTGAACACATTAAAAAACTAGGCTACGATCATATTTTATTGGTAACGGGCGAAGCGAATAGAACGGTTGGAGTTTCGTATTTAAAGCACGCCATTCAGCTTATAAAAAAGCATTTTTCAAACATTAGTATTGAAGTACAACCTTTGGATCAAGAGGAATATGAAGCGCTTATAGCTGAAGGTTTATACGCCGTTTTAGTGTATCAGGAAACCTACCATGAAGCCACTTATAAAACCCATCACCCGAAAGGGAAAAAATCGAACTTTAACTACCGTTTAGATACGCCAGATCGCTTAGGAAAAGCAGGCATTCATAAAATAGGATTAGGGGCTTTATTCGGTCTGGAAGATTGGCGTGTGGATAGTTTTTACACGGCATTGCATTTAAAATATCTTCAAAAAACCTATTGGCGCACAAAGTATTCCATTTCATTTCCAAGATTACGTCCGCATCAAGGCGATGTAGAACCCAAAGTTGAAATGACCGATACCGATTTGGTGCAACTCATTTGTGCGTATAGAATGTTAGATGAAGATGTCGAATTATCCATGTCTACGCGCGAAAGTGAAACCTTCAGAAACAACATCATCAAATTAGGAATTACCTCTATAAGTGCCGAGTCAAAAACAAATCCGGGAGGTTATGCCGTAGCACCCCAATCGTTAGAACAGTTTGAAATTTCAGATGAACGTTCAACCGATGCTATTAAAAATATGATTCAATCGCAAGGTTACGAAGTGGTTTGGAAAGATTGGGATAGGAGTTATGTGAATTCGCATTAAAAACTGAAAATCAGCTATTAACCAACTATTTTTTTTCTTTTCAAGTTTCACACCTTTCAGGATTTAAAACACTTTTGTTCGGAAGTTGAAAGCTCATATGTTTTTTATAGTTTTTAACCCTCCTAATTTCGATTTCATCGAAATTTTCCTCCCTTCAATACGAAGTGAGGAGCAAGTTTTATTAATGTTTTCTAGAACAAACTAAATCTAATTAATCTATTTTAATTATAATTTGGTGGTCCGAACACTTCTGTTTTAAAAACCTGAAAGGTCTAAGTCTATTAATTATAGTTATATACTCAATAAATACACATAAATTTATAGTACTTAAAGCGGATAATTAAAAACCAACTTTTTTATTTCATTACCTTTGAGCAATCAAAACAAACAACTTGCGTTTCACATACAATAAAAAAGAAAAACTTAAAAGCAAAAAACTTATTGAGCAGTTATTTGCTGAAGGTAAATCGGTTTCCGCTTATCCGTTACGGCTTGTTTTTCTGCCCACAACTTTTGAAGATGCCGTTCCTGCAAAAACAGGGGTTTCTGTAAGTAAGCGCAATTTTAAAAAAGCCGTAGATAGAAACCGCATAAAACGTTTAATGCGTGAATCTTATAGGCTGAATAAAGCCATATATTTTAACAATTTAACGCAGCAATATGCGTTTATGATTTTGTACATTGGTAAAGACAAACCAAAATTTATTGAAGTTGTAACACGAATGAAACTTTTATTCGATAAATTTCAAAGCAAAATTTCTGAAACATAAGGTATTCCATGAAAAAGTTACTTAAAAAAAGAATTATAATTCCAATTTTAGCCTGCGTTGTATTTTTAACAACATCGGCCTTTAAAAATGATTTTTTTGAAATAGCTAAACAGATTGAAATTTTCACCACATTATTCAAGGAAATAAACATGAATTATGTCGATGAAACCAATCCTGGCGACCTTATGGATACAGCTATTAAAAGCATGTTAGCCGATCTGGATCCGTATACCAATTTTATGAACGAGCAAGATGTAGAAGCGGCTCGCATAAATAATACAGGCGATTATACAGGCATTGGTGCCCGAATAAAAACTCTAAAAGACAAACTGCTAGTTGTAGAACCTTATAAAGATTATCCAGCCGATAAAGCGGGTTTAAAACCTGGTGATGAAATTATTAAAATAGGAAATACCCTAGTTAAAGGTTACAAAGACCATGCTGGCGAATTGCTAAAAGGTACCGCCGATTCCTCGGTTGAAGTGACTTATTTACGCCAAGGAAAAACACATACAGCCACTATAAAACGCGCCGAAGTCGATATTAAAGCCGTGCCCCATTTTTCAATGGTTAATGCGCAAACCGGTTATATTGTTTTAAGCCGTTTTAACAATAAAGCCTATATCGAAACTAATTATGCATTGCGTGATTTAAAAGCACAAGGCGCTCAAAAAATAATTTTAGATTTACGAGGAAACCCTGGCGGCTTATTAAATGAAGCCATTAAAATTGTAAACCTTTTTGTGCCTAAAGGCCAATTAGTAGTTACTACAAAATCTAAAGTAAAACAATACAACCGCACCTACATCACACAAAGTCAACCTATTGATACCGAAATCCCTTTAGTGGTTTTAATTGATGGTTCTAGTGCATCGGCGAGCGAAATTGTGTCTGGTGCTTTACAAGATTTAGACCGCGCTGTTATTGTAGGGTCTAGAAGTTTTGGAAAAGGCTTGGTGCAACGCCCCAAACAACTTACTTACGGCACGCAGGTTAAAATTACCATTTCTAGATATTACACCCCTTCAGGACGTTGCATTCAGTCCTTAGATTATTGGAATAGAAATGAAAAAGGCGAAGCCGTTCGTGTGAAAAAAGAAAATTATCACGAATTTAAAACTAAAAATGGACGTCAAGTTTTTGACGGTGGTGGCGTGTTTCCAGATGTAGCTATTGGGAAAACTAAAAATCCTACTATTACAGATGCTATTATTAACAACGATTTAATTTTCAATTTTGCAACCGATTATTATTACACCCATAAAGTTGAAGATGTTAATAGCCTAACGCTTACAGATAAGGACTTTTCTAACTTTAAAAATTATTTAAAAAAGAATCAGTTTTCATTTGAAACCGAAACCGAAAAAGCGCTTAAAAAAGCCTTCGAAACCTCGAAAAAAGAAGCTTTAAACGATAATATTGAAAGTGATTATAATACGTTAATTTCAAATTTAAATCAGTCTAAAACCAAGCTTATCGATGAAAATAAAGACTTTTTATTGGAGCTACTAACCGAAGACATTGTAAAATGTTACGTGTACCGTGAAGGTTTGTATGAATATTATAAAATACACGATTCTGAAATTAAAAAAGCTACCGAAATTTTAGGCAACCCAACCGCTTATCAAGGGTATTTAAAGTAAAATAAACTACGTTTAATCGGTTAATTTTACCTCTTTTTTTCACGGATCTACACTTCATCCATGAAAAACCTAGATACATAGTCATCTCGTGTTTTTATCGATTAAAAATATTATATTTATATCGATTACGACGGCCTACTATGACTAAATTATTGGTATCCATATTAATAACACTTCGGTTTATGTTTGCTTTTTCGCAAACAGAGCTTACCCATGAAGTTTATTTTGAAACCGATAAATACGAAGTCCCTAGCACCGAAGAAAACCGCCTGCTGTTATTCATTGCCAATTTAAGTGAAGTTGATATTGAATCTATTTCAATATTTGGTTTTTGTGATGATCGTGGTGCCGATAATTATAATTTAATCCTTTCCCAACAACGTGCCGATGCTATAAAAACCGTTTTTTCAAATAATGAAATAAGCGAAAGTTTAATTACCAATGTAGATGGTAAAGGCAAAATTCTACTGAAAATTGTTCAAGAAGAAAATATTTTAAAAATTCGAGGTTTAAACCGAAAAGTAGAAGTTATTGTAAAACCCAAATTACCAAAACCAGCACCTGTTGTTGAAGTAGAACCGCCAGTAGTTGAAAAAGAAAAAACCACGGTAGAACTTATTAAAGAAGCTGAAAAAGGAGACAAAATCATTTTTAAAGACATATTATTTAATTCTGGCGAGGCTTCAATGATATCAGATTCTAAGCAAAATTTAGAAGCTATTGCTGATGCCTTAGTAGAAAGAAAAGAAATATATTTTACCATTCAAGGCCATGTGTGTTGTACCCAATTTACAAGAGATGCGGTAGACCGAAAAACTAAAAAACGCAATCTTTCTGAAGCACGAGCCGAATATATTTACGATTATTTTGCAAAAAAAGGCGTAAGCAAAAAACGCATGCGACACTTAGGCATGCGCAGAAAATTTCCGCTTGGCGGCGACCCTAAATTTGACAGACGCGTAGAAATCGTGATTACCTACGTAGACGACAAAGTAAAATAAAAACTATGCCTAAAATCGGGTGCTTTTTCATTGTTTTATACTTTTTAAAACTACAAGGGTTTTCTCAAAATACCTATGTTCCAGATCCTAATTTTGAGCAAGTTTTAATCGATTTGGGGTTAGATTCAGGGCCTTTAGATTCCTTTGTTCCCACAGCAAATATTAGCGGTATTACAGATTTAGATGTTGCCCAAAAAAACATTCAAGATCTTACAGGAATCGAAGACTTTTTAGCATTGAAAAACTTAGATTGTTCCGATAATTTATTGACGGTTTTAAACATTTCAGCAAACACCAATTTAACCGAATTATACTGCAGTAATAACCTAATTTCCGTTATAAACGTTAATCCGATCGATAATTTAATACGGCTTTGGTGCTTTAATAATGGGCTTCAAAACCTTGATGTTTCTAAAAACACAAAACTGATTTCCTTACGTTGTGAAAACAATGATTTATCGGTTTTAAACATTTCAAACAACTTGAATTTAAACGTTTTGGTGTGTTCGGATAATAACCTAACGGCAATAGATGTTTCAACAAACACTATACTAAGCCGTTTTGAATGTAGCAACAATTTACTTTTAAATTTAGAGCTTTCAACCAATACCATATTAGGTTATTTGGCTTGCGAAAACAATCTATTAACCAGCTTAAACCTGAGTAAAAACAACGAACTAAACGTCGTTTTATGTTTTAATAATGCCATTAAATCTTTAGATTTTTCACAAAACAAAACGCTAAGCGATTTAGATTGCAGTTATAATGAATTGTGTCAATTAAACATTAAAAACGGTAATAACATGAAGATGACTTCTGTAAATTTTAGTGGAAACCCAATTTTAAATTGTGTGGTTGTTGATAATCCTCAAGCCGATTTTAGTACCTGGCAACCTAGCAGCTTTCCAAATTATGTAAATTCTAATGAAGCGTGTAAACAAACCGTGCCTGTAGATGTTTTAAACGATTATTTTGGCCAAAGTTACCAACTGCCTATAATTAATAACGGCAATTATTTTACAGCTTCTGGAGGTATGGGAACGCCTTTATTTGCAGGTGATTTAATTTCAACATCGCAGAGTATTTATATTTACAACGAAATAAACTGTTACAGCAACGAATCGGTTTTTAATGTTATTATTAGCGCTGCCCTTTATTATATTCCAAAATATTTTACCCCCAACAACGATGGTCAAAATGATGTTTGGCAAATATTAGACGCATCAAACCACGTTAATACTATTTCCATTTATAACCGATATGGTAAACTCATTAAGTTTTTACCACCAAATTCTAGCGGTTGGGATGGCCAGTACAGAGGACAACCCATGTCTAGCGATAGTTATTGGTACGAAATGGTTTTAAATTCTGGTGAAATTGTAAGAGGCTGTTTTGCGTTGAAGCGTTAAAGGGCATCTGCTTTATTTTCAAATCAAACTTATTAGATTCACTTAATATTTTAAAATTTTAGAGCAATTGGAAAGTTTAACAATCCTCTTGAATAATATGAATGCCTTAATTGTTGTAATACATCTTCAGTTAGTAGTAGTTTATGCCTTATCAAATTAACTTTTTAATCCATTTAAAATATTTGAAGGGCGCATATTTTAAAGGTAAATCGATCCAAGTTGGTGTATTTACAACGGCTCTTTTGTTACTAAAAGCTAGAAAACTATCGTATCCATGGTAGCTACCAAATCCGCTATTTCCAACGCCACCAAAAGGTAAATTATGGTTGGCAACATGTAACAAAGTATCGTTAATACAAGCGCCTCCTGAAGTTGTTTTCGCTAGAACCTGTTTGGCATTTTCATTTTTACCAAAATAGTAAAAGGCTAAAGGTTTTTCGTTTTTATTGATATAATCGAAGGTTTCATCAATATGATTAAAAGTCATCACCGGTAAAATAGGTCCGAATATTTCTTCTTGCATGATGAGAAAATCTGGATCTACTTGATCAATAATCGTGGGTTCAATAAATTTTTCGTTTTTATCAACAGTTCCGCCAGTGTGTATTTTGCCTTGTTTCATTAAGTTTTCTAACCGATCCATGGCCTGGTTATTTACAATACGCGGATAAAAACGACTTTCTTTAATGGAACTGCCATACATTTCCGTAAAGTTTTTGGCAACTTTATCTAATAACTCATCTTTAATCGTGTGATGGGCAAAAAGGTAATCTGGCGCAATACAGGTTTGTCCGGCATTTATTAATTTGCCCCAAGCAATCCGTTTTGCAGCCACGTCAATATTCGCATCTGCATCAACAATACAAGGGCTTTTTCCGCCCAATTCTAAAATAACAGGGGTTAAATGTTCGGCAGCAGCTTTCATAACCACTTTCCCTACTTTCGGGCTTCCTGTAAAGCAAATAATATCAAAACGTTCCTTAAATAGAATGGTATTTGTGTCTTTACCGCCTTGTACAACAGCAATGTAATTGGAATTGAAAGTGTCTTCAATCATGTTTTGCATTGCTTTTGCCGTTTTTGGTGCGTCTGGCGATGGCTTTAAAAGACTGCAACAACCTGCTGAAATTGCACCCACTAAAGCATTTATTAACAACTGAAACGGATAATTCCAAGGCGCAACAATAAGCGCTAATCCTAATGGTTCGTAATTTATTTGACTTGAAGACGGTAATAAATGTATAGGTGTTGAAACTTTTTTAGGTTTGGCCCACTTTTTTAAGTGTTTAATATGGTTGTCTATTTCGGCTGTAACAATGCTAATTTCGGTGAGGTAAGCTTCTTCAGGCGATTTATGCAAATCTTCCCATAAAGCCTGTTCAAGTTGCTTCTTATTTTTTAAAATGGCTTTTTTCAGGTTATAAAGTTGCTCCAACCTGAAATGAATAGCCTTCGTTTTATGGGTAGAAAAAAAAGCGCGTTGATTTTCAAGATGTTGAATAATGATGCTTTTTGATGTTTCTTCCATTTTTATGTTTTCTAAAATAATTACTGTAATAAAAGTACTCCAATAGTTAAGGACATACCGATAATAGTAGCAATAACATTTTCACCTAATAATTCAGTTTTGGGAATACCATAATACAAATAACTGATTCTTCTAATATTCATTATAAAAATAATAGATAAGAGTATTGTAATAATAATTATAAATAAGAAAATCTCATTTGAAAAATCTAATTCATCAAACTTAAAAACACAAGATGAAAGTAAGAAATAAAAAAAAGAGCTTATTAACATCCATCCAATTTTTCTATTTAAAAACACACCAATAAATGGTATAAATACTATTAAAATTGGTCTAAAATTAGTGTTTTGTATAATAACAAACAGATTGTGTAATAAACCTTTGTCCTGTTCTGAAATAAAAAGATAATCAAAATAGATTCTATCATAATTACCAACGATTGGTAAAATAAATAAAGCTATTATTAATAGTTTAATTATTAAAATTAGATAATTGAGTTTTATATAATCTACAAATTGTTTCATAGGTTTTGAAACATCGCTATATGCGGAATACCATCTTCTAAATAAGTATCGCCCACCGCTTTAAACCCTAAATTAGTATAAAATTGTTTTAAATAATACTGTGCCGAAATTTTTATTACGCTTTCGCGGAAATGTGTTTTAATCGCATTAATAGAAAATTCCATAATTTGATAACCATATTTGTGTTTACGTTCATTTTTAGCCACAACTACCCTACCAATGCTAGATTCTTCAAAATAAATACCCGATTTAAAAATACGTGTGTAAGCCACTAATTTTCCTTCTTTATAAGCTAAAACATGCCATGCTTTTTGGTCTTTTCCATCAATGTCTTGATACACACAATCTTGCTCTACTACAAAAACTTCGCTGCGTAATTGCAAAACATCGTAGAGTTCTTGTTTGCTTAATGCTTCAAAAGATTTGAGTTTGATGTCTAAGGTCATAGTTTGAAAAAATATAATTGAGTTTAAAATTTCTAATTTAAAGGAGCGGAGACGAGAACTTTTATATTGATTTAATTTTCACTTCTCGACTTCGAAAGCCTTATTTATTTGTGAACGCAGATTCTAAAATTTACGCAGCATCATTAAAACTATTTTTTAGATTGAAATTTACTGCCTTTTATGATGGGATTCCTGCCTTCGCAGGAATTAATCTTGAACGATCACGTCTTTAGCATCATCTTTACCATATTCTGGCTGAATATTAACATGATTGATGTCGTATTTTTTAAAAACTAAATCTTCAATCTTATGCAAAATTTCATCAAACTGAGATAAGGTAATATTCTCGTTAAAATCGATATGGGCTTCCAAATGCACTTCGTCTTCATTTAACTGCCAAACATGTACATGATGCACGTTTTTAATACTTTCAAAAGCATTAATTTCATCAACAATTTGTTTTATTGGAATGGAATCTGGCGTAAAAAGCATGAGTACTCTAGTGGAATCTTTTAGCAAATCCATACCCATCCACACTAAATAAATAGCGATGGCAAAAGTTAGCACACTATCTACCCAATACAGCTGAAAATATTTCATTAAAATTCCACCAACCAATACGGCAACACTCGCCATCATATCGGTTAGTAAGTGCAAATACGCACTTTTCATATTCATGTTAGATTTAGAATCTCTTTTTAATAAAAGGACACTAAAACCGTTTCCTAAAATAGCGACTATAGACAACCAAATAACTAAATCGGATTCTATAGTCTCCGGGTTTTGAAAACGTTTTACAGCTTCAATTATTAACAAAATAGCCACAATAATTAAAGTGGCCGCATTAATAAAAGCAGCTAAAATTTCGGCACGTTTATAGCCAAATGTTTTTTGAAATGATGCTTTTTTTTTGGTTAACTTATTAGCTATATAACTAATAATTAATGAAATAACATCGCTAAAATTATGTAAGGCATCACTAAGTAAGGCTAAACTCCCAGAAAGGAGTCCGCCAATAACTTGGGCAACGGTGATAACAATATTTAAAAGTATGGATATAACAAGATTCCGACCTTTTAAATCGGGATGATCATGTGTGTGATGATGCCCATGATGATGACTCATCTAGCAAGACAATGGAATTTTGTCAATTCTATTTTGGTGTCTGCCACCTTCAAAATCGGTATTTAAAAATTCTTCAACCATTTCTAAAGCTTGCTGAATAGCAGTAAATCGCGCTGGAATACATAAAATATTAGCGTTATTATGACTTCTAATAAGGTGTACAATTTCTTTGTTCCAACATAATCCCGCACGAATTTTTTGATGCTTATTTGCCGTCATCGCTACACCATTAGCGCTTCCGCAAATTAAAATACCGTAAGTCGATTTTTGGTTTTCAACATCTTCAGCAACAGGGTGCACAAAATCGGCATAATCTACACTATCATTCGCATCGGTTCCGTGATTAATTACGGTAATACCTTTCGATTCTAATAATGATTTAATAGCGAATTTATATTCTGTTCCAGCGTGATCGTTACCTATAGAAATTGTCATGATTTAAGTTCTAATTATTTTAAGTGGCAAAGTTACTAAATATATCATTGTTTTGTTGTTAAGAATCTGGATCGCTTTGATAAGAGCATCAATAATCTTGACTTTTTTAAAAAGGACTTAAAATCGTCTATTAAAAAATATAATTTGATAAGATAATTCAGAATAAATGATAGTATATTTGATAGTATCAAATGATAGTATCATAAAATGAAACCACCATACGAAATTACATCAACCATTTTAAAATTAATAACTTCTATTTCAGAGAAAATAGGTGAAGTAAACGCTAATTTACTAAACAAACCTTCACCAAAATTGAGAAAACAAAATAGAATTAAAACGATTCATTCCTCTTTAAAAATAGAAGGTAATACACTAACAGAAGCACAAATAACAGCACTTCTTGAAAACAAAAAAGTTATTGGTCCTAAAAAAGATGTTCTGGAGGTTTTAAATGCTATCAAAATTTATGAAAACTTAGAACAATACAATCCTTTTAATGAAAAATCTTTTTTAAAAGCTCATAAAGATTTAATGACAGGATTAATTGAAAATCCAGGTAAATATAGAAATCAAAGTGTCGGAATTGTAAAAGGTTCAAAAGTTGAACATTTAGCACCTCCTTTTGAAAATGTGAGATACTTACTGAAAGACCTTTTTGAATATTTGAAAAAGTCTGATGACATTGAATTAATTAAATGTTGCGTTTTCCATTATGAAATGGAATTTATACATCCTTTTTTAGATGGAAATGGAAGAATGGGAAGATTATGGCAAACATTAATTTTAATGGAAAAATATCCAGTATTTGAGTTTTTACCTTTTGAAACTTTAATTAGTAACGACCAAGATAAATATTATCAAGCTTTGGCTGAAAGTGATAAATCAGGAAAATCAACGAAATTTATTGAATATATGCTAAACGTAATTAACATGTCAATAAGTGAATTATTAGATTTTAATAATCGAACGTTAAATGAAAAAGATAGGTTAGAATATTTTGTTTCATTAAATAAAACTGAATTTTCGAGAAAAGATTATATGAATATTTTTAAAGATATTTCTTCAGCAACAGCTAGTAGAGATTTAAAAAAAGGAACTGAATTAGGTTTATTTGAAAAAATCGGAGAAAAAAATAAGACAATTTATCGTATAAAATAATTGAGCACAACGCAATGTAAAATTTAGGACTAGTTCAAGCTTGCTTACCAAAATCCTTTCTAATTATCTATTCGTTTTTATTTGCTAAATTTGGTACAGAATCACACTACAAATGATATACGAGACTGTTATTTTTTTATACTAAAAATAATCTTCACAAAGTGTTTTTACCAACACTTTTTACCCTAAAAAACACAAGTGGTTCATAATCAAATTAATGGCGTATTTTTATTCATAAATCACTGCCATCCCTTATAAATGTTGATTACTTTAAACATCGCTTTTAACAACTTGTTAATAACTGTTGATAGTTTTTTAAAAGAAAAATATTGAATATCCATTTATTTTTCCAATCAAAAACCGGAACTAAAAAAGCAAATATTTAACTCACTTTTTTTTTCAATGTTATGAGCCTAAAAATTGATCGCTATAAACATAAAATTGAAAAAACTTATGAGTAAAAAGTGGTTAAATGGAGTTGTTAACAACTGTGTATATAAAATTGAAAATCATTCAAAATAAAGCTTTTAAAAAATTATACTATGTTAAGAACCTATTAACAAACTGTAAATTTAACGCCATCAAAACAAAACTTAAAAAAGTTATACCACTTATTAACACCCTATAATAACCACCATTGTTTTTTTTAAATTTTAAAAGAAAAATAATAATATATAGATATGTGTGGATAACTTCGGTTTAACGTTTTTTTAAATTTGATTTTCTAATTCCTAAAACTAAATTGGTATTTCAAAAAATTTAAAATATACATGAAATTGTAAGTCTTTTTCTTTTAATAAACTTAAGGAAACATGGCTTTAAATTATAAACCGTAGCTTTGTAGAAAATAAATAGCATATCTTCTCCCAAAACCATGCTATTTAATAACACAATTTCCAGTATCTTAGGAAATGAAAATGATTACAAAATTAAATGACAAGAAAACGAAAAGGGAAATCCAAAAATAAAGGTATTTCCAACCTTACAAATACAATCTTAAGTATTTTAAAAAAAGAAAGAACCAAAACCTTCAACTACAAACAAATAGCGGCCAAACTTGGCGTTAACGATGCGAGTAGCAGAAATCAAATCATAAAAAAATTACGCGATTTACAAGGCAAACAAGAAATTGAAGAAGTAGAGCGTGGTAAATTTAAAGCGGTTATAAACACAGAATACCACATTGGTAAACTGGATTTAGCAGCCAAAGGAAATGGTTATATCATTTGCGAAGATTTCGATGATGATGTCTTTGTTTCATCAAACAATATTAATAAAGCTTTACACGATGATGAAGTTGAATTTTACGTTTACAAACGTAGAAATCGTGGTAAATTAGAAGGCGAAATTACTAATATTATAAAACGTGCTAAATCGGAGTATGTTGGTGTAATTCAATTACACGATAATTACGCTTTTGTAATTGCCGATAGCAATAAAATGTATAAGGATATTTTTATTCCTATCAATAAAACTTTTAAAGCTGAAGACGGCGATAAGGTGTTAGTAAAATTGGAAGATTGGCCAGAAAAAGCCGATTCTCCATACGGAAAAGTGATTCAGGTTTTAGGAAAACCAGGCGAACACAATACCGAAATTCATGCCATTTTAGCCGAATATGGTTTACCGCACGAGTTCCCTTTTGAAGTAGAACAGTTTGCAAATCAAATAGATACCTCAATAACTGAAGAAGAAATAGCAAAACGTCGCGATATGCGTAAAGATTTAACCTTTACCATAGACCCGAAAGACGCTAAAGATTTTGATGATGCTTTATCTTTTGAAGTCTTAGAGAATGGTTTATACGAAATAGGCATACATATTGCCGATGTATCGCATTATTTACAAGAAGGCACCGTTTTAGATGATGAAGCTTACGAGCGTGCAACCTCGGTGTATTTAGTCGATCGTGTGGTACCTATGTTGCCCGAAGTGCTTTCAAACAATGCTTGTTCTTTACGTCCGCATGAAGAAAAATATACTTTTTCAGCAGTGTTTCAAATGAATGATAAATGTGAAATTAAAAACGAATGGTTTGGTAGAACCGTAACCTATAGCGATGCGCGTTTTGCTTATGAAGAAGCTCAAGCCATTATAGAATCTGAAACCAATACCATTCCAGCCGAAGTTTCTCTAACAGGAAAAACATATCAAACCGATCAAAAAATAGCCGATGCCATATTAAAAATGGACGAATTGGCTAAAAAAATGCGATCTAAACGAATGCGTTCTGGTGCGATTTCTTTTGATAAAGTTGAAGTAAAATTCAATTTAGATGAAGAAGCTAATCCAATTGGTGTATTCTTTAAAACCAGTCAAGATGCTAATAAACTCATTGAAGAATTTATGTTATTAGCCAACCGAAAAGTCTCGGAATTTGTTGGTAAACAATCGCCTAAAAAAACGTTTATTTATCGTGTTCATGATGAGCCAGACGAAAGTAAATTAGCCACTTTACAAACTGTGGTTAGTAAATTTGGTTATAAATTAAATCTTAAAGATCGTAAAAGTGTGTCTTCATCCTTAAACGGTTTACTTAAAGATGTAAACGGTAAAAAGGAACAAAATTTAGTAGATACTTTAACCATTAGAACTATGAGTAAAGCCGAATATACCACCCATAATATTGGGCATTACGGTTTGGCTTTCGATTATTATAGTCATTTTACATCGCCTATTCGTCGTTATCCCGATGTGATGGCGCACCGTTTATTACAACAGTATTTAGATGGCGGAAAATCGGCTAATGAAGCCATTTACGAGGAAAAATGTCAGCATTCCAGTAACATGGAAAATTTAGCCACTAAAGCCGAACGCGATTCTATAAAATACATGCAAATTCGTTTTATGGAAGACCATAAAGATGAGGCTTTTGTAGGGGTTATTTCTGGTGTTACCGATTGGGGTATTTATGTAGAAATCATCTCCAATAAATGTGAAGGCATGGTAAGTGTGCGCGATATGAAAGACGATCATTATGCTTTCGATCAAGATCAATATGCTATGGTTGGTAGAAATTCTTCAATCATGTATCAGCTTGGCGATGAAGTTGTTGTAAAAGTTAAAAACACCGATTTAGTTAAAAAACATTTAGATTTTACCTTATTAGGAAAAGCTGAAGAATCGATTTAAAATTGTATTAAAGACGATACAGATTATCATAATTATTGATAGTTTTGTTCGTTATTAATTAAAAACCATAGTTATGAAACGTATATTTTTTATGTTAACAGTAATCTGTTCTGGAGCACTTTTTGCCCAAGAAACGATTGAAAAGAAAATTGGTGATTTTACCGAAGTTAAGGTTTACGATTTAATACAAGTGGAATTGGTTAAATCGACCGAAAATAAAATTATTATTACTGGAGAAAATGTAAAACATGTTTTAACCAATAATAAAAACGGGAAGCTTAAAATAAAAATGGATCTTGAGAAAGCGTTTAATGGCAATAGCACCAAAGTGACTTTACATTATGAACATTTGGATGTTATTGATGTTAATGAAGGCGCTCAAGTAACTTCAAAAGAGGTTATCAAGCAATTTGAAATCGATTTAAGCGTTCAAGAAGGTGGTACAATAACCATTCCGGTTGATGTTACACACGGTAATTTTAAAGCCGTTACAGGCGGTATTATAACCACTACAGGTACAGCTAAAAACCAAAAAGTAGATTTATATACAGGTGGTATTTACAAAGGTGAAGAATTAAAAACCGAAAACACCGATGTGTCTATTAAAGCTGGTGGCGATGCTTATGTACATGCTTCCGATGAAGTTAATGTAAAAATTAGAGCAGGGGGTAACGCTTATATTTATGGGCACCCAGAAACTATTAACGAAAACAAAGCTTTAGGCGGTACCGTAAAACGTATGGATTAAACGTATTTACTTAATTATAAGTCCTTTAAAACCTAAATTTTAAAGGACTTTTTATTTTATATAGGTTTCTTTATCCTATTAATTTAAATATTTCTTTACTTTGTGTAAAGACTTCCACATAGATGTTTGATGATATTTTAACAGCCGTTCCTTTCGGGATTATACTCGCTTTTACCATAGGGCCTGTTTTTTTTGTGTTGCTTGAAACTAGTGCAACTAAGGGTTTTAGAGCAGCTTTAATATTCGATTTAGGCGTTATTTTTGCCGATATAATTTTTATTTTAATCGCCTTTTATAGCACCAATAATTTAAGAGGAAAAATAGGAAACGACCCTAGTTTTTTAATCTTTGGCGGTGCGTTACTTATTGTTTATGGCATTATTTCTTTTATAAAAACATCAAAATCATTTCGGTCTATTGTTAAAGAATACCATAAGGTTGAAATTCAAAAAGACTACGGAAAGCTTTTTATTAAAGGCTTTTTACTCAATTTTATAAACATAGGTGTTTTATTAGGCTGGCTGGGTTTTATCGTTTTAGGAGATTCGTTAACCACCTCTAAAAACGGCGGCGCTATTTTTATAATTTCTATGCTAAGCGCTTATTTTATTAGCGATTTAGTTAAAATACTAATTGCTAAGCGCCTTAAAGCTAAATTAACACCACGTTTAATTTTTAAAACCAAGAAAATTATAGCGATTGTTATTTTTGGCTTCGGAATTTTACTCTTTCTACAAGGATTATTTCCAGAAGCTTACGAAAAAAATAAAGAGAAATTAGAACAAATTAGTCCTATAAAAGAAAAGCTTCCAGAATAAACTGAAAGCTTTTTTTTTGAGGCGTCAAGCGGATTCGAACCGCTGTAGAAGGTTTTGCAGACCTCTGCCTAGCCACTCGGCCATGACGCCAATTATAATTAAATTCCAAGAATCCTGAAATCTGCTGCAAATGTAAAAAAAATTGTGAATTTATAATGTATAAAATCACTTTTTACGTATTTCGCTCATTTTTATGGTTACGCGTTCCACATCGCCACCAATTGGTGGGTTTAATTTACTCACCCAAACCGTTGCTTTATTAACGAGTTTATCTTCATTAAAAATACGCGTTAAAATACGTTTAGCTACCGTTTCTAAAAGCTGTGAAGGTTTGTTCATTTCCTCTTTTATAATGCGGTTTAGAAACACATAATCAACAGTATCATTAAGTTTATCAGAAAGTGCTGAGGTTTGTAAATCGGCTTCAATTTCTAAATCGACACGATAATCGCTTCCAATGGTTGTTTCTTCTTTTAAACATCCGTGGTGTGCAAAAATCCTGATATTTTCAACTGTAATAATTCCCATGTTGTTTGTAAAAAAATTGAATTCAGCTTTTAATTTTTTCATTCTTCTTAAAATCGCTGCGATGCTATTAAGAATGAAATAAAAGTTTGTAACGCTTATTAGATATATTAGGCAAAAATAACTTGAATTTCCGTAATTTTGGGGCTTATTCAGTTGAAAATTATCAGAAAATGTCTGAAGAAAGAAGATCACTCAATTTTATTGAACAAATTATAGAAGAAGATTTGGCTAATGGCATGCCAAAAGACAGTTTACGTTTTAGGTTTCCGCCAGAACCCAATGGTTATTTACATATTGGCCATACGAAAGCCATAGGCATTAGCTTTGGTTTGGGCGAATTTTATAATGCGCCAGTTAATTTAAGATTCGACGATACCAACCCTGCTAAAGAAGAGCAGGAGTATGTAGATGCGATTAAGGAAGATGTGGCTTGGTTGGGTTATAAATGGGATAAAGAATTATTTTCATCCGATTATTTTCAACAACTTTACGATTGGGCGATCCTTTTAATTAAAGAAGGTAAAGCTTATGTCGATTCGCAATCTAGTGAAGCCATGGCCGAACAAAAAGGAACCCCTACGCAACCAGGAGTTGATGGGCCTTTTAGAAACCGAACTGTTGCCGAAAATCTAGATTTATTCGAACGCATGAAACAAGGCGAATTTAATGAAGGGGAGCATGTTTTGCGTGCTAAAATAGACATGCAGCATCCTAATATGTTAATGCGCGATCCTATTATTTACCGTGTTTTAAAGAAGCATCACCACAGAACAGGAAACGATTGGTGCATTTATCCGATGTACGATTGGACACATGGTGAAAGTGATTATTTAGAGCAAATTTCACATTCTTTATGTTCTTTAGAATTTAAACCCCACAGAGAACTTTACGATTGGTTTTTAGACCAAGTTGTAGAAGACGATAAGCTTAGACCAAAACAACGCGAATTTGCACGTTTAAATTTAAGTTACACCATTATGAGCAAGCGTAAGTTGCTTAAATTGGTTGAAGAAGGTGTTGTAAACGGTTGGGACGACCCAAGAATGCCTACCATTTCTGGCTTACGCCGAAGAGGGTATACGCCAAACGCCATTAGAAAATTTGTTGAAACCGTAGGCGTTGCTAAACGCGATAATATTATTGATGTGTCGCTTTTAGAATTTTGTATTCGTGAAGATTTAAACAAAACAGCACCGCGAGTTATGGCGGTTTTAGATCCTGTAAAAGTGGTAATTACCAATTACCCTGAAGATAAAGTAGAGTGGTTTGATGCTGAAAATAATCAGGAAGACGAGTCTGCAGGATATAGAAAAGTACCGTTTTCACGCGAAATATATATTGAAAAAGAAGATTTTAAAGAAGAAGCAGGCAACAAGTTTTTCCGTTTAAAATTAGGAGGTGAAGTCCGTCTTAAAAATGCTTACATCATTAAAGCTGAAAGTGTTGTGAAAGATGAAAATGGCGAAATAACCGAAATTCATTGTACGTATTCCAATGATACTGCAAAACGTGTGAAAGGTACTTTACATTGGGTATCAATTCCGCATGCTGTAAAAGCTGAAGTTAGAGAATACGATCGTTTGTTTAATGATGAGGCTCCAGATAGCCATCAAGACAAAGATTTTATGGAGTTTATAAATCCGAATTCCTTAAACGTCATTACCGCATTTGTCGAGCCAAGTTTAAAAGATGCCAAAGTAGGGGAGCGTTTCCAATTTCAACGTTTGGGGTATTTTAATGTGGATAACGATTCCTCTTCAGATCAATTAGTTTTTAATAAAACCGTTGGTTTACGCGATTCTTGGGCTAAAGCTCAGCCTAAAACAGCTGACAAACCTGCCCAAAACAACAACAAGCAAAAGCAAAATTTACCACAACGTAAGGCTATAGATGTGATTCAGCAATTGGGTAAAAAATACACCAATTTGCCTGAAGCTAAGCAAGAAAAGGTAAAAGCTGAAATTCAAACTTTAGCTGAAAACATTTCTTATGAGGAATTACAACCTTTGTTTGGAACCGCTGTTAAAAAAGTAGGAACACGTATTGCAGCCATGCTGGTTTTAGGTGTGTTGTTGAAAAACGGACAAACTAAAAACGACGATATAAACGATTTTATAACAAAAGCATTGGAAGATAAAAATGAAATTTTAGTAGCTGAAGCTCAGGGACTTTAATTAAAATTCTAAAATATTGACGAATTCGGATTGTTTTTATTGATACAAGTTTTTTATGGCCTATCGAAAATTTATCGTAAAATTTGAAGTGAAAACACCGTAAAATTTCAGGCTGTTTGAGCTAAAGGTATTTTTTAAGTTATCTATAATTTTGATAGCGAGTTCCTGGAATTTAGGTGTGGAACAAAAAATTTAGATAAATATTCGTAAGCCTAGATTTGCCTGTCCAGAGCTTGACGAAGGATTGGTTCGTTTTTTCATCAATGGAAAAAATGAACAGAAATATTGTTTAGGTTAGGAATGACTTTCAATCTTAATAAAGTGATTGGCATTATTTTAACTATATTTATATACTAACACTAAATATTTTAAAATGGAATATCTTAACCCTGTTGCCATGCTTGTTGCTGCAATTTCAGCATTAGTTATTGGCTTTATTTGGTACAACCCCAAAGTTTTTGGAACCGCTTGGATGCATGCTGCTGGCATGACCGATGAAAAAATTAAAGGAGGCAACATGGCCAAAATTTTTATTTTGGCTTTAATTTTTGCGTTTATGCTTGCTACAGCTCTTCCAGGAATTGTTATTCATCAAATGGGTGCTTTAAGTTTAATTGGTGGCGATGCATCGCAAGCTTTACCTTCTTACTCTGCTTTTTTAGCCGATTATTCTAATGCCTTTAGAACCTTTAAACATGGTGCGTTACACGGTGTACTTACAGGCATTTTTATTGTTTTACCTGTTTTAGGAACCAATGCCTTATTCGAGCGTAAAAGTGCTAAATACATTTTTATAAATAGTGGCTATTGGATTGTTACTTTAGCCGTTATGGGTGGCATTATTTGCGGATGGCAATAAATTTGTAAACTTTTAACTTATATTGAGACTGAGAATTAATATTTTTCAGTCTTTTTTTATTCCTTTTGAAAACCTATCGCATTTATTACTCTAGTAAAACCCTTCCTAATTCTTGGGATGCTTTAGTGCGTCATGATATTTTTCTGCAATCACATTATTTAGAAGCTCTGGAAAACGGTGCTCCCGATAATATTCAGCTTTTTTATGTGGGTGTTTTTTTAGATGAAAATTTGGTAGGTGTAGCCATTATACAGCGGGTAAAATTATATTTGAAAGACATGTTTAGAAAAACCGAAGTGTCTTGTTTAAAAGAGGTTTTTCAGAATGCTATTTCAAAGGTTTTAAAGGGAAATATATTAGTTGTGGGTAACTTAACCCATACAGGGCAACACGGCTTATTTTTTGAAGAAAAACTTATTTCTGAAACAGAGTATACAGATTTAATTTTAAATGCTTTAAACGACATTAAAATTGAAATTAAACAGAGACAAGGTAAAACGGTGCGTTTAATCGTGTTTAAAGATTTCTTTATTGATGATACCGTTTACAACAGACCTCTGGTTTTTAAAAAACAACATTTACATCAAGTTTCGGTGCAACCCAATATGATGTTAGACATCCCATCAGATTGGTTAAATATTCAAGATTATACTTCGGCGTTAACCAAAAAATATAGAGACCGTTACAAACGTTCAAAAAAGAAATTAGGAAAAATTACGACTGTTGAATTGAATTTAGAAGCGGTACAGGCTAATAATCAAAAATTACATAAGCTGTATTTAAATGTTTCAAACAATGCGAAGTTTAATAGTTTTATACTTCCCGAAAATCATTTTTTAAGTTTTAAGACACATTTGGGTGAAAATTTTAAAGTTTTCGGTTATTTCTTAGATGATGTCTTGGTTGGTTTTTATTCCCTTATTTTAAACGGAAATCAGTTAGAAACCTACTTCTTGGGTTATGATTCCGAGCACCAATATAGCAATCAGCTTTATTTAAACATGCTTTATGATATGCTTCAATTTGGTATAGAAAACAACTTTAAAAACATCGTTTATGCCCGAACTGCTATGGCCATTAAGAGTTCGGTTGGCGCCTATGCAAAACCCATGCAAGTGTACATGAAACACACAAATCCGTATTTAAATGGGTTGCTAAAACCTGTTTTTCAACTCATGAATCCCAAGCAGGAGTGGGAGGAACGGCATCCGTTTAAGTAGGGTTGTTTATTTGTGGATGTGTTTTCTGTTTATTTTTTGTCATTCCGACACTAGGAGGAATCTCTGTTTAATTTTTGAAGATTGTTGATTTGTTTAAGTGTGTTAATTTTTTGAATAACTGCTGTTGTTAGTAAAGTTTCACGTCACCCTGAATTTATTTCAGGGTCATATTATAAAATATAGATTGATACATTATGAGATGCCGAAACAAGTTCGGCATGACGAAAAACAAACAATTGTAACTTGTTTAAACTAAAATTCATAAAGAACAACTTAGTTTCAAATTCAACACAGTTACAATCTTCAATAAAAAAGCCTTACGTCGTTATAACATAAGGCTTTTTTATTTATTTAAAATTTTGCAAACAGTTGCGTTTTGTCAAATCAACAAATCAACAAAGAGTAAATTAATCTTTATTCTCTTGAGCTTTCTTTTTATTTTCCTTCATCATTTCGCCAATTTGATTACTTGCCGAAAAGCTAGCCACCATATCGTTTAGCATGTTGCTACCTGCTTGTGGTGCATTTGGTAATAAAATAAGGTTGCTATTGGTTTCTTCGCCCAAAGATTGCAGCGTATCGTAATGTTGCGTGACAACGATTAATGCCGAAGCTTCTTGACTGTTTATGCCAACACGGTTTAATACTTCAACAGACTCCTCTAAACCACGAGCTATTTCACGACGCTGATCGGCAATACCTTGACCCTGTAAACGTTTACTTTCGGCTTCAGCTTTTGCTTTTTCAACAATTAAAATACGTTGGGCATCACCTTCATATTGCGCTGCTGTTTTTTCTCTATCGGCAGCATTAATGCGATTCATGGCGGCTTTCACTTGTGGGTCTGGATCAATATCGGTAACTAAGGTTTTAATGATATCAAAACCATAATCTAGCATCGCATCATTTAATTCAGCTTTTACAGCTAATGCAATATCATCTTTTTTAACAAAGACATCATCTAATTTCATTTTTGGAACTTCTGCACGTACCACATCAAATACATAAGACGTGATTTGCTCATGCGGATAATCTAGTTTATAAAAGGCATCTTCAACCTTATCTCTAATCACTTTATATTGTACCGAAACTTTCAGTTTAACAAAAACATCATCTTTGGTTTTGGTTTCAACAATAACATCTAATTGCTGAATTTTTAAACTCAGGCGTCCTGCAACGCGATCTACCAACGGAATTTTAAGCTGTAGTCCAGAATGACGAATACTTTGGAATTTCCCAAAACGCTCAATAATGGCTGCGCTTTGTTGTTTTACAGTAAAAAATGCCGAAATAATAACAAGCAATGTGATGATAATAAAGGGGATGGAAATGAAATTCATGATAGTTTTTTGTTAAAAAGTTTAGAATAATTAAAATACAAAATTTATACTATATTTGGCGGCTAAACCGCTAAACGTATGAAATATAAGTCATTTTTAGTATTAGTAGCACTATTACTATGTTTTGTTACAAAAAGTTTTTCTCAAAAAGGCTATTACCGAGCTTCTAATGGGTTTGGAATCACTGGTGGACTTACCCAATATGATATACTTACCGATAATTTTACAACCAAATCTTCTAATGGTTTTTTGGGTGGATTACGCGCTTCTGTCGATTTACCGCATAAATGGTATAACCTAAGTTATGGCATGCAGTTATCAGAAAATAATGTTGAAATTTTAGGAAGACCTTCTTTATTAAGTTCAGAAAACGAATATATTAAATATAAACTTTTAGTAGTTCAATTGGATTTTGCTTTGCATATAAAAGTGTACCGAAATCATTTTACTATTGATGTAGGGCCCATGCTGCAACATAATGGACAACTAGAATTTAAAGAAGACAATCAAAAAGATTATTACGTAAATAATTACACAAATTTAACGGCTGAAGACATTACCGATCTTTCAAAATTTAATGTTAATGGTGTTATTGGCGCTTCGGTTGGTATTAGAAATTTTATGCTGAAAGCTCAATATATTTATGGTTTTACCAATATTCTGAATAAGCTAAACACGAATGCTTTGGATACTATTGGGGGAGAATCTAGCTTTAAAGGAAATCAACAAATGCTAGTTTTTGCTGCAATTGTTACGTTTTAAAATGTTATTACTATGTGCAAAGATTTTCACTGATTTTTTTATTAAATTATTGAAAAATTAATTTTTTCAATTAGAAATCTGCTTCATATCCGTGTCCATTTTTACCATAAAAAATCAGCCATTTGGCTAATGAAAATATGATATGTAATTTAGATTCTATTTGGTCTTCATCTGTTTCAGGAGCATTTTTTTGATCTTTTAAATATTCAAGATTATTTTCTTTAGCAATTACATCAGCTGCACTCATTAATCTATTTCCATAATCGAGTGTGTCTTCTGCGAGCTTTGTTCCCCATGCTTCATTAACTAAATCTTCACCTATTAAGTCTTCACATTCTGCCAAAAATTGCCCCCTAAACACATTTTCATCTTGACCAAACGAAATATAACAAGGAACACCATCTTGTTCCTTTGCTAAAGGAATAACATAAAATCCATTGTGCTCTTTTAAAAATTCTTCTAAAGGAGGTTTGTTTTCTAACTCTTCATATCTTTTAATAATCCATTCTTCAGCTTCTTTATCTCTTCCAACCATTGGAGCTTTTATGGTTTCATAAGTAGGTATTTGATTTTCAAACCATTCTTGAATTAATTCATCCTTAGTAGGTTTCTTTTTACCAAGTATTTTGTCAATAAAACTTAATTCGGGAATATTATTAGATTCAACCATTTTAAAAATTTCTTTAAATCTTTTTTCAAACCCTTGTTTAGGTTTGCCCATTGGTCTCATGTCTAATCCCATATTTCTTTTATTTTGAAATCAATTTTTAGTGAAGAATTTTGAAAATCCTGAACCTATTCTGAAATTCAATCAAAACAGGTTCAGGATAAAGAAATTATTAAAGTATTGAAACTACTTTTTCAATACGATTGATGCTTTCGTTTTTACCAATCATATACATAATATCAAAAACATCTGGGCCTTGTAAAGCACCAACTAAAGCTAAACGCAAAGGCATCATTACTTTTCCGAAACCAATTTCGTTGCTTGTAATCCAGCCTTTTATTTCAGTTTGAATGTTTTCAACCGAAAAATCTTCAATTCCATTTACAATAGAAATAACTTCAGATAAAATACCTTTAGTTTCTTCTTTAAAGGCTTTTTTCGATGCTTTTTCGTCGTATGAAGTAGGCGCAGTAAAGAAATAATGACTTAATTCCCAGAAATCTGACACAAAAGTGGCACGCTCTTTTATTAAGGCAACTACCATAGCAATGTATTGCGCGTCGATATCAGCATTTAATTTTTCGTCTACAATTGGTTTAAACAATTCGGCCAATTCATCATCATTTTGCTCTTGCATATAATGGTGGTTAAACCATTTTGTTTTATCCGGATCAAAACGTGCTCCAGATTTATTTACGCGTTCTAAATCGAAGGCTTCAATAAGTTCGTCAAGATTAAAAATTTCTTGTTCGGTTCCTGGATTCCATCCTAAAAAGGCTAAGAAATTAACCATGGCCTCCGGAAAATAACCATCTTCTTTATAACCTCTTGAAATTTCGTTAGTTTTTGGGTCTTCCCATTGTAAAGGAAATACAGGAAAGCCTAATTTATCGCCATCACGTTTGCTTAATTTCCCTTTACCTGTTGGTTTTAAAATTAAAGGTAAATGTGCAAATTCTGGAGCTTCCCAACCAAAAGCCGTGTACAATTGGTAGTGTAAGGCTAAAGATGGTAGCCATTCTTCACCACGAATAACATGTGTAATTTCCATTAAATGGTCGTCTACAATATTCGCTAAATGGTAGGTTGGCATGCCATCACTTTTAAACAACACTTTATCATCTAAAATATTGGTATCAATTTTAATATCGCCACGAATAATATCTTTAAGATGAAGGGTTTCATCTTGAGGCGATTTAAAACGAATTACATAATCCTCGCCAGCATCAATTTTAGCTTGCGTTTCTTCCGCGCTAAGCGATAAAGAATTGCTTAATTTTAAGCGGTTATGCCAGTTGTAAATAAAAGTTTTTCCTTTTGTTTCATGGTCTTTACGGTGAAAATCTAAATCTTCAGCAGTATCAAAAGCATAATAGGCATTGCCTGAAGCAATCAACTCATCAGCGTAATTTTTATATAATGCTTTACGTTCACTTTGTCTGTACGGGCCAAATTTTCCTGGGTTTCCTACGCCTTCATCAAAAGGCATTCCGCACCATTTTAAGGCATCGATAATGTATTGCTCTGCACCTTCAACATAACGGTTTTGGTCGGTATCTTCAATACGTAAAATGAAATCGCCACCATGTTTTTTTGCAAATAAATAGTTGAATAAAGCGGTTCTTACGCCACCAATATGTAGGGGTCCCGTTGGGCTAGGTGCAAAACGCACACGAACTTTTTTGGTCATGTTTTCTAAATTTGTGGCAAAGATATGTATTAAGCGAGAAGCCGAAAGGGATAAGCTTGAATTTTTTGTTTCTCGACACCGATTTCATAGTTTTTCACGAATTAAATCATTTTCTTTATTAAAATACGGTGCTAATGCCTGTAATTTGTGTCAAAATATCTGACTAATAGCTTCTTAAAATTTCAGCCATTTTTTACTCTTGTAGAAATAAAATTGTAGTTTAGTCTATTAAATTATTTTTTAATTTCCTTTAAAGCAGGAATCTATCCCAATCATGACTAATTTCAGAGCCATACAGCAAAAATTAGAAGCCTTTATTAGAAGGTATTACACTAATGAATTACTAAAAGGTGTGATTCTATTTTTTGCCATTGGCTTGTTGTATTTGTTATTCACACTTTTTATCGAATACGTTTTATGGCTAAATACCACTTTTAGAACGGTTTTATTTTGGTTGTTTATTGCTGTTGAATTTTCGCTGTTTGTAAAATTTATTTTTCTGCCATTGGCGAAGTTATTCAAACTTCAAAAAGGAATTAATTACGAAGATGCTTCCAAAATAATAGGAAAACATTTTCCAGAAGTGAACGACAAATTATTAAACGTTTTACAGCTTCATCAGGACGCTTCGCAATCGGAATTACTTTTGGCAAGTATAGAACAAAAGTCCATCGAATTACAACCAGTGCCATTTAAAATGGCTGTTAATTTTAAAGACAATATTGGTTATTTAAAATATGCAGCGATTCCAATTCTTATTTTATTAATTACTTTTTTATTCGGAAATCATAATTGGTTTAGCGATAGTTATAAACGGGTGATCGATTATAAAACCGCTTACGAACCACCAGCACCATTTCAGTTTTTTGTATTGAATGAAAATTTGAATGCCATTGAAAATAAAGATTTCAAACTGATTGTAAAAACAGCAGGGGAGGTGGTTCCTGAAAATGTTCAAATCACTTACAACAACGAAACTTATTTTTTAGAACAAAATGGCGTTGGCGAATTTGAATATGTTTTTTCCAAACCAAAATCGTCTATAGAATTTCGTTTATCTGCCAATAATGTTGTTTCAAAAGATTATAACATAGCTATTATTGAAACGCCTTCGTTGGTTAGTTTCAATATGGTTTTAAATTATCCCGCTTACACAAAAAAGAAAGATGAAGTTTTAGAAAGTACAGGAAATGCTCTTGTGCCAGAAGGCACTCAAATTACATGGGAGCTTCAGGCAAAAGCGACTGATGCTGTGCAATTATTTTCTAAAGATACTATTGATTTTATTTCTGATAAAAATGGTGCTTTTGAAGCTTCTAAAAGCATTTATAACAATTTTAATTATACGCTTAGTACAAGCAATAAACATCTTCATAATTACGAAAATTTAGCTTTTAATATCGATGTGATTAAAGACGAGTATCCTGAAATACATTTGAAAGTTCAGCAAGATAGTTTGGATTTACAAAGTCTGTATTTTTATGGTCAGGTTAGCGACGACTACGGATTTAGTAAACTTCAAATGGTTTATTATCCTTCAAAGAATGACATGGATAAACAGGTTGTTAGTATTCCTACTTCAAATACAAATATTTCCGAATTTATTAGTGCATTCCCTAATAATTTTACTGTTGAAGCTGGTGTTTCTTATGATTTATACTTTCAAGTATTTGATAATGATGTAGTTAATAAGTATAAAAGTGCTAAAAGTCAGGTGTTTACTTATAGAAAACGTACCCAAGATGAGGAAGACCAACGTCATTTACAAGAACAGCAAGAAAGCATTCAAGATTTAAATAAATCGCTTGATAAGTTTGATGAACAGGATAAAAAATTAGAGGAGCTAACCAAGACGCAGCGCGAAAAAAACAATTTAAATTTTAACGATAAAAAGAAGTTAGAATCGTTTATAAAACAGCAAAAGCAGCAGGATGAAATGATGAAAAATTTCAACAAAAAGCTGAACGATAATTTAGAAGAATTTCAAAAGGAAAATAAGAAAGAAGATAAGTTTAAAGAAGAACTTCAAAAGCGTTTAAAAGATAACGAAGAGCAACTTAAAAAAGATGAAAGGTTGCTTCGTGAATTAGAACGTCTTCAAGAAAAAATTAATAAAGAAGATTTATTAAATAAAATGGAAGAGCTTTCTAAACAAAATAAAAATAAGAAGCGTAGCCTTGAACAAATGCTTGAACTTACCAAGCGTTTTTATGTTGAAAAGAAATTAGAAAAGCTACAAGACGATTTAGATAAGTTGGCTGATGAACAAGAAGCACTATCAAATAAATCTAAAGAAGAAAATACGAAACAGGCACAAGATTCTTTGAGTAATGCTTTTGAAGATTATAAAAAACAGCTTGAAGATTTAGAAAAGGAAAGTAAGGCTTTGAAAAAACCAGTTGATATTCCTAGAGATAAATTGGATGAAAATGAAGTTGAAAATGAACAAAAAAAGGCTTCAGAATCGCTTGAAAAATTAGAGAACGAACCTTCTCAAAATTCCGAAACCAACCAAGAGAAAATTCAAAAGGATTTTCAAAAAACTAAAGAAAGTCAAAAAAAGGCTGCCAAAAAAATGAAGCAAATGAGTGCTCAAATGCAAGACGCTATGCAATCTGGTGGAGCAGAACAAATGCAAGAAGATATGGATATGCTTCGTCAAATTTTAGATAATTTGGTTTTGTTTTCTTTTGATGAAGAAGCGCTAATGAATGATTTTAAAAACATAGAAGGTGATCATAATAAATTTGCTACTTATTTAAAGAAACAGAATTATTTGCGTGAGCATTTTTCTCATGTCGATGATAGTTTGTTTTCGCTTTCTTTACGTCAGCCTAAACTATCCGAGCAGGTTAATAAGGAAATTTCAGAGGTGTATTATAATATCGATAAAGCTTTAGAATTATTTGCCGAGAACCAAGTTTATCAGGGGATTTCCAATCAGCAATTCGCTATCACGGCGACTAATAATTTAGCCGATTTTTTAAGTGATGTTTTAGATAATATGGAAGAAAGTATGAGCATGTCGCAAGGTAAAGGCGGTCAAGGCGAAATGCAATTGCCAGACATCATTATGGGACAAGAAGAGCTTAACAAAATGATGGAAGAGGGGCTTAAAAAAGGAGAGCAAGGCAAGCCAAAAGAAAGTGAAGGTTCTAAGGAGGGCGAGGGAGAAAAGGAAGGTGAAAATGGTAAGTCCGGAGAAAAAGGTAAAAAAGGTAAGTATGGAAAACCTGGAGAAAGTGGAAACCCTGGTGAAGGTGAGGGGAATTCTGAAGACCAAGAAGGCTTGCTTTTTGAAATTTATAAAGAGCAACAACAATTACGCCAAGCTCTTGAAGACCGTTTGGCTAAAGAAGGTAAATCTGGTGCTGCAGGTTCTTTAGTGCGTCAAATGGAAGCTGTAGAAATGGAATTGTTAAATAAGGGTTTCACAACGGCAACACTTCAAAAAATGATGCAATTAAAACATCAATTACTAAAGATGGAAAACGCAACTTTTCAGCAAGGCGAAGAAGAAAAGCGAGAATCTGAATCTAATACTAAATCTTATTTTAACTCTTCAAATAATCAAATTCCACAGGCTAAACAATATTTTAAAACTACCGAAATATTAAACCGACAAGCTTTACCTTTGCAGCAGGTTTATAAAGCACGTGTAAAAGAATATTTTAAGGAAAACAATGATTAATTTTAATTACGAAACTGATTTCAATCTCGATGCAGAGAATGAAATTTCAAAATGGATTACTAATACCATAGCATCTGAAAACTACAAATTAGAAGAAATTAATTATGTGTTTTGCGATGATGAATACCTTCATAAACTTAACGTAGAATTTCTAGATCATGATACCTTAACAGATATTATCAGTTTCGATTATTCTATTGGAAAGCTTATTCAAGGCGATATTTTTATTTCTGTAGAACGTGTTATTGATAATGCTAATGAGTATAGTGTGCCTTTTGAAGAGGAAATTAAACGTGTTATTATTCATGGTGTCTTACATTATTGTGGTTATAAGGATAAGTCTGATGAAGAAGCTAAAATCATGCGAGAGAAGGAAAATTTCTACTTAAAGCAATTTAAATAGAATTCAGTATTTCAGTGTATATTTGCAAAATTAAATTTAGTGTTCCACGTGGAACATGTTATTGAAAACGAAAATTATGTTTAACGAAGTATATGATGTTGTTGTAGTTGGTGCTGGTCACGCTGGAAGCGAAGCCGCTGCCGCTGCCGCGAATATGGGTAGTAAAACACTGCTTGTTACTATGAGCTTGCAAAACATCGCTCAAATGTCTTGTAATCCTGCTATGGGCGGTATTGCTAAAGGGCAAATTGTTCGTGAAATTGATGCGCTTGGTGGGTATAGCGGAATTGTTTCCGACACATCGGCAATTCAATTTAAAATGCTTAATAAATCTAAAGGTCCTGCAATGTGGAGTCCGAGGGTTCAAAGCGACCGTATGCGTTTTGCTGAAGATTGGCGTTTGTTATTGGAGGGTACGCCTAATCTTGATTTTTATCAAGAAATGGTTTCTGGTTTATTGGTTGAAAATAACAAGGTGGTAGGTGTAAAAACTTCGCTTGGTATTAAAATAAAAGCGAAATCTGTAGTGCTTACAAACGGTACTTTTTTAAACGGTTTAATTCATATTGGAGATAAAAATTTTGGTGGTGGTAGAGCAGGAGAAAGTGCTGCAACAGGAATTACTGAACAGCTTGTCAGTTTGGGTTTTGAATCTGGTAGAATGAAAACAGGAACCCCGCCTAGGGTAGATGGGCGTAGTTTAGATTATTCTAAAATGACGGAGCAACCCGGTGATGATAATCCTGAAAAATTCTCTTATTTAGATATTACAAAACCTTTAGAAAAACAACGATCTTGTCACATGACTTACACGAGTCTTCAGGTGCATGATTTGCTTCGTGAAGGCTTCGATCGTTCGCCAATGTTTAATGGTCGAATTAAAAGTTTAGGGCCGCGTTATTGTCCGTCTATTGAAGATAAAATAAATCGTTTTGCAGATAAAGACCGTCACCAATTATTTATTGAACCAGAGGGCTGGAATACCTGTGAGGTTTATGTAAATGGTTTTTCAACTTCGCTTCCAGAGGATGTGCAATTTAAAGCATTGCGTTCTGTGGTTGGTTTTGAAAATGTGAAATTCTTCAGGCCTGGATATGCTATCGAGTATGATTATTTTCCGCCTACACAATTAAAACATACTTTAGAAACAAAGCTTGTTGATGGTTTGTATTTTGCTGGTCAAATTAACGGAACTACAGGATATGAAGAAGCCGCTTCGCAAGGATTAATGGCTGGAATAAATGCAAGTTTAAAAGTTCAAGAACGTGATCCTTTTACATTGAAAAGGGATGAAGCTTATATTGGAGTTTTAATTGATGATTTAATTACAAAAGGTACAGAAGAGCCTTATCGTATGTTTACCTCTCGTGCTGAATATAGAACTTTACTGCGTCAGGATAATGCTGATTTACGTTTGACGCCTAAAGGATTTGAATTAGGTTTAGCTTCAGAAAAACGATTAAAACGGATGGAGGAGAAGCATGAAGCTGCTGAAAAATTCGTTAGTTTTTTCGAAACAACGAGTGTTAAACCAGAAGAAATAAATCCTGTTTTAGAAGAAAAAGGTTCTGCTTTGGTAAATCAATCTGGAAAGATATTTAAGGTTTTTGCACGCCCTAATATCGAGATGGACGATATGCGTAAGATTAAAAGTATTTCAGATTATATTGAAGAAAATAATTTAGATCGTGAAGTAATCGAGCAAACTGAAATTCAAGTAAAGTATGCTGGTTATATCGCTAAAGAAAAAAGTAATGCCGATAAATTATCGCGTTTAGAATATGTAAAGATTCCAGAGAATTTTGATTATTCTCAAATCAAATCCATGAGTTTTGAAGCACGTGAAAAGCTTAAAAAAATTCAACCGGCAACGGTTTCTCAAGCATCAAGAATTAGTGGTGTTTCACCAAATGACATTTCTGTATTGCTAGTTTATATGGGAAGATAATTCCAAAGAATACATGAATCTTTTTGTTTTGATAACTATATATTGATGTAAAAATTTATACGTTCCACGTGGAACATGTTGTTTTTTGAAATATATTTTATACTGAAAATGCTAATTGGAATTAAAATATTTGAACCATTTTTTGATCCAAATCGAAACGAAACTGTCACGCAGAGCCTGTCGAAGCGTTTTTAAAAAATAGTTTTTTATGAAAAAGACTTCGACAAGCTCAGTCTGACAATCACGGATTTCATTTGTCTTTTTAGATAAATTTATAATAGGGGATATGAATTTTGAATTATTTGTAAATCCAATTGAAGAGGGGCTTAAAAAAGGAGAGCAAGGCAAGCCAAAAGAAAGTGAAGGTTCTAAGGAGGGCGAGGGAGAAAAGGAAGGTGAAAATGGTAAGTCCGGAGAAAAAGGTAAAAAAGGTAAGTATGGAAAACCTGGAGAAAGTGGAAACCCTGGTGAAGGTGAGGGGAATTCTGAAGACCAAGAAGGCTTGCTTTTTGAAATTTATAAAGAGCAACAACAATTACGCCAAGCTCTTGAAGACCGTTTGGCTAAAGAAGGTAAATCTGGTGCTGCAGGTTCTTTAGTGCGTCAAATGGAAGCTGTAGAAATGGAATTGTTAAATAAGGGTTTCACAACGGCAACACTTCAAAAAATGATGCAATTAAAACATCAATTACTAAAGATGGAAAACGCAACTTTTCAGCAAGGCGAAGAAGAAAAGCGAGAATCTGAATCTAATACTAAATCTTATTTTAACTCTTCAAATAATCAAATTCCACAGGCTAAACAATATTTTAAAACTACCGAAATATTAAACCGACAAGCTTTACCTTTGCAGCAGGTTTATAAAGCACGTGTAAAAGAATATTTTAAGGAAAACAATGATTAATTTTAATTACGAAACTGATTTCAATCTCGATGCAGAGAATGAAATTTCAAAATGGATTACTAATACCATAGCATCTGAAAACTACAAATTAGAAGAAATTAATTATGTGTTTTGCGATGATGAATACCTTCATAAACTTAACGTAGAATTTCTAGATCATGATACCTTAACAGATATTATCAGTTTCGATTATTCTATTGGAAAGCTTATTCAAGGCGATATTTTTATTTCTGTAGAACGTGTTATTGATAATGCTAATGAGTATAGTGTGCCTTTTGAAGAGGAAATTAAACGTGTTATTATTCATGGTGTCTTACATTATTGTGGTTATAAGGATAAGTCTGATGAAGAAGCTAAAATCATGCGAGAGAAGGAAAATTTCTACTTAAAGCAATTTAAATAGAATTCAGTATTTCAGTGTATATTTGCAAAATTAAATTTAGTGTTCCACGTGGAACATGTTATTGAAAACGAAAATTATGTTTAACGAAGTATATGATGTTGTTGTAGTTGGTGCTGGTCACGCTGGAAGCGAAGCCGCTGCCGCTGCCGCGAATATGGGTAGTAAAACACTGCTTGTTACTATGAGCTTGCAAAACATCGCTCAAATGTCTTGTAATCCTGCTATGGGCGGTATTGCTAAAGGGCAAATTGTTCGTGAAATTGATGCGCTTGGTGGGTATAGCGGAATTGTTTCCGACACATCGGCAATTCAATTTAAAATGCTTAATAAATCTAAAGGTCCTGCAATGTGGAGTCCGAGGGTTCAAAGCGACCGTATGCGTTTTGCTGAAGATTGGCGTTTGTTATTGGAGGGTACGCCTAATCTTGATTTTTATCAAGAAATGGTTTCTGGTTTATTGGTTGAAAATAACAAGGTGGTAGGTGTAAAAACTTCGCTTGGTATTAAAATAAAAGCGAAATCTGTAGTGCTTACAAACGGTACTTTTTTAAACGGTTTAATTCATATTGGAGATAAAAATTTTGGTGGTGGTAGAGCAGGAGAAAGTGCTGCAACAGGAATTACTGAACAGCTTGTCAGTTTGGGTTTTGAATCTGGTAGAATGAAAACAGGAACCCCGCCTAGGGTAGATGGGCGTAGTTTAGATTATTCTAAAATGACGGAGCAACCCGGTGATGATAATCCTGAAAAATTCTCTTATTTAGATATTACAAAACCTTTAGAAAAACAACGATCTTGTCACATGACTTACACGAGTCTTCAGGTGCATGATTTGCTTCGTGAAGGCTTCGATCGTTCGCCAATGTTTAATGGTCGAATTAAAAGTTTAGGGCCGCGTTATTGTCCGTCTATTGAAGATAAAATAAATCGTTTTGCAGATAAAGACCGTCACCAATTATTTATTGAACCAGAGGGCTGGAATACCTGTGAGGTTTATGTAAATGGTTTTTCAACTTCGCTTCCAGAGGATGTGCAATTTAAAGCATTGCGTTCTGTGGTTGGTTTTGAAAATGTGAAATTCTTCAGGCCTGGATATGCTATCGAGTATGATTATTTTCCGCCTACACAATTAAAACATACTTTAGAAACAAAGCTTGTTGATGGTTTGTATTTTGCTGGTCAAATTAACGGAACTACAGGATATGAAGAAGCCGCTTCGCAAGGATTAATGGCTGGAATAAATGCAAGTTTAAAAGTTCAAGAACGTGATCCTTTTACATTGAAAAGGGATGAAGCTTATATTGGAGTTTTAATTGATGATTTAATTACAAAAGGTACAGAAGAGCCTTATCGTATGTTTACCTCTCGTGCTGAATATAGAACTTTACTGCGTCAGGATAATGCTGATTTACGTTTGACGCCTAAAGGATTTGAATTAGGTTTAGCTTCAGAAAAACGATTAAAACGGATGGAGGAGAAGCATGAAGCTGCTGAAAAATTCGTTAGTTTTTTCGAAACAACGAGTGTTAAACCAGAAGAAATAAATCCTGTTTTAGAAGAAAAAGGTTCTGCTTTGGTAAATCAATCTGGAAAGATATTTAAGGTTTTTGCACGCCCTAATATCGAGATGGACGATATGCGTAAGATTAAAAGTATTTCAGATTATATTGAAGAAAATAATTTAGATCGTGAAGTAATCGAGCAAACTGAAATTCAAGTAAAGTATGCTGGTTATATCGCTAAAGAAAAAAGTAATGCCGATAAATTATCGCGTTTAGAATATGTAAAGATTCCAGAGAATTTTGATTATTCTCAAATCAAATCCATGAGTTTTGAAGCACGTGAAAAGCTTAAAAAAATTCAACCGGCAACGGTTTCTCAAGCATCAAGAATTAGTGGTGTTTCACCAAATGACATTTCTGTATTGCTAGTTTATATGGGAAGATAATTCCAAAGAATACATGAATCTTTTTGTTTTGATAACTATATATTGATGTAAAAATTTATACGTTCCACGTGGAACATGTTGTTTTTTGAAATATATTTTATACTGAAAATGCTAATTGGAATTAAAATATTTGAACCATTTTTTGATCCAAATCGAAACGAAACTGTCACGCAGAGCCTGTCGAAGCGTTTTTAAAAAATAGTTTTTTATGAAAAAGACTTCGACAAGCTCAGTCTGACAATCACGGATTTCATTTGTCTTTTTAGATAAATTTATAATAGGGGATATGAATTTTGAATTATTTGTAAATCCAATTAGAAACTA